>JAESPV010000037.1 GCA_016765495.1 Desulfocapsa sp. | reverse complement strand
CCTCATCCAATCTGCTGCAACTCATTCCATCCGGGTCATCCTAAAAAGAGTTTGCAAAAGAATACCTTTAGTGTTTCAACAGGTTACAAGCAAACCCCATAGAGTCCCAGTGACGCGGTTCCTCTGGGGCTGCTGCTCAGTTCAACAACATTTTATCAATCATCCCGCGGTTGCTTCAGAAAATCACGGTAACATGAAACTCTGGTGTAGAATTTTAATTCGAAGTTTTTCTGGGGCGGGACGAATGATAAAACGCTCTTGGATCTCTATTGCAGTCTAAACAGATCGGACAACTCATCATTTTTCATTTCAGTCAACCAACTCTCTCCACTTGGTGCCAGCACGTCAGCAGAAAGTTGCGCCTTTTGCTCCAGCATCTCATCGATTTTTTCTTCTATGGTACCCCTGGTAATGAATTTATGCACCATAACCTTTTTTTTCTGACCGATACGAAAAACACGGTCGGTAGCCTGATTTTCCACAGCAGGATTCCACCAGCGGTCAAAATGAATGACATGATTGGCACGGGTCAGATTCAGTCCCACCCCGCCTGCCTTGAGTGAAAGCACCATAAAAGGAACATACTTATCTGACTGAAACTGTTCAATTATTTTCTTCCGTTTCCCCACAGGAACGCTTCCATGAATAATGAGTCCGGGACGGCCAAAGAGTTTTTCCAGAAAATTCGCCAGTGGTTCGGTCATCTCCTTGAACTGAGTGAAGACCAGCATCTGTTCCCGTTTTTCATGGATTGTTGTGCTTATTTCACGGAGCCTTACAAACTTGCCACTCTCTTTTTCATTGTAGCCGCTAACCCCGGCATATTGATCCGGGTGATTGCAGATTTGTTTGAATTTGGTCAGTGCCGCAAGGATCATGCCTTTGCGTTGAATACCAGCGGCAGACTCCAGCAGTTCAGCCATATTATCAACAAGCTGCTGGTAAATAACCGTCTGTTTCCGGCTGAGAGTAGCCCAGCTCTTCACTTCTACTTTATCGGGCAGGTCACTGATAATAGAACTGTCTGTTTTCAGGCGTCGCAGGATAAAGGGGGCAGTCATCCTGCGCAGACGTCCATAGCCATCGGGACGATCAGCCAGTCCCTTGCTGAAGGCAGCAAACTCCTTGCTCGTACCCAACAGCCCCGGATTGACAAAATCAAACAATGACCAGAAGTCACTTAAACGATTTTCCACGGGTGTGCCGGTCATGGCGATACGGTTTGCAGCGGGAATCTTTTTTACAGCTCTGGTCTGTTTGGTGCCTGGATTCTTTATGGCCTGCGCTTCATCAAGGATAACATAGTTCCACTTATGTTCGTTCAGCCATTCATAACGCTGAGCCAGAGCATAGGTGGTGATGACCAGATCCAGACGAGCCAGGTTCTTTTTGGTCGGTGGTGTTACTCTATGAGGTGTATGCATGGACGGATGGGCGAAGAACACCCTCAGATCCGGAAAGAATTTTTCTATTTCCTGTTCCCAGTTGGCAAGCAAAGAGGCGGGGATAATAAGCAGGGAAGCAACAGTTTTTTTTCCGGGGCGATTCCTGTCAGCCAGGATATTTAAAAAGGCAAGAATCTGCACAGTCTTGCCCAACCCCATATCATCGGCAAGACAGGCTCCAAATCCAAGATTATCAAGCTCAGAGAGCCAACGCAAGCCCTCCTCCTGATAGGGTCTTAGCTGCGCTTTGAAACGATCATTGGTGAAGACCTGCGGTAATTTACCGGGATGGACCATTTTGTTAAATACCGACTGCAGCCACTGACCATGTCCAATTTCCAGCATATCAGCACCCTTTGTCGTAAGCAGTTCTGTGCCGGAATGCAGTTGCAGGCGCATGGCTTCAGCCAGGGTTATTCCTTCCTGTTCTGTCAGCTTTTGTGCCTCTTCATAGGCCAGTAGTGTCTGTTTCAGCTTCTCCCGATCAACGGTCACCCACTTGTTTTTAATGAAAGCCAAACCGTCAACTTCATCGAGCAGACGCCTTGCTTCCTCCATGGATATCTCATCTTCTCCAATCATCAGCCGGGGTGAAAAATCAAGCAAAGCTGCCATGCCCACCATGGCTGGTTTCTGCTCACCCATGCTGATCCTCAGTGTAACGGCCGCACCCTTAACCTTCCACCAATCAGGAATACGGCAGAGGATACCAGCCTCCTCATAGAGAGGAACCTCCTGTAAAAATGTGTGCGCATCACCACTGGTCCAGGCCAGAGGAGAAAAGAGATCATCGCTTTCCAGCAGTTCTGTGATCAGCGCACTCTCTTTTGCGGCCTCATAGACAGTGGTCAATAGCTCCAACAGTTTAGTGCTGTCATCCCTGTATTCCTGGAGGGCATACTTCAGGGGCAGGTGCTTTGATTGTCCATGCCCGCCCATTCGGGTTGAATAGGTAGCCAGAAAGGCAAAGGGTGCATCATCATCTTTGTTTTCGACAAGATGGAAATAAATTCGTCCAAGCAGATGACTGTTGGGTGAATAATGATGAATATATTCGGCAACAGAGCCCGAAAACTTCTTGATGGACGTGGTAAAAGAAGTGGTCAGAGCAGACCAGAATGCCACCATAAGCCTGGAGTTGATATACTCCCCGCCAATCATTGGTGGAAGTGTTTCCAGCAGCTCTGCAACTTCCTGTTCCGGCAAAGGAATTTTCACCAGGTGACGAAGTTCTTCCAGATCCGGAGTCAGCCGCAAATGATGAACAAAGAGCGCACTGAAACGACGCCAGAAATCAAGAGAACCAGGAAGAGAAACGCCAGGATCGGAAAAGCCGAGAAAGAGTAACCAGTTCCTGCGGTCTTTTTTGTAAGCGGAGAATATTTCCTGTTGTAACAGGGTACTGCTCCTAGTTTGTTTACCGTTCCTGGAGTTATCCTCAAGTTGAAGTGTGCCATCTGGCAACAGAACAGCTTGCAATGCGCCAAGTAAGGGGTTGCTTGTCACTATTTGGTGCACCTAACGCGGAATCATTTTTTGTTTACCCACGACTTCTGCCTCGGTGCTCTCCTCATGCAGCACCTGCGAGATCACCCGATCTGTCACTCCCGAAAGATAGTCCGTAAGCGTTGCGGAGATCTCCTGAAATTCAGGCCACAGGGTTTCATCAACAAATTTTTTTGATAATTGCGCCATCACTGTGGTGTGCCTTTGGCGGTGGTAGCGGTATGGTTTAATTCCGTAACGACGAAGTAAAGCCACGAAAACCTTTCGTGACCACATATCCCTCATGGTAAATTGATACTCAACGGGAGGATATTCCTTTTCAATGCTGCGAAGTCGTGCAAGGATTCTTTCTTTGGCAAGTTCTGCGGCAACTTCTTCTCCCTTTGTGCCTGCCCCGGATGCTAATCGCTCAATCAAACGTAATTTGTCGATTAATTTTTGTTCATTCATTTTTCCCTCTTTTTCTCAACCATCCTGTTTAGCGGTCTCAGGTTTTGCTTATTAACCTGTTTGATTTCAATTTGTAACTGTTTATTGTGGAACTTGTCATACTCACTCTCTGCCTGTTCTTTTATCCGGATTTTTCAAGGGACCGAAAAGCCTTAACAGTTGCCCCAGGTATAATCCTGCCCTCTGCAAAATTGTACAACCTTGCCCGGCCGCACTAAATATTCGAGTTGATTTTTTACCTGAAGAACATTAAGAACACAATCATTTGGCATTTGATCAGGCGTCCCCAAGCTTAAGCAGTTAGAGTTTCTCCCTTACTGCTTTTTTGCGTTATTTCTCCAATGAGGGTACACAATATGTTACTAAGGGTCGTTGCTTTTTTAGTAGGACTTGTAGCAGTAATTGCAGGCTATGTAAATTATGACAGCACTGTAAGCTCATCGACCATTCCTATAATCTTAGGTGGGCTGGTTATGTTGATTGGAATATTTAATCTTATTCCCCAAATAAAACGCTGTTCATCCTGCAGAAAGAAAATCCCGTACAAGGCAATACGCTGTCACTACTGTAAAAGTAACCAGCCTCCTGAAGATTCATAAAATACACTTTCCGCAACCCTGTTTTTGCAAATATTCGTCACGCTATCCGGTTTATTTTTTAAGTCGCAAAGCTCCGTCACCTTTTATTTTTCACCCGTCTCCACCCATCACACCACGAAGCCTGCAATATCCTTCTTTGTAAGAAGGTGTTCTTTTTATACTATTGTTAACAGGAGATGAGAAAGCTATCTACTCTAAATATTTCCTGCCACTATACCGAAAAGAAAAAGAAAACCGTGATTAAAGGAAGAAACTCATGCTACTCATTATCTCTGTTACTACAAAACTATAAATGCAATTTTGTAAAGACTGCGGAGGAGTTCTGAATCTCTTTGGGAACAACACCACGAGCCTATGCTCCTCCTGCGTCCAACACAAAAAGTCCGCTGATCCTAAGCAAGTACAGGAGGCACCTATACCATATGACTTACTTGCAGAGGCAATAATTACAGTTGAAAATGGTAAAATAGTTTTACGCTCTAAAGAGGGCTGGCAGCTATGGAGTGGTCCTGGTACATCCCAGACAGAACTCCAAACAATCCTCAAGTCGGCAAATCTCATCTACACCATTCGCAAAAAACGCAAAAAAAAGAAGTAAACACTTGGACAACTATTAATACTATGGCAGTTACAATTTCAATGGGATCAGGAAAAGGAGGCACTGGAAAAACCACACTGCTATGTAATCTCGCCCTCTTACTAGCAAAAAAAGGAAAAAAGGTGTGCCTGGTCGACCTTGATATTGGGGGTGCTGATATCCACCTTCTGTTTGGCCTCTTTGAGCCAAAACATTCACTCACAGATTTTTTAAATAGAAAAGTTGATTCACTCACAGAAGTTGTGCATACGTTTTATTCGTTCTATGGATTACAAATTATCCCAGGAACCGGAAGTACTCTCCAGACAGCAAACATGTCCTTCCAGGAAAAACAGCGTCTCCTTCGTGCAATATCTGCACTCGACGCTGATGTGATACTCATGGATGTTGGCGCTGGGACAAGTTACCATGCACTTGATTTCTTTATGTTCAGTGACATCCAGCTTTGTGTCACAATGCCGGAACCCACATCGATAATTGATTTATACAGTTTTTTACAACTTGCGACCATACGGAAGGTTCTTGGAAGCTTTCTTACAAATAGCGAGGTTGGTCATATGCTCAGAAAACATACTTTCTCAACCTTGACTGAAGTTTTTGAACTGGCAGAAAAAACGCAGGAAGGTGCTAAAGCAAAAGCTCAGCGTTCTTTACACTATTTCCATCCATTACTGGTGATCAATCGAGACACACCAAATGCCAGGGTGAATAAGACTAAACTCAAACAACTTGTAGCAAAATACCTTGGCATTGACATTCCACAACTTGGAGAAATCCCGGAAGATGCTGCAATACAAGATGCACTGAGAGCATACATGCCTGTGTGTGAACTGTCGCCTGAAGCTCCTGCAGCAATTGCAATTATACGAATAGCTGATAAAATAGAAAAATTAATCGGTCTTTTTGGCGATCGATCTCACAACTCCACATCCTGAAAATCTTTCGAAATACTCTTTTTTTACCCTGCTAACATCAAAAATATCCATTTTTTTTGGATCAAAATCGTTCGCAGCTTGACAGAAGATTGTTTATTAAGTATTTTTCTTTGTTTTTCGACTGTATTTTGATGTGTAAACACACGATGGGAACATTTTTATTCCTTTATATAGCTGCAAAAAATTATCTTTAACAACTGATTACAGCTTGTCTCGATAAAAATAAGGCAAAGAAACTAATATGTTTAACAATCTGACAGACCGGCTTGAAGAAGTCTTCAAAAAACTTCGTGGTACCGGTAAACTTACTGAAGACAATATCAAAGATTCCATGCGTGAAGTGCGCATGGCACTTCTTGAGGCAGATGTTAACTTTCAGGTTGTTAAAAGTTTTATTGCCAAGGTAAGTGAAAAGGCTGTTGGTCTGGAAGTGACAAAAAGTCTTTCTCCAGGGCAACAGGTTATTAAGATAGTACACGATGAACTGGTGGAACTCCTCGGTGGTACGACTGAGCAGATTCGTCTTGATGGAAAACAACCTGTAACCATCATGATGGCAGGCCTACAAGGATCTGGTAAAACAACCACATCCGGAAAACTTGCCAGGATGTTAAAGGAAAAAGGAAGAAAACCTTACCTCGTCCCTGCCGATATTTACCGCCCCGCTGCCATTGATCAGCTGCAGGTGTTGGGCAAAAGCCTTGATGTCCCTGTTCATCCTTCAACCACAGACATGAAACCGGTTGAAATCTGCCGGCAGGCCATGCTTGCTGCAGCTGAGAACGGTTATGACACCCTGATATTTGATACTGCGGGTAGACTGCACGTTGATGACGAACTCATGGGTGAGTTGAAAGAAATTCAAAGTGCCATCCAGCTTTCCGAAATTCTTTTTGTTGCAGATTCCATGACTGGACAGGATGCTGTTACGGTTGCGGATAAATTCAATCAGGATCTTGAAATCAGTGGTGTTGTGCTGACAAAAATGGAAGGTGATGCCCGAGGCGGTGCCGCCCTTTCTATTAAAAGTATTACCGGCAAGCCAATTAAATTTATTGGTGTTGGTGAAGCACTTGATGCCCTGGAAATCTTCCACCCGGATCGTGTTGCTTCCAGAATTCTTGGTATGGGTGATGTACTCACACTTATTGAGAAAGCTGAGGCAGTAGTTGATAAAAAAGAGGCTGATAAGCTCGCAAAAAAACTGCGGCAGTCAACCTTTACCCTGGAAGATTTTCTTGGTCAGATTCAACAGATCAAAAAAATGGGTTCACTCGATCAGATTATGGGGATGATTCCTGGAATCAACAAGCTGAAACAATTAAAAGACGCTCCTAAACCGGATGAAAAGGAACTGGCCAAAACAGAGGCCATTATCCGCTCCATGACCAAAAAGGAACGTAAAAATTATATCATTATCAATGCAAGCCGGAGAAAGCGTATTGCTGCAGGTTCCGGTACTACTGTGACGGAAGTGAACCGGGTTATTAAAAGTTATTCGGCCATGCTGAAGATGATGAAAAAGATGCGCGGAAAGCCAGGACTTGTACCTGGTAAAAAGCGAAGAAAAATGCCGAAAGGCATGCGAAGATAATATTTATTTGTTTGTTTTTTTAGAAGATATTTTCAGCAATTACTGCTGAATACGCAGGCATAAAGCCTGATTTATGGGGAGAGTAAGTGCTCCAACAAAACCTGAGGATATATCTGGAATGGCAGTTAGAATTCGTTTAACAAGACTTGGCAGAAAGAAAAAACCATTTTACCGAATCGTTGTTGCTGATGCAGAACGGGCACGTGACGGAAAATTTCTTGATGTGATCGGAACCTACGATCCTTTAAAAGATCCAGTTGTAGTAAAAGTTGATAACAACAAACTCGAAGACTGGCTTGGCAGAGGGGCATTGCCCACAACAACAGTAAAGAATATTCTTAAGAAAGCTCCAACGGTCGAGTAATATCATTATGCAGGAACTGATCACTTTTATCGCCACATCATTGGTTGATAATCCCGATGATGTGCAGGTGACTGTCACTGAAGAAGATGACACCATTCTGGTTGATCTGGCTGTTTCCAAAGATGATCTTGGCAAGGTGATCGGTAAACAGGGCAGAACAGCAAGGGCCATGCGCTCCCTGCTTTCTGCTGTTGCAGGTAAGGAAGATAAAATGTCCCGCCTTAATATCTTGGAGTAACTCCCGGAAAAATGGCAGACACCTTTCTTTTTGACACAGAAAAGTTCGTTTTAATAGCAAAAGTAAGCAAGGCTCACGGCATTAAAGGTGAGTTGAAGCTTTATGCCTTTTCTGGTCAAGCACTGAGTATTACACAACACAGAAAATTGTTTCTCGTTTCAAGGCAGGGTGAGCTCTCGCCTCTTTTGGAGGTTGTACGATCACGCCCCGGCAACAAAGAAGCAATCGTACAGTTCAAAGGTGTTAATGACAGAAACGATGCCGAGAAACTGTGCGGTTTCGGGGTGCTGGTACAAAAAGATGCTCTCCCCGAACTTGACAGTGATACGTTCTATCTTCACGAACTTGAAGGGCTTCAGGTTAAAACCGAAGCCGGGGATCTTGTGGGCACAGTTGAGTCTTTCTTTAACAACGGGATGCAGGATATTATTGTTGTAAAGAATGGAAAAAGTGAAGTGATGATACCTCTTATCCCAGGCATTATTACAGAAAGGGCTAAGACATGTTTAACCATCGCACCGCCCCCCGGACTTCTTGAGATAAACTCCGACGACAGTGCGAAGGGGTAAAACCCCGTGATATTTGACATACTAACTATTTTTCCTGATCTTCTTGATTCGCCTTTGAATGAAGCCATTATTCGACGGGCAAAGGAAGCGGGTCAGGTTCATATAGCAATCACCAATATCCGGGATTTTGCGACAGACAAGCACTCCATGACCGATGACCGGCCATTTGGCGGAGGTGAAGGGATGGTCATGAAACCCGAGCCGCTCAAAGCTGCGATTGACTCTGTCAAAGTAAAAAACAGCTCCGGACATGTTGTGCTGCTCAGCCCGCAGGGCAGACAGTACAATCAAAAAGTTGTTCAGGAATTAAGCAGTAAGGAACATCTCATTCTGATATGTGGTAGATATGAAGGCGTTGACAAGCGGTTGATCGATGCCAACGTAGATGACGAAATATCCATTGGTGACTACATTCTCACCGGCGGAGAACTTGCTGCCATGATCATTGTTGATTCAGTGACCAGAGTTTTGCCTGGTGTTTTAGGTTGTTCAGATTCTGCTGAGAAAGACACATTCAGCAGGAAATTACTGAAACATCCCCAATATACCCGGCCAAGAACTTTTGAGGGCGTTGAAATCCCTCAAGTTCTTCTTTCAGGAGACCATGCCAGGATAGAGCAATATCGTTTTCTGGAATCCGTCAGAAGGACTCTTGCACGTCGACCAGATCTTATTGCTCAAGAGTATGGTTCTTTTAGTAAGGATGAGGTTAAGCTTCTGAAAAAACATCAGTTGTTTGATCAGATACGAACAACTACGTTACACACTGGACCATGAATTCAAGCATAAGTGGGTTAGATATCGTTCTTGTTCACCACCCTGTTGTCAATGCAACCGGAGAAATCATTGGTTCTGCTGTAACCAATCTTGATATCCATGATATTGCACGGGCTGGTAGAACATATGGCGTTGACAACTATTATATTGTAACGCCCTATGAAGATCAGCAAATGCTGGTCACAGAGATTCTGGATCATTGGATAACCGGACATGGAGCCAGTCGAAACCCTGCTCGGAAAGAAGCCCTTGAGCTTGTACAGCTTGCGGACAGCCTGGATACTGTTATCAAGCTGATTACAAAAAAACGCAACCAGGTACCACAACTTATCGGTACCAGTGCCAAGGTGCAGGAAAAAACGTTAAGCTACAGTGATGTTCGTGCTAAAATTAACGAGAAGGAGGCAATTCTCCTGATCTTTGGTACCGCACACGGATTGGCACCACAGGTTATGGAAATGACAAATTACTGCCTTCCACCTGTTGGAGCAAATACTGGATATAATCATCTTTCTGTACGTTCGGCAGTTTCGATTATCCTTGACCGACTGCTTAGTGCATGAAACGTTTGTGAGATTAATAATAAAAAAAATATGGCGCCGCCTGAAGCGGCATAACCGATAAACCACGGGAACTATTATGAGTACAATAATTGACAGAATTGAAATGGAACAGATGCGTCAGGATCATCCTGATTTTCGTCCAGGTGACACCATAAAAGTGTACATCCGCATCATTGAGGGAGCTAAAGAACGTGTCCAGATTTTCCAGGGCGTGGTCATTAAGCGTAAAAAAGCAAATATGGGTGCTTCTTATACCGTTCGCAAAATATCCCACGGTGTTGGAGTCGAGAAAACATTTGCACTTCATAATCCACGTATTGAGAAGATTGAGGTTGTCAGCCGTGGGCGTGTTCGGCGTTCTCGTCTCTATTATCTTCGTGATCGTCGAGGTAAAGCAGCACGTATCCGCGAGCGCGGTCTTGTCCGTTAAGAACAGACAAAAAAAATTACAAAAACAGCATACGAAAAACATTTCATCGCTGTTTGATCCTCCACAAGAGGATAATTTTTTTCTCGAACGTAACCTGCAACAACAGGGATACTCTGTTGTTGCAGGTCTCGACGAGGTTGGCAGAGGTCCCCTTGCAGGACCTGTTGTTGCCGCAGCTGTTGTACTTCCTGATAACTGCCATCACTCCCTTTTCCTGGACTCCAAAAAACTCTCCCCTAAAAAACGCCAGCTACTCTTTGATCTTCTCCATGAGATCCCTGCACACATTGGCATTGGCATCGTATCACATAAAATCATAGATAAGATTAATATCCTGCAAGCATCACTTCTTGCTATGAAACGCGGGGTAAACACACTTAAGAAAAACTATTTTGCACCCGATTTTCTCCTTGTAGATGGAAAGTTCCCGGTTCGTATGAGAATTGCCCAACAACCATTAATAAAAGGAGAAGGACGTTCTGCATCCATTGCGGCTGCTTCCATAATTGCAAAAGTGACTCGTGACAGAATTATGGCAAAACTGCATGATAAGTATCCACAATACAATTTCAAACAAAACCAGGGTTACCCCACAAAAGAACATCGCCATGCTGTAGAAACTCACGGTATCTGCCCCCATCATCGCCTGAGCTTTAGAGGAGTAAAAGAATTTGTCTAAATCCAGAATAAAACTTGGTGCACAGGGTGAAGACCTTGCTGTCGACTATCTTAAAAAGAAGGGCCTAACGATTCGCGTTCGAAACTACAGGAAAAAAACCGGAGAAATTGATATTATAGCTCAAGATGGGCAATGTTTGGTCTTTATTGAAGTTAAAACCAGAAAAAGTCTTCGCTTTGGTCAGCCCTATGAATCGGTCACGCTCACAAAACAGGCACAAATCAGCCGGGTAGCACTGGATTATATCACAAGAAACAAGCTTCACGATCAGCCAATACGATTCGATGTTATATCTATCCTGTTACAATCGGGTGGAGACACAGATATAAATCATCTCCCCAACTGTTTTGAAGCAGTACTCTAATTGTAACTACTCACTGGATAGCTGAGAGATTTTTTTTGCAGGAATTGCGTTACAGCTATGTTCTGTATTTGGATGTGGTTAGCTATGTGACTTAGTAACCATACGAATTATTTCATCAGCTACTACTACTTGAATTCCTCTATCTAAATGACTCGTAAATCCAACACACGAACAGTTTATTTCCCCCAACACATATTTATCTTCTTTATTTTCATCCCAATCCAGCATAAAATCTCCTGTCCAAATTAATGGAATGTTCAAACCGCCAATTTTTTCACTAATCAGCGGTAACGAGTCGACTAACATAGATACCAATGCTGGCCATTTTTCTGGATTATCATATCTATATACGGCTCCAGAAAATAACGTAGCAGAAAAATTATCAGCTCCATCGGCAGGTTTTTTATGAACTACAAAAATAGGATTAGCACCTACCATTAATATACGAATTTCACCTTCTTTAATACGCGGCATAAAGGGCATGTCAACTAACATACCATTATCTCCAACTATGTACTGTTCGCAGAAAGTCATAAATTCGCCCAATGTCGTGTGTTCAACGTGGTTATCAACGGCTTCTGTACATTTTAGCTTGGTGTCTAAAGGCAGAGAATCTCCAGCATTATAAGGTCTTTCATCTTCCACAACAACACGCCAAATACCTGAACCTGTAGAACCACGGTTCTGTTTCAGTACACGTTCTCTATGCGAAATGCTAGAAGGAAAAGTGTTTTTAAATTCTTCTATCGTATAATAAGCGAATGTATCGTCTGGGACTAAATCAGTAGAGGCCAATTTGACCAAAGCATCTTTTGCTCCAAAATTAATCATCTCATCTGGAGTTGACATACCTGTTAATCCTGCTTCAGATAATTTTGTCAGAGTTTCAAAATATATTTTTTCTCCATCCGGTAAACTTCCAGGATTAATACGGCTTACATAACCGTCCGCTTTTTCTAAAGCATAATCATAAATGACGTCTTTCCACTCATCTCTAAAATAGATAACTTCTGCGTCCCAACCTTTGGATCTTAATGCATTTATAATGGGCATGGTATCTTTACGGTGTCCATCAATCCATTTGTCCGTTCCGCCTTCTGCTTCAAAAATGATAACGTGTTTTTTCATGTCGTGATTGATTAATTTAATTGTTTGGTAATAATTGCAATAATGCAAAATCAGTACTTTGAATTATTACTTATTAATGACAAAAATCGCATTCCAAAACCACGTTTTTTTGCCATGTCTTAACATTTTGGATTATAACGGGAAAACTAAGGAAGGAATGATTTTTTATACGCTCGACTGCTTTTCCTGATAGTTTTTTTATTTTCTGTATGAGTCACAAATCGTTTGATTGTATGATTTTCATTTATCCGAGCAATCTCATATTTTTCCACCAGATAATTACTATCAAATAAGGCAGCCACAGGAACCATGGCAAGATATACTCACGGTTATCTTTCCAAAGTTTCTGTGTGGGGCCGGAAAGAACCTGTTGTTTTATCAATTCCCTGCAAAAGTATTTCTGGATCATTATACAAACTACTGATAATCCCAGACTTGTTATGATTTATAAGAAGCCGTACAGAAACCTGGTCCATCGTCAACATTTCAAAATCAGTTACCGCATCGCCGGCAACAAGAACTGGCTGTTTTTTCAAAAACGTATTTATTACTGAGACCTTTCCATGCCGATAGGTGACCGGATAATTGTCGGGAAGTTCTTGACTGAGCACTTCTCTTTCATTTAACCGTACACGAATACCAAAAACATTTTCCTCATCAACAGGGAGACCAAAAAATGTAACTGCCGCCTTTACGACCCATTCGTTGCTTGCAGACACAATGGAACAGTCCAGTCCCACTAATCTCAGCTGCTTCATCAGGTCTGCAATCTCAGGTTGGACTCGAAGTCCGGTCGCTTGACAGGATTCGAGAAAACCAATCGGATCTTTGCAGTGTACTATCCTCCTCTGCTTACCGATGGGCTCTTCCAGTGCACCCATAAAAGCCATGCAACTGATATACTCCACTTCATCGGTGGTGTATCCGCTAAGAAGCCGTGCAAGAAATGTCAGAGAGTATTCCGGCCCCAGCTCTTGTTCCTGACGGGAGGCCTCGCAATACCAGGGAAGCAGCACATAAAATTCCTGATACTTTGACAATACCAGCGCAATATCTCGACGATTCGAAGAGATAAAGGGCCATAGTGCTTCATAAAGGGAAATAATGCGATTTTTTATTACCTGGTAAGGTCTGTTGCCAACTGTTCCACTATAATCTGGAAAAAGATTCGCGAATCCCTGGGGAGACAGACGAAAAAGGAGATTGTCAAGCTGATATCGGAAGACAGTCTTTCCCACGTCACCAAAAAGAGAGGTGTTATCAAAATCAAAGACTGCCACCTTGGTATCATCATGGGGTAATTCACTGTGATATTTTAGTAAGTTATTCAGTGTCGAGCGATTTCCCGGTTCCCAGTTTCTAGACTGCAGTCTGGGGAAAGCAGAATACTCACTCACTATTGAGGGAGCAGGTGCACTTGTGACAAAATCCTGTTGAAAGCACATTTTAGACATATTTACCGCCGGTCTGAGGGAGAATCAATTGGACACCTCTTATCGGAGATGAGCTTCCATGCATCAACGAGAAGTTGTGCATTTGCGGGAAGCCGCCCTCCACGCAAGGAAAGAAAAAAAAATACGACAACTCCTGCCAGGAATAGCATTAAAAAAAAGAGACATACATATACCATATCAAATATCCAACACTAAGAAGAATTCATTTTCAGTTTAAAAAAAGATGGTGTCGTTTCAATGTTAAAGTGACGCAATAGTGTGTCTCAATTCTTCGTACCGGTTCTGCTTCAGATTGGGGTGATAACAGTGGCGCTATGTAACTTAAGTCGAAGCAGAGATTGTGTGGCAAATGGCACGAAGATGCCTGATTAATTGTTGCCGTAAAACTAGTATACAAATGTTACGATTCTGTTTGTATAGTATTAATATTTGATCAAACGCTGAACGGAGAAGGAACAAATCATGCTGCCTCCCACTGTGCTTCCACCGTTGTCGGAAACACTCCTCGGCAAACCTCGTATGTGTTATCGGCGATTTGGTCCATTCCAACTTTGTCATGAAAAATAGCGATCATTGCAATATTCTTCTTTTTCAAGCCCTGCAATAGATTGAGAACCAGATCCGAACTCTCATCGTCCAGGGATATCAGCGGTTCATCCAGTAGAATCAGTTCTTTCGGTGCAATGACACCGCGGGCGATATTAACGAGCTGTCTTTCTCCACCGGAAAAAGTGAGCGGTGAAACATGAAACAGCTCCTCCCCGATACCCAGCAGATCAAGCATCCTTCCGGCCAGAAAAAGAGATGCCTGCTCATCCTCACCCAACTCAACAAGAGGGGCAGCAACCGCCTGCAATGCTGTAACACGAGGCGAAATCGTCAGAAACCTGCTGACAAGGCCAATCTCTCGTCGACGAAGATGTAACAGCCTGCTTTCAGAGCAGCGAGCCAGATCCACCACGCCCCCGTTACGCCGATGAAACAAAATACTCCCGGAATCAATAAGACAGGCACGAAATATTGCTTTCAGGATGGAGGACTTTCCAACACTGCAGGATCCGGTTAGAGCCAACAGGCTCCCCGGATTTACAGAAAAACTAACCTCTGAAAATCCTGCAACATTTATGGAATTACGGTTATGCAGGGTAAAGGCCTTACTGATCATCTTGACTTCAAGTTTTGTGGTACTGTTTTTTGGTGGCCGCTTGAGCTGTGTTGTCGTATGCATCGTCTTTTATCCTTTTTGATTATTACAAATATGGAAAAACCAGAATCCGGGTGTGCGGGTGCTTGCTGCACTCTGCAAAAATCTGGTCTGCGAGTCCACACCCCACTGGGTTGCAGCGCCTAATAACGTCGTACCATCAATGGGGTTGCCTAACATCTCCACGACCGGTCAAAACAGCACTTTGCTGATTATCGACCGATCAGGAGAGAAACGTTGCTCACTCTTAAATGGTGATTCAGACAGAGAAAATACAGGTGGATTGTTTGAAATTGATTAGCGTAAGGTTACAAGTTGAATAAAAATTGATGAGAAAGTTGTTTGAAAGGTATTACTATTTTAACAGCAGGATTCAGCCAATGTCGGTGATCTTCCTGACATGGTCACTTTTACGCCTGATGGTAAAAGTGGGGAGAAAAACACAGAATATCATGGCTCTATGGGTATAATTCGCCAGCCATCTGTCTCAGTGAATTCGCGGGCAGCAAAACACCAGACCACAACTTTTTTCCCCTTCCAGTATTCAGGAGTACGTTGAGCTTTTCGATACAGGTTCAGCCTGGCAGGTGTGGCTCCTGAACCCCGGACACCAATAACATCCATGGGCATTGCTAACGAAAATGCCAACTGATCGGTGATACCGGCTCCTCTGGCATGCATATCTCCGCCTTCATGAAATACAAGTACATGGCTGTCTCCAAGAACAAGTAGAGGGCTGAAAGGGTCAACCTGAGGCGGCTGCCCCTTTTCATCAGAAATGCCTCTGATAATAATTGTTTCCGTGTTTCCCTGTTTCTCTCCCACCATCTTTCGCAAATCACCACTGATCTGAATGGTATTCCATTTTTCCATGTAGGTTTTATCAGCACCCGGCAACATTTTTTTTATCTGTTCAGATATCAAATCTGCTGCCACCGTGACGCCAAAACCTGACCAATGGGTATCTTCACGGCAATAAACAGGTTGTTCCTGGCTGGCCTTGGCATTCAACAATCCTTCCCGCAGATCGAGAACCTGCACCCCTTGTTCGCGCAGTATTTTATAATAACTATCAAGGGATTCTCCCCAATTTTCACCCTTCTCAGCAACGGGCACATGCTCGGAATAGAGTAATGCCTTAGGAGGAACCGGTACAAGTAACAGTGTGACACCTTTTTCCGCCAGTGCCCGATGAAAAGCAACAATGGCAGGAGTCGGATCCTTCGCATCCGCTCGTCTTGCCTGACTTGCAGTATCTGCATGTTCTGCCCAAAAGGAGCCGACATTTAGAAATCGTAACTCCTTTTTAAGAAACAGCCATCCCTCAGTTCCGGCAACGACTTGTGAAGATGCCCCGGTTTGAGCCGCTATTCCCGGTTTCAAGGACAACAAGCTGATCAAAAGCAGCAAAAAAAAGCATCCGCCACTACACAATACTTTTTGTATATTCATATCATTCCTCCAACAATTCTCCCCAGACCGGTTCCTGCAGCTGCAAATCCAGAGAATCAAGTTCACTGCGATTCAGGCCATCTTTTTCCCGCGCCATGTCATTCCAACTCCTCAACTTCAGATGAATCTCATCTCCTGCCCGCAATCGTGCCGCCCTTTCCCAGACATTATTTGTCATACTCTGCAGGAATACCACTGCTTGAGAAAACAATTCGGGATTTTCCTTAGTCGTAATATCAACCAAGTGTATTGATACTACATGATCCCGATAAGGAACACTACCCGGTCGTGGAACTTTTGACACTTCCCTGACAACACCTGTGACCTGTTTGAGTTCGCTCGAGGCCAGTGAGAGAAAATTTGAAGGGGGCGGGAGCTTCAGTTCAAGAGGAAAACAGGGCCAATCACCAAACATAAGTTCTCTACTGGCAAACTGATACACAACCACTTTTTTACCAGCCAATCGATCTCTTCCTCTTGCCAGTTCCCGAGATAGGATCTGGCGGGTTGCAAAGGATCCCTGATCATTTCTAACAATTCTATCAATTGGTTGATCCAGACGATAGCTCAAATGCTCCACAAATCCACCAGATTCCCCCCATCCCATTGCATCAAGTGAAAAGATATTAGTAAAACTGTCACCAAGTACAAGTACTTCAGCGGCCTCATTTGCCTTCCAAATTGAACCATCGGCATAAGTCACTTGCAGGGTGGATACAGTTTCAGAAGGGTATGGGGAATACAGATCAAGCATGGCTGCAATATCACCTTGATTCGTAACAGGTATTTCCGTCGTTTTTTGAAGAGGAACACCACCACTCCAGCTTATCTGCTGATTTAACTCTTTCGAAACCATACGAGTCACCCATTGCATTGCAGAAGGTGTCCAGTGAGTATCTGTTTGAAGAAACGGTGATTTTTTAGTTTCTTCTTTGTATTCATCCAGCCAAGCAGCCACATCCGCAACCCAGACACCGGCCTCAGTCAACTGATTGACAAAGAGTTTATAGGAAGAGTTTTGTATCACTTGAGCATCATTCAGACGGGAAGTAAACTGTTTCGCCATGATTTCCGGTTTTACCGGAACAGGGACAAGTAATAATTTGATTCCCCGATCAGCAAGCTGCTGATGCAAATCAATCAAAGCAGGTAAGGGGTCAGGTTGGGGAGGTGTTTCCCATTCAACCGTCTGATCGACTCGTTGTTGCAACTGTAGTGGATCTAAAAATCCCGCCCCTGTTATGTAATCAATATCAGGTCGATAAAAAAGCCAGGATTCTTTTCCAGGATACACTTTTTCATTGCCAACTCCGAAAAAAAGCAAGCCACTTTGTGACCATGGCCGCAACCATGCGGCAACTGCGCCCTGCTCTTCGATGGTATCTTCGATTTCATGAATATGTGCCAGCACTTTCCGGTTAGCAGTAATCCAGGAAGATGCCTTAAAGTCCTGCTGCCGCATCTCTGAAATAACTACCTGCAAACTGCCAACGCCCTCAAGCGAAGATAACGCTGAGAGTGAAGCATCTTTTCCAAGCCTGTTCCACTCCACCAAGTGATCAACAACAAATACACCGGAAAGCATTAACAGAAAGAAGGATACAAATAAGGTCGCCGCTGTAGGATGAATCTTCGTAACTCCTACTTCATCACGAGCCTGCTGTTCTCTGGATATCCACATTTTGCTGGTTTCGATTTGGCTCATGATCAGAAGATGAAATAGATAAATGGGTTATAGGCCTGTGCAGTGAGCAGCATGACGGAGAAAACAAACAGAAGCAGACAAAGTATGAGTTTGACTGGAGTGAGAGTTCTTGTCCAATCCCATGTTTGCGGCCCACCCCAGATAACACCGGCAGCAACAATCATCATAACAATATAAAACGGCTGATATATAATACCTGCCACTAAAAGTGTTCCCGGTTCCTGTACAGCAACTCCAAACATACTACGCAAATATTGTATTGCATCGCTAAGCGTTGCAGCCCGAAAAAAGACCCAGGTAATCAGTAATAAACAAAAGGTGAAGGCAACCTGTAAAAAATGAGGTAGACTTCGACACACACTTCTTTTCCCCCACAAACGCTCACCCAAAAGAAAAATTCCATGAAGCCCTCCCCATATGACAAAGTTCCATGACGCACCATGCCAGAGTCCACCAATCAACATAACGGTCATAATATTTGCACAATTTCGCATCTCCCCTTTACGATTTCCACCGAGAGGAATATACAGATAATCACGCAGCCAGGAAGAGAGGGAAATATGCCATCGTCTCCAAAAGTCAGTTATTGAAACGGCGCGATAGGGTGAATTAAAATTCTTAGGATATACAAAGCCCAGCATCAGTCCAATCCCAATGGCCATATCTGAATAGGCACTGAAATCAAAATAGATTTGGAAGGCATAGGCGATGACACCGTACCATGCATCAAACACTGTGAGAACATCCGCAGAAAATGCAACATCTGCAATTTTACCTGCAGGATTTGCCAACCAGATTTTTTTTGCAAGGCCAACACATAAAAACGCCGCCCCTCTGGCAAACTTAGTCACGGTATGGGAACGTGTGCGAAGCTGTTCGGCCACCTCTGCATATCGAATAATCGGACCTGCCACCAGTTGGGGAAACATTGAAACATAGCAGGCAAAACTGGTGAGATTCTTTAATGGCCTGGCATGACCACGATATACATCAATGGTGTAACTCATCGATTGAAATGTGTAAAAACTGATGCCGAGCGGCAGAGTCACCTGCAAAGCCAGATCCAGAGTCCAGCTTCCCTGTCCCAATGCTACCATCATTGCGTCCCAGGATCCGGTGGAAAAATTAAAATATTTGAAAAATCCAAGCAGGGAGAGGTTGGTCACTATGGAGAGAACAAGAGCCAGACGCTGTTTGCGGGAACGCGATCCAGCGGGATCTAGAAGAGGTTCCGGCTCTGTTGACCATGGAGAAATCCCGGCAATGACCAGGCCGCAGCAATAATCGACAAGCGTTGAAAAAAGAAGAAGACAGACAAAAGAAGGATTTGACCATCCGTAAAATGCATAGCTGACAAGTGCCAGCATAAGATGTTTTCCCGACCGTGGCGTGAGATAATACACCAGCAATGCCACTGGAAGATAATAGAATAAAAACAGGTAGGAGCTAAAAACCATGAGAATAACTATTTCTGTTTTGTTTTATTTTTTTGTTTTTTGTTTTTTGTTTTGAACATCAGGGACCTAGATCATAATACATTGTCAACAAAAGATTATCAGATTCCATGGACAAACGTTCACCTTCCAGTTCCGGTCTATTCTCGAAAGCATCCAGATGTAAGTCATACACCTCACCAACAATTCGAGAAGTTGCTTCAGGTAGCCTTTTTCCATTTAAAATGGCCCACTGTGCAACCAGAATTTCTTTATCCTGCATCTTCCCCTGTATAAGCTCAACTATACGATATTCATTCACAACAAGTCCACGACGATAGGGGAGAATATCTTCAGGTGTGGGGATAGAGGATACTGAGACCAATTCAGCTTTAACTATAATGGGCTGAAGAGCAACATTAGTTTGTTGTTCATGTACAAACAACTGAGCTGTCTCCTCCATTTCCTGCTTACTCAATGCCCTGGTATAAAGTGCGACTCGTTCCAGTAAGCCGTCCCAGCCAGATTGTTTTTGAGACCCGAAATCTCCCATTATAATAGGCCATGAAATTATTTCAGAGTTTGTTCGTTTATATGTCTTTGCATCACCATTATTAACCGAAAAAATCACCTTGGAAGGCGAAATATCCAGCATAATATGAGATTGCCCAGGAGATAGCTGACCAAGTCGGATACTCTCCACCTCTTGTCCCTTTCTTCTTTCCTCCAAAATCAATACATGCTGCTCAATCCGGAGAATGGATTGATTGCCCTGTTCCACTCCCAGTGCCAGCACATAACCATTGCTATGCTTCTGCTTAACCGGCAGGCTTATGACAAATTCAAGAAAAATGCTTTTGCTGTCACTATATTCACTGGGTTCCGGTTGAGGCGAACGGTTGGCAAGGTACCAACCTGAATCAAGACGCATCTGATAATTCAATCCAAACCGTGCCATTCCCTCGGTAATAATTTCTGCTTGGTAGACTTTTCCTGCCGGACTTATCCATTTGTTATCAGCGGCCACATTCATCCAGGCAAATAACAGATTCTCATTAACAATCGGCCAGGAAGAATTCTGTAGGGCAATCGCTTCCTGATTGGAGGGTTTTTCTATCATTTTTTTTTCAAAGTTCGATTTTTCACCTCCTGCAATCCAGAGATCGGGGAAAAAGTCAGCCCGTTCGTTTGAACTTACCTGGAACCATGCCTCCATGTCACTGTAGTCCTCATTAAAACGACCCACATATATTTCGACCGCGCCGCCACCTCCACGAATATTATTTCCCCCCTGACGTATAACATAAGGACCTGTCATAACCATATAACGGGGATGATTGCTCCAGCGGGGATGATACACCTCATGGCCATCAATCCCCGGCGCATTGGCAAGGTAAATTCGATTTCGGGTTCCCTGACGCGTATCAACCATCTCAAGGTTTCTATGAGCACCATCAAAAAACCAGAAGCGCTGGGATTGATCAGGAGCGACTGCCGGCCAGCATCCTTTCCCCTGGCGCTGAGCTGTTTGCTTCTCAATATCAACTAAAACACAGGCAGCCCGGGCAGCTTCTGCCGAAAAATGACGGCCATCACCGGAAACGTGTACTGCCTCACCAAAGGGAGCTTTATCCCATACCAGCTCCTCTATGCCGGGATTTCCAAGTTGAACCCGATAAAGCTTCTGCGATCCCGGGCCTTCCATATCACTACTTGCTTCCCTGCCAACGTATATCCATTCAATACCATCGTCTGGATCCTGCAATACAGCGAGGGCCCGGCCTCTGGTTAAAAAATGAAAATTTTCTCCAGACCAATCTACAGCATAAACCTTACGCTGACGAAAATCGGAAAAAATAACCTGCTGTCCCGAAGGACTTATTAATGGTCTAAAAAAGTTGTCCGGCCCGGCTAGAATAACCCGTTCACCTTTCTCATCTTCAGAGTCGTATCCCAGCAAACGAAGCTGTTGGCCTTTTGCACCAACATCCTTATTATCGGAAACATCCTGTGCCCAAACCAATCGGGAATGCGATCCGATAAACTGATGGAGAGTGGAGACTGTCTGAACCGGAACAGGTTCCTGTTCCTGCTCATTGCTACAGGCAGACACTAAAAAGACCAGACATATTTGTAGAAGAACTCCCCCTGCCCTTTTAAACACTCTACAGGATGATGGGGCAAATATTATTTTTTTCACTGTAAGATGAGCTTGAACCCACATGATACTCTCCCTGAGGATGACGATGGACAAAATGTAAAAGCAATTTTAAATAAAACACGAAGAATACTCTGACGAGCAAACCTGATTCTGGTCTGCTCGTTACGTAAAAAGAGGCAGGTTGTTAGTTATGCTTGTTTTTGTATTCCTGGCTTAAACGTAAGTTATCGCGCACCTGTTTTTCAGTCCAGTTATGTTCTGTAATTTTTTTTCGATACAGTTCCTTGCCATTCCGGTCTGGTTCCCTGCCCAGAATATCTTCATAGGCACGTTTAATAATTGCATCAGCACTAGACTGATTAAACTCAGGGCTCTGGCGCAAGGCATTCCGTACGTGTTTTTCCGTCCAGCCCTGATCTATAATTTTACTGCGAAACTCACGCATCCCGGCCTTATCAGCTTTTCTGCCTAAAATATCCTGATAAGCATTTTCAACAATGATTGTTGGGTCCTGTGCAAATGCAATGCCTGCCATAAAGACAAATAAAAGTGTACAAATTACGGATTTATGATGCTTGAAAATTTTCATTCGATTCTCCTTGTTGTGGTGAGTTGAATTACCATAGGCAAGTGATTAATCGCTGTTATACCATTCCTCTATAACATGCGGATTTACAGAAGTCATGATTTTCAAATTCTGCTAATCCACGCCTCAAAGGCCTATGATCAGTAGCAGAATTATTTTTTTTCATCTCCATCCTCTACAGAATCCACGGAATAAACATCCTGCTCCGTTTCATATATGCCTCATAATCAGCACCGAAAAAGCGGATATTTTCACGTTCCTCCACCTTGGCAACAACAATGAGGAATCCAGTCACAAACAAAACCAGACCAAAAGTTAATGGGGTAATATTTTTTAAAAATGCTCCCCAGCCAAGAAACAGCAAAGAGCCATACATCGGATGACGGATATAGCGATACAAGCCTTCGTCCACAACATGAACTGTATTTTCAAAGGAAAAATTTTCGGGCATGTCCTCGCGCTCTGCATACCCACCCTGTTTTTTCAGCATGAGAAGCGAATGGATAATACAGTAGATGGAAATACTCAACAGCAGCCAGGAAACAAGATGGACGGCAGAAAAAGGATCGCGGAACCAGTACGGATGATTCAACAGAAGAAGTGTCAAAATACCCTCAAAAACAAAAAACCGATAAAACCCATGGCTCCCGGGATTAAGCAATGAGCGCCTGGAAACATAAAGAAAAAAAATGGAGCCAAAAATAAAAAGAAGAATTTGTCCCATAATTGCTGTTCCTACAGACGTATTTTTTCCCGAAATGCATCAGGCCCGAGAATCAGCTTAACAGTGCTGAACGATCCCATAATAGTACCAATCAAGCCAGGTGCAAGGATGTTTTGTCCGGCAAGATACAGACCTTCTACCGCAGTACGGTTAAGCAATGCTGTGCCCAACGTCTGACTTGAGGAACGTAGCACTCCATAGGCACTGCCATCCGGGCTGTGTACCCAGTCACGTATGGTCAATGGAGTAGAAACGTCCAATATTTTTAAATCCTTGAAAGAGCCAAATAATTCTTCTGCCTCATGAAGAAGTTTTTCCGCATAATTTTTTTTTACTTCTCGATACCCACGGCCACGATGCCCTGTTAAAGTATCCTTCCAAGGGATCCATAACGGATCATTGCCCGAAGTAAGAATGGATAACAGTGTTATGTTTTTTTTCTCACTTTTTCTAAACTGGTAGTATCTCAGATCTTTTATATTGCCCTTTTTATCCGTTTCCACTTGAAATATATTATGGGGGATTTCAGGATGAGAATCTGCATCAATCCGGGCATGAACTGTAAAAATAGAGTGGGTGTTTTTTATTTTGGTAATCCGATTTTTGTACGATGGTTTCACTGCTCCAGTGGGCAACATTTTCAAAACTACTTGAGGGTGAATAGCTGCGATCACAATTGAGCCAGTCACACATTTACCGGTTTTTAACTGCACACCACTTACAACCCGTGAATGAACAAGAATTTTATCCACTTCAGCGGATGTAACAACTTTCCCGCCCAAATCCTTCAGGCGATTCACCAGAACAGCTGCCATATCAGTCCCGCTCTGTTCCAAACGCCAGGATGAGGAAAGATAGGAGGCAAGAGCCATATTATGAAAATACACCGGACAATCTGCAACGGGTACTCCAATCCAGGACGACGGAATGGCCAGTACGCTTCGCAGGCGTGAGGAACAGCCAAGCTGATCCAGAATGTCTCCGTACGGTTCGTCCTGGTCAAGAAGAGAGAAGTCATTATCTGAGGCATACAAATAATCAAGCGCATGCAGCTGTTTGGAAGTCTTACGTATTGATGCAAGGATTTTTTCTATGATTGTTTGTTCTGCAGGAAAAACTTTTTTCAGATTCTTTTCATAGGCGTCAAAACCAGCAGGTAAATCAAACTGGAAGGGCTGGGTATTTGGAGAATCGAATAGATACCGATCAATGACACCACTTGCCCCCATACGTGAAACAGGAATAGCATCTGTTATTCCAAGATAATCAAAGAATTTTCTGAGAACCTGTCCCTTATCGAGTGATCCCAGATAATGCACTCCAGTCGCACATTCTATCCCGTCACGTGTATAGCTGCGCAGCAAACCTCCCGGCTGCCTGTTTTTTTCAAGAACAGTAACATCGTACCCAAGTCCGGCAAGAATTATTGCTATACTTAAACCACCAACTCCAGAGCCGACGATAATTACCTTTTCAGGGATGGCGCTCACTCCTGTTCACTCCCTGTTTTTCTCTGATTACGCCAGCAGGTTGGATCCGATGCCAGATAATCACCGGTGAGCTGATAGGCAGCTCCCCGGCAACCATAACATTCTGCAGCTTTATCGCAATCCCGGCATTCACCTTTAATCATCTCCCGATAGTTCTTTAAATTTTGCACAACTTCACTGTTTTTAAGAATATAAGCAAGTGTGTTATTTCGTATGTTATCAAGTGGAATGGTCACACCAACACAGGGCATCACCTCACCGGTGGCAGTTACCAGACAGGATACCTGATGTCGCATACATTTATTCCCAACCAAAGGTGGTTGTGGTTCCCAGTCCCGTCCGTATAGGTTCTGATCTATTCGGGAGAGTTCAGCGAACAGCTCTTTTAATTTAATGGAATCAACAGAAAGCCAGAGATTATCAAGGGCATTTTCCTGCGGAGTAATTACTTCAAAGTAGGGTTCTATTTTTTGTTCACGAACCCATTTCCACATATCGACCAATTCATCAAAGTTGGGCTGACAAATTATGGTTGAGAGGGCAAGAAAAAGATCATCCGATGGATATCCGGCATCCTTTAAGTGAGCAAAAGCTGTTTGAATGATATCGTAGGCACCCTCTTTTCCAGCCAGACGATCTTGAACTGCTCTGTTACGTGAGTTCAGTTTCAGAACAAGCCTGACTTTTAATGCTGCCAGGAGCTGTGCAAGCTCAGCGTTCACTCCGGTTCCATTGGTAAACATTTCAATTTCAAAACCATGACTATCAATAAACTTCAGCATTTCAGGAAGATGAGGGTAAATACTTGGTTCGCCACCCAGAATAATAATTTTTCTGGCACCAAGCTCCTTTGCCTGCACAATTACATTCTTGATTTCATCCGTGGAAAGTTCACCTTTACACTCTTTTTTCTCAGGCACATAACAGTATGAGCAGCGAAAATTGCAGATACGGCTAAACTCTATTTCTATGGACAGTAACCTGTCTCCGGCCACTGCTTTTTTAATTTCTTCTTCTGTAAACTCAAGATTATATAACTGCATATACCTCTAGATATCAATATCCCTCAAGATCATTAAATGTATTCATTCGTTCCAGCCGTTCAATTTCCTGTTTCAATCGTCCGTCGCATCCATATTTGCCCATTACCCGCTTAGAGTGTAGTTTCAAATATCTGGAGCACTTCTTTTTCAAGTTCTTTGGCAGAGACTGTTTCCTTACCGATTGCAGCCCAGGTACAGCCAATGATTTTCATCCTGATACGATTATGCACTCTTGTGTTAAAGAAAAACGTTCCCGGCATGAACAGCTTATCTGTGTTGCTAAGATGTAACACATGGATGGGACATTTGCACATGCGACCAATCTTAAAAACTCCTTTGTGAAAATCGCCAAGGTCTCCATCAGGATTCCGGGTACCTTCAGGAAAAACAAAGAGATTCCCTCCATTTTTCAAAAACTCACCCATACTTTCCACCTGTTCAATCATCCTTTTTGCATGTACACCTTCTGTGGTTGAGGGCAGATACCCTGAAACTTTTATAAGCCAGCCAAAGATGGGTGCATGAAAGAATTTCGTCTTAACGATGGTTTTTTGTCTGGTCCACAGAGAAATAAAAATGAGCGGATCAAGGTAGGACAGATGGTTGCAAATAATGATGGAGCCGCGAAGAGTACAAATTTCAGAATCAATATCCCACTTATGCCGAGGGGCTAACACACGAAGCAGCCACAAAAAACCTTTAAAAAACAGATGGTCAATGTACTGAAAGGCCTGCTCCCGATTCTTAAAAAAGAAAAAGGCGGCAATATAGAAAAAAGAGAAGAAAAACAGGAAGGCAAAAACAAAATAGACCCAGCAGATTAAGGTCACCACAAAATCGCTCAGCCTGTCAACAAAGCCAGCCTTTGGGTTATTTCCGGCCATCTGTGATAATCAGGCAGGTATTAACCCCACCAAAGGCAAAATTCTGAATGGCAGCAGTCCTGGTTTCGGTCTCAGTTACTTCACGAACATGACGAAGCATGGCACAGCGTTCATCCACATCTTCAAGGTTAAGGGTAGGTGCAAGAAACCCCTGTTCCATCATGTATAAACTTAAAATTATTTCAATGGCACCACAGGTTCCCATGGTATGCCCCATATAACTTTTCAGCCCGATCACCCAGGGCTTGTTGCCATACACCTCAGCAATGGCCTGAGACTCTATAACATCACCCATCTTGGTAGCCGTTGCATGGGCGGAAATAAAATCAATATCTGCAGGCTGTATCTTTGCATCATCAAGTGCCAGCTGCAGGGTAGTTGTAATTCCGGTAAGATTTGGAAGAATCAGATCACCACCATTATTATTACAGGCAAAACCGATCACTTCACCCAATATTGTTGCACCGCGTGCATGCGCATGCTCGTACTCTTCAAGAAGTACTGCTGCCCCGCCTTCACCCACAACCAGACCATCACGACTACTATCAAAGGGGCGCGGAGTACGCTTAGGAGTATCATTGTAATCAACTGAACAGGCGAGTAGATTATCAAAGACAGCAACCGTTGTGGTGTCATACTCATCGGCACCTCCGGCAATCATGGCATCCTGCATGCCAAATTTTACCATCTCATAAGCATACCCAATGGATTGACTCGAGGTGGTGCAGGCCGTAGACGAGGCAACCACCCTGCCGGTAATACCAAACATTCTGGTGATATTTACGGCTGTGGTATGCACCATGGATTTCAAATAATCCACGGCACCAATGGCAGAAAATTTTGATTTATCTTCGTTGAAAAAAGTCTTGTAGATATTACGCTGTACCGTGGGACTGCCGTGGGTGGAACCAAATGAGACCCCCAGGCGACCAGAACGTATAAAATCCTGGCTCAGCCCCGATTCTTCCAGTACATCGCCCGCCACCTTGCAGGCGTAATAGGCAACAGGCCCCATGGTTTTTGTGTCTTTACGCACAAAACCGTAATCAATGGGATAATCAACGGTGCCAAAGACTTTGGAGTGAATCCGCTGGCTGAGCAAACCATCATCACGGAGCGATTTCACACCGGATTTACCCGTCCTGAGACTTTCTACAATAGCATCTTTCCCATAGCCGATGGGGGTGATTGCAGAGCAGGCAGTGATAACAACTCGTCTTTCCATGCACAATCACCGATTAGCTTTTATGGGCAGCCTGAATGGTTTCAATATAGTCAAGAATATCATTGATGGTACGAATACTCATGGCCTTTTCTTTTTCTTTGCGTGAAATCTGAAAACCGATCATTTCTTCAATTTTGGCCAGAAGTTCAATGGCATCAATACTGTCAAATCCGTGATCATCACGAAGATTATCCGTGAGACCCGGATTCTCGAATTCAAATTCATCTACTAAAATTGCTACTATCTTTTCCTGCAGTTCATCTCTTGTCATGGGGCTGAGGCCTGGAAGAATTAAAAGATTGAAAATAAAAAAAATGAGTCCCGATACTACACAGTTTTCAAGAAAATGAACAGTGCAGAATACACCCAGACACGCAACAACACCAAATCAAAACAAAGATACGCTGAACCAAACCCAAGAATAACTCCCGACAAGCTTGAACTTCTCCCATCCCTTTGCTATCATAAGAGAAGATTCTCATTAAATATTTGTACGAGATAACATCGGTGATGAACGGTATACTGGTGCTCTTTTCAGTATCCTCTTGAGGGATAAAAAAAAGATCTTCACCAAATTCTGTCAAAGTCTACGCTTAACTCAAAAAAACACAATTGGGAATATTCACTATGAAAGCTTCATCTCCCTCCGAAGATCTGCCCACCGATCCAATAACAAACAAATCTGACATGTTTCACACAGAGTTCAAAAACAGGGCTCTGCCCTTTGCAAAACCCTTTAGCTGTAAGCCTGGTGAGACGATACTGTTACGCGGCGATGATGCCCATTCTTTTTATTATATTGCCAAAGGAACAGTGGAGGTCTCCTACACTACAAAAGGAACAAAAATTACTGTAGCCATCATTGGTGCAGGCTCTTTTTTTGGAGAAATCGGCTTCTTTGACCAAGGTTTCAGAACTCGCGATATTACGGCAATGGGGCAATCCAACATCCACATATTCAATCAACAGGTAATGGACCAGTTACGACAGAATGAGCCTCTTCTTTTTGCTTCATTCATGCTCTTTCTCACAAGGGACATCTGTGTGAGATTCAGAAAGATCCTGGAAGAACATGAACCATTGACTGCTTTTGCGGCATCTCTCACCAACCGAAAGCGCCAGTATGAAAAGACAAAGATTCTGCCCGACTCTCTCCTTCGATCAAAACCATGGCGACAGGTCAACCAGAATGTTGAATCTATAAAATCACAACTCTACGACCTGACCCACACCTTGCAGGCAGTTGTTGAAGATGACATCCCAAAACAGTACCTCAAACAGGGCTACAAGGTACTGGACACCTTGAACAACGGCCTGAGCAGCTTCAGCGAATCGATGTCGAATAAGGAAGATAAGGACCACATGTGGGGGTTTGTCTTCAAGGAAATATTTCCCTATCTCATGCGAAGTCGTTTTGCAGAACGGGCCTATTACAAGCCAAAGGGCTATGCAGGCGATTTCCTGATGATGGAACACATCTACCAGAATACCCCAAAGGGTGACGGCAAGATCGGTATCCTCATCGACGGTTGGGGCTTACAGCTTCAGAGTATGGAGGCAATACGAGGTCGCCGTATATTGATGAAGGATCAGCTGCACCATTTATCAAAACAACGTCTTGATAAAAACAAATCTTTTTCTGTTATGAATCTTGCCTGTGGGCCATGCCGTGAATTATTTGATTTCCTTCGGGAATGCGAATATACAGAAAGAATTGACGCCCTCTGCATTGACATTGATCCTGAAGCGTTGCAATATTCAAACCAGAACGTTAATACTATTCCTCATAATGCTTCTGTACGATACATGAGTGAAAACCTGGTTAAATGGGCACTGGGCAAAGTCAGTCATAACATCGGTACCAAAGACCTGATTTATTCAGCCGGACTTTTTGATTATCTGGAACCACGTTTATTTTGCAAACTGGTGGACAAATGCCATGAACATCTGAAACCGGGAGGTTCTCTGCTAATAGGGAACTTTGCCCCACACAAAGATATGCTTTTTATGGACCATCTACTGCACTGGAAGCTGATTTATCGAACCAGGGAAGAGCTAAAGGAGTTGTTTAAGGACACCAAATTCGGAGGAGATGTGACAATTCTTGAAGAACCGGAAAAAGTGAATCTTTTTGTTTTGGCGCATAAACACTGACGCAGCAGCACAATGACTCTATTGTGTAATCCCAGCAACCTTCATAAAGGAAAAACCAATTGTGACTCCTTCACCGCTTCCCCCGGAAACACAGACTGAGCCAAGCAACGATCCTTTTGAAAACGCTGAAAAGATGCATCTGCATCCCATCACCCTTGCTTTCCGTAAAAAACAGAGTCATCTCGAAAGCGCATTTCTTGACGACTATTTCCGTGGTTCACTCACCGTAGTCCGTATTGTCTGTTTAGCTGCTTCTCTGATTTATGGCCTCTTTGGCATTCTTGATGTTTATCTCGTTCCTGAAGAAAAAGTTGCTTTCTGGCTGTTTCGTTACGCAATTTTCTGCCCATTAGCACTGGGGGTCTTTTTCTTTTCATTCTCTGTGCTGTTTAAAAAAGTAATGCAGCCTATCCTTAGCAGCCTGGGTTTTCTGGCCGGAGCTGGTGTTGTAATGATGATCGTTCTTGCACCCCCTCCAGTGAGTTATTCCTATTATGCCGGGTTAATCCTCATTTTCATGGTCATATACACAAGCACGAAACTACGCTTTATCTGGGCAAGTGCCACCTGCTTTTGTCTCATCGTTCTCTATGAATATGCTGCCATTAGCATAGTAGAAACACCTGCCCTCATTCTCATTAATAATAATTTTTTCTTTATTGGATCCAATCTAATAGGAATGATTTCCTGCTATTTCATAGAATATTATGCCCGTCGTGATTTTTTCATGAAAACACTACTCCGTGAAGAACGGGAACGAGTGAAGCATGCCCGAAGTATCCTGGAAGAAAGAGTGATGGAACGAACATCACAACTTGTGACAGCAAACTTTAACATCACCCGGGAAATGAATGAACGAATACAGGCTGAAGAGGAAAAAAGGCAGATTCAAGCACAACTGGTACGACACCAGAAGATGGAGTCCTTAGGCCTTATGGCGGGTGGGGTTGCCCATGACCTCAACAATATCCTCTCAGGAATAATCAGTTATCCTGAATTGCTTCTTATGGATTTACCTGAGGACAGCAAGCTGAGAGGGCCCATTCAGACAATCCGGGAATCGGGGCTGAGAGCAGCTGCGGTGGTAACAGATCTTCTTACCGTTGCCCGTAACGTAGCTAGTCAGTACGAGATTGTTTGCGTCAACGATCTGATCAACAGCTATCTTTCCTCTCCTGAATATCAGGAACAGGAATCTCTCTACCCGAAAATTTCAATGTCCCTGAACCTTGAGGCTCATTTGCCAAACTGCAAATGTTCTCCTGTTCACATCCAGAAGGTTTTGATGAATCTGGTAAACAACGCCTTCGAAGCCATTGAAATAAAGGGAAGCATTACTCTCTCAACCACCACAAAACACCTAACCACCCGGAATACTGAAATTTCTATGCTGGAAAAAGGTGACTACATTCTACTGCAGGTAAGCGACAGCGGCCCCGGTATACCCGCTGATTCCCTGCAGCATATTTTCGAACCATTTTACACCAAAAAAGTAATGGGCAGAAGCGGAACGGGGCTAGGCCTGGCTGTGGTCTGGAATTCTGTGCTGGAACATAAGGGTACTGTTGATGTCACAAGCAATGACAACGGCACCACATTCACCGTCTACCTCCCCGTTACCACAAAAGAAAAGATAACTATTACAGAAAATGAGGCAGAGGATTTACGGGGAACTGCAAGCATCCTGGTGGTGGATGACGAGAAACTGCAACGAGATATCAGCAATAACATTCTCACAAAACTTGGTTATACGGTTCAAACAGCAGAAAGTGGTGAAAACGCCATTATCTATCTCCAAAATCATTCTGTTGATCTGGTACTTCTTGATATGCTTATGGAACCAGGTCTAAATGGATACCAGACTTATAAAGAAATAAGTGAGCTGCATCCCGGACAGAAAGCCATAATCGTCAGTGGTTTTTCTGAAAGCAATGACGTTAAAGCGACCCTGCAACTTGGGGCAAATGAATTTATAAAAAAGCCCTACTCAATCGAGCTACTCGGGCGCACAGTTAAAAGTGTGCTGCGTTGACCCCCTTGTTTGCACCTTCTTATATATTGCGTAACGACTCACTGCGTAAACAAAAGAGATTCAAGAAACTCTTTTGTTGCAGGTGCTCACGAAATGGTGACTTTTCAGATGTACGTTCCCCAGTTCATCACTGGTGTTTGGGCCTTAGTGCCTCTTTACAGCCTTATTTTTTTAGTGTAGGTTATCGTTGTTAATTTGAAAGCTAAACCCGACCAAATTAACAGAACGTCCCCAATGGGGGACACTCTCATGTATCACCCCATACTTAGCCAACAGAACAATTTGTTTTAATAATCAAATAGAACAAGAATAATCGTCAAAAAAGACGTTAAGCCTTCCTCTTTTTTTGGGGGAAAATACATAGCATTATACTATTTGCATCTTAACACCCATCGGATCTGTAAATAGATCGGCAGAGTATAAGCATTTTGATGTATCGAAAAATTAAAATTTCCCTGGTAATTCTTCTTATATCACTTACCAAACACTAATAGCTGATAACTTCTGCCCACAGGGCACTATGTTCTCCCGTAACCCTTATCCGAGATACTCCACCATGAAAAAGCACTTACTCACTCTTCCCCTGGCAGGCCTGTTAGGACTCGTTGCCACCCCGATCTTAGCTGGAGGAATCATCAACAAACAGAATTCAAGTTCTGATTATTTCAGAACCTTGAACAGGCAGGCAGCAACAGACTATGCCGACATTGCTGTACACAATCCCGCCGGGATAATGAAAATGAAAACCGGAAAATATCTTAAATTAGATATTCAATACTTAGCCAAAGACTATTCCAACTCTATTCCAGGTGTTGGACAACTGGATCAGGATATAAGTTCCATTGTTCCCGGTTTTTTTGCCATCCACAAAGAAGACAAATGGGCTGGTTACCTCACAGCGTCTCTTGTTGGAGGTGGTGGAAAAGTTGATTTTCAAAACGGAAACGCCAGGTCTATTACAATAATCAACACCCTTCTTGGTGTACCTTTCTCTGTTGCCGGCACCTTTCCGCAGCGGGTAGAGGCAGAAAGTATCTATAGCGGATATACAATTGGTGGAGCATATGAAATAAACAGTATGTTCTCGGTATCCGCCGGGCTCCGTTATGTCTCAGCGTATAAAAAATATACACTCAGTGCCGACGGACTTCCGGTATTTGGGAATGCAGTAACCGAGTTACGAGATGAGGCCGATGGCTGGGGAGGAATTTTTGGTGTAAATATCAGCCCAAATGAGCAATGGAACATTGGCCTTCGTTTTGAAACAGCCACTAAACTGAACTTTGAGCTTGATGTACGGCAAGGAGCAGATTTGCTGGCACTTATGGGATATCAAGATGGTCGAGAAGAGCGTGAGGATATCCCTGCCCTGCTTGGAATAGGCGCATCCTACAAAATCACGGACAACCTCAAAGTAGATGCCAACTTTATCTACTACCTGGAGAAAGAAGCCACTTGGGAGACAGATTTTGATGGTGCTGGAAACAGTTATGACTTAGGTGCATCTGCGGAATACCGGTTCAACAGGGAATGGATGGTCAGTGCCGGCTATCTCTACTCAAATCTTAAAGTAGACATTGATCAAATCATCAGCCTTCCGGAAGAGGCAAAACTTGATGCTCACACAGTCGGCATGGGTGGCGTCTGGAGCCCGACAGAAACCCTTGACTTCACCATGGGAGCCAGCAAAGTATTCTATATGGAAAAAACAGACGCACAGGGAATAACCTACGAAAAAGATATCTGGATTGTCTCATGCGGATTGCAGTGGAAGTTTAGATAAGGAACGTACCGAAATCACTTGAGCATAATGCTCTGTGGGCAGAAGGTATTCGGTAACTGACATACCGAATACGCTTCTCATTGAATGGGCTGTAGAAGACCTGCTACAGGACAAAACGATCAAAATGATACCATTGCAAGGAATGAGCACGAAGCTCTCCCTCCAATAAATCAGCATATTGCTGAGCAGCTTCCTGTATAAGCCTTGTCCGGTCTTTTCTATTTTCCGGGTGAATATAAATGGGTTCCGCAAAACGAAACGTATATTTATTCTTCCCAACCCGGAAACTGAAAAAGCACAATATTGGAGCACCAGACACCAGAGCAAAAATATAAGGCGCTTGGGGAAGCACTGCTTTTCTCCCCATAAAATTCACCTGGATACTGCGTTGATCACTGCGCCAGATGATATCACCTGTCATGGACACAATTCCACCATCCTGTAAAAATCGAATACCCTCCAATGCGTCAAATGGTGAGCCACCATCCCGCGGGACACCTATTATCTTCACTCCGGAATCCTTCAGTTGTTCTTTTTGTAGAGCCTCCACACCCTCTTTTTCTTTAATGCCCATATACAGAAGAATGCTCGATTGAGTTTTCTGCTGCCTCAAAAGGCGGGCAGCAATCTCCCAGTTCCCCAAGTGAGACATGAGCAGAATTGCACCTTTATGATGTTGTACTAACTCCAGTTTTTCCCACCCATCTGATTGAAAAACTGTTTTCATGCCTTTGCCTGCAAGAAAACGATCATAATGGATGGTGGTAAAATTCTGATACTGACGAAAAGTACACAATCTGTGGTGAAAACTGCTTTTTTCAGGATAGAGGAGACGATAAAAGCGACGGCTTTCCTTCACGTTCTTTGAAAAAAGGAAATATCCGGCAGCAATACCTTTAGACGCAATGAAAAATATCCAGGAACCCAGGCTTCCCGGTATTCTTTCAAGGAATATGTACCAAAGTCCTTTCAATTTTATTTCCGTCTGCTATAGAAAAAGATACGCTTTAGAATAAGTCGGCTGAATGTCACAGCGTTTCTTAAAAAATCTTTCCAGGGGTGAAAGTGAGAAATACGCTCCTTCCCCTTCTGGTAAACCACCTGTACCGGAGCCTGAACAACTGGAATGCCTTTTTGATTTGCGATTACAAGAATTTCCACTTCATACTGAAAACGTAAAGCACGGACATTTAGCGCAAGTGCTTCCGGCAAAGGATACAATCTAAAACCAGACTGTGAATCATGTACCTGCGGGCCACCGGATGCCCATACCCAGAAGTTAGAGAAACCTCTGCCAAATCTGGAGGTCCAGGGGACATTTCCCCCATCCATTCCCTGACGTACTCCTACAACAATGGGGCGACTGGCACCTTTCACAGCGTTAAGGAGATTTTCGATATCCTCAGGTTTATGCTGTCCGTCTGCATCAAGTGTTACAGCCCAGCAAAAGGACTCGGCCGCCGCCTTGAAACCTGTCCGTAAAGCTGCACCCTTTCCCAAATTTTGTGTATGAGTGAGTACGGTAACACCTTCCATGGAAGAGAGCATTTCAGCCGTTCTGTCAGTTGATCCATCATCCACAACAAACACAGGATAGCCTAGAGCTGTCGCATCCCGCACGACATCGCTGATACGGGTTCCATGGTTATATGCCGGAATAACGATAGCAACTTTGCTGCGATTCATCATGCTGCCTCTGCACATGCTGCAAAGGCAATACTCCAGGCTCCAGGCCCCATATGAACACCCGATGTAAGTGAAAGAGGTACCAGCAGAATCTCTGCCTCTGGTACATGTCTGCGAATTTGCGGCTCAACTACCTCCCGCAACCAGTCTTTATTATCTGTATATTGGAGCAGCACAAACAACGAAGCATCAGCATGGTGCTCAATCCTGGCACAGGCAAAATCAAGCTGACCTTCCCGGGTTCGTACCACAGCGATTTTGCGCACCCCTTCAAAACCGGGGCTGATCACAGGTTTCATATGCAAAAGATCTCCAAAGAACCCTTTTGCTTTAGATACACGCCCACCAGCCACCAAATGTTTCAATTCATGTATAAAGACATACTCTTCAGCCTGCCGGGTGAGTTTTTCTGCATACTCTTTAACATCTTCTGCACTTGCACCCGTCTCAGCATGGCGAGCGGTAAGCAGGGCAATCACACCAAGCCTTCCTGATGCGGCACCCGTATCAATCACTGCAAACTGAGTATCAGAATCATTCTCCTTCTGCCAATCCACAGCGATTGAAAAATTCCCGGTAAAAGCGGAACCAGTACAAAGATACAACACCTTTTCATACTGATGGAGGCCTGCCTGATAATGAAGATGTCGTTCATGGGTGGATGCCTGAGCTGTGGTCACACGCGTCCCGTTTTTCATTAGGATATAGAGTTGTTCAGGCGAAAACAGGCTTTCGGGTTTTGCCAGATCATGGGTCAGAATATAACTATCCAGCAAAATGATCCCATATATGCGGGCAAGTTCCAGAGGAATTGATCCTGCTGCATCACTCATTATCCTGACACGGTTTTGGACGAAACTCTTCCGGGTTCCCTCTCCAATCATTGAACCCATGGCCTCATCTGACCAGTCCCGCACATTGCCAAGCAGAGAAAGTTTATCTCGTAACTGTTCAGGGCTTCTGGTGTGGATATGTACTTTTACACAGGAATCGCCTGGAACAACTACAACACTGTTACCAAGATTTGCTATTGTGCCAAGAAGTTCACCCTGGTCACCATCAGTTGCAAGACGAGCCTCCACACAATATTCTTCTGAGTCCGGTGGACGAAATGAAGCGTTGATACAAAGAGTATTAGCAAACAGCTCAGTTACTGGACAAATGGCTGCCTTTTGTCCGGTAAGTTCCCCAAAGAAACCATCAAAAAAACAGAACATTCCCAAAGCCCCGGCATCAACAACCCCGGCATCGGAAAGCTCCGACAACTGCTTTTCCGTGGACAGCACTGCTTTTTGCATGTGATCTCTAACCGTTACATAGTCGAGAGCTGCTTCTCTTTCCTCCAAAAACAACAAACAGAGTACATCGAAGACCTCAAGCATGGTTCCGTGAGAAGGATTACCTATTGCCTTCCATGCCTGTTCCCTGCCCTTTTGGGCCGCTCCGGCAAATCCGTTTTCCATGGGATGCAAAAACTCCCGGAAAAAGGCCACAGCAATATTACCGGAATTGCCACGACCAGTTAAGGCGAGTTGAGCTATCGCCGCTTCCAGGTTTGTACCGCATTCCCGCAGAGGTGCAAGACTGACCCGCAGATTCATCCCGGTATCACCATCCGCCACAGGAAAAACGTTGATACGGTCAAGGAGATCAGCCCAGGCTGTCAGGTTTTCATATCCGGCAATTGCTGCTGCCGCTATTTGGGGGGAAGATATGCTGTTTTTCATTTATCAAACAACACTACCACTCCAGGAGGAAGCTATACTTCCAGGTAGTGCCTGAACGGAAAGTACCTTTTTTTAAGGATGCTTTGACAATCATTTTCTGATAAGGAACGTACTCTAAATAACTTGAACAAATCAACGTTAATTTATTGTTCAAGTTATTTAACTCCCGTTCCCCAAGGTGGTTTCGTAATCAGTACTCACCTTTGATCAATAGCGGCACTTACCTGTTTGAATTTCAAACGAACCAGTACATTTTACTCTTTTCGCTCCACAGCAACCGCAATCCTGCCATTATGCACAGAAACACTATTAACACCTGTGCCATATGGCGTAAGATCAATTGTTTTTACCTTACTCATACTTGCTGCATCCAAAACGATTACGGCATTACTGGAAGCATCAGTGAAAAATAATCTCTTACTCGAAGCATCGTAATCCACAATTTCAGCTGCTGACTTCCCATAAACGCCTGTATAATATGTCTTCTGTTTGCTGGCCTTACCATCACTTGCAAGTTGATACAGCGACACTGTCCCACTTACTTCATTGGCAATAACCAGGTAATCTTTTCCATCTTGTGTAAATGCCACCATCCCCTCTGGCCCGATATCATCAATCGTTCTTAACATATCGCTGTCTTTGGCGTTAACATTGTAATCAATGTCATTATTATACTCAACCTGCACAGGGTTTGCGGGGTGTGTGATATCATAGACTAAAAAGCCGCCCTGCTTTTCAAGCCCGATATAGGCAAACGTTTTTCCACCTATCTTCTTAAGTGTCAATGCTTCAGGCTCAACACCTTTTTTCTCCGATCTCTCATCCAACCCTTTCCATTTACCTTTTTTATCACGAGTGTTAAACTGGTTGGGAAATCTTTTGGCAACCGTTTGCGCAAATGCATCGCCACTATCAAAAATCAAATCACCATCTTCACTCCATATGGAAAATGACCTTGTCCCATGTGAATAGAGTTTTTCATAGTCACCATCACCATCTGCATCACCAAGATCTGGATTAACGCGCAACTTGCCGATATCAGGTATTGAGCTATGTGTTAATTGGGAAGCCTTAACCGTCTCTTTATAAAAATCGTCTCTATCATCTCCCTCATTGGCAGTGACAAAGTAATTTTTCCCGCCCACGGCATATGAAACTATGGTATCTGGTTGATACATTCCATATACGCCCACCGGGGTGTTTTCAATATTTAAGATACCATCCTTCCTGTAATCGAGCCCATTGCCGGCAAGCGATAAGTCTTTAAATCCAAGTCCAAACACAGAACTCAAACGCTCGTTTTCAAGATCTATTTTTGCAATGGCATTGTTTTCCTGCAAGGATACCCAGGCTATCTTGTCATCTTCACTAATCGTCACATATTCAGGCTCAAAATCTCTCGCAATTTCAGCATTCTTTTTGATTTTACATCCTGCCGGAGCAGTTGTGATCTTTTTAAAATCAATCTCTTTTACTTGATAGGTAGCTGTATCAATGATGCTGATTGAACCATAGGGATCATAAACAACATCCTTCAGGTCTTCATCACCCACAGGTTCACCCTCATTGGCAACAACCACCTTTTTCCCATCATGACTAAACTTTACCATGTCAGGCAATATCCCAACTTTCACCTCTTTTACAAAATTCCCATCCACATCAAAAAATACAACTCGACCGGCAACGTGTTTTTTATACAGTTTTTTCTCGGGATCAATTGTAACTATTTTAACAACGGTATCAGCCCCCTTGATACCAAAATCATTATCATTAATAAGAAGATACCTATCGTCCCCCAAATCAGCAATCCCTTCAATTTTACCCGGATATCCACCCTCAAGATCTGTGTCAAACAACTTTATTTTTTTTACAGTTGGCATTTCCCCTTGTTCAAGAGTTGCTGATTGCAATGAATTTATTGGGGTTTCTTCAGACAAGTCAACTTGATAGAGTTTTGTTGTTTTCGAAATTCTCTCCAGTATCATCAGAGTGCCGCCTTTCATCACAATCATCTCTGAAACTTTAACGTCTTTTTGTTTTCTTGGCCTGGATTCATTGTCTTTATTAAAAGTATCCGGGAGATCAAGTTGATACCTGTATTCTTTGATATCGCTTGGATTTTCAATATTCATCGCATAAAGTCTCACATACCGTGTCTTGCCGTAGTCAGGATTATTAAGAGGACTCTGCATAATGAAGTAGAGTGTTTTTTCATCTCGACTCACAGCCAATGATTCTATGCCCCGATTGGCATGACGGAGTTTTAAGATCTCTGGCAGATCACCACGTACGGAATAGTTTGCATTTTTCAATTCTTCCGCCAATCCCTTGGGTACAAGACGTTTGATAATTTTACCATCTGCCTCCACATGGATAAGACTTGGAGCATACTCTTCACTTAACCAAAATGTACCATCACTTAGAGCGGCAATCGCTTCAGTGTCAACACCATTTGGATCATAGGCAATCGTATTGCCATGGATATCGTATGCACGTTCCGTAAAGTTTGAAAGAGGATTGGAAATACCGCTGATTGGCTTACCATCCCTGTCTTTTAGTGAGATGACTTCTTTAACCGTGATATTGCTGCCGTCCAGAACAAATTTTATAATTGATGGTGCAAACGAGGGAAATGGAAATATTTTGCCTTTTTTACAAATTTCCATACCTATGATTTTTTCATCATCCGTGCACTTAATATTGACACCACGGTCAGTCAGTGTGTAAAAAGTATTGGCATCATCTCCAACTTTATGCGTAGCACCACTTCCCAGTCCCCAATTTGCTTCAAGTGTAAAACCATTTGCAAAGGTGACACTTCCAAGAGTGAAATTTAATTTTTCCATGGGCTTCGTCGCACCAACCATGAGAACATTCCCCCCGTTTTCCGATGCTATGGCGGCATTGTTCGTTACACACCCCAAACTGGCAAACAATAAAACCGAAAATGCCACTGATGTTCCTGTAAACGTCTTGCTCATAACACAACTCCCAATCTGTTTTGTTTAGATACGTACAGCAAAAAACTTGAACAAAGTAATGCTTTTTTTTTGCTGTCTTCTGCGTTGCTCGCTACTTACACGTGTGGAGTGCAATCCAATAAAGTTACGAATAATGAACGGGGATCACTGCATAGCTCTTCCTTCATCCATCGACATTCGACATTCGACATTCAATTTACATCACGGATATCTCGCAACAGCCAATGGTCAACGACTCCTGAATCCTAACAATCATTTTCTACAGAACTCTTTGATCAGACAGGAAAAATACAAGTGAATTGTTTGAAATTGGTTAGAGCAATGTTACAAGTTGAATAAAAAATGGTTGTGGGTGGAACCTGTTATTTGACATGATTGTCCACCTCAAATCGACGTTGTTAATCAACTGGCCCGTAACAATGTCCCGTATTCAGGTTATTTAGCTCCCGTTCCTTAGGCAGCACCTATTCATTTTTTCCCTGCTTGACTTTTATTATCTCCAAAGCTATATTCGTCACACGTTTTAGATGCTTGTAATAGAGCTTAATAGGGAATCCGGTGAAAATCCGGAACGGGCCCGCCGCTGTAATCGGGGACGAACACTGCATGATGTCACTGCATTTTTTTTATGTGGGAAGACGCAGTAAGTAGACTGATCCGAAAGTCAGAAGACCTGTCTGAAATTATTTATGAAGGGGGGGAAAGTCTTGATCGACTTTTTTGCCTTTTTCATAACCTGCCGGGCTGGAGAAATGGCCTGAGCAGGGATACGCTTATCTTCGTGGACAAGGGAGAGCATTCAATTCGTGGAAAAATCAGGGAATCCTCGGATCAATATCATATTGGTTCGGGGATTTTTTTTGCTTTTTTTTTTAAGCATCTCCGGACCTGAATTTTTTCAAACTAGGAGATGTAGAAATGAGAAAGATAATCCGCTCAGGTATTGCCTTAGCTCTTCTTGGTTCAGCAAGTCTGGCTGTTGCCGCGGAAGAAAGAACAAAAGACAACAAAGCAACCACCTTGGAAGAGGTGGTGGTCACAGCCACAAGAAGCGCAGAAGGCATTAAAAATGTACCGGCGAAGGTTGAACTAATCAACAGGCAGACCATTGAAGAAACTGTAGCCTACACCCTCACCGAACAGCTTAAGAAAAATTCATCCATTGGGGTTATTGAATATCCCGGAGCCTTGGCAGGTATTGGTATTCGTGGTTTTCGTCCGGAATTCTCCGGCATCACCAAACATTCATTAGTTCTCATTAATGGCCGCCCAGCCGGGGCCACCAACCTTGCCACCATCCTCTCAGACAATATCGAGCGCATCGAAGTCCTGAAAGGCCCGGCCTCCTCCCTCTATGGCGGCGAGGCCATGGGTGGTGTGGTCAACATTATCACCAGGAAGAACACAGAAGAGCTCACCGGAATGGCCGAGGCTGGTTTTGGTTCTTTTGAGACCAACTTTCAGAAGGCCAGCTTAGGTGGCGGCCTTGGCGACAGGTTCGATTTTGATATCTCAGCCCGTCGCTTTGATCAAGCCGATGATTTCAAGATGGGTAATGGAGAGACCCGCTCCAACACCAGCTACCAGACACAAAATGCTAACCTCCGCCTAGGTGCAAACCTAGGAGAAAATTGGCGACTGGATACCAGTGCAGATATTTATCAGGGCCGCGATATCGAGACTCCTGGCGACACCTTTGCAGGTGATGATAAATCCGGTCACAAGGACATTGATCGTTACGGTCTGGATTTCACAGTGACTGGAGAAATAGGCGAAAAAAACCAACTCAGTTTCACGGTCTACAAAACCAATGAGACACAGGAAACGTACAGACATTATACTGGCTGGTTTACCACAACCCAGGTTGCCCCGTACCAGAGCTATGATTCGGATATAGACTGGCTTGGTCTGCAAATTAAAAATGAATATCGCTGGAATCAGCATAGCATCATCACCGGTATTGACTACCAGGACATTAACAAGGAGAGCCGTAGTTACAATCTGGACAGCAGCAGAAAGGCACCCTGGTCCCCCGATGAATCCAGAGAAAACTGGGGAGGCTATCTGGAAACAGTCTGGCGTTTCATGGATAAACGGCTCACTGCCACGGCAGGTGGCCGCTATGATGCCTTTGATGTGGAAACTCTATCCACTCCATACAAAACTGATTTTACGCCGAACTCCGAAACATTTTCAACCTTCAGTCCCAGAGCAGGGCTCAATTATCGTTTCGAACAAGGTATTCGCCTCCACTCCACCATTGGCCAGGCCTTTGTTCCACCAAATGCCGGGCAGCTCGCCGGTTACTCTGAAACCAATGTTGGCGGCACAACCATGATAACCCGTGGCAACGCCAATCTCGACCCAGAGACCTCTCTGTCCTATGACCTTGGAGTTGGATACGATAAGCAGAACTGGGGACTTTCTCTTGACCTCACCTATTTCCACACCGACGTGGATGACAAAATCAGTTGGGCAACACGTGGAAACATCACCACCTATGAAAATAGCCTCAGTGCAGAGATGGAAGGCTTAGAGACCATGTTGTCCTTTGACATCGGCGCACCGCTGAATTGGGATCGTTCACTTTCCCTCTTTGTTAATTCCACCCACATGTTCAAGGCAGAAGAGGAACAGACGGACGGAACCATGAAGGATATCCATAACGTCGCCAAGTACACGGTGAACTACGGCGTTCAATATGATGACGGTGCCTTTAACGGTAAACTCCATGTGCGCAATCAGGGCAGGATGAAAGATACCGACTGGAACGCCGCTGGCTACCCTGAGGTGGAGTATCCCTCTTTTACCGTGGTTGACCTGATGGTGGGCTACACCTTCCTGGATCATCACCGCGTCATCTTCAAGGCCGACAATATCTTTGACAAAGATTATTACGAGAAGAAGGGTTTTCCTAAGCCTGGCCAATCGTTCTTTGTCAGCTATCGTTACAGCTTTTAGGCATGGAGCTTAAGTCACTCATTCTCGGCCTCGTCTTTTCCTTAGGCATCTTTGCCTTTAAAAGCGGGGCCGGACTTTCCTATCTATGGCGACAGCAGGCTGGACTGGCTGGAAGGACAATGGTCTGCCTCGGTTTCATGGTTTGTTATGGACTTCTGTTCTGGCTGGCCTGGGTACTGGTCAGCCAGGTCAATTTCCTTGCGCGTCTGGATACGGTGATGCTGTTCTTCAAAAACGGTATGACCATCCATTTCATCCTGGCCGGTCTGCTCTTGATCTGGGGAATGGCTCTGCTTAAAAAAAGGGATGATTCAAAAACCAGAAGCCACGGCTGGCTGTTGCTGACTTTGCCGTGTCCGCTCTGTTTTTCGGTCATTGTGCTTTCCAGCAGTTTCCTGCACCGTCTGCTGCCGGATGAGCCATGGCTCTTTCCCTGGCTGGGGACAGGTTTTATCAGCATTAGTCTGTTCAGCGCCCTTATCCTTGCTTTTTTTAGCAAAGGTACAAATGCTGAACATGGACTGGGTACCATCATGGTTCTGGCTGCCCTCTATTTTCTCGTTACCTTAGCCGTGGTTCCCCAGTTTGCCGACATGGCGCGCATCTACCGCCTGAGCATGAGCACTGCCACCATGGCGAGCAGCCAACTGCCCCTTCTTTTAGCTGCAATGAGTTTGATTTTTACGATCAGCTTTATCAAATCATTTTGGAGAACATCATGGACCTAATGGCCTTGTTGAAATCTTTTATCTACCTAACGGCCTCATCTCTGTTGGCTCCGGTGCTGGTGCTGCTGGCCTTGCTCACCGTCTGGATGGTGATTTACAGTGGGAATTTTGTTGGTCGCGGGTTGCGCCGCAGTCGGTTGCCAAGGCAAATAAATGTCGTTGCATCCTTAGAAAATCACACCTTTACCGATTTTCCTGATTCGGTTCAATCCTTTACCAAGGAGCTTCTGGTTCTAAAAGACAACTGCGCCAAGGAAGTCACGATCTTGAATCTGCTGCGGGAAAACGAACATCGACTCTGGAAATCCCTGGATCGCTTGAAGATGCTCATCCGTATCGGCCCAGGCCTTGGCCTTATCGGCACCCTTATTCCCATGGGAACCGGCCTTGCTGCTCTGGGCCAGGGTGACCTCACCCGGCTTTCCGGCGACTTGGTCATCGCCTTCACCACCACGGTGGTGGGCATGGCTCTGGGAATAATCAGTTATTGCTTCTTCACCATCCAGCGGCGCTGGATTGAGGAAGATATTAAAAACATGACTCTGGCCGCCGAGCTGTTGACAACGGACGGAGGCGAATAGTGAAATATTTCCATCATAATCAGAACCGGGGGGCCGGGCTGTCGGATAACGATCCCCTGGCAGGGGTGGCCAACCTCTTTGATCTGGGCCTGGTCTTTATCGTTGGCCTGCTCCTGGCCCTCTTTGGTGCTTTTCACCTGGAAGATCTCCTCCAGGAAGACTCAGAGTTGACCATCATAAAACGATCGGCCAGCGGTGAGATGGAAATTATCACCAAGAAGGGCAAAAAAATCGAGGCCATGAGGGTCACTAAAGAAAAGGCCAAAGGCATGGGTGAACGCTTAGGAACTGCCTATCGTTTAGCCGATGGATCCATGGTCTATGTACCGGAGACACAATGAAACTACTCAACATATTCTTCATAATGCTTTTATTGTTCCCGTTCGGAACTTTGCAGGCCGGCCAGTCCATAACCTTTACTGATTCCAGCGGCACAGAGATCAGTTTGACTGCGCAGCCCAGGCGGGTTGTCTCTCTCGTGCCATCGGTCACCGAGATCCTTCTGCGTCTCGGAGCGGACGAGTCGGTTGTTGGTCTTACCTACCATTCACTCCTGCCGCCTGAGGCTGCGGGAAAGGCGATTATCGGTGGATTTTTCAGTCCTGACATGAACAGGGTTGCGGCTCTCAATCCAGATATCATCTTTTATGCCGGCTTGCAAAAAGAGGTGCTTCCAACATTTCAGGGACAGGTTGTCCTGGTGAACTTATCTGCACAATCAATCGCTGAAGCCTTTGACCATATCGAGCTTCTTGGCCGTATCTTTAACAGACAGGATGAAGCTACTGCGATTATTGCCAAAGAAAAACGGCACCTTAAAGTCATCGAAGCCAAGGTAGCCAAAATCCCCACCGAAAAGCGCAAAAGGGTTATGCGGCTCATGGGTCGGGATAAGATCATGGCGCCTGGCGATGATTCTTTTCAGAATGACTATATTCGTGCTGCCGGTGGTATTGCCCCGCAGTTTGGCAAAACCGGTAATATCATCCCGGTTGAGCTTGACCAATGGCGTAACTTTAACCCTCAAGTGCTTTACGGATGCGGTGACGACCGCCAGACCATAGGCATCCTGAATCAGCCGGGATGGCGCGAGGTGGACGCCGTTAAAAACAACAATATAATGTTCTTCCCCTGCGCTTTGACCTGCCGTGCTGCCACCCATTCCGGCTATTTTGTTTCCTGGCTTTCGGCCAGGCTGTATGGCCAGGAGTTTGCCAAGCCAGCCAATTTTGTCCTGCCTGAGCAGGTGGTGAGCCGCAGGCCATTAGCCCTGAATCTTGACTATGTTGAAACCGCCGAGCTTATCGACAGTGACATAAAAGATTTTCGAAATAAGACCGTGGCTATCCACTTTAACAAAGCTATGACAGTGGTCTCCACCCTGGAAGGCCAACGGACAGGTATCACCACGGTGGCCAACCATTATTTCCCTCCACCTGCCTGGGGTCTAGGCCATAAGCAGGGCTTGAATGCCTTGCGCCAAAGCACTCAACAGGTTTTAGGTCTTGCCCCGGAATCCACCGCCATGCTTTTTACCGGAGCCAACATGGACAACCTGGCCGTGGTTCGGAAATCCTATAAGGAGATGACGGTCACAGCCCTTGTTACCGCTGGAGTACAGAGTAATGCGGTGCGAATGGGAGCTGATAGTGGCAGCTTTTATGAACCTGAACAACCTGTCACCCCGAAGAAACCCGGCACCATCAATATTCTGCTGATGAGTAATATGAAATTAAGCCCTAGAGCTATGACCCGGGCTATCATCTCTGCCACTGAAGGCAAGACCGCGGCCCTGCAGGATATGGATATCCGCTCAAGCTACTCCTCTGCACTCAACCAGGCCACTGGCACGGGTACAGACAATATCATTGTGGTAGAGGGGAGCGGAGTTTCCATTGATTCCAGCGGTGGTCATACCAAAATGGGGGAACTCATGGCAAGGGCTGTTTATGAGGGTGTACAGCAGGCGAGCCACCTCCAAAACGGAGTGAAAAGCGGACGGTCTGTGTTTCAACGCCTCAAAGATCGCAAAATAAGCCTCTTTAACATCAGCAAACGATATGGTGGACAGGTCACACTGCACAGAACATTGGAAAACCTACTCTTACAAGATCAGCATGCCAATTTCATACAGGCAATCATGGCAATCTCTGACGATTATGAAAAGGGCCTTATTACGGATTTAAGCAGTGTGAATGTCTGGTGCCAAGCCATTGTCGGTGGTGAGTTTGCCATTATAGATCTGCAACTGCCAACTGTTCTGAATCTGGGAATGAATGGACTGCTTGCCAAGGCAACCAGACAACATGATCTGGCCAAAAGTGCCAGGCACAACGATAGATGATAATTTATCGCTCCGGCATGGTAATTTTGCCATTCCACCGGAAACCTTTACAAAACCAAAAGGAAGAATACCATGGAAATTATCGGCGAAGACTTACACCCCATGAATCAGTCATTTATTCAAGCCATCGAGACACTGGACCAGGCAAGTCTCACCAAAATTGCCGTTGCTCAGGTCGATGCTGGAGCGACTGCCCTTGTTGTCAATCTTGGCAGCAGTAAAAAATTAGGACGACTCACCCCCTGGCTGGTGGAAACAATTCAGGGTGCGATCAATATACCTCTCCTGCTTTCCAGCCATGTTTTACAACAACAACGAGCCTTGGAAATTCACACAGGAACTGCTACCATCAATGCTGTTACCGCAAGTTCCACGTCCCTTACCAAGGCCATGGAGACAGCCAAATACTTCTCTGCCAACCTGGTGGTCTTACTGGTAAGCGACCACCTGGTACCAGCTAATGTTGATGATCGCTTACTGTTGGCAAACCAGGTTATTGATACCGCCAACCAAACAGGTTTGCCTTTAACCCAACTCTATATCGATCCTGTCATCTGCTGTCGGCCTGACCCTGCAAGCTGGAGCCTTAGTGCAGGTTTGCCTGATATTGACATGCTCCTTGAGACTATTTATCTGCTCGGTGAACTTACCTCACCAGCCCTTAAAACCATAATCGGGCTCAGTAACAGCTCTGTTTGTCTTGCCAAAGCAGATCGTTCAGCCTTTCATTGCCGGCTGTTGCCCCTCCTTGCTGAGGCAGGTCTTGATGCAGTCATTATGAATTGCCACGATAGCAACCTGATGACAGTGGCGAAAAGCCTGCAAATTCAACACGAAGCGGCGTGACAAGGATATACTATGAAAGTTTTTTTGCTCCTGCTCGCCTTTGTTCTGTTGCCCATGCAGGCCAAGGCTGCGGATCTGATCCTGCTGGTGCTCGACAACAATTCATACCTGGCTGGGAAGGCGCTGGCAGGTCTTGACCTGGCAGTTGACATCGAGGTCATTGCCGCGGGTGAACTGGCTCCCGGTGGTGAATCCCTGCGCCGGGAGATCGACCAGGCCAAGGTAATTGTCGTAGATGTCATGGGACGTGATTTGGAGGAGTATCTCACCGCCAAAATTAGTTTACAGAATAAAACCATTTACGCCCTGCGTGGTTCAACCGATGATGAACGGCTTAGAAAACTGGGACTGATTTTTGATGAGCAGGTTGCGGAGTATTATGCTCATATCAGTAAAGACAATATCATCAACATGTTGAAGCTGGTGGCTAATCGTCATTTTGACCAAACCATTGCGTATGGGGCGGTGCTTAAAAAAGCGGAGATGGGCATTTACCATCCCGAGGCCGAGCAGATATTCGCAACTGTTGAGCAGTTTCAGAACTGGCAACAAAGCAGGGCTGATTATGATCGCCACCGGCCAGAGATTGGCCTGCTCTTCTTCTCTTCCTCGCTTACCCCTGGTCAGCAGAAACCGGTCAAGACCCTTATTTCCAGACTGGAGGCGGAGGGGTTCAATGTCCTGCCCTGTTTTGGCCGGGACCAGGAAACCATTGAACGATTCCTGTTGGATAAAAAGGACGGCTCACGGGTGGACATCATTCTGGCCTTTTCCCTGAAGTTTTACTCAGGGCTGACTGCCGAACTTGCCGAGGATCTGTGGAAACTCAATGTCCCCATCTTCAATATAATCAATCTTTATGGCGATACCCTGGATGAGTGGCGCAGGAGCCCTGTTGGTATCAGTGGCAGTGAGGTGGCCTGGTCCATCGCCACCCCGGAGATCTCCGGTCTCATTGAGCCTACTCCCCTGGCCGCCAAGGTACAGTTCAGCGATCCTGAAAATGGCAAACAATACTATCGTAAGGAACCGATTCCTGAGAATATTGACCTGCTCATGGCCCGTATCCACAAACTCGCCGATTTGCAGGCCCTGGCCAACGATAAAAAGAAGGTAGCTATCATGTTCTATAACCATCATCAGGGCAAGCAGAATATCGGCGCCAGCTATCTCAATGTCTTTCGATCCCTTACGCAGATAATCACCGCCATGGCAAAAGCTGGTTATAAGGTAGGTGACATTCCCACGGAACAGGAAATAAAGAAGCTCATTATGACCTCGGGGCGAAATATCGGTTCCTGGGCTCCGGGAGAACTCGATGGTCTTCTGCGATCCTCGCAGGTGGTGCGCTTGCCAATGGATCAATACAAACTGTGGTTTAGCAGACTTCCCGAAAATTTTCAGGCCAGAGTCATCGAACAATGGGGCAGTCCGGAGGATTCCGCCATCATGAAAGATGGTTCGGATTTCATTATTCCTGCCGTCACCATTGGCAAGCTCATCCTGTTACCCGAACCAGCCCGTGGATGGGGTGATGACCCCATGAAGCTCTACCACGACACCACCCTCTACCCCCACCATCAATACCTGGCCGTCTATCTCTGGCTGAATCATGGTTTCAGAGCCGATGCCATGATTCATCTCGGTACTCATTCCACTTATGAATGGACACCGGGAAAACAGGCGGGGCTGTCGGCCTCCTGCCCGCCCGAGGTACTCCTTGGTCATATTCCAAATATCTATCCCTATATTGTAGATGATGTGGGGGAGGGAATTCAGGCAAAGCGGCGGGGTCGTGCGGTCATTATTTCTCACCTCACCCCCATGCTCAAAGAGGCCGGTTTGCATGAAGAGTATGGCAGGATGAACGAGCTTATCAATGAATTTAAACGGGCCAAATCCCGCAAATCTACCACCGCCCAATTAAAATATGAAGAAATCATGACCCTGGCTGAGCAGACCGGGATTCTGGCCGATATTGCCAATGACCCTGGTCATACCCATGAACATGAAATTGGGGATCATAGCCACCAACACAAGGTTTCGGACAATGAGCAGATCCATCTCCTTGGCCACTATCTTGAGGAGATTCGAGAAAACCTCATGCCTTACGGCATGCACAGCTTTGGCAAGAGTCCCGGCGACCGGGAGATTGCTGATATGGCTCAGGCCGTGGTTCGATGGAATCCTGCGGAAAAGCAAAAGGAGATAAAGAGCAGAATCAGCGGCTCCGGTCCTGCTGAAATCACGGCTCTGCTAGCTGGCTTGGAAGGTCGGTATGTCCGACCCGGCGAGGGCAATGACCCCATCCGTAACCCCAATGCCCTGCCAACCGGACGTAGTTTCTATGGCTTCAACCCCCAGAAGCTGCCAAGCCCGGCGGCCTGGAAACTTGGCAAGAAGGCGGCAGACGAGATCATTGAAAATCATCTAACTAAGCACCAGAAGTATCCAGCCAAGGTGGCCGTTGTTCTCTGGGCCACTGAGACCATGCGTAATGAAGGGGTTAACGAGTCCACCATTCTCTCTCTCATGGGGATCAAACCTCGTTGGACAAAGAGCAACAGGGTCAAAGGGATGGAAGTTATTCCAGCCAGCCAGCTTGGCCGGCCCCGTATTGATGTCATGATCAATGCCTCCGGTCTTTATCGGGATTTATTCCCCGACAAGATGGAGTTCATCGACCAGGCCGTGCAGCTCGCCATGCGCCAGACGGATATCAGCAATCTCCTGCTGGTCAACAGTGCCCGCATCAAGATGAAGCTTGTGGCCGACGGTATGAATGAGCAGGAGGCCGAGGAGCTTAGCCGTTTACGCATTTTCTCCGAAAAACCTGGTTCCTACGGAACCGGGGTGGGTGAGATGGCCTCTGGTTCCGGCATCTGGCAGGAGGAGCGAGAGGTTGTTGATGTTTTTGAAAACAGGATGGGATTTGCCTTTGGTGAAGGGCGGTGGGCGGTTCCGGCCAAAAAGCTTCTTCAAGCCAATCTGGCCGAAGTGGATGTCACCCTGCATTCCCGTTCATCCAATATCTATGGTCTCCTTGATAATGATGACGTTTTTCAATATCTGGGTGGGCTATCCATGGCGGTTCGCCTTGAGTCCGGGGCCACCCCTGAAACCCTCATAACCCAGCAGCAGAAACCGGGCCAGGTGGGTGTAGAGGATATGGCCAAGACCCTGGGTCGGGAGATGCGGAGCCGCTATCTCAATCCTAAGTGGATTAAAGGCATGCAGAAGGAAGAGTATGCCGGGGCCAGGGAGATGGCCCATTTTGTTGAATATCTCTGGGGGTGGCAGATGACCACCCCGGAAAAGGTGGATGCCGCCAAGTGGCAGCAGTCTTATGAGGTCTATGTGGAGGACAAGTATGGCCTGGAATTAAAGAAGTTTTTTGATCAGGCCAACCCCTGGTCCTATCAGTCAATCACGGCTCGCATGCTGGAAACCGTTCGTAAAGGCTACTGGCAGGCGGACGACAAAGTTCAGCAAAAACTGGCAGTGGAATATGCCGTAAGCGTGGTGGAAAAAGGGGTGGCCTGCTGCGAGCATACCTGCAACAACCCCCTGTTAAACCAGATGGTGGTCTCCATCATTTCTCTGCCCGGTGTCATGAGCCCGGAGATGGTGGAGAAGTTCAAACTGGCCATTGAGCAGGCGGCTCAGAAGTCCCTGGCAAAACAGGTGACTGACCGTAAAAAACTGCAAAAACAGCTCACTGCTCCAAGTGAGCAAAGTGCATCTCCAGATCAGCAGTCCCAAAAGAACACAAAAGTGCTGGAGCAACAAGACAAGGCCGATGCAGATGCCGAGACTCAGATCGAGGGCTACAAGATGGAAAAAATGACAAGCCAGGACGAATCCACCGAAGTCACCTCCTCCGGAGTGGAATGGCTGGCAGGGCTTGTGGTGCTGCTGATCATTGCCCTGGCTGCTTATGGAGCCAGGGCAAGAGGAGAGAATTAGTGGTGACGAGCTACGTGGTCAGCTTGATCTGGCTATGGAATTTCACTTTAAAAAGAATCACAAAAAGAGGACAACATGCACCAGCACGGATATATAGGCCGCAAGATGCGGCTCCCGAAACTTGAGGAGAAACCAGCTGTCATTATTGCTGCTTTTGGCTCCAGTTCCAAGGCCGGGGAAGCCCTGGACATCTTCAGAAAAAAGGTGACGGCCAGCTTTCCTGAGCACAATATTTTCTGGGCCTACACCTCAGAAATCATCCGTAAAAAAATGGGACTGCCAGGCCTACAGGAGACCTTGGCCAAGGTAGAGTCCCAGGGATTTCGCAAAGCAGTGGTCCAGCCGCTCCACATCTTTCCGGGCACCGAATACCAGCAACTGCAGGAAACCTGCGCGTATTTCCCAGGCCTGCGGGTACTTTTAAGCGAACCCCTGCTCCACCGCTGGGATTTTGTGCGAGAGACCCTGGCCGTAGTTGAGACAGAATTTCTGCATCCCGATGAGGGTTTGAACATCCTGGCCCTCCACGGCACGCCCCTCACCGCTGATCCGGTGAACATTGTCTACCTGGGGCTGGAAAGGATGGTGGCCGACCTCTATCTCAATGTCATGGCTGCCAGTGTCGAAGGCGTGCCAGATCACGAGGCGGTGCTGACACGCATAAAGCATCATCGTTTAAGCCAGTACAACAAAATAAAGATCATCCCAATGATGTATCTGGCCGGTTTGCATGCAGAAGAGGATCTCATGGGTGACGAAAATAGTTGGCGGACGTCCTTGGAAGAGATGGGTTTTTCCGTGGAATGCGCCACCATTAACCATAACGGCAAAAACTTTTTCAAAGGACTGGCCTATTATCCGGAGATCAACACTTTCTTCATGGAGAGACTCAAAAGGAGCCTGAGCCTGGCCAGGTACTATTGATAATGACCCTATCTAAATTATTGAGCCTGTGGTTCCTCATCAGCTACCTCTTTTTGTTGAGCGGTCAAGCGTATGCGAAAGAGTTCCCCAGGCGCATCGTCTCACTCGGCCCAATCAATACCGAAAATGTCTTTTTACTGGAGGCTGGCGACCGCCTGGTTGCCAACACCAACTATTGCGTACGGCCTGAGGCAGCCAGACATAAGGAAAAAATAGGCTCGGTCATGCAGGTCTCCATTGAGAAGATTATCAGCCAGCACCCCGACCTGGTGTTGGCCACCGCTCTGACCAAACCTGAACAGGTTCGACAGTTACAGGCCGTGGGGATAAAGGTGGTCCGTTTTAAACGCACTGCCTCTTTTAAAGAGATTTGCAATGAGTTTATTCGCCTGGGTGAGTTATTGGGACTGGAAGATCGAGCCAGGGCCATAGTCTATCAGGCTCAGGTCGAGGTGGCGAAAGTACAAAAAAAGGTTTTTCCGCTGACAAAGAAAAAAGTCTTTCTCCAGGTTGGTTCCCAGCCCCTGTTTGGGGCGGTGACAAATTCATTTACCCATGATTTTATCGTCCTGGCCGGTGGCATCAATATTCTCGCGGAACAAAAGAGCGGCACCACCGGTATAGAAAAAGTTATTGGCGAAAATCCTGACGTGATTATCATCGCCATTATGGGCAGTGAGTCAGGCATTGCGGCGGATGAGAAAAAGAATTGGCAGCGCATTTCCGTTATAAAAGCGGTGCAGGAGGATCGAGTGCATGTAATCAATCCAGATCTTGTGTGCAGCCCCTCTCCCGCAACCTTTGCCCATACTCTCCGGATTATTGCCGGTTTGATTCATCCAGAACTTACCACAGGAAGAGCTCAATGAGACTTTATGAAATAATGCAAAGCGGTGGGCCTGTCATGTGGCCGTTGCTGGCCTGTTCCATGGTGGTGCTATGCATCATTATTGAACGAATCCTGTTCTGGGCGCAGGTTAAAAAAAGACGGAATCGCATATTGATGGACGAAGTGCTCACCCTGGCCGAAAGCGGAGACTGGCTGCAAATCAAGGAAAAAACCCTAGGGTGTACCGATCATGTCATCCGTATGCTCAATGTCGGCATCCTGCATCGCAACTACGATATGGCTAAGGCCATGGAGGCCGAGGCCCGGCACATGGTCAAAAAAATGTCCCAATATATGACCGTGCTCGACACCATGATCACCGTTGCCCCACTGCTTGGCATCTTTGGTACGGTGCTGGGAATTATTTCCTCATTCGAAATGCTGGGCGCTGGCGGTATTGCCGATCCAAAACTGGTTACCAGTGGTATTGCCCAGGCGCTGATTACCACGGCCACAGGCCTTGGGATCTCCATCACCACCGTCTTTCCCTATAACTATTTCAAGAGCAGAATCGAAGACGCCATTCATGTCATGGAAAAATATGCCACCAGTTTGGAGGTGGTTTACCAAAAAGTCCGGTCAGGGGAAAAATGAAGCTCAACCATAAACCGCTCTCACCTGCACGGATAGAGGTGATGCCTCTTATTGATGTTGTCTTTCTCCTACTGGTCTTTTTTATCTATGCCATGCTTTCCATGGCCGTCCATTATGGGCAAGTCGTGGATCTGCCCAGTTCAAGCAGTGCTACCCTGGAAATCCAGGAAGCCATCAGTGTCACCATACAAGACAATAACTCGGAAGTACTGATTTTTATTGGAGAAGAATCTGTTTCTTTAGCCAGATTGGTTGAAAGACTGCACGATATAAAATTGAAAACCATGGGTACTAAAGAGCCGGAGGTTCAGATATTCGCCGACAAATCTGTTTCTTATCAAGAGTTATTTAAGGTGATGGACTGTGTTAAAGAGGCTGGTCTGAGTAAGATTTCTCTTCAGGCTGTAGCTGCTAAGCAAGGTTTTGAGAGTCCGGATGCTGTAAATCCATGAGCAGAACATGGCGTCTCTTCTTGGCCGGAATAACCACTCTAAGCCTGCACACGATTATTCTCTGCTGGCCGATAACCAGTGACAAAACAATCTTGCCAGCCCCTTTGGCAGTGCAACGGATTGTTGTTTCTTTGGGGGCAACGCCGGCTGTTAAGGAGGTAGTACCAAACGTTGAGCCAGAGAAAGAAATCGTAACAAAGAAAGAGGTTGTTCCGCAACCACTGCCCAGGCCCAGGCCTGAACCTAAACCCAATCTCAAGCCCAAACCAAAACCAAAACCAAAACAGCCTGAACTTCGACCGGTTACAAGTCCAGTTGTTCAACCTGCTCCCAAACCCCAACCGATTCAAAAACAAAAAATCGTCCCCGAAGATCAGCCCCCGCTCCAGACCGAGATTAGCGAAGAACAAAAAAACTCCAAGACCGATACTGCCGCCCATATCATCCAACAGGCGACGCCACTCTATCAAGTCAACCCACCCCCGAAATACCCGCGTCTGGCCCGGCGCCGCGGCCTTGAAGGAGTTGTCTTACTGGAAACTCTTATTGATGACCATGGCAGGGTGAAGGAACTCCGAATTGTCCTTTCCAGTGGTCATTCTGTATTGGATAAGGCCGCAATAAAGGCTGTGCGAAACTGGCGTTTTAACGCTGGCACCATTGGTGGCAGGCCACAAGAGATGTGGGTTCAGGTTCCGATCCGCTTTCAGTTGCAATAGTATTTGAGTATCTTTTTTTCCATTCTTCCCTGCCCCTTTTGCATTGGATGATTTTTTCTTGACAGAAATTAGAAACAATGTTCTGGTAACACTTTTTTTAGACACGTGTTACAAATAACGCCATATCAACTCCCCACCCATGATCACATGGACTACGACAACTGCATGGAGATTATTAGTCTCCGGGTTAAGGCCAGAGCAGTTTTCCATCTGCCGGTAACGCGAATTGTAAACTTGTAACGTAGGATTAGGATTAGGCTTATGCACATCTCAGAAGGTATATTATCGGCTCCAGTATTGATCAGTGGTGGAGCCTTGACTGTAGTAGGTACCGCCATTGGTCTAAAGAGGCTTGATTATGATCGGATTATGGGGGTGGCCATCATGGCGGCCACCTTTTTTGTAGCCGCCCTCATCCATGTCCCCCTGGGACCTGGCAGTGTCCACCTGGTCCTTAATGGCCTGCTCGGCGTGGTGCTGGGTTGGGCCTGCTTCCCAGCAATCCTTATAGCCCTGTTACTTCAGGCTATCATTTTCCAGTACGGCGGCATCGTGGTGCTGGGAGTTAACACCTTCAACATGGCATTTCCAGCCCTGCTCTGTTTCTACCTGTTGCGACCTTGGCTAAAGCGGCCTCAATACCGGTCTGCAGCTGGATTTATCGGGGGATTTCTTTCAGTCTTCCTGGCATCCCTGCTCATGGCTCTGGCTCTGGCCCTGTCGGATACAGGTTTCTTGACTACAGCCAAAATTATCATGGCTGCCCATCTGCCGGTGATGATCATAGAGGGCTTTATTACTATGTTCACCGTCTCTTTCCTGGCCCGGGTTAAACCGGAAATACTACAATTAGAACCTCGGAGTTAGAAATGTCGCTACTAAAAAAAACATTCATAACCTTCTGTCTACTAGCTTCTGTCTTTTGTCTTCTGCCGTCGATCTCACAGGCTCACAAGGTGCGGATTTTTGCCTATGCTGAAGGCAATTCTATTGTCGGAGAAACGGCTTTTAGCGGTGGCCGGCCTGCCAAAGATTCAGAAATCATTGTTCAGGATGCGGCTAGTGACAAACTGCTATCCACCTGTCGCACTGACGACAAAGGGCTATTTCGCTTCCCGATCCCAGAGGAGGCTCAAAAAGAGCATCTGGATCTACGGATTATCATCAATGTCGGCGAGGGGCATCGTGGCGAATGGTTCCTGGAGGCCGCAGAGTATCTGGGAGACGGAGAAGATGAACCCATCTTGAGCAGTGAGCAACAGAGCGTTGGTGAGGTAGCCCCGGCAAGCATGACGACAAAACACAGTACCTCGGACGAAGAGCTTATTCGCCGTGTAGTAGAAGAGGTCTTGGATAAAAAACTTAGTCCCCTCAAGCGCATGCTGGTCGAAAGTAAAAACCAGGGCCCCAGCCTGCAGGACATCCTCGGCGGCATCGGTTACATCTTTGGCCTGGCAGGAATTATTACATACTTTAAATCAAGAAAAGGAGAAAAAAAATGATTCGAAAAATTATTATGACCAGTTGTGTAACAGGCCTACTTTTGGGCGCTTCCGGACAAGCCGAGGCTCATTTCGGTATGGTGATACCATCCGAAAATATCGTCACCCAAAAGAAAAAGTCTGTCGAACTCTTCCTGTCTTTTTCCCATCCCTTTGAGAATATTGGCATGGAGATGACGAAGCCGGAAGAATTCTATGTAATCAAAGACGGTAAAAGGACGGATCTCCTGCCCTTACTCAAAGAGACCAAAGTCATGGATCATAAGGCATGGCAGACTACCTACCAAGTAAAACGACCAGGGGTCTATCATTTTGCCATGGAACCTGTGCCCTACTGGGAACCAGCAGAGGATCTCTCTATCATCCATTACACAAAGACCATCGTAGCCGCCTTTGGCGCTGATGAAGGCTGGGATGATCCTATGGGACTGCCCACTGAGATCGTGCCTATGCTCAGGCCCTTTGGCAATTACGCCGGTAACAGTTTCAGCGGCAAGGTGTTGATGAATGGCAAACTCGTCCCCCATGCCGAGGTGGAAGTGGAATTCTATAACCAGGACGGCTCTCTTGTCGCCCCCAGCGATTATCACGTCACTCAGGTGATCAAGGCAGACGCCAACGGCATCTTTACCTTCGCCTGTCCAAAAGGAGGTTGGTGGGGTTTTTCCGCCTTGAACGAGGCTGATTATACCTTAAAGAACCCCCAGGGCGAGGCCAAAGGTGTGGAGCTTGGCGCAGTGCTGTGGATCTATCTGGATGAGTATCAATCCAAATAACCTTCGAGCAGTTTAGTTAGGGCGACTCCCTGCTGCACAGCACCGACACCAAGAACACGATAGGCGGGGGGCCCTAACACTAGTGCCCCCCCCTCTGCCTCTTGATTCTATCCGACACCGCAACCTGCGGGACGGCATATATAAAAAAAGCAATAACATATCAACGTGGTGAGCTTTTGCCACCTAAAAGTCTTACGATTTTTAGAAACGTGCTCCTTGTAATATTTAACCACTTACACAAATAAAATTTTTCTCCTATCTCTCCTCTATTTTTCCAAATCCTTACCGGAGACTACTTATAAATATTTTTTTTCCTTGCTATATCCAGATCCCTTGACATATACTTTTTACACTCCCCCCCACCTGACCAATTGCCATTTTTACTGGCGACGTACAGCTTTAACAAGCATTGGAGCAGAACTATGTCAAAGAAAATCAGTATTGATCCCTTCACACGTATTGAAGGCCATCTTGCGGTGAGCCTTGAAGTTGAAGGAAACAGAGTAAAGGATGCAAAGTGTTCCGGAGAAATGTTCCGGGGCTTTGAACAAATTCTTAAAGGCCGATCTCCACTTGATGCCCAACAAATCACCCAACGTATTTGCGGTGTTTGCCCGGTTTCCCAAGGTATAGCATCGGTTCTTGCCCAAGAACAGGCATACGGTATCCAGCCAACGGAGAATGGCAAGCTGATTCGAGATATTATGCTTGCCTCAAATTACATCCAGAGCCATGTCACCCATTTCTATCACCTCTCCGCTCTAGACTTTGTTGATATCACTGGCATATTGAACTACTCAGGTAAAGACAAGTTTCTCCAAGGCATTAAGGCTTGGGTGCAGCAAGAGATCAACTCAAACAGTCTCTTTCCGGCAGCTCCTTTTCTCCCCCGTTACGAAGGCCGCTATATACAGGATCCAGAGGTGAACATTACTGCCCTTCGTAATTATTTCACAGCTCTTGATATACGCGCCTTGGCCCATCAACTTATCGCAATTTTTGCCGGAAAAATGCCGCATATGGCAACTGTTGTACCTGGTGGGCTGACCGAAAAAGTGACAAACAAGAAAATTGCCCAATGTCGATCAAAGCTTGACCAGCTCAAAACATTCCTGCAGAAAGAGTACACAGGAGATGTGCTTGCGGTGGCCGGTGAGTTTCCGGAATTGCTTTCGACAGGCAGAGGGTGCAACAACTACCTCACCTTCGATGTCTTTAATGACAGCATAAACGGTGGAGCACCTCTTTTTGCTGAAGGTGTTCTCATAGATGGAGAATCACAAAAGCTTGACCTCAACTTGATCACCGAAGAAGTCAAATACTCTAAATACACCAGTGATTCAGGATTTAGCAAGACCACCCCGGAACCAAATAAACACGGGGCATATTCCTGGATAAAGGCGCCGCGCTACAACGGTCATCCCATGGAGGTAGGCCCTCTTGCCCGTATTATGGTTGGCTATACCAATGGCAATAAACAAGTACAAGCAGTGACAGATACGTTCCTTAACAAGACGGGACTCGACCTCCACAACCTCGACTCCTGCCTGGGCCGACATGTCGCGCGCATTCTTGAATTGCAGATCCTCGTAGAACATTGTGAAAGATGGATTGACATGCTCGATCCACGCCAACCGAGTGCCATCGACTTTCACATCACCTCTTCTGCTGAAGGTATTGGGCTCACGGAAGCGCCTCGTGGTGCCCTTGGTCACTGGATGGAAATCAGAAACTCAAAGATCAGTACCTATGAATGCATTGTCCCAACAACGTGGAACTGCTCTCCAAAGGATGACAATGGCGTTCCAGGCCCTGTTGAACAGTCTCTTATAGGAACCTCCGTTGCTGATGCCAAGAACCCTTTAGAAGCTGCAAGAATTGTAAGAGCATTCGATCCTTGCCTAGCCTGTGCAGTTCACTAGGAGTGTACTTATGACAACAAAATTCACCCGACGCCAATTCATCGAGCTCAGTTCGAAAATGACAGTCCTTATGGGGCTGAGTACCAACGCTATTCCCGATATTGCACAGGCATTAGAAAACTTGGCGACTGGCCGGGTCAAGGTCTTATGGTTACAGGCCCAAAGCTGTTCAGGCTGTTCTATTTCACTACTTGACTCAGAACATCCGAACCCTGCCGAACTTCTCACTCAGTATATGTCTCTTCTTTTCCACCACACCATTTCAGCCGCAAGTGGTGATCGTTGCATGGACATTGTTGAAAAAACGTCTAAAGCTGGCGGACATATTCTAGTGGTTGAAGGGAGTATTCCTGCGGGAATGCCCGAAGCGTGCATGATGGGGCATAAACCAATGACCGAACTGGTCAGCGAAGCTGCTAAAACAGCAAGCCACGTGATTGCAATTGGCACCTGTGCGGCCTTCGGTGGGATCCCTGGAGCCGAAGGAAATCCTACCGGCGCAATCAGCGTTGCCACCTTTCTCAAACAACAAAAAATATCCACCACCGTGATCAATATTCCCGGATGCCCGACCCACCCGGATTGGTTTGTCGGCAGCCTGACCTATCTTGCAAAATACGGCCTACCACCACTTGATAAGCATTCCAGACCATTGATGTTCTTTAAACGAACCATCCACGAAAATTGTCCACGATTTTACGACTATGAACGTGAAAACTTTGCCAAAAGTTTTTCCGAAGAAGGATGCTTGTTCAAAATTGGATGCCTTGGAGTTATCACCTACGCGGACTGTACCATACGCGACAGAAACGGAGGCACCAATAATTGCATCAAAGCGGGAGCTCCCTGTGTAGGTTGCTCGTCTGAGATTTTTGCCCTTAAAAAATCTTTTCTATTTTACCGTAAAAATGAGTCTAAGTACCTGGGAGAGTAGACAATAATGAGACTACACACTAAGCTAATCTTAGCACTTCTGACTTGTGTTACTATTGTTATTGTTGCAGCCCAGATTGCTCAACACAACCAAATATCAAACCAGATTAATGAGCTATCCGAAGCCAACATCGATCTACTCAGCCAGCGTGAAGAGGATTTTTCTAAAAATCTCTACCACTCTGTCGCAAACGCAGTGGCTAGCTCACTGACCCGTGGTGAAATGGAAAAATTCGACCGGCTCCTCAAGGAGGCACGGATAATAGACGGCTTACTGGAATTCTCTCTCTTTGATTACCAGGAGCTCGTCACCTATTCGTCGGCACAACAATTCTTGTCACAACGACTACCCGCTGAGATTGCTCAGCAAATTCGCAACGGCAGCGAGCTGATCTACCAGATGGATGACAAAGATATCAGAATCTATCATCCTCAGCCAGTTACCCCTGACTGTATACGTTGCCACCCGACGTGGAAAACCAGCGATCCCCATGGTGGTGTATTGTTTTTCAGATTTTCTGTTGCAGCCCTTGAACATGCTAAAGATCAAGCATCTGCAACCATTGAAAATCTAAACAAAACCTACTTCACCAGTGCTTCTTTTTCTGTGATCGCGGTTATTCTTGTCTTAACCGTAACAATTTTCTTTCTTCTCAAAAAGATGGTTGCTGTCCCTCTTGGAAAAATTGGAACAAGCTTTACTGAGGCTGCTAAAGGAGACTTAACGGTCTCAACCGAGGTGCGTTCTCAAGATGAAATCGGTGAACTTGCAACCAACTTCAACTCCTTTATCAGTCAACTCCATGAGATGGTGAAAAACATTGCAGGCCAGGTTGAGGTACTCAAAAGCTCTTCAACCTCACTCAATGACCTCTCAACCGATATGTCAACTGGTGCCAGTGACATGACAAACAAATCCCACACTGTTGCAGCATCAACAAAAGAGATGAGCGCCAACATGGTATCGGTTGCAAATTCGATGGAAGAAGCCAATGCCAACATTACCATGGTTGCCGCCGCCACCGAAGAGATGACATCAACAATCGATGCAATTTCGGCAAACGCAGATAACGCCAGAAATATTTCTGAACAAGCCGTTGAAGAGGCAACAAATGCATCTAAGAAAATGAAAAACCTTGGTATTTCTGCACAGAATATTGGCAAGGTGACGGAAGCTATTACTGAAATTTCCAAACAAACCAATCTACTCGCCCTCAATGCCACTATCGAAGCGGCCAGAGCCGGTGAAGCAGGCAAGGGATTTGCCGTTGTTGCCTCAGAGATAAAAGGACTTGCCAACCAAACTTCAGCTGCAACCCTTGAGATCAGCCAGCGTATCTCTGACATTCAAGAAGACACCTCTGGTGCCATCGAAGAAATTGAGCAGATAGGCCAGGTAATCAACAGTATTAATCAGATTATTTCTACTATTGCCTCATCTGTAGAACAACAATCTCTGGCAACCCGTGAGATTTCAAGCAATATCAGCCTCGCATCCCACAGTATTTCAGAGGTGAGTGAAAATGTCACATCAAGCGCCGACGTTTCCGATGGAATCACTAGAGATATTAACGAAGTCGACTTAGCTGCAGTCAGCATTGCCAACAGTAGCGGTAAGGTCAAAAACAGCGCCGAGGACCTTGAAAAGCTTTCAGCCCTCCTCAAAAAGCTTGTCGCACAGTTTGAGATTTGAGTACCTCTTCAATACCCTCCTTGGGCCCCAATAAGATGGGTGCCCAAGGAGATATTTCATCATAACCTCCATCGCCACAATCTTTATATGCGACTCCACTTTCCTTTCAAATATTAAATAGCCTCCTCCCCTCTGTCTTCACCACAAAAATCTTTCATTCTCTCTTCTTTACCGATTTTAACCGGCCTTTCAACATGTCCACTACTCCCTTTATTTCTTCCAAGATAACGCGATTATTATCCGGTTATGTATAAGTACAAACTGGACCGATGGGGCAAAAAAACAAACCAACTTCTTGACTTTTGCGCAACACCTGATAGGGTATACCCCTATTACCCATAAAAAGGAGGGCTTTACCATGGGGTTATGCGGCACCGATCAGGACAAAAAACGCCTGATAACAAGGTTAAACAGGATCGAAGGTCAGGTAAAAGGTCTGAGTAAGATGGTTGAACAGGACAAAGACTGTATTGATGTGCTTCGCCAGATCACCTCAGTTTCCGGAGCTCTGCGGGGTGTCTGGCAACAAATTGTCGGAGACCATATCCGGGGTTGCCTGCAAAACGCCAGTCTGGATATCAACAATCGTGATCAGCTTATTGATGAGTTGATGGATCACTTAAAGAAAATCCGGTAGTAGAGGTTAAGGGTAGCTTTTTATATACACCAATAACACTATAAATTGATTCCTACAGATATTACATTTATGCATACTCTTACTCGACAAAAACTGAGTCACAGGCACGTCTTTGACAAGTGCAGTAAAGCCAATGAACGAAAGACCATGGCGGTGATCATTCTCACCGTTGTTACCATGGGGGTGGAAATAAGCACTGGTATTATTACTGGTTCCATGGCTCTGTTGGCGGATGGCTGGCACATGGGCACTCATGCCATGGCTCTTGGTATTACCTGGTTTGCCTATGTCATGGCCAGGCGTTATGGCAAGAGCAGTATTTTCAGCTTTGGTGCCGGGAAGTTTGGTATTCTGGCAGGGTACACATCGGCCCTGTTTTTGGGTGCCACTGCCATATATATGCTTGTTGCATCCACGATACGTTTTTTCAATCCGGTGGATATTGGCTTTAACGAGGCAATCATCGTTGCCATCATCGGGTTGCTGGTTAATGTACTCAGCGTCTGGATGCTCCGTGGAGACGGAGAGCATCATCATGATCACCATCATGGTCATCAGCATGACTACAATCTCAAAGCAGCTTATCTCCACGTCCTGGCAGATGCCCTGACCTCAGTCTTAGCCATTATTGCCCTGCTGGCCGGAAAATATTTCGCCCTGGTCTTTCTTGACCCGGTTATGGGACTGGTTGGAGGAATACTTATCGGGAGCTGGGCCTGGGGCCTTCTCAAGTCCAGTGGACTCATCCTGCTTGATGGAAACCGGGATGACGAGAAAAAACAGGCCATCATAACGGCTATGGAGTGTGATCATGACACCAAGATTGTGGATCTCCACCTTTGGAAACTCAGTTCAAACAGCCTTGGTGCGGTGATCACCCTGGTTGCCGGCCGTACCCGTTCAACGGAGGAGTATCGTGGCCGCCTGAGCCAGATTCACAACTTGGATCATATCACCATTGAAACACATAGCTGCATGGATAAAAGTTGTGTGTGCCACAATTAAAAACAAAAACAGAGCATCATTTTCATAAAGAGGACACACTGAGTATTCCAGAACAATCCGGACAGCCATTTTGTAAACAAAGAGAAACGGGGACATCTATGATTTCTTTGATCGTTACGTCATCAATTCCTGGCGACCCATCATTCTTCTTTACCGCCTTGAAACCTGCACTCAGTTTTACCGGATCACAGACTTACAATTCAAACTCATACTGCGCATCAATGATATGTCCTTTCCAGACCATTTGCAGACTTCCATCATCGTACCAGCCCACCTCACCATATAGAGGAACGCGCATACCGGCTTTGAATTGATAATCCAGAAAGTGGCCCTGCCATGGGACTTTCTTGTATTCACCGTCAAATCGTCCGAAACGGCCGACACTATAGATACTCGTAACCTCTCCGACTTCATTGAATCGAAATTCCAATGACACAGTCACTCCTTTGTGGGTTAGCGTGGCAAGTGCAGAGTGATCATTCAGCGGACTCCACTCCACTCCGGACTGAGGCAAGAGGGCGGTCGGAAACCAAACCGCCTCGGCCAAGTACCTGTGCAATGCACCAGAATTCAGTTCTGGCGTGCCTGCTGCCGATGCGATGCAGAAGGAAGACAAGAGGCTTACGCGGCCCGAGCCAATACCGGCAATGTAGCTGTCAAGGACACGTACATGTGTGGTCAAAGGCATCTCGACCTTAGCGTTCCAGAGAAAGGCATTTGAATGTGGAGCTACGACTTGACTTGCAGTGAATGGCGACCAACTTTCAGTAGCAGTATTAGTTCGCAGAACACCTGATTGCTGTAACCTCGCCACTTTTATCAGACTGTGGCCATTGCTCAGAACATGTTGGAAATAACGGACAACCGGGGGGGGCAGTTTGGAAAATGATGAAAAGTCGACCCTCCCTCCCGCTGACTGAGCCTCTCTCTCGCTTAGAGTTGTGAGCATTTGCTCGACTCTTGAGGACTCATGGATCTGCCCGATCAAAACAGCAGTAACAGCTATTGCGCCGATGACAGCAGTTGTAAGCAGAATCCATTTGGCCATTATCGACAATCCTCTCTTTTGTACGCCCAACGTTCCGCCTCAGTGGTGCGCAGCGAAGCGTCCATTGAAGGCGATTGTTATGTGATCCACGCCTGCACTCCATTCCCGCTCACGACAACGCACAAATTGGCCTACTGAATAAATCAAAAGACCTATTCTACTCACGGCGAATCGTCACTTCATACCGAGCAGGAGTAGCTGGACATTGTCAACCCTCTCTGAATCTAAGCAACAGTAACTTGTTCGTATTCACATAACGCCTGCGCTGCATCCGGTGTCACCTTCCCTGCAGTGGGTCCTGTGGACATTGGATCTCGCGAGTTGCCGGGTTACCCCCGTAAATACATACCCTGGCCCAAGCCCCCGGTGATGCCCCTAAACACTTTCCGTGAGTGGTTAGGGTTTGTTGCCTTCCAGTGCAGACAACGTTTCACCACTGCCCTGCTGGCTAGGTTTTAGGCAGCTGGGGTTTGTCAGTCTTTCGGCCACTCACCCACAGGGTAACACTAGCCAATTTCATCACGGTTAGGGGGTTCCCGAGGTACCGGATTTCGCTCAACACGAGCAGCAATTTGTTTTACATTTTAGCCACATGGGGTTGCTGAAACATTTATAACAGTATAACTTTTGTGCAAACCAGACTTACAAGTATTCTTGAAAACCTTACAAGGAAGTTTATTGAGATATTGTCGATAAGGTTCTTCCACGACTCCATTGTCCCCATGTAAAAGATCATGATTGCAACGCCGAGAAAAGTACTTTCAACACCCCATGCAAGTTCCGAGGATACAGATTAATTGTCGAAAAGACACTTTCTAAAAAAGATCTACGAATCTGTTTGGTTATGTCACTGCACCAACTGTTTCCAGTATTACAAAACACTCCAGAACAATGAGCAAATAAGCATACACATTCAGTGTCTTCAACCAGGGCGAGAAATAAGCGGCCATGAAAAGCAAACTCATAACAACACCGCAGGTCATGTGCCATGCTTTGTTTGAATTCCATTTGCCTTTGTTCACAGCGCAGATAAACACCAGGCCACCGGATAAACCGATTACGTGGAAGATTATATTGTTGTTCTGGTAGAGCGTAGACAGGTAGTGTACTTTACGATAATAGAGATGCTGCATGACACCGGCTCGGTACTCAGAGAGAATTTCGAGTACGAATAGTGCAAGTATCATAAGCATTTGTAGAGTCAGTATTGCAATGGTGGTGAATTTAGATTTTCCCCACATGCTATTTTTGGGGAACGCCTGTTATTATAGGGTTTGATGCATTGTTGCTCCAGCCGATCCAGCCATCACTATAGATGCCAATGTCTGCTAGACCATAGACGGTTGCGTAATAGTAAACCTCAGCTGCTCGCCAACCGCTCCCACACATAAAAGACAGATGTTTTGTGGTGTCGATTCCTTGTTGCTGCCAGAGCGCGAGAAAGGCATCTGCATTCCTCATTGTCTTGTCGGGGTTCCTGTAGTAATCCATTGCATAGGCGTCTGTCTTGCCTGCATAACCGAATACCGCGCCAGGAATGCGTCCTTTCCTCTTGTGGTAGCTATAGCCGGAGCTCTGTCCGATATGTTCCTGCCAGGTACGGTTGTCGACCAAGGTAAAAGATTCAGGAGAGAGGAGTCCCGCTTTCGTTTCTTCCATTGTGTCAATGACATCGGGGTTTCCTGGAATAGGCCCGCCAAAATCGGTTACTGAAATGGGATCGTGACGATTTGTTTCAAGCTGGTAGCCAGCCATTGTCCAGGCCAGTATGCCGCCATTCAGAACTCTGACGTCTTTCACGCCAATATATTGCAGAACAGTGGCGACTCTGAAAGCCGCCAGAGGTTCTTCACTGGTTACAATGACGGTATCGTTTTTAGTAAAACCAAAATCCAAGGCAAATGTAGTCAGTGTCTGCTGGTCGGCAAGCATCCACATGACTGGTTTACTGGTAGTAGGCGGTTCTATGCGATCTGTATTAATATGAAACGAGCTGGGAATGTGGCCTTTACTATAGGATGTTTTTTCTTCTCCCCAGCTGGCTTCAATAATTTTTATCTGGGCGCTGTCTGCAAAACTCTCGGGTTGTTTGCCATCGAGAATCTCTTTCACAATAATGGCGGGAACAATATACTGATAATTTACGTATTTTTCCATTGGCAGGCCAGCATCTTCAGCCCATTGCTTCACATCGTACAGGTAGAGCTTCGAAAACCCCTGCGTTTGAAGAAAGCCCGCAACTTTTTCTGCATCTTGGCCATTTGCATCATACAGAACAATATGTTTTTCTGGCGTTATTTTTTTGGTGGTCAGAATGTCCTGTAACTCTGCTGTCAGATTCTTATGATCTGTTTTGAGCCAGTTTGCAGAGAAATCCACGGCTCCTTGAATGTGGCCTCCACGAACAACACCATCCAGCTTCCAGCCGTTAAATGCATCATTGAGCCGGGTATCGACAATGATCCATTCTGGCTTTTCTCTGATAGCCGCAACCCGTGCGGTATCAATCACCTGAAAGGACTCTTGGGCCCAAGTATGATCAGTTGCGCATAAGAAAATCAGGATAAAAGCTGTTAATAGTACAGATTTTTTTTTCATCGTTACATATCTCCACAAATCGTCTTGTTTGGGGTGGCGACAAAATGGATGCATCATGATTGAAAGCACCGTAAAAAAAATAGCAATTTTGAAGGAATATAGTCTTGAGGTGAATCGAGAGTCAAACAGGAAATACAGATAGAAAAACCTCAATGCATAGACTATTTGTATATTGGAAGAGTAAAGTTGCTTAATTCGAATTCAATAATTAACTCTAGGAGCTTGTCCGAGAATAGGTATCTACGGAGTCTGCGCTTACCTGTTCACAATCGAAGAATTTTCTAAAAATAAGCACAGCCATATGTTTGATATTGCGAGTATTATTTTTTGACAATTCTGAGGAGTTTGGGCAGGTAAGCGAGGCACGAGACTCCGTAGAGGGCATTCTCGGACAAGCTCCTAAGACTGTCTATTACCCACAAGTAGCACTGAATTGGTTATTGAACAAATGCAAATGTGAAATGGGGTCACCCATTACTGTGTTAATATATTTGGAGGATCTTGTCCTTTTATTTGCCTTTATTATAGCTGACTTATTCGTTATGTCTTAGTTTGTTGTTGAAAATGCAACCTTAAGTCCGAAACACAAAAGGACAGCTCCCATAATTTTTTCAATATATTTCTGCATTTTCAAAAATGCTTTTTTTACTTCAGATCTGTTCAGAAAAATTGCCACAAGACTAAACCAGGTTAAGCAAGAAATGGAAACGATTGCTCCATATATGACTTGTATTGAAATTGGAGTTGATGAGCTTACGAGTTGGGTAAATAGGCTTAAGAAAAATAGTGTTGCTTTAGGGTTTAAAGCATTGTTTATGAAACCCATTTTAAATGATTTTGCATCTGTGATTGTCTTACTATTTTTCTTGTACCCTGTCTCTTGTACACTGGATTTATTTCGTAGGCAACAGACTCCTAAATAAACCAAATAACCAGCACCTAAATATTTTACTATTGAGAATAGAATAATGGATTTCGACAGAATCAAACCTATACCAGCGAGGGTGTAAAGGATGTGGACCCATACGGCTACAGATACACCAATTGCGGTGTACACACCTGATCGCCGAGAATGGCTTAAGCTATTTCTTACGACAACCACAAAATCTGGTCCTGGGGTCACAATCGTTAATATCGTGATTGAAATGACAGCTATTAATTCATTTAGATAAGTAGAGAATATCTGATCCAAAAGAGCACCTCTTCTAAGGGGGGGGGNGAATTATTATGTTTTTATTATTCTGACACCGGGTAGGGCAGGAGCCTTGCGGCTCCCCCCCCTATCATAGGAAAGTCAAGTAGCCAAGTACATTGTTTTTTTCGTGTATCTTGGGCGTGCTTATTTTTCACCAAAAAAGAGAGTCGAAACAGTCTTTTTAGCTTCGCAAATGAAGCCGCTTTCTTATGGCATTTACTGCTGTCATTTGAGAAATATAAAGCCGGAGGTTCATTGATAAAGTACACTCAACCTGTCACATGGGATGTCCATCTCTTCTGCACGATGGCATCGACTCAGCTGCTTCGAATATTTTATCTACCAACTGCCCTCAAGGTGTCTTTGGTCTAAGTATGGATCTCTTAAATTGAGGATCTAAGGGGGAAATGAAGGTCACCTGTCGGATTTCTTTAACTCAATATTTCTTTGTTTTTACATCAGCAATTCCCGGTGGCACCTGAAAGCCAGCAATAGTAGCGTTTATATGATTTGTCTTCGTAAACAGTATGAAAGAATTCAAACACTTGGCGCATTTTACTTGACAGACCAATGAGATAGTTTTTTTCGTCTTTTGTTGGCGTAACAACCACTTACAAGGAGACGACAATGTCGAACTGAATCACAACAATGATTAAAGCCCGCAAACAAACAACCGTACAAATTGAAAGGATCAAGCTGCGCAAGCATTTAAATGCCGATGCTCTTTTGGCCACCATGAAAACCGGGTTTGAAAAAATCGAAGGTCACAGGCCCGGTAATGTTCAGCATTCTCCAGGCGACACCCTCACGGCCGGTTTTTCCATGTTTTCTCTCAAGAATCCATCTTTGCTTGCCTTTGATGAGCGGCGTCAAAAAAGCCCACACAATCTCATGACGATTTACGTCATGGGTAGCATACCATGTGACACCTCCATGCGCGAGATTTTAGATGGTGATGTCCTTATAGAGCCAGTCCCATTTTTTGGCCCTTGACGAATACCTCTTGTGACTGCTCCATTTATAATCGTCCAGACTTTTTACCAGACCTGCTTTTATTGAGTTTCTGTGAACATAGCGTGATACCTCAAGCAGGTAATTGTCGCCGTCAACTGTCACGGCCTTATATCGACCTCGGAATAATTGGCCGTCTTTCTTATGCCGTCTATAATAACGCTGGGTGTAGATACCGTTATTATACCGCATACAGCGTGATATGTTGTGTATGAACCAATAGATGATAGTGATTTGATAAAAGACAATATGCTGATACGTTCAATTTCCACATTTCACTTGCTTCCTAAAGAACCATAATGAAAATTTCATAGTCCTTGGAAGATTCAAATATATTTTCTCTCCGCCGCCCACGGTTCATAACATGGTAGCAGACGCCTGGATATCCTATGCGCAATGGTCTAGTGTGTATTCCACTGAATCCGGACACCCAGTCCAGAGGAAACCGGACAGTCAGTCCACGGGAAAGCGGACACCCAGTCCAGTGATTTCGGACACGAGTGTCGGAGCATAGCGACGCTATTATTTTGTCTTTACTTTGTTCCGGTGTTTCATGTCAAGTTTGCTGTTTTTTTTCTCATAGATTCTCCTGTTAGTTTTATTTTATGTGAGCTGTGAACAAGACGGTCAAGTATGGCGTCAGCCATTGTTGGGTCGCCGATTTGTTCATGCCAGTGTTCTATAGGCAGCTGGCTGGTTACAAGGGTTGATTTGAGATTGTGCCGGTCTTCAAGTATCTCCAGGAAATCATGTCGTTGTTCCTGGTTCAGCGCCATCAGACCATAGTCATCAAGAATTAGTAAATCAGTCTTCGCGAAGCCAGTCAGTAACTTCAGGTAACGACCATCTCCTCTGACAAGACTTAAATCTTCAAAGAGTTTCGACATTCGCAGATACAAAGCACTGAAGCCATCACGGCATGCTTTTTCTGCGAAGGCACAGGCAAGGAAGGATTTGCCCACTCCTGTCGGGCCGGTAATGGTCAAGTTATTGTGATCTTTGANCCACTGACAATCAGCGAGCCGGAGCACCAAAGATCTGTCCAGATCCCTGGGATGGCGGAAATCAATATCTTCGACTGATCCATTTTGTCTGAGTTTTGCTTTGCGTAGTCTGGTGTTCATTCGCCGTGTTTCACGCACTGCCTGTTCGTGATCAAGTAACAGTCCTAAACGTTCTTCAAAGCCCATATCATCAAGGCCGTCCATTTGCATCTGGCTCTCAAGAGCCTCTGCCATTCCAGAGAATCGCATCGTTTTCAGTTTTTCAAGTGTCGGATGAAGCAGCATACGTCTCTCCTTTAATGGGTTGTGGATTTAAAGTAATTGGCACCGCGANTATTTTTATGTTTAACAGGATCTTTTCCATGGCTTTTCTCTGGTAGCGGTTTCTGGTCAAGCCCATTCTTAAGGATTGATTCTATACTTTTATAAGAGAGCGCATTGATATACAGAGCACGGCTGCAGGCTGCCTCAAGACGNCTGTCGCCATACGCCTTACCAAGTCTTAGAATCCCAAGTAGTGTCCGGTAAGCCTGTTGCGGGTGTGCTCTTTTTAACAGGATGAGTTTAGTTAATATGACAGTTTCCTTGCCAATCTTTGCAGCCCAACGGGTAAAGCGATCNGGTGTCCACTCCAGATATTTTTGATGGCTGAGGGGCATGTGCTCTTTGATTGTTGCGTGACGACCCTTTGGCACCTGCCGGAGATGGCTTGCTACCCGCTTGCCACGGTGAAAGCATTCCACTGTCATTTGGGTAAACCGAATATCCAGTTTCTTTTTGACCAAAGTGTACGGGACGGAATAATAATACCCTTTCACTTCCACATGATAATCAAGATGAACAGTAGCTTTTTTCCAGTAGGCGAGTTCGTAAGGCGCTGANGGCAGTTGCTTTAAGGCAGGTTTGTCAATTTCTTCAAACCNGCTTTNACGACTGCCGCTGAGTTTTTGAAAAGGTTTTTCATTCAGGAATTGCAGGAGTTTTCCAATCTCCCGGTTGAGNCTAGCCAGGNTGAAGANTCNATNNTTNCGGAGCTTGGCAAGTATCCATCGCTCCACCAGCAGTACCCCGGCTTCTGCTTTCGCTTTATCCCGTGGTTTCCTGACTCGTGCAGGAATAATCACAGTTTCATAATGTCTGGCCAGATCATTGTAAGTGGGATTAATGTCAGGTTCGTACAGGCATGCTTTGGNGACCCCGCTTTTAAGGTTGTCCGGTACTACCACTTCAGGGACTCCCCCGAAGAAAGTAAACGCCCGGACATGGGAACCGATCCAATCTTCAACCTTCTGGCTTAATGTGGCCTCTGCATAGGTGTAGTTACTGGCACCCATAACAGCGATAAAGACCTGTGCGTTGTGGATCTCACCACTATTCTGATNAATCAGTTCAACTGTCTGGCCGGCATAATCAACAAACAGTTTTTCCCCTGCCCGGTGTTCGTGACGCATCACCACATCAAGATGACCTGTCCAATCCCTGTAATTATGACAGAACCAGCTGTATTGATAGCCATCAGGATGCTGTTCCTTATATTCTTGCCACAACAGGTTGAGTGTTACATGTTTTTTGGATTGCAGTTCTTTATGAACTTTCTGAAAGTCAGGGATGAAACGTGTGCTGCTAACTGACGGGGCAGCAGAGGGGAATAATCGCTCACCGTGCTTCTGCCTATTCCACAGCTGTTACTGATTTCCCGAATACTGCATTGGTTGGAATGTTTGAGACGTAATATCTCTCGTATGTTTCGCATAGATAACCTCTTTCGTGGCATGATAAACCTCCTTGAATTTTGGATTCAAAAAGACTCTCTCTACCATTTTGTTCTATGCGTCGCTTTACTTACAAAACTGCTGTCCGGTTTCCTCTGGAATCACTGTCCGGATTCAAATGGAATGGGTGTCCGGATTGGAATGGAATCACTGTCCGCTTTCGCGTGGAATGGGTGTCCGG
>JAESPV010000036.1 GCA_016765495.1 Desulfocapsa sp. | reverse complement strand
TCTCAATACTTCTTGAGAAGAAAATCCCTATTGCTGCAGGACTTGGTGGTGGCAGCAGTGATGCTGCTGCTGTGCTTACCGGGTTGAATCAGCTTTTCCAGACGGATCTCACGGAGCAGACATTGTTGGAGTTGGCTGGATTGCTTGGCGCTGATGTACCATTTTTTGTGATTTCTGAGCATGCAGTTCGTGCTACAGGCATTGGGGATAAGATGACAGGCCATGAAACATTGAATGATTGCTCACTGTTACTTGTGAATCCCGGTTTTTTTGTATCCACAGCCTGGGTTTATGGAAATTTTACATTGACAAGGGCAGCTAAAGATTCTAGATTGTCTGCTTCTCCTGAAAATGACAGTTTTCCTGAGTTGTGTTGTCCACTGCATAATGATTTGGAAAGCGTTACAGTTGGACAATATCCGGAGATCCAGGCGATTAAGGGCTTGTTGCTTGATCATGGAGCCTCGGGTGCTCTCATGTCTGGAAGTGGACCCACCGTTTTTGGGATATTTCCTGATAGTGTCGGAAAAACGGAGAATTTACGAAACTGTGTTCTGAAGCTTACGGAAAAGTATGGTGCTGGTGTTTTTCTTACCAGGCCTCTTAGTGGCAGTTAGCTGGTAGTTAGTAGTTAGATTATATGATTTTCAACACAAGGTTATAATTGGTTCCAGGTGCTGTATCTTTGTGCAATCGTTTTTGTCCGCATAGTTCACTATTGCGGACAAAAACGATTGCACAAAGATGCAGTGCCTGGGAGCAATTATAAATAATTGGGGCGTAGCCAAGCGGTTAAGGCACCAGGTTTTGATCCTGGCATGCGGAGGTTCGAATCCTCCCGCCCCAGCCAAAATATCCGCTAACGAATAATTACTGTATATAAAAAAATATTATATACATATTTCAATACATCGTATCGAGAAAAATAATTATGCCAAATAAAATCAAGATTTTTTCTGGAAATGCCAACCCTGTGATGGCACAGGAAATTGCTGATTATCTGAAAGTACCTCTCTCGGAGGCCGATGTGAAAAAATTCAGTGATGGCGAGATATTTGTTGAAATAAAAGAGAATGTTCGTGGTACCGATGTATTTATCATTCAGCCAACCTGTACTCCAGTGAACGATAATCTCATGGAACTGGTGATCATGGTTGATGCCATGAGGCGCGCATCGGCAAGAAGAATTACTGCTGTTGTACCTTATTACGGCTACGCCAGACAGGATAGAAAAGTAGCACCGCGTGTTCCTATTTCCGCAAAGGTTGTTGCTGAGATGTTTATGGCCGTAGGAGTTCGTCGAGTTCTCTGTATGGATCTTCATGCGGGACAGATTCAGGGCTTTTTTAATATCCCTGTTGATCATCTTTATGCCGCTCCTGTAATCCTCGAGTATATAAAAGACCAGTTCAGTGATGTGGTAATGGTTTCTCCAGATGCTGGTGGTGTGGAAAGAACCCGTGCCTTTGCCAAGCGCCTTGGTGCAGGTCTGGCCATTGTTGATAAACGTCGAGATAGCCCAAACGAATGTCAGGCCATGAATGTTATTGGAGACGTTAAAGGTAAAACTGCAATTATGCTTGATGATATGGTGGATACGGCGGGTACTCTTTGCAATGGCGCTGCAACGCTCATGGAACATGGTGCCAATGAAGTTCACGCCTGTTGTTCACATCCCGTACTTTCAGGTCCTGCCGTTGAAAGATTAAATAAATCGGTTATTAGCTCGCTGGTGGTTACAAATTCCATTCCCTTGCGTGCTGATGCCCTGAAGTGTGATAAAATTGTAGTATTATCTGTTTCAAAACTGTTGGCTCAGGCCATTGATTGTATCCACAATGAAGGTTCCATCAGTTCTTTGTTCGTATAGCTTGATGAACAGTTTGAAATAGAACTAATCATAAAACATATAAATATATTGAGATAAATCCTGATGGTTGCACATCCGTCACCGTATCAGGGCTAAGGAGGATCATATGATTCAAGTAGATATTTCCGCTTCAAAAAGAGATAGTTTTGGCAAATGTGCCATGCGTCGCCTGCGGGTAAGCGGCAACACACCAGCGGTGCTGTATGGAAATGGTAAGGATGTCATGGCGCTTCAGCTTGAGACAACTCCTTTTCTGAAGAGCCTGTTTCAGATAAGTCGTAAAAATGCCATTGTGAATCTCTCTATTAGTGGTGATGATACCCCTCGTCACGTAATGATGAAGGAAATACAGACAGATCCCGTTGATGACAGCTTGATTCATGCCGATTTTTTTGAAATAAACCTGCAGCAACCCAAGGCTTTTACTGTGCCCATTGAGTTTGTCGGTACTGCGAAAGGCACCGATCTTGGTGGTGATCTTGTTATTCATAACGCAAGCATCCAGATTGAAGGACTTCCTCTTGATGTCCCTGATACTGTTAGTGTTGATATAACAGATCTTGCTATTGGTGATTCAATTACATATTCAGCCATTGGCCTGTCTGATAACCTGAAGATGGTTTCTGACGCTACTGCTCTTTGTGTTGAGGTTGTAGTAACTGTTGCCACTGCAGCAGCAGAGTAAACCGAACAGGAAGCTTAGGGATCTCTCAAATTGTTCTTGGGTAACCCGCTTAGCATTGAGTCCGGAAAGGCCTTTTATAGGGTCTTCCCGGATTTTTTTTTGAAAGGAAACGGAAGGTGGCTGAAGAAACGTATTTGATTGTGGGGCTCGGTAATCCCGGCCGGGACTATGAACATACTCGGCATAATGTCGGTTTTCAGGTTGTGGATACCATGGTGCGTAATGAAGGTGAATACCTTGAATTGAATAAGTGGGATGCGTTGTATTGTCGTATCTCTTTATGGGGAGGGCGCCTGTTCTTTGTAAAGCCTCAATCGTTTATGAATCTTTCAGGGAGGTCTGTTGCACGCTTTGCTGACTTTTTCAAGGTAAGCCGTGATCGTATACTGGTTATTCATGATGATATTGATATGAATCCAGGGCGTCTCAAATTAGTTGCCGGTGGTGGCCCTGGTGGTCATAATGGAATCCGTTCTATCATTCAATGCCTTGGGACAAAAGACTTTTTCAGGTTGAAGTATGGCGTGGGGAGGCCGGGGAGGAATGGCGTTCATGCTGATATTCCAGTTGATCGGTATGTTTTGGCATCTTTATCCAGTGACGAACAGGAATTGCTTGATAAAAGGATGTCCCATCTTTCCTCTGGAGTTGAGGCTTTTGTTAAGGCCGGCAGTCAGCAGGCCATGAATATTATTAATTCAGTGAAATAGGTTGAGCACACTTTCCCATAAGTTACGGTTTTTCGAAGCGTATTATGGAAAAGTATGGTATAATTAATATTTGTTACTATTTTTTGACAGGACGTTGTTTTTTAACAGTTGTGTTCTGTCAAGGGTCGGCATCCTCAACATTCTCAAAAATCTTGCTATTGACATGTTGACTATTCTCATCTCCCATGGGTGTGTGTCGTAATTCCGATGTTATTCTAGGAGGCTACTTTGTTTGTACAAGGTGATATGGCTGTGTATCCAGCCCATGGTGTAGGTGTTATTGAAGCTATAGAGAACCAGACTGTTGCGGGTATTGCTCAGGATTTTTATGTCATGAAAATACTCGATAATGCAATGAAGATAATGATTCCAACAGCCAGTAGTGATAATGTTGGGCTCCGGGCCATAATCAGTAAAAAGGAAGTTGATGCTGTACTTGATATCCTGAGAGCCAGAGATAACGAAATAGGCACACAAACCTGGAATCGTCGTTACAGAGATTACATGGAGAAGATAAAAACCGGTTCGATCCATGAAGTTGCTGCTGTTCTTCGTGACTTGTATCTTCTCAGTGTCGACAAAGATCTCTCTTATGGGGAACGAAAGATGATGGATACCGCAAAAAACCTCCTGGTTATGGAAATTTCGCTTGCCAGGAAGGTTGACGAATCCAAAATTGAAAAGTTAATTGATAATCTGTTCAATTAGTTTATGGGCGTGTTGCACTCCAGACGTATTGTCGGCCTGTTGTGCATGGTATCAGCGTCCAATTGAGTTCCTTGCACCAGCTATTTGGCCATAGTTCACCAGTGATTGACATTCTTTCAGAAATACATCCTGCTAAACCGCTTGAGTTTCACGTGTCAGCAGAATTGGCCGGAATCAGATTCGATCATTATCTGGTGCAGCGTGTTGCTGACACTTCAAGAAGTAATCTGATCCAATCCATTCGTCTTGGCCTGATTCTGGTTGATGGTCAGAAGAAGAAAAGCAGTTATCGTTTAAAAACTGGAGAGTTAATAAGCGGAACTGTTTTCCAGCCTGCACCTCTTGAGCTTGTTGCTCAGGAAGTTCCTTTTGATATTCTTTTTGAAGATGATTTCCTTATAATTATTTCCAAACCTCCTGGGATTGTTGTTCATCCAGGTGCTGGAAATCCTGATTCCACTCTTGTTAATGGTTTACTCTATCATTGTCAGGATATTGCAGGAGTGGGGGATACGATACGACCGGGAATTGTACATCGTCTCGATAAGGATACCTCTGGTATTATGGTGATTGCAAAAACTGCCCAATGCCATCGTATACTCGTTGATGCATTTAAAGAGAGAACCATTCATAAGGAGTATCTTGCTCTTGTATTTGGTATTTTGCAAAAAAAGAATGGTCGGATTGTAGCCCCAATTTGCCGGCATTCTGTGAATCGTCAGAAAATGGCAGTCTGTGACGAGGGTCGGGGGCGCTATGCTGCCAGTAATTGGCAGGTAGTTGAAGAGTATTCTGAAAAATGCAGTCTCGTGCGTGTTCAGATTGAAACAGGGCGAACTCATCAGATACGTGTTCATATGGCCTCCCTTGGTTGCCCGGTAGCAGGTGATATGCTCTATGGAAGAGCAAGAAACACCCGGCAATATCCACGGCAAATGCTCCATGCCCAAAGTTTACGCTTTACTCATCCAGTAACCGGTGAACATCTTACTTTTTCTGCACCGCTTTGGCCTGATTTTAGAGAAATTGTTGAGCAACTCCGCTTGCAGGAGTATGAAAAGTTTATGGATCTTCCATGAATATTGCTGTGACAGGTGGAATAGGTGCAGGAAAAAGTTTTGTGGCAGAGTCTCTTGCGAAGATGATAGGTGCTAAAAACATAAGTGCCGATCTGGTGTGTCGTGATCTTCTTGAGATCGGAGAACCGGGCTATAAAGAGATACGTAAACATTTTTCTGCTGATTTCTTTTTGGTTGATGGACAACTTAACAGGTCTTTGTTGCGTAAGGCTATTTTTAGCAATGACTCACTACGTTCACAATTAGATGCGCTTCTGCATCCTCTTGTTCGCGAGGAGCTTCTTTTTTACTGTAAGGAAGCAAAAAAGAAGAATCGCAATCTGGTTGTGGAAGTTCCGCTTCTTTTGGAAAAAGGCTGGCAGGGTGATTTTGACGCTATACTGGTAGTTTATGCTGACGAAAAAACGTGTCTCAAACGGATAATGGATCGTGATATGGTTTCGGTTGACGATGCGCGCGCAAGTATTGCCTGTCAGATGCCTCTTCCCGATAAATGTGAGTTTGGTGACTGGGTTATCGACAATTCAGGGTCTTATGACCATAGCTTGAAACAGTTGGAACAATTGGTTGAAGAATTAGGTGCTGAACGGTAAGCCGGTACTCTTTTCAGTACCCCCTTTGAAAGTACTAAAAACAACATTTTTACAGGAAAAAACAGATAACAATGAAAAAGTCTTGACAGCTTTTTTCTGAAACCTTACTATAGCCTCGATTGATGAAAATCCTGCCTTATATGTTTTGGTCAATATAGAGATCAAAAGATTTGTTACGATAAAAATCAGTTCATCACAATGTGAACTGTTATGTGAAAGAAGTTGTGTTGCGTATTACATTATACAATCTACCACTATTTAAATGTATTGGAAAATCAACGTTTGTGTGGGAATTTTTCCTGTGTTGGTTGCCGAATACCGAATACTGAATATCTAATACCCTCTGCCCGCAGGGCACAATGTTCTTATAATCCTATTTAATCCTATCCTGATTTCTATTTTATTATATAAGTAGAGCAACCTTTGTTTTTCGCTCCTGTCGGTTTGATACTGGTTGAAAGAATTGACCACTATTCCGGTGGAAAGAGAATATCTGATAACAATTGCATTAATTATGCCCTGTCTTTTGTCATTCCAGACAAGGTATTATGGAATAAGATCAAAACCAGTAACCCTTGCCTAACAGCCTTTACAATGGAGAAAAGAATTAATGAATCTGGCTGAATTAAAGCTTAAGAAAATCACCGACCTCGTCAAGCTTGGACGTAATCTAAAGGTTGAAAGTGTTAATACGCTTCGTAAACAGGAACTTATCTTTGCCATACTTCAGGCTCAGGCAGATAAGGAAGGGAAGATGCGAGGTAGCGGTGTGCTGGAAATTCTTCCTGACGGGTTTGGTTTTCTGCGAGCTCCTGATTATAATTATCTGCCGGGCCCAGATGACATTTATGTCTCCCCGTCTCAGATTCGCAGGCTTGGGCTTCGAACCGGTGATACCATTGAAGGGCTTGTAAGAGCACCCAAAGATGGTGAACGGTATTTAGCCCTGTTAAAAGTTGAGGCAATTAACTTTGACACTCCTGAAGCTGCCAAGAAAAAGACACTCTTTGGTAACCTGACCCCGCTTCATCCTGAAGAAAAATTCAATCTGGAGATGGAACCTGATAATTATTCTATGCGCCTGATGGATATGATGGCTCCCATTGGAAAGGGACAGCGTGGTTTGATTGTCGCCCCTCCACGAACCGGTAAAACGGTTCTTATTCAAAAGCTTGCCAATGCTATCGCCAAGAATCATAAGGAAGTCTATCTTATTGTTTTGCTAATTGATGAACGTCCTGAAGAGGTAACTGAAATGCAGCGGACAGTTGTAACTGCAGAAGTTGTTAGTTCCACTTTCGATGAACCTCCCCAGCGACATATTCAGGTTGCTGAGATGGTGATTGAGAAGGCAAAACGACTGGTTGAACATAAGAAGGATGTTGTTATTCTACTTGATAGTATCACTCGTCTGGCAAGAGCGTACAATACAGTCACGCCTGCAAGCGGGAAGATCCTTTCTGGTGGTGTTGAAGCTAATGCCCTGCATCGTCCAAAACGATTTTTTGGTGCTGCCAGAAATATTGAGGAGGGTGGAAGTCTGACCATTATTGCCTCAGCACTTGTGGAGACCGGAAGTCGCATGGACGAGGTTATTTTTGAGGAATTTAAGGGAACCGGTAACATGGAAATTGTTCTTGATCGTAAAATGTCCGATAGACGTATTTATCCGGCCATTGATATCAAGAAATCCGGCACCCGTAAGGAAGATTTGCTTCTTGAGCCTGTTCTTCTCAATCGAGTCTGGATCCTGCGAAAATTGCTTGCTTCCATGAATCCGGCCAGTGGTATGGAGTTTCTCCTTGATAAGCTGAAACAGCACGAGACTAACGAGGATTTTATCAATTCGATGAACAATTAGCTTGCGAGCGTATAGCTCTGTTTTTTGTTTTTAGACGGGAGATCGGTTTTTTTTAGTTGAAATTATTACTTGGTTTTATTATATTTCTCTTCCTTTGAACTATTCAAATATTAATGTGAACTGAAAAGTCACTCCTATTGTAAGGAATTATAATTATGAGAAGCGATATACATCCAGAATATCATAAGATTAGCGCTGTTTGTGGTTGTGGTAATGAGGTTGAGATTGGGTCAGTTAATTCTGAAATGGTCGTTGAGATCTGTTCTGCCTGCCACCCTTTTTTCACGGGAAAACAAAAATTGATCGATACTGCTGGTCGTATCGAGAAGTTTAAGAAACGTTACGCAAAGCACTTCGAAGAGAAAAAGTAGATTTAACAGTTCATCAGCACCGCTGAATCGTTTGTTTCTTTGTTGATCCACAATCTGTATGTTACAGGTTGTGGATTTTCTATTTTTCTTCCTAAGACCTTTTGCTTCGGTATTTTTTCATGATAGATAAACTTACAGACCTTGACGAAAAGATATCACATCTTGAGGGAAGGCTCTCGGATCCATCTCTTATCGCAGACCAGAAGGCTTATCAGAAGGTAGCTCAGGAACATTCACATTTTTCCAAGCTTCAGGTTCTTTATAATGAACTTGATGGCGTCATTGCCGATATTGGTGAGAATCGTGAACTTCTCCAGGAAGGGGACGATGATGAGGAACTTTTGCAAATGGCTCGTGAAGAAATAGAGGAGCTTTCTGTTCAGGAGAAAAAGCTTGAACAGGATATTCTGCTGTTACTTTTGCCAAAAGATCCCAATGACGAACGAAATACATTTCTCGAAATTAGAGCTGGTACAGGTGGCGATGAGGCAGCACTTTTTGTAGCGGATCTTTTTCGCATGTATTCCCGTTATGCAGAATCTCAGGGCTGGAAAATTGAGATAATGAGCTCAAGTAGCTTGGGGATCGGCGGGTTTAAAGAGATAATTGCGCTCATAAGCGGTAATTCTGTTTACTCAAAACTTAAATATGAAAGTGGTGTGCACCGTGTACAGCGCGTTCCTGAAACAGAAACTCAAGGTAGAATTCATACCTCTGCTGTAACTGTTGCTATTCTTCCTGAAGCCGATGAAGTTGAGTTGAATATCAATCCCAGTGAGCTTAAGTTTGACGTTTATCGAGCTTCAGGGCCTGGTGGGCAATCTGTAAATACCACTGACTCTGCTGTACGTATTACCCATCTGCCCACCGGATTAATGGTTACGTGTCAGGATGAAAAATCCCAGCATAAAAATAAAGCCAAAGCGCTCACTGTTCTAAGAGCTCGTCTACTCGATAAAATGGAACAGGAACATCATGATAAAATTTCAGAAGCAAGAAAAAGTCAGGTGGGAACTGGAGATCGCAGCGAACGTATTAGAACCTATAACTTTCCACAGGGCCGCATGACCGACCATCGTATCAATCTCACCCTCTATAAGCTTGAATCGATTATGGCTGGAAAAATTGACGAGATCCTGGTTCCACTTATCACCCACGATCAGGAAGAAAAACTCAAGCTGATCCAATAACGTAAGGTTGTGAGAAAACCTTGTTAATTCGTGAACTGCTTCACAGTGCCTGTTTAAGGCTTGGAAAAGCTGGTATTGAAGATCCTGATAGAGATGTCGCCCTCCTTCTTGGCCATTGTCTTGAGAAATCTCGAACTGCCCTGTATCTTATGGGAGACGAGTCGATATCAAAAGAGCTTGAAAAACATTTTTTAAGCCTTCTACAGCGACGAGAACAGCGTGAGCCTTTAGCCTATATTCTAGGTGTTCAAGAATTCTGGTCCCTTGATTTTCTGGTTAGCCCCGATGTTCTTATTCCACGTCCCGAAACAGAGTTACTTGTTGAAAGAGCTATTAAGGTTTGGAGAGAATCTTCTCAACCGCCGGGTCGTATTCTTGATCTCTGTTGCGGCAGTGGCGTAATTGCAATTGTTCTTGCCAAAGAGCTTGGCAGGAAAGTTTTGGCAATAGATCTGTCCATGAAAGCAATTATGTCAGCCAGAGAAAATGCCAGAAGGCATGGGGTGTCACATCTCGTAGATTTTCTTCAAAGCGATCTGCTGTCAGCACTTGCCCCTGTGCCATGCTTTTCTCTCGTTGTTTCAAATCCACCCTATGTCAGTCAACAGGAGCTTGCAGATGGTTTGCAACCGGAAGTGGATCGTTATGAACCGCACCTCGCGCTCAACGGCGGAGATAAAGGACTGGAAATAATAAAGAGAATTGATGAAGAATTGCGTCAGCGGATGTTACCCGGTGCTGATCTGTTTATGGAAATAGGTGCTGATCAAGGTGGTGATATCCTCTCTTTATTTGCGGATGAAAAAAAATTTACTAAACGTTTTACACAACTCATAATCGAAAAAGATTATGCAGAGCATGATCGTATATTTCATGCGAAACTAGAGATAGAGTAGCTTGTGACAAGGTCATGCAGCTATTCTTGAGGAATAAATAAAGATGGAAAAATTAGTTATAGAAGGCGGCAAACAGCTTTTTGGTAAGGTGCGTGTCAGTGGAGCAAAAAATGCAGCTTTACCACTCATTGCTGCCAGTCTACTCGCTCCTGGGGTTCATGTTCTGCATAATGTTCCTGATCTTCGAGATACAAGAACTATTTTACGCTTACTGGAATCCCTTGGTCTTACCTGGGAACGTGAGGGAGATACTCTAAAGATTGATGGAACCGGATTGCAGTATTCTGAAGCCTCCTATGATCTTGTAAAAACCATGAGGGCATCAGTTCTTGTACTTGGCCCCCTGCTGGCACGTCTGGGGCGAGCGAAAGTATCTCTTCCTGGCGGATGTGCCATTGGTGCTCGTCCAATAAACTTTCACCTTATGGGCTTTGAGCAACTTGGGGTTACATGCGATATCAAGCATGGGTATGTTGATGCCAGAATTGATGGTCGAATGCAGGGAAGCACCTTATACTTTGATATTCCCTCTGTAACCGGAACTGAAAACCTACTTATGGCAGCAGTTCTTGCAAAAGGTACAACGATAATTAAAAATGCTGCCAAAGAACCGGAAATTGGCAATCTGATTGATATGCTGATTGCCATGGGAGCTGATATTGAAGGAAGGGGGAGCGATCGGTTATCCATCCATGGAGTTGAGCAGCTGACTGCTGCTGAAAGCCGCATTATCCCCGATCGAATAGAGGCTGGAACCTATGCCATTGCAGTGGCTGCGGCTGGTGGTGATGCGGTTGTTGAAAACTGTAACCCCAGCCATTTACCTTCCCTTCTGGATAAACTGCGTCTTGCTGGTGTCGGAGTTGATATTTCTGAAAAGTCCATACGTATTACTTCTCTGGAGAATAAAAATACTATTAAACCTGTGGATATTACCACCATGCCATATCCAGGCTATCCAACAGACCTGCAGGCTCAATTTATGGCTCTCATGTCAATGAGTAATGGACTTAGCGTGATTAATGAGACTATCTTTGAAAATAGATTTATGCATGTGGCAGAGTTGCAGCGTATGGGAGCATCCATTAAGGTAGATGGCCGCATCGCTATGGTAAAAGGTTTGGGAGGAGACCATCTTACGGGAGCGCAGGTTATGGCAACGGATTTGCGTGCAAGTTCATCTCTTGTTATTGCAGGACTTGCTGCAAAGGGAAGAACTGATATCTCCCGGATTTATCATCTGGAACGCGGGTATGAGGATATGGTCGGAAAACTAACAGGACTCGGTGCTACTGTTTGGAAAGAAAATGAATAACACTGGTGAAGAGCAAGACTGAGGAGTATAAGTGTCTTCGCTGCTATAACTCTTGGGGAAGAGGAAGTGTAACTATAAACTTTGCTCCTCCAAGGAACGATTTACCAGCTTCAATAGTTCCTCCGTGTTCTTCAATCATCTGCTTAACGATGGCCAGCCCCAACCCTGTGCCATCCACTCGTCTTGTGTAAAATGGTTCAAATATTTTTTCCTCTCTGCCCTGAGCTATTCCCGGACCATTGTCTTCCACGGTTATTATGATTACGTCTTTGTGCGTATTAATTTGAACTTCTTTCGCTATAATGCGTATCTGCTCCTGTCCCAATGGAACAAATGCGAGTCCATTTTGTAAAAGGTGGTTGAGGATAGTAAAGATCTGGTATTGATCAGCCCATATGTCAGTGATATCATCCGTCAAAAGTTCCAGTTGCATCGTGGTGGGCCATTCAGAGTCCATCTCGGCTACTTCAATTACTTCATCCAAACAGCGTCTAAAAGAAAACCAGTCCTTTTCTGCATGTTCCGGTCTGGCAAATTTCAGGAAATCTGAAACCGTATTGGACAACCGGTTTGATTCTCTGAGGATGATTGCAACCAGTTCAGAGTTTACCTGACTTTGTGTCGAATGCATTTGGGAAAGTTCACTGTCCAGAACCTGTGCAGAGCCGGAAATGGCAGTTAAGGGGTTTCTGAAATCATGGGCGATACCTGCACTCATCTGACCGATAGCAGCAAGTTTTTCCGTCTGTTGCATCTGTTTTTCCATGCGCTCAATTTCACTGATATCCTGTATGGTTATAACCTTACAATTTTCGCAGTGAGCTGGAGTGTCGTCCTCTTTTTCGTTGTTGAGAACTTGTGAATACTGCAAACGGGCATAGGAGTACCCTATTCGCGTTTGCTCATTATTTTTTCGTATGATTTCAGCCGAATGGCGTGAACCTAATGCAGAGAAAGTGACATTAGGAAAAAAATAATGAAATTTTTCATGCAGTAAATCCCTTGAGGAATAGCCGGTGATATGTTCTGCGGCGTTATTGACAGAGGTGATGCGGTTTTTTGTGTCTGTAGTGATAATGCCCGTGGAGATATCATCAAAAATTTGTTTGTACAACAGGCTTAACCTGTCATAATCCCGAACTGAGTCAGAAAGGGCATCTTCGGTTTTCCGTAGTCTTCCTGCAAAGAGACTGGAGAGTATGGCAGTAAGAAAAAAGATTAGCCCATACACAGCAAAGAGATTGAGGGTGGCAAAAATGTCCTGACCATTCTCGTAGAAGGGTACTTTTAGGAAAGCCGGGAAAAATTGATAATATTCAAGCAGAAGAACGACGGCAAATTGCAAGGTTGCAGCACCAGCAGCAATCAGTCCCCCAAGGCGTGGCATGATAAGCCCACCTGCAATAATCGGGAAGAAGTAGATTGGGGAAAAGATCGAATTTGAGCTGCCAGTATAATAAACAAGAATGGAGACAAATAGAGTATCCAGTAAAATTTGTTTTAAACCAAAATGCCGGAGGGGTGTGTTAGTTTTTAGTAAAATGAGACCTGATGAAATAGAGGCTACGTAAATAACTAGAATAAACAGGAATAAAAGGTGAGGAGGTAAGACTGTAACATTGAACTTTCCTGCCTGCAAATAACCACTTAGCCCAAGAATCAAGGTGTATAGAATAACACGAAGCAACAGCATCCAGAGAAGCTGATGGACAAGAAGTTTTTCGACAGTACTACTATCGGAGAATGATTTGTTGTTTGGGAGTAATGGCATTTAAACGTTCCAGGTTATTTCTTGCCGAGCCCTATGTCATATTTTTTAACTTTATACCGCAAGCTCCTGAAACTTACCTGCAGAAGTTCAGCAGCACGCATCTTGGAGTTGTCGGTTTTCTTGAGGGCAGCAGTCAGGCATCGCTTTTCGGTTTCAGCCATGAGCGCTTCAAGTCCCATATCAAAAAGCTCCTCTTCATTGGCAACCACCTGAAAAGGTGATGCCGGTTGTGTCGTACTATCTGATTTGTCTTTACGGAAAGAGGAGAGGGTTAAGCTTTCCGGCAGGATAATATTGGATGATTCGAGTGCAACACCACGCTCTATGATATTTTCAAGCTCACGGACATTGCCTGGAAAATCATATTTCATCAATACCTCCATGGCGTAGGAAGACATCTTCTGTACTTCTTTACCAAAAAGTTTCGAGTATTTTTTAAGGAAGTAGCTAGCCAGCAGGGGAACATCACCTTTGCGTTCACGAAGGGGGGGGACCCGGAGTGGAACAACAGCTAAGCGGTAGAAAAGATCTTCTCTAAACCTACCTGCCATAATCTCTTCTTCAAGAATTCTGTTTGTCGCTGCAATAATACGTACATTGACGTTTTGTACCCGAGTCCCACCGACTGGTTTAATTTCACGTTCCTGAAGAACACGCAGTAATTTGGTCTGAATGATGGGGGTGAGCTCCCCGATCTCATCAAGAAAGGCAGTGCCCTTGTCGGCGAGTTGAAACAGACCCTGTTTGTCACTGACAGCTCCGGTAAAGGAACCTTTGACATGACCAAAGAGTTCACTCTCCATCAACTCTTCCGGGATGGCGCTGCAGGTAATAGGAACAAAACCTTCCTCTGCCACCAGGGAATGACGGTGGATAGCCTGGGCTACCAGTTCTTTTCCAGTTCCAGATTCTCCATAAATCAGGACATTGGCAGGAGTGACAGCAATGCGCTGGATCATCTCAAAAATTTTGATCATTTCACGGCTTTCACCAATGATCTCAGGGAATTCTGCTGAGATGGATTTATCTTCTGCACTTTGCATACCTTTGGCGACAGCAGAAGACGTGACTGATTTGATCTCCTCAACATTAAAGGGTTTGCTCACATAGTCAAAGGCTCCGTTTTTCATAGCAAACACCGCATCATCGGGTGATGCAAATGCTGTGATCATCACAACCGGCAAAGAGGGCTGCTTTTCTTTTATAGTGTTTAACAGCTCCAGGCCGTCCATGCCATCCATCCGAATGTCACTGATGATCAGGTTGAAAGGATGCTGCTCTATCTTTTCAAGAGCCTGTTTTCCACCAGAGGCGGTTTGCACCTGGTATCCTTCCTTCATAAGGAGGATTTTGAGGAAGTCACGCATACTGCGTTCATCATCTACAACGAGAATTGAAGTCATGTGAATGTTAGGAACGTACACGAAAGAACTTGAACATCTTATTTCGTTCCTGTTCCTTAGTGGAGGTTTAAAAGAGTGTTCGTTAATGTGAGCAGCAGTTCTGTTTGGTGCTTCCGTGAAAACGGCAAAACCATCGAGACCACTATAATTAGCTTACTGCAAAAAAATGAATTTTTCCAATCCTTAAATAACAGGAGTTCTGGAATCTTTTACTAATTGTTCTTTCTCTGACTTTTTCATTTGTTTGATCTGGTATTCTCTTTGACTGGCTTCTGTTCGAGAGGTCATTTTTTCATGGTATAATAATGTCACCGGTCTTCGTCCCCGGGTGTATTTTGCCCCTTTTTCACTATGATTGTGCTCGTGGATTCGTTGGTCGAGGTTGGTTGTGATTCCTGTATAAATACTATTGTCACAGCAACGAAGCAGATAAACAAACCATGATGTGGGGGGAGCGGACAAAATATTTATCTCCATATGGGTGAGAAGATGATGCCCTGCGGGCAGAAGATGTGTTGTATTCGGTGACAGTAACAGATAACCTGTACAGGGTAATTCGAACTGCAATTTTTATTTTCCCAGACATGAACATACTTGATTTGTACTCTCAAAGGAATACTATGTTGGTATTGCGAACATAGGCGGGAGTGGCAAACATGAGAGTTGCAACAAAAGAACAATTGAGGTACAAAGAGGCAGGAAAAATGGTGAATCAAAGGAGAATGAAATGAGTGAAAAAGCAATTGAAGAAGCAAATAATGAGAGTGAGGATGGGCAGTCGTTTGAGCCCGAGGCACTCACCGATCATCTGCGTGAACTCCGGTCCTGTCTCATTAAATCTTTTATTGTAATTATTGTTGGTTTTGCTGTTTCTTACTGTTTTATTAAACCCATTGGTACCTGGTTTTTCAAACCTCTAATAGAAGTTTTACCTGCCACCAGCACCCTGATCTTCACGTCATATCAAGAGGGGTTTTTTTTTATCTAAAGCTCGCACTCGTCTGTGGTCTCATCTTTGCAAGTCCTGTCATTTTCTACCAAATATGGAGTTTTATTGCCCCTGGTCTGTACAAACATGAAAAAAAGGTAGTCCTTCCCTTTACTTTTCTTTCCACCATCTGTTTTATAGGTGGTGCCGCATTTGGTTATTTTGTGGTCTTTCCACCTGCTTTTAAATTTTTAGTTGGATATTCAAATGAGTTTCTAATCTCCATGCCGGCGGTCAGTGAATATTTTTCACTGGCTCTGCGTCTTCTTATCGCCTTCGGAATTATTTTTGAAATGCCTGTTTTAATGGTTTTTCTTGCTAAAATTGGCGTTGTTACTGTTCCTTTTCTGAATAAAAACCGGAAATATGCGATTCTTATTAATTTTGTCATTGCAGCCATCCTAACCCCCACTCCCGATGTTGTTAACCAGATGATGATGGGCATACCTCTACTTATTCTGTACGAGATAAGTGTGGTTGCTGTCTATTTTTTCGGAAAAAAAACCTTTGGTGGATTCAATGACGATGATGACGAAGATGCAGATGCTAAGCAGGATTCAGAATTGCTTGAAAACAAAGAATAGGCAGTGAGAGTCGTTTCTGGATTTTGTTATTGTGATACGGTATATTAAATGAGTAAAAATAAGTTATCAAAAAATGATTAAGGGAGATTACTATGAGCAACAGCGCAGAATACACAAAACTTCTTGAGATTGGTCGTCCGCCTAATATAAAAAAATTATTTCCAAATTCAAAAGCATTGATTGTCAGTGGTAAGGTTATTGATCGTGCAATGAGAATCAAGGGCGCTGCTATGACCATGGCTGCCAACGGCAGAAGTACTTTTGTTATTCGTGGCGCATTGCTTGCAGCCCAGCGGGCAAATAGTGCAATCATCATAGAAATTGCCCGTTCCGAAGGTGGAGCCAATGCCTATTGTCCTGTAAGTCTCTGGAACATGGCAACAATTGTAGACAGTATTTGCAATGAATTACATATTACAGTTCCTGTTGCAATCCATGCCGATCACTACGGAATTAAGCAGGAAAGTGATATGATCATGGCCAAAGTCGAAATACCTTCCATCTTTGATGCGGGAATCACCTCCATTGCCGTTGACGCCTCTCATATGCTTGATGACAAAAACCTGCTCGCCAATATCGAGCTAAACAGTTACGTTCCTTCCTGGGCAGGCTTGGAAACGGAAGTTGGTGAAATTAAAGGTGAACAGGGCTTGTCCACCGTTGATGATGCTTCGTTTTTGATCAAAGGATTGAATGCACATGGAATTTGTGCTGATTGGATAGCATTGAATAATGGCAGTATTCACGGTCTTGAAGCATCAGGACAGGGGATCCAGGTTGGGCTTACAGGTGAGATCCATAAGGCACTTGCCCCATACGGAACATCAGGTGCACAGCATGGAACATCCGGGAACAGCTCAGAACGACTTCGTGCCATTTGCAGGGAAACAGCCACAACCAAAGCCAATGTGGCAACTGCTTTGCAGATGGTTTCCTGGGGACTTGAAGTAAATGATTATGGAAATGCAATCCTTGATGAGAACGGAAACTTTAAGAAAGTTCAGGGGGAAGGTGTCACAGAAGAAATGTGGCAGCAGATGGTAAAATATGCCGATGATAAGGGCTGGAAAGGGGGAGATTACAAAAAGTTAAATCTGCCTTTTGAGAACAGACTTTCCGGGCAGGCAAAAGATATTCGCGAGCGGATGTGTGCGCGAGTTGAAGCGTTTATTTATACTATGCTGGTTGATGTCTTCTCCGCGGGTGATTCAGCAGATATAGGCAAGGCTGAAATTTTAAAAGCCGGCTCCCATGACCTTGGGCCAAAAGTAGAACGAATTGAAGATCCGGCAGATTGGACTAAAGAAAAGATTATTGCACGAGCAGCAGAACTCGATACCGACAAAGGGCCGGAAGGGGATTTTGATGACTGATGAGAAGAAAGAAAAGACCAGAAAGCAAAAAATGAAAAAAATTCTGGTAACAGGAACAGCCGGATTTATTGGTTCCTTTCTTGCGAAAAAATTGTGTGCATCGGGCTGTGAAGTGATCGGAATTGATACCATCACTGATTATTACGATGTGAGTTTGAAGAAAGATCGCTTAACTCAAATAGCAGCAAATGACAATTTCCAGAACCTTGAGGTGGATATCTCAGATCGGGCAGCCATGGAAAAACTCTTTATTGACCACAGCTTTGATGCGGTGGTTAATCTGGCTGCGCAACCCGGTGTTCGCTACTCCCTTATAAACCCTGCAACCTATATAGATACAAATATTGTGGGCTTTGCCAACCTCCTTGAGGGATGCAGACATTCAAGGGTGAAACATTTTGTGTATGCTTCATCAAGTTCTGTCTATGGAGCAAATACGCATCAACCGTATTCGGAACATGACAATGTCAACCATCCTGTTTCCCTGTATGCAGCATCTAAAAAGTCTAATGAGTTGATGGCCCATTCCTACAGCCATCTTTTTGGGCTTCCCTGTACCGGGCTCAGATTTTTTACTGTTTATGGGCCATGGGGCAGGCCGGATATGGCACCCATGCTTTTTGCCAAAGCAATCCTTGCCGGAGAACCAATCAACGTTTTTAATAATGGGAACATGGCACGTGATTTCACTTTTATTGATGATATCGTTGAGGGGGTGGCACGTGTAGTGCAAAAACCTGCAGAACCGGATTTTCAATGGAACTCTGAAAGCCCTGATACCGCCACCTCATATTGTCCGTATCGGATTTATAATATAGGAAATAATAAGAAAGAACGGCTTCTCTATTTTATTCAGTTGTTGGAGCAAAATCTTGGAAAAACAGCTGATAAGAATTTTCTGCCAATGCAGCCGGGCGATGTGCAGGCCACATATGCTAATGTGGACGATCTGATAAGAGACTTTGATTATAAGCCAGATACACCATTGGACGTTGGCGTAAAGCGTTTTGTCGATTGGTATCTGGAGTATTATACAAAATAACTCGGAAGTCATTTCGTTCTCACACTTCCATGTGAGAATGAAATGACCAGGGAATTATTCTTTCATTAGCTCCATGGCAGCATTGATAATAGAAGGAGAATCCAGCTTCGAATTTTTCCAAAGAGTCTTTTGCGGTCCGTGTTCAATAAAGTGATCTGGATATCCAAGCAGATGAGTCTTCACTCCAAACAGTTTATTTGTCGACAGGAGTTCCAACACAAGACTTCCAAAGCCACCATGTTCAGCATTGTCCTCGACAGTAAGCACGCGGCCGGTTTTTTCTGCCCATTCACACAGGAGGTCTTTGTCCAGTGGCTTGATAAAGCGCGGATTGATAACCGCCGCATCAATCCCCAGTTTTTCTAAGCCTTTAGCTGCTCTCATAGCCGGATATACTCTATTGCCGATTGGCAACAACAAAATATCCTTTCCTTCCCGCAATAACTCAGCTTTACCAATTTCAAGGTTTACGAGTTCTGTGTCCATGTCCACATCTTCTCCAGCACCACGTGGATAGCGTATTGCAGCCGGTCCTGAGAGGGATATTGCGGTGAAAAGCATATGTTGAAGTTCGTTCTCATCTTTTGGTGCCATGTAAGTGATATTTGGTATGAAACGAAGGAACGAGATGTCGAAGACTCCGTGGTGAGTAGGTCCATCATCGCCAACAACACCACCACGATCAATGGCTAAGGTTACGGGAAGGCCGGGAATACATACGTCGTGGATAACTTGATCCAGAGCCCTCTGGAAAAACGAAGAATAAATAGCAACAACGGGTTGAATACCTTCAGCAGCAAGACCTGCTGCAAAGGTTACAGCATGTTGCTCTGCAATACCCACATCAAAGAAACGATCCGGGAATTCCTGGGCAAAATGGCTAAGGCCGGTACCTGCGGGCATGGCTGCAGAGATTGCGACAAGATCCTGGTTTTTTTTAGCAATGTTACACATGGTCTTTCCAAATACTTCCGTGTAACTTATTGATCCGGCAGATGTGTGAGGAATACCGGTTTTCACATCAAAGGGCCCAAGACCATGGTAGTTGCCTGGGTTTTTCTCGGCGTGTTCATAGCCTTTGCCTTTCTGGGTTATTACATGGACAAGTACCGGTCCATCAACATTGTCCCTGATATTTTCAAGCGTTGGGATTAAAACGTCCAATTCGTGGCCGGAGATAGGGCCAATATAATAAAATTTGAATGCTTCAAAGAGCATTGCAGGAGTAAAGAAACTCTTAATGTTTTCCTCACTCTTCTTCAACACGTTTAAAAACCTGTCCCCCACGCCATGTAATTCTTTCAAGCGGGTGGAGATATGTTTACGCAGGTGTCGTACTGTTCTGCTGGTAAGCTGCCTGGACAGAAAACTTGACATCGCTCCAACATTTTCCGAGATGGACATCTCGTTATCATTGAGGATAACAATCAGATCTTTATCCTGATGTCCTGCCTGGTTCAGAGCTTCAAAGGCTATCCCTGCAGTCATGGAACCATCACCAATGATAGCAACAACCTTGCCCGCGTCATTTTTCAGAACTTTTGCACAGGTCATGCCAAGAGCTGCTGAGATAGAAGTGGATGAATGTCCGGTTTCAAAGGCATCGTACACACTTTCCTTAAATTTGGGAAAACCGCTCAAGCCTTTGTATTGACGCAGAGTAGGAAACTGCTCCTGCCTGCCGGTGAGGAGTTTGTGGGCATACACCTGGTGCCCCACATCCCAGACCAGTTTGTCTTTTGGAGTGTTGAACACATAGTGCAGGGCAAGGGTAAGCTCAACGACACCAAGGCTTGGAGCAAGGTGACCACCGGTTTTGGATACAGTATTTATAATAGTGTCACGTAGATCACCGGCAATGATTTCAAGTTCGGTCACTTCAAGGCTGCGCAGGTCTGCCGGACTTTTAATATCTTCGAGCCTGATCTTTTTGGACTCTATGCTCTCTGTTGTATCCATTTCCATTTCCTGATCGATCTGTTTTTCAGTGTGATCGTGTATATATATAATCAGCCAGCAGACGCAAAGGTCGAGCTTTGTCGTCAAAGTCTACCAGGCAATTTTTTGCTTCTGCTACAGCTTGTTTGGCACGTTTTTGAGTTTCCTCAATGCCAAAGTAAGCAGGATATGTGGCTTTTCCATGTTCTGCATCACTTCCTGCAGCTTTGCCAAGTTGTTCCGTGGTGGCAGTTGCATTTAAAAGGTCATCTACTATCTGAAAAGCAAGACCAATCTGCATACCATAATTTTCCAGTGCAGTAAGTTGTTTTTGATCAGCACCTGCTGCAATTGCTCCTGCCATTATTGAGGCAGTGATTAACGCTCCTGTCTTACTGCGATGAATGGTTTGCAGCCTTTCAAAGGGAAAACTTGTGTTTTCACTGGCGATATCAAGTACCTGGCCGCCAACCATGCCAAAAGAACCGGCAGCCCGGGCAATACAATGAATAATAAGGAGTTTTTTTTCGGCATCAAGATTACCGTATTCCGGGTTGCTGAGAAGGTCAAAGGCCCATGTCAGCAAGCCATCGCCTGCTAAAATTGCTCCTGCTTCCCCGTACAGTATGTGATTGGTGGCTTTGCCGCGTCGTAGATCGTCGTTGTCCATGGCAGGGAGATCGTCATGAACGAGCGAATAGGTGTGGATACATTCGAGCGCACAGGCAACAGGAAGAATGTTGTCATCTTGAACATTCCTGCCACCAACAGACCTTGCAGCAGCCAGACAAAGAATGGGACGCACTCTTTTTCCCCCGGCCAGCAGCGAATACCGCATGGCTTCAAGGTGATTGTTAAAATCACCTTCAGCCATGGGAATAAACCGTTCAAAGGCAGCTTCAACCAACTGCCTCTGTTCGTCAAGATAGTTCTTTATCTCCATGATCCAACTCTTCAAAAGGAGTTTGGGAGAGTACACCTTGTTTTTCAAGAAGCACCTCTACCTTAGCTTTGGCTTCCGTTAAGGTTGTATTGCAATAGTCTACCAGCGCAATACCCTCATCAAATTTCTTCAGGCTTTTTTCAAGAGTAAGATCACCATGTTCCAGCTCTTCCGTGATCTGTTCAAGTTTACCAAGCGCACTTTCAAATGTTCGTTTTGCCATTTAATTCGTATGTGTCAATGTGAATTACTTTCAAATCTGCTCCAAATCCTCTATATATCCATAGATGGGCGAGAAGTCGAGAAGAAAGTGCTATGGAGTGATGGCAGTGATGCGTGAAATTAAGAGCTTTACAGATTTGTTTTTGCGTTGGCTTGAGTTTGAGAAGGGGTATTCAGATCATACTGTGAGTGGTTATGGACTTGATCTTGCTGAGTTTATGGCCAGCCTCCCTGAAGGACTGGCTGTCGGCGAGATTGAGGCGATTCATGTTAGACGCTATGTCGTAAGCCTTCACGGCCATAATAGTGCTGCAACTGTTGGAAGAAAGCTCTCGGCTCTGAGATCATTTTTTAAATTTCTGTTACGGGAAAAACACATTGGCCAGGATCCCGTCACAGGAATATCAGGACCCAAAGTCGGAAGATATCTCCCCGCATTTCTTACAGTTGACGAAGTGTTTTCTCTACTTGACACACCGAATACAAAAGATCGGTTTATGTTGCGGGATGTGGCAATCCTTGAACTTCTTTACTCCACTGGTATGCGCGTTGCCGAGCTTGTTTCAAGAGATATATTGAACCTTGATTTTGCAACTGAAATGCTTAGGGTGAGGGGCAAAGGAAAGAAGGAGCGACTGGTACCGGTTGGCAGACCGGCGCTTGCGGCTATACACAACTGGCTCCCCATGCGGGAACAGCTGATAGCGGATCGTGCCCGCCGTGGTCGGGAAGTTGAAAAGCACGCTTTGTTCTTAAATGTTCGTGGTGGACGTCTGACGAGTAGAAGTGTGGAACGAATGGTGAAATTCTATGGCGAACGTGCAGGGATTCCCCAGATTGTAACTCCGCATGCACTGCGTCATTCATTTGCAACACATTTACTGGAGATGGGTGCTGATCTGCGTTCTGTTCAGGAATTACTTGGACATGCAAGCCTGTCAACTACTCAACGCTATACTCACTTAACTTTGGATCATCTGACAGAAGTATATGATAAGGCTCATCCAAACGCAAAGTAGTTTCGAGACAATTAATCGCTGATACAATATATTTTAAAACAAATCAAAATACTATGAAAATACGTTCAACAACAATACTGGCAGTGCGTCATAATGGACAGGTCGCAGTGGCTGGTGACGGCCAGGTATCCTTGGGTAACACGGTGATGAAACATCAGGCCAAAAAGGTTCGTCGCCTGCATCATGGAAAGGTTATTACAGGATTTGCCGGAGCCACAGCAGATGCGTTTACCCTTTTTGACTTGCTGGAACAGAAGCTTGATCAGTATAAGGGGAATCTTATGCGGGCTTCAGTGGAGCTTGCCAAGGAATGGCGAACCGATAAAATGTTGCGCAGGCTTGAAGCCATGCTGGTTGCAGTGGATGAGGATTATTCATTACTTCTCAGCGGGACAGGTGACGTTATAGAAGCCGATAATGGCGTACTTGCAATCGGATCCGGTGGGCCTTACGCTCAGGCGGCTGCTTTAGCATTAATTGAAAACTCAGATCTTGGTGCCGAAGAGATATGTCGTGCTTCAATGACTATTGCTGCTGATATCTGTGTTTTTACTAATCACTCTATTACAATTGAAAAGATAGCCGAAAGAGAAAAATAAAAAATGATACCCACACAATCTTTAACTCCCAAAGATATCGTTGTAGAACTGGATAAATATATTGTCGGTCAGTCGGACGCAAAACGTTCTGTGGCAATAGCTCTTCGAAATCGCTGGAGACGACGCCAGGTTCCTTCACCGTTAAGAGAAGAAATTGCACCCAAAAACATAATAATGATCGGCCCCACCGGTGTGGGAAAGACTGAAATTGCAAGGCGTCTTGCCACCCTTGCTCAATCTCCTTTTTTCAAAGTTGAGGCCTCGAAATTCACTGAAGTTGGCTATGTGGGGCGAGATGTGGAGTCAATGATCCGTGATCTCGTTGAGATTGCAGTCAGCATGGTGAAGAAAGAGGAAAGAAACCTCCTGCAAGGACTTGCTGAAGTAAATGCAGAAGAACGAGTTCTTGATGTTTTACTGCCACCGGCCAGTGTTCCTGCAGATGCATCCGGAACGGATGGTATGGCTTCGTTTGTTATGAACCAGGATAGTGACGGCTCCGCATTAATTCTTCCTGAAAACGACAAAGAAAAAGAAAAAGATTCGACCCGTGAGAAGTTTCGGAAAATGCTGCGTGAGGGGAAACTTGATGACAGGGAAATAGAACTGGATCTTGAAGAAGCCCGTTCCACGCCCATGGTTGAAATAATGACCACATCCGGAATGGAGGATATGCAGTCCAACCTTCAGGATGCGTTTAGTAAGATTTTTCCCAAAAAGAAAAAGAAACGGAAGATCAAAATTCCTGATGCCATCAAAGGGTTAACTCAAGAGGAAATGGACAGACTTGTTGATATGGACAAGGTGGTTGACGAGGCTTTGCGGCGTACCGAAGAATCCGGAATTATTTTCCTTGATGAAATTGATAAGGTGGCTTCCCGCAGTTCAGGGGGACATGGGCCTGAGGTTTCAAGGGAAGGTGTTCAACGTGATCTGCTTCCAATAGTTGAAGGCTCAACTGTTACCACGAAGTATGGAATGGTGAAGACCGATCATATCCTGTTTATTGCAAGTGGTGCCTTTCATCTGTGTAAGCCTTCTGATCTTATCCCGGAACTCCAGGGGAGATTCCCGATACGGGTAGAACTGCATCCTTTAGGGAAAGATGAGTTTGTACGTATTCTCACTGAGCCTGAAAGTGCGCTTGTAAAGCAGTACATAGCGATGATGGCCACAGAAAATGTGGAACTTATTTTTGAAGATGATGCCATTGATGAACTTGCAGGTATAGCCGTTGAAGTGAACGAAAAAACAGAAGAAATTGGGGCAAGGCGGCTGCATACAGTGATGGAGCGGGTTCTTGATGAACTCTCTTTTGATGCCAGTGAACGTGGAGAAGAGCGTTTTGTGGTAACGGCAGAGTATGTGAAGAAACAGCTTCGGGATGTGGTAGAGGACAGAGATCTCAGCCGATTTATTTTGTAAAATTATAACCGACCAGGAAATTTAAGAATGCGCTATATTGATCCGGATTTGAATTATTGCCCCCAATGTGACGAAGAGTATCGCGAAGATTTTAACACCTGTGCATCATGTCATATCTCTTTAATTACCGGCACTGAAAGACTTGCCCTGGAAGAGGCGGAAAAAAACAAACTTGCCGCAAGATCCATGGATATTTCACCAGACGACGAGCTGACAAATATCAAGAAAGGCACTTTAAATGAGATGAAACAGCTTCAGGCGGTATTGGGTGCTGCCAGTATCCCATCACTTCTTGCCGGGGAGGAGAGTAATTGCGGTACAAGTTGTGGTGGAAATATGTATCTGCAGATAAAAAATTCAGATGGAAATGATGCCATGGAGGTACTGGCAGAGGAGTTTGAAAAAACCACTTCCCTAAGTTCGCATGACCTCAGTAATGCCCATGCAGTTTTTGATACAGGAGTTTCAAAGTCCAAATGCCCCGCCTGCGGGTGTCGTTTTTCCACAAGTTCTTCGACATGCCCCGATTGCGGTTTGTGCTTTTAGGGAGGGGTGGGTCCGGGAAAAAACATTCCCGGACAGTCCCTAACGCATATTTGGCTTATTTCCCTGTCCCCAGCGTTTTCTTTTAGTGCTTGTTATGGTTTTCTTCTTATATGACAGAGCCTTGTAGCCAAGTATCTGTTCTGTTGCTTCGGAGAATTCCCTGCATGGCCGAACGGTAAGATCCTTCAATATTTCAATATCCACTTCGCCCTGTCCCTGAAAGTGCATGGTAAGAAGAAGAGGGCAGTGTCCATGATACTGGTAGAGAATTTGCTTGAGGGACTCCATTCGTTTTCTGCTGATTTTTTCACTGTTAAGCAGAATTTTCATAGATTCCGTGTGGGTTACTCTGGCATCGGGAAGAAATTCAAGAGACTCGGCAATGATCTTTGGTCCCCGTTCATCATTTTGCACAGTACCCTGAACAATAATGGTTTCCGTTGACGAGAGCAATGAATAGCATTCGGCGTAAGTGCTTGGAAAAACTACCACTTCAACAGCATTTAAAAGGTCTTCGATGACGATAAAGGCCATGGGGTCGCCTTTTTTACTTTTGAGCTGTTTGCAGCTGCGAATCAGCCCGCCAATTCGTACGGGTTGATCTTCACCAAACTCGGCAAGACCTGCGATATCAGTGTCTGTGATGGTTTTGATTTCATGCAGATCTTCATCAAGAGGATGTCCTGTTATATAAAAACCTACGGTTTCCTTTTCCTGAGTGAGTCGCAGACGTTCGTCCCATTCGGGGATATCAGGAAGAATGATACTGCTTTTGTCAGTCGTATCAGTGGCAGGAGACAGGGCAAAAAGGGAGAGTTGGCCACTCTGTTTATCCCGTTGAACAGCCTTGGCCTTGTCCATGGCCTGCTCAACAATGGCCATCAGTTGGGAGCGTTTACAGCCAACGGAATCAAAGGAGCCAGATTTGATAAGGCTTTCAATAACTCGGGAATTCACTTTTCTGGAATCCACACGGTTGCAGAAATCTTCAAGTGAATTGTATTTCCCACCTTCTTTTCGCTCTTCTATAATGGATTGCAGGGCAGATTTGCCCACATTTTTAACTGCTGCCAGCCCAAAGCGGATCTTGTCATTATTGACAGAAAAATCGATCAAAGACTCATTAATATCAGGGGGCAGAACCTCAATGGAATGCTCTCTGCACTCATTAATATAAAGGACTATTTTATCCGTATTATTCATGTCACAGGAGAGCAAGGCGGCCATGAATTGTGCCGGGTAATGCGCTTTCAAGTAAGCAGTCTGATAGGAAATAAGGGCATAAGCTGCTGAATGGGATTTGTTGAATCCGTATCCTGCAAACTTGGCCATCAGATCAAAAACAAATGCAGCTTTTTTCTCATCAACTTCGTTTTTCCTGGCACCTTTCATGAACTTGACTTTTTCTTCGTCCATGACCTCAACAATTTTCTTCCCCATGGCACGACGCAGAATGTCAGCATCGCCGAGGGTGTAGTTGGCAAGAATATTGGCAATCTTCATTACCTGTTCCTGGTAGACAATAACTCCGTATGTTTCTTCAAGTACGGATTTAAGCTGGGGCAGGGGGTAATGTGCAGTGGCACGACCATGTTTGGTTTCAACAAAATCGTCAACCATACCGGAATCAAGAGGACCCGGGCGATAAAGGGCAACAAGTGCAATAAGATCAGTGAATTGTTCGGGTGCCATTTTCACCAGAAGTTCCCGCATCCCTGAACTTTCAAGCTGAAAAACACCAAGCGCATCACCGGAACAGAGAAGTGCAAAGGTTTTGATGTCATCCATGGGCAGCGCATCAATGTCAAGATCCTTGCCAATATCTGCTTTGATATGTTTTAGCGCATTATCAATTACGGTGAGTGTTTTAAGACCTAGAAAGTCAAACTTGATAAGCCCGGTCAGCTCAGTATGTTTCATGTCGTACTGAGTGAGTGTTNCTCCCTCTTTTCCCTTGCAGGTGGGAAGGTATTCAACCATGGGTTTGGGCGAGACAACAACTCCTGCTGCATGGGTGGAAGTATGGCGGGCAAGTCCTTCCAGAGTTTGAGCAACTTTAATCAGTTCCGCTATACGGGGATCTTTATTGGCGGCATCGGCAATTCGAGGTTCTTCGTCAATGGCCTTGTCAATGGTCATCTTCAGCGCTTCGGGAACCAGTTTGGCGATTCTGTCCACTTCCTTGAAAGGTATGTCGAGTGCACGTCCGACGTCACGAATAACACCTTTAGCCTTCATGGAGCCGAATGTGATGATCTGTGCAACATGTGGGGCACCACCATATTTGCTGCGCACATAATCAATCACCTCACCACGTCTGTCCTGACAGAAGTCAATATCAAAGTCAGGCATGCTGACACGTTCAGGATTGAGAAAACGTTCAAAGATGAGGCCGTAGGGGATGGGATCGATATTGGTGATCCGCATTGCGTATGCAGCAAGACTTCCTGCTCCTGATCCCCGTCCCGGGCCAACGGGAATGCGTTGTTCCAGTGCCCAGTTGATAAAATCGGCAACAATGAGAAAGTAGCCTGGAAATCCCATGGAATTGATAATGGTAATTTCGAACTCCAACCGTTTTTTGTACTGTTCTTCAATGGCTTTACTGAACGTTCCGGCTTTGCGCATGGCAGCAAAGCGAACCTTTAATCCTTCCCGGCATGCATCCACAAACATACTTTCCAGTGTCTGGCCTTCCGGTACAGGAAAATCAGGGAAGTGGTAGTCACCAAGATCAATCTCAAGGTTACACCTGTCGGCAATTTCACAGGTGTTTTTTATAGCCTCAGGGTAGGCTTTAAAGCTGTTTTGCATCTCCTCGGGAGATTTAAAATAAAAAGTGTCAGAAGAGAAACTGAAATGTTTAGGATCGTTGATGGTTTTTCCGGTTTGGATGCAAAGCAGAACTTCATGGGCATGGGCATCCTCCTGGTTCAGGTAGTGGCAGTCATTGGTGGCGACAAGTTTTATGTCAAGTTCTGTTGCAATTTTGGCCAGGCCTTCGTTGACCGTTTTTTGTTCCGGGATGCTATTTTGTTGGATTTNAAGGTAAAATCTGTCACCGAAAATATCCTGGAAGAGTTTGGCTTTAACCTTTGCTGCATCTATCCCTTTGTGAATGATAAGCCAGGGGACTTCTCCGTGTAGACAGGCACTTAAACAGATTAGTCCCTGGTTGTGTGATTCTAAAACTTCCATGTCGATTCGGGGCTTGGAGTAGAAGCCTTCAAACTGGGCTATGCCCGCAAGTCGCATAAGGTTCTGATAGCCAACATAGTCCATGGCAAGCAAAACAACATGATAAGCCTTCGTGGGAGCAGAGGCGTTGCGGTCCGAACGTTTTCCCGGCGCAATGTAAAACTCACAACCAACGATGGGTTTGATGCCNTGGNCTTTAGCTTTNAGGTAAAANTCAAGAGCACCGTACATGGCACCATGNTCGGTTATGGCCACNGAGTCCATTCCGTACTCTTTGCATTTTGCNAGAAGGTCGGGAATACGGATTGCTCCGTCGAGAAGACTGTATTGGGTATGGAGGTGTAAGTGGGTGAATCCAGCTGTCATATTATATCCTTAAAGGCCTNNTGNCCCTTCNTGAAGAGTATTNTCCAGAATACATCCTTTCATNTCAGCTCCCGTGAAATCGGCGCGNATCAGGTTNGAACCGGTAAGATCAGCNCCACTCAGATCGCTATCCTTNANATTAGCCCCAGGAAGATTTGTAGAAAGAAGAGTGGCTCCACTTAGATTGGCTCCTTCAAGGTTTGCACGTCTCAGATTTGCACGGCTGAGATCTGCACCCTTAAGATTCGCACCCTGGAGGTTTGCTCCAACGAGGTGAGCCTGACGGAGATCAGTATCTTCAAAATTACAGTTGGGACAGTTNTGNGCCATACTTTTAACAGTATATTTNACTTCTTCTTTTGNNACNNTNNANCCACTGTTTGTCGGCANCGCTACCNGNACAGGAGGACNTGCGGCAGNAGCAGAANTAGAAGCAGAAGCGGAATTTTGTACACTTTGTTCCTGGCTCAATGACTGACGGACATAAATGGCTTTTTGGTCCTTTTTTGTTTTAATCTTCATGCCCTGTGAATTACCGGTTGAGGCGGTAACAGTATAAGCAAGGGCACCATTGGAGGTGAAAAAGAGGTGTTGAGCTTTTTCAGGATCTTTATACGTGGAGTAACAGTTTGTATCACCAAAATACCAGACAGCAAACTTGATGCAGATCTTGTCATCACTCTTAATATCCCAACTCCCATAATCAACGTTATTGTTGAATATGGAACTGGCCGATAAGGAGCCATCCCGGCTGAAAAAAACATACGAATCGAAGTCTGATGAAATCAGTCGAAGGGTGTTTTCAGAACACAGATCGAAGATTTCCTGAGCGTTCAAAGCTGTGCCCCCTTGCTTTTCGATGGTCGTTAGCGTGGATGCAGCACAGCCGAACAAAAGGAAAGAAACAAGTCCTGTTAGTAACGTGGATGGGTAAGCATGCAAAGTCTTTCTCCGGTATAGAAAAAATAATGGCAAGTACAAAAAAGAGAGTACGGAAACATACCATACTCACTGTAAAATGCACATTCAAAGGTCGAAAGATACGTTCCTTTTTCCGGAGAGACTATTGAGTAGGGATTCAAGCTGTAATGTTAAAACGTTCCTTCAGTTTTTTGTATGAGACGAGCGTTTCCTGACGTTCTGATGGGGTAAGAAACGATTCCAGTTTAGTCTTAAGGATGATTGGATTCATTTCAGAGTCAATGGCAATAACACCTTCCATAATTATTTTTTGCAGCAGGAGCTCTTGATTGGTTCGTTCCCGCAGAAATGCAGCGAAGGGAAGCATAAAGAAATTAGCAGAGACAATACCATACAGGGTTGAGGTGAGTGCAATTGGCACAGCTTTCAGGATAATAGAGGTATCCCCGATACCACCAAGCATGGAGATCAGGCCAACAACGCTCCCTGTGATTCCAAAGGCCGGGAAAAAGTCAGCAATGGTTCGTAGCACACGTTCTGAATCTTCACGCCTCATTTTAAAAAAATAAATTTCAGTATTTAAAATATCTCTTATTTGATCAGATCTGTAACCATCTACAAGGCAGCCAAGTGCTCTTCTCAGAAAGAGGATAGAGGTTTCGTTTTCCTCTTCCTGGAGTGAGAGAATACCCTCAATTCTTGATTTAATAGATAAATCAATGAGGATTTGGACAATCTCCGTTTCCTTCTTGATCTTCTTTTTATAGTTGGTACGCAATACTTTGAGTACAATCCCCAGCTGTTCAGTTTTAAAGCTTAAGAATGCTGCTCCAAATGTTCCACCAAAAACAATAAGCACCCCTGATAAGTTAAAATAGAGACTGAGATTGCCATTGATGATAAATCCGAAACAAAAAATACAAACGAACAGGAAGAGACCCAGAAAATTTCTATATTTCATGACTTGTACACACTATAAAAGGTTTTCGGCAGTGGCTTTTGCTGCAGGAGCCAGACGTGTGGAAATAATAATTTCCACACGTCTGTTTACTGCCCGATTGTTCACATTGGTATTAGGTCTGCGGGGACGATTGGAACCGAAACCGGAGACGATGAATTGTTTTGAATCCATTCCCATTTCGTTAATGAGAAATCGTGTGACACTACTTGCCCGGACTACGGAGAGCTCCCAGTTAGAGGCAAATCGGGAAGAATGCATTGGTTGGTTGTCTGTATGGCCAATGACGTTGATCATATATGGGGTGTCTTTAATGGTTTCAGCGATCCTTCTGAGAGATTTTCTGGCTTTTCCGGAAAGAGCTGCCTGTCCGGTAAAAAAGAGAAGGTCTCCGCTGAGGATGATACGCATGGTTTTGTCAGGAACCACTTCAACGGTGGCAAATTTGCTGAGTTTCTTTTCTGAGAGTACTTGTCGGCTCATGGCGTACATATCGCTAAATGCATCTGATTGGCGAAATTCAGGAATAGACTGTTTATCAATGCTTATGGGAGCAGGTTCTATTCGATCTGTCTGGGGCGGTTTGGCGGATGGGGAATCTTCCTGTAACCGGTTTTGTCCTGGCGTTTCATTGGTATCTGAAAGAGTACTTGAGGTTTTTGGTTCCGGTTCAACAAAAACCACCTGGTCACGGAACAGGCCATCAATATCCAAGTTATCAACATGTACCTTTTGAACTTTTTTGACAGTCTTTGAGTGTATGGGGGGGGCTTTTTTAAATGGGATTATTGGAACGATAAGAGTGTTATCAGTTAAAATATCAATGGAGTCAATGGTATCACCAGCTACAATTTCAGGTGTATCACTCACAAGAAATTCTTCATGAGATGCCTGATAGACAAACATGGAAAGAAAGAGAATGAACATGGTCATCATGAGATCCGACCAGGCAACAGACCAGTGGATGGGGCGGGGGGTGCGCTCACGGTAGAACGAATCTTCAATAACAAAACTATTGATCTTAAAAGCTATTCCCGAAGAGTCTTGCGGTATATTAGCAGGTTTTGGCTCTTCAGCAGCGGTTGCCGGATCAGAATCAGGTGATGTGTCTGGGGGGAGCTCTTGCTGCTGGGTCATTGGCGATTAGTTTATAGTGATATGTGGATAGATGGAGTTGCCTCTTTAGTGTAATATGTATCGGAAGAACAGTTGAAAATCAAAAGGGCGTTTTACTTTTTCGTCTGAGAGAATTTTGAAAACTCACCGAATGGGGTAACGTCACCTCCATGGATTTCCTCCAGCAGTTGCTGCGGCTCATTGATGAATTGCTGTACGTCTTTTTGAGGTTCAAAAAAGTCATCATTAAACCCTGATATGCAATTTAGTTGCTCCCATCTTGAAATGTAATGTTCTATCATTTCAGGCAGTTCTGAGTAAACAGTTTCTTCTGGCCAGGGGTCGGTAAATGAAGATCTTTTGAGTTTTGCTGAATTGAGTGTTTGAGTTTTGTAGAATTGATCAAGGAACATGAGTTCTGCGGGCAGTTTAACATCAATGCCAATGCATAAAAGTTGTCTTTGCAGTATTTTTAATACATAAATTCCACAGTTAGCAATTCGGAGAGGCAGAAAAATGTTTCGTGGTTTCGTCACTCCAAGGAAATTTCTGATTGTTTTAATGAGGTGGGCAAGTTCCACGGGCTCCGGATCGACAAAATTGTAGAGTTGACCTGAAAATTCCGACCTGTTTTTAAGGGTGTGGTGGATAAAATACGGGATCTTTTTGGCATTGGTGTAGGAATGCTGCACTCCTTTGGCGGTAGGGATAATAGGCATGGCCTGCTCAGCAATGGAATGGAGCAAACGATGAAAACCCTGTGTTTTATGGTCATGCTTCCCGTACACTATTGCAAGTCTTATTGCAGTGAAATCGAGTCCTTGCTGTTCATGCATGTGCTTGAGTGTCATCTCACACATGAGTTTGGATTTTGCATAATTGGAGAGTGATGCTGCGAGGGAATTCTCCTGATCTTCCAGGAGTTCTTCCCCATCAGGAAGCACTGCTGCTGAACTGATAAAAATATAGGGAATATGGAGTTTAGCTGCAATTATTGCAAGATTAATAGAGCCAATATAGTTTATGGAGTAGGTTAGTTGTGGATCACTGTCTATTGCGGCAATGGCAGCGTTGATTATAAAGTCCGGCTTCCAATGATTAGTGTAACGCTCAATATCATCTTTATCGGCAATGTTCATTTTTTTTGAGTTTGGCGAGAGGATTTCAATGTCCTTAGAACAGCATTTATTAAAATAATGAACGAATGCTCCACCGATTAACCCGGAACCACCTACAATGATACCTCTTATTTTTTTGTTTTGCTGTTTCATAAAAAACTTTGAATAAAAATGAGTAAAGTTGTAATCTCCGATTGAGGGATTGCTTCATTCTAGTGTACTTGTTTCTTCTCTTTTGCTATATCAAATACAATTTTTAAACACAAGGATACTCTGTGTATCTGCTGCATGGCCTAAAAAGAATTGTTTCGTACGATGTAAGTGTTTTTTCAGGAAATGTAATGAAAACCCTGTTCTGTCTATTCTTGGTATTATTCTCTTCCTCCATGGCTGTTGCTGTGGAAACACCACAGTCAGCCACGAATTGTCACTGTTTCAAAAATCGTCTTTTTGATCCACAGAGAAAATTTTCTGCAGATAAGTATATCCTGACAACAAGTTTTAATTCATTTATAGCTGCTAGTTTTCATATTTCAAAAAGACAGATTGTCATGATGCTGATGAACGATTCAGTGGGATCGGATGATCTTCTTATCGGACTTTATCTTGCCAGAGCAAGGCAGGTTGAATTAGAAAGCCTGCTTGCTATTCTTGATAATGGTGGAACATGGCAACAGATTCTTGAATCTCCAAGTTCTCACAACAAGGGGATCGATGAAGAGGTTTTGAAAACTATTCAATCAGTGATAAACGACAAAGCAGCTACTGTTGACTTAATAACCGATGAGCTTTTAAAGGCATTTTTCGGAATAACTGATTCAGCCATTGATGCTTTACGTAATGCAGGAGGTAGCGGACGAGAAATTACTCTCGTCTATCTGCTCGAAAAGTATGGAAATCCTGAAAGACCTGCAGCTGATATTATGACAATGCATACCAGGGAGAAAAAGAGTTGGGGGGAAATCGCCCATCTTTTTGGTTTAAGTGCCAAGGATACAGGGAAAGTATTGTTGTAGGGGTATTGGCTGGGACTCAACTCCCTTATCAGTTATGCATACCGGGCATTGATAAGCACTATTAAGAGAGAATGATGTGACAACTAAAATCGAAGAGTTTTTTAATGAAGATATCAAGTTACCTTCACCTCCAGGGGTGGCACTAAAAATTCTGGAAGCAGTGCGTCAGGAGGAAAACTCCTTTGATGATATAGCTAAGATTATTATGGTGGATCCGGCTCTAACGGCACGTATTTTGAAGGTTGCAAATTCTTCACTTTTTGGACTGCCCAATCCCGTAGCATCACTTAGCCAGGCCACTTCTTTAATAGGTACCAACGCTTTGAAGAATGTCGCATTATCCTTTGTAATTGTCCAGGGCTTTCAGGAGGTACCTGAAGGAAGTCTCGATCTGACTCTTTTTTGGCAAAGATCAATAATCACAGCTGTAGCAGCTGAAACATTAGCAGGAGCTGTTGGGGAAAAAGATAGTGATATTTTTGTTTCCGGTTTGTTGCAGGATATTGGAACCCTGGTTTTATACCTGGCTGAGCCTGATAGTTTTGCTGCCCTCCTCGATGAACAACGGATAGGAAATATCACTGCCTGTGAAGTTGAAAAGAAACGATACGGGTTTGATCATACAGATGTCAGCTATTATCTGCTCACGACCTGGGGATTCCCTGAAGAAATGTGCAAAACGATCCGGCGCCATCATTCAGAAGTGAAAAAGGATATCTGTTGTGAATCTGCTGCTCTTTTAGGTATCGCAAGTAAGATTGCAACAATCTACCACGGAATGAACGCTGCAGCTCTATCAACGGATGTGCATTGCACTTTAGAGGCTAGTTATAACCTCTCCCCGGAACAGGTAACTGAACTTATTGATATTGTCGGTGGAAAAAGCAGAGAAATTCTGGAACTGTTTACAATAGACCCCGGTGAGATCAAACCTCTTTCCCAAATAATGCAGGAAGCCAACGAGGAACTTGGTCGTCTCAATTTGTCCTATGCTCAGGTTGTCCTGGAATTAAAACAATCAAAACTGAATGCTGATAAACTGGCATTGGAGTTAAAACTTGCCAATGATCGTTTACGTGACCTTGCTTACCGTGATGCGCTGACTGGCCTGTTTAATCACAGGTATTTTAAGGATATTATGGAATCGGAACTGGAACGGGCAGCTCGTTATCAGCACCCCTTTTCTCTTATACTGATTGATATTGATTTTTTTAAAAAGGTTAATGATACTTTTGGACACCATGCGGGAGACCAGGTTTTGCGTGAAGTTGCAGACACTTTGGTTAAGTTGTTGAGAAGTTGCGATATTGTCGCACGCTACGGTGGAGAAGAGTTTGCTATTATTCTTCCCGAAACGACAGGTTGTTCAGCAAGGATTTTGTCCCAAAGGGTGCGGCGTGGCATTGAGCAACTGGGAGTACATTATGATACCCATACTATCCAAGTTACTATCAGTTGCGGTATTGCCAGTTGCGACTTTACAAATACAAAAATGACACTTGAAGACTTTATTAAACAGAGCGACCAGGCCTTATATAGGGCAAAAGGAAATGGTAGGAACAGAGTGGAAATGTAGACCAATAAAAATTCCAACTATAATAGAATGATAATACGCTTTTAAAAGCTAAGGTGCACTAATAACATGGTTCCGAAAACTGAGGTTAGCCATGAACCTCAAAAAAATCCCTTCTACTTGCTGTGCTCTCCGCAACTTCTCTGTCAACTCTTCCAACTGTACTTGCTTCGCTATATGTTAGAGGAATGATCTAGGCCTTCTTTCTTTAAACGAACTCCTGAATGTAAGAGGTATCTCAAGGGGGACGCCCAGTAATATGTCCAAGTTATTCAAATCCTGTTCCTAAGTGGAAAAGTTATCCTATCCGGTACCGAAACTATTTTAAGGTGTTATGCAAAACAAAACCAGCCACATTTCCCAAAAAACAATTAAAGATAAAGTTAAACAGGAATTATCAAAGCTTCTTATTGCTGGTGCATTCAGGGCAAACGCTTTAATTGCTGTTGCCAGTGTTGCTCTCTTTTTTTGCTTGCGGACTGTCATACCAGTTTACCCATTAGTCAAATGGGTAATATTGATGATTACTTTAGCAGGAATCAGATATTTTGTATCTTATCTCCATACAGCAAGAGTTCAAACTTCCCGGGTTAAAAAAAGGCTCTTTAACTTATATATTATCATGACAGCAATCTTAGGAATTGCCTGGAGTCTCTTAGCCTCTTTGCCTGCTATTTTTGATAATGTTTACTCACAATCATTCGTTATTCTTATTATGGTGGGAGTGACTGTTATTGCGGTGACTGTGCTCGGAATGAACAGGTTGGCACAAATAGTATATAGCGCACCTTTTCCATTGGTTATTTCCTTTCTCCTGCTGGTATCCCCCAATCCTTTTTCATGGCAGATCTCATTTTTTATTATGGTTTATTTGCTCTTTATTATTTGGATTGGAAAAGAGCAGCATGATGCGCTGGTAAGGAGTTTGACGGTGCATTATACCAATATAAACCTGATAAATCAGCTTGAATTGGCGATTGAAAGTGAAACTGTAGCGAATAGAGCAAAAAGTGAATTCCTGGCTAATATGAGCCATGAAATCCGTACTCCGATGAATGGAGTTCTGGGTATGATAGAACTTTTGCAGGATACTGATCTTTCAAATGAACAGCGCAGATTCTCAGAAACAATCCAAGGATCTGGTGAATTATTACTGGCAATCATCAATGATATTCTTGATTTCTCAAAACTTGAGGCAGGTAAACTGGAGCTTGAATCCATTCCTTTTCATTTGGAACGTCTACTTTTGGATGTCGAACAGATACTTGCCAGGGACGCTCAGGAGAAAGGTCTGACGCTTGATGTTAGTATCCCCCCCGAGACACCTTTGAACCTGATGGGGGATCCAACCCGATTACGGCAGGTTCTTACTAATCTTCTAGCAAATGCAATCAAATTTACTGAAACTGGCGAAGTGGTTATTCGTGTAACTTCAAACAAAGTGAATAGTCATCATGTTAATCTGCTGATAAGTGTTTGTGACACCGGTATAGGTATTAGCCCAGAAGTTCAGGAACATATTTTTAAACCCTTTTCACAGGCCGATGGTTCCACAACCCGTAAATATGGCGGAACCGGACTTGGTCTCGTTATTTCCAGTGAACTGGTTTCCTGTATGGGGGGTGTTTTAGAGTGTGATAGCGAGCCTGGAAAGGGATCAGATTTCTTTTTTACAATCACTCTTGAGTCAGCCCCCGAAAGAGAAAGAGAGCAATCACTCCTAGATCCTGTTCAGACCAGTACTGGTGGCTGCAAAGTAAATAAAAAATTGGATATACATGTGCTCGTTGCCGAAGATAATGAAACCAACCGGGAAGTGATCCAAGGCATGCTTCAAAAAATTGTCTGTGATGTAACTCTTGTTTCAAATGGTCAAGAAGTCGTAGATTTAACAGAAAAGTATTCCTACAGTCTTATTCTCATGGATTGCCAGATGCCGGTGATGGATGGGTATCAGGCCACTGCTGCAATTCGACAGAGGGAAGAAAAGGAGGCTGTCGGAAACCACATTCCTATCATAGCATTAACTGCAAATGCTATGGAAGGGGACAGGGAAAAGTGTCTTTCAGCTGGTATGGATGATTATCTCAGTAAACCTTTTAAGCAAAATGGTATTTGGGAAATTCTTAACCGTTGGTGTCCCCCAAAACCACCGCAAATGTCATATGTTAATGTAATTTCAGGAAATGAAACTCTAAAGACTGATGCTAAACCGTCTGTAGAGGAAAATATGACGAAAGAAACAGAACTCGGTTTGTCACCAGTTGATCACAATGTACTCAGTGCACTTCGAAAGTTACAAATGAAAGGAAAACCGGATATCCTTGAAAAAATTATTCGTGCGTATATTACGACTTCAGAATCTCTTATTGCTGAATTGCGTTATGCTCTTGCTGGGAATAATTTGGAAGCATTGCAAAACTCTGCCCATAGTCTTAAATCGAGCAGTGCTAATGTAGGGGCCATAGCTCTCTCTGAAATATGTAAAGAACTTGAGATGAATTGTATGAAGAATACCTTGGGAAATACAACAGATCTGCTTTCAGCCATAGAATCGCAATATCTTTTGGTTAACGTTGAGTTGAATAGGGCAATGGACTCTAAAAAGCCATTTTCAAATAAACAATAATAACGAATTCAAAGAGTAAGTTTATAAATATTCTCCTTTCTCTTTTCAAAAAAACATGAGATAAACATAGACGTCGAAAGAATATACAAGGTTCTAAATGGTTTATAGCTACTGATACCTTAAACAGGGAGATTTAGATATTGTGCTATGTTTCAATCCGTGTAACTATTCAGCGAAAAAAATGAAATAAAGTACATTATTTTCTTGACACGGTTTTTGGCATTTTTTTTGAAAACTGGTATGGCCTCCATTCTGCGACAAGACGGCAATAAGCGGAACACAGGTTG
>JAESPV010000035.1 GCA_016765495.1 Desulfocapsa sp. | reverse complement strand
CTTCGCCCATTCTGACCAACTTGAGTAGCACAAGTACTCATCGTTGCTCAGAATGAACGAATATGAGGCACTTCTGAACAGTTACAACTCAGAGGTTAGGGTAATATCCTGCCCTGCTGAATAGTTACCTTGTTAATAGCTTTTCAACAAAATGTGCATAATAAATGCGGGTTAAGGGCACCATTGTCTTATCCACACCGGTCCGTGCTCTGATATTTCTTAATGCTTAATTACTTGAATTTTTTTATGAGGAAGCACAAGATTCAAAATAATTGCCGTCAAACCTCCTGTGGTAATACCCGAGGCAAAGACGTTTCTGATCTCAACCGGGGCAAAGTTTTTCAACACTTCGGGAACCATGGTGACCCCTAAACCCAACCCTAAGGATACTGCAATAATTAAGGTCGCACGATTGTCCAGTTTCTGGGTGGCGAGGATCTTCACTCCCGCGGCTGCAACAGTACCAAACATCAGGATAGTGGCACCACCGAGAACAGGTTCCGGCATAATGCGGAAAACTCCGGCAAGAAAGGGTGAGAGCCCCATTAGAATGAGAATCCCTGCTATAAAATAGGCAACATAACGACTGGCAACACCAGTTAACTGGATAACACCGTTATTCTGGCTGAAGGTGGTATTGGGGAAGGTATTGAACAAACCGGCTATGAAAGAGTTAATGCCATCTGCCAGTACACCGCCTTTAATTCGACTCATGTAAAGCTCACCCTTCACAGGCTGCTTCGATATCATGGAAGTGGCTGTCAGGTCACCAATGGACTCAACGGCGGTGATCACATAAACAAGCCCGATGGCAAAGAATGCACCCCAGGAAAAATCGATGCCGTATTTGAGAGGTTGAGGGATAGTGAATAAGCTCATTCCTGAAAGCTTGGAAAAATTGACCATACCGAGAGCTGCTGCCAGAACATAGCCGACAGCTAATCCAATGACGATGGAAGACATGCGCAGGTATTGGTTTCTGCTCATGTTCAGCGCCACAATGATAGCAAGTACCAGAAAGGCGATTCCAAGGTTTTGCAAACTGGCAAAGGCTTCGGGAACATTATTCATCACATAAAAGCCACCGGCCATACTCACCAGGCCAACCTTAATCAAGGTCAGACCGATCAGAGTTACCACAACGCCTGTGACAACAGGGGTAATGATTTTTTGCGCCAGATGTAGAAAACGACTGATAAACATTTCAATAAAGGAACCGGCCATTACACAGCCAAAGACTACGGCGAGTGCAGTATGGGCATCGGCTTGATTTTTAATAGCAATGGCAGCCCCGATTATCGGGCCTAAGAAAGCAAAACTTGTTCCCTGCATGGCAAGCAGCCCGGAACCCACCGGCCCCATCCGTTTTGCCTGGATAAAAGTGGCAATTCCAGAAATGAGTAGAGTCATGCTGATAATATAGGATGCATCGGATACATCGAGCCCCAAAGCATTACTGATAATGATGGGAGGGGTTACAATACCGACAATGGAGGCAAGCATATGCTGCATGGCTGCAAAGAAGGCAATATGAACGGGGGGACGGTCTTCAAGACCAAAAATGAGTTCTGAATCAAAAGGAGTCGACTCCGATTCAGTCATTGTTTGCTTCTCTTCAGTAGTACCCATAAATATACGCCCCTTTGTTAATTAACCGGTGTGGTTCATTTCTATATGCGATTGAATTTATGCAGTATTGCTTCAAGTACGCCTCCAGCAACAGCCATGGCCTTATCCGATGCCGTGGTACAAAAAGCTACTTTGCCTCGTGGGTCAATGTCTCCTAGCTTTGTTTTATTGTCCACCGGAGTCGCAGAGCGCAGCAGCCCACGTATTACACCGGAAATATTTGCAATCACCGGTGAAGAGTCTACCATGGCTAAGCACTCTCCTTTTTCTACCTTGTCACCGATATTAAAATTTGTCTTAAATATTCCTGCATTTGGCGCCCGTAACAGACGTTCATTGGTATAGCCACCGATGTTTCCAGGGATTCCTGTATCAGCGGCTGCCGTGCCATCATAAATGACCCTGCCAAGATTATGACCACGTTTGGTTTCAATGACACAGTTCACATCTTTTCCAGCTGTAAAACCGGGGCCAAGACCGATGACAAGTTCGGCATCATTGATACCGGTACCGAGATTTCGCTTGGCTATAATAGCATCAATAACAATATGCGGTTGAATTTTCTGGATACTTTTACCAGAGGGATCAATTATAATTGGAATAGTATCATCCGGTGGCCATTGCCCAGGTATTCCAACATCATGAACGTTAACGCGCATGGCTGTAACATTTTCGATGGAGACTTTTTCAATAGTAATTGCTTCTGAAAAAGAAACCAGGCGACGAACTGCAAGGGGATGCTCTGTTTCAAGAAGCAATAAACGTCTGAATCCTGAACGATGGAGCCTTAGTGCCACACCTGTTGCCAAGTCTCCTGCGCCCCGCATGATGATTGTTAAATTTTTCATCGGAAATAGGGGCTTCTTCCATCCAATAAATTAAATAAAATTGCTGCTTCGGCCACTCTCCGTAATTTTTTATTCTTCACATCTCCTTTCAATTCTACTTTTGATGCTTCCAGTGATTTCTTAGCAAGACTAAACCTTACTTCCGCATCTTCAAAAAGAAATGTTTCACCCTTATCAGTGAGAGTGGACTTTTTACCACCTGCCATAATTTGCATCATACCCGGTTCTGCCATAAAAAAGCCTTCCCCGTGTGCCTCAAGGCTTGCAGCGGAAAGGTGGACGTGAGATTTAGCAAAATAGGGCGCACCACTCGTTGGACAAAAGGTTCTGCAATTGCCACACTCATTGCAGAAATCAGGAATATTTATAATTTGATACGCCTGAGTAAGTTCAATCTGTCCACTGGTTTCAATCCTGCCATCTGCAAGAATAGTCTGCAGAGGATACGTCACCGGATCAGCTTTCAAAGCAACATTTGCTCTGTTAGGACAAACAGTTACGCAGATATTGCAAACAACATCACATTGCAGACAGCGGGCGGCCTCAGCCATTGCCTCTTCCTTACTGAGAGTTGCTGTATAAGGAGCAAAAGTCAAACCTTCTTCTGGAGCAGATTGATGAATATTTACACCAAATATTCGGGTTGCATTTTGCTTTTGCAGCCTGGTCAGATCCAGCTTACGATCATCTGCCGGTGCGATATCAAGCTTTGACGAAAACCCGGATGTGGCCAGAATGGATTCTGTTACCCTTTTGCCATGACCAATGGCGTTAATGAGCGAGGAAGTCTCAATCACATCTCCCCCTGCAAACACAAAGGGCAGAGTTGTTCGCAGGGTCTTTCTATCAACACTGAGCTCAGCTTCCGGGAGAAAATTCAAGCTGCTTCCTTTCTGGGAACCGCTTGCAATATAGACAAAATCATTGGAATCTCGAATCTTTGCGAATTTTGCTTTATCAACTTTCACGCCCGTATGCAGGCGGGCACCAAGTGCAAGAATAGGATCAATATCTTTTTTCAGAATGTTCTCAGCGAGCTGAAAATCTGAAACAGCATCGGCAGCCCTGCCTCCAGGAAATGCTTTGGATTCGTAGATATGGACCTGAAAGCCCTCCAGTCTTAGAAAGAATGCCGCTGAAAGTCCAGATGGCCCGGCACCGATAATGGCAACAGTTTTTCCGTTATCTGCCTGCGGGATGAGTTTAATCTCTTCTTTCTGGCTCTCGGCAATAAATCGTTTGATTTCACGGATAAGCAAAGGTGAATCGTAATTTATTCTGGTACATTTTCCCTGACAGGGGTGATCACAAACCATGCCCTGCATGTTGGGAAAGGGGTTGGTGGCAAGGATGGTTTTATAACCATTTTTAAAATCTCCACGAGCCGTATAATTCATATAGCGCGGTACATCCTGAGAGGCCCCGCAACTGGTCACACATGGGGCGCCTGCACAGTCAAATCGTAATAAAGGACGTTTGGTTTTAACATTTTGGTAAGGGAACAGATCTTTAGCGTAATTGCCCGAGTCAACAACGCTTGCAGCATAGTTTCTTATATTATTCAGTCCCGCAGCAGCTCTATCTTCCATGCCCGCCCAGTTACAAACCAGTTGTTCAATGGAACTTACACCAGCTTCCTTCATCCCCTCAAGTACAGTGTCCGCATACTGCTTCACACGAGCATATCCACCAGGTTTAAGAAGATCTGAACAAACAGTAACGGGTGCCATTCCACAGGTTAGAGTTTCAAATATATTAAAGTTGTCAATACCTGCACAGAAAGAAATATCGAGCTTACCAGCAAACTCTTCTTGTAAACGTGCAGCAAGGTTTATGCTGATGGGATGCAGTGCCCGACCGGACATGTAACACATGGCCTCAGTCTTTGGCAGTTTCTGGTTAATATTGGTTGTTTCAAGGGTATTTGTCAGTTTGATGTTGAATTCAACGCCCTTTGTTTGAGCGGAATCAAGTAGAGAGTTTATCAGATTGATTGCATCGGGGTATTTCAAGTCGTGCTCAAAGGCAAGATCCGGAACATCAATATCAAATTTCAGCTGATTATTTAAGATATCTCGCAGGCGCTCAGGCCCAAGCAGGGTTGGATTCAGTTTGATGGTGGTGTGATAGCCCCGCTCTTCAATAAAATAATGGGCTATTTTTTCTATTTCCTCCGGCGGGCAACCATGCATGGTGGAAATGGTGAGGTTGTTCGATATCTGACTGGGGATATTTAATTCTTTAACACGAGGGTAGATATGGGCTATTTTTTCTATCTTTTCAGCAAGCTCTTTTGAGCAGTCTTCCATACGATCAAAAAACCGCTGAACAGTGGGACTGTGGATACCCTTTAATTCATAACCGGCACTCATATTGAAGATAAACCCGGCGTCATCTCCAGTGAACCCAAGTGTATCTTTTAAGATGTAGAGCAGAATAAAAGCATTTAAGTACTCGTTAAAGGATTCATCGAGTTTTAACTCCTGTGACCATTCGCAGTTATAGCCCTCATCGGTCATATCAATGCAGGGCTTGGTCACATCGAGTTCATCAAGCACCTGGATGGTTTTCAGTTCGATATAACGACCACCGGTGAGCCAGGCCGCGACAATGTTCTGGGCAAGCTGGGTATGAGGGCCAGAGGCTGCACCAAGGGGAGTTTCCAGGAGTTTTCCATAGCGATGCATGCGAAAGGGATCGGCTGGGCCGGGAGTGAAAAATTGTTCTTTAGCGATGCCGAATATTTCATTTCGTTCTTCCAGATCAGTGAGGATCCATTTGAGAAGAACGTCAATATCTGTGCAGAAAAAGAGGTCTTTTTTCATTTAATATTCCTGTGAGTGTTGTTAAATCGTGAATTATTTTTTTGTGCTGGATATTATGTGATATACCAGATTTCGACCCGATCCCTTCGGGATTATTCGTAAATATTCGACTAGCACCCCATGTTCGTCCGAATCGCTCTACTCGCTATAAACTACAAATCCCTTTGGGATTATTTTCGCATTTTCAGAACCCGTATTTTCAATGTGACAGGATTATACTTTTACTAAGTACTTATTCTTTCTACGATTGATAAATCTGCCAAAACCTTTAGTAGCAGATAGTTTTCCATCACAAACCAGAACTTCTCCCCGAAGCAGAACTGTTTTGGGCCAGCCCTTTACACGCATTCCTGCAAACGGGGTGTAATCCACATGCTGATGCAGGACTTGCGTGCTGATAATTTTTTCTATCTCAGGATCAAATATCATAAGATCCGCGTCCGATCCGATATCGATGGAGCCTTTTTGCGGTGCCAGTCCCATAATAGTTGCCGGATTTGTGGCAACAAGCTGAACAAAGCGGTTCAGATCAATGCGATTTTTTAACACGCCCTCTGAAAAAAGAAGCGGCACACGGGTTTCAACGCCAGGGATGCCACCGGGAGCTTTAAAGATATCCGTTTTCCCGTTTTTCAGTTTTTGCGCAAAAGAAAATGAGCAGTGATCGGTGGCAACCACATCGATGCTTCCATCTGCAAGACCTTCCCACAAGGCATCACAATCCTTTTGTGTCCTGAGCGGTGGAGACATTATATATTGCAGTCTTTTATTATCAGCTTCCTGGTAGCAGCTCTCTGTAAGAGTCAGGTATTGGGGACAGGTTTCAACATGGATCTGGAACCCGTTTCTTCTGGCTTCCTTTATTATTTCAAGCCCTGAGGCAGTGGAAAGATGGACAATATAGATAGGCGCATTACCGGCTGCGCGGGAAAGAGCAATGAGTCTGTTAACGGCTTCAGCCTCGGAATAATCCGGTCGGCTTCTGGGATGATTTGCAGGATCTGTAATATCGCCCTTATCCCTTATCTCTTGTGTTAACTCGCCTATTATTGCGTGATTTTCTGCGTGAAACGCTGTCAGCCCGCCGGCTGCATGGGTGGCTTTCATTACTTTAATGATATCTTCATCACCAAGGCGGCCACCATAGGTAAGATAAACCTTCAGGCTGGAAATCCCGGTTGCCGTTAACCCTTTGATCGCAGAGAGCACATGCTCATCAACATGTTGAACAACACCATGAAACCCGTAATCAACGACCATCTCATCTTTGGCCTGATCACGATACAGATCCATTTGATGGTTCAGTGCGCAATGGGCAGGCCCAAAGCCGGGATGCTCCACAATGGAGGTGGTTCCGCCATGGGCAGCAGCCACAGAACCATGGTAAAAACCATCACTGACCTTTTCTTCACCAAGGTTTAAGTTTAAGTGAGTGTGAACATCAATGGCACCGGGCATGACATAACAGCCCGTTGCATCAACAATTTCCTGACTGCTTTTACGATCAATATTTTCACCGATACCAACAATACGTCCCTCTTCAATCAGAATATCTGATTGAAAAGTTTTAGTGGCTGTCACCACCGTACCGCCTGCCACCAGTCTACTCATAATCTACTCGCTAAGCTTTGCCCAGAGGCGTTTTCCCTGTTCTTGAGCATGGGAAAGAACTTCTTCTTCATCCACAAGTGTTGATTTCCGTTCTTCTATAATCACCCGGCCCTGTGCAATAACCGTATTCACATGGAGGGCTTCCAGACCGAAAAGAAAGTGGCCATAGAAATTTTCATCGCTTACTTCGGTGGGAGTATCATAATCCAGAATAACAAGATTATTCAGATCGTCGCCAACACCTTCAAACTGTCCAAGATAGGTATGAACATTACGGAAACGACGATACACTTCATCGTAACCAATGCCGCCCGTGGTGGAACAGACAAGATGGTGAGCCTTGGCAGATCGCAGCATATCGTTATGCATGCCGTCTGTGCCCAGCATGATGTTGTCCAGCCAGTCATAATCGGTGAGACCCACGTTATTATTTTGATTGGATTCAACATTGGAAACAACCCATACCGGAGAGTCTGCAATTATTTTTCGCTCCCTATCATTGCAATGCACGCAGTGACCAAGGATGGTTTTGGAGCTTTCAAGCCCCCCAAGATCACGAAGTCGTTCTGCCACCCGTTTGTTATAGGTTTTTTCACAGTGTACTTCATCTGCAATATCTTCAGCCACGTGAACATGCAGGCCGGTGTTGTATTTTTTGGCAAGGTTCACTGATTTTTCAAAAAGATCATCGCCCACTGTAAACGAGGCATGGAGGCCGATGAGGCCGGGACGCCCCGAGGCAAGGTATGAATCATGCTCGGCAAGGCTTTTTTCTGCAAGTTCGGCACCATTTCGGTCAGATGATTCATGACACATGAGATGGCCAATTCCACATTTTTCAAAGGCACTGGCAACGGTTTCCAGGCTGCCCTCAACATGCATGGGAGATGCGTGATGGTCGATACAGAATGTGACCCCTCTGCGCGCCATCTGCAGGGCAGCTGCAAGGGCACTGGCCTCAACCATGTCCTTGTCGAGCCGGGCATCCACCCGCCACCAGACATATTCGAGAACTTCGGGAAAGTTTGTGGGGATTTGAGGAGGTGCCGGCATTCCCCGACAAAGGGCAGAATAGATATGGTGATGACCGCAGGCAAAGGAGCGGGTAACAAATCGGCCCTTGCAGTCAATTACCCGGTCGCCATCTTTGCGTTCATCTGTGGGAGGAATTACATCTATCAGCTTGACGCCACCTGTTGCACCAACTTCCACGGCAAGATGGGTGGAAGAGACCTGAAGTGTTTGGGAATCAATGTATTGGGCATTTTGTAAATAGAGAGTCATTTGAGTATCCTATTCCGTATCGATTGGTTTGAGCGGTAGAGAAAATCTGCGCTTCCCGTCATAATCAGAAAAAGCATTGGCAATGGCAGGGGCAGTGGCAATACAACCGATTTCACCAACACCTTTGGCACCATATGGCCCTTCCGGATCATCGGATTCAACACCAATTACCTCAATTGCCGGTAATTTATTCATCTTTGGAATACCGAGTGCTCTGTATTTATCCGAAGTGAGTTTACCGTCTTTGAGGGGTACTTTTTCAGTGAGGGCATAGCCAATGCCCATGGCGACCCCGCCCTCGATCTGACCTTGAAACAGTTTTGGATTAAGAATTTTTCCGGCATCATGGGAGGCAATGACTTTTTCCAGCTTGCCGTCATCGTCAAGAATTGCGAGATTGGTGGCATAACCATAGGAAATGTGAGAGATGATCTCACCGGGTTTCCCATCTGCCTGGGTATAATCGCAGAAAAATTCACCTTTGTATGTACGGCCTGCAAGTTCCTCAAGTGATTTTTCTTTGAGGTCCTCTTGCAGATTTTTCGCAGCATCGATGATGGCACGTCCAAGAAGTAAGGTTCCACGGCTTGCAGTTGTAGGGCCGCCAATGGCACCGGATGCAGTGGTGACAACAGGAGTGATCAGGTCAATATCTGTTATTCCTGTTGCCTCGCAAAGAACCTGCTGTGCAATGGTGTGCACTCCCTGTCCCATCTCTGTCCAGCCATGGTGAAGGATGATCTTGCCGCCTTCATGGATTTCAATGACAACCCTGCTGAGTTCAGGGATACCGTTGCCCACACCACAATTTTTCACGGCACAGGCAAGTCCTTTATACCTGGCTTTATCATAGGCCTCTTTAACACTTTCCAATGTTTCTTTAAGGCCCACACTTGCTGTAAGTACCTGGCCAGGAGCCAGCATACGACCGATATCAAGGGCATTGTCGTAACGGAACTGCCAGCGGTCAAAGTCGCCTTTTTTGCAAAGCTCATCAATTAAACATTCAAGGGCAAATGTGGCCTGATTAACACCAAATCCTCGCATGGCACCGCAGGGAATATTGTTGGTGTACACAGATCGTGCCGCAATATCCACAGCTTCAAAGTGGTATCCGCCGGAGGCATGCGTTCCGGCACGATCCATAACCGGTCCGCCGACAGAGGCGTACGCACCGGTATCACCAATAATTCTTGCATGCAAGGCAGTGAGCATGCCCTTCGCGTCACAACCAATTTCATAATCCATACTGGTTGGATGACGTTTGGGATGCATGCGGATGGATTGAGGTCTGGTGAGTTTGTATTTTACAGGGGTCTGCAGCAGATGACAGGCAAGGGCTGCGTGTCCCTGTACCGTAATATCTTCCTTTCCGCCAAAAGCACCACCGCAGTCAACAATTTCGACTTCGACCTGATCCTCTGAAAGAGCCAGCTGCTGGGCAATTTCATCACGTTCACGATACGGCCCCTGACTCTGGGAAAAGACTTTTATTCCATTCTTTTTGGGGATAACAACACAACATTCCATTTCAAGGAATCCGTGGTCAATGGTCGGGGTTGTGTAGGTTCCCTTTGCAGTAAAAGCAGATTCTGCAAACAGCCTGGCGGTATCGCCACGTTGTATGATTTTTTCACCAAGAAGATTACCGCTTTCGTGGATTTTGATCGGACTGTCAAGAGCCTTCAGCATGTCGGTGAGTGGTTCAAGAACCTCATACTCAACTGCAATGAATTCCACGGCTGCTCTTGCCTGAGCCTCGGTTTCAGCAACAACGGATGCCAGCACATCTCCGATATAGCGGGTAATTTCTCCCTGCTTTATCATTAAGGGCCAATCTTCAACAATAAGTCCGGAGTTACGTTTACCTGGAATATCAGCGGCAAGAAAAACACGTTTTACGCCGGGTTGTTTTTCTGCAACACTCACATCGATGGAGAGGATTTTGGCCCTCGGATGATCGGAAAATTTCAACGCGCCATGGAGCATACCTTCAAAGCGTAAATCATCAGTAAAGGGCTTACGGCCAATGGCCCGCTCAACCGCCTTAAATTTTGGACTCGATACACCAATGCCTGCCTTGTCTTCAAAGGGAGTGTCTTTTTCTTCTCGGAGGGCAGTTGCTGCGGCAATGACCGCATCAACAATCTTCACATAGCCGGTACAGCGACAGAGATTGAACTGTAATGCTTTTAAAACCTCGGCTCTGGTGGGGGTATCATTTTTTGCCAGTAAAATTTTGGTTCTGGTTAAAAATCCGGGTGTACAAAACCCACACTGTACTGCGCCACTGCCAGCAAATGCCTTGCCAAGGGTCTGTAAAAGGGACTCGGGCACCCCTTCAAGGGTGACAACGTTCTTGCCCGCAACTTTTTTCATGGGGGTTGCACAGGCAAGGACTGCCTTTTTATCCACCTCCACCAGACAAGCTCCACATGCAGCCTGTCCTGAACAACCGTCTTTGGCTGCAGTCAGGTTTTTATCATTGCGTAACCAGGAGAGTAGAGAAACATCCTCGTCACCTGTGTATTGTGTTCCCTTACCGTTAAGCGTTAGTTCAATCATAGCCCCCCTCTTTATGCAAGTCTGCAACTACTTCTTACAGTGTTCTTGGAGTCGCACGCTCCATCAGGCCTTGCAATACATCTGCAGAATTTTTCATCCTGGAGAGAAAGATCATTGCAGCAATAATATAAGGTTTATAGCTGGCTTCTTTATACTGTGGTACCCGATAACGATCAAAAACCGAGGCCTCGACCTCACCATGTTCGCAGGAGACTCCGGTAATGTCAGCCGGCAGACAATGCATGTACAGAGCAGATCCATTATGGGTGGTGGCCATAAGCTCTTCTGTGCAGGTCCAATCCATATGTTTTTTGTTCTGGCCAAGTAACTCCTGCTCAAGGGCTTTAATACCGTCCATATCACCATTGCCATAGAGATCAGTACGTTTTTCCATTGCAGCATATGGTGCCCAGCTTTTAGGATACACAATATCCGCATCCTGAAATGCTTCAGCCATGGAGTTTGATTTGCTAAATGTTCCACCAGCTTCAGCAGCCTGTCTGGCAGCGACTTCCTCAACTTCAGGCATAACTTCATATCCTTCGGGGTGAGCAAGGGCTACGTTCATTCCAAAACGGGTCATCAGACCGATTATTCCCTGGGGCACAGACAGGGGTTTACCATAAGATGGAGAGTAGGCCCAGGACATGGCAATCTTTTTCCCTGCAAGATTTTCTACCCCGCCAAAGTGTTTGATGATATGCAGCATGTCAGACATGGACTGGGTGGGATGATCGATGTCGCACTGCAGGTTCACAAGGGTCGGACGCTGTTCAAGCACTCCTTCCTCATGGCCGATCTGGACAGATTGTGCAACATTGCGCATGTAGGCGTTGCCCTTTCCAATATACATATCATCGCGGATACCGATAACATCAGCCATGAAGGAGATCATGTTAGCAGTTTCACGGACAGTTTCACCATGGGCAATCTGTGACTTTCCCTCATCAAGATCCTGAACTTCCAGGCCAAGGAGATTACAGGCACTGGTGAAACTGAAACGGGTACGAGTGGAATTATCACGAAACAGGGAAACGCCCAGACCCGAATCAAAAACACGGCTGGAAATATTCTGTTCCCGCATACCGCGCAGGATTTCTGCCACGGTAAAGGTGGCGCTGATTTCATCGTCTGATTTTTCCCAGGTCAGGAGAAAATCATCATTATACATATTCTGATAATCAAGTGTGGAAAGTTCCCTGATTAATTGTTCAATTCCCAGTTTGTCCATTTTTGTATCTCCTGATTATTAAGGGATTATCTGAGTTCCCTTACCATGGCAAATAGCTTTGCCTATATTTTCGGGGTTCGTGATGATTACTTTTTTTCCGCCATTTTTGATAAAGTCAATGGCAGCTTCAATTTTGGGAGCCATGGAACCCGGTGCAAAATGGCCGTCATAAAGATATTTTTCCATATCTGCCACTGATACCTGGCCAAGAGCTTTCTCTTCAGCAGTATCAAAATTCAGCATAACCTGCTCTATTGCTGTGGAAATAACAAGCAGGGGTGCATGCAAGTTGGTGGCAAGAAGAGAGGCAGTCTTATCTTTATCGATCACAGCATCAACACTTGTAAGGCCGATATCACTCCGAACAACAGGTACCCCGCCACCTCCCGCAGTCACAACATGAAAACCATTTTCAAGGAGGGCAACAACAGCCTCTTCTTCCACGATTACCAAGGGCAAAGGCGATGCAACGACCCTGCGATAGCCACGATTGGCATCCTGCTTTAATATCCAGTCAGGGTGCTGCTCCTTGAGCTTTGCAAGCTTTTCTTCAGGATAAAATTCACCAATTGGTTTATCCGGGACAACAAAACCGGGGTCAGTTGGACTCACTACAACCTGAGTGACAATGGTTACAGCTTTTGCATCCAGTTGACGGTTTTGCAGCTCATCAGTTAAGGCCTGTTGAATCTGAAGACCAATCGCCCCTTGGGTATCTGCCACACAGGAACTTAAAGGGACAATGTGCAGCCCAATCTGGTCACGGGCAATTTCTGAGCGCAGCATGATAAAACCAACCTGCGGCCCATTACCATGGGTGATAATTAATTGATAATCCAATTCAACAAGGTCAACAAGGTGTTTAATTGTCTCGCAAATTGCATTGTACTGATCTTCCACCGTTTGTTTTTCCCGATGCTTAATCAGGGAATTGCCTCCAATGGCAATCACAGCAAGCTGTTTTTTCACAGTCGGTATGGCCTTAATTCTTTTCTACATAAACACTGGGGAGGGCTGCATACAAAGCAGCGCAGCGAACAAGATCAGCCTTCCATGTTTTCTCGTTTGGCGCGTGTGCCTCAGCTTCTTTTCCCGGGCCAAAGCCGACTGTTGGGATACCATGCATACCAGTTATAGCCACACCATTTGTGGAAAAAGTCCACTTGTCGATGCGGGGAGCAGTTTTAAAGAGTGATGAGTAAGCTGCTGCTGTTGCCTGAACTGCCGGATGGTCTTCTGCCACAACCCATGATGGAAAATCGCAATCCGTGGGATAAACAAGGCCGGTATAAGCAGGAGTATCGTACTTATACATGCTCACCTTGGCATTTGCAGCTTTTGCAGCAGGGAGATTTGCAATCTGAGACATGGCAAGTTTTGCATCTTCTCCAACAGTGAGACGCCTGTCGATGGAGATTGAACAGCCATCGGCCACAGCACAACGTGATGGAGATGTGTAAAATATCTGAGAAACAGTGAGTGATCCTTTGCCAAGGAACGGATCATCTGCAAGTTCCGTGTGTAACACTTCAAGTTCATTTAAAATTTTTGCCATTTTAAAGATGGCATTGTCGCCTCGTTCAGGTGCGGAACCATGGGAGGAGATGCCTTCCACATCAACACGGATTTCCATGCGACCTCGCTGGCCACGATAAATCCCGCCATCGGTTGGTTCAGTGGAAACCACAAATTCCGGTTTCAGGCCAAGTTCGTTAATGATGTACTGCCAGCATAAACCATCGCAGTCCTCTTCCTGAACTGTTCCTGTCATAACAACAGTGTATCCATCATCGGCAAGGCCAAGGTCTTTGATGATTTTACCTGCATAAACCATGGATGCCATCCCCCCTTCCTGATCGGAAGTTCCCCGGCCACCAATGCATTCATCGTCTTCGTAACCTTCGTAAGGATCAAAATTCCAGTTTCCGGCAACGCCAACACCGACAGTATCAATGTGGGCATCAAAGGCTATCAAGCGTGGGCCGGAACCGATATAACCAAGGATATTGCCCATGGGGTCGATTTCAACTTTATCAAAACCAACCTTTTCCATTTCTTCTTTAATTCGAAGAATTACTTTTTCTTCATCACAGCTTTCGCTCGGTATGGCAACCATATCCCGCAGGAATCTGGTCATTTCAGGTTCGTATGTTTTAGCAAGTTCAGTTATTTTATCAAAGTTAAGCTTAGCCATTTGTATTTGTACTCTCTGTTATATTCTTGATGGATTTTTACAGACGTATTTTTACAAAAAGTATAAGTTCTTGTCAACTCAATTTCAGGAAAGCGAACCTCGTGCCACGTCGGAATAATTTTCGCTACCATATATAATGCAGTATTATATGCACGTTATCGACTTTTAAGTAGCGAGTCCCATGTGAAAGAGTACTTTCTGAAAATTTTTGCCTTGCCATGAAAAGTTTAAAAAATTATAAAATGGTTGTACGTTTATTAAATCGTTAAATATCGAAGGAGATATAATATGTCAAAAAAAAATATCATCAGCACCCCAAATGCCCCCGCAGCAATTGGACCCTACTCCCAGGCTGTCCAACATGGTGACACCATCTATGTATCCGGCCAACTTCCATTAAATCCCGAAACAAAGGAGATGGATGATGATGTCAGTGTGCAGACCGAGCAAAGTATGAATAATATTAAGGCAATTCTCAAAGAGGCTGGCTCGTCCATGGAACAGGTAGTCCGTTGCGGAATTTTTGTAACTGATCTGGCCGATTTTGCGGCAATAAATGACATGTATGCAAGCTTCTTTACCGGAAACTATCCTGCGCGCGCAACTGTTCAGGTGGCAGCTCTGCCATTGGGTGCTAAAGTTGAAATAGATGCCATTGCAATGGCATAGGAGAGAGAACCTATGTCCATAGACTACATTTTTAACAAAAATTTGAAAGAACCGGGGGAGGGGGCTAATCTCAACATCCTTACCACAGAAGAAGCAGAGAAAGCTCGTGCGTATCATAAAAGTTTCAAGGAATATGAACCCACCCCATTGGTATCACTGCCCAATCTTGCAGAATATCTCGGCATCGATAAACTTTTTGTTAAAGATGAATCTTCACGTTTTGGTCTTAATGCGTTCAAGGTCCTTGGTGCATCCTATGCCATCGGTCGTTATCTGGCCGAAAAATTGGATAAGGATATTTCCGATATTTCCTATGAAGAGTTACGTTCAGTGACTGTTCGAAAACAACTTGGCGATATCACCTTTGCCACAGCAACTGATGGCAACCACGGGCGTGCTGTTGCCTGGGCAGCCAAACAACTGAAGCAAAAGGCTGTTGTTTATATGCCCAAAGGTTCAGATCCGGTGAGGCTGAAGAATATCCAGGATCTTGGTGCTCAAGCTTCTATAACCGATTTAAACTATGACGATGCAGTTCGACTGGCTGAAAAAAAAGCTAAAGAAAACAATTGGGTCGTCGTTCAGGATACAGCCTGGGCCGGATATGAAGCCATTCCAACATGGATCATGCAGGGCTATGCAACCTTAGCTGTTGAAGCCCTGGAACAGCTTCAGAAACAAGGAATCGCGCAACCGACCCATGTGTTTCTTCAGGCCGGGGTTGGATCCTTTGCCGGTGGTGTGCTTGGCTTTTTTGCCTCCAGACTTGGAAAAAAAATGCCGAAAATAACAATCGTTGAACCGGAAAAAGCAAACTGCATTTATAAATCTGCTCAAATTGGTGACGGGAAAGCTCATAATGTAAGCGGTGAGCTTGATACGCTTATGGCGGGTCTGGCCTGCGGTGAACCCAACACCATCAGTTGGGAATTGTTGCGTGATTATGCTGCGGCTTATGCTTCCTGCCCCGATTATCTTGCCGCCACAGGGATGCGAGTGTTAGCGACTCCATTGAAAGGTGACGATGTGCTAATCTCGGGTGAGTCCGGCGCGGTCACCACCGGTCTGCTCCACTTACTGATGGAATCAACAACCGGCAATCCTGCCCGGCTGCGTAAACAACTGGGGTTAGGAAAAACCTCTGTTGTGTTACTTATCAGTACTGAAGGCAATACATCTCCCCGTGCTTTTCGGGATGCTGTATGGTATGGAAAATACGATTATAAGAATGAAAGTCGGGACAAAAAACAAGAAGATTGATGACTAAAACAACAGAAAACGAACAGATTTTTCAAAACCTGAGACAGATCGCAGATGCAGTTCATGCCCTCTTTGGGCTCAACTGTGAAGTCGTTATTCATGACCTATCCGATCTGCAGAATTCTCTTGTTTACATGAAAGGGGATGTGACGGGAAGAAAGCTTGGTGCTCCAGCAACGGATCTGCTGGCAAAGCTCTTACAACAAACTCCCGAAAGAGGTGACCATCAACATAATTACAAATCAGTTACTGCAGATGGTAGATGCCTTAAATCAGCAACCACGATCATAAAAGACAACAGTGGAAAAGCAGTGGCTGCTTTTTGTATCAATTTTGATACCACCCAGTATTTCAATGCAATCCAGGCCATGATGCCTTTTATCCATGACTTGGAAAGTGGGATATACCCCAGCAAAGAGTCTTTTGCAAAATCTGCCAATGACACAGTAAAATCACTATTTGTTCAGACGGTTGAAGAAATGGGTATTCAACCGGCTTCAATGTCCATTGATGAAAAAACCCGCTTTGTTGAAAAGATGAAACGAAATGGTGTCTTCCAATTTAAAGGTGCCGTTGAACAGGTTGCCGGGCTTATGGATGTCACCAAGTGTACAGTTTATAACTATTTGAAAAAGATAATGTAAATATGACACAAATACCCATTCCAGGAATAATCCTTGCAGCAGGAAGAAGTCTACGCATGGGAAAAAACAAGTTACTCCTTTCATTCCATGGTAAGCCCATCCTTCAACATGTACTTGATACAGCGCAACAATCGTCCCTGTCTCCGCTTATTCTTGTTCTGGGCTCTAAAAGTGACCTGGTACAAGCACAAATTACCCCGGGAAGGGTAATAATTGTTGAAAATCCTTCTTTTCTCTGCGGCTATGGATCTTCTTTGCAGGTTGGGTTGAAGGCACTCAGCGAGCCCTGTGCCGGAGCAATGTTTCTGCTTGGTGATCAACCACTGCTAATCACCAAAACCATTAACAGGTTAATTTTAGCCTTCCAGGAAGAACCTGAACGTTGGGTCGCTCCATCATGGAGTGGCCTGCGTGGCAATCCAGTCATCATTCCCGTCTCATGGTTTGACCGAATTTTTGCTCTTAAGGGCGATACGGGGCCAAGAGAACATCTGAGCGACCCCGCCGCCAACCTGAAACTTGTTGATGTGGATGACAGAGGAGTTGTCTTAGATATAGATACTCCTGAAGACTATGAACAGCTTAAAAAAATCTGATTGATACCGCCAGGCTCTTTCCCTCAACAGAATGGTTGTTTTTTCTTCAGGACCCATGCGGCATATACTCTATTGAATTATTTCAAAGAGTGCTTCAATTTTAGTACGAATCTGCCCCACATCGTTGTCAGAGTAATCTGATTCTATTTTCAAATAGGGCAGGTCATGCTTTTCTGTAACGTAGCGTCCGACTTTATATGCTTCAATATTGAACGAATGACAGGCCGTCAGGACGAAATCGACAATAACATCCGGCCTGAAATGTTCAATGGTCTGTGAGAGCAATTCGAGGCGTCGGTCATTTGGGGTCATACAGGCACAGGGAATTTCAAGATATCTTTTGGCTATGGCCTTAATCGGATCAGGGCTGTTTTCTTCAATATCCCCCATAAAGGTTTTCATGCCGGTACATGAGTCTGGGGCAACAACCAGCCCTCCGCAGTCTTCTATGATTTTAAATATTTTAAGTGCATCCCCTCCCACGGGGCACCCACTTACCAGCACTCTGGGAGAATCCAATGTTCCAAAATGGACGCCCTGTTCCACTCTTTCCCTCAGTCTTTCCAACATTTTTTCCAGGGTAGGTAACACCTCATCAGCAGTGGACGGAAGAGTGAGAAAGCCAATGTCATACATCTCTTCCCAGCTGATAACCGGAGGGTGCATGGCTGCGAAATCATATATTTCCCGCATTTTCCGATTTCTTTTATTGCCATTCTTAATTGCTTGTTCGATTTTCTGGTCTGTCGTCTCAAGTTGGAAGGTTGTTTCAAGGAAACGTTGAAGTTTACGGATCATCGTGGTCCAGTTTTGCAGTGCTTCCGGCTCATCGGGTAGTTGTGGAAGATCCATTACATGCAGCGGTTTTATCTCCGCTGCAAGCTCAAACATTTTTTTCTTGCCATCGCAAGTCGTTTCAGCAATTATCGCATCGGACATGGAAAAGAACGGGCAGGTTCCTTCAAGAATGAAACCGTAACTTGATTTGATCAGAGGACAGAGGTTGGCAGGGAGCACTGACTCCGCTGAGGTAATAGGTGCATCAGCAAATGAACAGAGTACTGCCGGCACAATGCCCATGGATTGTATGAGTTCCAGAGGGGCGTAGCTGCAGTAAATACCAACGATGGGGGTTCCCTGGTCTTTATGTCGCTCCATATACTGGAGTACTCTTTTGGCTGGCTGCCCGTCAAAACCATCATTCATTAGCGGGGTGATATTCATAGCTATGCTCCTGTGATAAAAGTGTTTTTTACTTCTGATTTACATTCCATTTCCCGGGCAAGAAGTGCTGCACCAAATGCCCCCATACACTGTGGCTCATCGGGAATAACGACTTTTCTGTTTATTTGTTGTTCCAGTAATGCAGCCATGCAGGGATTATTGGCAACGCCACCTGTGAAGGCAATGGAACCTGAGGGCGAAATCCGGTTGATCATCCCTGTAACTCTGCGGATCACACTGCTGTGCAGGCCTAAACCAATTTCCCGGCAATCCGCCCCTTTGGCGATCAGGGTCGTTACTTCGGTTTCTGCGAATACCGTGCACATGCTTGAAATCGTAAGAGCCTGTTCTGCGAGCAATGCCTCCTGGCCAAATTCCTCAATGGTGTAGCCCAGCGTCCTGGCCATGATTTCCATGAATTTTCCTGTGCCTGCCGCACAACGGTCGTTCATTTCAAATTTGGTAACTTTTCCTGTGGCAGAGAGGGCGATCACTTTGCTGTCCTGGCCGCCGATATCAAGAACAGCACGAATTTCAGGAAAAATAGCACGTGCTCCTCCAGCGTGTGCCTTTATCTCTGTTACTGTTGCTGCATCAAAGGAAATTTCAAAGAGATTGCGGCCATATCCGGTTGCCATGATTGCGTCATAGCTTACACCGGAGAGGAGTTTGCTGGCCTCAAGCATGGGGTCAAAACCTGTGTCTGTCTGCAGGCTTTGCAAAATTTCGCCTGTGTCACTTATAATAACCAGCTCTATGGTGCGTGAACCTATATCAATACCGGCATATTGCCTGCTCATGTGGACTCCCGGGGTTGTGATTGCCTGTTCTTAATTTTCCTTGCTACATGTTTCTTCCCCGACAGAGAGTAGAGCAAGAAAAGTTGTCTGGATGTAGACGGAATGCCACGGAAGCACCAGTATCCTTATGGCTTACAACGTGGTGTGAGGAGCAATGATAAAACAGATAGCATCAATTTGTCAAATAGGAAATAACGATTCACCAAGCTGGCACAATAGGTTTGTTGTGTTTAAAGGCTGCCAGTTACAGGGGTGCCTTGAGGAACCCTGACTGTCCCCGGGAATTAGATCCTACCTGGCAAGAGATAAAACGTTTTTACACGCAATTTTAAGGAGTTCTAGGTCGTGGCTGATAAACAACACCCCCATACGGCGTTCTTTTGCAAGGTGCATGATAAGGCGTACTATTCGTGCCTGAACAGAAAGATCCAGTCGTGAAGTGGGTTCATCAGCCACGAAAAACAGTGGTTTGAGCAGGAGAACCCGTGACAATGCAAATCGCTGTATTTCTCCACCTGAAAGTTGCCTTGGGTATCGTTTGAGAAGTTGTCTCTCAAGATCGACATCGTTGATTGCTGTTACAATTTTTTGGTGGATGATCTCTTTTGTGGTAGTTAAAGTGTTATGTTTTACAACATCTGTAAGAGCAGCTTCCATTGTTTGGTGAGGAGGAAAGGATGTTGAGGGGTCTTGATAAATCTTCTGAAAGTATGGGCGCAAGGCCATTCTGCTGTTTCTGCTCAGTTTTTGAATGTCATTTCCGTTCCAGAATATTTTTCCCTTATTGGGAAATTGTAAACCGAGCAGAATATCTCCCAAGGTCGTTTTCCCGCACCCGGACGGCCCATAAAGGCCTATTATTTCACCCGGCTTCACCTTGATGGAAAAGGAGGAAAAAAGAGTGTTCTCGTATCCCCTGCTGAAAAAGGATTTTGTGATATTTTCGGCCTCTATGCAATAGGCATCATCGCTCACGAGCAGGCCTCCGATTTTTGTGAATCACCATTGTTCCACGCAGTGTCCATTGCGCGTAAAACATGATCTGGTATGGGTTCCAGGCCGTGTTCCGGGGCAGCTTTGATAAGGCCTCGTGTATATGGGTGCTCGGGAAAATCAAGCACTCTTTCAGCTGGGCCTGATTCGACAATATAACCGCCATACATTACAGCAATAGTGCCCCCAAGATTGCGTGCTACTGTGAGATCGTGGGTGATACACAATAGGGTTTTCCCTTTCTGCACAAGGGTTTTTAACAGCTTTACTGCAGAGTCCCTCAGGTTTGTGTCAAGACCTTTGGTCGGTTCGTCCGCTACAATGAATTCAGCTGGAGTTGCAAGGGCAATGGCTAGCAGGACACGTTGGCTCATTCCTCCAGAAAGTCTGGAAGGGTAATGAATGGTGTCACGAGACGGGGAGAGCCCAAGGTCGGTAATACATTTTTCGGCATTTTTTACAGCATCCCCTGGCCGTTGCCCTTTGAGATATCTGAATACTTCAGCAACCTGCTGTAGCGCGCGCATGGTGGGATTAAGGGAATTTTTTGCTTCCTGGGGGAGAAGGAATAATTTTTTCCCCCAGAGCTTTCGTTTTTCTGTTGCAGAAAGTTCGATAAGATTCAATCCCTCAAATGTTACAGAACCGCTTGCCGAAAGCTCGTCTGGTAAGGCTCCGGTAATGGACTGGGCCACAAGTGTTTTCCCGCAACCTGTTTCACCAATCAGGGTAAAAGCTTCTCCCCGCCGAATCGAAAAACTGACGTTTCCGACGAGTTTTTTGTGTTCAGCCACGGAAGATATGGACAGGTTATTTATATGTAGAAGGATTTCATTCATTTTTTTACAGATTGTGCCAGAGGTTGACCGACAAGCATAAAACTGAAAACAGTGATGGACACAGCAGCTGCTGGAGCGAGTATCAGGTGCGGTGCCTGGCGTATGTATGGGAGACTCTCGGCGATCATGGCGCCCCATTCGGGCTCAGGGGGATCAAGTCCTATGCCAATAAATCCCAGGGAAGATATGTTTAAAATCGTACGACCGAATCCCAGTGTCGCAAGTACAGCAATCTGAGGAACTATTTCAATAATGATGTATTTTCTTAAAATAAATGGTCCGGAAAACCCGGCAAGAACTCCGGCTTCCACGTAAGGACGGGATATAATGCTCTGAGTAATTGCTCTGGTGATACGGCAATAATCGGGCCAGCCTGTCACGATTAATGCTCCAACGACTGCCATCTGTCCGCCTCCGATTAATCCTGCAATAAGAAGTGCCAGGAGGATTCCTGGAAAGGACATGGTAATATCCACCAGTCGCATAATTGCGGCATCAATCAAACCACCGTACCACCCTGAACAAAGGCCCAAAAAAACGCCAAGAAAAACCATTCCGGCAACACACAGTGATGCGTTACATAAAGAGTTTGCACCACCGTGTATTAAACGGGCAGCGACGCTTCTCCCAAGATGGTCTGATCCAAGCAGATATGTAGAAGATGGAGTGGCAAAAACAGAAGAAAGATTCTGGCTGAAGGGGTCAGGCGTAACATACGGTCCAATGAGAGAAAGCAAAGCTATGGCGAGCAAAATAAAGGCGCCTGTTGTAACCTGCAGACGGTTGCTTTTCGGAATGCATACCATTACTCCCATTGGCTTGTCTCTGTGGTGTTCCGACACGGGTCTAATGCAATGCAAATCAGGTCAACCGTTGCATTAATAAAGACATACACAAGTCCGATGAATAAACTGGCTCCCTGTATCACGGGAATGTCACGGGCGAGAATGGAATCCAGGATCAGCTTGCCGATTCCGGGCCAGGCAAAAAGCGTCTCAACAACCAACACCCCATCAAGCAGGTGTGCGGTCTGCAGCCCGATATAGGTAATAACTGGAATGGAAGCATTTTTGATTCCGTGATGTAACAGTACGCGAGATTCGGTCAGGCCTTTCATTCGGGCAAATTGGTAAAATGCTGCGCTGCGTACATTAACTATTGCTGTTGCAATAACACGATTTGAGAAAGCAGCCAAGCCAATACCCAAGGTTACAGCAGGTAAAAGTAAATGGCTGGGTGTAAAAAAACCTGCAACAGGGAACCATTGCAATTGTATTGCAAACACAAGTATAAGCAGAACACCTGTAATAAAATGTGGAACTGCAACAAGTGCACTGGACATCAGGCCGGAGATATTGTCAAGGACGCTCCCTGGATGCATACCGCATACAATTCCCAAGGGGAGGGCGATCACAAGGGAAATCAGCATGGCAGTTGCCGACAGGATCAATGTGTAACGGAAATGATACCACAGCAGGTTGGTGACTTTTTCATTACTGACAAGAGAGTGGCCAAAGTCAAAGGTAAATGTATGCCCAATCCATCGTCCATATTGGATAAGGAGGGACTGGTCGAGCTTTTCCTCAACGCGGATCTGCTCGACCAGGGACTCATTGGTAATATCAATATTGTATCGGGCTATGGCGATCTCAAGGGCAGTGTCCCCTTTGGTGAGATGAACAACAATAAAACTTAAACTGGCGACAACAAGGCCCACAGCTATCCCGCGGAAGAGGTGTGTGCGGAGAATTGGGACTACTTCGCCCATCGTACTCCTTCTGGATATGGTCGAAGTTCAAATGCGTCAAGGGTGACCCCTGTAATATCTTTGCTGACCGCCACATGGTGATCGTACCAGGAAACAGGAATTACAGGGAGTTCCTGCTGGAGAATTGCTGTGATATCGTTTCGTAATTGAGATGCTTTGTTTTCATCAAATGTGTTGAGGTAGTCATCAATGAGTGTATTCAGCTTAGACGATTCCCAGCCTAAAGCGCCCCAGGAACCCCTGGAGGCAACAGGGCCAAAGTCAGCATTGATTGTTCCGATGGAGTCTGGAACCAGACCAAAGTTCCGGCCGACCAGGGCTGTTTCCATCGTGCCATCCTTATGTCTCATGGGAATCTGAGATGATTTCCCAACCGTTATTTTCATACGTATTCCGACTGCAGCGAATTGTGACTGCAGGGCCTCTGCAACAACAGGAAGCATTGGACGGCTGGAGTATGTGATAAGCTCAAAAGCAAAGAGTTTACCATCTTTGGTGTAGATCCCGTCTGCATTCTTTTTCCAACCAGCTTTTTCGAGAAGATGCATGGCTTTTTCAGGATTATATGCAAGAGGGGAGAGATCTGCATTGTGCCACAAAGAAACTGTTGGCATGAGCTGAATTGCTGCAGTCTCTGGATTCTTTAAGATCGCGTTGGCAATTCCCTTGCGATCGATGGCAAAAGAAAGGGCAAGGCGTTCTTCGATCGTATTGAAAAAATCAAGATTTGCATTGAGTATGAGAAGCCTGACACGGGGAATGGGGGTGCTGATTACCGAAACACCGGTAACATTATTAAGATGTTCGGCCGCTGTTGCTGAAAGAGTGAGGGATATATCGGCCTCACCAGATTCAGCCATGAGTGCCCGTGTTTCTCCGTTGGATATGGCCAAATAGCGGGATTTGGAGATCGTTGCCTTTTCTCCCCAGTAGTTGTCGAATGCCTCAAAATCAAAAACGGATTTACCATTTGTAGAAACAAGACGATAAAAACCGGTACCGATGATTTCGTTCACGTTCCCATCCTTGCCATAGGATGCTGGTGCAACAATTCCGGTACTGTAATGAGAAAGATAGGCAGGTAATGCGGCAAAGGGACTGGAGGTGGTAATGATTACCTGCCGTCCTGTGGATGTGATCGATTTGACCGGCGTACCTTTGAAAAGTTTTTTCTTTATAAGAACCTTGTTCAGGGCATTCGCGACGGCTTCTCCTGTGAGCGGCGTTCCATCGTGGAACAATACCTTGTCTCGAAGGACAAACGTCCAGGTTGTCTTCTCTGGAGAAACACTCCAGCTTGTCGCAAGTTTCGGCTCGATCCCGCCCTTTCCATCAGAAGTTGTAAGCGTTTCTACGCAGCCCATCCGCGTAAAAATATATCCGGAAATTGTCGGGTCAAGTCCTTTTGCTTTCCATGGCGAAACAACAACAAGAGTGTCGTTTGCTTGTGACGCCAGAATCTGGCCTGCAGTGAGAACAAAGAAAAAGCATAGGGCTGTAATGATCGTTTTTTGTAACATAGTCTCTCCTTAACGTGATCGTACTGTCTTTTAGATGAAAGTTATCCAGACGAAGTAACGAATAGATGGCTTTCATCGTTTGGTGTGAACAAATGTCCATGGCTGTTATTTGATTCCAGCCATAATAAAAAAATCGCTGCTGTGATCCTTTGGGTATGGATTGTTTGCAAAAATATGATCATGTCTGGATAGGTTGCTAAACCCGCAGATATACAAAATTGACTCGACATCTTTTGCCGTCAGTCCATTGAAATGAGGAAGTGTTTTCTTTACGCTCCGATATGCAAGCTCAAACCGCAGCGAATAGGAATGTACACCATTTCTCAGTATGGTTCTGGTGTATTCTTTTATTTTTTGAAGAAGAGTTTTCCGGGTTGAATGTTGCCATATCCCGTCAGACACTATGATACGCCCGCCTGGTTGGAGGAGTTGATACCAGTTTTTTATAGCCTGTTCCGGATTACACAGTGTCCACAGGAGATTGCGGCAAACAATCACGTCGAAGCTTTTTGGGGAAAACGGTGGTTTTTCGGCGTCTGCAACCAGGAAATCAATTTCAACGCCTCTTAACGTCGCTTTGTTTTTGGCATGTGCGAGCATTTCAGGTGCTATGTCGATTCCGGTTACCTGATGTCCATGTTCTGCCAAGCCGAGGGCGATAAAGCCGGTACCTGTCCCAATATCCAGGACTTTATTTTGTTTGTTTTCCCCAATCGCAGCGAGATACGCCTCCCACCATACTTGCTGCTGGGCTGAAGTCTTATCAAAGGATGATGAACGCCAGTTCCAGTAATTGGCAATACTTTCCCTGATGCACGCTCGGTCGGCTCCTGCTGTTGTATCATAGTGAATGCTTGTGTTCATCTTTGGCTGTTTCTCTTTGTGGGGATAGATGTAATACGATTTTTAAAAACGTAACAACAAAGGTACCAGAATACGTATTTCTGGTCAAGAAAGCTTTTGGTACATATATAGGTTGTCATTACCAGTTGCCCCCCTGATCTGTATTAAAGATCTATTTTTGGGGCCCACTATGCTGTTTCGTTTGCTTGGCGGGGGAGGTAGTTTTTAGGAATAAAACAAGAGAGGTATGGAAGTGCCTCCTTGGCATTAAAATGATGTCAAGGAGGCATGCGACATGGTAAGTAGCGGGTAAATTTGAGAATTTTACCGCAGGTCAATGGTCATGATATTTCTTTTTCCGGTTTTTCCCGATTCAAAAAGAAGTTGTTCACCATCTGGGCTCCATTGAGGATACATATCCGACTTACCTGTTGTGAGCTTGCTGAGTTGCATCGAATCAAGATTGTATATCCAGAGGTTTGCTGCGTAGGATGTGTCCCAGGCCCAGAAGGCAATTTTTTTGCCATCTGGTGAAAAGACCGGGCCTCGATCACCCAGGGTGCAATTTTGCGAAAGGATTATCGTATTCTTCGTAATAGCACGGTTCGCTACAAGGCTAAGGTCTGAGACCATGGCAACATACGAAACCCGGTCTTCACCGGAAGCATCACTTATCACTTCAGCGGTATAGGTGATTTGCTTGCCATTTGGGCTCCATGCGTTCATCTGCACCGATTCCGGCCCTTCCCAGCTATACACGGTTGGATGACGATAACCGTTTTCAAAGGTCATGAAATTTTGTCCGGTTAAATTGTAGCCACCTGTGACAGGTGCAACTTTATACGCAAGGGCTTTTCCATCAGGACTCCATAAGGGATTGGTTTCCATTTGGGAATCATCACTGAGGCGTATTTTCTCGCTCCCATCGCTTGTAATCAGCCAGATATCCCAATTTCCTTTTGTTACAGCTCCATACGCAATAATTTCACCGGATGGATGATAGGTTGGTCTATCAAGCATTTCACGACTGGTAACCAGGGTTTGCAATTCGCCTGTATCTATTTGCACCTGCTTGATGGCATGTATCCCGGTTGTTGCATTGTAGGACCAGAAAACCAGTTTTTTGCTTTTACCATCCCATTCAGGCCAGGCAGCAACAGTGGGGGGGGATGTCAGTCTTCGTTGATTTGATCCGTCTTTGTCCATAATCCAGATCTGGTCACTGCCGCTACGATCTGAAACAAAGGCAATTTTCTGTCCATCGGGACTGTATTTGGCTCCGACATTTCTCCAGGCGTTGTCTGTCAACTGGGTACTCTCGCCACGGTCAATGGTTGCTTGTTCACTGCTAAAGTGGACAGGTATGGAGATCATGGATTTCCCTGGTACTCTGGGATAATCCAAGCGATGACACTCATAGCAGGAAGGGATGGAGTCAAGGGGTGTTATCACACGGGTTGCTAAGGTGAGACGCGGTGGAAAAGTAAAGTGCAGCCCTTTAATATCAAGGCTGTAGTTGCTCTTCTGAATAATACCCTGCCAGTCAACTTCATAGCTGATACCGCTGGGACCCGGCATTCCATTTCCTAAAATCATGTTTTTGTATGGGTTATCAACCTGCGGAAGGCCCTGATTGCTTGAACAGAGGGAATGAGAGTGAAAGCGACCCCGAAAGCCATCGATACTTGACGGCTGCTTAACTCCCGTGGGCAAGTCCTGTTCAACTTCTTTATGCACATTGGCAACAGGAGTAATGTTGGCATCACGGCCATGGATAAAATCCTGATCCCAGACAATGGTTCGATAGGCTTTGTTCAGCTGCAATGCACGATTGGGTGAAGGATAAAGGAGGGTGGTGATGTCTTCATGGAGTAAATCCAGTTTGTTCTGCTTCAGTGAACCATCGCCGTTATAAAAAGTATCAAGTATTTCCTGATTATCACGAAACTCGTTGGCGGATTTGGTGTACATCAGGTAGTAAGAATATTCGTAGTACACACCAGCCGTATGGATTTTGATTTTTGGTTCGTTGAGGCCCTGCATACTTTTCTGACTCCAGTGGTACCATCCACGTTGAGTATGGCTGGAATCAATTTTACGGGGAAAAGAAAATACCGAGTCAGTGGTGGCACCGGTTCCGCCATGGCAACCGATACAATATACAGTTTCTTCAAAGCTCTGTGGCCTGAGATTGCCTGCTGCATCTTCAATAAAACCCTGTAATAGCCACCCATCATCATTGTTTATTCCCTGTTCTGCATTGCCGATAAATTGTCGGGTGCGATCCGGGAAATCATTTCTTTCTTTGATTTCATTAAGTGCTGAGTTCTCAAGAAGAGCATAGGATTGCCAACTGCGTTTTTTCATATACCGCAGTTCTTTCATACGAGGGGCAATGGCAATAGTTCCTTGATCATCAAGATCAACATAACGGACACTCTGGAGGAATTCTGTTCCCTCTGGAAAGAGCCCGGCTGCCAGGTGGATTTGTCCCTCTTCTTGCTCTTTTTTTGCTCGTCCCACGTAGGACATGTATCTATTTTGTAATGGAGCCCAGTCGAAGGTGATCTGCTTGCTTTTTCCTATTTTCCCATCTTTGTTGAGATCAACCCCAAAGCGTTTTTCGTCAATTTCGTCAATTGCAATATTGCGCTTACTGATAAGGGCTTCAACAATTGCAAGATTGATTTTGTACACGGTGAGATCAAAGTATCCCTTGTCATCCTGGCGAAAGCTCTCTGCCAGGCGGATAAGAACATCGGCTGTGGAACCACTTGCAGGCCAGTGTGTTGCAGGGAAAGGATAGTAGGCAAAAGCTCTCCAGCCGGTACGTTTATTTTCCGGATCACGATCAAAGCCTTCATCATCAAAATTGAAGTAACAATCCGGGGTATAGCCGTCCCATTTCCCGTTTTCGTTGACATCCCAAGAGGATGGAACTTCTCTCAGACGTGTGTGTAAAATGATGTTCCCCTGTTTGTCCAGGTAGTTACTTGTGCGCACATATTTGAGGATTTCATTGTCGGATATTTTCTGAATGCGCCCGGAACGATCCTCAAACAGGTTGGTCCATGGGTTGGTCAAGCCAGCTTCCGGGAACGAATATTCAAGCTGCAAATCCCAATCATTAACATAATTAGGCTCAATGGACTTCGTGTGGCAGACGTAACAGGGATTATATACCTGTTTTTGCGCATCTTCGGTTTTTGTATAGCATTGGGAAGGAATATATGCTGTTTCGTTGTGAACCGCACTGCTCTTCAAATTAACTTGCATGCCTTGGTGTTCTTGTCCCTGGCTATGCTGTGCAAGCAGAACAAGTACTGCAATAATTGTCAGGTTCCACGTTAGCTTTTTCATGAAAATCTCCAGGATTATTTAGTGAGATGACGGAGTAAATATCTTGAACCACAAATGGACAGACCGAATGGTCTGTCCATTGTAGTGCTTGTGGTAGAATTGCTGACGCTAGTTCATTGCAGGAAAAGGGCCAATATATCCGGTGTAGCCGGCGGCATCGGCAGGATCACTGAGTTTGTCTGAATCTGACTCGCCATATGGATGCTGAACAACACTCATCAGATAGGCGTGTCCATTGATATCAGGATAAAAGTAAGGTGAGGTGGTCTCGGAACCATAGGGTGTGGTCTGTATTCTTGTTAGTTTCCGGCTAGTTACGTTGTAGGCCCAGATGGCATCGTTTTGGTGGCCGGATCCTGTGTCTTCACCAATAATTAAAGTGTCTCGACCTGGTATATACGTTATATTATCCGGGTTGGCAATTCCGTCTATGTCGCAAGTGTTGTTCGCATAATCACCATCTTTGGGGTAGGAAACCATGGTGCCGCTGATTACACCGTACATATTCTGAGCAACATAATCACTTCCGATGGTTGCATCGGGCTTAATGTCAAGTCCGTATACGGTTCCGCATTTGTTTTTTGGCAGGCGGATATGGTTGGGTCCTCCTTTGTCATGCTTTCCATTATCTTCCATGCCTTTTGCAACTTGACTCATGGCCACATAAAGAATGGACCGTTCAGCATCAAAAGTGATTCCCTCTTCTTTACGCAGTTCGGTGGTTGCTCCCTTCATCGCAGCATAACGTCTTGTCTCTAACCGTGAGGCAATTGTTTCCATACCGGGTTTGATTTGTAAACATTCGTTCCCTGTGGTGGTGTTCACTGCAGTAAAGCCATTTTCGCAGGAGCCGTCGTCTTTTGGCGTGGCAGTTGCAAAAAGATCAGAAAATGTTACGTCATTCTCAATTGCTTTTTGGATGGTACTGTTATCAGCATGCCCCAGGTTGATCCACTGAAGGTTTGCATACCCACCGTTGGTGGCGTGTATCTGTTCCCATTTTGCGGCATAGAGACTACCACTGGAAAGCTCTCCTGCCTCGTCTGCAATAAACATGAACAAGCCAACATTGGTTCCATCATCGGAAATATAGGCAGTGCGGTTATCCGGCATGACGTATGCCAGTTCGACTGCAACACGACCCATGGCAAAATGTTTACTGACACTTGCTTTACCAGCTTCAGAGACAGATACTTCCACAGGGTAACCGTAACGATATGGTTTGAATACTTTACGGAAATCGTCTACAGAGGTGTCTTCAGCATAAGGATTTACACCAAAATATCGGGCCATTGGTTTGTCATAATCTTCGATTGTGTCCATGGACGTAGCCTCGTTAGTGGCACGGGCATCGCTTGGATATTCTTCACTGCCAAGATGGGATCCCCATGGTGTTACACTGCCGGCGCACGGAACCCATAAACCGCCGAACTCTGAAAAATCAATATTTTCAGTCTTTACTGCACTTAATTTCCCGGAATCACTGTCCTGTGAAAGCTCAGTTACATACATGGCACCTGGTCGAGACTCAAAATGTGAAACCATGAACAGCTTGGATCCTACTGGTAACAGGGATGCAAAGTCATTGTCGTGGGAAATATGCTGTGATCCGTCTTTGCTGATGATCGCTTTGCCATCTTGGTCAACCAGCAAGCCAAAAGTAGTGCCATCAAGTTTTTGACCGCTGCGGAGAATCGTCTGGAATCCTATTTTATGGGTTTTTCCATCTATTACGACTTCTTCGCTGGCTTGAATGAGTCGTTTTTCAGTGTCACTTACTGGAAAGCTGACTTCAGTAAATTCTGGAACTTTAGATGGTTTTTTGTCAGCTGCAGTAGCTAAACCTGCCTGGCCGGACATAACACCAACTGCCAGAAGTGCGATAAATGATGATTTGAATCGTTTCTTCATGTTTTAAATCTCCCCTAAATTTGAATACGCAATAACAGATATTGATGGGCGTCTGTCATTTTTTCTTTGGTAATGTATATCTGACTATTGTTAGGAAATTGTGAGGAATGGATTATGCTCTGATTAAACTTGTTCCTATGGAAAGGAGAAAGAAAAGGGGGGGAGTATTGTAAAAACAGGGGCATCTATGACACTTGTCGCAGATGTCCCCTGTTTCCATATGAATCACACTTTGAACCGACCCACCATGTCAGTCAATCTCTCTGCAAGTTCACTCAACTCTCCGGAGCTCGCCTTTACTTGCGTACTGCTGGCATTAATTTCAGTGGAAGATTGCCCGACTTCTGCAATGTCAGCAGCCACTTCTCCGGTTGCAGATGATGCTTGAGCTACATTCTCATTTACTTCCTGGATACCTTGAGAGGCCTGAGAGACATTCTCTGCTATTTCCTGGGTGGCATTTTTTTGTTCTTCAACAGTCACTGCAACTGCAGCTACCATTTCGCTGACCTCACTAATGACGCCTGTAATCCTGGTGATTTCTGTTACAGAATTTCCGGTTGCAGCCTGAATTTTAGAAATTTTATCTTTAATTTCAGCAGTGGCTTCTGATGTCTGCTTGGCAAGATCTTTGATTTCGTTAGCAACAACGGCAAAGCCCTTACCAGCCTCTCCTGCACGTGCAGCTTCAATTGTTGCATTAAGTGCAAGCAGATTTGTTTGCTCTGAGATCTCCGTAATTGTTTCCGTTACTTTACCTACCTCCTGAGCAGCAGCGCCAAGCTCATTGATTTGATTGGAAGCATCCTGAGATTGAGTAACGGCAGTCTCAGTTATAGATTGAGTCTTTTCAGTGTTTGCAGCAATTTCTACGATTGTGGCACTCATTTCTTCAGCTGCTGCTGCGACCATGTTTACATTGACCGATGTTTCTTCTGAGGCAGCGGCAACAGAATCCATATTCACACTCATCTCTTCAGCTGCCGCTGCAACCGCATTTACTTTGCCGGTTGTCTGTTCGGAATTAGCAGACATCTGGTTGGATATTGCTGAAAGTTTAGTTGAAGCGGAAGACAGTGTTTGTATACCGGAGGAAATATCCTGAAACATTACACGAAGATTAGCACCCATTTCATTTAAGGCTTTTGCCAGCATACCGATTTCATCTTTTTGATGAATATCCACTTGTTTTGTTAAGTCGCCACCTGAAATGATTTGGGCAAAATCCACTGCCTGGGTTAATGGTTTTGCTATCTTAGAGGCGATTATAAGAGCACACAAAACAATGAGAATAATTGCGATAAACCCTATAATAAAAATACTCCGAATCATTTCATGTATGGGTTTCTTGACCTCTGCTTTATCAATTTCAGCAATGAGTGCCCAAGTGGTATCTCCTATGTGTACAGGAGTATATGCTGAAAGAACCGGCTTGCCATTGTAGTCGATGATTATCTCTGACCCGGTGCTTCCAGCCAGGCTTTCTCGACTCGCTTTGGTGTCAACACCGTTATCAGCAACGTTTCCAGCAAAAGATGCGATTAATGAATGGCCTTGAGGATCAAGAAAGGAATCAGAGCGCATTCGTTTATCTTGACCTACCAGGTATGTTTCTCCGGTTTCTCCCATACCGTCACGTTGCTGCATTATCTCATTTATTGCCTTTGGAGTAATCTGCAAGGCAATAACACTCGTTACGATTTCGTTATTATCCAAAACAGGATAACCGATAAATGCAGCTGGTTCGTTGTTGCTTGGTGCATAAGGTGCAAAATCTTGAAACGCTGCTTTCTTTGTTTTTACGACACGTTGCCATAACTTACCCAAGGCACTGTTCCTGTATGGCCCAACGCTAAGATTTGTGCCCAGATCGGCTTCTTTAGCCGCTGTATACATTACGTGACCATGTTTAGCACTAATGATAAAAACATCATAATAACCGTAGTCATTCATATAAACAGCTAAATCTCCTCCCTTTCCTTTCCATATCTGTTTGTATTCAGGTGTAGATACATCATAGGGAGCATCTGCCTGAATCTCATACTCATCAAGGTATTTTTGAAAGTAGTATATTAACATGTGTGTATCAGCACTCTTTGACAAAACTTCGATATCTTGCATACGTTCATGAAAGAAGCTTTCAAGCTCATGCTTTTTTACACTACGTAATGCTTCCAGTTGGTTGAACGAACTTAGCATGAGTGCATCTGTCGCTTTCTGACTTGCCCACCAGCCTACAACAACTAAGGGAATGATCCCTGTTAATAAAAACAAGAGAATCAATTTTGGCTTCATTTTAATATTATTTAGTTTGAGCATTCTTTCTTCCTTATGATTTGAATAAAAAGTAACTGCATAAATATCAACATTTGCTAAAGCCTATCACAAGAGTATTCCTCTACCAAAATGTTTTTTTTCAGCATGTATTATTTCGTTTTAAACGATCCGTTGGAAATCTTTTCATCTGCCCGTGATATTTTGCTAAATAAGTATTCTTATTCCGGAGGTACACAGGTGAATAACCTGCTACAGTGTCCATGGATGAAAAAACCTGTGTATTGAAAATGTTACAACAAGGTGGTATTTTGTGATCCCATGCAGTTAAATATGTATCCTGACGTATGGGGCGATGAAGTGTGTAGTCCGTAACGACTTGAAAATAAACAATTAACGTCAAATGAGGAGATGAGCTATATGAAAAATGATGAAGGTACCTCCGGGGTTAGTATTACGCTGTTATTGCCTGCCGGGAGGTTGCCGCTGGATATGATGCAGGCNGCCCATGATCTGGCGGAACAATACGGCTTTGGCATTTACCTTTCTCTTACGCAAAACATGAGGCTTATCAATGTTCCGGAATCAGCTGTTAGCCAGGTAAAAGAAACACTTGCAGCGCTTGGCGCAAATTTCAAAGGGCCTGGGAAATTTCCCCTGCCACGAATCTGTGTAGGAAAGCCCCACTGTAATCTGGGTCTGGTGGATACCGAAGAGTTAAGTCGAAAAATTCTTGAACGATTCGGTGGTCGGGAAAAGACTAAGGCAAAATTTAAAATATCCCTTGCTGCCTGTCCCCTTGGCTGCTCTGGGACAAAACTCACTGATATTTCAGTTATGGCATCCCGAGCCGGGTATAATGTCTACGTTGGTGGAAAGGGTGGGCCAATACCGCAGGTTGCCATGCGAATCAAAGCAAAAGTGACGGAAGAGGAAGTTTTGGATACCATTGAGACACTGGTTGATTTCCATGATCTGAAAACAAAGTCAAAGAAACGTATGTCCAAGCTCTTAAAAGAACCAGATTTTCCATTCGCTGCAGTTTAAGAACGGGAACGAGGTGCAATACAAAAAAAGTGACACGCTTTCATGTTGTTAACCAAACTCCCTCATCTCCTTGTGGCAGGGGAGTTCACTGCAGGAAATTCGTTGCCTAATACGGAATTTGTAAAAGAATGGCACTATGGAAACACTCCAAGACATAATGACCGCACCGGTTCTCACAGTCACACCGGACGACTCCGTAAGCCATGCCCTTGGAATCATGGAGCAGGAAAGACTAAGCGCTCTGATTGTTGCCCAAAAGAGAAAGCCCCTGGGAATATTCACCGAACGGGCACTCATTCAAATACGTGCCGGCGGGACAATCGACTACTCATGGCCCATGCATAAGGTCATGAGTAGCCCGCCTTTAACCGCTTCCGTAGACATGGATTACCGTGAGGCATATCAGCTTCTGCTCCAACATCGCTTTCGCCATCTGGTTGTCACAGATCACGACGGTCTGCTTATGGGGATTATCACCGGCACAGATTTCCTCTCCCACNTAGGNCTTGAATATTTTATGGNGTTTAAGAGTGTGGGNCAGGTGATGAGCCGGGATGTTGTNACNCTTCATTCCTCCCTTTCCGTTTATGCAGCGATGAAACTNATGAATGACCGCCGTATCAGTTCACTGGTAATGGAAGATAATGGTTACCCGCGAGGCATTATCACTGAGCGGGATCTCCTTCGTCTGATCCATTCAAAGAAAAACTTAAAGAATATCATGCTTCGGGACGTTATGAGCACACCGGTACAGACAGTTTATGCTGATGTATCCAGCCATGAGGCAGCAAAAAATCTCACCAAAAACAAACTTCGTCGTCTGGTCGTCACAAGCAGCAGTGGTCATTGTGTCGGTATCATCACGGAAACCGACATGGTCAAAGGTTTGCGTACCAGTTATACCGATCATCTCAAAGGAGTTATCCAGCAAAAAGATCAGCAACTGGAACAGGTCAAACAGCAGATAGAGGAAGCAGCCATTCTTGATAGTATGCTGCAATCCACAGGAGACATTGCTATCTCCATTATGGATACTGAATTAACTGTTCTTATTCACAACCAGGCAGCAGGAAAACTCTATGCTTGCTCAGTGGAAAATGTCATAGGTGAAAATGCGGCTATTTTATATGAAAACGATGGAAACCTTGCGCAATTTAAAAAAGCTGTGGTAAAGGCCGATAAACACGGACGACATGAGTTTGTTATGCAGCAGCAGACAACCAAAACCCTACGCTATCTTGCAACAACTGTCTTCTGTATTCGCAACAGTGACAATCAAAAAACAGGATTTGGACTGATTTCTCAGGATATCACCGAACAAAAAATGACACTCCTTGAGATTGAGCAGAAAAAAAAGGAAGCAGAAGATACCAATATTGCCCTCAAAGTTATGCTGGATCAACACATCAGGACGAAGGAGAGTGTTGAAGAACAAATCTCCATCAAACTACAGGAACTGGTTACCCCCTATCTCGACCTGCTCAGACAATCTTCTGTCAATGAAAAACAGGATGAAACCATACGCATTATTACAGCACACATTGACTCCATCACCCATCAATTTTCCCCAAAAGCCCGAAAGATCATGCTGAAACTCTCACCCCGGGAAAGCATGATNACCGACCTTGTACGGCAGGGAAAAACNAGCAAAGNCATCGCAGANATTCTTCATATTGGNTTNCGTACTGTTGAAACCTACCGCAATAATATTCGNAAAAAACTGGGNATCAATAAGAAAAAAATAAGTCTTCGAACCTACTTGATGGTCAACTTTACAGCCCAGTAGAGCCAGGAGCGTACACGAAATAACGTGAACATCTCGGATGTCTGCGCTTACCTGCTTCCTCTTTTTTTTCGCCACCCATACTTGAAAAAACATTACAGACAGGTAATATGCAAAGTGTTTTCAAGTACAGGTGGCGAAAAAAAATGCAGCGTAATATGTTGACGTTATTTCGTTCCCGTTCTTAATCAGGTTCGGTGCTGCTTATGGGGAATAGGCAGTGCCAGAGGATTTATTGAAGAGGAGAAGAAATGTCAGGAAAGGAACGTAGGATGCATGAACGTTTTGCCATGCGGATTCAGGCTAAGATGACTGCAGAAACACTATCTGGTAAAACACCGATGATGGAATTTCTAACAGCGAATGTCAGTGCAGGCGGCGCCTTTATTGAAACGGATCACCCATTACCACTGGTAAGTAAGGTTCGCCTGGAGTTCCTGCTCTCTTTGGAAGATCTACAGATGCTGAAATTTATTTTATCCCTCAAAACTCTGAAGGAATGGAAGGGAAAACGGGTGTGGATCAGTGCTACAGGAATCGTGACCAGAAGTGAACCGGGTGGCATGGGACTTATGTTTGATGAAAATTATCAGATCATTCCCATGAATACTCCGGAAAATAACGAGAATGATTAAGAGGGATTCGAAAAGTGCAGGGCTGTCCATTCCTCCTGCTGCTTTTTCTCTACAAGTGGAAAGCCGCAGTCTGTAAATACACGTATTATATTTTTTTCCTGCTCACCGTGCAGGATGCCTGACAGGATAAGATTCCCCCCCTGAGTCAAAAGATTTTTGAAAGCTGCGGTCATTGTGATAAGCACATCATGGATGATATTGGCAACAATGAGATCAAATTGTTCATCTATCTGCCGAAGCGGATCAAGCGACACCTTCATTACAGAATCCATCTTGTTCAATATAACGTTTTCAGTTGCAATGCGCACTGCTTCAGGATCATTGTCAATTCCAAGTACTCGCGAGGCTCCAAAAAGCACTGCACCCATTCCAAGAATAGCGGTTCCGGTTCCCACATCAAGGACGCACTGTTCCTTGTTTGCGGCAAGCACTTTCCTGATAAAATTCAGGCTGAGGCTTGTGGTGGCATGGTGACCGGTTCCAAATGCCATTCCGGGATCCATAACAATTACCTGTTCGTTGTTTTTTACAGTGTATTCTTCCCATGTGGGTACAATCACCAGCCCTTCGGTAATTGTAAAGGGTTTGAAATGGACTTTCCAGTTGCTTGACCAATCCTGATCTTCTATTTGTTCCCATGAAATTCGTGCTTCTTCAACTTGAAATATTGCGGCAAGTTCTTTAAGGTGGGTTTCAAGTTTACCCCGTAACTGTTGCTGCATAAGTATGTCAGGATTCTTTTCCTTTAGATATGCATTGAGGCAAAGAGCCGGGCCGCTTGTGTCAACAGATTGCTCAACACTTGCTCCCATCACACCTACAAGATAGTCTGTGAGGGCATCTTCCAGGGAGGGATCTATGTCAATAGAGGCTTTTAACCAAAAGCTACGGTTTATGTTCTGTTTCATAGGCTCATCAGTTTTGTTTATGCAAAACATAAGTATAAACAATATTTCTTGACATGATGCCACAACCTGTTATTTTTATTCTGACTTAAAAGCACTTGAATTTTGACGAACGAGATACTCTATGGAACATAGTATACATTTTTTACCCGACAACGTCCATGTCACTGTTGAAGACGGAGAAAATCTTCTCACTGCTGCAGCATCTGCTGGAGTCTATATTCACGCTTTTTGCGGTGGTGATGGTGTTTGCGGAAAATGTAAAGTCACCATAGAAGAAGGAGAGGTTGAATCTGACAGTGCAGCTTCTCTGAAACAGGATGAATATGATAAAGGGGTGCGCCTGGCATGTAAGGCAAAGGTCGTGTCCGATATCACCGTGCGTATACCTGACATGGTAAAAGCTGATGGAAAGGCATTAAAGCGAGCACCTAAAACCACCAGAACCATTTCAGCACGATCCCTTGAATCGCTTATTGGAAAATGGGATGTGAATCCACCGGTGCGCAAGGTTTTCCTGAAAATGCCTCCTCCTACTCTTGAAGATAATATTTCAGACATGCAGCGCCTGATGCGTGCTCTGAAAAAAAAGAATCCGGAAAGCCTTGAACCCAGTTATGATCACCCCGAACTCATCCGTGAGCTTTCACTGGATCTACGTGAGGCAGGCTGGGAAGTGACTGTTATCCTGCTCCGCGGAAAAGCACAAACAGAGCCTGACAGGATAATTGCTGTGGAACCGGGTGACACCACAGACCGCCTGTATGGTCTTGCGGTGGATATCGGTACCACCACCTGTGGCGGGGTTTTGATTGATTTGAACAGTGGAGAAATTATAGCGGAGGGCTCTGGCTATAATGCGCAGATCGGTTATGGCGAAGATGTTATTTCCCGGATGATCTATTCACAGCGTCCTGGCGGTCTTAAGGGCCTACAGGAAAAGGTGATTTACACCATTAATAATATTATTGAAGAGGTGTGCAGGAAAGTTATCATCAGCCCCAGTGACATCAGTTACATCATGACCGCTGGTAATACAGTTATGGCTCATTTAATGCTGGCCATTAATCCAAAATATTTGCGGGAATCGCCCTATGTGCCAAGTGTGAGTCAGTTTCCATTGACCAAGGCCGCGGATTTGGGCATTATGGCTCACCCTTCTGTAAGAATGTTTCTCTATCCGTGTATCTCTTCCTTTGTGGGTGGTGATATCGTGGCTGGTGTTCATGCCTGCCAGATGCAGAAAAGTGAAGAGGTTTCACTGTTTATCGATATCGGTACCAATGGTGAGATTGTAGTTGGAAATCAGGACTGGATGGTTTGTGCAGCCTGTTCTGCCGGCCCTGCCTTTGAAGGTGGCGGAATCAAACATGGAATGCGGGCAAGTCCGGGAGCCATTGAGAATTTTCAGATCCATCCGGAAACCTATGATCCGATGATTGTTACCATTGGTCAGACAAAACCGAGAGGTATCTGTGGTTCCGGTCTGATTTCCATTGTTTCCGAGCTGCTGGATGCAGGAGTTCTTGATCCGCAGGGTAAGTTTAACCGGACTCTTGCTCATCCACGAATTCGTGAAGGTGAGGATCGCTGGGAATATGTTCTGGCCTGGGGCAGAGACTCCATGACAGGTGAAGATATTGTTATTACTGAAGTAGACCTTGATAATCTCATTCGGGCAAAAGGTGCCATGTATGCCGGCTACCAGACCTTACTGGAGTCTGTCGGCTTAACTTTTAACGATCTTGACCGGGTAATACTTGCTGGCAATTTTGGTTCTTATATTGACCTTGAGCGGGCTATTACCATCGGTTTACTGCCGGATATCGATCGGGATCGGTTCTTCTATATTGGCAACGCCTCCATGCTCGGCTGTCAGATAAGCTTGACCGATCATCAGCGTTTCAGTGAGAGAGTCGCTGTTCGAAGCCTGATGACCAATATGGAACTTTCAGAAAACCCGGACTTCATGAATCATTACATGGCAGCACTCTTTCTTCCGCATACGGATATAAACCTGTTTCCATCGGCTAAAAAGAAAGGATAGCAGTGTCGCCCTGCACATAATTGACAGAAAGTTAAAAAACGATTAAATAATATTCCTTTGAGCATATAAAAAAGGACTGACAGAACAAACAATAATCTAACACTGGTGAACAGTAAGTTAAGAAGGAGAAAACAATGGGTCAGACAGTTAAAGCAATCGCAGAAAGTATCAATATCATGGGTAATCGTAGTGGCGGGGCCATGAAGGATCGTGTTCCAGGTCCTATTCAGGAAATGGCTAAGGAGGAGGCTGCTGCCGGAGCTTCATATCTGGATCTGAACATAGGACCTGCTCGCAAAGATGGCACCGAACTTCTGCCATTTGTTGTTGAGACTGTTGAAGCAGTTGTTGACACTCCTCTTTGTCTCGATACCACCAATATGGACGCAATGATAGCCGGTTTTAAAACTGTAAAAAATAAGGAACAGGCCCTGATGAATTCCATTTCTGCCCAGCCCGAGCGTATGGAACAGTTGATTCCTGTAGCTGCTGAAATGAAATGTGATGTTATTGCTCTTCTTTGGGGAGCTGACGGAATGCCTCGTGATTCTGCTGAACGTGCTGCCATGTCTGTTGATTTGATGATGGCACTGAATGAAGGTGGAATCCCCAACGAGAAGATCCTTTTTGATCCAATCGGAACTCCCATTACCCTTGGCGCTGATCAGATTAATGCCGGTCTTGAATTTATGATGATGCTGCAGGATATCGCTCCCGGTTCCGGTTCAACCGTTGGTCTTTCTAATGTTTCCAATGGTGTTGCTGAAAACCTTCGTAAATACCTTGACCGTACTTACTTGATAATGCTTATGAAATATGGAATTTCCACAGCTATTGTGAACTCCTACGACGCAGAGCTTATGGCAATTTGCAAAGGTGAACGTCAGGAGCATGTGGATATGGTTCATGCTATGATGGATGGAGATGATCCAGGCGCTTCCAGTCTTTCAGGAGTAGCCCTTGAGCATTACAAAACCTATAAAGCACTTTCAGGGCAGACTGTCTTTTCTGAATCCTGGCTTGAGCTGTAAAATCTGGTATGAAGAAGCTTTGATGATGCCCTTCCTTGAACAAAGGAGGGGCATTCTTGTTTGGGAGAAATGGTTGTGAATGAATCTCCAGGCCATCATTTAGTGTATGGCACTCTGACCGATTACATCACTGGTGAAGAGCTTATTGATACCGATGATGAGCGGACTCGTCAGGAGTTGTCCCGGATGATGGTTGAAAAGCTTGGCTACGAAAAGGAAGAGCTGCAGTCACGCTGTTTTATTGAAACCCTTTTCTGTACTCAATTTGTACGATCAAAAATTGAGCTTGCAGTGAGTTCGAAGGAACTGGGAAAAATATTTCTTATTATCCGTTATGGCCCAGGTTCGCTGGTGACCCGGGAGCGATCAGCCATTGCAGCGGCAAGGGTGCTTGAAAAAGACTATCAAATTCCCTTGGCGGTGGTAAGCAATGGGCGTGATGCCCTGTTGCTTGATACCGCAACAGGTGAAGTATTGGCCACTGGAATGGATGCAATCCCTTCTCGCACCCATGCGCAGGAGATGCTTAAAGAAATCGAGTTTCGACCTCCTGTCGAAGGGAAGAAGAGAGAAGGGGAGATGCGGATTTTAAATGCTTTTGATGTGGAGATCTGCTGTCGGAATGTGTAAGCAATTGTGATGATAACATTAAATAGAGAGAAAGATCATGGGAACAGAACAGAATCAATGGACTAAAGCAAGCTGGCAGAGCTTCACTGCCCTTCAGCAGCCCAAGTGGCCTGACATGGAAGCACACGATGCAGTGATTGAACGACTTTCCTCTCTGCCTCCTCTGGTTTTTGCCGGTGAAATTAGAGATCTTAAGGTCTTACTGGCCAGAGCCGTAACAGGAGATGCCTTTCTTGTTCAGGGTGGCGACTGTTCTGAATCGTTTTCTCAGGTCACAGCACCCAGTATCAGGGAGAAGCTGAAAGTTTTGTTACAGATGGCAGTTGTTTTGACCTATGCTGGCGGTAAACCGGTCATCAAGCTTGGCCGTATTGCCGGACAGTTTGCCAAACCTCGCTCAGCAGATACTGAAATGGTGGATGGTGTTGAGCTTATGTCCTATCGAGGTGACATGGTGAATAGTGCAGAACCCGTGGCAGATGCTCGTATTCCCGACCCCAATCGGATGCTTGAGGGATACTATATGGCTGCCTCAACCCTGAATTTACTTCGTGCTTTTACCCGTGGCGGTTTTGCTGCTCTGCACAGGGTATCAGCCTGGAATCAGGAATTTGTCAAGCAGTCCCCCATGGGACGAAGCTATGAAAGGCTGGGAAAGCAAATCCATCAGGCTCTGCAGTTTATGGAGACTATTGGCATTGATCCGAACAGTCCTCAGATGAAACAGGCGCAGTTTTTTACTTCCCATGAGGCTCTATTGCTTGGATACGAGATGGCCCTCACCCGTGAAGATTCAACCGACGGCGGTTGGTATGACTGTTCTGCTCATATGCTCTGGATTGGTGAGAGAACCCGGCAGGTAGATGGTGCGCATGTTGAGTTTTTGCGTGGTGTGAATAATCCGATCGGTGTGAAGATTGGGCCGGATTACGATCTTGATAATGTGAAACAGCTCATCGAGACGTTAAATCCTGAGAATGAAGCTGGTAGATTAACCCTGATAACTCGTCTGGGGATGAAAAATATTGAAAAAGTCCTGCCACCGCTTCTTCGTGAAGCCAAGAGAGAGGGCTATAATATCGTCTGGAATTGTGATCCCATGCATGCCAATACCTATACGGCAACAAGTGGACATAAAACTCGAAACTTCAACGATATACTCTCTGAGATAAGCTGTTTTTTTGAGATTCAATGGGCAGAGGGAACCATCCCGGGTGGCATTCATCTGGAGATGACTGGTGATGATGTTACAGAGTGTACGGGGGGGGCCAGAAATATAATTGATGAAGAGTTGATGAATAACTATCTCACCACCTGTGATCCACGTCTGAATGCGGAACAGAGCCTTGAGGTGGCCTTTCAGATAGCAGAAATGATCCGTACCTAGTATGGGAGAGCTTAAACCCGGATATTCCAACGATACTGAGGAAGGATGGGTGAAAAACAGAAGAGTGGAATTGACACCTGCTAAATATTTGTTTTAAACAATAGGGTATTTTCCCACCGACTTTTTTTTATATAAAAAGAATCCCCAAACAGAGTATATCTGTTTTGGGGATTTTTTTGTATTGTACTCTATAGACATCGTTTCTTTTGGACAATCGCCTGCGTTGTGCATCTGGTCGAACTCAAAAAATAACTAAACTCAACAAGGATGTTTGACATAGGCTTCCATTCCTAACTATACTATCTGGTAAAGCTAATTATTGATGTTCATTCACTTTCCATCTTCACTATGGATTCCAGTTATGCACGCATCACGAAGCCATTCTCTACGATTTCTATTTCTCATCCTCTCTATCCTAACCTTGCTGCCATCCCTTACCCTGGCAAGAGAAAACAATTTTCCAGATGACCTGCAACAATGGATTCCCTGGGTTCTCTACGATCAGGAGGAGAAAATGTGTACTCTTGAGACTGGCAACACCAGCAAACGAGTTTGCACTTGGCCCTCAAGTCTCAAACTTGATGTTCAGCAGGATGGGGCACATTTCACCCAAGTCTGGTTTGTTGAAACCAGAAGTCTTGTTGCTTTGCCGGGAAATAGTCCTTTCTGGCCGGAAAAGGTTAAGAGTAATGGGAAAATTATTTTACTGAGTAAAGATCAGCACCACCCGGCTGTGTGGCTTGATCCTGGAAAACACACAATCACCGGCTCCTTTTCATGGAACATTCTCCCGGAAAACCTCCTTATTCCTCCTGCAACAGGTCTGGTTCACCTCACTCTTTCTGGTAAAAGAATAAAAAACCTGCAACTTGATGAACAAGGCAGGCTCTGGTTTAGGCAAAAAGAAAGAAGCACAACAGCTACCGAGGAAAGTCTTACTGTACAGGTATTTCGTAAAATAGAAGACGGTGTTCCTCTCATCCAGCATTTGCTCATTCGACTTACTGTCTCGGGAAGTCCCCGTCAAGTAACTCTTGGCTTGGAAAATCAGGATTCGTTCATTCCTCTTGCCCTGCAATCCCAGCTTCCCGCACGGCTTGACAACAAAGGCAGGCTTCAACTTCAGGTAAGGCCAGGACAATGGCAGGTACAGCTAAAACTAAGAAACAGTACTCCGCTCTCTCCAGAAAGATTAGGCAGAGGGGATATTGATGGACCTTGGCCTTCGGAAGAAATATGGGTATTTGCGTCAGATCCAAAACTGCGCCAGATTGAGATCAAAGATGTTCTGCCCGTTGACCCATCCCGCACCTCCCTTCCGGAGGACTGGAAAAAATTCCCGGCGTATTTGGTCAAGGGGGATAGCGAAATGAAATTTCTGGAAAAGAATCGCGGTAATCCAAATCCCGTCCCCAATCGTCTGAGACTAAAACGTCAAATTTGGTTGGATGAACAGGGCACCGGTCTCACTGTCCATGATACACTAACGGGAACCATGACCAGCGGCTGGCGTCTCAATGTTGATCCATCGCAAAACCTTGGTAAGGTTGATGTTGAGGGGCATTCAAGACTCATCACCAAAATGGCTCAGTCTGATAAAATCGGCGTTGAAGTACGGCAGGGCAGTCTTGTGCTCAATGCAGAATCGCGAATAAATAAACCTGTTCGCAACGGACAACTTGCAATTCCTGCTCTTGGCTGGGATCATAATTTCCAGCAACTGTCAGCCGTTTTGAATCTTCCCCCAGGCTGGAAGTTGCTTAACGCAACCGGAATCGACAAGGTTTCCACCTGGCTCAATCAATGGACCTTGCTTGATATTTTCATTGTTCTCATAGTCGGCCTTGCCACCGCAAAGATTCTGGGATTTGGCTGGGGCGCTGTGGCAATTCTTCTGCTGTTTCTTTCCTATCACCAGCCGGGATCGCCAAGATATCTCTGGCTTCCATTGCTTGCACTGCTTGCAATTCAGAAAATGATTACAGCCAAAACCGGGGAAAGGCTCTGTCGAATCGGCGGGTTTGCCATACTCATTACAATCATAGTGGGTTCTGTGCCTTATATGGTTAATGAAATACGCATAGGGATATATCCCCAACTGGAATTTGGCAACTACCACAGAATCACAGACAACCACAGGAGAGATCAGGGAAATCAATTTATGATGGACAAAGCATCCATAGATGAGGAAGCTACCAGCCAAAGCCCCGCAATTCGCTCTAATTCAATTTTGAAAAACAGGCGGATCCAACAAGACAGCACGCCTGCCTCAGTCGCGTTTGAACGCAAAACGAAAACCATTCAGATCGATCCACAAGAACTGATTCAAACAGGCCCCGGCCTGCCGGAATGGAGCTGGAAACAGGTACAATTATACTGGAACGGGCCTGTTTCTCCTGAACAGAAAATGTCCTTTATTTTTCTCTCTCCCCGTATCAATACCATACTGGCCTTTGTTCGGGTTCTTTTGCTCACTCTACTTATTGGAGGGTTTCTTCGTCAATGCCTGGTTCTTGGGAAAACGCACATACATTCAAGAAAAACGACCGCTGTCGGACTTTTCTTATGCTTGCTTTTTCCACTCTCTTTTACCCCGCAGACCGCACAGGCTGAAATTCCACCTCAGGAACTTCTTCAAGAGCTCCAGGACAGGCTGCTGAAGTCACCAAAATGCGGTGAACACTGTGCCACCATTAATTCATGTCTTATTCGGATAGAGAATGATGTGCTTCAGGTTGAGCTGCAACTCGACACATTAATAAGAGCTGCGGTCGCCTTACCTGGAAAGGACAGATTCTTTGACACGATTCTGCTCAATAATAAGCCGGCAGAAATCCTCCGCCTGGATTCCCGGGGAAATGGACTTATTCGGGTGGAACCAGGACAGCACACAGTAGTTCTCCGTAAAGAACTGGCAGGACGCCAAAAAGTCTCTTTTTCTTTCCCGTTGCTGCCACAGTTTGGTCAAGCACTTCTTCGCGACTGGTCACTTAATGGACTGCACGCAGACGGTCGTCTTGATAAACAAATAAGCTTGAGCAGAATAAAGCCGGTTGCAAAAAAAGAGACAGCAACTGAAGAAGATGGGGACATTTTCCAGATTCCCTCTTTTGTGCGGATTGAGCGTACTCTGCATATGGGATTGAAATGGACTGTTACAACAAAAGTCATTCGACGCAGCCTGAATACTGTTATTGCACTCAACATTCCCCTTCTTCCTGGCGAGCATGTGACCACAGAAGCAGTACATATACAAAATAATCATGTCCGCATTAATATGGCTGCCAACCAAAAGACTTTCCGCTATTTTTCAGCCATGGAACCTGTGAATAACCTGTTACTCACAGCTCCGAAAACAACACTCTGGACTGAAGTGTGGTTTCTTGATGTGAGCCCCATCTGGCACCTTGAAACCAAAGGTTTACCCGAGGTCAACCAGACGAACCCCGCAGGAAAACGTTATCCTGAATATCATCCGTATCCTGGTGAATCATTAACACTTTTAATTAATCGTCCCAAGGGCGTTCCCGGCCCCACCATGACCATCAATCGAAGCAAGCGGATAATTAATCCGGGGCTTCGCTCAACAGAAACAACGCTTCATTTTTCTCTTAACGCAAGCCGCGGCCTGCAACACAGCATCACCGTGCCCGCAGATATTGACCTGCAAAAAAGTCTAATCAATGGCAGAGCGTTTCCACTGCAGCTTGACAACAACCGGCTCACTATCCCGATACAGCCTGGCAAGCAGGATATTGAAATAGGCTGGCGCAGTAAACGCGGCATAGACACAAAATTAGTTACCGAAGCTGTTGATATCGGGATTGAAAATGTCAATACATCCATTGAGCTCAATGTTCCCGCTTCCAGATGGATTCTCTTAACAGGAGGCCCGCAGATTGGTCCGGCGGTACTTTTCTGGGGTGAAATGCTGGTTATCATCCTCTTTGCCGTGCTGCTCGGGCGCATTAAACTTACTCCTCTTTCCACCTTGCAGTGGCTGCTTCTCAGTCTGGGATTAAGTCAGATTCCAGCTGTCATGGCGGCCATTGTGGTTGCCTGGCTACTCTGCTTAGGGTTACGTAAAAAACGGGGAAAAGAAATAACTCAAGCAGCCACCTTCAATGGTGTTCAAGTGTTTCTTGTTCTGTTGAGTTTTGCCGCTCTTGCTGCCCTGTTTTTTGCCATTCAACAGGGGCTGCTTGGGCATCCGGATATGCAAATTGGCGGAAACGGTTCAACCGGCCATGCTTTACGCTGGTATCAGGATCGTAGCGATTCCCTTCTTCCAACAGCGTGGGTTGTCACGGTTCCACTCCTTGCATACCGTATCAGCATGTTGCTCTGGGCGTTGTGGTTGGCCATGGCTCTTCTCCGGTGGTTGCGTTGGGGATGGCACTGCTTTAGTGACGGTTCAATCTGGAAGAAAGCTCCACCGAGAAAAAAGTCAGTCTTTAAGGGGAAAAAGAAAGCAGTAGCCAATGCTAAAGCTGAACGGGGAGAAGGGAAACAACCAAGCTAACTGGCTGAATTGACAAGATATGAAAACTGAAAAGAGGATTGTTTTGCTCTTAAACAGCCCTTACTGATACTCAGAAGGCTCTTTTAGGAAACAGCACGCTTCAGTTCTCCAGTGATTCCTGATCTTATAGCAGGTTTTCTTTTTCACTGATATGAGCAGTGTCTTTCCCTTTGCAAAAGTCAAGTATATCAAAAGCAGCGTCCAAGCGCTCAAAGATCAATTCGAGAAGGTGGACAATGGTATACTGCACCGACTCACCAGCCTCTTTTTTGATTGTTTGAATTTCATTATACACATACGTTAATTCATCATCTAAAACAATATGCTCTGGCCTGTCACCTTCGTCACAACGGCTAAACATTGCTATTATCAAACGCTCAAGGTGTTTAGCGAGATCTGAGCTGATGGGTTCGTTGGCTCGGCACAGGGGAAGCAGGCCGTTGATGTGAGCAGATGTAGCCACGAAATGATTTAAAACACTCTCCAGAGAATCTACATATTGGCGGGTGTGATGTGGCTCTCGCAGCATTTGCTGATAGCTTGCCAGTAGATTGTTTTGTGCCGTGTAGAGCTTCAAACGTCTTCTGCTAAGTTGCTCCAATTGGATTGAAGGGTCAGCAAGAGCACGGACGCATATACTCAAAATATCTTCCTGGGCCGAAAGCGTTTCCTTGAGAAGTCTTTTGATACCACCGCTACTCCATTGAGGCCATAGGTATATGTTAGAGGCAAAAGCCAGACCACACCCTAAAATAGTATCTAAAGCCCTTGTAATAACAACTGTTTCTCCCGAATCGAATACAACCTGATATGCCACCACAAGCAAAGCTGTTATTCCTATGATGGTAAAGGTTTTATGAATAAGAACCATGCTGAATGTAAACAGTGCAAGCGCTAACATAAGGGCGATAAGCTGTGAGTCACCTAAGGGCAAAGAAATGATACCAAGCCCCAGCAAAACTCCTGCAAGAGTTCCAAGCACACGCTGGGTGATCAGTGTTTTAGTTAAGAGATAACCGCTTTGCATGACGAGTAAAATGGCAATTATCACCCAATAATATTGTTCAAGATTAAACCATCCCGCCAGAAGGATACCACAACTGACAGTGGTACTCAGGCGCAAAGCATACCGGAAAACAGGGGACCGAAAGTTCAGGTGGGGATGTATTGCCTCGAAAAAAGTTGGTGCTGGTTCAGGAATTGCCAGCGATCGTTGAAAAGCCGGCTGCTGCACAGACAAAAGAGATCCGATCAAATTAAAATGAATAGTGAGGGAGCGGGCCAGCAACGGATTAAAATCCTGACTCGCCCTGATTGCCTTTTTAAAAGTGCTCAATTGGGTGCTCAGTCCCATATCTGTCTGCCTCCTGGTCCTTACCGCAAAGGATTTTTTCTTCAATTCCGTGGCTAAGGAGAGTGAATAATCAGAATAAAGAGAAGCAAGATTATTCTTTGTTATAAATTCACGAATTTCCCCAATTCGATGCTGGTTAGCCTGCAACAGTTCCATGAGATCGATTGCAAAGAGAAAGTCCTTCTCCAGCCCCTTCAATTCAGAATTATAGCCCTTTTCCCCAAAGCGATTCAGATAAGCCTTGCTTTGGTTGATCAGGTTATACACTTTTTGCTGCTGCTCAAACACAGCAGCAAACGCTTCTTTAGTGGGTTTCTTATGGAATAATTGTGTTTTAAGGAGGTAATAATTGGCAATTTCGGTAAAAAGCTGGGCAATATTGTCACGCAGCATCCGATGCCCCCACCAGAGCATCCAAAACTTTGCACATGCTGCATACCAGAGTGTGCCAAAACCGATAAGAAGAGGAAAAAGCCAGAACGGTAAGCTGTGTGAGGAACTTAAAGAGAATGTTGCCACGAGCATGGCCCCTGTGCCAACTCGCCCGCTCCGATTACCGCAGGCGGCAAACATGGCCAGAGAAAATATCAGGGGAAAAAATATGATAACAAGTGGAACAGAAAGTGTCTGAAGAAACAACACCAGCAAAGACACTCCGAAGAAGAGCAGATCAATACGGACGAGGCGAAATGCAAAGCGAGGCTCCTCCTGATCCACACCCGCAATTAAGGCTGGTAAGATAGCCAAAATAGCATAAATGGCTAGACTCTCCCGGCCAATCAGATAAAAGCAGAGAACGAGAGAACCGGTCGCCCCGGTCAGCCACATTGCCTGGTTGATACGGCAATCATAAATAAACTTCAACAGGAAATCACGTATTGAAAAATCCTTCCTAAACGTCATATCCTTTTGATACTCAAAATAAAAATCATCCCATATTCCTGACAGGTTGGATCGCTGGTGATAAAACTCAACCTGTCAATTTTCATATATACAATCAGCGATGACCCCCACGGCCACCACCACCAAAAGAACGTCCACCGTGACTCTGTGTTCTCTGTGTCGCACGCTGTCTTGAGTGATGTTGGCGATCAATGGATGAAGGCTTGTTATAACCGGAAGAACGTTGCTGAGCAGTGGAACGGGTTGCTGGCGATTTTTCAAGGCCGGCCTTGTTCTGCCACTGTCCATCTTTTCGTTCCTGCCATTGTCCATTATTGTTGCGCTGGACATTTCCCTTCTTGTCAACCATGACATTATTGGCTCGACTATTCCCTGCTGCAGCTCCAGTTGCTCCTGTACCTGCTCTGCCTCCCTGATTGCCAACCTTTCTGTTTTGAATATTTTGTCTGTCTGACTGGCTGAGCGAACGGGAGTTAACAGTGTTTTGAATATTGGCACGTTGGCTGTTATTTCGATAGATATTGTTACGATTAGAGATAGTAGTATAATTTCGGTTTCTATTAATATTTACATTATCAATATGAATGTTGTTATACGATCTTCGATACCCCCTGGGGCCATAATAACGATGTCCGCCCCAGTATCGTCCATGGTAGCCACCGCCTGTATAAAAACCAACATGAAACGGGCCTGAACTCCAGCTCATACCAAATCCCCATCCAGTCCAAGGATTATAGGCAACGCTGAATCCCCATGTTGCAGGACGCGGGTAATAATAATAGGGGGTGATCCAGGGGGTATAATAATAGCCGGTACCATAAACGATGGTTGGGCCATAAATGTAACTTCCGGCATAGCCTGGGGTATAGCCCACATAAACAACATCCGGTGTATAATCATACACGTAGACATATTTGGTATTATAGATCGGGCTTGATGGTGGGACTTTGTCAATTCCTGGAGGCGCATGATCGGACACATTCCAGGGACCGGTTGCAGAACTTGCAATATACCAGACAGCATCTTTCACCAGATAATACTCTTTTCCTGCCAGGAGAACAGTCTCCGAGCAGTTCACAGCAAACTGCAGACCAGTACCGTCAATGGCTTTAAAGTCAGGTTTCCCATCATAGACGACCTGAATATCCACAGTTCCTTTTTTAACCGCGGCTGTTTGCGGGATCTGGGCATCCATCACCGCCTCTTTCGCCTCATCTGTTCCCGCAATAAACGCCCTTACATCGGCATATCTTGAAGTCTCAGGGATCTTAACAAAGGTTTTTGGCAGTTTATCCGCAGCCACATATTTCCAGGTACCAGTCATGGAACCTGCCTTGTACCAGCGCCCTGAAATAATGAGATAATACTTCTGGCTTGTTACATCCATAAATACATTTGAATCCGAGTTACTCATGACTAAAAGATCATCGGTCAATGGGGAAAATTCTGCCTTCCCTTTGGAAACAACCAGTTCCGTTGGTTTATGCACAACCACAATTTCCGGTGCATTTTCTGCAGAAATTGTAATCTTGGATTTATCTGCCTTGTTCCCGTCCTCATTCCTAGCTGCCTTACTTTCCACCATCTTTACAAGAACACTTGGTGGGGCGTCAGTGTAGGTCCATGGTCCATCAGCTTTTTCAGCGATGTACCAGACATTATCTGCAGCATTCAGGTACCATTGACCCCTTTTGTTTTCAGAAAAAAGAGGATAGGGAGTATTGACAACCGCCTGATAGTCGCTGTTTTCAATTTTCTGCAGCATGGTCTTGCCATTGATTACAACCAGTAATGCGGGTTTCTCCATGTAAATAATATCAGGGGGATCATTGTTGAGATTTGCCGCCTGTTTCTGTTCCTGCTCAACTGCAGCCAGTGCAGTGGTCAATTCATCCAGTGAGGATATCAAATGTCCCTTTTTCACACCCTGTTGAACGGCCTCATGAAACTCTTTTCCCACTTGTTTATTCTCTTTAGGAAAACGAGTATCGGTGATCGTAAGGGTTTCATAGTGAACAGTACCGCTCTCCCGATCAATTTGTACCTGAGATGTAAACCAGGCAGCACCAAATACCGGAGAATCACTGCCGGAGGCAGTATAGGCAATTGCTGCTCTACCCTTTAAGACATTGCCCTCTAGTGATTCAACCTGGGGTTGGTAAATGGTGATGGAACCAGAAGAGACTTTCACATCCCTTGGCCAGCTATTCAGTTCTTCAGAGTGTAACTGAGGGCTAACCAACAGGGATAGTAAAAGAAGAAGGGGGCATAAACGAAACGTTTTGAACTTTAGCATGAAAATCACCTTTAACCTATTAAAAACAAAACAAAAAGAGGAGTGGGAAAACAGGTGCTTCTGTACGCAGTAGAGCAAGAGGTACACGCTTCCCTGCAAGTAAAATCTGTAGATCTCGATTGAAAAAAGATGTCAGAGTTTTCTCATATATCAGTGCATCAACGCTGGATTTCGTCCTGATCTCCAGCGTTGATGCGCGATACAACCTACAACCTGAGTAATCTACTCTTTTTCAAAGCATCGATATACCACCCCTGCCAGGAGAGCACCGACGATGGGAGCAAGTCAGAAGAGCCATAGTCGCAGGCTCTTACCCTTACTGTAAATCCGGCAGCAGCAAGGGGGGGGGTAGAGTTATGGGGTCTGGTTTCATAGAGCAGGATAGCAACCAGGAGGAACATGGTCTATAGGGAGTTCATATCTTTCCTCCCTGGAGTGTCTGGCAGTATTCCGGCAATCGCGACGAGGGCGATTCCAATGATGATGGCAACCGCCCAGCCCGGAACACTGGTCAGGAGAGCCTGATACTCACCGGTTTGAGCAAGTGTTGTTTTACCACCAAAGAGGGACTTCATCAGGAAAGTAGATTTTAAGGTTCCATACATGACGGTAAATAATCCAGCCCCGACCAGGCCACCAAACACAAATATAAGTGCATCTATTCTGCCGCTGCCAGCAGCCACTACACCGGTTCCCGGGCAGAAACCGGACATTCCCCAACCAATTCCAAGCAGGACTCCGCCGATCACCACTCCCCAGTACATGGATTTCACACTGAGATGACCACTGTCCAGTAGCCCTGTGGTCATTCCGGCAAAAAGCAGAATCGAAGAGACACCGATACCGGCGAGGATGGTTTTCATCAGGTGCAGGTCTTTCAGGCACAGCATGTTGATGATTTTGTCAGGATCTGCAGCACCGATCCGTTGCAGGACAAAGCCGAACAGAGCTCCCAGAAAAACTGCAAGTAGTATATCATTCATTATCGGTCTCCCCGGATTTATAAAAGAGCAGAGCAGTTGGTATGGCTATCAGAAAAGTTGCCGCAGCAAAAAGGTAGCCGCTGACCGAGGTCTGCATGATACCACTCATCATGTGGCCACTGGTACAGCCACCTGCCAGTCGGGCACCCCAGAGGACTATAACACCTCCTGCAAAGCTCAGTGTATAACGAAGCATTGCATTGTTTCCAAAACGGCGTGAATGAACAACGGGCACCTGACGCACAACGGGATTATTCTGTTTATTTTTAGTGAAAAGCCGACCAATTAAGCCGCCTAAAAACATGCTCAGAACAAAAACAAAGCTGTAGGTTAAGGGCTTGGCAACAGCCTTGGCGTACTTGCCGCCTGATTTGTTCAGGTAGGCATTGGTGCTGCTGTAGCCGGATTGAGTCTTCTCATCTTTTTGCACAAGGGATGGATTAACTGCTGCAGCCATGATCCCACCGGCAATAACGAACTGAGTTGAAACCCCGATTGGTTTAATCAGAGCAACCGCAAGAAAAAAACTGAGGCCGAGCATCATTCCGCCCATTTTCCAATTCCAATACATTATTGTCTCCTGGTTGCTAAAAGTTGTTTGTCAACTTCACCAGTGGAGCCTGACTATTTCATATTTCATATAAGAAAGAGCATGCTGTATCAGGCACAGTACATGTTAGCAACATGCAGACAGTTTTTAAGCAAAAGGACCTTATATGATATAGCCAGACGGAACCCATGGGTGTGAAATTGACGAATATTATTTTAAAAGTTTACGAATACGCTGATAGCCTGCCTTAAGTTCATCGGCGGCAAGTCCAAGGGCTGCACCGGCATTTTCAGCAACTCTGCCCGCTTCTTCAGCAACAGGCTTGTATTGCACAAGAAAATCGTCCCATTTTTTGTCCAGTTTATTCAACTCCTCTACTGCTTCTGTCTTGCCAAGGTGCGCTTTGAGCTTAATCTCATCACGCAGTTGTTCAATTGAATCCTTCATTGCCTCAAGTGTATTTGTTTCGTTTGCCATTGTTTTCCTCCGCTGGAGTTGTTTTCCCTTAAGGGGTATCACTTTCCACTCTTTTTCATGTTTACAACTGTCCAATTACCACTCTTTGCCTCAATTGGGGTCTTGTCAAGGTGCCTCCCTGTATATTGAGTTATGGCCACAGCTTTTCCAAGCTGCACCAGACCCGAAAGGGTGGCACAATCAGCAGATAATCCGTTCGGGAGCATTAAAAACATTCAGGCGATCCGGTCGGGCATACCCAGCCAGGGTAACACCTGCACGGCGTGCAATAGCAAGGCCGAGAGATGAGGGAGAAGTGCGGGAAAGAACAATGGGAAGACCAATACGGGCACACTTTAAAACCATATCCGAAGTAAGACGGCCTGTGGTATAGACGGCACCGCTGGCCGGAATTTTACCCATCAAAATGGCACCAATGATTTTATCCACAGCATTATGCCGCCCCACATCCTCGTAAAATCCCTGCAATTTGCCTTCCGCCCACAAACCACAACCATGTACACAGTGCGTTGTCGGGCCAAGGGGGGATTGTTGCAGCATCTCACGAATAAACTGGTTCACTTCATTGAGGGTAATGCTACATTCATTCAGGGGATCAAAAGCCCCTTCCAGCATTTCTCTGGATATCTTCCCGGTACCGCCACAACCGGAGGTGATGATAACCTCTTTCGGTTCACTTCCTTCCTCTACATCAGCATGGACTGAAATACGGCCTTCAGGACAAACCAGTACCTCTCGTACCTGCCCAACCTCCGTGATATAGCCCTGACCAAACAGGAATCCGGCTCCAAATTCTTCAAGGCCAGTGGCAAGAACCATGGAAGCCCCAATTTCCTTATCGTTTAAGGCAACTTTATATGGTTCTTCAATGGCCAGTGTTTCTTCTCGTTCTTCACGACCAGACGAACTGAGAATGACTGTCTTCTCTAGTAATGTTACTTTGTTATTCATATCCTGATCAATATCCTGTTGCTGCATGTCCACGAAGCAATCCCCGCGTTTCAACTTGCAAGTCGCTTGCAATTGCAGTCAGCTATTTTTATTGTCCAACTTAGATGTAAAAGTGTTATATACCCATGTATATAGCAGCAATCAACCTTTTCATTTCAATATTTCGTTCATAAGCGTAGGCAAGCTTCTGATCTTCAGAAAGTATTCTCTTCGCGAGTAATATACTCATATTTTTGAGAAAGTGGGCGGGGACAAAACACATCTTAACAGATAGAGGATAGGACAACAGCTGTTCTGAGTAATCATAAAGGAGAAAAAACATGACAAAAAAAATAAGAAACATTGAAGAAATGAGTATATGGGATGACGCTCACCAGATGCTCCGTAAAGCAGAGCAAGATGGCGTCGAAACAGCCTGGGACAGGCTGGAACAACAGACACCCCACTGTAAATTTGGAGAATCAGGCGTCTGCTGTCGTATCTGTACCATGGGGCCTTGCCGAATCAGTAAAAAAGCACCTCGGGGTGTATGTGGTGCTGATGCTGATGTCATTGTTGCCCGGAATTTTGGCCGTTTTCTGGCTGGAGGCGCAGCAGGGCATTCTGATCATGGCCGGGACTGTATCGAAGCATTTCACGCAGTTGCCCATGAAAAAACCCAGGATTATCATATTAAAGACGAAAAGAAGATGCTGCGCATTGCCGCGGAACTTGGCATTGCAACGGAAGGTCGGGAGATGCTGGATGTTGCAAAAGATCTGGCCGATGAATTGTTTGAAAGTTTTGGCAGTAAACGTGAAGAAGTCTCTTTCATCAGCCGGGTACCCAAAAAACAACAGGAAAACTGGAAAAAACTTGGGATTGTGCCCCGTGGAGTGGATCGTGAAATAACAGAAATGATGCATCGTACCCACATGGGCTGTGATAATGATGCTGTTAATACCATGCTGCAGGGCTTACGAATGTGCATTGGCGACGGCTGGGCGGGATCTATGATTGCAACGGAAATCTCTGACATTCTTTTTGGAACACCATCCCCTCGTAAAGCCAAGGTGAATCTTGGTGTTTTGAAAAAAGATCAGATTAATATTCTGGTTCATGGACATAATCCCATTGTTTCTGAAAAAATCCTTGAAGCTGTCAACGAACAGGAACTAATTGATCTGGCAAAGGAAAAGGGAGCTGCTGGCATCAACCTTGCCGGTCTCTGCTGTACAGGTAATGAGCTGATGATGCGTCAGGGAATTCCCATGGCCGGTAATCATCTAATGACCGAACTGGCAATCATCACTGGAGCGGTTGAGCTTATTGTGGTGGATTATCAATGTATCATGCCAAGTCTTGTGCAGGTAGGAAACTGCTACCATACCAAAATGATTACCACTGCGGACAAAGCAAAATTCACTGGAGCAGAACATGTGAAATTTGAGATGCATAATGGCATGGAGCAAGCACGTAAAGTAGTGCGAATGGCAATTGAACGCTATGGTATGCGCAATCCGGATCGTGTTGAAATACCCGGTGATCCTGTGGATATTATGACCGGATTTTCCAACGAGGCACTCCTGGATGCACTCGGTGGTTCGCTGACACCACTCATCGACGCAATCAAGGCTGGTAAGATTCGGGGAGTCGTAGGAATCGTTGGCTGTAATAATCCGAAATACAAACACGATTACTGTAACGTGAACCTCACCCGCGAACTCATTAAAAAAGATATCCTGGTCATTGTTACAGGTTGTGTTACAACGGCTGCAGGTAAAGCCGGGCTTCTTGTTCCCGAAGCAATTGAACAGGCAGGATCAGGACTTAAAGAGATCTGTGGGAGTCTTGGTATTCCACCAGTCCTCCACATGGGAAGTTGTGTTGACAATGCAAGGATTCTGCAACTGGCTGCATTGTTGGCAAATGAAATAGGCGTCTCCATCTCCGACCTGCCGCTGGCCGCTTCGTCACCAGAGTGGTATTCTGAAAAAGCAGCGACCATTGGAACCTATGCCGTTGCCTCCGGTATTTATACTCACCTTGGGCACCCACCTAATATTACAGGCTCTCCAATTGTCACAAATTTGGCTCTCGAAGGACTTGATGAACTGGTTGGTGCCTGCTTTGTTATAGAGCCTGATCCTTTTAAAGCTGCCGATCTCATTGATGAGCGGATTAAAATGAAACGCAAGGGATTGGGGCTGGAAGAATAGAATATGCCACTACGTGATCGAAGAACTCGTGTGGAAGCGGGAAGCGGGTGAAAGGGATCGTCACCTGTAAAAATTGATCGGAGCAGCTATGTCAGATACCGAGGAAGGAAAACTGCGGATCGAAAGTGATGCACTTGGCGAAATGAATATTCCAGCTGATGCGTATTACGGTATTCATGCCTTGAGAGCCGTGCGGAATTTTCCGTTTTCGAGCTATCAAATGCATCCGGAATTCATTCGCGCCTTTGCCATGGTCAAACAAGCTTGCGCAGTTGCAAATGTTGAACTTGGCCACCTGGAAAGCAAAATCGGTAACGCTGTCATTACGGCGTGCAAAGACATAGCTGCCGGCAAGCTCCACAATGAAATCGTAGTTGATCCATTTCAAGGTGGAGCCGGAACTTCGACCAACATGAACTTCAACGAAGTTATCGCTAACCGTGCGATTGAACTTCTAAATGGTGAGCGTGGTGATTACTCGCTGGTGCATCCTCTCAAACATGTGAATATGCACCAGTCCACCAATGACGTGTACCCAACCGCCCTAAAGGTGGCTGCGCTCAATCTTTTAATACCACTGGAAGCTGAAGTGACCGGTCTTCAACAGTCACTTCAGATTAAAGAACAGGAATTTCGTGATGTTGTAAAGGTCGGACGAACTGAATTAAACGATGCTGTGCCCATGACCTTAGGCATGACCTTCGGAGCCTTTGCCGATGCGATAGCACGAGACAGATGGAGAATTTTTAAATGCAGAGAAAGAATTAAAAAAGTAAATCTGGGTGGAGTTGCCATCGGGACAGGGCTTGGAGCTTCCCGTGATTACATTCTCTGCGTGGCGGGAAAATTAAAACAGATAACGGGTCTTCCTGTTTCACGTGCTGAAAATTTAATCGATCTTACCCAGAATATGGATTCTTTTGTGGAAGTTTCAGGCTTTCTCAAAGCATACGCTGTGAATTTGGTGAAAATTTCATCTGATTTACGTTTGTTGGCCAGTGGACCTGCAACTGGACTTGGCGAGATAACGCTCCCCCCTCTTCAAGTCGGTTCTTCAGTCATGGCCGGCAAGGTTAACCCTGTCATGCCGGAAGCGGTAACACAGATTTCATTGAAAGTTATGGGTAATGATCAAAGCATAACGTTAGCCGCTTCAATGGGACAATTAGAATTAAACCACTTGCTTCCACTGCTCGCCCATTCTCTGCTCGAATCGCTGACACTTTTAATGAATGTAAGCAAGGGATTTTCAGAAAATTGTATTGCAGGAATAACTGCTAATCGTGAGAGATGCAAAATGCATGTGGAAAATAGCTATGCTCTTGCGACGGTGTTGGTTCCCGTGCTGGGATATGAACGGGTTGAAACAATTCTGACTGGGGCGAAAGAGGCCGGAAGGACAATCCGCGAAGAATTAGTTCATCAGAATATTGCCTCCCCCGAAGAAATAGATGAGATTTTATCACCGAACAGGCTTTGTAAACTTGGTTACATTGCTGATGATCTTAGCTGGATAAAATAAAAATGAAACTTTTTGCAGGACTCGAGGAGCTGAATATTCCAGCTCTGTTTTCCACAGCATCACGCCGGATAATTCTTAACGGAGCTGTTTACGGTCCCTTTGCAAAATCTAATTCGCACATGGCGGGACTCAACACAGCTCTTGCCAGACCGCAGTTTAAACAGCTTGATATTATTGCATTGGATCCGGTACTTGCTTTTAATTGGGAGAAAGATTTTCTTGAAGCACTCAGATTTGGAATTTCCAGACAAGAGGTGGAAGCTGAAATCAAAATTTCATTTTCGTTTGTGAAGGGTCTTGCAGATAAATACCCCTCGAAGGTGAGCTTGTATCCAATCCGCAACCTGCCGAATCTGCCCATTGTAATTGTCGATGACACAATCTGTTTCGGTCAGTATGCACGCGCTAAACCTCATGCGCCGGAAGGGTTTTGGGGAATGGTCGAAGTTGATGTTGAAAAGCTGTTTGAATGGGCAAAATCAGGCTGTCCTCCATCGTCTTCAACAAAAGACGAAATCGCTGCATTCCGACTGATAAATGAATGCGCTCAGTTGATGAGTGTCTCGGGATAATGCTTACCGACACTGGTGAATAGTAAATTAGCCCGTACTCGGAGTCTGTGCTTACCTGCTTTTTTATGACAGGAGTTCAGGAGTAAGGTACTCAATCGCAATATAATTTCAGGATTATATTTATATGTATGCACTCAGCAAGTTAGAAATTCTGCACTATCTAAACGGCCACAGTGATGAGGAACTTTTCGCTCTTGCCGACCAGGTAAGAAAAAATATATTTGGGAATGAAGTTTACATTCGTGCAGTTGTCGAATTTTCAAATGTTTGCAACAAAAAATGTTTTTATTGCGGACTCAGAGCGCCGAATTTAAAAATACATCGCTACCGTCTTGATATGGAAACAATTCTGGAAGCAGCAGGTACCGCAGCATCAAAGGGCGCACGGACAATTGTGTTACAGTCAGGAGACGATTTCAGCTATACAAAAGGACAGATTGGTGAGCTGGTTAAAAATATTAAAAGTCAACATGATGTGGCTGTAACTCTATCGGTCGGTGATCGCGGACTTGATGAATATGCCTATTGGGCTGAATGCGGCGCAGATCGTTGTTTGATTAAACTCGAGACCTCAAATCCAGAGTTATACGAGAAAATCAGGAGCGGAGCATCCTTTGAGGAAAGACTTGATCGCATAACATCGTTACGCGAACTGGGATACGAAATAGGTTCTGGAATCATAGTGGGGCTACCCGGTTCAACCATAAAAGATATTTTGCAAGACCTTCTTTTTCTCACAGATCTTAACCTGGAGATGATTGCTGCAGGGCCCCTTGTACCTCACCCGGATACTCCCTTTGCAGACTGTGCTGCCGGAGATGTATTCCTTTCGTACCGTGTAACCGCCCTGCTTCGTATTTTAAATCCTGGAGCCAATATTCCGGCTACATCTGCTCTTGATTCCCTTGATGTGAAAGGGCGGGAACTCGGACTTCTCAGAGGATGCAACGTGATAATGCCCTCTGTCACGCCTTCTACACATCGTGCGGATTACAATATTTATCCCGGTAAAAATTCCGTTGCAATTGATGTTTCAGATGCTCTATTACAAACTGAAAATATGATTAGATCGTTACATTTCATCCCCTCATCTTCGAAAGGTTTTTCAAAAAGGAGTAAGCATGTCCAATAAAGCACCACGCGGAGTCAGACTGGTTATAACTCTTGCGGGAAGACGAAATGCAGGCAAATCTTCATTGATAAACGCAATTGTAGGCCAGGATATCTCCATTGTTTCTGACCTGCCGGGAACGACCACCGACGCAGTTGCCAAGCATTACGAATTACTGCCACTTGGTCCGGTTACTTTTTACGATACAGCAGGCCTTGATGATACGGGCGAACTAGGAGAGCTGAGGGTCAAAGCCACCCGGAAAGTTTTATGGCGGTCGGATGTTGCAATGGTTGTAATCGGAGAGGAAGGCATCACCGATTATGAAAAAAACATTATCAGCAGTATCTGCGAATTGAAAATTCCATTCCTTATTCTTTTCAATAAAATCGATTTACGAGCACCATCAACGGAAGAACTGAGCTATTGCCACGAGAATAAATTTACATTCCTGGAAGTTTCCGCAACAACAGGTGCAAATGTTAACGAAATAAAAAAAGCCCTCATTGAATTGGCACCGGATGAAATGAAACAAAACCCGGTTCTTGCTGGAGACCTTTTCGGAGAAGGAGACTGGGTAGTTTGTGTTGTTCCAATTGATCTGGCTGCGCCGAAAGGCCGACTTATTTTACCTCAAGTTCAAGTCATACGGGAAATTCTGGACTGTGACGCAATTGCTGTGACAGTTAAAGAGCGTGAGATTGAAGAAACACTATCAAACATGAATCGCAAACCTGCATTGGTTATTACAGATTCTCAGGTAGTGTTAACCGTTGCGGGAGATGTTCCAGAGGACATTCCCTTAACCACATTTTCGACCCTGTTTGCCCGCTTTAAAGGCGACTTGCCAAGCCTGGTCAAAGGAGCAGAAGCTATTGATACCTTGGAAGACGGAGATATTGTTCTTATGGGGGAAGCCTGCTCACATCACGACCTTGCAGACGACATAGGAAGAGTGAAAATACCGCGTTGGCTCACTCAGTACACAGGTAAAAACCTCAGGTTTGAAACATACTCAGGGCACGATTTTCCAGAAGATCTTGAAAAATACAAGTTAGTCATTCACTGTGGGGCATGTATGCTGAATCGCACCGAAATGCTGAGAAGAGTAACAGAATGCAATCGCAGAAATGTACCGATAACAAATTATGGAGTTGCAATTTCAAAGGTGCAGGGAGTTTTGGAAAGAATTATCGAACCTTTTCATTTATAGAATAAAACCGGTTCATTCAATTGAAGCGTATCTTTCAGGGAAACAACCATTTGTAGAAGGCTTGCTAAGTACAATACTATCCAAACAGAGAGTAGGTTCAGAATTTGTTTGAGGATTGCACAATAGATTTGAATCGTATTAGTCTTCCAGTAAAAAGTTAATGAATTGGTCTGGACAAATAGATATCTGTTGATGTATCCTTTTATTATAAAGGCGTTAATTGTAACGGTAACGTTTATGAAAAATCAAACAAAAGGAGTGGTAAATGAAGTTTGGAGACTTGGCAATTGCTGTGAAGTTGGGCCTGATGGCGAGTATCATTCTTGTACTGACGGCAGCGGTTGGCTGGCAGGGATTAAGAAGCTTGTCAAATCAGGCGTCTGTTACAGATGCTTTGGAGCAGTTACTCAAACTGGAAGTTACCATTAACCAGAGGGAAATAGATCATTTGTCTTGGGCCAGTCAGCTTGCTTCTTTTTTACTTAATGAGACACAGACAACATGTTCGGCAGGGACGAGTGCCCAAAAATGTAATTTGGGCGTGTGGCTCAACGACAGCGAGAACATGGCTGCAGTTTATAAGATAGTACCTGAAGTCAAAGCCATTTTTGCAGGAATGGAAGGGGCCCATACCACGCTCCACCAAAGTGCCGCTCGGATAAAAGAAATTCTTGCGGCAAATCAGAATAATCGAAAGATAAGTAATACAGCCATGTTGAAAGTGTATATGGCGGAAAGTATTCCTGCTCTTGAGGAAGTACGGCATGCCTTGGGTGAAGCCGCTGCAGTTATCAGAGCTCAAGCTGAAAAGAAGGCGATTTACCTGGATGAAATTGCGCAAAAAGCGAAACAGGTCGTCATCGCTTTCATTTTTGTCGCCATTCTTGTTGGAGGAAGCATAAGTTATTTTATAGCTGGGGTGATAAAAAAGCAGCTTGCTGAGACGGTGTGCTTCGCTGAGGCCCTTGCATCTGGTGATCTTACTCATCGATTGGACATAAAACAGAACGATGAAATAGGAAAGCTTGCCAATGCACTAAACGATATGTCTACCAACCTGCGAACAATGTTTAAGGAGATTGCATTTGGAGTAGAAACCTTATCGTCTGCTTCAACAGAGTTTGCAGCTATTTCCGAACAAATGTCTGCAAGTTCTGAGCAGGCAACGGTTAAGGCAAACTCAGTAGCAGCCGCTGCTGACGAGTTGAGTGCTAATATGGCAACTGTAGCAGCCTCTTCTGAAGAAACTTCGGTTAATCTCAATATGGTTGCATCTGCAACCGAAGAGATGAGCGCCACCATTTCTGAAATCTCAACAAATACCGACACGACACAATCTATTACTGAAACAGCGGTTGTGCAATCTGAGCATGCATCAAAACAAATCAATGAACTTGGGGCAGCTGCCCAGGAAGTTGGGAAGGTGACAGAAACAATTACAGAGATTTCTGAACAAACAAATCTGCTCGCTCTGAATGCCACAATAGAAGCAGCCCGAGCTGGAGAAGCTGGAAAGGGTTTTGCTGTTGTTGCAAACGAAATTAAAGATCTTGCCAAACAGACCTCAGAAGCTACTGCTGAAATTAAAGCCAAAATTTCTAAAATTCAGGATGCAACAAAAAGTTCCGTCGCAGAAATTACGCAAATTACAGGTGTGATAAGAGAAGTCAGTGAAAAGGTGTCAACAGTTGCAGCTACTGTTGAAGAGCAAGCCGGTGCTACTCAGGAGATAGCAGATAATGTTGCTCAGGCATCTCAGGGAATACAGGAAGTAAATGAAAACGTGGCTCAAGCATCATCTGTAACGGGAGAAGTTGCCGCTGATACAGCTGAAGTTGGCCGAGTTGCGGGTGAAATAAATGACAGTGGTGCACAAGTGAATAAAAGCGCTGAAGAATTGAGTGAACTTGCTGAAAAGTTGACTGCTTTGGTGAGCCGGTTCAAGGTGTAATACAGAAAAGTGACATAAGTTAATGGGGACATACTAACGTCATCTGACACCCCGAAGGGGGAATGTCGTATAGCCGGTGGTTTTAACCACCGGCTATACGGCCCAATCCTTTCAGGATAATTTGTTATACTGAACATTTATTTCGCTACTAACAAAACACCTGTCATATCCACTGATTAGCAACATGAAAGGTGTGTCACTTTTTTGTATTACACCCGACCGGACGTATCCAAATTTGGCCTGTCGTGCTGTAAAACTGCTTATAAATCAAATTCTACCTCCAATTTTTTACGAGGTTTGAAAGTAACAAATAATGAAAGGGAATCATATATTGAAAAAAAACAGCCCCATATTTTTATCTTTATTTATGTGCAGTTGTCTTGCTGCCGCCCTCTCAAGTTGCAACACCTCTGAACCACCATTTGAATGCACAGATCCTTTGGGCTGCCTTGAAGTGGCACCTGGAGATCATATAAAGATTGGAGTCCTTCAATCCTTAAGTGGAAAGACTGCCCCTCTCGGAGAGGCTCAGATCAGAGGATTTACTCTTGCACTCAATAAAAGAAAAGGGGAAATATTGGGTCACCCCGTTGCCTTGCAAATTGAAGATACCGGATGCAGCGCCGTAGGCGGTGCAAATGCTGCCCTAAAACTAATTGCAGATCCACAAACGCTGGCAATCTTTGGCAGCACCTGTTCCGGTGCTGCCGCCACCGCATCAAAAGCAATGTCGGATGCAGGGCTAACCATGATATCTGGTAATAATTCGGCCCCCTTCCTGACCTCCATCGCAGGCAGGGCTGCAGCAAACTGGCAGGCAGGGTATTTTCGTACTGCAGGAAATGAACAATATGCCGGCAATACAGTCGCAGAGTATGTTTTTAAGCAGTTGGGTCTCCGTAGGGCAGCCACCATTAACGATAGTGATATCTACACAAAGGGCCTGACCGAAAGCTTTAAAAAGGCATTTGTTGAGCTTGGCGGTGAAATTGTACTGGATACTGCTGTGAATAAAGGGGAAACGCAGATGCTCCCTGTTCTGACTGCTGTAGTCCAGTCCAAGGCTGACCTGCTCTTTTTTCCACTTTTCCAACCGGAAGGAAATCATCTGTTGGTGCAGGCACGTACCGTTCCTGAGCTGAATGATACCTTTATGATCGGTAGTGGGGCTTTAATTGAACAAAACTTTCTTGAAGCAGTGGGAGATGCTGCACAGGGCATGTGTTTTGTAGGGCCGACACCACCAACAGGGTCTGCGGTCGACAGGCTGACGGCATCGTATATTTCCAAATATCATGAAGAGCCAACGGTAAGTTACTTTCTTTTTGCCCATGATGCTGCTGAGCTCCTCTTTGTTGCCATTGAACAGGCTGCAATCCCGACTCCCGATGGAGCTCTCTCCATTGGCCGGCAAAAAATCCGGGATATTCTCTACTCAACCAAAGCATTCAAAGGGGTTACTGGTGCTCTCAGTTGTGACCAGTTTGGTGACTGTGCCAAGCCATCCTTTCATATCCTATGCCTGGATGATCCGGCTCTTGGGCTCAAGGGGCTGGAAGCCAATATTGTTTATCCCCGGAAATCCCCGTAAAGATATCGTCTGTGGACAGGAAGGAAAATGCATATGACATTAATCAGCAACTATTGGAATCAACTGGGGATAAAACGAAAATTCAGTTTTTCTTTTTCTTTGCTGCTTTCCCTGATGATCCTCATCTCAGTAACAGCTTCTCTCTCTTTTTTGTCTATCCGAAATGCCGAAGACGACATACGAGAAAGTACAGCAATCAGAGTGCAGGTTTTGAAGATGGATCGCGACATGGAAAGAGCACAGCGATTGCTAAGTGATTTTTTCCTGAACCACCGGAGTATCGGTCTGCAACAAGCCCACGAGCAATATGTTCAGCCAGCCGTCCGCCAAATCGCTAAAGTAATATCACAAAGCAGATCTCTTGAAAAAAACCTTTTCCACTCAAATTTGGGAAGTTTATCCCGTATCAACCCAACGGACGTCAATTTGTACCTTGCTGCTGCCAAACGCTTTGCAGACACGTCCATTGAAGCAGTCGAGCTTCTCTCCAAACGAGTTGCTCCAGACAGTGGGATTGAGTTTCAACTCTCTGGTATTGAAAAAACAATTGGAAAAGAATTGCAGGACTTCCAGCATCTTGAGAATGTTCACAAAAAAATGTGTTCTTTTGTCATGAGCTACCAAATCCGTCGGCAGCGCCACCTTATGCAAGAAGCGTTAAACTCTCTTGACACCTTACATGAGGCGGTTGAACAGGAAACAATTCTCAAAAAAGAGCAAAAAAACAGAATTATTTCCCTGATTCATTCCTGCCGTACTCTGTGTTTTGAGTTGTTGGATGTAGATCTTAAAATTTCCGAAAAATTTCAAGACTTCATCCTGCAAAAACAAATCGTTTCTCCAGTTTCCGAGGCATTGATTGGAGCAACAGAAGAAGACGGACAACTGATACAACAACAAATCGACAAGGTCTATCGTCTGACTGGCTTTATCATCCTGAGCATAACCCTCATCATCATCCTGACCATGAGCTGTATTGCCAGACTATTGAGTAATACAGTTATCGGCAATATTCTTCAGCTAAAGGAATCGGTCCGTGAATTTGGTAAAGGAAATATGGATATCCGAGCCAGTGAAAACAGCCGGGATGAGTTAGGCCAACTGGCCCGTGGTTTTAATGGCATGGCATCTCAGGTAAAAACTCTGGTGGAGAATCTGGAGCAGACAGTTGAACAACGCACCGCAGAGCTTTCTCAAAGCGAAGAACGATTTCGCCATCTTGTCAATGATCTGCCTAAAATTGGAGTTCAGGGATATGACCGGGAGAGAAAAGTGATTTACTGGAACAAGGCCAGTGAAATTCTCTACGGCTATAGTGAAGAAGAGGCCATGGGGAAAAAACTTGAAGACCTGATCATACCAGAACCTATGAAGAAGAATGTTCTTCAGGCGATTCAAAACTGGTATGAGAATGATGTCGCAATTCCCTCCTCTGAACTCATTCTGCATCACAAGGATGGCGGTGATGTGCCGATCTATTGTTCACATGTTATGAATGTGTCCAGTCAGGGTGAAAAAATAATGTACTGTGTTGATCTGGATCTGACTGATTTGAAGCTTGCCCAGGCCAGAGAACAAAAAAGTGAATTATTATATCGTGCACTGTTTGATCACTCCACCAGTGGAGTCGCCGTCTATGAAGCGATTGATAATGGCCAGGATTTTATTATCAAAGATTTTAACAAGGCCGGTGAAGAAATAGAAGGGGTCAGGCGCAAGTCCATTTTAGGGCGTAAACTTTCAGAGGTCTTTCCAGGTGCAAAAGAGTTTGGCCTGCTCTCTGTATTCCGTACAGTCTGGGAGACTGGCGAGCCAGCCCTCCATCCCGTGTCCTATTACAAAGACGATAAGCTGCAAGGGTGGCGTGAAAATAGAGTGTACAGATTACCCACCGGCGAAATTATTGCAGTGTATAACGACTTAACCAAAGAAAAACAACTGGAAGAAGAAAATAAATCTGTGGAATTACGCTTACAGAGGGCCCGGAAGATGGAAGCCATCGGGCTCATGGCAGGAGGAGTTGCCCACGATCTCAATAATATCCTTACCGGTATCACCGGATATCCTGAGCTGCTTCTTTTGCAACTTCCCGAGACAAGTAAGCTCCGGGAACCAATAGAAGCCATCAGGGAATCCGGGAAACGTGCAGCCGCAGTGGTTGCTGACTTACTCACCGTGGCCCGTGGCGTGGCAATCAGCAAAGTGACAGCAAATATGAATACTCTAGTGGCAGAGTATCTTGCTTCACCGGAGTATCATCAATTGCACTCCATATCTCGGCACGTTCAGTGCCATACCCAGCTTGCCAAAGATCTGCCAAACCTCTTGTGTTCACCTGTGCATATCACAAAATGTATAATGAATCTGGTGGTCAATGCCATGGAGGCCATCGATAAGGCGGGCCGCATAACGATCAGTACCACAACGGTAATCCCAGGAGCCAGCTGGGCCAGGGAAAATGGATTAAAGCAGATGGAGTACATAATCCTTACAGTTGCAGATACAGGGACTGGTATCTCAGCGGAAAATATTGACCATATTTTTGAACCCTTTTACACGAAAAAAGTGATGGGAAGAAGTGGAACTGGTCTTGGGCTTGCTGTGGTCTGGAACACAATGGAAGATCACGCCGGGAAGATATTTGTGGAGAGCAGTGAAAAGGGAACACGTTTTCAACTCTATTTTCCGGTAAGCAGCAGAGGTGGTGTTGTGCAAAGCGAATGTGATACAGAGGAAGAATATATTGGACACAATGAGCATATTCTGGTCGTCGATGACGAACCGGCTCTGCGGGATGTCGCCTGCCAAATGCTGGAGAATCTTGGATATACCGTAGATTCTGTCAGCTCCGGTGAATTGGCTGTCGAATTTCTAAAGGATAATCAGGTTGATTTACTTATGCTCGATATGCTGATGGATCCGGGTATGAACGGAGCTCAAACATATGAAAAGATACTTTCATTCTCACCCGACCAAAAGGCCATCGTCGTTAGTGGGTTCTCAGAGAGTGATGATGTAAGAGCCACTTTAAATCTTGGTGCCTGTGCATTTCTCAAAAAGCCATACTCGATGAAGGAACTGAGTTATAAAGTACAGGAAGCACTTACGAGCTGATTGACTTTTCTGATGAATACAGATAGTATTTTCAAATCAATGGGAAGAATCTGTACAATAAAATCGATGGCTTTATCATATGGCACACAAAAGAATACATGTCAGAGTTCCACTGGCAGGTGAAGTACTATTATCAACCGGACAGGGAAAACGCATTAAAACCCCAGTCATAAATATCAGCCAGGGCGGTGTTGGAATAGCATCTCCCTCTACTACCCTTGAACAGACGGAATACCAGGTTGAAATTACCACTGAAGATGGGGAGCACATTCAATTCACTGCAACTCTTGTCTACAGGGGAGAGCATACCAGCGGGTTTAAAACTTCGGATATAGATAAGAAAAATTTACAAATTATTGCCGAGCTGGTAGCGGAGTTTCAGTCAACAGAGGAATTTATTAAGCAGGTAGATAATCTCGATCTTTTTCCACAGAAATTTATAGATGAAGATGGACGGGAGGTTTCGGTAACCTTTGAGATGAAGCAACCCGACGAATGACCTATCCTTATGGTTCCTGATTTGTTATTTCTTGAGATGCCTGCCAGCTTTCCTGCTCCAACCACCCATTATCCAGAGTAAACAATAATTCATCAGGAAAAGGAAAATCCGGCTGATTTTTCACAATATTCAGTATATCATTCTTTTGCTGTTGGTTAAGTGGCAGTAACACTTTTTTTTTATTGTGCCGCTGCAGGGTAGATACGTCACAACGGTAGAGGTTCAGGGGATGCAGTTTATGCATAATTGCAGCAATACGTAAACCCGCAGGATCACTGTCTCCCCAATGGTGGCAACTGGTGGCAAGAGGTGCGAGTAATTGATACAATTTCTGTACTGCACTGGATGGAAAGCCGCTGGTGAAAAGCAGACAGCTGTTTTTCTTTTGGTGTATCAGGCTGCTGAATGGAGCCTCGTTTTCACAGCTGATGAGATCCGGTGTACAGGAATCCTGCTTTTGCAGATAGATTCTGTCAATATCCTGAATGTTTGACCACCCCAAGGTTGCCGTTTCGCCCTGCCTGTACAGCTGAGATATCCAATCAAATGTTATGCCCTTTTTTTCGTAAAGGACCGGGCCGTACAGGACAGCATTCACGGTTAGGCGGTCATGGAGGATATGATGGCTCGCCAGTAAATCATCTTCATCCAGCAGTTCAGATTGCGGTTCAATAAGTCTTAACCATTTGATAAACAGTGTCCGTAATTCCCCCTGACGCAATGCTTTGGAGTCTTTAAAAAAACGTGCACCAAGGTCGGAAACTGTTATGGGTTCACTGTTACGGAGCAGAAAAGAGATGATCTCAGCCATTGCAAAGCATTTTTCCTTTCCTTTCTTTTCGTTGTTTTCGGACAATATGGAGCGAATTGAGCTGTCATCTTCCTGCAAAACAGCAAAGAGTGAATGCAGTTCAGGGTAGGCCAGCACAAGGCTTGCATAAATTCCCTGTGTGGCGTTTCTGTTTGCTCCAGCGTTGTTTTTCGACTGTGTCTGTAGTGGGTAGCCAAGAGTATCCCCAATCTTTTTCAGCCACTGTGATTCGGAACCGTTTTGCAAAAGATCCTTGAAGATCAGACGAACCTCTTCTCTGTTATTCACCTTTAAGGGAGCCAGGCCAAAGAAATTGGCAAGGACTGTCATCTGCTCTTTATCAAGATGTTCCCCAAGTTTCATGGTGCCGCTGAGACACCTTTTTAATGCGTAGCGGCGCGCAATTTTAGAAAGAACTTTCTCCAGAAAATCCATTAGAGTTCCTTGTCAAAAACCACGGGTTTTTCCGGTGAGCTCTGCTTAAAAAGATCCATCTGCTGTTGAGTGGGATTCTGCCAGTGGAATGGATAGAGATGCACATTAAAGTCACTGTCTTTTTTCACAAGAAGAGTGGTGGAATGTTCCACTTCCTGTCGTACTCCATCCTGATCCGGTGAGGCGATAAAGAGTTGTAGATCAAGGTCGGTGGCAAAGCCGAGCAGCTGATCTCTGCGCCCTGCATCAATCCCGTAAAAGGCCTCATCAAAAAGAAGAACATGGAGACGAACTTTTTTGCGTTGATACAAAAAGTGGGCAATGGTGAGAATCAGCAGATAGTTGGGCACAGCCTGTTCTCCGCCGGAACCGATGCTTTTTGTCTGCCTGTCCATCACCACTCCTTCTTCACCAATGGTGGAAACTTCCAGCTCATATTTGTACCAGTTGCGATAGTCCAGCTCTTCCGGGATAGAACCCGCTTCGGTGGAAATGATTGCTTCCCGGTTATCTGCAAAAAAGGTTTCCAGTTCCTGTTCCGCAAGAGGATCAAAGGAGCTGATCTGTTTAATGATGGTAATCAGTCGTTTATATTGATTCAGCGGGCGCAGGCGAAAGCGGTAGCACTGGCCGCCAAAGGAACGTTGACCAAGGCGCGTATTAATACGTCGAATCATTTGTTCCAGCTCACCCACATGCTCCCGCAGATAGTCGAGTAAGTCGGCCATGATAATCTGTTTGAACAGTTTCCTGGTACGATCATTAATAACTTCTTTCTGCTCAGTTAAGGCGTCTGATTGCTGCTGAATAATAGTTGGCAGATCCTGCTGGCGAAAGTCTCTCAATTCATTTGTATTCGACTCATAGTGGAAACGAAAACCTCCGCCGAATTCCGGATCATTCACCTTGGCCCTCAACTGGTTTTCATCGGTACGAGCTATCACATCACTGTTGTTTCGTTCCTTTTCTATGGCTTTACTGCTTTTAAACTGCTGTCCCTTTTTACTCTTCAACACATAGTGGGCAATATCTGTAACGTCAGGAAGGATTGCGCGCAGTTTTCGTTCTGTTTGCTCTTTCTGTTGTTCTGACTGAGATAATGTAATGGCAAGCTGTGCTGTTTTTTCCTGCAACTGAACAAGGTCCCGCTCATCACCACCAATTTTTTGATCTAGCTCCCGGATCTGTGCCTGGTTGGCGGCTTTCTTGTTTTTCAAGGTGTTTATACGTCTTTCCAGGTTTGCAAGCCCTTCCCCGGCAATACGATCATTCAATTCTTTATGGCGTCGAATCAGACTGTCCAGCGCACGCTTGTGTGAATCTGTCTTTTCCTGTTGTGTCTGCAACCGTTCCTGTTGATACTCCAGCTGCTGATTCAGCTCCTTCACTTTGCGGGAAATATCCAGGAGTTCCTGCATGTGCTCCTGAAGAAATACTTTGAAGTTGTTAAGGTCATCCTGCTGCTCCAGCGCATTTTTTATACTTCGGGAGAGTTCCCGTTTATCCCGGTTGAGGTTTTTCAGCTCATTTCTGATACTGCGGATCTCAGCAGCAAGTGCTTTTTTTCTACTCTCTCCTCCAATGAGTCTGGGTGGGCGTCCACACAGAGCGCGTTCATGACTGCGAAAAGCCAGGAAAGCTTTGCCGTCAAGCAGTGAAACCTGAGGTTGCAGGCCATCGCTTTCCATTTCCGTAGCCAGGCAACGAAGACATTCGGGATCGGAATTCTGAAGATCAAAAACGGGGCGCATCCAGTCTGGTATGGTCTCTGTTGTGTGTTTTTCGCAGCTGATACGCTGAGCCGGGTGGTGCACGCCAATTTTTCTGGCCTGCTCATATTCATTCTCCCGAAAAAAGAGTGTGCCAAGGATCTCTTCACCTATGCATTCTTCAATATATTCACGTACTTTCAGTTTTACCGTCGGCAGCCATTCCAGACCAAGATACAGGGGGCGCGGGCTGAGCATGTTTTGCTGCATGGTGCGCAGACATTCCTGATAGTGGGGCAGATCAGGATATATCTCACTCTGTTTTTCACGTTCGGCAAGATTTTTTTCCTGCAGTGCAATCTTCTCCAGCAGGTCTTGCTCTCTGTCCACCAGACGTGTGAGATCCTGGTGGCAGGATTGCAGATGCTTGTCACTTTGTTTGATACATTCTTGAATATCAACAGATGAAAAAAGAGTATAATCCTTATTGCGACTGACCAGATCCAATTCATTTTGCAGCGTAGTGATTGAAAAGGGGAGGCTGATCGCCTGTTTGACAAGAGCTGGAATAAAAGAGGTAAGTTTTTTAAAGAAGAGGTTTTGCTGCTCCAGCCACTGTTTTTCATCGTGCTGCCATTTGCTGCGTTCGCTGGTCAGTTGTTCTTTGCTCTGGTTAAAAGCTGCTTTTTCCGTGGAGAGATCAAGCTGGATCCGCTTCTCTTGAATAACCAGCCCGCTGGTATCTTTGGCTTTCAGCGTATCCAGGCGTTCTTCAAAATCCCGGTCGAGTCGCTCAAACGAGACACGTTCTGATTTGTTCTGAAGAAGCTGTTCTTTGCCCGCCTGTATCTTTTGTTGAATTGATTCCTGTTCCCCGGTAATTTTATTGATACTCAAACGACAGAGGAGCCAGTCGTAATGCTGCATTGCCTGGCGTTGTTCAGAGATGTTATTTACAATAGCTTGAAGTTCATGCAGCCAGGAGAGTTTACGATCCAGATCATCGAGGATGGTCTGTGATTCGTCAAGTGTTCGCAGTGCTTCAATGATCTGCACAAATATGGTTGTTCGTGGCTCCGGTAATAAGCGTTTAAAAAGGGCATGATAATCAGCGGCTCCCGCTGAAATCTCACGATATGCTTTTCCCATGGCCAGAAAACGGCAAATATCCTGATAGCTGTCCTCGCCGCCAAAGAGTCTGTTGGCAATATCCTGTCTGTAGCTTTTCCTGTTGCTGATAAAACCGCTGCCACTTTCAAGTGTTTCTTTAAATTCCCGGCGGGAAGCAGGGCGAAGGCGGCCATCTTCTTCAATCAGAAACGGGACATCGCGTAATGGACATTCACGAATAATGCCCCAGAAACGAATCTTCTCATCCATGGCGGTGGCCGACATCCCCATCCCAATGGTGAGAGGTTTTCCATTTCGTCCTGTTATTTCAAGAGCTACATAGGAGATTGCCCCTTTTGTATTGATCACCCCGGTATCAAGGTTATAGCGAAGAATTATTCCCTGTACCTTTCGCCCGTCACGTTTGGAACCACTTATTCTGGCTGCGGAATTCCATTCCATGGATTGTCCGGCTGTCAGCACATACTGCACGGCATCGAGGATGGTGGTTTTACCGCAGCCATTATCACCTAGAAGAAAGAGATGCCCGCCGCCTTCAATGTGTATGGTCTCATCCGTGAAGTTGTGAAAATTGATCATACGGATGGAGCGGATGAGATAGGCTGCTTGCTGCATCTATTGCTCCTCTCTTTCTTCTGCATTGACAAGTTCTGGAATCATTCGGGCAAGGGCCGCACCATTATAGTGATAGAGTGCGGGCATGGCTTCGTAGATAAGATCCTGCTCTGATGCCGATAGATCTTCAGGCGGTTTGATTTTGCTAAGAAATCTGTGTTTTTCAAGCTCAGGCATTACCGGTTTCCATATTTTTGAGCGAAGGTATTCCTGGCTGTAGCGCTGTTCCTGTTCGGGAAAGAGTTTCTGAAAACGCTTATGACTGTACTCAAGCAGATCTCCAAAGTGAAAACGGAGATTTTCTTTATCTTCTATGGTCATACCGTTTTCCTCAAGCTGTTGTTCAAAAAACTCAAGGAGCATCATAAAGGCCAGACATTCATCTCTTTTGGTAAATTGAAAAAGCGAACGATTTATCGGTGTGATGGCACGATTGTACCAATCTGCTTTGTACACACGGGCGCACTTGGTATCGATGATCAGACGCCATCCATGGAATAGTTTGAAAAAATCTGTAAATTCACGGCGATGACGGCGAAGAAAGAGGAATAGATCGTGATCGTCAACAGCATAAAAGTAGGGGCTTTCCAGGAGTATGTTTAATACCGCCTGTACTTTGTCATTGGAGCGTTTCAGGAGTTTTGCAAGTTCGATTTCCATGATCTTTTTATTTTGTCGCTGTAATTTCCATTTCGCAGCATTTCAGGCTGCATTCACCAATTTGGAATAATATTTGTTTTTTCTTTTCCTGTGGAGACAGGGAATAATGGATGCGATTTAAGCGTTTTCCATTATTCAAAATTCCTGCTTTGGCAAGATCCATGATGTTTTGACAATCATTAAAACAATCAAAACAGCCGCTGGATACATGCGTTACTGCTTCGTTGGTGTTGCATAGTTTTTCTTGCAGCCAATTCTTTAGAAGAGCCAGCCTTGCTTCGTCCATTGACTGTACAGGTACGTCGCTTTGCTGTTTTGGACTAAGGAACTGTTTAGGAAAGCTGGATTTTTTTGCAATCGCTTTTTTAGGTTTTGGCGGTTCCGCTTTTTCATTTGTATCCCAGAAATGCGGATCAAAGCGGCAGAGGGGTTGGGCCAGGAGCGTATAAAAAAAAACGTGAAAGCTCGCTGTTTCATCACAGGAGGCAATCTCCCGGACACGGGACGCGATATCCTGCAGCTTGTTGTTTTTTCGTTCCAGTTCCCGCAAATGGCTGCGCAGTTTTTGCCAGACCTGTAGAGACGATGTGTTTATCCGGTGCAATAAACGATCAAGTCCTCCCTGTTCTGTGAAAAAACTCAGTAAACGTCCGGGAATTGCCTCAACGTGCGCATCGCGCCTTGTCTGGAGTAAATGCGGTGTACGCAACCGTTCTTTTTCCATTACTTCATGACACAGGAGAAGTTTTTCTGAGAGTTTTTTCTTCTGCAAACGTGTAAGCAGCGGCAGGATCTCAAGGCGCAGATTCGACGCCTGTTTTAGAAAGGTTTCCACATAGCTTTCCACCTCCTTTACAAGTTGTCGAACCTCGTTGATTTCATACCGTTTTACGAGAAAAAAAAGGAGTCTGCCATTAAAATCAGCAAGGCCGGCAGTGATCTCCTGAGATAAATCTCCGGCCTTAAAAAGCTGAAAAAGAACACGGCGGGCGAGCTCTTTTTGTTCCTCTGTCTCGTTGTTCTGAGGTTGGAAATGATGCAGAAGTCGCAGAAGTTCTCCCAGGCTGCCACGCATTTCGCCGAGGAGGTCTCTGGTATCATTGGTACTACTCTGGATGTCATCCAGCAGACGCTGTTCAAGCCATTCGAGGAAATGAACAGTTTCTGTATCCAGTCGATAGCGGAATTTTCTCTTGCGGTTATCACGATACCCGCGTAAACGCTGTTTTTCAATACGAAAACTGAGTAAATTCCACTCCGCCAGTTGCGCCATATCTCCCCGGAAGCGATCCGGGTCGTAGTCATCAGCGGTGACAGATTGTGCTGCTTCAACAGCTCTGTAGATATCGTCGTATAACGGCTCAAGCTCATAATCCCGCTTAAAAAGAAGCATACGATAGAGAATGTTCAGATAAGGAAGAGTCCGTTCGGCTCTCAGCAGGGAGCCAAGATGCTGATTACGGTTTGCAAGGAGACTGGCCACCGCACCCTTCTCAAATAAAGCGAGGGCTGATGAACCGAAAAGAGCGGTGGCTTCCTGCTGTATATCTGCTTTCATTGGACCACTTTGGTAGCATAAAATTGCGTTGACTTTGTATTTCCTGGTGATATCATTGGATTATCGTACCATGAAGGAGGGTGGCGTGACAACTTTTAATGAGAAAATGAAAAAATGGCAGAAAACGAGAACATTGGCATAAAATAATACAGGAATGCTTCTACACACATTCAATGGAGAATAGCAATGAAAGTTTTAAAACTTGACGACACAAACGAGTACACCAGCGGTGCGATGAAACGTTTTTTTCTTGTACAGGACTCAGAATATTTCAAAATCATCAATTTTAATCTTGAGGCGGGTGTCACATTTCCCGTACACTCACATGATCTTGATGGCGATTTGTCAATTCAGGTACTGGAAGGAAGTGGATTCTTTCTTGGCGAGGATGGGGCGGAAATACCTGCAAAAGAAGGGGATATTCTAGTTTCACAGATTCGGGAACCGCACGGAGTTCGGGCAGAAACAAACCTGAGAATCCTGGTTACCATTGCACCTCCAATCTGATTGTAACCAAGTACAAGAGCATTGAAATGGTAATATATGCTGGACATATATATTCGTATGCGACAGACCACGATTGTTTTAATTCGGGGCTGTCCCCGTTTTTTTTTGCGGATATCAGGAAAACTTGAATTGTTTCACATGGCATCTCAGTTCTTCAGCAAGCGTTGAGAGTTGACTGGCATTTGAGTTGACTGTCGCTGAATTCTCCGCAAGTTCCTTTGCCGACAGGGATACACTGGTTATATCCTCAGTGATTTCTTGAGAAACTGTAGAGGATTGAGCTACATTCTCATTTACTTCCTGGATACCGGATGAGGCCTGATTGAGATTTACGGTGATTTGCTTCGTAGCGTTGGACTGATCTTGTACAGCGGTGGCCACAGTGTTGAAAATTTCGTCGATACTGTTAATCACCTGCATGACAGCATCAATCTGAGCAACTGACGTTTTAGTCGTGCTTTGCACTTCTTCGATCTTCGATTTAATATCGTGAGTGGCCTTTGCGGTCTGTTGGGCAAGCTCCTTTATTTCGTTGGCTACAACTGCAAATCCTTTACCGGATTCCCCGGCTCGTGCCGCTTCAATGGTTGCATTTAGCGCAAGCAGGTTTGTTTGTGCAGAGATCTCGGTGATTGTCTCGGTAACCTTTCCAATTTCCTGGCCTGCCTGGCCTAGTTTGCTCATGGAAGAGGATGCGTTTTCTGCCTGTTTAACAGCTTCTTGCACAATAAATTTGGCACGGCCGGAATCTTCAGAAATCTGATGGAAAGTGGTGGACATCTCTTCGGTGGCGCTGACCACCTCAGCAGTGTTGGTTGAAGTTTGTTCCATGGCTGCAGCGACTGCATTAAGATTTGTGGTCATCTCTTCGGCTGCGGCTGCCAGGGTGTTTGATTTTTCTGAAGTACTCTGCGAACCATGTGATATGGTTTTTGCCACAGAAGCCAGATCGCTTGAAGAATAATCCAGGGTTTTAATGCCATCGATAACTTCGGTCAGAGTCGTTTTGAGGCGGATACGCATATTCTCAAGAGAGTTGATCATTGACCCGACTTCGTCCTCAAGGGTTGTTTCGAGAGTATTGCTGAAGTCTCCGTTAGCCATTTTGTTGACCAGATGTGAAGCCTCAACGATTGGCTTTGACAGGATCTTCGCAATTACTATTCCAATACCAATACTGAGACAGAGAGCAATGGGGAGTATGATAAGGATTAAAGAATGGGAACGGCTTCCTCTATTGATTATGGTTGCGTTGATATCGTTGATCCACTGCATGGCACTTTTATTCAGCAGAGCGACACCTTTCTCAAAGTCATAGATTGAACTTTTGAAAGGTTTCATCATTATATTCCCTTTCTGGGGAGTGATGGATTCATCTCGTAGAACAGTGGCAGCAAGCCCCTTGAAATTTCGTACATACTGCTCATATGCTGCTTGTGTTTTGTTCATGGTAGCCGTTATGTGATCGGGTACTTGTTTCCTTGCCTGCAGAGCATTGGACAATGCTTGAAGTGTTTCTGTGGTTTTTGCAGAAACGTTGTCAAATTTCCCAAGATATTTGTTCTGTTTTTCTGTGTTGCCAATATTTAGAAAAAAATCTTTTTCATACCGACGGTGCTGTAAGGCCATGCTCTGGAGCTTTTCAGTGCTGGTTAGTAATTCGAGTTCACCATTGATCATCTGGCCGACGGCACTATTGTTCTTGGCAATGGTTTGCAGGGCAACAATACCCACGACCATGGTGATGACAGCTGAGACGATAAACCCTAAAAGAAGTTTTTTCATAAGGGATAGCTTGGAATAATTCATCTTTTCTCCGTTTGGGGGGATATACATAGTACTTGTTCGCTTTTCGAATAAGTACTTTTTTTTCATTCTAATATAATGATTGTATTGATCCGAGGGGCAATGTCAAGAATAGAATAGAAGCTTAAAACTCTTTTTTACTAGGCTAACTTTTGTGTTGTATTTCTTCCAGCAATGCGTGTAGAGCACAACATCTTAACAATTCGAGAAAAATAGAGGGCGGACCAAAAGTGTCGATAAAAACCAGTAAAGGGTAGAGAACGAAAGAGTCTTATGGAGACGGGCTATCGGAAATAAGCGGAAATAAGGGGCACCGTTTTCAGGAGGAACGGGGACGTTGTTGATTTATTGGTTTAATAGTGCTTCTAAAAATCACCAAGGATATCAAATTGGTGATAACAGGGAACGTGCCCGAAATAAATTGAAGATCTTGTTTAGGGGGTGTTCGTAAGTTTGGTGGTTGGTAATTCTGGCCTTTGAGTATCCCGGCTAAAAGCGCTGCGGAAATCAAAACTACTCGGGTTCTGAAAAACCCGAAGCCCAAAGTAGGGCAAAGCTGCCAGCAGGTGATCAAAAATATCTGCCTGTATGGCCTCATAATTTGCCCAGTTCTGATCTTTACTGAAAACATAAATTTCGATCGGCAGTCCCGTTTCAGTGGGAGTGAGCTGTCGAACCAGAAATGTCATATTGGAGTGGAGGTGTGGATTTCTGCGTAAAAATTCCTGGGTATAAGCACGAAAAATTCCAATGTTGGTCTGCTTTCGGCCATTGAGGGGAGAGCTGTCTTCTATTTCATGTCGTTTGTTATACTCCACTATTTCTTTTTGTTTAGGGCGAAGATATTTTTCCAGTATATTGATCTTACATAGCGTTTCTATCTCTTCATCGGACATGAAGCGGATCGTGGCAAGATCAATATTGATGGCCCTTTTGATTCGTCTGCCACCCGATTCACTCATACCCCGCCAGTTTTTGAATGAATTTGAGATGAGTGCGTAGGTGGGAATGGATGTAATAGTCTTGTCCCAGTTTTGTACCCGTACGCAGTGGATTGAAATATCGATAACATCACCATCTGCTCCATACTGAGGCATTTCAATCCAGTCGCCAAGTCGTATCATATCAGTGGCGGAAAGTTGTATGTGAGCCACAAATCCCAGGAGTGTATCCTTGAAAATAAGGAGAATAATGGCAGTCAGTCCACCAAGCAGGCTAAGCAGCCCCCAGGGAGAGCGACCTGTGATAATGGCCACCAGAAAAATAGCACAGAAAATATAGGAGACGATACGTGCGGCATCTGTGTATCCGCGGATGGCAGCACTGCGACTCTTGAAGATTCTGCGGAAAATGTCGTTGATGGTGCTGAGCAGGGCACTGATAGTTAAGGTGGCAATGATTACCACACCTGCCAGTAATACACGGGACAGCAGAAGAGAAAATGTGGAATCCGGCTGCAGAAGAAGATCTTTACAGATATGGATAACGGACAGGGGAACAAACCAGCTCAGTGTATGAAAGAATTTGTGGTCAATGAGTGGGCCATACCAGCGAAAATTATTTTTCTGAATCATTTGTACAATAACGGGAATTACTGTGCGGCGCACAATCAAGGTTGAAAGTATTGCCAGAACGAGAATTCCCAATACTATGAGGGTGAGTGAAAGGGATTCTGCAAATGTTTCTCTGAGGCCGAGTTGGCTGAGCCAGGTATTCAGGGTGTTGTATGTCATGGTAGTGGGATAAGGTTATATTCACAGTGGCGAAGATCTGTCTGCAGCCAGCTGTTTTGTAATGCTGAGTTATGACCCAAAAGAATTTTTATGGCCTCTGCTGCCTGCAGGGAAGCAACGAGAGCGACACTCATGGCAAGTACTTTTGGTGTCTTTGGAGGTTCGGTTGTTTGCGGGTAAAGTGTGCTGATAAGTTTGTTGGACGCCTGGTCAATACCTGCTTGTCCGTACCATTCTTGTACTGCTCCATGAATCATGGGAATATCCTGCTTCTGGCAAAGTTGTGAGAGCCTGATTCTTGCCTCCTTTGAATCAAGTCCGTCAATCACAAGGTCATTTCCGGTAATGGAATGTGTATTAAAGAGATGGATGTTTTGGGTGCATATAAGTACAGGGTTGATTTGTTTAAGTTCAGAAGCGAGCACTTCAACCTTGTTGAGACCAAGCGTTTGCAGAGTACAGAATATCTGTCGATTCAGGTTGGATTCCGAGAAGTTGTCGGGATCTGTGAGGAGAAGATGGCCGACACCAAGTCGTGCAAGAAGCTCTGCTGTTCTTCCTCCAAGCCCGCCACAGCCGATAATGGCAACCCGTGACCGAAACAGCCTGAGTTGCTCATGGCAACTCAGGCTGTTTCGGTTAAATCGTGCAGGGACAATGGAGTGCTCAAGTGCAGTTGTCTCAATATCCAGCAGGGAACAGTTGAAATCAGCAGCAATCCTCCACCCCTCATTGAGGGAGAGAGCGTTATTTTGCGAACACAGTTTGATTCGCTGAAGGATCTTTTGCTTATTTTTATTCTGTTCACCCACCGCCAATTACCGGGAAGATAGCATATATGTCGCCTTCCTGAAGGACAGTTTCAAATGTACAGTGGCGTGAGTTAATCATAAGTACACCCACCTCTTCCCGGTCGATATTCAGATCGTCCACCACCTGTCCTGCAGTGGTACCAGTGGGAAGCTCTTTGTCTTCCCTGATAAAACGTCCTTCACGAAAGAAGGCAAAGAGTTTGACCTGAACCTGCATCTAGAAGTTCCAGAACGCATCGATTTCGTCACCGGTGAAGTCCCACACTGCGTTATGAGGTGGAACAGGATTTGTCGCAAAGAATTCTGGAAGCCTGTCATCGAGATTGGTAAAGCCGGCAGCCAGATTAAAAGCATGTTCAGTTTTGAGAATGCTCATGCCAAGATTTGTCACATCATCAGCAGTGAGATTGATTCCGAAACGGGCATTAATCATGTCAATCAGTGCCGGTAGGCAGGTGCTGTCATCCAATACTGCAAAGGCGATAAAGAGGCACATTCCCGTTGAATCGATGGCTGCAGTAGCTATCTGCAGGTTCCGGGAAAGTTCAACCTGCCCTTCTTTGGCAAGGGGATCAGCGGTACCACCAGCTCCAAGAATCTCGGTTGCGATGGTATAACCCATGGTGTGATCTGCGCCTTGGGTGGACGTTGCATAGGTGATGCCGATGCCCTTAATTGCGCGGGGATCGTAGGCAGGGATTGCCTGGTTTTTTACAACCGGTACCTGTGTCATCCCGTAAGTCCTGCCAACGCTGCCTGCACCGTTTCCGATAATACGCCCAAGGGCAGTGCCCAGTGCGATTTCTTCTTTGAGAATACGGATCATTTCATCCGCGTCTGCAAATTCCAGAACCCCGGCCTGCATGGCCACTCCAAAGGCTACGGCTGTTTCAATGGTGTCAATGCCAATATCATCCATAATGTGATCCATTTCAGCAAGTTGATCCAGGTCGTCAATTGTACATCCGGCACCCATGGCCCAGATGGATTCATACTCAAAACCAGAAGTTTTATACTTTCCTTTCAGGTCATTATAAATCTGGGAACATTGAATCACACAGCCAGAGTGGCATCCATGCTTTGGTTTTCCGCCGCGTTCAACAATGCGATCATGCATGGTTTCACCGGAGATCTGTTCATGGCCTTCAAACTGTCCTGTGCTGAAGTTTTTGGTGGGAAACCCACCTGATTCATTGATAATATTAACCAGCACGTTGGTGCCATAGGTTGCAAGAGCCTGACTCACAGGATGGCTCACAAGAGCTTTGGAGAATACTTTGTTGGCGGCCCTGAATGCATCAACATCGGCGATTGCAACCTTGGCATCTCCTGCGTCGAGTGCAATAAACTTAATTTTTTTAGAACCCATAACCGCTCCAAGGCCACCCCGGCCAAGAGATCTGAGATGGCTGTCAGGATCTTTGATGGAAATATTCGCCCCGGTCATGAGCATCTCACCGGCCTGGCCGATGGAAATAATGCCGATCTTATCAGAGAAGCGTTTTTCAACACTTTCAACCACGGCAAAATTTCCTTTACCGACAAGATCGTCTTCTTTGGAAATTGTCACCTCACCGGGCTTGAGAGTGAGAGAATACCAACAGTCGTCCTGGGGCTGGCCTTCAATGATGAGCGCTTTACAGCCAATTTTAGCAAGTTTCTGGGCAGATGAGCCGCCTGAGTTAGATTCTTTGATGGTACCTGTAAGCGGGCTTTTGGCTCCTGCTGAGATGCGGCCTGAGTTTGAAGCAGCAGTGCCGGACAAAAGGCCCGGTGCAAAAATCAATTTATTTTTTGATCCAAGAGGATGGCAGCTGGGAGGTACTTCAGCAGCTACAATATTAGAAGTAAGTCCACGTCCTCCATGGCCTGCCCAGTCAGCAGGAACGTCTTCAATGGAAGTAGAAAGATCTGTCATGTTCACACGATAAATTTTGTCTGCCATGGTATCTCCTCAGGATGGGTTGATAAGGGAAACTATAATCCAAATAACATATAGATTTTTCTGTAAAAAGAGCAAGAACTATTCGTATTAAAACGGCTACTGCCGGTACATGATTTTTCCGGAATCGCGCAGGTTATATCCGCCAAGATTATTGACAATCTTTTTAAATTCAGGACTATTGCTGATAATATCCAGTAAGGTTTTAATTTTTGAGTCATCAAGAAACTTCTCTGGAATAATCAAATCATAGCGTTCTTCAGTAACCGGCACAAAATCAAGAGTAAGGGCATTTGCAGCGGCCAGAATTCCCATACCACAATCCACACTGCCATTGGCAATGGCTGCTGCCACACTCATATGGGAATATTCTTCATGGTCATAACCGCGGATGTTGGCTGGGTTTATATTTTGATCTGTAAGCGTTTTGTCGGTGAGTAGTCGGGTTCCTGCACCATTCTGGCGATTGATAAAATTGAGTTTTTTATCTGCAACATCTTGAAATCCCGAAATGTTGTGTGGGTTCCCTTTGGCAACGATAAGGCCCTGCTGGCGATAGCAGAGGTTGATGAGCTGCAAGGGAATATCTGCAAGAAAACGTTTGATAAAAGAAATGTTGTACTCTCCGGTTTTTTCGTCGAGCAGGTGGCTTCCGGCCAAATGTGCCTCTCCACGCTTGATGGCCATAATTCCCCCCATGGAGCCAACGTGGGCAGAAGAAACACGAATTGCCCTGTTCCCCTTATGGAGTAGATTGGCAAGTACATCGATGATATTGTCATGGCTGCCAATGGCAACCAGCGTTGATTGCACCTCGGTGAGAGGGCGCAGGAGTTCGATCTCCACTTCTTCGCCCGCGCCTACTCCTTCTGATCCTGCAGCAAGGGTGAGTATACCATCGGCGCGGACAAGTGACATTACAGCACCGGCACCTTTACCGGCTGGTGTTGCCATAAGTTCTTCGCCAACCTGTCCTAAAGTAATCCGTACATATTCATCCTGTCCCATGGAGGAATGCATGGGCCGTGACATGCGAGCCTGTGTTTTTGCGGCCACCGGTTTTGGCATATCCATGAATGAGTAGAGCATTTCATGAACAAAAAGGCGCATGGTGAGGATTGCTGAAACGGGATATCCGGGTAAGCCGATCACCGGAGTATTCTCAACAATTGCCAAAATAACAGGTTTCCCGGGTTTGATGGCAACGCCATGCACAATGACTTCGCCAAGCTCTGCAAGTACAGTGGAGGTATAGTCTCGTGTTCCTGCAGAGGCGCCGGCATTGATGATGACGATATCATTTGTTTTTACAGCTGCACTGATGGTGGCACGAAGCTTTTCCTTATCATCGGCAACAGGAGGTGCTCCTTTGGCAGCAGCTCCCCACTCGTTAAGGTGTCCTGCGAGGATTCTCGAGTTAAATTCGATAATTTGACCAGGGGCAGGAGTGTTGCCTGGCTGGATAAGTTCTGAGCCAGTGGGAATAATCGTGATTTGCGGGGGTTCTTTAATGACAACCCTGGTCACTCCGGTGGCCAGCATAGCTCCCTGGTCAATGGGGCGGATTCTGTGTCCGACGGGGAGGATAAGCTCGGTGGCTACAATATCTTCACCAATGGTACGGACATGCTGCCAGGGCGTGGCGGGGATCGCAAGTTCCACCTCATGTTCATTTACATAGTGAACATCCTCAATCATAACAACGGCGTCAAATTCCAAAGGCAGGTTGTTGCCGGTGTTCACCGGGACAAATTGTTTTTCAGTTAAACGAACCGGTGCGGCATCACTTGCGGATGCAAGATCTGCAAAATGGACAGCAATCCCATCCATGGCCGCGGCGTTATAGGCTGGAGACGAATGGGCAGCAAAAACTGGGGCTCCGGTGATTTGCCCAAGCGCTTCTTCCACAGGTATCTCGGTGGTTGTGGCACTGCCGAAGAAGTTGATCTTTGCCAATGCAGAATGGTACTTTGCTTTTGCCTCAGCAAGAGGCATGTTTTTTACGTAAATATCTTTGTTTTTGTGGCTCATGATAGGAGGTGCACCATTACTTGAGAGTCTTTGTTAATCCCCTGTGACGCTTCATCAATGAAGAAATATCCGTGGGCGCGGGAGAGGGTGGAGATGGAACCGGATTTCCCCAGGACCGGAACAGCAAGGGGAATATCATTTTTTCGTTGTTGTAGTTGCACCCGAACAAGATCAAGTCTGCCTGCAGCAGAATTGATGTTTCTGTCAAGTAGTGCATGAACTGTTGCCTGCAGGGAGTTTTCAGAGGGCGACATACCGGCAATAAGCTGTAAAGCAGGATCAACAAAAAGCTCAAAACAAACCATGGCCGACACTGGATGCCCGGGCAATCCAAAAATTGCTGTACCGTTGCTCAGCCCAATAATGATGGGTTTTCCAGGTTTTAACGCAACACCATGCACCAGAATTCCCGGTGACCCAAGTTTTTCAATAACCCGTTCTCCAAGATCGCGCATGCCAACAGAGCTGCCACCGGAAAAGAGAACAACATCATTCTCATTACATGCCCGTTCAACTGTTGCAAAGAAGATTTCCTCGCTATCCGTGACTATCCCATAATCAGTGACAGTTGCACCAAGACGTGTGCAAAGCCCGCTCAGGGTAATGGAATTAATATCCCGTATTTTTCCGGGCGGAGGAGACTCGGTCCATGGCACTATCTCATCTCCCGTGGAAAGAATTCCAACCTTAGGTTTTACGTAAACGTCAACTTCAGAAATTCCGAGTCCTGCAAGTAGTCCCATATCCTGCGGGCGAAGCAGGTGACCCTGGGCTAGTGCCAGGCTCCCTTTGGCAATATCCTCACCCCAATTAATAAGATTAATGCCCACTCCAACACTTTTTACCACTTCGATCATTTTTTCGTCTACAGGAATGGTGTGTTCAAACATAAGAACCGCATCGCTGCCATCCGGGAGAAGACCGCCAGTCGCTATGCGAAAACATTGTCCCTGTCGAACAGTGCCTTCCGGCATCTGCCCCATGGCGACATCACCATCTATTTCCAGGTAGCAGGGTGTGGAACTGCTTGCCCCAAAGGTATCTGCTGCTCGTACTGCAAAACCATCCATGGTGGATCGTGGATGATTGGGAAGGTCTTCAGGAGAGAGAAGGTCGCAGGCAAGTATCCGATCCAGCGCATCGGAGAGAGAGCAACGCTCTGTTTTTCCGGTAGAGTCCCTTAAGGCATCAAGGAGGATGGCTCTTGCTTTTTCGACGGGCGTGAGACTGACACGGCCCAGCATATCTTTGAGTCCATCAGTTGTCATAACGATCTCTGATTGTATATCCTTCATTTTTGAGGCTCACATTCGTTGGACATGGGTGTCATATTTAGCAAAATAAATTTCTGTCAGCGTGAGAAAACCGGTGACAATGAGCGGGCCATAAATAATACCTAAAACCCCATAAACACTTAACCCTCCAAGGATTGACAGGAACACCAGCAGGGTATGCATCTGTACTTCATCGCCAACCATCTTTGGTTTTACAAGATATTCGATGGAAAAGGAGAGGGTGAGATAGAATAAAAACAGAAAAATACCTTTTCCCAGGCCGCCATTTAACATCAGGATCAGGGCGGCCGGGATCATAACAAGGCCAATGCCGAAAATGGGTAAAAAGGCTAGAATTGCCATCATTCCACCCCAGAGGAGTGGAGAACTTAAGCCTAAAATGGAAAATATCATCCCGCCCAGTATACCCTGTATCAAACCGCATATGCCGTTGCCCTTTAGGATTGCATTGGCAATTTCTCCAAACCTTTCGAGAAGTAACCTATCTTCGTCATCCGGTAATGGGGAGACGGCGATGATAAATTTGACTAATCTGTCCTGGTCGATAAGTAGAAAAAAGATAACCAGGATCATCATACAAAACAGGATCAGAAACTGTAGGATATTTCCGGCCCAGGCACTGGCCTGATTGTACACAAAGAGCCCTGCCATTTTGGCAATATAGGAAAACATGGCGGTGATCTGAGATGGTTCAAACCGAAAGCCAAACCCGTCCAGATAGTTCTGGAATTGCAGAATTAGCGGGCTGTCCTGCATGAAAATCTGGAGTTTCATGCCTATCTGGGTGCTTCGGCCCCACTGATAAAGCCCCAATGCTTCACTTGAAAGGGCTCCCACAAAAAAGAGAAGTGGGATAAAAACAATGACCACTATAAGGAGGCAGGTGAGGATTGATGCCCCTGTTTCAGATAGTTTTTTATTGAGGATTTTGTAAATCGGACGGAAAATATTGGTAAGCAGAAAGGAAAGAACCAGGATAGACCAGAATGGCCAGAGGATATACCCAAGAAAAAGGATGGAGATAAGAAAGATTAACAGAAAGTACCAGATTCGCAGGGAATTTGGGGCATTACCAGGTTCTGTCGGTATAAGGTTCTGGTCGTTCATGGATTTTTTCTCTTTGCCGGTGTTCGACTTGTTTATAGTAGGAAAATGTTGCAATTCTCTCGAATTTGGGTACGTTTACTCCTTTGTTTGCCGTCTTCGAAGTACGGCAACACAACAACATTCCCCTGTTACTATATAATGGACTGCGGTCGAAGCAAAGAGAAATGCTTCAACGACCGTAATAAACGAGGTACACCATGTGGAAAGAGTTAGATATATCGGTGGCCAGGTGCGACGCCGATAAACGGAAAGACAAGCCAGATCAAAATAATCTCGGGTTTGGGAGTTTTTTTACCGATCACATGTTTCTTATGAAATGGGATCGGCAAAACGGTTGGCATGATGCTGAGATCTGCCCCTATAAGAAATTCAATATGGATCCTGCCGCCATGGTGTATCACTACGGCCAGGCAATTTTTGAAGGATTAAAGGCGTATAAGGGGGGAAATAACCAGATTTTCATGTTTCGTCCCGAAGATAATCTTGAACGTATGAACAGCTCGGCACTGCGTATGTGTATGCCGCGTATCCCTGTGGAGAAGGTACTGAAGGGAATTAAGGCTCTGGTCTATCTTGATCGGGATTGGATTCCAACCGGAGATGGTGCTTCGTTATATCTTCGTCCAACCATGATTGCAGTGGAGCCGGCACTCGGCGTACGCCCATCTGAACAGTATTATTTCTTTGTTATCATGTCACCCGTTGGTACCTATTATACTGAAGGTTTTAATCCCACAAAAATCTGGGTGACAGATAAATATGTACGTGCTGTAAAAGGCGGCGTGGGTCATGTAAAAACTGCGGGCAACTACGCAGCATCTATTATGGCGGCCGAGGAAGCACAGAAGGCGGGATATACGCAGGTGCTCTGGCTCGATGCCTGTGAACGAAAATATATCGAAGAAGTAGGAACATCAAATATCTTTTTTAAGATTGGCGATGATTTGATTACACCTCCCCTTGGAGGATCTATTCTTGGTGGCATCACCCGTGATTCAGTTATGCAACTAGCTAAAAGCTGGGGCATTAATGTGATCGAAAAACAGATTTCAATTGATGAAGTGATCGCTGCTCTTGAAGACGGCAGCCTGCAGGAATCCTTTGGCTCTGGCACTGCTGCGGTAATTTCGCCCATTGGGGAACTTTGCTATCAGGAAAAAAAGTATGTGATAGCAGGCGGAAAAACCGGTGAGTTGTCCCAACGACTTTTTGATGACCTCCAGGCTATTCAAAACGGCAAGCAGGATGATCCTTTTAAGTGGATTGTTCGGGTCGGCTAGCTCCTTTCTTACATGTCGCACAGATCGTGCAATATAAATACACAAAGTCAATAACTTGGGGTGGGTGCTGTTTTTTTTAGCATTCGCCCCTTGATTTTCATAAAAGCAAACCTATAGTTTTACGCAGTTCGAAAGCGACTGGTATTTAGTTGAATTATTAATCAAAGCTTGTGAAAATGGGTCGTAGATGCCTAACCTTTATAAGCAAAAATACGTTCTACAGGAGGAAGTAAATGAAAATCCGTCCATTAAATGATCGTCTTCTCGTTAAGAGACTGGAAGAAGAGAAAATAACCGCCGGTGGTATCATCATTCCAGATAGTGCCAAAGAGAAACCAGCTGAAGGTGAGGTTGTAGCAGTAGGACCTGGTAAAGTTGCCGATAATGGCGAGCGTGTTGCTCTGCAGGTAAAAGAGGGAGACATGGTTCTCTTTTCTAAATACGGCGGAACCGATGTGAAGCTTGATGGTGAGGATTTCCTTATCATGCGTGAAGAAGACATCCTTGGAATCGTAGAAAAATAACGAACAAACCTGTCAACACCCCTTTATTTATAGGAGATTCAAATCATGGCTGGAAAAGATATAAAATATGGAGTAAAGGCACGCGAGTCCATTCTCGCCGGTGTCAATACTCTTGCTGATGCAGTAAAAGTAACCCTCGGACCTAAAGGCCGTAACGTTCTGATCGAAAAATCTTTTGGCGCACCCACCATCACTAAAGATGGTGTGACTGTTGCTAAAGAAATTGAGCTTACTGAAAAAGTTGAGAACATGGGCGCACAGATGGTTCGAGAAGTTGCTTCCAAAACTTCTGACGTTGCTGGTGATGGTACCACCACCGCCACAGTTCTTGCTCAGGCTATATATCGTGAAGGTGTGAAACTGGTCGCAGCTGGTGGTAACCCCATGGAGATCAAACGTGGAATCGACACTTCTGTTGAAACCGTCGTTGCAGAGCTTGAAAAAATTGCAAAACCCACCAAAGAGCAGTCAGAAATAGCTCAGGTTGGAACCATCTCTGCAAACAGCGATGCCACCATTGGTGATATCATTGCAGAAGCCATGGACAAAGTTGGTAAAGAGGGTGTTATCACCGTTGAAGAAGCTAAATCCATGGATACCACCCTGGACGTAGTTGAGGGTATGCAGTTTGATCGCGGTTACCTCTCCCCTTATTTTGTGACCGATGCGGATCGTATGGAAATAAACATGGAAGATCCTTACTTTCTGCTCGTTGAGAAAAAAGTATCCAACATGAAAGACCTTCTCCCCGTGCTCGAAGCTGTAGCCAAAATGGGTAAAGGACTGTTCATCATTGCTGAAGATGTTGATGGTGAGGCACTTGCCACACTGGTTGTCAATAAACTTCGTGGTACACTTAATATCGCAGCAGTGAAAGCTCCAGGTTTTGGCGATCGCAGAAAAGCAATGCTTGAAGATATCGCAATTCTTACCGGTGGACAGGTTATTACTGAAGATCTTGGAATCAAACTTGAGAACGTAACCATCAATGATCTTGGTACTGCCAAGCGTGTTGTTGTTGACAAAGACAATACCACCATCATTGATGGCGCAGGAGCCACTGAGCAGCTTGAAGCTCGCGTAAAACAGATTCGTACCCAGATTGATGCTTCCACTTCAGACTATGACAGTGAAAAGCTTCAGGAGCGTCTTGCTAAACTGATCGGCGGTGTTGCTGTGATTAATGTTGGTGCTGCTACTGAAATCGAGATGAAAGAGAAGAAAGCTCGTGTTGAAGATGCATTGAATGCAACCCGTGCTGCTGTTGAAGAAGGTGTTGTTCCCGGTGGCGGCGTTGCGTATATTCGTTGCCTGGCTGCGCTTGATGCTCTCACTCTTGAAGGTGAGCAGGAGCTTGGTAAAAAGATTCTTCTTCGTGCACTCGAAGAGCCAGTTCGTCAGATTGCAAACAATGCAGGTTGCGAAGGTTCTGTTATCGTTGAACACGTAAAAGGCCTTGAAGGTCCTAATGGCTTCAACGCAGCTTCTGAAGAATACGAAGACCTGATCGCTGCAGGTGTAATTGATCCTGCTAAAGTTACTCGTATTGCACTGCAGAACGCAGCTTCTGTTTCAGGAATGCTCCTTACCACAGAGTGCGTAATAGCAGACTCTCCTGATGAGGGTGGCGATGCAATGCCAGGTATGCCTCCAGGCGGAATGGGCGGCATGGGCGGAATGGGCGGCATGGGCGGAATGATGTAAATTCCCCCTGATTCAGTCTTTTCTGAAGACAGGTAGTATAAAAAAAAGGGCCTCCTTTGCGAGGTCCTTTTTTTTATGTGTCAACTTTTTCACGAAAAAAGTTGACACTGGAAGATGAATAAGGTACATATTTTTCTCTTCACATATTGGCGATGTAGCTCAGATGGTTAGAGCATACGGCTCATATCCGTAGTGTCCGGGGTTCAATTCCCTGCATCGCCACCAGGTTTTGACAAAGCCCGATGAATATTTTATAATATTCATCGGGCTTTTTTTGTTTTTAACCCGATAAAATGATTGTAACCTGCGTTATGCCAATCAGACCGTGACTCTATGAGCGAGGTATCACTGATGGCGTGCCCATATTGCAGACCTTGCATTCTGTGTGGTCATGTTGCAATATTTTTAGCTTTAGGGGAAAAGTACTATTCCAAAACCGGCTATGGGGCGCACAATTATTCCGAATCAAGGTTAAGGCGTGAAGCCAACCAGCAAAGTCATTTGTTTTGAATGGGAAGAATTTACTGATCCTTTGTCGAGTCTTCCCTTTTTTAATATTTTCATAAACACGAGACCAGGTTCCCATTGGCAAAACTATCGGTCATCATTGTGTTTTTACTTGTGGTTTTCTTCAGTTATGGTATGCAAAGATGATGGCCTCATGAAAACCCTCAGCAATTATGCCTCCCTATGCCGATCAAACCTGGACTCTATGAGCAAATTGTCACCGATGCTTTACGGCAGGAGTTGGACCAGCTCGACCAGCGTCTGGAAGTAACTCGTTCTCCAATCGATTGCGGAGAGAGTCATTCTGTCCTGGCTCAATACCTGGGAAAGGAATTATCCCACCTGTTTTCTGGAATGACCGGTGAAGATACCTTGCAGAGACAAGTTGCAATCTGCAATCAACTGCTTTCCATGGCCGCCCAGGTTATCCCCCGCAATCAGGACAGTCCCCCACAAGTTGATCAGAGCGCCAGCCGCCTTTTACAGATACATAACCCTGTATTTGCCAGGCATCCAAAGCCCACAACACCACTTTCCGTAAGTTCTCTTCTCACCGCCACCTCCGGTGATCCGCGCTGGTCTCGCAACTGAAACAGGAAATTCTCCACGCCAAGGCCTATATCTTCCACCGTGAGAGTGGTTTTGGCAGTGCCTATGTCGGTTCGTCAAATATCTCCAATCCAGCCATGACCGATGGTCTTGAGTGGAATGTGAAAATCTGTCAGTATGAAACTGTTCATTTGTGGGAAAAGATCAATGCGACTTTTGAAACCTACCAGTTATCCAAAGAATTTGATCGGATAAGCAACGATGACCTGCCACGCCTGGATGATGCCCTCAACCAGGAAAGACATTCCGGCGCTTCCCTGCAAGAGAACCATCTGGCCTTTTTTGATATTAGCCCCTATCTCTATCAACAGGAGATCCTCGATACATTAGATGCCGAACGAAGGCTACACAACAGGTATCAAAATCTGGTGGTGGCCGCAACCGGAACAGGAAAGACAGTCATTGCCGCCTTTGACTTTAAGCGATTTGTCTCAGGGCAAGGCGAGGCACGCCTGCTTTTTGTTGCCCATCGTGAGGAAATTCTCACCCAGTCACGGGCTGTCTTTCGCAACATCTTACGGGACCAGAACTTTGGCGAGTTATGGGTGGGGCAGTTTCGTCCGTCCCATTTGGAACAGCTCTTTGTCTCTGTGCAGACCTTGAACGCGCAGAAGCTGTGGAATAAGATAGATACTGGTTTTTACGACTATATCATCATTGATGAATTCCATCATGCTGCTGCCCCAAGCTATCAGAAACTCACCAACTCTTTCACCCCTCAGATATTGCTGGGCCTCACCGCCACACCGGAACGAGCCGATGGTCAGGACATCCTCAAATACTTTAACGGTCATATCAGTGCAGAGATCAGGTTGCCGGATGCCATTAACCGTAAGCTTCTTTCACCATTTCAATATTTCTGTATTAGCGATCAAGTCGATTATTCCCAGCTTGCCTGGAAACGCGGAGGCTATGACAGGGGGGAACTGGAGTCCCTTCTTATCACCGGGGACGATATCCGGGCAAAACTGATCATTGAGAAGGCCATAGATATTCTGCTTGATGTCTCGCAGGCGTGCGGAGTGTGCTTCTGTGTTTCCCAACGACACGCAGAGTATATGGCAAAACAGTTTGATAAATATCAGATTCCTGCCATGGCCCTTACTGCAGAGACTCCTGGAGCGGAGAGAAGGCAGGCAATTTCACAGCTCAGAAGCCGAAAAATCAATTTCCTCTGTGTGGTGGATCTGTTTAACGAAGGGATTGATATCCCGGAGATCGATACTGTCCTCTTCCTTCGTCCCACTGAAAGTTTGACCGTTTTTCTGCAACAGCTGGGGCGTGGTCTGCGTTTGTGTGAAGGAAAGGACTACCTGACAGTCCTTGATTTTATTGGGCAGGCCCATCAAAAATTCAATTTCGAGATTCGCTTCCGTGCTCTTCTGGGACAAAGCTCAAGAAGAGTTGAAGATGAAATCCAATCGGCTTTCCCGTCACTGCCATCCGGCTGTGTTATTGAGATGGAAAAAGAGGCACAAAGGTATGTGCTGGAGAACATCAGTAAGGCCCTCACCCACGCGAACAAGAATCAACTTGTAAGCCGCATAGCCTCCTTTGGACGAGACGCAGCCCTTCCGCTGACCCTTGGAAATTTTCTTGAATACAATCAATTGGAACTGGATGATATTTATAAAAAAGCATCCTGGGCAAGACTTTGTGCCTGGGCAGGGGTGCGAGAGGGCTTTGATGAGAGAGATGAGGCCCAGTTAGCCAAAGGCCTGCGACGCTTTGCCCACAATAACAGCGCACCTCAGCTGACCAAACTTTTTGGCATTTTGTCAGGGGAGTTGGAGAAAGGCGAGATGGCAGATTTGCCGCTTGAAACAGAACGATTGCTGACCATGTTCTGTTTCTCAATATGGAACAATAAGCCACCTCACGATACCCTTTTTGGGAATATTGCGGCGCTCAAACAAAATCAGACCCTTTTCGATGAGGCTCTTGAGCTCATTCAACTGCTTATAAACAGAACGAAAACAGTCGTCCACAGAATAGATGTGCCAGTTGCCTGCCCACTTTCAGTACACGGGAGCTATACTCGTGACGAGATTCTCTCCGGGCTGGGTTTTCTTACCTTTGAATCCCGGTCAACTGTCCGGGAAGGGGTAAAATATCTTTCTGATATTCAGACAGATCTGTTTTTTGTCACTCTGGACAAAACAGAAAAAGACTACTCCCCCACAACCATGTACAAAGATTATGCCTTGGACGAAACCCATTTCCATTGGCAGTCCCAAAGTACAACCAGTGATATTTCTCCCACCGGAAAACGCTACGTGAACCACCAGAAAGAAGGGAGCAATGTGTTGCTCTTTGTCAGAGAGCAAAAGAAGAAAAACAACCTGGCTTGCCCATACTATTTTCTTGGCCCAGCAAAATATGTCAGTTATACTGGCAGCAAACCGATGTCGATTATCTGGCAACTTCAATACCCAATGCCGGGTAAATTGGTCAGGGCAACAGCACGACTGGCGGCAGCATGATGGCAGAGGTGAAAAATGATCGGATCATTGATGTTGCAGCTGCTGTTTTCAGCAAGGGTGATGCAGTTCTTGTTGCAAGGTGGGCACCCGGCCAGCATCTTGAAAAAAAGTGGGAGTTTCCTGGCGGGAAAATAGAGCATGGTGAGACTCCAGAAGAATGCCTGCGTCGGGAGCTCAAAGAAGAGCTTGGTATAACCGTCGAGGTTGGGGATTATGTGGGAGAAAGTCTTTACAGCTATACAGATAAGACAGTTAGACTTCTTGCGTATCATGTAAAACATCTATCCGGTGATTTTTCTCTGACCGTCCATGACAAAATAGACTGGGGACTACGTACTAGTGGGGCGGATCAAACTAATAGGCTAAATTAATAACAAAACACCTCAAAAATAGTTTATTTCCAGTCTTAGGAGGCTCTTTTCCCCTATAAAAGTGACTTCTAATACTTTTCCAGTTTGCTATGAATGCACAATGCACAATGCACAATGAACCAATTCTACGAACAAAACCACCAACAATACTTCAAATCCACAGTTGATATTGACCCTGCCGCTTTTCTTACGCCGCTGACCGGGTTTTTAAAACCCCGGGCAACAATCCTCGATGTGGGCTGCGGTTCCGGCCGGGATCTCCTCTGGTTGCGGCAGCATGGTTTTCGGCCAACAGGCCTGGAACAGGCACCCAGTCTTGCTCGACTTGCTCGGGAGCACGCCGGTTGCGAAGTTATTGAGGCGGATTTCTGTCACCATGACTTCGGTAGCCGTGGCTTTTGTGCCCTTGTTTTTATTGGATCGCTGGTGCATCAGCCAAGAAATACCGTCTCTGGAATACTTCGATCCACGTGTCGGTCACTTGTCCCCGGCGGTCATGTGCTGATCACCATGAAAGAGGGAGAGGGTGTCGTTGCTTCAGCTGACGGTCGTCGCTTCACCTTATGGGCGCAGAGTGAACTGGAAGAGCTTTTTGATTTATGCGGGCTGGCTATTCTTGATTTCTCCCGACAGGTATCCAAGTTGCGTCCTGAAGATATCTGGCTGGGATATGTGTTGAAATTCGTAAATGAAGCCTGATTCCGCCTGTCTGCAGGAAGAGCTGCATGATTGGCTCCTTGGTTGTGGGTTTTCTCAGCACTCCCAGGCCGAAACCGGTTGTGTCTACCACCGGGAAAGTGACAGCACCTGCCTGTTGATTGATACGGTCATTTGTCGGTTGGCAGACTATCCGTATGTGGCTTACACCACCACTCAGAACAAGTTTGTATTTTCGTATGATCGGGTTTTTCGTTTTCTTTTTGATGAGGATGATTTGCTATCTGCATTACAGGAAGAGATTAGCCTGTTTCTCGATGGTGACAGTGATCCTGAAACAATTCGACGCTTTGGTGGTAACCGGACGGAACAGGAGCCAGACCCAACCCTGCCGGAGGCCACCTTCGAGGATTGTTTTCTGCAGGCCTTTGGCGACCGGGCCAGGATGGGTCTGCATCGGGAATTTGCGTATATCGATCTGGATGGTGTCACCCGCTATATAGACTACGCTCTTTTCAGCAGTTCGGCGAAATTCGCCATTGAGCTGAACGGTGAGAGTTGGCATCATCCGGTGATGATCGGCCCGAATCGTTACCGCTCGCAGCTTTTCAAACAAAATTCCCTTGTGGCTGACGGCTTCAGGGTCTTTCGCTGGTCCTTGAACGGCATGCGTGACCGGGAACGCTTTATCCTGGAGTTGCAGCGCTTCCTGGGGGATAGCCGTCCTTTTCTTGACAAATCCATCATCAAAGTACCCCGCGAGCTGTTCACCCTGCGCAATCATCAGCGGGATGCCCTGGCCCAGCTGGATGATGCCCGTAAACAGGGCAGGCATGCCTTTTTACTCGTTCTCCCTACCGGTACTGGTAAAACAGAGATCTTTATAGAGGACCTGGTGCGTGTCAGGCAGCAGGCCGGCAGCTTGAGGGCCTTGATTGTTGTCCCCACCAGAAAACTGCGCGAGCAGACCCCTGGCCCGACTTGTGCTTCGTCTTCCATCTGAGTTGCAATCCAGCTGCTCTGTTGACATACTGGCAGACAAGAAGGCAGACTTTTTTGTCCAGACCAGCGCCTATCTGCATCGTCATTACTACAAGATCCCTGCCGATCGCTTTGACTATATCGTGGTTGACGAGGCTCACCATGCTGCAGCACTTGGGCTTCGTAACATCCTTGAACACTTTACGCCTACCCATCTGCTTGGCGTCACCGCCACTCCGGAGCGTTTCGATCAACAGCGGCTGGAAAAAATTTTCGGTGAATACGAGCCGCAATTGTCCCTTGAGGAGGCAATACGCCAGGGACTTGTCCCGCCTGTGCGCTGCTTTCGAATTAAATCGAATATAGATCTCTCAGAGGTGCGCTTTAACGGCAAGGAGTATGTGAAAAACGACCTGCAACGAACCTTGCTGGTGCCGTCCAGGGACAGGCTTGTGGCCGAAGTGCTGCAGCGTTATTTTGGCGGTGAGTTCAGCCATAAGCAGGGCGTTGTTTTCTGCGTTGATATCAAGCATGCCCGGCGCATGGCAAAACTGCTAAACGGGGAAGAAATTTCTGCTGCTGCAGTGGACGGAAGAGACAGGAAAAGTGCAGCCAGGGCTCAGCAGGACTACGACAGCGGTGCGATTCGTTTTCTTTGTGCCTGTGATCTGCTCACCGAGGGCTGGGACGCACCGCAAACAGCTATCCTGGTAATGGCACGGCCGACATTCTCCAAAGTTCTGTACACCCAACAGCTTGGCCGGGGCTTACGCAATCATCCCGGCAAGGAGGCGCTCTATGTGCTGGATGTTGTCGATAATTATGGCGCCAGGTTGCAACCCCTTTCCCTCCATGCTCTATTTCGGATTCCCGACTATAAGCCTTTTGCAGACCTGGTAAGGCCGGAGCGTTTTCATCAGGAGAGGGAGATTATTGCCCTTGACGGGCTTTACGAGGGGGAACGTCGTGTTGAGCCGGTGGATATCTTCAGCTTTGAGGAGAAGTACGGTGCGTATCTGAATGAAGAGCAGTTGGCGCGGGAGCTGTTTGTTTCAACCGGTACCGTCAGGAAGTGGCTCAAGCACGGGAAAATCAAGGCCGATGTACGCTATCCCTTCGGTAGGCAGCATCTGCATTTCTTTGACCCCGACCAAGTGGCCCATATTCGGCGGGATCTTGGTTTGCAGAAGCATACTACCGAAACCAGGGTAAATGATTTTAAGGAGTTTCTTGAGAAGCGTGATTATACCTTTTCCTACAAGATCATCTTTCTCCTGGCATTCCTGAAGAGTTGTAACGAACGTTTCGAGGCCTTACTGCCGGACATACTTGAGTTGTATCAGCGCTTTTATATGGAGACCCTTGCGAAATACAGTAAAAATGAACGTCCGAATTGCCCCTACAACCAGCGTGATGTCCTTGGGGATCAGAAAAAAATACAGCGAAGTCTGCTGCAGAATCCTTTTGAAAAATTTGAGAGGAAACGTTTTTTCTACCAGTGCAAGGATCTGAACTACCTTGCCTTGGATCCGGAATTGATTCAGAATCTGGAGCCGGAAGACTTTCAGCAGACGGTGGTGCAGCTCACTGAAGATCTGCAGACCTATTACCTCAAGTTGGAAATTACCCTGGAGGAAACAGACTATGCCTTCCTGTTGCCGGAGAGTTTTGCCCCTGAAGAGGAGGACGCTGATCGGGAGTTATTTAGTGATATTCCACCGGAGGCAGATAAGTTCACCAGGGTTCTACCCTATTATCCGCTAAGCATAGCAGCAGGGGATTTTATGGATTCATCCATCCCGGATGCACCGGAGACCTGGTTTGTGGTGGAGGGGTTGACCAGCAGGAGAAGTCTTGCGCCATCCATGTTTGTGGCTCGGATACAGGGGAAATCCATGGAACCCCTTATCCCGGATGGTGCGTACTGTCTGTTCAGCTTTGAAGTGGGCGGGAGTCGTAATGGACGAATTGTTCTGGCTCAGCAGGCCGATATCTCCGATCAGGACACCGGTGCCAGCTATACCGTAAAATCGTATCAATCCAGCAAGAGGGTGGATCCTGACAATGGCTGGCAGCACGAGTCTATTACCCTGAAAGCGCTCAATCCCGATTATGATGATATCATTATTCTGCCAGGAAAGTCTGAGGATTTTCGGGTGGTGGCCATTTTTGTGGAGGTTTTGACAGCAGCCGAGGCGTGAGGAGAATGTCTGGTGAACGTTGATGAGTCTGGGGAGGCGTGAATCCGGGATGGGCTGAATACAGCCAGTGAATCAGATCATCCCGGAACACTCTTTAGTAAAAGCAATGAACTCGTTTGTATCGTTATCGGTTGGCACCACCACTGTAATCATATTCGACAGTGTTTCGTTTTCGGCGGAAGCTATTGAGACAGCAGGTACGTACTGTCTCTTCAGCTTTAAAGTGGGCGGAAATCGTAATGGCTGGAGAATCTTTTTTCAAGGGACAGATGTTCAAAAATTATAATGCAGCATAATTGAAGCAACCGGATAGTATTCATACTTATCCAGTTCATCCTGGATTTCCTTTTTCTGTTCATCTAGAAAATCATTCACTTCGCCCTGAAAGCGGCTATCTACATCGCCAACCACCGTTAGGTCAGATACTGCTGCGGCTCCTTGAAACAGAACGCCAAAATCACAACTTATACCCCAGCCGGAGTCTCCATGGCTGGAAGTCCAACCAATGCCCGCATAAGGGGCAAAAGTATTAAAATCAACAGAACCCTGTAAATGCACCCGATCCGTCAGGTAAGCGTATTGATTGTATTCCGATGGGATCAGCTCCCGATCAAAAACACCATCAACATTCACCTTGTTATCATTTAATGAGAAGCCTCCAGTTAAACGAAAGGTTCCACTAAAAGGATGCCAGTCAAGCAGCATGGTCACATTTTTAAACTCTGGCTCCATGGTATAGTCAACACCACTGAGAGTAGAGTCAAAATCAAATGTAATATAATTCAATCCACCCCGGAGAGCCAAGTCATCAGAGATACCAAACATTACTTCAACGCCAGCTCCCAGTGTTCCAGCCTTCACCCCAACTCCCACATCCCCTTGACTGGCCAGAACACTTTCTGAGCCAATAAGTAGCATAAATGCAGATCCAATAATAAGCTTGTTGTTCATAATCGTTCCTCTTAAAAGTATAATTTCACTCTAATCACAAGATATGTATGTCATATAACCATATATCTCATTCGTATGTTAGCCTGTTAATATACCAAATCAAGATTATATCGTTTTTTCATCCGGTGTTTTGTAAAATAGATAACAAAACCTGACCATGATTCAACAGTACAGGCCTGAAAAACACCGTGCTTCAATGTAAAATGCTTGTGGAAATCATCATTATCAAATATTATTATACACATCTGTCTATTTATGTGTAGAGAAATATATGTAGAGAAATTAATGTTTTTGTGGACATTGTCCCTCTGTAAGAGGTTAGCATATCAGTATGCAATTTTTAGTTATTGAACACTGAACACTGAACACCGATAACTTCTTCCCGCAGGGCATCATGTTTACCAGATATTCATAATTGTATAGGCAGTTCCACCTCACCACCTGGAGGTTAATATGAAAAAATTGTCAGTAGCCTTGACTATTCTCTTTCTTGCTGTAATCCTGGACATTGGATCTACCCAGGCAGGATCTATTTTTGTGACCATTGGTACCGGCGGCATAACCGGGGTTTACTATCCTACTGGCGGAGCCATTGCGAAAATGGTCAACAAAAAGAATAAAGAGTATGGCATCCGCGCAACTGTTGAGTCCACTGGGGGGTCTGTTTTTAACATTAATGCGATTATGGCAGGTGATATGGCATTTGGTATTGTCCAGTCCGACCGTCAGTTTCAAGCTATGAATGGAATGGCTGAGTGGAAAGCTAAAGGACCTCAGACAGAGCTTCGAGCAGTTTTTTCCATTCACCCGGAAGCTGTGACACTTGTTACTGCATCTGATGCCGGAATAAAAACCATCAGAGATCTTAAAGTTAAGAGAGTAAATATTGGAAATCCGGGATCAGGACAACGCCAGAACGCGATTGATGCTCTCACTGCAGTTGGTATTGATTATGAAAAAGATATAATAGCTGAATCCATCAAAGCATCCGAGGCTGCCGGGCTGTTGCAGGACAATCGTATTGATGCATTCTTCTATACTGTGGGACATCCATCCGGATCGATCAAAGAGGTAACTTCTGGTGCCCGTAAAGTTGTTATTGCAGATATTGCCGGTGTTGACAGCCTACTTGAGAAATATCCCTACTATACCAAAACAAGTATTCCGATAAAACTCTACCCTGGTGCAGATAACAAGCAGGACGTGATAACTTTTGGGGTTAAGGCGACCTTGTGCACCTCCAGTAGAATACCCGATGATATTGTGTATGCTATTACCAAAGAAGTATTCGATAATTTAGAAGAATTCAGAACACTGCATCCGGCCTTTAGTACCCTCACAAAAGGAAGTATGCTGACAGGGATTTCTGCACCATTTCATCCTGGTGCTATGAAGTATTTCAAGGAAGTTGGGCTTAAGTAAAACGGTATTCAATGGTTCCAGGCAGAAGCATGGGGACGTAAAAAAGCTGAGAGAAAGAACATGACAGATACGACAAATCCAGAAAATCAGGAAACATCAATTCAGGCCATGGTCTGGTATAGAGAAGAACACTGGGATGCACTCCAAAAACTCTTCACCGACAGCCATCTTCTCCCCGGAAGTTACTCAGACTGGCTCCCAAAGGCTGAAGAAATGGTAAAAAAAGTGGAAGCCAGTGGGGATATCGTCATTAAAGTCTTTATAGACCCAGAAACATTTCCTGCCTGGTGCAAGGAAAAAGGAAAGGAAATGGACATGCACGCAAGAACTGAGCTGGCCATTGAAGTGGCAACTCAGCAAAGTTTTGGCTCTAAAGTCTGACAATGAAAAGGACATCGTACATGCCGATTGTTTTTTTTTAGAAAACTCCAGCCTGTAGATGTTTACCGGGGCCTTACAGCTTCCCTTGCTTAGCAAGAAGAGTGTACACCACATAATATTTATAAATATTACTCACGTATTGAACAGTCTCGCGACCAATCCTTTTTGCTGCAACTACTTCCACGTTTTTAAACCAAACATTGGGATCCAATCCCATTTCCTTAGCCTCTTTACGCAATCTGGTAATTTTTGCAGGACCAGCATTGTAGGAAGCAAAGGCGAGTAATCCTTGATTCAGGGGACTAATTCCCTCATCGGTAAAGTAGCGATCCACCATAAAACGCAGATACTTTGTTCCTGCATGGATATTATCCTCAACAGACTTAATATTTGGAATGTTAACATTCTTATCCTTGGCAGTGGATGGTAAAATCTGCATAACACCCACTGCACCGACATGACTCCTGGCATTTTGGTCCAAGCGTGATTCCTGGTAGGCAAGAGCTGTCAGCATAAGATAATTAAAATCATATTTTTTGGCATAGACCTTAAAATAGTTCATCAAAGCTTTAAACTTCTCCCGCTCTTTTGCAGCAGCAGGATTTGTCATATATTTCGTATCTTTCAAATATTTGTTAAATGCCATATTACCGTGAAGAGTACCTTTTTTATTCTTCTTCACAAATCCATCAACAACTGCCTTTAATTTCGGGCTGTTTTTTCTAAAGGCCCAACCAATATCCCCTCCACTATGCACAGCAACATTGGGATGGAGTGTAATGTTTTTCAATATTTTTGCCCAGAATTCAGCTTTGTGACTATCCACGATCAGCATGGAGATAACTCCTGCATCCAGCATTTCCAGAAGATCCTCATCTTCCAAATGCTCATCGGCGAGAGTTATTTTCACCGGTTTCTTTCCTGTGGATATCAGCACCTCGTTAAGCTTCAGGATGCTTCCATGGTAGCTACTTGATTTGCGGACATAAAGTTCCTTACCCGCCAAGTCAAAACTGTTTTTCAGCTCAGGTCCATTTTTACCGGTAACAATGATTTCTTTTACATTGGTTAAGAAAGGTACTGAAAAATCGACCATTCTCTGCCGTTCTTCGGTAATAGTCAAGTTGCCCATGGCAATATCTCCCAAGCCTTCAACCAGGTTTGTTAATAAAACACTGCGTTCGGTTGGGATAATCACCAGATGAACCTTTAAATGTTTGGTTTTCTGCAGTTCATTGATATATTTTTCAAAAAACTTTGCGCCATCATACGCCAAACCTTTTTCGGTTGCACCATCCAGAAAATAATACGTTTTGCTGTATGGTATCAAAATCCGGATTAGTCTTCTATCCAGCATCCGGTCATAGTCACCTGTCCACTTCTGGCGATGCATCATGTCATACGGTTCTACTAGTGCCCATGAAGATGATACGGATCCGAGAAGCAACAAAAGTATACCAAGATGTACACTGATTTTCGACAAAGATGAAAAAACCACGTCTTTTGGCGTCATAATTTACCCTTAGATACAAAAAGTGCCCAAACAGCTCTCTGTTCAGGCACTTTTTGTTTTTATTTATATTATTCCCTGGCAATCAACACGTCCGTACAGCCTTACGCCAGCCATCATCTTTCAATCGTTGAATCCTCTCAACCGCCCAGGAGTTAATAGCAGCAAGATATTCTTTTGGGTCACTATCTTTCATTGCAATGATTTTGTTTCGCTCATCGGTTATATCTTCGGTCTCACCCGGGTACATTTCGCGCCATGTTGCATAGCCTTCATCAAAAATGTATCCAGGGTTTACATGAGCCGGATCCATACTCAGCTTGGTGATAGCAAACATTCTGGCCAGATCCATATCGTATTCGATTATCCAGTTGTTATCACAAACCATTGTGTCTTTATTAAGCTTCTGATCAGTAGAACAACTGGGACAGAACAGACGATCAATAACCTCTTGGCCCATCACATTGTCACGCAAATGAAATGAAGCCTCTTTTTGACCGCAGTGACACGTTCTCTTAACTTCCATGCACATAAAGTCCTCCATATTTATTATAGACTATAGATACTCAGGTCTCATCTGAGGTTTATTCATAATCAATATTATGTATATTTTTGTGTTTGTAAAGACAATAATGATAACTATTGGCCATTAGGAGTCTTTTCTATTGCATCTGCTGCTCAATAAAAATAACATTTCTCAAGACAGCATCTACATATGCAATGTCAAAAACAAACGAAATAACCGCCTCAGAACCCACTCAGAAATCAGCCTGCTCAAGTATCGATTTGGGGATGGTCTTGTTTACCTTCACACCCATCTGAGGAAAATGTTCGACTTTGGAAAGCAGATTACCACGCCCGCGGCTCAAACGTGTCATGGCGCTGTCGTAACTGTTTTGCAGTGTATGTATTTGCTTTCCCATACGCTCCATGTCTTCAGTAAAAGAACAAAACTTATCATAGAGTGCGGCTGCCCGTTCGGCAATTTCCCGTGCATTCCGGCTTTGTTTTTCGTAACGCCAGATACTCTCAATGGTGCGGAGAGTGGTGAGTAAAGTGGTGGGGCTGACAAGGATAATATTTCGGGTTACAGCAACTGTAAACAGCGTATCATCTGCCTGAAATGCAGCAAGAAACGCTGCTTCCACCGGCATAAACATAAGAACAAAATCAAGGCTCCGTATCTCCGCCAGAGAAGTATAGTCTTTATCAGCCAAAAGCCTCACGTGCTCTTTAATTGCTTTTACATGGGATGTAAGAAAGTCAGCCTGTTTTTTTTCGTCATTACAGTTTACATATTTTTCCCAGGAGATGAGAGACACCTTGGAATCAATGATAATATCACGCCCCTCGGGCAGATGGACAATGACATCGGGTCGCTGTAAACGATTATTCTTATCCCTGAAAACAGTTTGTGTTTTATATTCCACACCCTTTCGCAGTGCGGATTGTTCCAAAACCCTTTCCAGAACAAGCTCTCCCCAGGTTCCTTGAACCTGCTTATCTCCTTTTAAAGCACGAGTGAGATTTATTGCCTCATCGCTCATTTGCTGGTTAAGGTTTCTAAGTGATGCTATTTCACGTTGCAAAGCAGCCCGATCTCGTGTCTCAGCATGATGAACAGCATCTACTTTCTGCCGAAAGGATGCGAGTTGATCATGAAATGGTACGAGAAGAGAGGAGAGTTTTTCCTGACTGTCTTTAGAAAAATGAGCACTTTTTTCTTCAAGAATTGAAGAGGCCAGTTCAGCAAACTGGAGACGTAATTGCTCTCGCGCATCGTCCAGCAGATCAAGTTTTTCTGCCGAATGGAGCTGTTCCTGTTCTATACGGGTCCGTAAGCTTGCGTTTTCACTGCGCTGCAGTGAGAGCTGCTCCTGCAGGTCACTGATTGTTTCAATCTGTAATTTCTTTTCCTGGTACACCTTATCGTTTTGTTGACGAATAGTCTCACACACCAGCACGTTGGCTGCGATACGTTCTTCCAGGGCCCGTTTTTCAAAGCCGGCAATGACGGAACGTCTTTCAAGAGCGCTGTTCTTCTGTTTTTGAAAAAAGATCCAGAGAACCAAAGATGCAAGCATCAAACCGCAAAGAAAACTCCAGCCCGACACAGCAAAAAGCTGAGTGGGATGAGATTGGCGAACAAACCAGGCAACAAACGGGTCAAACAGGGAAGTCAAAATAGTTTCACTCTGAAAACTGATGTTTCATACTTTAGAACTACTCCATCGGGATCAATCTGTCGCAAAACAAGGCCATTGGAAATCAGATCACCTTCACGTACAACTCGGTTATTGATGATGATCAGTCGTTTTGGGGCCGCATCGGAATAAACATGCCCGGCAAAGCTGAGATCAGGGATTCCAGCCCTTACTGCAATAGGTAAATCTTCAAGAAGTGGAGGAAGGGACGTCACCAGGGGCGTTTCCACTGCTATGGAATTCTTTTTAGCAGCAACGGGAGCAACAGAGGCGGGAGCTTTCTTTTTAGTCTGTTCTATGGGTACCGGTTTTCCTGCAACAGCTTTTTGAGAAGTTGTTGCCGGTCTTGGGAAGGGAGTTTCCAGTTCAGACACCGCTTGAACCCTTTCCTCCGGAGTCTCTGCAACAGGCATCGGTTGATTAGCTGAGAGCTGCCACCAAACAAAAGCGCCCGCACACACCAGTCCCAAAACCAAGACTCCCGGTCGGAGCCAACCGGAGAACTTTCGGTTTTTCCTTCTTGAATACGGCAAAGAATGATCTGCTTTGAGATCAGGAATCTTATCCTGATACCGTTCCTTGTCAGATTTTTTTAGTGCTTCCAGAATATAAGACATTGTTATATTCTCCTCACTAGTCAATTATCTCAAGTGGAACTATCCGAATACGTGAACCTTTCTTCTTCTGTTTCTTTTCTGTGGGGTCTGCAACAGCAGGAATCATATTCTGCTCAGGTTCTTCAAAAATACTATTTTCCTTTTCAACCTGCTGAAGGGCAACAGTCTCTTGTACAGGAGTGGGATCAGGGGCGGTTGTAACTCCGGCCTGATTGCCGGAAAAATAAGAAACACTCCCCACACCGAGTAGAAACAAAAGTAACAGCAAAGCAACTTTAAGCCACGTTTGCTGCCCTGTCGGTGGACTGTTTTTTTCTGTAACAACACCGCCCAGAACCTCTTGAGCTGCTTTTTTCACAATGCGCTCATTCACCAGATACTGTTCTTCCACGTAGGTTCCAAGGAGTGAGCGGTCACACAAAACATTAATGAGGCGTGGAATCCCCTGACTGTATTCAAAGATCAGGGCCAGAGCTGCCTTTGAAAAAATTGCATCTCTTTCACCAGCCACTGCCAATCGATGATGAATATAGTTAAAGGTATTCTCTCTATCAAGAGGTAAAAGGTGGTATCTTGATGTAATACGCTGGCTTATCTGGGCAGCTCCTTCCTGATTCAGTATTTCTCTCAGCTCCGTCTGCCCAAGCAGCACAATTTTCAACAGCTTCTTCTGGTCTGTTTCCAAATTTGTCAACAGACGCAACTGTTCAAGAAGGTCAAGACTTAAGTTTTGAGCCTCGTCAATGAGAAGCGCAACATTTCTGCCATTGGCGTGGGCCTCCAAAAGAAAGGCATTCAATTTGTCTATATAGGCTTTGACACTCTTCTCATTTTCTTCTGTGGGAATTTCCAACTCATCACAGATGGTTTTGAGAAGTTCAAGAACAGTAAGGCGAGGATTAACAATAAGGGCCACGTCGGTATTTTCAGGAAGCTGAGCAAGAAGACAGCGGCATACCGTGGTTTTCCCTGTACCCACATCTCCTGTAAGAAGAATAAAACAACCGTCACCACTGATTCCATACAGAAGATGGGCCAAAGCTTCCCGATGCAGCTCACTCATGTAGAGATAGCGCGGATCCGGAGCTATGGAAAAAGGTTTTTCTTTAAGACCAAAGTAGTTCGTATACATTGCGACCCTGACAAAATGGATCTGACAGTTTATTTTCAGATTCTAAATTACGTACCTTACTCCATAAAAGCAATCCTAAAACAGCTTAGCGAAAACCCCATTATATCAGGAGAGAATCAAATAATCAGAGATTTTGACCTGGCACGAAGGTACTTAGCCTGTGAAATTTAAAAATTTCCGACTAGTTGGATTGGATTTGTACAGCACATTACTATTATACGTCGGAAATGAACAAGGTTTTTTCTTTTTTCAACTCAACCAGTATACACTATTTCTTCTTGAGGTCGTTATCCAAATCTGTAATGAAGATATAAATGTACCTGACACCGGGCACCCCCGGCAACCATCTGCATCACGTAAAATATTTCGCAATTCATGTTATTCTAGTCTATATTGAAACATTCCAGGTATTTCAGGTTGTGATTTTTAGAGTTTGTAAAGATGCCATCTGCACAAATTAATACATAAAGCTACGATCCTTTATCGTCTAATTTCCGGAGAGTTGATCATGCCTCAAACCGAAAAAAAAGTTAGTGACTTACTCGCAGAAATCGACAATCTTCCCGGTATAATGGGGCAATGTATTTACATCGATACGGGTGGCATTAATTTCTCAAACCTTCCGGCATGGTGCCCAGAGGCTGAAATGGAACAAACCTGTCGATTGATACACGACTTGTTCAGTAAAAATTCCATATTCAATCGAAGACAAAAACACATAATAATCACTTTTGAAAGTGTGTTGATAGTAGCAGTGCGTCTCAATGATTATGCCAGTCTGATATGTTTGTGTTTATCCAGTGTTGATGCTGACTTTTTCGAAACTGCCTCCCAGGCTATTATTGAAAAACTAAAAAGAGAAATCCCTTTTATTACAGTGGCAGTTAAGCTGGAAAATGGGGCGACAGCAGAAGAAATCTTCGCTGAAGAGCTCCATCCCAACGAAAACATCCTTGAGCAGGAAGAGAGTAACAAGAAAAAAACACCACCTTTAGAGGAAAAAGCCGGTGAGCTGTCAAGCAGAATACTCTTACCTGTTGAGCGTGCCTTAACAAAAGTAATCGGCCCTGCAAGTGAAATACTTATGGACGATACGATAAAAATGTGGAAAAAAAATGGTGATCCTTCGGAGGATAGAATAAACGAACTTGTTAACCTGCTATGCCAGAAGATTGGAAATGGATCACAGGCAGATAGATTTCGAGACATACTTCAACGTCTAATGCCCCGTTACGATACAAGCGCACCAGAAATAAGCCGGATAGGAAAAGCTCTTGCCAGAATAATGGGTCCTGCCGCTTCCATTATTATTGAGGACATTCTGAAAAAATGGCAGCCTGACAATCTATCCTCAAGCGATCAACAAAACGAACTTATTGATTTGTTATGCATTGAGATAGATGAACCTGAAAAGGAAGAGAAATTCCGTGCCATGGTTGCGTCATCATTGGCGTGACATTATCCTCCGAAATTCCACCCTGCGATTGACTGCGCGGTTGGCTTTAATAGTATTAGGCATTATTGGCCTGCGTTCGCCATAATAAGCGATACTTAATCTGTCGGGGGCGACTTGGTGCTGTTCTATTAGATAATCCCTTACCGTTTCTGCGCGGTGCTTTGAAAACCACATGTTGGACTGTTCGGTGCCGCTGGAATCGGTATGTCCAATCACTTCAAAGCGTGCCCCTTGTAATTTCTCATCCTGAAGTGCCCGGCCCACAATATCAACCAGTACTTTTGCCTCATCTGACAACGAAGATGAACCCCTTTCATAGGGTATCAGCATCCTTAATATTGGGCCTTCCAGGGATTGCCCTGTGGAATGACCAGGCTCTTCTTCCTGCATAACCTGCACAATTTCTTCTGATGTCACAACGTCTCCAAGCTGTGACTTGTATTTAATCCGTACAATCGCCAGTTTCTTTTGAGCCCTTTTGTTTTTCCCGTTTATTGCCAGACCTTTCTCATAGGCCCAGATAGCCGATTGTCCATTTCCCAGAACCATATAGATGTCTGCCATACCAAAAAAATAGTCGGACTTTTGATCATCCATTTCAGAGGCCTTTATATAATATTTCAGAGCTTCTTCATATTTTCTTAATCTTTCAAGGGTATAGGCGTAATGATAATTGATAATTGGATCGGAAGCACACTGTTGAATTGATTCCTGCAACAGTTTTCGTTTTTTCAGCAGATTCATTTCTCTCTGTATGCTTTTGCTAACAGCAGCACAGTCAGCAGCTTCCACAATACCAGATGATACTCCGATACATATGAAGAGGATTAGCGATAAAGACAAAACCACTGACTTGCAGTACAAAGTAAGTATTCTCATGATCATTAACTCGTTGAATTAATCTTAAAGTAACCTATGAGCTTTCACCTATTCCCTTCTACAGCGCTCAAGTAAGGTGAGCATACTAATGCGTAGTCTGTCAATGGATTCAGTCAGAATCCCAATCTCGTTTTTATTCTTTACCTGTAGGCTCTCAGCAAGATTTTCCCCAAGACTGATCTCTTCAGCCCGTTTGCTTAACTGCATTATCGGTACAACAACACGGCTATTCATAAAGATCCAGATCAACAGCAAAATAAACACTACGCAACCTGCTCCAAATCCCACAATCATCTGGGTTTTTTTTGTCGCAGCTGCCAACGCATTTTCAATGGGAACATAAACAATAAAAATCGATACTATTTCACCGAGTTTCCAGTTGTAGCCATTTTCGCTCCCGTAAATCATTATCTGATCTTTAGGGGCGTCCAAGGGGTCACCATGACATCTCAGGCACCCTTGGTCGCTAACATTTTTGGGTTCGGCAAAGTAGTAAAATTGTTCGCCGTTTTTGTTTAGCAAGCCTTCCTTGTTTTTGTCATCCGGATTTTCCTGGAAAAAACGAATTATCTCAAGCTCATCTGTGTCAGCTTTGTTGCTCGGCCACAGAGGGTCAATGGTTGCCTGCTTAAATCTATAGTCAGGCATGAGTTTATGAAATTTCTCCCATGTTCCTCTAGTAATAACAAACCCGGACATCAAATCCGGGTAAAATCGATCTTTTTCGATCAGTTCCATAATCAGCGGCCGTTGCTCATCTTTGAAATAAGCACGGGTGGAGAGCAAGAAGTTTAAAATGATCTGCCCTTTCTCTTTTGCTTCTCGTAAGGCATCGTGCTTATTAAACTGATAACTAGCTCCCCCCATCAGACCAATTGCAAGAATTGCAAGAGTTCCAATAACGAGAAGAAAATGGGAACGAAGCTTCATAGCGTGTCTCCTTATGTGTGACTGATTAAAGAGTTAGGACTGTCTGTAAACGTAGATTTCCCAGTATATGCGTACTGTTACTATCAACAAGTATCGGGCTTGACAACCATGCGTGCCGCATTGTATCATGTGCTCTGCTCTTGGATGCAGTTTTATTGCGTAGACTTGGTGGGTTACATTGTGTTATGTTGTGACATCGGGCTGGTGACTCAGCATTTATTACTTTTCTTCGTTGTAAACTGACAGATATTACCCACCGAAAAAAAACGTAAACAAAGAGTATCTGTCAATATAAGACAAATATTTGTTTTGAAACAAGACTTTTTATTATGATGACGACAATATTCCCCGATACAGCTTCGAAATATTCTTCAATCATCAGCCATTTTTTTACCTGCCTTGCTGGTTGTGTGTTTTTCTTTTTCCCAACTGCCCATATATTTGCAGTCTCTGGAGATGTTCTGTCTGTAGAAAAAAATGGCGTAAGCCTTAGGGCTGGGCCCGGATCAACTCACAGTGCCATTGCACAACTTAAGAAGAATGAGAAATTGTATGAGAAACTCCGGCGAGGTTCCTGGGTGGTAGTTGAAGTTGCAGGATCGGGGCAAGTAGGCTGGGTCCACACATCATCTTTCAGCTCCGGTACAAATCCCCCGGAAATTGAAGAAAGGCAGAAGGGCAAGCCAGAGGAAAGTGCGCCCCAATTATCCATACAGTCAGGTAATGATATCATCTCCATCACGCAAGTACCTGACACACCCTCCCCGGTTTCACCAGTAGATATTCCGGAAAAAGTAGTGGAGCCTTCTGTCGAAGAAACTGACAGTGAAACCAAAAATGAACGACCGGTGGTGCAATCAGAGGAAGACACTACAGTAAAACATTCAACCAATAGCTCAGGATTCCCGGAAGGAAATTATTTCGCAAGAGCGGGGGAGTATATGGATAACGGCAATTACGAAGGCTTTATTACAAGAAGAGTGAATTTGAAACAGCTGAACCTCCTTATAAAGGAACCCGCCTTACCCCCGGTCAGGCGGACGCCTACTTGAGAAATTGGAAGAGCCTGATATAATTCCCTGGGAATCAGTAAAAGACCTGGAAAGAATGGGCATCTCGATTATTGTTGAAAGGGATGGTGATTCATATTCTGCAACGAATTGCCCAACCCAATAAAAAACTGTTAAATAACAGCTAAATATGCCAGTATTTGAGTACAAAGCTCTAGACCAGAAAGGAAAATCCTGTAAAGGACTTATCGATGCAGACAACGAGAGCAGTGCACGCAGTAAACTGAGAACAGCCGGAAAGTATCCGGTGAGCATGCGGGAAAGTCTCAGCAGGAAAGGGTCAGATAAAAAAAGGCTCTTTGGCGGATTTCTTTTTGAGCGTGTTAAACCCGATGAAATACAGATTTTCACCAGACAACTGGCCACCCTCCTGGGTGCCGGAATTCCTCTTATTAGTGCTCTTGGCTCACTCATTGATCAGAGCACGACACCAGCACTTAAGCGTGTGCTGGCGAAGGTACGAGACTCTGTGAACGAAGGCAGCACTCTGACCAACTCTTTAGCAAAACATCCAAGGCTTTTTTCAAATATTTATATCAATATGGTTCGTTCAGGTGAAGCTTCCGGCTCACTTGATATTGTGCTCGAACGGCTCGCTGATTTCGGTGAAAAACAGAGGGCATTGCAGGGGAAATTAAAAGCTGCCCTTGTTTATCCAATATTTATGGGGGTTATCGGAACTGGAATTCTATTTTTCCTTATCGCCTATATCGTACCCAATATCACCCAGGTCTTCACAGACATGGAACGTGTCCTGCCTCTGCCCACACGACTGCTTATTATGGCAAGCGATAATCTACGTCAATACTGGTGGCTGGAGGGTGGTATTCTTGTAATTGTAATCTTCCTTGTCCGTCTCTTCCTGGCCGGGGACACAGGAAGACGACTCTGGGACAGGCTTAAACTGACCCTTCCAGGGGTCGGTCCGCTCAACAAACAAATTGTCCTTTCCCGTTTTGCCTCAACCCTTGGCAGTCTTCTCAACAGCGGTGTTCCTCTTATTTCCTCTCTGCAGATTGTACGTTCCATAGTCAATAACAGTCTGATTCAGGAAGTTCTCGAAGATGCAATGGAACAGATCCAGAAAGGAAAAAGCATGAGCAGTGCTCTTGAATCGTCCGTCTGGTTTCCACCCATATTCATTCAGATGATTAGCGTTGGGGAACAGAGTGGTCAACTCGAAGCCATGCTTGAAAAAATATCAACAACCTATGAAAGAGAAGTAGAAACAGCAATCCTGGGAATGACATCACTGATTGAACCTGTTATGATTGCTGCCATGGGTGCTGCTGTGGGATTTGTTGTACTCTCAATTTTGCTCCCTATTTTTGAAATGAACCAAATGATATAATAATCCATTTTAAGGAATGTACGCGAAATAACTTGAGCATATTGCGCTGGAAGTCTTTCGTTTCCGTTCCTGATTTTCACACAGGCTTTCAACTATGAAACATCACAACGTAAAAGTACCATACAATATGTTATTAAATTCTAAAGGGTTCACTCTGATCGAACTTCTGGTCGTACTGGTCATCATCGGTATTCTGGCAGGATATGTGGGACCTCGAATCATGGGCCATCCAGAAGAAGCCAAACGCACCATGGCAAAAGCCCAGATGAGTGGAATGGAAACAGCCCTCGAGTCCTACAGGCTGGATAACGGTGCCTACCCCAGCACAGAGCAGGGCTTACAGGCTCTTGTTGAGGCACCCAGCACAGGAAAACTTCCTCCCAAGTGGCGTGAAGGCGGGTATATGAAAAAAGGGAAAGTGCCTAAAGATCCATGGGACAATGACTATATTTACCTTAGCCCCGGTACCCATTCCGACTTTGATATTATCTCCTATGGAGCAGACGGCGAATCCGGTGGAGAGGGCAATGACGCAGATATAAACAACTGGGAAATTGAATAACCATTGCAAGATAAGTCCTTAGCTTACCAGGCAGTGGATCAGGGTTTTACTCTTCTTGAACTGCTCATCGTCAGTTCACTGATTGCCATCAGTCTGGCCATGAGTATGCCCAGTCTCAGAAATTCCATAGTGGGCGATCAACTTGCCACCGGCTCAAGAAAAGTGATTTCTCTTATCACCAGCAGCCGCAGTAAGGCGATCAGGGATCATGAGGCACAACTGATCTTTTTTGATTCTTCAGAGCAAACACTCTGGTATCAACAAGCTGGTGGAACAGATGAAGGCACAGATGAAGGTACTGATGAAGGTACTGATGAAGGTACTGATGAAGGTACTGATGAAACAACTGTAAAGCATCATTCTATCACCCTTCCCACAGGAATCAGGATTGATGCAATCAAACAGGCCAATGGAGGCAGTGAGCAGGATCCCATGAAAGATGGTCTCTGGGTCTCAAAACAGGGATATATGGACAAGACCATTATCCGCCTTACAGACAGTAAAAATAAAAGTATCACTCTGCTTATTTCCCCTTTTCTCCTCAACATTGAAGCCACCGATGGATCGGTCAATTTTGACTGAACGTACCTGCTAATCATGACTTCTCCCGCAAGAACTCCACCTGTTCAACAAAGAGGATTTACTCTCCTTGAAGTTATGATCGCTGTCGCCATTCTGGGCATTGCCCTGACCAGCCTCTTTGGTTCTCAATCGGCAAGTGTTGCGCTGGCCACCGAGACCCGGTTTAACACCCATGCGCCTCTTCTGGCTCGAATGCAGCTTGCTGAAATTCTGTCCGGAGATGACATTTTCTCTGCTGAGGGAGATTTCGGGGAAGATTTTCCGGAATTTTCATGGAAACTGCAAGCAGAAGAGACTTTTTTTGGCAGTTCAGAACTCCTGCAGCAGCTTGAGGGGAAAATTATGCATCTCAGCATGGTCGTCACCTGGGGAAATGACATCTACAGTTATCAACTTGATACCTATAGGAAAATAAAAGAATGAGCCCAGGGAAACAGCACGGCTTCACTCTTCTTGAAATCCTGATGGCAATTTTCATCTTTGCCATCGTTATCACCCTTGCTTATTCATCCTTTAATGCGAGCTTTCGCATCATTAACAGCACCAGCTCACAATCAGCAACGTACTCCATGGCAAAGGTAGCCATGGAAAGGATCCTGGAAGACCTTGAATCTTTTTATCCCGCTGAAGAAATGATCTTTAAGGGGCAGACCGATACAATTGGCGGTCATCGGGCAGACAGCCTTGAATTCACTTCGAGTGCCAATGTCCGCCTGCATCCAAAACAAAAGCTCACGGGGTACGTGATTATCAGTTACCAGGTTGAGGAAGATCCTGAGACAAAAACCCTTCATCTTTTTCGCTCAGAAAAACCGGCATTCACTGAATCGGACGAAAACGACGACAAAAGTAAGCAGCTTCTTCTCTGCACCAATCTGCTGGAGGTTGCCTTTGATTATAGAAATAGTGATGGAATGGATGTAACAGAATGGGAAGAGAAGACAGATAAAGATGGAATTCTGGAATTGCCTGAACGTATTTCCATAAGTCTTCGTTTTGTAGACAGTGGCGGCAACAGGAAAGAGGAGGAAGTGGAAAAAAGTGGAATACTTTTCAAAACATCCCTCATTCTTCCTGCAGGTGAAATATAATTTTTTGTTAATTTTTTGCTAATCCAGTATATTACTCTTAAAACTACGGCAATGTGTCTTCTGAAAATCAATATTTTCAATTTCCAGGCGCCACACACATATTTTAAGTCAAAATGAATGTTTGCTCACAAGTACTGAACAACCGCAAAGGCATGGCTCTGCTCCTTGTTATCAGCTTGGTGAGTGTCTTGTCAATCGTTACTCTGCAGTTCAACCGGGAAATGCGTGAGGGCTATATTATTTCAGGAAGTCTTGCTAATAGTACTAAGCTTTCCGAAATGACAAGATCCGGGATTGTCATTGGAGAACAGATACTCCTTGCTGATCTTGATGAAAATGAATTTGATTCACTCTATGACTCATGGGCATTACTTGGCGAAGAAGATCTCTCGGCTCTGTTTAATTTGGGTGATATAACAGTTGAGGTGCAAGACGAAAGTGGAAAGTATCAGATCAATGCGGTAGCTGTTCAGGAAATAGAAAACCCGCCTCAGGGAACAAACCTTGCAGTAGAGAAGGCAAAACAGGAACAGCATGCAAAAGATGTTCGTAACGTTCTCTGGAGATTGTTGCGAGCCGATCCCTTCCTTGTTGAAGACGGCGATGCCAGGGAAATCATCGATGCTCTGATAGACTGGACAGACAGCGGAGATGGAGAAGAGGAGTATGGAGCTGAAGAAAGCTATTACCGTTCTTTGGATCCGCCCTATTCCTGTAAAAACGGGCCAATAGAATCTATTGAAGAATTGCTCATGGTCAAAGGTTTTACCTCGGAACTTCTCTACGGCACAGAAGAGACACCCGGTCTTGCTCCCCTCCTCACGCCATGGGGAAGTGATGGTAAGATTAATATCAACAGTGCCGATGTTCTTCTTCTTCAAGCCTTGGCGTGGGATCTTAACAAGGAAACAGCAGAAGCAATGATCGATTACCGGGAAGACGAAAACAATAAAGAGGAACTGAAGACTTTTACATGGTATAAAAAAGTACCTTCATTTCCGGGTGATGTTGCATTACAAGAGGACAGGACAACAACTATCAGTAATCTCTTCACTATTAAGGCCTCTGCCACTATCGGAAAACAGAAAAAAATAGTTACTGCAACGGTGGAACGTGCAGAACAAATGATAAAAATCCGGCGATGGGACAGTAATTAACAGGAATGATACAACGACTCCTCTCCATAGATCTGCAGAGTGATCTGCTGACAGCAGTACTCCTTAGTGGTGGGAAATCACAGGAAGTTCTGGGCTCTACGATTATCGTCACCGATGGAAAAGAGCCGGAAGAGATCGTTGAAGAGTTAGCAGCAGCATTGGATTGCACTGAATGTAAATGCTATCTGGCGCTTGGTGCCTCATTCTTTTTCTTTCGCAACCTTAATCTGCCTTTTTCTGACCGTAAATCCATTGACAAAATTCTCCCCTTCGAGCTTGAAGAGTCCATTGCCGGTTCCATCGACAACATGCTCGTTGATACCATAATTAATCCGGGAATAGGGAAAGAAGCGGAAATTATTGCTGCCATGATCGAACGGAGTCTCCTTGCCCGTTGGCATGCTGCATTTCAGGCTGCGGATATTTTTCCCGAACGTATTCTTCTGTCCGGTCTTCCCACAATCGCACAAATCCTCGAAAACGGAGAACCACCCGAAGACTTTATTTTTCTGAGCCTCAGATTGGAGGATGCAACACTTTTTCTGTTTTCGTCCGGGAGGCTGCAACTTGTCAGACCCTTGTCTTTTAAACCGTTGAGCTTTGATACGGAATCGCATACAGGTTTTCTTTTTAATGAGACAAGCGGAGAACTCACAATTCAGGGCACGGAACACAGCGCAGAAGCCTATCAGGAACTTTCCATTGCAGTCAGGCAAACCCTTGCACCCCTCACCATAGGCACAGATATTAAAAAGATGCCTCTCTATGTTGAAGGAAGTGGCGCCCAGGTCCCCTCTGCTACGTCATGGATAGAAGCAGCTTTTGGTGTTCCATGCCTTGTCTGTGGCCGTGGTGGTCTTCTGCCGCTGCCGTCACAACTCCCGAAAGAAACAGAAGTATATGCTGCCTACCTCACCTCTTGTCTCAGCCTTGGCGCACCAAGAGAAAAATCACATCCCGAATTCGACTTTTGTAAAGAATATTTTGTCCCCTATGACAATATGGCAAAGTATCGAACCATGGGTAAAGTATCTGGTATTATTCTTATTGCAGTGCTCATTTTTGCACCGGCCTATCTCTTTTATGAAAACAGTGTCTTAACCAAAAAACGGGACGTGCTTGCTTCAGAAATTCACACTGTTTTCAAGGAAACACTTCCGGGTACAAAAAAAATTGTCGATCCACGTCAGCAACTGCAGGTTGCCATCAACGCTGCAAAAATGTCCTCCGGCAAAGGAGAGGGAACACCATTGCCGTATCCGGTGCTTCATGTCCTGCGTGTAATATCCACGCGCATTTCCACATCACTGGATGTCCAACTCACCCGAATGGTGTACGAGGAGAAGGGGTTGCGCCTCATAGGAATTACCGATACCTTTCATACCGTGGACAACATGAAAAAGAGCCTTGAGCAATCGGAGGAAATTGTCTCTGTCACCATCAGTTCAGCCAACATGAATCCTAAAGACAATACAATCCGTTTTGAACTGAAGGTGCATCTGGGAGACTCTAAACAATGAAACTCTCCTTTTTTTTCTCATCTGCGCCTCTTCAGTCCCTGCTTGAAAAAAGCGGCTGGCACCGCATGTCCAGGCAGGAACAACGTATGGTGGCCGGTCTTATTGTGGTTGTTACCGCCATTCTTATATTTCATTTCCTGTTTTCACCACTTCTGGAATCAAGGCAGCGCCTGCAAAAATCCCTTGTTAAAAAGAACATAGAGCTGCAGCAAATGCACAGTCTGCAGCAGGAGTATCGAGGCTTGCAGTTTCAGTCCGGTAATATCCAGGAACGGATCAGGAAAAGACCAAAGAGCTTCACCCTCTTCTCCTATATTGAGAAACAGGCCACAGGTGCCAAGGTAAAAAGCAATATTAAGTACCTGAAACCCAGTGAAATCGACAGGGAAGGTGATCTTGATGAATCGCGGGTGGATATGAAACTGCAAAGAATTACCACCGCAAGCCTTGTGAATTTCCTGAAAGGTCTGGAATCTGAAGACAATGTCGTCTTTATCAATCGAATCTCCATCCAGGAACATGGGAAAGATGAGGGCTATTTGAATGTTGTTATACAGGTTATCACCTTTAAACTAACGGGTGAAACATGAGTCTCTTTAAAGGTAAAACATCCTTTCTGCTGAGCCTGTTCCTCTATACTCTTGTTCTTATAGCAGTATTGCTCTATTTCCGTTTTCCTGCGGAGACATTTAAAACGTACTGCGAAATAAATCTCTCAAAACTCATGCCGGGAACGGAGTGCAGCATAGACAGGATTCATTACAGATTCCCTTACAGTCTAGTGGCAAAAACAATTACGATCAGCAGCAACAAGCAGGGGAAACAGGAGCTTTTTACAATCGAACGGGCACGCATCAGCCCCGATATTTCAGCCCTGACATCACAACTGCAGGTCGAGATTAATGCCTTTGCTGGAGTACATACCTTTACCCTGGTGCTTGGCCCTGATAAAAACGAATTCACCCTCGAGGATATTCAACTCCATGGTCTGGATCCATCTCGTATCCCTTTTCTTGGAGAGGCAACAAAGCGGAAAATCAGTGGCACTGTTGATGGAAACGGACAATACCATGGCATTTGGGAAAACGGAAAATACAGCGCAACCGGAAAAGGCCGGATCACTCTTCAAAACGGAAGTTTCAGTTTGCTTCTCCCTATTCTCTCACTTAACAGTATTGACTTGAAGAAATTCAGCACTGATTTTGTTTTGGAGAAAAATAGTCTTCAATGCAGTAATGGAAACTTTCATGGCAAGGAATTAAAGGGTGAATTTTCAGGAAACGTAACGTTGAAGTCAACACTCAAAGCAGCGATCGTATCTTTTGAAGGGGAACTCGAACCATTGCCACCTCTCCTGAAAAAAAGTACACATACAAAAAAGATGTTACTTCTAGTAAAGAAACAACATAAACGCGGTACTATTCCCTTTCTCTTGAAAGGTACGGTGCAGAAACCACGTTTTAAATTTAAATCCTGACCGGTAACTATGATAAAACGTTCTTCCATTATTGCTTCGTTTATCCTGGTAACCTTTCTGGCTGTGGGGGGTGTTGAGTTCTTTTGCCGAACCATTGGCCAGGCTCTTGTGGCAGATAAACCTGTAGACTCCACGGCAAGTGGAAACTCCGCCAAGGCACCCGGTAAGTCGCCTCCAACACAGGTTGGAAAGGCTCAAAAAGTCAAAAAAATTGAAAACTATTCCATAATTACCAAACGTAGTCTCTTTGGCAGGATCAAACAGGAAGAGATACAAAAAGAAACAGCCCCGGCAGCACCACTTAAAGCTACAACGCTGGACCTGATTCTACTCGGTACAGTAAGCGGCGATGGAAATACTCCGCGGGCGATTATCCAGCAGAAAAGGGACAAAACTCAAGATATGTATTACAAGGGGGATGCCGTAGGCTCTGCCATAATTAAGGAAGTAAAGCGCGGAGAAATTATTCTCACGGTGGATGGTAAGGACGAAGTATTGCTTATGAAAGAACCAAAGAGCAGCCAAGTGCCAAGCAGGGTAATGCCACCAATCCGCAAGAAAACGGTTAAACCGTCCCAAGTATCAGCACCAAAAACCCAGACAGCAACGCCTCTACGGAAAATAACTTTTAAAACTGACGATACACAGGAAGCTGACCAATGATATCTATTAGCACCGGAATTGTTTCAAATACAACCAGACTGTTGCTACTTTTCCTCTGTTGCGCAGTGTTCTGCAGCCCTTTCTCATTAGTGGCTGCCGAGAATGAAAAAAAACCGGCTGCATCATCAAACGCTGGAAAATCTCAACGCTTTATCACCATCGACTTTGACAAAGTGGATATCCTCCTCTTTATCAAGTATATCAGTGAGCTTACAGGAAGAAACTTCATAATCGATAAGGCGGTAAAGGGAACTGTCTCCATCATTTCTCCAACCAAAATTTCAGAAGAAGAGGCCTTTCAGGTCTTTGAATCAGTTCTTGCTGTGAATGGCTTTACCACTGTTCAGGCTGGTGTTATGACCAAAATCATGCCTTCAGTGAGAGCACGGACTGAAAATATTGACACGCTGCACCATGGAGAACCTTCCAAACCGGAAGACAGGATTGTAACCCAGCTTATTCCTCTTGTCCATACAACGCCCATCGAGATGAAAAAGGTTCTGGCTCCCCTGGTTTCCAAAACCTCAGTGGTTATTGCACACACTCAATCAGGCATACTGATAGTCACGGATACTCTTTCAAATATTCAAAAACTTCTTTCAATTATTTCATCGCTTGATGTGGATTATTCCAGTGATGAACTTGAAGTTATTCTTCTTGAACATGCAACAGCCATAACCATTTCCACCACCATCAATTCACTCTTCCGGCGTACAGCAGTACCAAAAAAAGGTGCCATCAGGTCTGGAGTAAAAGTGGTTCCCTATGATCGAATCAATGCTCTGATTGTCCTGGCTGGTCCAGGTGATATACTTAGAGTCAAACGATTGATTGCCATGCTCGATACAGAACCTGAACGAAATGAGGGCAATATTCGGGTGGTTTATCTTCAACACGCAACAGCCAAAGATCTGGTTGCAGTTCTTACCAGCCTGCCTGGTCAGGGGCAGGGACAGGTAAAAGGACAGGGACCACAGAAAACACCAGCTATTTCCAAAGATGTCAAAATCATGGCTGATGAAGGAACAAATTCTCTTATTATAACGGCATCCCGTTCCGAATATAAAGTCCTGGAAGATGTTATTAAGAAACTCGATATTCCCAGGCGTATGGTTTATCTCGAAGCATTGATTCTGGAAGTGAACACAGATACCAGCTTTGAAGTGGGAGTTAAATGGATAGGAGCTGGGGCCTATAATGACGGAACCGGAGCCCTCCTGACAGGCTGGGGAGGAAGCGATGGTTTCAGTCTAGACGATGCCATCGGCTCGGGCGATGTTGCCTCTGTCGGCCAGGGCTTCACCATGGGACTTTTGCAACAGGGAATCCAGATCGGGGGTATCACCTTTCCAAATATTGCCGCGGTTCTAAGGGCATATAAAAGTAAGTCCGGTATCAACATTATTGCCACCCCCCAAATTCTGACCACGGACAATCAAGAGGCCAAAATAAGTGTCGGGGAAAATCGGCCGTACCTCACCAGCGCCAATACTGCCGACTCGTCTGAAAGGGGGTATCAGAGTTACGAATACAAAGATATTGCCACAACACTGACCATTACCCCGCAAATTAATCAGGCCGACACACTTCGCCTGGAGATTGCAACTGAGGTCAGTAAGCTCAATTCGGGAGCCTCGGAAATAGATCGGCCTGTGACATTCAAACGCACAGCCAACACCACAGTTTTGGTGCAGGATAAAGATACCATTGTCATTGGCGGTATTATTGGCCACGATGCTACAGTGTCGGAATGGAAGATACCTCTGTTGGGCGATATTCCACTTATCGGATGGCTGTTCAAATCTAAAAGTACCTCTCACCTGAAAACCAATATGTTTATCTTTATCACTCCCCATATCATTAAAAATCCAGCAGACATAGCAAGGGTAACACTCACCAAGGAAGAGCAATTGGATAAGGTTATGCCACAAGTTAAAGAGCAGCTCCACCGCCAGATCAACCTTGACCATGCCATGACTCTTTCCGATATTGGATTCCAGAAATTACAGGAAAAAAACTTTGAGCAGGCACGACATTATTTTAATGAAGCACTTGAAATCAAACCGGATTCACCTTACGCGCTGATGAATTTGGGGGTCATCTGTGAGCAAGAAGGAAATGATGCAGAGGCTATCAAGTTTTATCAAAAAGTAATTGATAATGTGAGCAATGGTGAGAATAGTGGGGTTGAAGGAGAGGGACCAAAAGGCAGAAACCTGCTGAATATCTGTAAGGAAAATATTAATAGACTCCTGCAGAATCAAGATACCTGGCCATATCCGGAAGGCAGTGAGTAAAAAGTTGTCAGTTTTCAGCTACTGACCACTGATCAATGATAACTGACAGCTTATTTTACGAGGTCTGCACCAATGCAACAATCTGAAAAATTTTTCATTGAAAAATTAGGTATCCCCGAAGAAGAGGTACACCAGGCATTTGAACTTCATCAGGAAAAGGGCAGTTCACTGGTACGTTCTCTGGTAGGCCAGAACGTTGAGGATGAACTTAGTCTCCTGCCGAAACTTGGCAGGGAACTTGCCATGGAGTATACATTTTCCCTTCCAGCTGATATCCATACAGACTTTACTTCCTCCATCCCCATAGCTTTTCTTAAAAAGTATATTATGGTTCCTGTTACAACAGGAGATGATGAATTTATTGCTATTAACGATCCCTTTAACTATCAGCCCATAGATGAACTCCGTCATATCCTGAATTGGAATGGAATACGCCAGGTGCTCTGCCCGAAAGCGGCTATCATTTCAGCAATCAACTTTTCCTATGATATGACCCAGAATAGTGCTGAAGAGGTAATGCAGGATATTGATGAGGAGGATCCTGAAGCTCTGTTCTCCGAAATCGAAGAAACAGGTGACCTGCTCGATGACACCAGTGACTCACCAGTTATTCGGCTGGTTAATCTGATGTTCTCTCAGGCTGTGCGGGATAAAGCATCGGATATCCATATTGAGCCCTATCAGAATTCTCTAAAAATTCGCCAACGGCTGGATGGTATCCTCTACGATATGCTCAGTCCTCCAAAACATGTGCAGTCTGCCCTGATTTCCAGAATCAAGGTTATGGCCAACCTGAACATTGCTGAGAAACGTTTACCGCAGGATGGACGCATAGAGCTGAAAGTTGGTAACAAAGAAGTGGATATTCGTGTTTCCACATTGCCGACTGCTTTTGGCGAACGTGTTGTCCTGCGATTACTTGATAAATCTTCTGTACTCCTGTCACTTACAGATCTTGGTATGCCAGATGACCGCTTTGCTCCGTTCCAGGAACAGATACAAGCGGCCCATGGTATTGTGCTTGTTACCGGCCCTACAGGAAGCGGAAAAACCACTACTCTGTATGCAGCACTCACCTCTATCAACAAAACGGATATCAATATTATTACGGTGGAGGATCCCATTGAGTATCGGATCAATGGGATTGGTCAGGTTCAGGTCAACCCGAAAATAGATCTCACCTTTGCATCCGGCCTGCGCTCCATTGTCCGCCAGGATCCTGATGTTATTCTTGTGGGTGAAATCCGTGATTCTGAAACAGCACAAATCGCCATCCAGTCAGCACTTACCGGACATCTGGTGTTTTCTACTCTGCATACCAATGATTCTGCCAGTGCCATTACACGCCTGATTGATATGGGTATTGAGCCTTTTTTGATTGCCTCTTCCATTAATGCAATCCTGGCCCAGCGGCTTGTCCGTATTATCTGTTCCCATTGCAAAGAAAGCTATATTCCCGATCCTGACGCAATAAAAAAACTTGGTCTTTCAAATGAAGAAATGGAGGGGAAAGTAGTATATCGGGGAAAGGGATGTGCCAAATGCCACCACACCGGGTACAAAGGACGTTGCGGGATTTTTGAACTGCTGATTATGAACCAGCGTATGAAACATCTTGTGTTAACTACCGCAAACTCCAATGATATTAAAGAGCAGGGAATAAAAAACGGCATGATCACTCTGCGCCGTGATGGTGCAGATAAAGTATTCAACGGAATCACAACCATTGAAGAAGTATTTCGTGTTTCTCAGGAATAGTTGGAACGTAACAATTGTCAGTATTTGAAAACTGTTTTTTTTACAAAACTTTTCTCTGCACCCTCAATTGCCACACCCCGAAAAGTAGGAGAAAACCTGTTCCACAGGCTAACAATACTCTCCAGAGTTCACCTATATTTACCAGTATGTAACTAACGCCAATGAACGGGATCAGCAACACTCGAACAACCGGACGTAAAGCAGGATATTGATCAATGCTCTGCGAAAAAAGAGGAGAGTAATGGTAGTAGGTGTCTATGAAAATTCTGCCCAGTGCAAATGGCTTCAGGTACATATCTCTAAATGATCGAAGAGTTGTCACATGTGGATTCGCAAACGATCCATATGCTGCAGTGGCAATAAAACATGCATCCTTTGTTTCAAATGTGAGCTGATCTCCGTAATAGACAGTACCAGAGGAGGTAACAGCATACGCCCGAACATAATAGCGGGTTCCAATGGAAAGGTCTTTAAGGATGGAACTATAGGGACCTACTCCAGCTCCATCTTCAGTTTTTCCATTTTCCACAGGTTCATCCGTATCTCCTGGAATGCTAACTTTTTTAGTAGTAAGAGTTGTGGGGGCCACAATCGTCTTTGATTGCGATTCCTTCGTTTCCACAGACACGTTTGGAGTTTTAGGCGTAGGTTCAGCAAAATCTACGGGAAATACGGTGGACTCGACAGCTCCAGATACCGTGGGGTATGGAGCAATGCTGAAAACAACTCCTTTGGAACTAAAAGTAAGACCTGAGTCGGGATAGATGGTGCCACCTGTAATAGCACTGTTCCTGGTAATCTCTGTGACTGCTGTGGTCCTAATAAAAGTACTGGTTGCTCCTGTACTTTTCGTTGCAGTCACAGCACTGCCATCGGATTTATATCGTGCGATTGCATAGCTTTTCAGCACATCGTCACCACTTGAGCCAACCAGAATGATTTTATTGTCATCCTGAACAGCCATGCCATAGCCAGTATCATCAAAAGAGCTGATAGATGTTGTGGTTACAGTAACTTCTGGGTTATTGACTGCTTCAATCTTCCTTAACAGTGGCGAATCCACATAACTTTCTTCTACAATGGGCTTTCCAATATTCAAGCTGTTGTTTTGTTTTGCACCTGTATCGCTGTTTGGTTTAACAGGAATGCCGGTAAAAGAATATTTTAACAGAACAAAATCCCTCAGGCCGTTGGTGGTCGAATAGCCGCCCACAACAATCCCATCGGGTATTGAGACGATGTCATATGCCCCATCTGCCTCGCCATCAATATCGCGGCTAACCATCCCCCTGGTACCAAAAGAGGGATCATATTGACCATGTTGTAAAAAACGAAACAGGGCAATATCCTGATTGTTGTCACTTCCTGTGGATCCGGCAATAAGTATGGCACCATTTTCCTGCAGGTAGATCGACGTTCCTGTGGTCTCAGTAGAATAAATCGGCTCTGTGTCAGCAGCGCCAGCCAGACCAAAAGTCAAGTCAGGTTGGCCATTTGCCAAATAACGCATAAGGAGTAGTGTTGTGCCATCTCGATCCTTATACTGACCGCTTACAAGAATTGTCCCATCTTCCTGTAGCAGCAAATCATTAATAACCGTATCTTTGCCACCTCCTGAGAACACGACACCGGCATGACCAAAGGACTGATCCGGTGAACCATAGGTGTCAACGCGGGCAATGGCGGCCACTCTGCCAGAGGTACCGCCGGCAGCACCAGCGATAAGAATGGAGCCATCCGTTTGCACAGCCACAGTATGCGCAGTGTCATCCCCCTTTCCTATGGGGAGCACCACGATTCCGCCAAGACCAAATTCCTGATCGAGGCCACCGTCACTGTTATAGCGAACCAATGCAAAATCAGTATCCTGACCACTGTCAGTATACCCGCCGACTATAATTTTTCCGTTGGCCTGAAGCGCTATCGCCTGGGCATGATCATCTTCACTGCCAATCTGGGTGGTGACCACTCCATCAAAATTAAAGCTTGTATCAAGAGTGCCATCTTCGTTGTATCGGGCAAGCGAAAAATCAAGATTTGAACCATTATCTGAGGTACCGGCGACCAATATCTTGTTGTTTTTATCAATAATTACTGCTTTTGCCGCATCCCCGTAGTGATCAATGGAGGTGGTCACCACGCCCTCTTCAGCAAATGTGGTGTCGAGGATGTTGGCCAATATGGATGAAGTGAAAAAAAAGGAAGAAGAGATAGCGAGAACAGTTGTAAAGAAGGAAATGCTTCGATTTCGCATCAGGCTCACTCTGATTTGTGGAGATATATTGTGTATGAAAATGTTAATTTAGTGCGTTACTTAACTAACATCGGTGAACAGTGAGTCATTCAGCCCTCTTTTCAGCAGTCTTTGGAGGAGGGATGAATGACTTTATGAATATACACTTTTTTTACTTCCTATGCAAATAAATGGTCAGAGCATGATTGGATTGAGATGTATAAATTTGAAAAAGGTTATGTCAAACTAAAATGGTTAAAACGGGTCGGCTGGTTGGGGCATTATCTATAAGTTCCACGGTGATCCCGTTCTTGCGAGTATTGAACGCCTGAATTGTTCTTCCTGCGATCAATTGAAGACTTAAATTAATCCAGAGAAATCTTGTAGAAAAAGCTCTGATTCATTATTCTCAATTACATTCTGTAAATTCCGATTTTTTTAAAAAAGAAAGTAAAATTGTAATGGAGAAATAAACTCATGGTCACATATCTTTACTGGATATCTGTTTTTGTCGTTGTCGGTGCTGTTTTCTTCGGGGTTGGCATCAAAGGAAATAACTGGAAAGTTGGTTCTATCGTAGCCCTACTGATTCTGTTGCTTGGGTGGGGCTTTTATTACTTTCGTCTTGAGCAAGTCTTCGTCAAAAAATATGGGGGAGTGATGTCAATTCGTGTGCCTGAAGGTCAATATCATATAACAGCCACATGGAAAGATGAAAATTTGTGGATAGAAAACTATGATCCTAAAACGAATACCTGTATTTTCAGTGAATACTCAAAGGGCAATCTGTTGCAGGGGAAGGTGACTATCAAGAATTGTAACCCTATTATTCCTCAAGGGATACCAGGTAGAGCAGTGAGTGAATAATAAAAAAACAAACAGGAGAATCGTTATGGAAACAAAAGAAGATCTACATCAAGTCATGCATCTTAAACCAGCCGACAAATTTCTGGTCATAGAAAGTTTAATCAGCAGTCTTGATGAACAGATAAAAAGATTGATGAAATCTGGGCAAAGGAAGCTGAAAACAGACTGATAGCCTACCTGGCGTTAATAAAATAAAATTGGCCAATAACGAGTTTGCTGTAAAGTATCGTCTTCTTCGTGAAGAATCAGATAGGCAGTTTCTGTTTCTTGTCTACCATGAAGGGCCTCAGCCTGAAGATATGAACAACTGGTTACTTAATGTCTTGCTTGCTCATGGTGCATTTCATACAGATCAGGCATCAATCTACCTTGGAGGGCTGGGACTAGGGCCTGAATATTCTGAACTTGTTCAAGATCATCTGGAATTTTTCAATGCTGTTAAAGGCGGGATGGGTTGAAGAAGCTCTTGCAGGGTAACGAGAGTCATGGTGCGGTGAGAATCAAGATGCTTGCAGTGTGCAGTAATGCCGAACCCCGTATTTATGTAATCCTTGAAAGTCTGCTTGATGAGCTTGCGTAAAAGAAAATGCACAGATCGCAGGGATTAGCTTTTCCTGGACGTTTGTTCACCGTAATGCCATTCACGCCAGACATATTGTTACTGATCATTCTCAAGTCTCTCGCCACGGCGCTCGAAAATTGCTTAACTTTGCCTTATCTTTGTCTTGACTATGGGGTCCACTTTAGATGTGAAAGTGCAATTTGAACATTTTGCCACTCATTTACCACCTGACATAAAAAAAGGACTTACAGCAATAAAGCTGTAAGTCCTTGAATTTGGTAGCGGGGAAAGGATTTGAACCTATGACCTTCGGGTTATGAGCCCGACGAGCTACCAGACTGCTCCACCCCGCGTTGCGAAGGCCAATATAGACTAATAAATAGCAACTGTCAATAGAAAACTGAAGAAAAATGATAAGGTGATTGGGATTTACTGTTCTTCCAGTGGAAGAAGGTTCTGCAGCCGTGGAACAAGCTCGGGTGGGAGGCGGGTGAGTTTGCCGTCGCGACCCACTGCAGCGTGTATAGTGTATCCTTTGGCGATTAGTTGTTCTTTGCTGGAGTCATTATTGTCTCTGAGGATTCGGTAGGAAAATTTACAGCTGACTTTTTTAAGTTCAACAAGTTCTGTTTCAATTATCAGCAGATCATCGTAGCGGGAAAATGCCTTGTAGCGAATAAAACATTCAGTGACAGGAAGAAGGATTCCCAGTGCTTCAATTTCACGGTAACTGCAAACCTTTTCCCGCATTAATTCTGTTCGTCCAATTTCAAAGAAACGGAGATAGTTTGCATTGTAGACCACGGCCGCTGCGTCGGTGTCTCCGTAAATTACCCGGTAGAATGTGCGGTGAGCTGTTTCTTTCATCACTTTTGCTGTAAGAGTTGTTTTAACATAGTTTCACCATCTGGCAGGGTGCCATTCTTTTTTTTGCCGGCTTCGTCACCAGTTCTTTCAGAAAAATTTTGGCCACTCCCTTTTTCCAGTTCCCGAGAGTCGTACAGAATGGTGGGGACGGGATTGTTGGTGTGGGTGCGAAGGCAAAGAGGCGTGTAATGATCCATGGTGGCAATGAGTCGGAATTCTTCGCCACGATCACGCAGTCCTGAAACAATGGGAGTGACAATTTTTGCATCAAAATCTTCAATTGCCTGTAATTTATCCTGCATCAGCCCTTGATGCCCTGCTTCATCCGGGCCTTCGAGATGGACGAAAACAAAATCCTGAGTCTTTAAACACTCAAGGGCAGCATCGGCTTTCCCCTTGTAATTTGTATCGATATATCCCGTGGCACCGGGAATGTTGAGAATATCAAGCCCTGCGTTCACTCCGAGACCTTTGAGCAGATCAACAGCAGAAATAAGACTGCCCTGCAGTCCAAATCGCTCCTGAATGCTTGGCATGGCTGGCAATTTTCCTTCGCCCCAGAGCCATATTCCATTTGCCTGGTTCTGTCCTTTGGCTGCTCTCTTTTGATTGACAGGGTGATTAGCAAGAATACTCTTTGCTTTGATGAAGAGTTTTTTCCACGCCGGATTTTCCATGTAACGCTGCCAGTGTGTTGTCACATCTTTGTCAAGATAATCGTGTGGTGGCACAGGATCCATTGCAGGGTAGTCACCTTTGACAAGCAGGATGTGCCTATAGCTGATCCCGGCTTTGAAGTGAAACGTTTCCGTTGCACATTCTCTTTCCAGTGCTTCGATGAGTTGGCTGGACTCTTCGCTGGAGATATGACCAGCCGAATAATCAATCATCCGTACCTTGCCATCCTTTTCATGCTTCAAGGTGACAAGGTTACAGCGAAATGCAGTTTCGTCTGCCGCAAGCGTTATTCCCATGGCTGATGCTTCAAGGGGAGCCCGGCCTGTATAGTACTCTTCCGGTCTGTAACCAAGAAGGGAGAGGTTTGCCACATCGGAGCCTGGCGGGTAGCCTTCAGGTATGGTACGAGTGAGAAACAATCGCCCCTTTTGACAAAGATCGTCAAGCATCGGTGTTGCCGCAAAATCGAGCGGGGTCCGATTGTCAAGGTCCGCAATTGGCAGGTCTCCCATGCCATCGCCTACAAGGATAAGGTATTTCATTTATGCAAGTTCTCGTTTATTCGTCATCTGTCAGAATCCGGATTTTAACAGTTTTTTCGGTACACACATCAAGAGCATCAATTTCTGCAATACTTGCCTGTACTGCAGCTTCGTTGGCCGTATGGCTAAGGATGACGATGCTTACTGGATCAAGCTCATGGCGGCTTTTCTGAATCACTGATTTAATGGAGATAGCATGCTTGTTGAAAATTCCAGCAATTGTTGCAAGAACGCCAGGCTTATCCAGTGCTGTAATGCGAAAGTAATAGGGACAGGTTAACTCCGACATGGGTGAAATTTTCGGGCTACCAATGTTTTCCGGCAGATAGGAAAGTGCAGGAACACGGTTTACTGAGCTGCAGAGAATGTTTCGCCCGATATCAACAACGTCGGCGGCGACTGCACTGCCGGTGGGCATCATTCCCGCGCCAAGTCCATACAGCAGGACATTGCCCACAGTATCACCGTTAAAGTGAATAGCATTATAGGCTCCATTGATATTGGCCAGCATATGCGACGTGGGAACCATGGTTGGGTGTACCCGTGCCTCAAGGTACTCGCCGTGATGACGACTGATGGCAAGTAGCTTGATACGACAGCCGAATTCTCTGGCAAACTCTATGTCAATGGGCTTGATATTGGAAATTCCTTCGGTGTTAATATCGTCTAGATGAACATGTTTTCCGTAGGCGATGGTCATGAGGATGGCAAGTTTATGAGCAGTGTCAATTCCTTCCACATCATAGGCCGGATCCGCTTCGGCAAAGCCCTGTTCCTGCGCATCTTTCAGTACTTCGTCGAATGGGACGCCATGGTCGGTCATTTTGGTGAGGATATAGTTGGCTGTACCATTCATAATCCCCATGATGGAGTTAATGCGATTGGCTACAAGCCCTTCTTTTAAAGACTTGATAACAGGAATACCACCACCCACACTTGCTTCAAATCCCACTTCCACATTATTAGCCACAGCTGCTTCGAAGATCTCTTTGCCGTGAACGGAAAGCAGAGCCTTGTTAGCAGTCACCACATGTTTTCCATGGTTGATCGCTTCAAGCACAAACGTCCTGGCAGGCTCCATACCGCCAATCAGCTCAACCACAATATCAATATCGGGGTTGGCAAATATTTCATTGGCATCTTTGGTCAATTTGACATCTGAAAACTGCTCAGGCAGAGACTCTGCACTGGTGTCTGCGACCTGAGCAAGAACCACCTCAGCCCCGACTTTTCTCAGCAGTCGATCTTTTTGTTCATAAAGGGTCTGTGCAAGACCTCTGCCAACGGTACCAAAGCCGATAAGGCCAACTTGTATTTGTTTCATAACGTATATAGAATTAAGTTTTTTCTTAAGGTTACTCCTGAAAGCGTATTGTTCGTCGGAAAATACTCTCTTTCCCACCGAATGTCAAAAAGTTACGGATGGATATTTTAGTAGATAGATTTTCATTTTTCGATTATGGTTATCAACTGATTTTTTTGAGTGAGGATTCATTCATGATTTTATGCGGACTGGTACGAGTTTTGTCTGTTATTTCAGGCTTGTACTAAACTATACAATTTGCCTAAAGGAGACAAACATGGCTGTAAACATTCTTGCATTTGGACCAAACGGAAGTGGTAAAGGTACTCAGGGTGCTATTGTAAAAGACAAGTACGGTATGGATCACATCGAGTCCGGTGCTATTTTCCGCGAGCATATCAAAGGTGGAACCGAGCTTGGTAAAAAAGCAAAAGCATTTATCGAATCCGGCGATCTGGTACCTGATGAAATCACCATCCCAATGGTTCTTGAGACCCTTGCAAAATCCAAAGAAAAAGGTTGGTTGCTCGATGGCTTTCCTCGTTCTCTTGCTCAGGCAGAGGCTCTTGACAGTGCCTTGAAAGAAGCCGGAATGAAAATAGATTATGTTATGGAAATTTTGCTTGATCGTGAGGTTGCCAAAGATCGAATAATGGGTCGTCGTCTCTGTGCCAATGATAATAATCACCCTAATCACATTGCCTTTGATGCCATTAAGCCTGTGGAAAAAGATGGGAAACTTGTCTGCCGCGTATGTGGTGGAGAGCTTAGTGCTCGTGCCGATGATCAGGACGAAGAGGCAATCAATAAACGTCATAATATTTACTATGATACTGAAACCGGAACCATGGCAGCTGTGAATTATTTTAAGAATACAGACGCTAAAGTGATTTCCGTTGATGGTTCCATGGGAATTAAAGAAGTAACAGCAGCAATTCTCGCAGAGCTGGACTGATATCGTTAAATTGGGATAAGCTGTCTTGGTGACAGTCTTTTTCGCCTGGGCATATTCGCAATTATTGCGGTATGCCCATTTTTTTTGCTATTTGTGTTGGGATATTCTAAATTAGTTGTCTGGTGATGTCGTTTTTTCATTTTTTTGTTATTTCATAAAGACTTTGTATTGAACTATGGAACAAATTGTCTCTGAAGCGTTAATTAATGCAGTGAAGGCTCAGGAAGCCTTTGTAAATGAGAGTCGCAAAACTCTTATTGATCTGGCTTGCCAGATGGTGAAAACCCTCAGGCAGGGTGGTAAAATTCTAATATTTGGCAATGGCGGAAGTGCTGCCGATGCGCAGCATATGGCCGCAGAATTTGTAAATCGTTTTCTTATTAACAGAAGGCCAATGGCTGCCATTGCGCTTACCACAGACACTTCAACTATCACGTCTATAGGTAATGACTTTTCCTTTGATGAGATCTTTGCAAAACAGGTGCAAGCCCTTGGAAAACCGGAAGACCTTGCGCTGGGAATCTCCACATCAGGAGGTTCTGTGAATGTTATTCGGGCAATAGAGGCTGCAAAAACAATTGGAATGCGCACAGCAGCGCTCACTGGTGGTGTGACAGGGGATGGAGGGGAGGTGGGACGACTTGCAGATCTTACCTTGAATGTTCCCGCTGTTAAAACACAACATATACAGGAAGTACACCTCTTTGCGGAACATCTTCTCTGTGAACTTGTCGAACGGGAGATTTTTGGTGAAGTATAATCCTATTGATTTAAGTGGCCTGAAGACGTATTCCCTGCATGATCGTTTTTCCAAGGTCACTGTTGAGCATTTTGGAAGTCCGGTAAAAGAGAACTCAAGCCTTCGCAGTTTTATGGCATCTCTGCCGGATCAGCTTCTAGGGCATGATCTCCCGGAACTTATTCATCGTCTTGCAAAGGCGCATCGTTGTGGCAGACCGATTATCATGGGGATGGGTGCTCATGTCATTAAAGTTGGTTTGAATCCTGTGATCATTGATCTTATGAAACGTTCCATTATTACAGGGCTGGCGATGAATGGTGCCTGTATTATTCATGATGCTGAAATTGCCATGGCAGGATCAACTTCGGAAGAAGTTGGTGATGTTCTTGGTGATGGTGCATTCGGTGCTGCTAAGGAAACTGGCGAAGTTTTAAACGGTGCCATAACACTGGGCGCGAGTGAAAATATTGGCATGGGGCAGGCAGTGGGTGAATATCTGTTGACCAGAGATTTCCCGTATAACGATATGAGTTTACTTGCCACTGCAGCAAGACTTGGAATTCCCGTGACGGTTCATGTTGCTATGGGAACAGATATTATCCATATTCATCCTTCGGCCTCCGGTGCTGATATTGGGCAAACATCTCATCATGATTTCAGGTTGTTTTGTTCCGAGGTGGCTGACTTGCAGGGCGGAGCATACCTTAATGTCGGCTCTGCGGTTTTGCTCCCTGAGGTCTTTCTAAAGGCATTGACTCTGGTTCGAAACCTTGGACACAGGGTTGATAACTTCACAACGGCTAATTTTGATTTTATGAAGCAGTATCGGACTCTTACAAATGTGGTGAATAGACCGACTGCGACAGGTGGACGAGGATATAATATTATTGGGCATCACGAGCTGATGATTCCATTGCTGGCGGCATCATTACTTGATGAATTGAGTGAAAACTGCTAAAAGACGGACGCGTTATGCATTCTTGGTCATTTTGGAAGAATATCGGGTGGCGGAAATAAACAAAAAACAATAAACAAAAAACACCCGATCTAATTTGGGAACGTACACGAAATACGTTGTTCAGGTTATTTCGTGTACGTTCCTTATACAGTAAGACACTTGTCGTCTTTGTTGGATACATATTATGAGTAAAATAAGAAAAGGAAAAGTGTACCTTGTCGGTGCAGGTCCCGGTGACCCAGGTCTTATAACAGTAAGAGGGAAATATATTTTAGAGCGTGCCCAGGTAGTTGTGTATGACTATCTTGCAAATCCTAAACTTTTAAAGTACGTACCAAAAGAAGCGAAGCTTATCTACGCCGGGAAAAAAGGTGGTGTGAAACATACCCACACCCAGGAAGAGATCAATCAGATGCTGGTTGATTGGGCGGAAACGGGGAAGACTGTTGTTCGTTTAAAAGGTGGCGATCCCTTTATCTTTGGCCGGGGTGGTGAGGAAGTTGAGGTGTTGTCTGACTCCGGTGTCGATTTTGAAGTAGTACCCGGTGTCACATCAGCAACAGCTGCTGCAACCTATGCAGGTATCCCCATTACCCATCGTGACTATACCGCATCTGTAGCTTTTCTGACAGGTCACGAAGATCCCACAAAGCCAGGGTCCAATATTAATTGGGCAAAACTTGCAACTGGTGCCGGTACACTCGTTGTATATATGGGGATTAAAAACCTTCCTCTCATTGTAAAAAACCTTGTTGACCACGGTCGAGCTCCCCAAACACCCGTGGCAGTTGTTCGCTGGGCATCAACTCCTGAACAACGCTCTGTTGTTGGAACTCTGGACACCATTGTTGATATCGTTCGTGAAGCTGGAATTAAACCACCCGCACTAATCATTGTCGGTGAGGTGGTGAATCTTCGTAAAAAAATCGACTGGTTTGAAAAAAGGCCGCTTTTTGGCAAGCGAATTGTTGTCACTAGAACTCGTGAGCAGGCTTCCGAACTTATGGCAGGACTTGAGGAGAATGGTGGAAACTGTATCGAATATTCCACAATTAAGATTGAGCCTGTGGATTCATATGAGGTTCTTGATGAGGAACTCGAACGCCTTGAAGAGTATCACTGGATTCTGTTCACATCCTTAAATGGCGTGAAATACTTTTTTGAACGACTGTATGCAAGGGGAATGGATGCCAGGAGCATGAAGGGTCCGTGTGTAGCAGCTGTTGGAAAAGCAACTGCTGACCTGTTGCTTGAGTATGGAGTACGTGCGGATCTGCTTCCTGATGTGTTTACGGGAGAGGGCCTTGCCGAATCACTACTCGATCAGGGAGTTCAAGGACGTAATGTCCTCATCCCGAGGGCTGAAAAAGCACGTGAGATTCTTCCTGAAACATTACGTGGCGCAGGAGCCCAGGTTACAGTGGCTCCAGTGTACAAAAATGTTGCACCTGTAGGGAAACGTGAGCAGCTGCGTGAAGAGCTTGAGTCTGGGAAAGTAGACATGGTAACCTTCACCAGTTCTTCCACCGTTCGTAATTTCCTCTCCATGGTGGATGCGGAAAATGATTCAGACTTAAAACGCTTAATGCACGAAGTAACAATTGCGGCAATTGGCCCAATTACAGCAAAAACGGTGACAGATACCGGGCTTACGGTTGATATCCAGCCAGAAACATACACCATCCCTGATATGGTTTATGCAATCGTAGATTATTACTCTAAGTAAATTCCGCTTTCTGGAACGTCACATATGTTTCTCTGTTCATTCCCGCCTGTGCAGGAATGAACAGAGAAAATGCTATTTTCTGCGAATGAGATCCAGTAAATCTTCGCTTGTCATTTTGGCACTCATGTCAGAACCTTCCAGAAGACTTCCAGCCAGATCCCGTTTTTCCTGATGTAATTGGACAATTTTCTCTTCAATGGTGTTCTTGCAAACCAGTCTGTATATTGTAACCGGCCTGGTCTGTCCAATCCTGTGTGCACGGTCAGATGCCTGATCTTCAACGGCAGGATTCCACCAGGGATCCATGTGGATAACGTAATCAGCAGCAGTAAGATTTAAACCAAGGCCGCCAGCTTTCAGGCTGATAAGGAAAAGGTCTCCTTCACCTGACTGAAATCTGTCTACTTCCTGTTTGCGGCGAGGGCTGCTTGTGGCGCCATCAAGATAACGGTAATGAATCCCTTTTTCATCAAGGTGTTGTCTTAAAATCGAAAGGTGACCAATAAATTGACTGAAGATAAGGGCTTTGTGTCCTCCATCGAGCAGATCGTCCACCACTGAGGCAAAAACTTTCAGCTTGGAACTACTAATGCTGGTGTCTGGAGTGATGAGTTTTGGGTTGCAGCACGCCTGACGGAGCTTCATGATTTCAGTTAAAATTTGCAGGTGACGTGCCTTTTTCTCCCGATTATTTTCAAGTACTTCCAAAGCATTCTGCCTGAGTGCTTCGTAAAAGAGTTTCTCTTCCTCACTCATCTCCACTTCGAGTGTGACCTCGGTTCGTGGTGGAAGCTCTTCCAGAACCTGTGATTTGATACGGCGCAGAATAAATGGTCTGATCAGCTTTTTGAGTTTGAGCCTGGCATCACGATTATGGTAACGTTCGATTGGAATTGCAAAACGTTCGTTAAAGCGATTCAGACTTCCAAGCAGTCCCGGATTAATAAAATGAAACAAATTCCATAGCTCACCAAGGTGATTTTCAACGGGAGTTCCAGTGGTGATGAGTTTAAATCTTCCCTTAAGAGCCATGGCTGCTTTGGATCGTTTGGTCGCAGCATTTTTGATGGCTTGAGCTTCGTCAAGAATAATGGTCTGCCAGTAGACACCAGCGAGCAGATCGGTTTCCTGCTGCAGGAGAGTGTAAGTGGTAATTAACAGGTCGAATTTTCCAAGCCCGGCAATGGTCTGAACTCTGTTTTTCCCGGCAAGCGTTTTAATGTTAAGCGTTGGAGCAAAACGATCAACTTCCGACATCCAGTTATTGGATACGGAAGTTGGTGCTATGACGAGTGAGGGGCCGTCAGCTGCTGCTGAAAGAATAGCCGCCAGTCCCTGGATTGTTTTTCCAAGACCCATGTCATCGGCAAGGCAACCACCAACGCCCCAGTGTGCCAGACGGGATATCCAGTTGTATCCTTCAATCTGGTAATCCCGTAACTCGGCGCGAAGTGTTGAGGGCAGTTGTGGTTTGAAAGATTGGCTTTCATGGATACGTTTGATTTGATCTTTCCAGCCGGCGTCAACCGTAGCTTGAGCCTCTTCAACGAGTTTTTCCAGAGGAATGGCAGCAAGGTGGTGAATGAGTAGCTCTCCATCTTCATTGGTTGTCCCCTCGGAAAAGAGATTAATTTCTTCAAGTTTCTTTTTGAATTCCTGGGTAAGAGCCAGAAACTGACCTTCACGAATTTGAATAAAATTACCATGAGAGTTTTTAGTTTTGAGAAGGAGCTCTCTAAGGTCAATCACGGTATCCTGGTCAAGTTTGAGCTCCCCGGAGAGGGCAAACCAGTTTTGTTGATTGGTGCGTACTTTTAAATTAAGATTCTTAAGCGATGCCTGGTGGGTGATGTTGAGTTTTTCTCCCTCTGGCCATTCAATCACCACCTGATCCTGAATGGCTTGCAGTTCCTGTAAGGCTTGAAGACAGTCATCTGGATCCTGGAGATGCCATTCCCGGTCGTTGTCCTGTTCAAGGTCTATGGCAAGATCAAGTATGGGGCAGGATTCTTCAACCTCACGAGCCATTTGCTCTTCAAGTCCGAGGTTTCGTTTGGTTTGTAGTCGCTTGCCGCGTACCTCTGCGATAATATTTTCAACTCCCTGTCCCGGTTTGAGATAGTGTCCTCCGTTGGAGAAGGGTTTTACAAACATATCTAATCTGAAACCGGTTCCATAGGGGAGAAGGTGCATATATATTGTGGGATCTGCTTCAACCTGCTCAATATTAGTCTGGGATCCCGGTTGAATATCAGCGGCAATGGCTGAGTGAACGGTCATAAACGAAGAGATATTGCCAATGGCGGTGAGAACCTGCTCGCTGGCATCAATGGGGACCACTAAGCCATTTGTCCCGGTAATCTGCGCAATCCTGCGGTGATTGTCGTTGATTTCAATGATCTTGTATCTGGTGGGAGTCTCCTGGAAGATGGTAATAGTATCCTCTGTAACTTCCTGGGCAAAACAGATATGAAGCTGAGTACCTCGTTCTTCAACAAGTAGTTCCGGTTCTCCGCTCATGAATTCCACAGGTGTTCCGGGGGATTTACTAAAGAAGAGCAGAGGGTGGTTAATCATGGCAAGTAGCGTTTTATCCATCTCAAAATGGTAGCTGATTCCATGGGTGTCCGGGTTGATCTGTTTTTGAATACAGGCGGAAATCTTTCTGTCTTGAACAGAGAGATAGGGAAGTTTTCCAGAATAGAGACGCGAGAGTGAAATGGGCCGGCCTTTACTCCAGTTTCCAGCCTGGTTGCGTTTCTGCTCTTTGGGACTGATGTGCATTTTGCCGTCGGTATACTCCACCATCCAGATAAGTCTTTCCGATAAGTCGCCTCCGGATTCCTGAGGGGAAGCCGTAACCTGGATAAGTGCCTGTAGGTTTCGTTTCCATGGTTCTTCAGACTGAAGAATATTGATAAGTGGACTGAGCCCTGTCTCTTTGCTGAGACGGCTGACGACCTCGTTGTATTGTTCATCGTCCTGGGTCGTTCCCGCAAGAATGGCAGCCAGGTTTAGTGAATAGAAGTGAAAGCCATTGGCCATTGCCTTCTGGTACAGGGCTTCCACATGGGTTTTCACTTCGGGATTCAGGCTGGAATTGAGCCAGTATTGAAAGAGTGCAGTGAAGAGGATGGTTAGACTGTGGGGCTCGTCATCCTTATAAAAACGCATTTCCTCGCCTGGCAGTGCTGTACTGTTTCTTATCTGAAGAAATGTGGCAAATACCTGGTAGGCTTTTTCTTCCACGCTGTCTTTGAAAAGAGATTGAGTGATTCCAATCTGGTGGGCCACGTTCTGATCCTGATCAGTCTGGTCGTTTTGCAGAGTGGCGAGGGCATGGAAAAGACCTGTGGGGCCAAAAAAAGCCACATTGTCACCACCTGTCAATTCACGAAGAAAAGTGAGATCAGCTTCAAAGAGCTCCGCTGTGATGTCTGCCTGGCCGGAAAGGAAGGCAAGCGTGCCCGCAGCTCCGGTTCCCAAAAAGCTCTCGCTGTTTTCTTCAAGGAGCTGCTTGGCATTAGTAAGTTGTCCTCGAAAGATATATTGGCTAAAAAGAATACGCTGAAAAGGGAGTTTCTCATCCTGGCTCAGCTCCTCAAGGCCTGTTTCTTCAGTAAGGTAGGTGAGAATCTCAGGGTAGTTGCTCAGACTTGCAAGCTCGTAGCGGAAGATACTGTCCAAGAGGAAAAATTGGAATGAGGGAGCTAAGCTTCTAAACCATACCGGGTCAAAGGGGGATGTTATTACCTGGACAGTTGGCGGCAAGGGGGAAAGGATGTCACGACACTGTCCGGATAGAAATTCGAGTGCATCATCGATCAGAGCAAAGTCTTGAGTGTATATCCCAATTCGCATTTCACGCATGGCACGCCAGCAGCGAGTAGTCCACTTCCCGTAGTAATAGGATACCGGAGCTTCCTTGCGGATGACTTTGGCGTAGGTGGCAAAATTCCCTTCCTGCACTGCAATGCGGCTAAGTTTTTCAACAAGGACATGTGGGCATTGTCGTTCCTTGGTGAGAAGGCCAGCTTCTTGGAATTTACCAAAATAGTGATTCAGGTTGGCAGCAGTGGGCCTATTGCTTCGAGGACTGCGGATATCAAGTTTACGCAGGCAATTGACAATTAAGGTTGTGTGAGCAGGTTCGTAAACAATTGATTGAAATTGAAGAAGAGTCTGTTCAAAAGGACTGAGTTTTTCGTATTGCTGGAGTAATTCGTGACTAGGGTCTTGCATTGTATTTATAGGGGTGCAACAAGTTTAAAGCCTACCCCTCACAAGAGATAAGCCATGGAACCTGCGTTGAGCAGGCCGAAACGGACTTCTTACCATATAATGAAGGAAAAATAAATAAAAGAATATCCAGTGATTCCATTTGATCCTGTCCTGGGAAGTATTTAAAGATGGATGAGTAGCATAGGTTCTCTTTTTTTTTTGGGGGACGGAAGAGTTCAGGCGAGGCTGAACAGCAACTTGTCAGGGAGGGAACATTTTGCCTGGAACATGGGTGTTGGGCTTGTCAGGAACTTGCTGGGAAGGTTGAAGAAAATAGAGACCGGAAAATAAGAAATAGTTATGCAATTAACCAATCGAAAACCTCGGTTGGTTAATTGCATAGGAAGGGGAACGAAATAAAGTGTCCACGTTATCTCGTTCCCTTTCCATGACAAGGGTTACTGTATGCTTTTGTTGGTAACGATATCTGCTGTTTTTTCCTGATGGCGTATCCACGCAATAAGAATCCGTTCCTGCTTTGCACTGAGAATGTGCGTTCTGTATTGCTCTTTTTCTTCATCTGTCATGCCCGCTGGATCTGGCAATATTCTTTCTGTAAACTGATACAGGTAAAAATCCTCTCCAACAGTTGCAGGTTCTTCTGGAAGAGGTTTTATGCTGCTCAAGGAGAAAACATCCATAAGCAGACTTGAGGGGAAGCCGTTCGTTTCTTCATCTGTGGGACTTCTTGAGAGTGTGGCCTGTTTGATTTCAATAGTATTTGTTTTACCAAGATCAGTAAAAACAGCGTCCGCTTTCAGCGCTGAAAGCATCTCTTCACTCTTTTTTCGGGCAAGAACTTTTGCTTGAGCCGTTTTGTAATCTGCTGTGACCTGATCACGAACAGTCTCGAGTGCAGGAATCTCAGGTGCCTGCACAGCTTGTGCATATAAAATGGAGTATCCAAATGGCGATTCGATAAGCGAACTGAGTTCACCGGCTTTTAGCGAAAAGGCTTTGTTTTGAACAGCAGGTGCCTTATCAATATTTTCTGGTGGTGTTTTACGGGAGAAGAATTCAGTTTCCAGGATAACAGCCTCTGGATGAAGTTTTGCATATTCCTGGAGGCTTCCGGCAGAAAGAATTCCTTCGTAAGCATCATTGGCTTTTTGAAAAACGAGCGTGCGGGCTTTGCTCTCATCCATATCTTTGGGAGCTGTATCACCGCCGTAGGGAAAGGAAAGAAACTTGAGTTGAACCTGTGGGTCGGTTTTGTAATTTTCTTTATTCTGATCAAACCATGACACCAGTGCTTCTTCTTCGATGACAACGTCATCTTTGAAATTTGCAGGGCTGATTTTAGCAAAATTGAGGATGATTTTTTCTTTGGCCTGTTGATACAGGTCACTGATTTCAGCATCTGTGACCGTTGTGGCAAAATTTCCAATTGCCTGGACTCCTTTGGCTGAGAGCATTTCAACACGCCTTGAGGCTTCGTATTTGTTGGGCGTGAGTCGGTTGGAGGCAAGAAGGGTCTTGTATTTCTCCATATTAAAAGAATCGTTTTCCTGAAACTGAACCATTTCCTGTATCGCCCTCTGAACCTCAGGTGCAGAAACAAGGAGGCCCATGGATGCTGCACCCTGGCGTAAAAGAGTTTCCTGGATAAGCTGATTGCTTACCTGGGCGGATAAGCCGAGACTTTTCAGGAGTTCTTCGGGGACAGATCCACCAAATTGCTGGCGATAACTGGCGAGCAGCTGGTCGTAGACACGTTGATATTCCTGGAAACTGATTTCTTCATCATTAACAACGATGGCAGCGTCACGGGTGCCCATCATATTGGCACCGACTCCCCAGAAGACAAAAACGAGGACAATAACCAGCACGATGGCTTGAATAAATGGAGATTGCGACTTGTCGCGGAAAATTTGCAGCATGTTAATTTCTCTGTATGGGTTTTTTGTAAAAGATTTGAATAACGATTGTTCCGTTGGAATCTGGAAAAACCTACCTTTTTCGTGAAGGCTATGCAAGAAAAAACGATGCTTTAAAGTGCTGTGCAACCATTTAAATTATATCCTCATTTTTATTTCAGGGAAGTCTGTAAAATTTTGCAGGAAAAGTGTATCTAATTGTTTCTTGGTTAAATGTAATTATTTTGCTGGGAAGGTTGAGTAATTTGAGAAATAAACACAGCTTTATAGCCAGATAATGGGTGATCTTGCCGAAGAAAATGATTGTTCATTCGCTTGACAAACGCACTTGTCTATAGTAATTAGGCTGTCATCACTTTAGAAACAGAAACGGTGAAAGCCACAAACAATATTTTTACGGAGGATTAAGATGCCTACAATAGAACACAATGGTAACAGCTATAACTGTGATGAAGATGGATTCCTGCTCAACGGTATGGATGATATGAATGACGATTGGATTGATTACGTAAAAGGTGTTGAAGGTATTTCTGAGCTTACCGACGAGCATCACAAGGTAATTGATGCCCTTCGTGAGTACTACAAGAAAAACGGTATTGCTCCAATGGTACGTATTCTTTCTAAAACCACAGGTTTTCCTCTGAAAAGAATCTACGAGCTGTTCCCATCAGGACCTGGTAAAGGTGCTTGTAAGATGGCTGGTCTTCCTAAACCTACCGGTTGTGTATAATCATAACTGATCAGTACCTTATACATTCTTTTCGTGTGTTTTTTTTGAAAAGGATTTGGTCAAGGTACTTACACCGGTTTACTGTTCAACGCCGGTGTTAGCGTTTAAGCAAGTCAAAAAAAGGCGTTATTTCCAATTTGGAAATAACGCCTTTTTTGTTAAACAGTTTCGTGCCGTATACCGCCCCCCCCCTTCTGCCCGCAGGGCATCATGTTCTTATTCAGAAGAGCATGTACCTACATTTTTTCAAGAAGAAGTTTTTTATCAATAGCTTCAACCTTCTTTTGATAACTACCGGAATCAATGACAGCTCCACGAATTCCGCCCCGTAAATTTATCTCAGCAAGATAGACCTCGTTTTTTTCAGTAAGCATCAGATCCAGATGCGCATAGGGAAATGATGCACGCTTCATGATTGCATTGCAGAGAGCAAGATGTTCCGCGTTTAGATGGAACACCTCAGCGTCACCGCCGCAGTGGAGATTGTTGCGAAAGTTGTCAGGATTTGTCCGTTCGTAGGCCTCACTGTAGTCATCAAGAATAATAACTCGAATGTCACGGCTATCAGCTATAAAAGGCTGAATAACAAAGGGGTAAGGAATGGAGTTATTAGCTGCCTGATTGTAGACATCCTCGATATGTCTATACAGGTGAATACCGAGCCCTGCATTTTTACGATCATGCTTCAACACAACTTCTTCCACGCCGCGATGGCCAAAGAGTGAGACTGTGTCGAGCAAGCCATGGATGTCGTATATGACCACCGTTTGAGGGATCATGTAAGAGCCTAGTAAGCGGGCTTGAAAGGTTTTGGAGCGGCTGGCAAGTTGTGCGGTGGCAGAGGGAATCAGCTGTACACCACGCTCAACAAGATCAAGGAGTAAATGTTCTTCTTCGTATTTAAGGCGAAGTCTGCAGGCAATGATATCTCCTGCGACGAGTGTATGAAAGAGTGCGGAGAGCTCGTTGTTTTTTGTGATGACGCGGGCAGGGTTCGTCAAAAGAGCATTTCCGAAAATCGTTGATGGAAGAGTGAAAGGTCTTTTTGACATTGTCCACAGATGAGTTTTATATCTCCCAGTATCTGTGATGTATCTTCTTCAGGTGTGAAGCTGCCATCATCGTTTTGAGTGTACAGAGTGGTGATGACAGCATTGTCTGCAATTTCGTAAAACTCTTCATCGTTACCGCATTCAGGGCAGGTGACTCGATTGGCAGGAGTTGACAGGTCGCTTGGGTGCATGGATTGGTTATCAGCCATTGGCTGCTTGACTCTTATTCGCTGTGTTGCTGTTTTTATCGCTTACCAGATGAAGGTCTTGAGTTGCCACTTTTATCTCTCCGTCCAATTTTGCACCGGGTTCCACATTGAGACTGTTACTTTCGATGCGTCCATGGATTTGACATGTTTTCCGGGCTGTGAGCATACTGGATTTGATGTTTCCCTCAAAGGTGCCGTGGCAGACAAAAGTTGATACTTGAACATCACCTGTTATTATTCCGCCCTCGCTGAGGATAAGGTGTTCCCCTTTGATGTTCCCTTCAACTGTACCATCAATTCTGGCTTTTCCTTCAAATAACAGCTCTCCCTTCATAACCATTTTGGTGTCGATGATTGAAGAAATGACCTCTTTTTCTGCCCTCTCACTTTCCTGTTCAAAACTGTCTTTTTTGTTAAACATAGGTATGTTAATTCTTGAAAATGGCGGGTTCGGGATGTTTTTTTACGGCAACTCGCCTGTGTTTGATCTTCAGATTCTTTTGCGCACGAAGCTTTATGGTGGGGGGCAGAATCAGTTTGTCAACCTGCATAAATTTACCAGGGTTAATCGGTTTTTTATTGAGACATACTTCGTAATGGAGGTGAGGGCCGGTGGAGCGACCACTGTTGCCTAAAGTTCCAATGGTTTGACCTCGTTTGATTTTGTCTCCACGCTTAACAAGGCGTTTCTTCAAATGAGCAAATTTGGTGCTGTACCCATTGCCATGGGATATCTCAATATACTGACCATAGTTTCCGTTAATAAAGGATTTTGTAACAATGCCATCGGCTGTTGCCACAATTTCCTGACCGTAGTGCCCCCCCATGTCAACACCGGCATGGAATGCTTTTTTTCCATTGAAAGGATCGGTACGATGGCCAAATCTGGATGTGATATCAGTGGGTACGGGGCGTCCCAGTGGAAGAAAAGATATTGTTTCCATGTAGTAATCAGAACGCAAAAGGAGTTCGTGGCTGCTGCTATCTTTTGGCGCGATAAAAGGGCCGCCGGAGTTTTTATTGTTACTTTTGGGAATCTCTTGAATCTCGACACCAATATTACCTAAGATACGTTCAATCAAGTTGCTCCGTTCTTCAAGCTCAGCAATGGCAGTGTTGAGAAGAGCATCTTTTTCCTGCTGAAAATATTTTTCCTGGTTATTTTTCAGATCCTGGAGATCCTGTACCTGCAAAGCAAGGGTTTCCTTGGCAAGGAGGCTTTCCTTGAGTTGTTTGTTGAGCAGAGATAGTTGGTTGTTTAAGGGTTTATTGGCGTGAGGAACAAGGAAAGTCTTATAACTGATAACACTTAAAACGATAAAAAGTGTTATAGTTGCAAATAAAAAAATCCGTGCTTTGCGTTTGGACAAGAGAAGACGTCGTGTTTTCGTCTCGTCTCCAGAAATAATTATATGTAAACGGTCATTCATTGCGATGTGAATATTTTTATTGTATATGCAAGGTGTTGAGAGGGGAGGGAGTTTCCTGAAAGTATGTGTTTAATGCTTTTAGCTAACCGAAAATTACTGTACTCCTTTATTCCCTTGAATTCAATAAAAAATGGGTGCTTGGGCTATTATATCCCACGCTGTTTTTAAAGATATCTACTATTTGAGTCTCTATTATGTCTAATCTTCTTGTTTGTCAGGGGTTGGGGAAATCTTTTGGTTCCCAAAATCTGTTTCGAAATATTGACCTTGTGATCAATAAGGGTGATCGTGTCGGGCTTATCGGGCCCAACGGCAGTGGGAAATCGACTCTGTTAAAAATTATTTGTGGTCGCGTAGATCCCGATGACGGGCAGGTGCTTTGTCGAAAAACTCTGCGAACAGCCTATCTCGCTCAGGCTGATCAGTTTATGGAGAATGCAACTGTTGCCGAAAATCTTGAAGCAGCTTTGGACTCTTTAGATCTTGACGAAATCGAACGTTACAACAGAGTGCAGGCCTTATTATCCAGGGCTGAATTTCCAGATTCATCCATTGCTGTGAAGTTGCTTTCAGGTGGCTGGCGGAAGCGGCTTGCCATTTGCCGGAGTTTTGTCGTAGAGCCCGATATCCTGGTGATGGATGAGCCTACAAATCATCTTGATATTGAAGGAGTTCTCTGGCTGGAGAGGATGCTTTCCGGTTCGCTGCCCAAAAGTCCTGATGCCTTTTTACTGGTCAGCCATGATCGTCGGTTTCTTGAAAATAGTACTAATCGGATGGTTGAGCTTTCTTCCGTGTACCCGGATGGATCCTTACAGGTGCAGGGGAATTATTCTACTTTTCTGGAGGCACGGGTTGAATTTCTTGCGCAGCAACAGAATCTGGAAGAGCGACTGGCCAATAAAATGCGTCGTGAAACAGAATGGCTCAGCCGTGGTCCAAAGGCTCGGGCAACTAAGGCTCGTTATCGAATTGATGAGGCGCACAAATTACAGAGTCATTTAAGTGAAGTAAAAGGCAGAAACCGATCGGTGAAACAGGTTCGGATTGATTTTGATTCCACCGGTAGAAAAACAAAAAAACTCCTTGAAGCCAAGGGCATCAGTAAAAGGTATGAAGGCCGAACTCTATTTTCTGATCTTGATCTTGTGCTTTCGCCGGGTACCCGTTTGGGGCTGCTGGGAAGAAATGGCTGCGGAAAATCAACCCTTATGCAGATTATTGCTGCAAGCGCAAGTGGTGATGGGTGTCAATCGGATACAGGGACCATACAGACAGCGCCGGATGTGAGAATTGTGAGTTTTGATCAGAAGCGTGAATCCATCAATCCTGAAATAACCCTACGCAGAGCCTTGGCACCCGATGGGGATTCCATTGTCTTTCGAGAGTCTTCAATCCATGTAGTCTCTTGGGCGCAGCGCTTTCTTTTTCGACCTGATCAGCTTGAGACTCCGGTTGGGCAGCTTTCCGGCGGTGAACAGGCGCGCATCCTGATAGCTGAATTGATGCGTCAGTCCGCAGATATTTTGTTGCTTGATGAACCTACAAACGATCTTGATATCCCATCCCTTGATGTGCTGGAAGAGAGCTTACTGGATTTTCCCGGTGCGCTGGTCCTGGTCAGTCATGATCGGTTTTTGCTGGATTCTGTTTGTGATCAGGTGATTGGCTTTGATGGGGATGGAGGGGTAGCTTTTTATGCGGATTATGAGCAGTGGCTTGCTGATTTGAGAAAACGCCGCAAAGAGCAGTCTGGGTCAACTAAATCGTCACAGGACAGCTCGGTGTCCAAGAAGGACAAACAGAAAAAAGCAAGAAAACTCTCCTATATGGATCAGCGTGAATATGACCAGATAGAAGAAAAAATAATGGAAGGGGAAGAGGAGCAGGAACGACTGCAGGCATTGATGGATGCTCCGGAAACAGCAATTGACTCACAGTTGCTGGAATCAGTATGGGCTGATCTGGAGCAGGCTAAGCTGGACGTGGGAAAACTATACGAACGTTGGGATGAGCTGGAAGAGAAGAGGGTGGACGTTCCTTAGGGAACCAGCCTTCTCATCCCGGAGGCCAATTCAAAGACCTGCCGCCTAACACATGCATATGGATATGGAAAACGGTTTGTCCAGCTCCCGCCCCGTTATTAAATACAAGGCGATAGTCTGAAACTCCATTGTCTTTAGCAACTTTGGATCCGGTTCGCATCATTTTTCCGATGAGTGCTTCGTCATCCATGCCTACTCCTGCGGGACCCTGAATATGTTTTTTGGGAATAACCAGAAAGTGGACAGGAGCCTGAGGTGCGATGTCACGAAAGGCGAGCATCTCATCATCTTCGTAAAGTTTCTCAGCAGGAATTTCACCCGCTGCTATTTTGCAGAAAAGACAATCGGTACTCATGCTTTTTTCACTTTTGCTGCAGCGCTGGAGTCGGTGAACAGTCTTTCGATGGCTTCCCGGCCAGCATCATTGAGGTAGCGGGTTCCTGATCCGACAAAAGTGTCATATTCAATAAGAGGTGCGTCTTCCTTCCAGCCATTGTCTTTCCAGGTAAACCATTGTTTTTTAGGTTGATCAAAAACATGTAAGGGACGATTGAAAAGTTTTGCCAGTTCCACAGCCCAGCCGGTGCCACCTTTGACGGAGTTGTCATCCATGATTGAGCCAATGACAAATACCTGGTGACCATTGTTGACCATATGAAAGATGGTTTGTAGTACCTTTCGAATTTTTTCTGTTTCGTAATATGTACGGTTGAGCATTCTTGATGCCAGTTCCATGGAAATATCACCACGTTCCAGCTCCTCTTTGCTCAGGATCACAGAATTTTTATTGCGGCTCAGCCTATGGCCTTCAAATGTGAAAATTATTTCTTTGATACCATATTGTTCAGCGGCTTCGCCAAAGGTTTCTTCTGCACCTTTGAGACCACCACTGTAAAGTGTACATTTACTCTGGTCCATTATATGCTCCTTACAAATTAATGAGATTTGTCAGATAGTTCGTTGCAACTTTACCACACTTATGACCAAAGGCAAGGAAAGCCGCCCGCTTCTTCTATCTTTTTTTTCGTGCAATAATAAAAACCCGGTCGGGAGCCGGATAGCCTTCGACTGTTTTAGTAGAATCTTTCGGGTCAAGAAAGTCGGAGTAGGATTCAAACTGCATCCAGTCAGTGCGTCGTTGTTCGGTGCTGGACATTGGATGCTGACAGAAAAGCTCAATATCTGAGAATCCTGCCCGGGACAGCCAGTTTTGCAGGCATTTTCCCGTGGGAACAAAGTAGGTTCCGGGAACTTTTGCATAGGTTTTCTCAGGGAAAAGTGCCGTTGGGCTGGCGCCGGGAATGGCCTGAGATTCAAGAACAAGTGTACCACCACTGGCAAGAGATGCGAAAACATCTCGGAGTGTATCCACCGGAGAGCTCCGATGGTAGATGATGCCCATCAGAAAAAGAACATCAAAACATTCCGGAAAGAGTGGTAGATGCTCCACACCCAGGAGGTCGATGTGGAGTTTTTCCTGGCGAGCCATACCGTTGAGTCCCTTAAAACAGTAATAATGTTGAACAGAGGGCTCAAAACCGATAACAAGTTCAGGCTTATAAGGAAGCATACGGAACATATAATACCCATTGCTGCATCCGATATCTGCAACCACCTTTCCTTTCAGGTCGGGCAGTTTTGGAAGCAGACGCTGCCATTTTCGCTGACTTTGCCATTCGGTATCAATGTCAGTTCCAAAAACAGAAAAGGGCCCTTTGCGCCAGGGAATGAAATCCCGCAGTGCTGAATCGATTTGTTTCTGCTCTGTGTGTGAAACTTCGTTGGGTTTCCCAATTGTAACCGCATCTCCACTGCAATCAACAGTTGTAGCAGGGAATTTTTGCAGTATCTCACAGGGAGTACGATAGCGAAGGAATCCCTTTTTGTCCTGATTAATCCATTTCTGTTTTTCTTTGTGGATGGTGATAATTTCGTCGTATCTGGCAGAATCCGGCAGGAGTTCAATGTAATTCATAATGGCTCTGTTTTTCAGGTGAGTGGTTTGACAGCAATAAAAGAAACGAAGTTGAACCATTGAAAAAATGGTTCAACTTCGACAAAACCGGCAGACTGCAGCATGGCTTTGTTTTCTTCCAGAGAGCAGGGGATCAGAATGTTTTCCAGTGCTTCCCGTTTTTTTGCAATTTCAAGTTCGGAGTAGCCCCTTTCCTTTTTGAAGGTGTGATACATGTCTATATATTTTCTGTTCAGGTTGGGGTGATGGGAGATGATTTTCTCACTGAGGATACAGATGCCGTCAGGGGCAAGATTTGTATATATTTGTTTTAATAATTTCTCTCGATTAATGGGGCGGATGAACTGGAGGGTGTAATTGAGGATAAAAGCTGAGGCGCAGGGTTGCTCCATGTTCATAATATCTCCCTGGATAAACTTGAGACACTCCTGTTTTGAGAAAAGTTCAGCCTTCAGTTGTGCCTTGTCAAGCATGGCGGATGAATTATCAATGCCTGTGTATTGAAAATCTCTTTTTTCGAGGAGACTGCTTAGCTGTAAAAGAGTAGTTCCGGTGGCGCAACCAAGGTCAACAATCTGGCTGTTGTCTTCAAGAGTGGTATCTAAAATACGTGCAATGGAATGGATAACTTCCCGGTAAAAAGGGATGGAGCGGTCAAGCATGTCATCAAAGACCTGTGCGACTCGTTCGTTAAAGATAAAATCTTCACTTATTTGTTCCACATCAAAAAGAGAATCTCTGTTGTTCTGCTTTTTTTGCATAGCGGTTTATGGTTTTGTAATTGAGAAGCAATTTGTAATTTAGGCGCCATGTATACCACTGTCTGGCGTGCTGTGGAAGGCTAAAGTGGCTCAGTTTTTCATACGAATAGGCTTGCCAACACTGAATTATATCAGTATAAACTAAAGATTCAACTTTGTATTGTCACATAATGCTTGGCTAGACTTGATCTATTTGTCTGGCCAGCTGAAATATTGTTTTGGTTCAAGGGGGGAGACGGTTATGGATGGAAAGTTTTGGGCAAATGTTGGACTGAGCACAGTTGTTGTTGGTCTTTTAGCTTTTGCTGTGTCAAAATTCAATGCTTCATCAACGGGTATTGCAGGTGTTTTACTGCCTGAAATCACGGTGTCGGAATCTGCTGAAGAGTTGTTGCATTCTGTTGCTCTTGTAAACGCCTCCGTGAACGTTTCCAAGAAAGATCATATGGTGGATGCTTCTTTTTCCATTGCAAACACAGGGACACATGATATAAAAAATGTGGCGATCCTTTGTACTCTTTTTGATGCCGCAGGTAATGAACAGGGACGTAATAAGTGGGTTGTCTTTGATACGGTACAATCTCAGAATACCGGGGATTTCACTTTTGTCGATAAAAAGTTTATCAGCAATAGTATCGTTCGTTCCGATTGTAAAATTGTGGATATGCAGATTGCCAGTGCTCCCAGGATTAAAGCGCATTCTGATGATGCAGCCGGACATGGGAACAGTAATACTGAACATGCCGCCCCTGTGCATGGCAGTCAGCATTGAGAAACGATTCGTTTTGTAAGCTGGCTCCGTATCTGAATACTTACATTTAAAAAATATATATAACGATGTCTGACGAAATAGATTTTGACGAAATTCTTGGGAAGTATCACTCGGATCCGTATGAGTATGTGGATATTTACGCAAGCCATACCGGTAAGATACATTTTCTTGTAAAAGAGGGTGATGATGTGGATGCCGTTAGTGGTGAGTGGAAGCACATTCCTGGAACGGCACTGTTTGAGATCACAAGAGAGAAAAATCCCAAAAAAGTCACGGCCACGACCAATGGCGTGGTTTCGGTTCTCTGTGCTGAGTTTGAAGGGAAGTTTGTTGAAGCTGGTGAGAAGTTGATGACCATTCGCCATCCCCTGAAGAAAAAAGAAATCATAGAATTCATTCTAAAGGAAGTTCTTTATATCTTTCCAGCTCCTGAACGGGCAAAATATTTTTTCTCACCGGACGTGCAGTCACGAGTAGATAAAAAGGGTGCCCGTGAAGTTTCAGTTAAACCCGGAGATGAGATTATTATTATGTCTCTTATGAAGCGGGATACCCCGGTGTATTATAGTGGTGAGCAGGGTGTGATTCATTCTGTCTATTTTAAGCCTGGCGTTTCGGTGGATCGGGGCGCTCCTTTGATAGGCGTTTGTCCTTCTGATAAGTTACCGATTATTCAAAAGATTATCAATAAAGTTAAGGCTGAGTGGGATCAAAACGATTAAACGCTTACAGTTCCTGGTCTACTGGAAATCTGTGACTCCGGTTAACGGTTACATGGTGTGAATAATAATCTAAGTCTTCTTATTCCTTCAATTCTTGACGATTATGTCGCAACTGTTGAACTTCCCTGGCGCAGGAAAGAAAGTGCGCTGGACAGTGAAACAATCTTTCGCTATGGGGCATTTGCTGGCTCTGTCATTCGAGTGTATCCCTCGCTTGTTCGCGCCATGGACACGGTGCGGGATTATATCCGTACATGTGAAAAATCAGGCAGGTCTGTAGCCAATGGCAGCCTGATTGTTGCCTCGACCCTCTCCCTTTCAAAAGGCCGTTTCAGTCGTACTTGGCATGCTCCTCCCGGTGGATTATGGGGCTGTCTTCTTGTTGCCGATACCTTTCTTCCCCAATTTAGAAATTTCCTGCCATTGATTCCCGGCATCGCCTGTTGTGAAGCGTTACATCAGGAAGGGGCATCCATGGCCGCCATCCGCTGGGTGAATGATGTGCTGCTGGAAGGGAAAAAGCAAGCCGGGTTTCTAATTGAAGGATTTTGCAGCCCGGTTTATAAGGAAAATTACCACCTTCTTGGCTTTGGTTTGAATATCAATAATGAGTCCTTTCCTCCTGAACTCCGAGGAATAGCTGTTTCTTTGTCCCAGGTTTTAAATCGCCCGATTGAGCTTTCGTCCTTTGCCCTCTCCTTTCTGGCAAAACTTCGTTATTATTTAGGACTTCTTTTGTACGAGGAGGAACAGTGGCTGGCTCGTGGCGCTGGAGATGAATACCTGGATGATCATCCGATTATTCAACGCTGGAAAGAACTATCTGACACATTGGGCAAACGGGTGCAGTTTGGTTATAATGTCATGGAGAATCCTCAGTATCAGGCAATTGCCAGTGATCTTGCAGTAGACGGAGGCCTGATCTTGAAACATGATGATGGTGCAAGCAGCGTGGAACACAGCGGGGAGATTCGCTATTGTGAGGAGTACTGATAATAATACAAAAGAGTATTAACGGCGAGACAGCAGAAACTTCTACTCTATTTTTTCGAGAAATGCCCAGGAAACTATCTCACGCTGAAAAAGTTGCCGACCATAGGCGTGCAGGAAGGATAGAGCTTCCCGTTGACTGGTTGTTGACAACTGGAGTCGATGAAGACGGTTCAGTGGCTGGTTCAGGGCAACTGTCAGAGATTTTAAAGTACCCTGGGAGAGTTTAACGCTCGTTGCTGTCCCTTTTGCAGAGCAATTACTACAGCATATACCACCGGCACTTGTGTGGAAGCGGTAGTTTCTATTTGGTCGTACTTCCTGGCCGCATTGCAGACAGTTTGCCAGTTGTGGACTATACCCGATGATGGCATAAAGCCGGATGAGGAAAAGGATAAGGGTCTGTAGAGGGGGCTGATTACTGTTCAAGCTGTTATAGGAATAGACAAGGAGAGGGTAGAGCTTTTCGTCACCTTCAACTTCTTTTGTGGTTAAAAGAATAAGTTCACGTATGACACTAGCCGTGGTGTAACAGATGATATTCTTGCGGAGTGCGAGGTAGCCATCCAGAAGATCAGCTTCTGCAATAAAAGCCAAGCGGTCGTTTTGTGGAATGGTGTGAAGGATACGCAGGGAACTGAAAATTTCCAGCTTATTGACGAAACGTTTTTTACTGCGTTTGGCTCCTTTTGCAATGCCTGTCAGTCTGCCGTAGCTTTGGCAAAAGAACGTGACAATCAGATCCGATTCTCCGTGGTCGCGACAGTCGAGGACAATTGCTGCCGACTCAACTTGTTTTTTGCTGCTCACCTTTTAGAAATTTGGTTTTTTTCAATCAAGAAGATCTTCCGGGAGTGATACTTTTCGTCGTCCATTTTGTACTTTTGGCAGTGGAATTTCGATTCCGTTGAGACGGATATTTCCTTCAATGGTTGCTGGCATATCAAGGATGATCTTCTTTTTTACCTGGTATTGCAGGCTGCTACCAGCTGTGAAATGTTTATCAAGGGTAAAGCCATCATCCAGAGTGACTTTGAGGATACCGTTACTCTGAAAGTCTATTTCCAGTTTGTAGGGTGCCATTGTTGCCTGTTCTATTCGAGTTCTTTCTGTCGATTGGTCGGCTGCTTTATTTTCTGTTGCAGAGTTTTCTTCCTGCAATTGTGAGTCAACAGGCATTTGATCTTGCTGTACGGGAGCTTGTGATTCAGCGGTACGTTTATCGCTGATATAATCTATTGGATTCCAATTGAAGATAAAGGATGCTCCGATGATGACGATGAAGCAGAGCATGAGAAACACACTTTTCCCGGTGGCAGGCGAGATGGATGACGGCTCTGCGTAGTTACTGAACGTTTTACTTTTTTTCAGGGGAGGTCTTGCCGGTTCCTTGGACGCCACCTCCTGGGCCATGTTTTCATTGTATCGCTCAAGAATGCTTGCCGTATCAAGCTCAAGATAATCGGCATAGAGAGAGTAAAAACCACGGCAAAACGCCATGGCCGGCATACGTTCATAGGCGTCTTCTTCAATGGCTGTAAGTACCGGCAGGGAAATTCGTGTTTCCTGTGACACATCTGTAAGCGATACACCTTTTTGCTCCCGGTGGTCGCGGAGGAAAGCACCGAGTGTCTGTATCTTGTCTTGAGCGTCTTCTTGAGGCATGCTAATCACCTTACAGCCTTTTAATGTATGCTGTTTTCTTTATATTTTTAACCCATTCGCTAAACTGCCCCTTGAGCTGCTCATCATAAAGCTTGTTTCTTATCTCTTCTTTTACTGAGGCAAAGGATGCCTGGACAACAATCTGACCATCTTTACTGGAGAGAAGTTTAAAAAACTGGTATCCGGATGGGGTTTCAACTATTTCACTGATTGCCCCCGGTTCAAGTTTCAGGATAGCATCACGCATATAAGGAGCCATTTCATCTTCCTGGAACACACCAAGGTCACCACCGTCAGATGCGGACGGTAAGTCTGAAAATTTCTGGGCGAGTATCCTGAAATCCTGGCCATTACTGACGAGTGCATGAACCCGTTCGGCTCGTTTTTTTGCGCCCATCTTATCTGCGTATTGATTGGGAGCAGACCCTTGCTGGCCAGATTTTCCCCAGACAAAACCCATCTGCATAATATAGTATCCTCCACCGCTTATATGTTTAGTATAGTTTGCGTCGTAATAGTCAAGGATCATATTATCGGTAATGATGATTTTAGAGCGAATTTCGTAATTGACAAGTTTGCTTTGCAGGATTTGATTTCGCAGGTTGTCAAGATAGCTGTCGAAATCCATGCCTGTTTTTTCTAATTGAACCAGCAGCGTCTCTTTGGTGATACGATTATTCTCAAGCATCCGCCGCATTGCAGCTTGTAATTCATCAGGGGATACACTGATACCGTTTTTTGCAGCCTCCTGGGCAATGAGCTTTTTATCTATCAGGTTTCCGAGTATTTCTTCACGGGCACGACTCAAGGCGTCTTCGACTTGTGACGGGGGCGCCTGATTTTTGATTTTTTTGAAGTAGCCTTCTCCTTCCTCATTTACTTCTGACATGGTGATAACGTCATCATTTACGACTGCAACGACCCGATCAACCAGGTGGGCAGCGAGAGAAAACTGTGGCAGAAAAGTACTGCAAATAAAAATGAGGAAAAGTGGCCAGGGGCGCATGGAAAAAAAGTTGTTCATGATGATTTATATGTATTTATGGAAAGTGGATGGCACCATCAGGTGTACCAATAGTAAAGTCGAGTTACTCTAACATAGATTGTTTTTCGAGACAGCATTTCTCCATAATAAATTGTGTTGTCGAAGAAAATCATTAAATTTCTGTAGTATAGATTGGTGCTGAAGTGTAAAAAAAGGAAAAGGATTAAATTATCACCCAGGGAGAATCAACCTTAATAGGTTGACTTTCTCTGAAGATTGAATACTTTCACTTAAGTGCATGATGCCTTACGGGCAGAAGTTATCAGTATTCAGAAACTGATAACAGGCAACTGATATACGAAAAATCCCCACAGAATGTTTGCTTTTCCTGCACATGTACATATTAAGTCTGATAGCCTTTGCTGGTCAACGTTTAAAGAGGATTTATTAATGAAACAAATCAGGTGTTCTGGCAGCTTTAGTCTGCTTCTGGCAGGTTTTCTTGTTTTAATGATATTCGCACAACCTGCTATGTCTGCATCAAAAATGCCTTCTTTTTTGCTTCGTGATGTTGTAACCGGAGACAGGGTAGACAGTAAGAGTTTTACGGGAAAAACCCTTCTGGTAACATTTTTTGCAACTTGGTGTCCTCCTTGTATACAGGAAATACCGGATTTAATCAAACTACAGAAAAAGTATGCAAAGAAAGGCTTTTCAGTGATTGCGCTTTCCGTTGATGAGAGTGGCTCCAAAACGGTTAAGAGACTGGTTGAAAGGCGGTCAATTAATTATCCGGTGCTTATGGCAGACAAATTCACTGCGAGAAGTTTTGGTGGTGTCGTCGGTATTCCCACCTCATTTTTGATTAACAGTAGTGGGACTGTAGTAAAAAAGTATCCAGGCTATGTATCCCGTGTGATACTTGAGGGTGACATCAAAAAGATAATGAATTAGCGCTCATTTTTTAAACGATAAGTGTTGACAACTCTACTGTTGGATTTTATACTGTTTTTTCTGAATTAAGATTGAACACTGGCGAACAGTAAGTAAGCCGGTATAAGTACCTTGTCAAACTATTTTCTTTGAAAAGACAGGCAAGCGCAGACTCCGAGAAGTATTTTGCTAAGGTACTAATATTCTGGAGTTGTTCCAGAGAATAAAACCCTGTAATTGAGGAGAATACAATGAAGAAAGGTATCGTATCTGTAGTTCTGGTTCTGATGTTCGCAGTAAGCACTGTAGCTGTTGCAGCTAAACTTAAGTGCACCGTTGATTCTGTTGAAGGCGACAAAGTAACCATGACCTGCAAAAAAGCTGATAAGCTTAAAGCGGGTGATAAAGTAAAAGTTAGCCCTCCAAAAGGTGGTGCTGCCATCGAGGGTTGCTAATTGACATAACCCGTTTTTTTAGTTAGTTTATTGAGGCCGATTGATTGCTGGTTTACAGCATATGTCAATCGGCCTTTTTTTTATTCTCTCAGATTTGTCCCGGGTGTTACAGCGTTATTCAATCGTTGCACCTTAAATGATGCTGCTACAGAGCGAAACGATAGCGTAATTATACAGCTTGGACTAAATCTGGTTTTACTGGAAAGTAATTTGTTTTTCTGAGGTGAGGTTTTGGAATTAATCAAGGCAATAATATTGGGGGCACTACAGGGCTTGACTGAGTTTCTCCCGGTTTCCAGCTCAGGGCATCTTGTGCTTGGTTCTGAACTGCTCAATTTTCAGGAACAAGGGCTGGCTTTTGATGTTTTTGTCCACTTTGGTACTCTTGTTTCGGTCTGCATTGTTTTTCGCAAAGAGTTAGCCGCCATGCTGGCAGCTCCGTTTGCTGTGATGCGTGGTCGAGCTGATGACGATTTGAAACATTATTTTCTCTGGGATATCTATATTGTTGTGGCGACCCTACCAGCAGTTGGAGTCGGGCTGTTTTTGAAGGATTCCGTTGAAGGACTCTTCGCTAATGTCCTGTTGGTCTATTGTATGTTGTTTTTAACCGGAGTAATTATGACGGTGACGCCATATCTCAGGGAAAGGAACGTGAAGTTGAATTGTCCCCGGGCACTGTTGATTGGATGCGCACAGGCAATGGCAATTTTTCCGGGCCTTTCGCGTTCCGGGTCAACTATTTTCACAGGAATGCTTTTGGGTGTTAACCGTGAAACCGTCGCCAGGTTTTCATTTATTATGTCCATTCCTGCTATCCTTGGTGCCGTAGTCCTGCAATCAAAAGATCTGTTGGATAACCCGCCTGAGCTCAATAGCCTGTTTGTCATAGGAGCCGGAACAGTTGCTTCGGCAATTGCAGGGTATTTTGCCATTACTCTGCTCTTGAATGTAATTCGTAGAAATAAATTGCAGTATTTCGGGTATTATTGCCTCCTTCTTGCGTCATCCGGTCTTTTGTATACTTTGTTTAGCGGCTAATCCCAGCACTCGTTTTCGTAAGTAAAAAAATATGGATATCAGAACATTACCGAGTGAAGAACGTGAAATTTATAATCGTATTCGTTCGAAATATAAATTGACATTTGATACGTTTAAAGTCAATGAGACGGCCATCCGCTTGCTAAAAGTAGCGGATATTGAGGAATTTCTTGACGGTAAGGATCCCTTTGCCAATGTGAGTGAATTCCCGTTCTGGGTAAAACTCTGGGAGTCGGCCATGGTTTTGTCCTACGTTCTTGCTTCTCTGCCTGACGCAAAGGGACAAAAATTGCTTGAAATTGGTGCCGGCCTTGGTGCCCCCGGGATTACAGCTGCAGCTTGTGGCTTTGATGTGACCCTTACCGATTATGAAGATATTATCATGGATTTTCAAAAGGTGAGTGTTGCGGCATCCGGTCTTACAAATGTACATTGTGCTCATCTGGATTGGCTGAACCCTCCTGATATGGAACCTTTTGATGTAGTTACTGCAGCAGAAGTTCTGTTTCGTGAAGAGTTCTTTGATCCGCTCCTGGATGTCTTCAGGCGCTATCTGAAACCCGGTGGAACCATATATCTTGCCCATGACGCACGAAGAAAATGTTTGCCCCTTTTTATGGAACGTGCCAAAGAAGAGTATGCCATTGCAGGAACGAAACAGACTATTCATAAAGATGGCCAGGAAATTACGGTCATTATCAATCGTCTCCGGGCAAAATCTTAAGCGGAGTCTGTCATGTCACTTTATCCTGTAAATCTGGATGTTCGTGACCAGCTTTGTATCATTGTTGGCGGCGGGACTGTGGCCAGTCGGAAGATTGAATCACTTTTACCCTGTGGTGCAAAGATATGTGTTATCAGCCCCCTGGTCGTTACACGCATTGCAGAGCGGGCAGAGGATGGCTTGCTGGAATTAAAGCAACGAGAGTATCGCAGAGGTGATTTGCTCGGTGCAAAGCTTGTTTTTGCAGCAACGAATAGTCGACCTATCCAGAAACAAATTGTAACCGAAGCAAATGTTGCAGGTATCCTTGTTAATGTGGCGGATATGCCGGAATCCTGTACCTTTCAGGTTCCTGCTTCTTGTCGTCGTGGAGACCTCCTGCTTACCGTGGCAACCGGTGGAGGCAGTCCTGCACTTGCTGCACGTATTCGAAAAGAGCTTGAAAGATCCTATGGTCCCGAGTACATGCTGCTTGTGGATTTGATGGCTACTTTACGAAAACAAATTGTTGGTGTAACTGGTGATGCAACTGAGCACAAGCAACTCTTTGAAAAACTTCTTGATAGTGAAATTCTGAATTGTATAAGGCAGCAGCAGTGGATTGCTTTATCAAAGATATTACAGGATATGCTACCACAGGAGATTGATGTTGCCAGGTTACTGGAAAAGACTCTGAAACATTTCAAGAAAGAGATGGTTTGATGTACCAATTCCGCGGGAGATCTTGTCATGTTGGGTGAAATCAACTATTTATTGTTTAATGCTGTGCTGCTTGTCAATTTTGTTGTTTGTGTTGTTTATCTTATCTTCTTTTTTAGACAAAAAGAGAAGCTTCGAAAAATTGCCAGGATGATATTGGTCGGATCCGGGGTGCTGCAGAGTCTCTATATACTCTCACGTTACCTGATTGCGGGACATACTCCCATTACTTCTCAACATGAAGCTGCTGTCTTTTTTGCCTGGTCTGTGACCTGGGCCTATCTGTCCTTTCACTGGCGTTATTCTGTAAAGAATTTTGGGACTTTTGTTTCAGTGCTTATTTTTATACTGTTGGTCATTGCAGCCTCGGTTTCTCGGGAGTTTTATCCACTTCCACCAGCCCTGCAGTCCCTTTGGTTGCCCATTCATGCAGGTGTTGCTGTGATGGCCTATGCTTTTCTGGCCCTGGCATTCTGTGGTGCTGTCATGTATCTGTTGCAGGAGCAGGAATTAAAATCCAAGAAGTTTGGATTCTTTTTCAATCGATTGCCATCACTTGGTGCACTCGATCAGTTAAACACTCATTGTTTGACTGCAGGATTTGCTTTTCTTACCCTTGGTATTATCACTGGATCTGTCTGGGCCCGGCAGGCCTGGGGAACCTACTGGCATTGGGATCCAAAGGAAACATGGTCACTTATTACCTGGTTCCTTTATGCAGCCCAGATTCATCAGCGTTTTACCCTCGGGTGGCGTGGGAAGCGTGCCGCAGTCATGTCCATTGTTGGATTCTGTTCAGTGATTTTTACTTTGTGGGGTGTGAGTTATCTGCTTGGGGGACAACATAGTTATGCCCAATGAGACAATTCTGCTCCTTGGAGTGAATCATAAAAACACCCCCCTTGAAGTGCGTGAGAAGCTGGCACTAAGCAGTGGTTATGAAGAGCCTTTACGGGCTCTTGAGAAGATTGACGGCCTGCGGGAGTATTATCTTCTCTCCACCTGTAACCGTGTGGAAATTCTTGTCTCGGTTGATGATGGAGAAGATGTGGAAAAGAATCTTGCCGAATTTCTTTTTGGTGATGCTCTTACTCCTGATCAGTACGAAAAACATCTGTATTGTTACCGTAACGAAGAAGCTGTCCATCATCTTTTTATGGTAGCAGCCAGTCTTGATTCTATGATTGTGGGCGAATCTCAGATTCTTGGGCAGTTGAAAGAAGCGTATCGATGGGCCTCGGAAAAAAAATGTACTGGTCCAATTCTCAATAAACTTCTGCATAAATCTTTTTCCGTTGCTAAACGGGTACGCAGTGAAACGCGTATTGGTTCTTCTGCTGTGTCCATAAGTTACGCCGCCATCGAACTTGCCAGGAAAATCTTCGGCTCACTTGACAAAAAACGGGTATTGCTTATCGGGGCTGGAGAGATGGCGGAGCTTGCCGCTGAGCATCTGGTGGGTAATGGTGCAAAAGAGGTTGTGGTTGCTAATAGAACTCTTGCAAAGGCACTTGATCTTGCCAAACGATTCGATGGCCGGGCTGTTGGGCTTACTGAGATTGTTGAGCAACTTGAATATGTCGATATTATCGTAAGTTCCACAGGAGCCCCGGGGATTATCCTGCATAAAGAGGAAGTGAAACCTCTTATGCGAAAACGACGCAATAATCCACTGTTTTTTATAGACATTGCAGTTCCCAGGGACCTTGATCCCGCCTTGAATGAGCTTGATAATGTGTACCTCTATGATATTGATGATCTCATTAATGTGGTGGAGCTGAATAAGGAGGAACGCGATAAAGAGGCAGTCAAGGCCAGCAGAATTGTGGATGAAGCAGCTCTGAAATTTAAGGACTGGCTGGCAGGCCTTACCATTACACCAACCATTGTAGCTCTTCGTGCTAAAGGAAATCAAATCAGTCAGCTAGAGCTTGAACGAACCCTGCCGCGGCTGAAAAATTTAACTTCAAAAGAACAGAAAAGTGTTGAAATGATGGCTTCTGCCATTGTGTCTAAGCTTCTTCATGATCCTGTTATTTATCTTAAAAACGAAAGCTGTAAAGATAAGCCGGAGGTGAAAGTGGATATTCTTCGTTCTGTCTTTGCTCTGGAGAAGAAGCAGTGACAGAGGAAGAGCGAAGGATTTTACTTACAGATGAATGGCTTATTGTTCGTCATTCGGGAGAAATTCCTGAGATTACCTTTCATTCATCAGTGTACTTTTTAACCGAAGATGGTGACGGACCCGGATTAGTGCTTGCTGAGGATGAACTTGTCGGGCTTAAAGATGCTGCAATTTTACGGTACCAGGAAATTATCCTTCGTGATATCAGTCTGGAAAATTTTCATAAAACCATTTATCGCGGTGTGAGAAGAAGCCTTTATAACTGGCATCGTTATAAGGCATTCGTAGAGAGGCAATCCATTCAATCCGATGACTTTTACAAGACGGCGGCACCTGCATTATTGCTTTTTCTGGAGCAGGGGGTGGTGGCGGCTGGAAAAGATGTACCGGTGAATTTTATCAATTGCAGTTATCAGGAACTGCTTGAACTGGCAGAAGAATTTGGAGTCACTGTTGATCAGTTGCCTGCCGATGTAGCGCAGTTTTGTTTGCAATAAAAAAAACAAAGTAAATAATTTTTAGTTTTCAACAAAGGGGGAACATATGCCATATGTAAATATTCGCGTAGCAGGAACACTTTCCAAAGACCAGAAAAGGAACATATGTAAGGGTGTAACCGATGTGATTTCCAAAGAATCCGGTAAACCACCGGAGGCGATTTTGATTTTTATTGATGAAGTTGAACATGAAAATATCGCCAAAGGCGGAACTCTGCTGACTCCTCCCCGGTAACCCCTATGTCCGACCGGAAACGCCTGGAAGAGCTACATCTTCTTTTGACTGAACATTCTCATCTCTACTATGTGCTCGATGAGCCACAAATCTCAGACGGTGAATATGATCGTCTGTTTCAGGAGATGCTGAAAATAGAAGAAGCACATCCCGATTGGGTAACTTCCGACTCTCCCAGCCAGCGCATTGGCGGTGCAGTGCTGGATAAGTTTGAGCAGGTGCAGCATCGCCTGCCCATGCTCAGTCTTGAAAATGCTTTTGCTGATCGTGATCTTTACGCTTTTGAGGATCGTCTCCTTCGGTTTTTACTCACCGATGTACGACCCGGATATATGACCGAGCCCAAGCTTGATGGTTTGGCAGTGGAACTTGTGTATGAATATGGTCTGTTTGTTCAGGGAAGTACCCGAGGGGACGGTTCAACCGGTGAGGACATAAGCGCACAGCTGCGAACAGTTACTTCTATTCCTCTGCGTCTCAGGCAGACAGATATTCCTCGTCTGGAAGTGCGCGGGGAAGTGTTTATGGACCGAACCGGGCTTGCAAAACTCAATCAGCAACGGGCGGAAGATGGTGAGCCTCTTTTTGCCAATCCGCGCAACGCTGCGGCTGGTTCTCTGCGTCAGCTTGATCCCAAAATCACAGCAAAGCGTCCTTTGCGTTTTTATGTTTACGCAGTAGCAGACCCAGCAGATACCGATTGCAAGACCCAGCAGGAACTGTTGCAGTTTTTGGGATCCTTAGGGTTTCCTGTAAGTGACCTGATTTGCTTCTGTCCCGATATCAAAACCGTAATCAAGCGGTTTGCAGAACTTTCCACTCTACGCCATGATCTTGCCTATGAAATTGATGGAATGGTGGTGAAAGTAAACGATTTTGCTTTGCAGGAACGTCTTGGCGCCAAGGCGCGTGCTCCGCGTTGGGCCATCGCCTGTAAATTCCCGGCCATCCAGGCAACTACCAAAATCGTAAAGGTTGACTTCCAGGTAGGGCGAACCGGCGCTGTAACCCCGGTGGCCATTCTAGACCCCGTTGATGTTGGTGGTGTTATGGTGAGTCGAGCTACCCTCCACAACGCTGATGAAATCCTGCGAAAAGATTTGCGAATCGGCGATACGGTACTGATCCAGCGTGCCGGTGATGTGATTCCTGAGATTGTAAAACCTGTGCTTGAAAAGCGGGATAAAGATGCAGAGCCTATCATCATTCCCCAAAACTGCCCTGTCTGCTCCCACTTGCTGGTTAAGCCGAAGGGTGAAGCTGTGACCCGCTGTGTTAATCCCCATTGTCCTGCGCAGCGCTTACGCTCAATAATTCATTTTTGCTCAAAAGCAGGACTTGATATTGAAGGTCTTGGAAAAAAAAGTGTCGAACAACTCTTTGATTTGCAACTGATCAAGGATTTACCGGATATTTTTAAGCTTCAAAAAGCGGATCTTGAAGTTCTTGATGGTTGGGGTGAAAAATCTGCAGACAATGCTTTGTCCGGGATTGAGGCCGCAAAGAAACCTGTTTTATCCCAGTTTCTTGCAGCCTTGGGAATCCGTTATGTGGGAGAGGTGACTGCAGGATTGCTTGAAAGCACTTTTTTAAGCCTTGAAAGACTGCTTACTGTAACCCGTGAGGAGCTACTTGAAGTTGACGGGCTTGGAGAGCAGGCTGCAAGCTCAATCGCGGATTATTTTTCTGATCCGTCGGTTCGGGAGATGATGAACGCATTCCATGATGCTGGCGTTCAGCCGCAGGTATTGGTGCAAAGGGAAGAAAATCTTCTGCTGACCGGTGAAGTACTTCTGTTTACCGGAAGCTTGAAAAAATTGTCCAGGACAGAGGCAAAAAAACTGGTCAAGGATCACGGTGGGCAGATTGCAAGCGGAATTACTAAGAAATTAACCTGTCTGGTGGTTGGTGAAAAACCGGGATCAAAGCTTAAAAAAGCGCAGGAAAAAGGTATAAGAATTCTTACCGAAGATGAGTTTGTGGCAATGCTGTCCTAAGGGCCTACAAGCATGACAAGGTCGATATTGCCTTTAGTTTTCTAGTGCGTCGAATTGGAAGTTCGGCAACCGGCATAAGAATAATTCCCACAGGAACTTTGGTTTTCCGATACATAAATATAATAACTAACACCAGTGTTGAACGGTAAACCGGCACTATTTTCAGTACCCCCTTGAGGGGTGTAACGAACTACAATTCCTTTAAAAATATAAATCCCGTTGCCCTTGTTCTATTAGCCTTAATTTCTCCTGAGTTGCTTTGCGCATACCAGCTTTGGGGATTTCTGCTAAATGTTGTCTTATCGTTTCTTCACCCACCGCCTTGGTTTCCGGCGAAGCGTAATCCATCAAGTATTCTTTAAAAGTTAACAAAGCATTGGGTTGACAAACATTTTGAATTTCACCGGTTTTAGCCAAAGACATAAATCTGTCACCGGTGCGCCCTTGGCGGTAACAAGCAGTACAGTAGCTAGGCAAATATCCCGACTGGCATATACTGCGCAATATCTCATCCGGGCTGCGATGATCTTCAACTTCAAACTGGGGCTTTTCTTCTTGGTCCCCAGCACAAGCACGTCGTTTTTTTTCAGCTTTCTTTTGGTAACTGCCCACCCCAGTACAGGAACCGGCACTGACTTGTGAAACGCCATATTTAATTAATTCATCTCTGAGTTTTGAGTTTTCACGGGTAGACAGTATGATACCGGCGTAAGGTACTGCCAGCCTCAATATAGCAATGATTTTAGAAAAATCTTCATCATTTACTAAATACGGAAATTTATCAATATCTACACCCCATGCTGGGCACATCCTAGGTACCGAAACGGTGTGGGGCCCCACGCCAAACTGTTCTTCTAAGTGCAGGGCATGATAAATCAAACCCATCACTTCAAACTTATAGTCATAAAGACCAAATAACGCCCCCACACCTACATCGTCAACACCTGCCGTCATAGCACGATCCATAGCAGTGGTATGCCAGTTATAGTCAGCCTTAGGGCCACTAGGGTGCATCTTGTGATAAGTTTCTCGGTGGTAAGTTTCTTGAAACAGAATGTAGGTGCCGATACCAATTTCTTTCAGTTTAGCATAGTTTTCTACCGTAGTAGCTGCAATATTGACATTTACCCGGCGAATACTACCGTTATCCAATTTAACGTTATAAATAGTGTCAATACATTCTAAAATATACTTAAAGGAACATTTCTCCGGGTGTTCTCCCGCTTCTAATGCTAGCCGTTTATGACCAAACTCCTCCAGCACTTTTACTTCTTCGACCAATTCCGGCATGGTCAGTTTGCGGCGGATCATTTTATTATCCTGGCGGTAACCGCAATAAACACAGTTATTAACACAGTAGTTACTCACATATAGCGGAGCAAATATCACCAGCCGCTTACCGTAAATCTTTTCTTTAATTTCACTGGCTGCCGCAAATATTAAGTCAAGTAAGTCTTTATCCTTTGTTTGCAATAACGCCGCCACTTCTAACGGTGTCAATCCATTGGTATCGCGAGCTTTTTTGATTATATTATGAACGTGCTTTTTGGGTAATGCTTGTGATTTTTCTAAATCCTGATATATTTTACCCTCATCAATAAAATCCGCTACCTCTTCTTGTTCCGAATATGCTTGTATTGTCATACTTACCTCCTACTTTTCAATAGAGTTACTGCTCATGAATTTATTGAAAATACTCTTTTAGTGAATCCCCGCGATCCGAGGCAATGTTCCAGCCAGTTACACGGAGTAAATTAATCGTTTCATTTAACGACTCCAACGGGCCATCTGTTAACTCCGCTTTACCGGGGTATATTTGATACATCTTTCTAAATTTTTGCGAGCTGTGCGGGCAGAAGGTATTCGGTATTCGGTATGCGGTTTTCGGCAAGCAACATAGGAACAACTCCCACAGAAACTTTGATCTTGTACTTTGTCATTATGAGGCCTGCGTTTGTATTGCAGTTGGGGAGCTGTAATATCCCGCAGAGGCGAACAGATGTTTAGTATCTTCTCATGCTGTTTTTTTTTTAATTATTTGTATTCAAGATCTACCCGCACAGCTCGAAATAACTTGAACATCTCACTTGCCCTTTGTTTCGTACAACCTGTACTTGAAAAAACGTTATCAAGTACAGGTGACGAAAAAATTGCAGCGCAATATGCTCAACTTATTTAGTTCCCGTTCTTAAGGGAAATTGCTGATTTTGCGGTGCTCCAAAACGACTTCTCGACATATTGTTGGATCTGACTGGGTTATAAAACAGCCCAGATATATCGGGCATCCTAAGAGACAGACCTAAAACACTGGCCCACGATTCGTATAATCGGTATGAAGCAGTCTATGTGAAAGATCGCCGCACGGTTTCTCCAAAAAACTTTCGTAGATCGCCAGGATCTCTGGATTCTCATGTGATGAACGCAAAGGTGCGTCTGCGTCTTGAGCATAGAGAGTATCAGTCCGTGCTTGGCGAATAGCATCGGTCGGTGGAACGGCTGTTCTAGGCTGACCGCCACCACTGACACAGCCGCCGGAACAAGCCATAAATTCGATAAAATGCCAATTGTCTGGATTGCCTGCCATAATCCTGTCGCAAACGGCACGAGCATTCTTAAGCTCGTGGACGACAACCATGTTAATATCTACGCCGGTAACCGTCACAGAGGCTTGTTTAACTCCATCCAAACCGCGAACTGGAGTGTAGTTTAACAAGGCACCTGTAGGCTGATCCCCGGTAAGTGTAAAATACGCGGTTCTAAGTGCTGCTTCCATTACACCGCCGGTAGCACCAAAGATAATTCCCGCACCAGTAGCTTCGCCCATCAACGAATCATAGTTTTCGGCTGGTAAATTGGCAAAATCGATGCCCTTGGCTTTGATCATGCGTGCCAACTCACGCGTGGTCAGAACCACATCAACATCACGGCTTACATCCTGATCGTCCCAATATTGACTGGCAGCATCCATTTCAGGCCGTTGAGCTTCGTATTTCTTAGCCGTACAAGGCATGATGGATACCGAAATAATATTTTTGGGATCCAAACCTCGCTGCTCGGCGTAGTAAGTTTTGGACAAAGATCCGAACATTTGTTGCGGCGACATGCAACTTGAAAGATTTGGAATGAGCTCCGGATAAAAATGCTCTACAAAACTGACCCAACCAGGACAACAGGAAGTGAACATCGGTAACGGATACTTACCTGGGTAAGTATTATTAACTCGATAGAGAAATTCCGTAGCCTCCTCCATAATTGTGAGGTCAGCAGTAAAGTTGGTGTCAAGAACGGAATCAAATCCGAGTGCGCGCAACGCAGCCACCTGCTGCCCAGCCATCCATGCTCCGGCGGGAAGCCCGAACTCTTCTCCGAGAGCCACCCGTGTTGCCGGTGCAGTCTGAACAACTACATGGCAATCAGGACTATTCAAAGCATCGAAAACCAATGTGGTTTCGTCCCGCTCTCGGATGGCTGGAATGCCGTGTCTACCGGGACATACCAAGGCACACTGGCCGCAATTAACACAAACGATTTCTTGTGCCACCGCCGGATTCCAATAATCAAAAACCGTCTGAACCTCTCGGCAAACACGGATGCACTCGTCACAGTTACCAGGTCTGCAAAACTGATTGTTATGAACAATAGACGGATTGTCAGGGGCGATCGGTACGACTTCGCCATGACGATAACCTGCATCACCAAATCCACCGGAACGTATCTCTCGAGCATGAACTACAGCAGGCATAGTAAGCCCACCCAAAGTAACACCTGCAAGACCGCTCACCCCCAACCCCGTCATAATCTTCAAAAAAGACCTCCGAGTTTCCTCCTTGACATGCAAATCTTCAGACATTTTCCCCTCCTAACACGTTAGATTAAGGACATCTTCTGATGTATTCCCTTGAATACAACTCAAATACTACGCTAAATTTATTATTTATTTTGTAAAAGAAAAACATGCTCTTTGAGCCTGGTCAGGGGCTCATAATAAGCTCTACGATGTGAGGACTGGTTCCGCTTGTTCAGTGGCTAACTAGTTCTAAGTTTGGTGTATTTTCAAGAGTCAGGCCGGTTTCTGTAATGCTCAAAGTTACTGCTGGAACGTCTTTAGTAGTATAGAATGCATGACCGCAAACGGTCACTGGATCTGCGTAACGCCTTGTTATTTAAGTAAATAACAAGTATGCGTTGAGATGTATTAGATAGATATGGTCGATAATGAGTCCATTTTCTTATAATATTGCGGAGGAATCAAGCAAATTTATGTCGCCTATTTGTTAAGTATACGCTTTGTGCGTGAGTAAAGAGCGTATACTTGATAAAAGCTATTCCCATTGACAAATCAGATAGATAAGTAATATGAGCAACCGAGGTGGCACCTCATAGCAATTTGTGAGCCAACTATCATTTTCGGTCATAGTATACAGTGCTTCAAATATACAGTCAAGAAAATATCGTAGATATTATGTAACTATTCAGCGAAAAAAATGAAATAAAGTACATTATTTTCTTGACACGGTTTTTGGCATTTTTTTTGAAAACTGGTATGGCCTCCATTCTGCGACAAGACGGCAATAAGCGGAACACAGGTTG
>JAESPV010000034.1 GCA_016765495.1 Desulfocapsa sp. | reverse complement strand
GCAACCTGTGTTCCGCTTATTGCCGTCTTGTCGCAGAATGGAGGCCATACCAGTTTTCAAAAAAAATGCCAAAAACCGTGTCAAGAAAATAATGTACTTTATTTCATTTTTTTCGCTGAATAGTTACGAAAAAGGAAGCATTCTGCTCAAAATAGAACTGCACTCTCAACCTACCCAACAGGAAGTACCACTACTTTTCACCATTAAAGACAATGGCTATGGTATTGCCGAGGAGTCCAAAAACAGTATTTTCGATGCTTTTGAAAGGGGGCATCTTGAAAAAGAACATGTTATTGAAGGCACAGGATTGGGACTGGCCATAAGCTCTGAATTTGTACAACATATGCAGGGAAAATTGTGGCTCGAAAATACAAGCAGGGATGGTTCCACGTTCTGCTTCACCATCCTCTGCGAACTGGGAAAAGAAGAAAGCTCACAGGTTGTTGAAGAGATTAAAACAAGCTCTCAGGTTAAAGTGTTGGAAGGAATTCGCATATTCCTGGCAGAAGATGAATTCATCAATCAGCGGATCATATCAGCCTACCTGGAAGCACAGGGGGGAACAGTAACTGTTTGTGCAAATGGGCAGGAACTGCTTGATGCTATGCAGGAAAGTTCTGCGGATATCATACTTATGGATATCCGCATGCCTGTACTGAATGGTATCGAAACAACGAAAATAATCCGGAAGAACGAAAAAAGATTATCCCTTGTTCCTATTCCTGTTGTGGCCCTCACAGCTCAGGCCACAACAGATTTTGAAGAACAGTGTAAAAAAGCCGGGATGAACGCTTACCTTACCAAGCCTATTCCTTTTAAGAAACTTGTTGATATCATCTATGAATATGTCAATAAATGATGGATATTTATGTTTGACTACTCCTAAGGATTACCCCTTGGTAATTTTAACCAAAGCCTCTTCATAACGTGCTTTTGTTTTATCAATAATGTCCTGGGGTACTTTAGGTGCGGGAGGATTCTTGTCCCAATCAAGTGTTGCAAGGTAATCGCGCAGAACCTGTTTATCAAAGCTTGGTTGACCTTTCCCGGGTGTGTACTGGTCAAGCGGCCAGAAACGGGAAGAATCTGGTGTCAACACCTCATCTATCAGGATCAGCTCACCATTGAGCATGCCGAGCTCAAACTTAGTGTCCGCAATGATAATCCCCTTGGATCTTGCGTAATCTGCAGCCCTGCTGTAGAGCTCAACACTTATATCTGCTATTTTTTGAGTTTGTTCTTTTCCAAGCAGATCTTCCATTGTCTTCACAGAGATATTTTCATCATGATCACCAATATCTGCTTTGGTTGAAGGTGTGAAAATCACCTCAGGCAGTTTGTCGGACTCTTGCAATCCTGATGGAAATTCAAAACCACAGACAGTGGTATCTTTCAGATACGCTTTCCAGAATGATCCGGAAATATATCCGCGAACAATGCATTCAACACTCAAAGGCTCTGTTTTATGAACGAGCATTGAACGGCCATCAAGCTCAGCACTGTATGGTTTACAGGACTCAGGATATTCATTTACATCTGCGGTAATCAGATGATTAGGCACAACATCACCAAGCAAATCAAACCAGAAGAGAGAGAGCTGAGTAAGAACCTTACCTTTACCAGGGATTGCATCAATCACAACATCAAAGGCTGAGATGCGATCAGTAGCCACCATCAGCAATTTATCATCATGCCCAGGGATTGCATACATATCCCGGACTTTTCCACGATGTACAAGTTCCAAGTCTTCATAGTGCGTTTCCAATACTGATTCACTCATTGATATTCTCCTTTGTATAAAATAATGGGGAAAGAAAAGAATAGAGTTTTCTTTCCCCGGAAAGTCACTTTTCCACACAAACTTTACCAGTGCAACTACTTATCAGTTACATGCTGGCTATGTTCTGTTCAGTTAAGCATCCATAAGATATATATATCATAATTGTTCGGTAATAAGTGCCAACCATGTAGCAATAAACAAAGCCAAACTAATAAAACCGTTCATTGAAAAGAATGACATCTGAATCCTGGATAAATCATTTGGATTCACAATCCAATGCTGATAAAATAAGGCACACGCTGCTATAAAGACACCAATATAATAAAGTACATTTAAGTTTGCCTGCAAACCGGTGAGGACAAACAGGATAAATGCCAGTACATGAAAACCGGCGGCCAGGCGAAAAGCATTACGTTGTCCTATTCTTGAAGGTAGCGAATGAAGTCCGGTTTTCTTGTCAAACTCTGCATCAAGACAGGCATAGACGGTATCAAAACCAGCCACCCAAAAAAGAACTCCTGCTGAAAGTGCCCATGGGTATGATACAAGGCTTCCTTGGATCGCTACCCAGCCGCCAAGCGGAGAAAATGCCAGGGCAACACCTAATACCAGATGGCACAGAGAAGTAAAACGTTTGGTGAGAGAATAAAAAAGAGTTAACCCTAAGGCAAAAGGAGCAAGCTGCAAAGTTAAGGAGTTTAAAGACCATGCAGCATAAAAGAATACAAACCCTGCAGCAACAACCATCCCCCAGGCTTCAAAACTACTCACAGCACCGGATGGAAGAGCGCGCCCTGCAGTCCTGGGATTAGCTCCGTCAAATTTTGCATCAACAATGCGGTTAAACCCCATGGCACAGGTTCGTGCTCCAACCATTGCAAGGATCACAAAAAGAAAACTGCGCCACTCAGGAACGCCACGTGCACCAAGAAAAGCACCAGTAAAAGCAAAAGGCATGGCAAAGATGGTCAATTTGAATTTGATCATCTCAAGCAGGATGGAGATTTTCTTAAACATTATTCATCATTCTCCCATCTCTTACGCCCTTTCATTTTGAGGCCAAGCTGATCTCCCAACCGCCATGCAAAAGTCATTGCAGCCTCTTCCAGGCTTCCAGGTTTCAAATAAAAACTCGGATGCGGAGGACAAATAGTGGCGCCGGCATCGTGAACAGTAAGCATATTTTTCAGATGGGTTCTATTTAAAGGAGTTTCTCTGGTAACAAGAATGAGTTTTTTATTCTCTTTAAGCATCACGTCAGCTGCCCTATGGATAAGGTTGGATGTGATCCCAGTTGAAATTGCAGCAAGTGTTCCCATTGAGCAGGGAATAACCACCATGGAATCATATCCGGATGAGCCTGATGCAGGAGCGGCTGTAAAATCTTTGCAATCAAACCACTTTGTCACCGCCGGCAGATTTCTTGAGCCTTTTTTATGTTCAAGTTCCAGAACTTTTTCACCGGCCTCAGAACAGATTCCATGCACAGTAACGTTATTTTCCCGGTCAAGCATTTCAAGAAAAGATTGCACATAAAGCATGGCTGAAGCACCAGTAACTGCCACAAGTATTTTCGTCATTGTTCCTAACTTTCAAATATATTTAATGGGACAGATTTAGGAGATGCCTCATTTCGATCAATCAAATATTGAAAAAATGTTTCCAATGCTAATTGCTTGCGTCCTCCAAGGCCATACTCAATGGCCCTCAGGTACACATAGCACTCATCAGGATGCATGGGAATACGAGGTGCCACAATTTCACAGATAGATTCGAGATGTTTCCTCCCCTCCCCTTTACAAAATAGAAATTCACGATGAATGGCAGAAACAATTTCTGGATACTCACGGCAAAACTCTTCACGCGCTGCACAAACTGCAAAGACAAAGGGTAAATCTGTGTGCTGACACCATACTTCTGCAAGATCAAGTTTATAGGGGAACGCATCACTGGCTGATAATCGCAGTGCCTCGTCTCCAATGGCTAAGATAGCTTCAGATTCATCAGCTTTCCGACCATTAACATCCCCGACTTCGTATTTAGGGTACACATGAAAAAACTCTTCAAGAAGTATTTTAACAAGGCTGATGGATGTTTCGGATTGCCCACTCAGGAGCACATATTGATTGTTTAACCTACTTGGAGCAACTCTGGAAAACAGGAACACGGAACCAACAGAACCATTTGCACTTATGGAAAGATCAGAGAGAATTCGATACTCCTCGGGGCGTACACCATACTCATACGATGAGACAAAACCAAGATCCAACTCACCGTTGGCAAGCATTCTATTTAAGGATGAAGGGGGAGCCTCAACAACATGCCAATTCTGTGGATGGCTACGAGTCTTCCAGGTCTCATAAATCGGTGCAGTGTTGATATAATTCACCATACCGATACGTACTTTTCTCATATAAGTTTTATCCACGAGTCCTTAATTTTCGAGCTTTTCATTTTCACTTCCTTACAACCACTTTACTGATTCCGGTTTACCACTTATCGTTAGGCGTTCAAGGAGCTGTTCAGAACTTTCAACATCCTCATATTCTTGGTCTTGAATGTTGAGAAACCTGGCCGTTTTGCCTGCTTCAAGGCTACCATAATCGTTAGCACGCCCCATGGCTCTGGCTCCACCAATTGTTGCCATGGAAAGAATACTTCCCGGAGATACGGCGGGGTGCTCTTTTCTTAACAGTGCCATCTCCTGCCACAAATCAACACTTGGATTTGAAGCAATTGAATCAGTGCCTAGCGCAGGAAGGATTCCATGATCAAGCAAAGCTTGTAATCGAACTGTTCCAACGGAGAGGAATTTATTACTTCCAGGGCAAAGGCAAACATGAGCTTCAGCATCTGCAATAATCTTTATTTCTTCATCGTTCAAATGAATACAATGGACACAAATGGTTTTCGAATCAAGAATTCCTAATCGCTGTAAATACTCCACCACAGTACTGCTGTCAATTCCAGGAATTGGAAAAGGAGAGTCAGAGCCTGTTCGATCTTGTAAAAACCGGGCAAAACAGCCTTCACCTTTACTCAATAAAAGACCTTCATCAAGGTTTTCAGCAAGATGTATTGAAAACAGTTGCTCCTGGTTCCGGCATCTTTTTTTTATAACTTTAAGAAGGTTTGGAGATGTGGAATAGGGAGCATGTGCTGTAACAGACTGTTCTGCGGAGAAGTGTTCAATAGTTTCAATGGCTTTTTGTGTTGCAGCTTTCGAAGGGCCAAGCATTTCATATAGAGAATATATTTCCGAGGGACAGGAATCAAATGTCCCAATATCAATATTCCCTGTATCAAGCATCAAACCAATACCTGAATCGTACTGCGTCTGAGCCATTTTTTTTGCTGCAGCTCTTATTTCATCCAGGGAAAAGTTAGCCTGTTCACGAGCCTGTAAAAGGACTTTTATCCAATCACACATATTGCTGGTTTGTGTTGGCGGGTATATCACTCCATATACGGAAAGTTCGAGATGGATATGACAATTCACAAGAGCGGGGAGTAAACCACCTGAACAAACAGTTACGGAAAGATCGGGATGTAGTCTGGAAATATCAGAATACGCTCCAACTGCGACAATGGTCTCATTATCTACTACAATGGCACCATCAAATAAAACCTGAGAAGTTACAGGAACAACCCAGGGAGCCCTGTAAATACGAAAGGGAGGTTTGGAGGAAAGAGACACGTTTAGAACAATTCAGAAAAAGTCAGGAAACCAGACTATAATCCATTAAACGCTGCCGGGGCTCAAACCCTGCATCAACAACCAGGCGTCTGATTTCTTCTTCTGAGAGTCTGAAATGAATGCCAGCCGCAGCAACAACATTCTCTTCAATCATAGTCGAACCAAAATCATTGGCACCAAAATAGAGAGAGAGTTGGGCAATCTTTGGCCCCTGAGTGACCCAGGAAGCCTGAACATTCTCAAAATTATCAAGATAAATTCGTGATAACGCAAGCATGCGCAAATATCCAAATCCTGTTGTTTTTTCGATATCAACCTGTTCAATAAGTGCTGTATGGTCTGGCTGAAATGGCCAGGGAATAAATGCAGTAAAACCTTGTGTTCGATCCTGAAGTTCACGAAGACGCCGAAGGTGTTCAAGACGTTCCTTAACAGTTTCAACATGACCAAACATCATGGTTGCAGATGTTCGAAGGCCAAGTTTATGGGCCTCTTCCATCACCTCAATCCATTGATCTGCATTACACTTTCTGGGGGCTGTTGATTCACGTACCCGATCAGAGAGTATTTCTGCACCACCTCCAGGTATAGAGTCTAAGCCTGCAGCTATCAGGCGTTTGATAACTTCAACAATGGGTAACGTTGATATTTCAGCAAAGTGGTGTATTTCCGGAGGGGAAAAACCATGAATATGAATCCCTGTTGCCTTCATAAAGCGGAGCATATCCTCATAATATTCCAGAGGAAGATCTGGATGCAGGCCGCCCTGCAGCAGAATCTGCGTACCACCTAAGTCCTGAGTCTCCTGAATTTTCCGGGCTAATTCATCTTTAGTTAAGAGATATCCCTCCTTATCTTCTGGTGCCTTAAAAAAAGCACATATCTTACAGGCAGATACGCAAATATCAGTATAATTTATATTTCTGTCTATAACGTAGGTGACAATTTTCTCAGGATGCTTTTTTTCTTTGATTGCATTGGCCAGAAAAGCAAGCTGGTGAATGTCTCCGTCATCATGAAGAACTAAAAAATCATCGTCACTGAGCCTGCCTCCAGATAAAACCTTGTCACTTAGTGTCGTAAATTTATTTTCCTGCATAGATATAACCCGTATCTCTTATTCGTGAATGCAAACACTCACTGGGTAAGCATAATCATTTCAAAAAATTCTGATGTTGTAAGCAGTTACTCGTGAATTTGAATAGTTTTATACAGAGTGTCACGTTCGATTGCAATACGACCTGCCTCATGGATCAACTTTACTAAAGTCTTTGAACCAATAGCTTGCTCGGTCTCGGCACCAGCCATATGTGTAATAACCTCTTCTTTCACGGTTCCATCCATATCATCGGCACCAAAAGAAAGTGCAATCTGAGCAACCTTAGGCCCAATCATCACCCAGTAAGCTTTGATATGAGGAAAGTTATCCAGCATAAGCCGGGCAACTGCAATATTTTTCAGATCATCAATACCGGTGGTTCTCGCAATATCAGACATTTCAGTATTTTTGGGATGAAAGGCAAGTGGAATAAAGGCAAGAAAACCGTTGGTCTCATCCTGAGTCACACGTAGTGCATCCAAGTGTTCTACGCGCTCTGCCATGGTTTCAATATGACCATAAAGCATGGTTGCATTTGTATGCAAACCGTGCCTATGGGCAACTTTTGCAACTTCAAGCCAATCCCTTCCCGGTAATTTCTTTTCACAGGTAATTTCACGAATCCGCGGAGAAAACACTTCAGCACCACCGCCAGGGATTGAACCAAGCCCTGCATCTTTTAAAATATCCAGTGTTTCGCCAATTGGTTTTTCGGCAAGGCTGGCCAGATGAGCAATTTCAACACAGGTGAAGGCCTGAATATGGACATCGGGACGAACCTCCTTAATTCCCTTCAACAGATCTGTATAATACGAAAATGGAAGATCAGGATGAATGCCACCAACCATATGAATTTCAGTGATGGGTTCATCAAGCCGATCTCGAACTTTCTGTTGCACAGTTTCAAGATCCATCTCGTAGGCCTGTTCATGCTCCTTATCTTTACCAAAGGCACAGAACTTGCAAAGATTCGTACAAATATTTGAGTAGTTGATATGCTGATTATAAATAAAATAAGCATTATCGCCATTTATTCGATTTCGAACACGATTTGCCAGGTATCCAAGAGACAGGATATCGTTGGAATTATACAATCGTATTCCATCATCACAGGATAAACGTTCACCAGCCTCTACTTTCTCGAGAATGTCGCCGAAACCAGCTTTTTCAATAAAGTTTTTCATGTTCACAAAAAAAGGCCGGGGAGCAGCCCGGCCTTAAGTCCCACTATTGAATAATTATTAATCTAAAAAGAATTTCAATTTGTCTCGTCTACTGGAATGTCGCAATCGGTTTAAGGCTTTTTTCTCAATCTGTCGAATACGCTCACGGGAAACATTAAACCGTTTCCCAATCTCTTCAAGTGTATATTCTGCCTTCTCACCAATACCAAAACGCAGGCGAATGATTTTTTCTTCCCTCTCACTTAATGTGGAGAGAATTTCTTCAACTCTTCCTGAAAGCTCACGATTCTGCACAGCCTCATAGGGGGACTGCGACTCCTGATTCTCAAGAAAATCACCTAATGTGGAATCATCATCGCCAACCGGTGTTTCAAGAGAAATTGGTTCTCTTGAAGCCTCCAGGATTGCAAGGATCTTATCCATGGGCAGGTCAGTATTCTTGGATATCTCAAGGGGTGTGGGTTCCCTGCCAAGTTCCTTGTATAATGCGTAAAAAGCTTTAAAAAACTGACTGCGTAACTCAAGGAAATGAACAGGCAGGCGAATAGTTCTGGTTTTATCGAGGATGGCACGGGTAATAGCCTGACGAATCCACCAGGAAGCATATGTGGAGAATTTATTCCCCTTGGTATAGTCAAATCTGAAAACCGCACGCATAAGACCAAGATTGCCTTCCTGGATCAAATCGGCTAGAGTTAAGCCCTGATGCATATATCGCTTGGCGATGGATACAACCAGACGAAGATTTGCACGAATCATGGAATCTTTGGCGACTTCTATCGAGCGGGAATAAGCCTCCAGCTTGGTCTGCAATTCTATCAGTTCACGGCATTCAGAATATTTTTTGGCAGCTGAGATAACGCTATAGCGCATAAAATTAAGCTGCTGTTTTTTGGGTTTAAGGGTAGGATCTCTTTTCTCCCAAAGAGCAATGCGAGTACACAGCACCTCAAGATCCTTCTTTCCGGATTTATCAACTCGGATGGCCTCAATGATGGAATCAAAACCTTGCCGGATTGTCCTGGAATATTTTGCTTCTTCCTCAGGAGTAAGAAGATCAAAACGTCCCATTTCCCTCAGATAAGTGGTGGTGGTTTCCTCGCCGTCATGCCCCTCGTCTTCCTGATTGGAAGATGTGGCGTCATCGACATCGGTACCATCACCAACAGCATCATCTTGTGTCCAGACTTCTCCAGAAAGAGTCCGTCTTTCACCATCCTTTCCGTCCTGGGTCACAATTTCAATATTGTGAACACCCAGGAAATTAAACACTTTCTCTATGGCGGCGGGATCTTTTATGTCATCCGGAAGCAGTTGATTCAGTTCTGTAAAACTGATACACCCTTCTTTTTCACCTGCCTTGAGCAGATTTTCTTTAAGTTCGGCCTGCAATGGGAGGTTACTCCTTTACATAACTACAGAATATTAAAAGAGTATCCAGAAACAACCAGCTTCCTGAATACTGCCATTTTTTTATCATTCAAGAGAATTAGTATATACTTGAAATAAAAAATGGCAGCGCAAATGCTGCCGAATACCCATCCTCACAAACACTCTAGTTTACAACACATGCTCGTAAAACGCAATGCAATAGCGCACCTATTCATACCACCAACACCAGTTTACAATAATCAAGCCAGTATAAGTACCTTGTCAGACTAAACTTACCTAGAGGTTCTATGAAAATATGTACTTTTTCTTAAACATCAAGCTCTATTAAAATAACTGTAGCCATATGCTTGATATTCGCAGTATTATTTTTTAAAATACCTGATAATTGGAGAGGAGAGCCATTCCCGCACACGTTTCCGGTGCACTGCAAGTATGATTGCCAATTAACAGTATAAATGATAAAGTATCCAGAAACATCCCTCATCCACACCCCAACAATGAGTACAACGTGACACCATTGAAAAACATACGAGCCAGCGGAATCCTTGCCCATATCTCATCTCTTCCTTCTCCCTATGGAATTGGCGACATTGGCTATTCTGCCTATGCATTTATGAATTTTCTTCAAGAGGCCGGCCAGACACTTTGGCAATTCCTTCCAACAGGACCGACGAACCCTGTGTTTGACAACTCCCCCTACATGAGTACATCCGCCTTTGCAGGATCTCCCCTTCTCATCTCCCTTGAGTTGCTTGTCGAAGATGGTCTTCTACGGGAAACAGATATCTTAAACTCTGGTTTTTCTCAATACCAAACCGAGTTTAACAAAGTGGCTAGCTTTAAAAACAACTGTCTTGAAGCGGCATTTAAACGATTCGATACCACGGATGCAGCTTTTTTGACATTCAAAAAAAAGAATCACTGGTTGCAAAATTACTGCCTCTTTATGACCATCAAGGAGCTTGAACACGACAAGGGATGGTTTGACTGGCCTGAAGATCTTGCCTGTCGTGATAAAACCGCACTGAACAAAATTATCCGACGCAATTCGGATCGCATTCATTATTTCGCATTTGAACAGTACATTTTTTCCCGCCAATGGCAGCAACTTCGAAAAAAGGCAAAGGATTACAATATCCAACTTATTGGTGACATTCCTATTTATGTTGGGTGGGATAGTGTTGATGTTTGGGCCAATCAATCAATATTTGCACTCAATCCAAAAACACACGCACCAACAAATGTTGCAGGAGTTCCACCCGACTACTTCTCCAAAACAGGTCAACGGTGGGGAAACCCTCTTTATCGATGGAACTGCCGGGATAAACAAACAAAAAAACGGCTCTACTCATGGTGGACTAAACGCTTTGAGGCAATCTTTCAGTTAGTTGACATTGCACGAGTTGACCATTTCCGAGGCTTTGAGGCGTATTGGTCAATCCCTGCCAAACATAAAACTGCAATCAAAGGAAAATGGGTCAAAGGACCCGGGATTCAATTGTTTAAGGAAATCTACAAAACACTTGGACCACTACAAATTATAGCAGAAGACCTGGGAGAGATCACTCCTGAGGTTATTGCTCTTAGAGACGCACTGGGATTTCCCGGAATGAAAATCCTTCAATTTGCATTTGATGGAAACACGCATAACACCTTTCTTCCTTTTAATTTTACAAGCCCAAACAGTGTGATCTACACCGGAACCCATGACAACGACACCACAGTTGGCTGGTTCCTGAGTGATCAACTAAACGAAAAAAAACGCCAGGAGCTCAAGCAATACTGCAATCGCGGCCAAAGGAATGATTCAGAAATTCATAAAGATCTTATTTACCTTGCTCTCTCATCAATCAGCCAATACGCAATTTTCCCACTCCAGGACATCCTCGGCTTTGGCAATGACTGCAAGATGAACAGTCCCGGCAGTAGCAAAGGTAATTGGGCATGGCGGTGTGCGCCGCGATTCCTCACCAAAGACACCTCAAGCTGGATGCGCCAACAATGTCAATTATTCGGACGCTTCCCCAAACAGACGAGGCAAGCAAATGCATAATCTTTTTATCCTTGGCAGTCCCCGTAAACATGGAAACTCTGTGGCAATGGCAAAAGCCGTGGCAAACGGTTGTTTGCAGAAACCTGGAAATAGTGTGGAATTTATCCATATTTGCGACTTGAACATTAGTCCTTGCCTGGCATGTGGCGGTTGCTCATCCACCGGCAATTGTGTAATAGATGATGATATGATTCAACTGTACACAAAAACCGATGCAGCAGACCGTTTATTCTTTGTGAGTCCGATTTATTTTTACGCAATGACCGCCCAAATCAAATCCTACATTGATCGCTGTCAGGCAAAATGGTCTCGTAAATATCTTCTAAAGAAAATTCATCGCCCGAACGAACAACGAACAGGTCACCTTCTTTCCTGTGGAGCAACAAAAGGCGACAAACTTTTTGATGCATCAATACTCACGGTAAAAAGCTTGTGCGATTCGTTAGATCTTAAGTATGGCCTCCCTTTACTGATTAGAAATGTGGACTCTGCTGATGCACTTAGAAAGCTTCCGAATACACTGGCTGACTGCGAAAGATTTGGCTCAAAAATAGCGTCTGGCAAATGAGAACCACCCCTCATCAAGAACAAACAATTCCTGAAAAATCTTAACAAATCCTTGACAAGGTCACTTCAGTCAGGTAAAAAAACACTCGCAATCATGGCCCCATCGTCTAGCGGTTAGGACGCTGGCCTCTCACGCCGGAAACCGGGGTTCGATTCCCCGTGGGGTCACCATAAAATTCAAAAAGCCGTACAGGTAAACCATTTACCTGTACGGCTTTTTTGTACCTCACAAGTTAGGGACACATAATTGTGTTACAGTAAATTACGCATTATACACTGAAATGAATCCCAGTCTCGTATTTGCCAAAGACACATTTTCGTCAAACTCCGTTCACGTACGACCATAGCCTCGTTCTCCTCAGGTATTCCCTGTTGAACCGCCCGGGATAAAAAAAATCCCCAGGCTGATAGTATACTCAGACCTGGGGATTTCCCTACATATCCACAAGATCAGTAGACAACCGATATTCCACGACGGTCATCACCTCTATTATTCAGGCAGGTTTTCTGACTTCCGGATCATTCTATCCCTGCGCCTTCCCGACATACACAAAAAACAAAAAACAAAAAACAAAAAATTGTATATCAGTGGCACGATGCAGGTTTTGTCCCCGGTTACAGCGGCGGGCCCGTCTTCGATTTACACGAAGTTCCCTTCTTCAGTCGTTTTACAGACACCTGAACACTTAGATGAAGATACCTTGGACATCAGCTGTTGTCAAGATAACACAACCAATACATACCATATATTGTACCCACACAACGAAACAGTACAACGCCAAGACCTTTCCACATCAAACCATAAAAAAAGCCCCATCAGTTTATATACTGACAGGGCTAAAAAACATACTCGATTGATTTACGAACACCGGCGGACATAAAATAAGCCAGTATACGTGTATTATCAGAATAATTTCTTTGAAAAGACAGGCAAACGTAGTTTCCGGAAGATTATTCTGTAAAGCACGGATATGGTTCACACACATAGTCCCCTGATATCATTACACCAAAACCGTGTCACCTAATGCTTTGTGGTTGACAAACTCTCAATTTATTCCGTATCAATCGTAGAATCTAATTAACAGCTGGTACTTGACCACCGGGCATACCCTGTCCACCCATCATCCCTCTACGACCATGATGTGAACTGGGGCCATCGCATTTTCCATACCCACATCTCTGCCCTATAATATCACCCAACCCGGCCGCCTCAGCTTTTGTACGCATGGAAACATGCAGGTCGAACAACTCGCCAGTTAACTCACCAACTCTTTTGATATCTGGTTCTTCACTATTCATCAAAGCTCTTTTTTGAGCACGTTTCACTACAATGCTCTTACGCAGGTTTTGGGTGTCCTGAAGAAACACATCAAGTTTTGCTTTTGTGGCCTCATCTATTTGTGCAGGCATCTGCATTCCCATTGCCGAACCATTGCAGCCACCACCTTTCATATCGCCATACCCCTTGTATGCTGACGCCTGATATAATCCTGTTAAACCAATAACTGTAGCCAGGGCTGTAATTACAAGTGTTTTTTTCATTATTTAATCTCCATGGAGTTAATTTGATAGTAGCGACAGAGCTACTCTTTTTCTATACTAATGCAATGGCCGCGCCAATGACATATAAAGATATAATTACTTGCTAATATGAAACATATTATAAGAATCATTTTTTTGGAGTATCCGGGATACGTCTAAACAGGGTATATTATTCCCAGCGTCCTGTAGCATTCGGGTAAATATTACCCCCTGTCCAAGAGATCTTATATTTTTAGCGGAACCCAAAAAAATAACCCCCCTGGAACAGACCAGAGGGGTTACAGGGAGGGGAAAAAATGAAGTTCATTTTCCCTCTATTGTTACAACATACGTGCCAACTTACTCGCAAAAACACAACTGGCTGTTTTTACAGAACTTTAAACACACCACTTGAATACTATCTGGAAATCTCCTTGAGAAGGTGAGTCATTTTTACCCACCCTTCCCCATACGATGAGTATTTTCTACACAACGAAGGACTTAATTACTCAATTTCTATCACACCGCCGCCACGGCGCGCATCAGCGACCCCTTCAATGCCTGGTATTACAGCGTGAACTCCTCCAAAATAGACACCTTTGGCTGCCCACTCATTGATTTTTACACGGCTTGCAAGTGTTTCAACGGCCTTTGCAGGAAATCCTGGTTCTACTTGAACCACATCCCCATCCCAATGCAGGCGCGGGGCATCGATGGCTTCTTGAAGGGAACGCTTGTAATCCACAACTTGATATAATACCTGAGTCACAGCGGTTCTGATTCTTTTGGAACCACCACTCCCAATAACCAGCTTCACGTCACCATCTTTTGTGAGCAAAGAGGGCGACATCATAGACCCCACTCGTTGCCCGGATGGACTCGAATGGAAACCTTCCGGATGCAGATCATCCTCACCCATCATATTATTCAGCATCACTCCTGTTCCTGGCGCAAAGTATCCAGAACCTTCTCCATTTGAACATGTCATGGATGCGCAATTTCCATTCTTATCGGCAATGGAGATATGAGTTGTTCCACGTGAGAATAACCGTATATTTTCCACACTTTGTTCTCCCTGGGTTGCGTTGAAAAAAGCTTTTAAATCTTTTTCAGTGCTAAAGCCACTCTTCCGTATTTTTTCAACTTCCTGCATCAACCCTGTGGTGTGCAAAAGATATTCATCTTCTGCAAATGGATAGTTCGGCCTGCCGTATAATGATTGTAGAGAAAGAGATAAACCAATTAACGCGCCACCCATGGAAGGTGCTGGAGCAGTAAGTAATTTGTAATCCCGGAACGATACTGCCATAGGAGTTCGTTCTTTAACTTCATAGGCAGCAAGGTCCTGATAAGTAAGCAAGCCACCATTAGCCTCCATATCCAGAGAGATCCTTTTGGCTATCTCTCCATGATAAAACATGTCTCCGTCTCCTGCCGCAACCATCTCAAGAAAGCTGGACAAATCATTATTAACCTGCCTTGCACCTTCTTTGAGATAGTCCCCGTCCGGTTTATAAATCGTGTTTCCTTCAGGAAAAAGGGTCATGATGGGATAAAGCAATTTAAGAAAATAGGCCTGCCTCTCATTTACGACATGGCTTTTAGCAAGTTGAATGGCTGGTGCCAAAACATCGGCTAGCTCCATAAAACCAAGACGCTTATGAGTATACAGCAATCCTTTCAACGTTCCAGGTACAGCAACCGAGCCAAGGCCAACGTTAAAAATCTGTTTACTTCCTGAGAATTGAACAGTAACCGGAAAGAAATGTGGTTTATCAACACCATTTTTTGAGCCAATACCGGGTGTATCAACAAAGAAATCAAAAAATAGATTGTGTCCTTTTTCTGCTGAATGACCAAGCAAAAGCCCTCCACCACCAAGGTTGTTCAAGGCTGGCTCAACAACAGTCGAAGCAAAACCGGCTGCTACCACTGCATCAAAGGCATTTCCACCTTCTTTTAAAACAATTCCTGCTGCCTCACTCACCAATGGGTGCCCCGAAGCAACTATTGATTTTGTATATTTACTCATGCCCAAAAATTCTCATGTAGTTGTTTAATGACTTCTTTAAAATCTTTACTTTTCTGATAGGAGCGTCGTTGGCAATCCGCTCCAGTGCCATCAGTTAGAATTCTATTAAGCATATTTATGTAACGCTCTGAGCCAAAACGCTTAACCATGGGTTGAACTTTCTTAATTAGAGCATGCACTCCCTGGCGTATGGTCATCTTCCCTCCACCAAGAAAACCGAGAGGATCAAAAAAGGTTCCGTCAAGACCATACCGTACCGCCTGCCACTTATTACTTCGTAAGAATTGCTGGTTACAGGAAGCAGCTTCCAGCTTTGATTCTGCAAGAGTTGCTACAAAAGCCTGAATTATGGCAGCTATCCCTAAAATATCTCCAAACTGTATGGGAAGGTCACAGGCACGAATTTCAAGAGTTCCAAACCCGGGGTGCGGTCTTGCGTCCCACCAGAGATCCTTTATTGATCCTACCACACCCGCTTTTCGTAATAATTCCAATTCATTTAAAAAAGCATTCCAATCACCGATTTCTTCATAAATCCCGGCGAGAGGCAATACCTCAAACAATTTTGTTCGATAGGACATCAGTCCTGTATCTACACCTTCATAAAAGGGGGAAGAAGCAGACAATGCAAGAAGAAGCGGAAGGTAGGGTTGAATCTTGTCACATACTTTTACCGCAGTATCCCCATCAATCATACCGACATGGACATGAAAGCCCTGGGAGATAAACCGTCTTCCCACAATTTGCAACTCTTCCATAATCCGTTCATAACGGGGATCACTGGTCAAAATCTGATCTTCTGCACGGGCAAAAGGATGAAGAGAAGCAGCATAAAGCAGACAATTATTCTCGGCTGCCAGTTCTTCGGCCATGGAACAGGTTTGCAGCAGATCATTTTCCACATCCCGAAGACTCTCACAAATCCCTGTCCGTATTTCCAGAATAGATCGTATCCATTCCTGAGTTATTCGCGGACGCAAAATGGCCGGTGCTGTTTCAAGTAAAATTGGCGCAAAAGGGGCAAGATTGAGAGTATCTCTATCCAGAGTTTGAAATTCCAGCTCCACTCCGAGTGTATAGGAAGGGCTGGGAATAAAGGTAAGTGGAGTTTGCTTTTTGTCTGTTATCACTAAAACTCCTCTTTGCTTAAGAACGGGAACCTGATATGTTCAATTTTTTTTCGTGTACGTTCCTTAATCTTTCCGATGATTCTGGAGAAATGTCTGCGCTACTTTTGCGTACCAGGATGCCCCTATCGGAAGCACACCATCGTCAAAATCAAAAGTTGAACTGTGAGCAGAACCAGTCTCATCTGAGATCTTTGCTCCAAAACGAACCATGCAACCTGGAATTTTCTTGAGATAGAAGGAAAAGTCTTCTCCCCCAAGACTTGATCGGCCTTGTGAAATAACATTTTCTTCAGCCACAACTGTTTGAGCAGCGGTTCTTGCGATTGATGCAGCTGTGCAATTATTAATCACTGCCGGCAGAGGTTCGGAGAATCTTAATTCTGCCCCTACCTGATAGGAGGAAGCAGCACCCTGAACCATCCTCTGCAAGCCGGCAAGCATACGTTTCCTTGCATCTGGATGGGTACTGCGAATTGTCCCCTCAATATGTGCCTCCCCTGCAATCACATTATGTGTTTCACCAGCTGCGATTTTTCCAATAGTCAGCACAGCAGCATGATTCGGATCAATCTCTCGTGAAACAAGTGACTGCAGGGAAGTAATAAGGCCGGCGGCAGCTACAATTGTATCCTTGCATTCGTGAGGTCTTGCGGCATGTCCGCTGCTCCCCAGCATTTTGATCGAGAAGGGATCTGCATAGGCACAGATGATGCCTTCATCAACGGTTATAACACCGGTTTCAAAATGAGTGTCTATATGACCACTGAATATTGCCGAAAGATCCTTAATGGCGTCGTCAGCAATCATTCTTTCTGCACCAGTGCCCTTTTCTTCTGCCGGTTGAAACAGGAGTCGTACTCTGCCAGGAAGTTCCATCTTCTGTAAAAGAGTAGCGGCACCGAGCAACATGGCGACATGCCCGTCATGTCCGCAGGAGTGCATAATTCCCGGGTTGACCGAAGCATAGCTTAGCCCCGTTTCTTCTACAATTGGAAGGGCATCCATATCAGCCCTCAAACCTACAATGGCAGAAGTATCGGGGGAACCTATTTCTGCAACCAGTCCTGTGTCGGCTACTCGCCGTACCGAACGGATACCAATTGCAGAGAGTTTTTGATGAACAAATGCAGCAGTGGTCAGCTCCTCACATGAGAGCTCAGGATGCTGATGGATTGTCTTTCTGATATCCCGCATCCATGAATATAGCTGAGAGCTTATACCTGGAACTGTTTTCATGGATTTTATTACCTTACAGAATAATTTCCCGGAAGAGCCTGTGCTTACCTGTTTTTTTCAACGAAAGTATTCTGATACGGTTTTTATAGTGGCCGACCTGGGAACGGGAACTAAATATTTTGAACAAATGGCAACCAGGTAGGCACAGACTCCGAGATGCTCAAGTTATTTCGTGTACGTTCCTGACCATGCACCAGTGTTAGTTCTTATATTCTTGCACAACTGTCAAGCGATCAGAATGGCACCAACGTCACGAACGACATTGTTATCTCTATTCTTTTCTGTTTTTTCTTCTACTGATTCTTTCTGTTTTAGAGAAATAAAACTCGGATTTTCTTCTGTAATAACCATGCTAGCGGGCTTTGCTACCACCTCTTCCTTTACCAGAAGATCTTTCTCTATAGATTCTTCTTCAAAATCAGGCAGACTACAACCAAAGGGCTGTTTAAATACTGCAATAATTCCATCACTTACTTCCATGAAAGATACAAGTTCCCATCCGGATTTTCCATACTCGTTCAGAGTAAGTTCGATTTCATCCTCATCTAGAAATGAACTTCCCAGCAAACCATCTTTTTTCAAACTAAAGTGTACAGTTTTGTAGCTCCAACGCATTTTTCGCACCATAATCAGTCAAGGTAGTAAAACCAGTAATTATTGTTTATACCAGAACCCCTCTTTACCGGGGATGATACTTAATCACAATCCGACAAACTCATCATCACGAAATTGCCCCTCGTACAGTTTGCCTTCCTTTGTGGTCAGTTTTCCAAAACCATTTCTCCGCCCCATTAAAAACTCGCCCTCATAGCGACTTCCGTCAGCAGAGAGAAGAGTCACATCACCATGGGGCATATCATTTTTAAACTCACCAGTAATCACACTTCCATCAGCATAGGTAAGTTTGCCCTTTCCATGGAAACTACCCAGCTTAAATTGCCCTTCATAGTGACTACTATCATTAAAATAATAACTACCTTTTCCTGAGAAATGATCTTGTTCGAATTCACCTGCATATCGGGAACCATCAGGATAGACAAACACTCCTAACCCATGTTTTACACCGTGTACAAATTCTCCCTCGTAACGACGCCCGTTGCTATACTTATAGACGCCGTTTCCATGCAGTTTTCCTTTGTGAATTTCTCCATCGTATATATCGCCACTGGCATATTCTAAAATTCCGTTTCCATCCATAAGTCCATCCTGCATGTTACCGCGATAAAACATTCCATCGGAAAACAAATACTCCACTCTTCCATCCACGGGATTTTTATCAGAGGCATTGCAGACCCTTCCTTTATGATAAATATACGAATGCGTTTTTCCACTTGAGATTATGACGGCCTCTTCTTCAGGCTGAACAAGTTCGACCTCTTCCTGAGGAGACTCAGTAAATTGTAATTCTGGAGGATTTTCTTCTATTTCTGCCATTTCCAAGGAAATTAATCCCTCGACATATTCGATCTCAGTTCTTTCCTGAACCGGTTCCCCATCCACAAACGCACCCGCAAAAACAGTTCCATCCATTACGTTTAACTTTCCCTGTCCATTTGCTTTTCCTTCACGAAACTCTCCTTCATACCGGGAACCGTCTGCATAATAATGGATTCCTGTTCCGGAGCGTTTACCGTCTGCAAAGCTTCCCTCATAACGACTTAAATCAGGGTAATACAAAATACCGGTTCCCTGCATTTTTCCGTGATCAAACTGCCCAACATATCTGGTTTTATCTATATAGATTAATTCGCCTTCGCCGTGCCTGTAATTATCCAGGAACTCACCACGGTACTTTCTTCCATCCGCATAGGTCAGTACGCCATAACCATTATAGGCATCACGAGCAAAACTTCCTTCATAATGGTTTTGATCTGCACCAACCCATATACCTTCGCCCCGACGTTCCCCCCCATAAAATTCACCCTCATATCTGCTCCCATCAGCATAGGTTTTAACACCTTTTCCAGCCGGCTGACCGTCATGAAACCTGCCTTCAAAATACGTCCCGTCGGCATAGCTGAGTTTCCCCTGCCCCTCCAGTAGATTATTCCTGAAATCCCCTTCATAATGGCGGCCATCAGGGGATGTAAGCGTTCCTACACCATGGTAGCGACCAAAGTAAAATTCACCTTCATATGTTGTTCCATCTTTGTATGTCAGAACACCTTTGCCGTGAATAACATTATCTTTAAAATCCCCTTCATATCGTTTTCCATCAGGACTTGTTAAAACACCCTTCCCGTTATAACGTCCACGCTGGAATTCTCCTGAATACTCAACGCCATTGGCGTTGGTAAGCACACCTTTCCCCTGGATAGCGCCATGTTCAAACTCTCCCACATAACGCCTGCCATCTTTATGGACAAGAATTCCATGACCATTTTTACAGTCCCCCTCTAGACACTCACTGTATGCGATACTATTAGAAATTAAGGCCGTACTGCAAAACATTACGATAAGAAATGACTTTCTCAACACTTGTAGATTCCCCATCAGGCATACGCTTTTTTTACTTCTTCAGCAATAATCTTAATTCCTCTTTTAACCTGTTCCTCATCCTGGGAATAGGTTACCCGGATACACTCATCCTGGTGTTTCCAGGATTGCTCCAGCCCGGGAAAGAAAAAATGCCCTGATACCACCAGCACATTTCTCGCCTTCAAGCGTTGGTACAACTCATGACTTGAAATGGGAAGATCTGCGAACCAGAGCCAGAGAAACATGGCTCCTTCAGGTTTATGCATCTTATAGGGTGTACCTTCAAGTTCCGTATGAAAATGAGCAACAGCCTTTTCCATTTTCTCCTGATAAAAAGGTTTGATTATGTTTTTACTGATATCTAAGATTTCGCCACTCTCAACAATTTCATGGGCCAACATCGCACCAAAGCTGCTTGTTGCAAGGTTCATGATGGCATTCATTCCAGATACTGCCTTTATAATATTTTTTTGGGCGACAATTATTCCGGTTCTGACTGCTGGCAAACCAAGCTTTGAAAGAGAGAGACAAAGAATTATATTGTCGTTCCAGACAGGTTTTGCGTCGGTATAAATAATACCGGGAAATGGTACACCGTAGGCATTATCGAGTATTAAAGGAACATCATGTTCTTTAGCCAGTAAATCCAGCTGTGCAATCTCCGAATCTGTAAGTACATTTCCTGTGGGATTTGTAGGCCTTGACACACAGATGGCTCCGGTTTCATGCCCAATACTTATATTGGCAAAATCAACATGATATTTGAAAAGATTATTTTCAAGCATCTCAATACGAGGCCTGTTTGACACAAAAAAATCATCACTTGTACCAAGGTCTGCATAACCAATATATTCAGGAGCCAGTGGAAGCCTGATTTTCTTAACTGTTCCATCTGAACATTTCCCGGCAAACATGTTGAAAAGCAGAAAAAATCCTGCCTGGCTGCCATTGGTAAGACAGATATTTTCCGGAGCCACCTCCCATCCATATTCTCGGCTGAGAAGGCCTGCAAGAACATAGACAAAGTCCTTTTCACCCTGTGGAGGATCATATACTCCGATGAGTTTCTGAAAAGATGCGGTATCTGCAGCGAGAAACTGCAAACGTTTCTGGATAATTTGTTGGAATTCCGGTACATGACCGGGGTTTCCGCCACCCATCATTATCATATCAGCACCACCGGAAGCCAAGGCATTTCCCAGATCATCCATCAAACTGAGAATTCCCGCACCACTGGTGAACTGCTCACCAAATTGAGATAATTTCATAGTAACTTCTCCATAATTCAGGCAACTATTCCGCCCCCGCTACTGCCTGATTTCTTAACAAGATTACTTTTTTTGGGATTAAACACCTGGCACTCAATACCTGATGATGCAAAAACCATTGTTGCAGGGTTCTGTTTTGACTTAAAGCCCATGGCCCAACAGCCAAAGGGCTGAGCAGGATCATGGGTCACAAAATAGTGAATACATTTTATGCAGCATGGACGTTCTGGCATTGATATATATTTTTATTTTGAGGGAATTTCTTAATCGTATTACTCTTTCGATCCAGGCTATCATTTTTTGTAGCTACTCACTGGGGAAACAATAGTTAAACCTGATCTCGTACCCGCTAACGCCTTCGCTTCCATACCTCCATCCACAATCTGTCGTACGCAAACGCTGCTGGTGATGACGGTTGGAAAACAGCAACGGGTTCACGAGTGACACCCATCTTTTCAACATCGGCAAGATATGGAATAAACGTTTTAAAGAAGACCTTTTTCTTTCTGTAAGTTCTCACAGTATCTACATGCATTTTTTTTCTTCGTTCAACCATGGAAAAAAAGGCTCGCAGTTTCTTTCGCTCAGCTCCTATCTTATCAAACAGTTTCAGCAATTGCGCAAGTGCTCTAATTGAAAGAGTTGTCGGTATAACCGGCATAACCACCTGATCTGCTGCCATAATAATATTTTCAGAAAGCAAAGTCATATTTGGAGGGCAATCAAAAACAAGCACCTCATAGTCATCTTTGAGACTGGCAAAAATCTGTTTCAACTCATTATTCCCCTCAGTATCAAGTGCGAGATCAAGGTTTCGAAAAGAAAAATGAGCCGGCAAAAGATCTAGATCTGGATAAGCAGTTTTCTGGATAAAATCTTTAAACTTTCCCTTAAGAAATTGTTTTTTATTAAACTTTCCTTTTATTGGGATGCGATAGTAATAACTTGAGGCTCCCTGGGGATCAATATCACAGAGCAATGTTTTTTTTCCCCTATGAGCAGAGGCATACGCAAGGTTTACAGCCGTTGCTGTTTTTCCAACTCCTCCCTTGCTTGAATATACTGCTATACAATTCATAAAGTAATCCTTCCGGTAGATTGAGAATATGGGTTAAGAGCGGTAATCTGCATTAATTCTCACATAATCAAGTGAAAAATCACAGGTATACACTTCTTCGCAGCCAACTCCATCTTTTAAATCTATACTTACTGCGATCTTTTTTTTCTTTAACAATCTGGTAGCTGCGTCTTCTGCTTTTCGGCCTACTGCAAGACCATTCCGAACAAGGACAACATCACCAATGGCAATATCGGCCTGCGTCGGATCAAACCTTACTCCAGAACGCCCCATTGCAGCAAAAATTCGCCCCCAATTCGCATCTTCACCAAAAAATGCAGTTTTAACAAGAGGCGAGTTGGCGACGGTTCTGGCCATCTGTTCTGCTTCCTTTTCTCCCCGTGCTCCACAAACCCGCACGGTAATGCATTTACTTGCTCCTTCCCCATCGCTTACAATCATTAAGGCAAGTTCCTTCAACACTCCTTCAAGGGTATCCTGAAAAACTTGTTTATCAAGGGGATTATCTTCATCAATCCAGGCATTTTCTGCAGTCCCATTGGCCATTACCAAAACCATATCATTGGTACTGGTATCGCCATCAATGGTAATTCTGTTGAATGTCCTGTTTGTTGCATTTGTAAGTGAATCATGCAATTCTGGAAAACTAATCTGAGCATCGGTAATAACAAAAGAGAGCATGGTGGCCATATTAGGCATAATCATCCCCGCACCCTTGGCCATACCCATAAACTTTACTTCCCTTTTACCAATCATCACAGACTTACACACTACCTTAGATACGGTATCCGTGGTCATTATGGCAGTAGCAACATCGTCAAAATTATCAGGCCCAAGACCCAAAACAAGTTTGTCCATGGATGCCCGAAAAGCCGAGACATTTAACTGTTCGCCAATCACGCCCGTGGAAGAGAGAAGCACCATTTCATCATCAATTTTAAGACGTGAAGACAGCAATGAACTGGTTACAAAAGCTGCGTCTGTACCTTCGCTTCCAGTGCATGCATTGGCACTGCCACTATTTACAAGAATTGCCTGAGCACGTCCCTGTTTCAATCGTTCGCGATCTATTACAACAGGTGCAGCTTTTACCTGATTCGTTGTGAAAACTCCGGCTGTAACCGCAGGGACATCACTATAAATAAGTCCGAGATCCAACCTGTCACTGTAGCGAATTCCTGCAGCAACGGCAGATGTTGAAAATCCTTTGATATTCATTGTAGAAAAACTCCTGATAAATAATATATATTGACATTCAACAATACCACTCACCAGAATAATATTGCCAGTTAAAAATTAGACCTTTTACATTTTCCGCACGGCAGAGTAGATTTGTATACATAACCAGAAGAAAACCAACTCCAGCTAAGGAACGTTTACAAAATAATGTGAACAACTTATTTCGTTCCTGTTTCTAACCACCAGGCGGCGTTATTATCATGGATACAGAACCACTCCACTGGAGCATGCATTTAAGCACTATCCTTATTCCTGTTGCTGACCTCCTGCTTCGTCTAGGTTTCTCCATCCGGGTAATCATGAGCCAACGGCAATACGGAGTTACACTTGCCTGGTTGGTTGTCATCCTCCTTTTGCCATTCTTAGGTGCTATTATCTACCTCTTTTTTGGAGCAAACAAGATTGGTGAAACCAGGACTAAACGGGCTCAGAAATCTCTTGCCCATTATAAAAAGTGGCTCTCATCGCTTCCTGCCATTGCACCGGTCAACTGGTCTGAGTTGTCCCCTCAACAGCAACCCATCCATAATCAGGCAGACAACCTGATTGGTATCCCTGCCATGGCCGGGAACCATCTTGAGCTGATAGAAAAACCCGAGAAAATAATGCGCGCCATCATAAAAGATATTGATGAAGCGCAATCAACCTGTCATTTACAATTTTACATCTGGCACGAGGGAGGTACTGCCGATGAAGTTGTCGCAGCTGTTATCGCTGCAGCAAAACGTGGCGTAACCTGCAGAATCCTTGTTGACTCCATTGGCTCTGCAGAGTTCTTAAACGGTTCAAAATGTAAAGAAATGGCAGCTGCTGGTGTTAAAATCGCAGAGGCACTTCCTGCCGGATTTATAAAAGCCCTTTTTAGACGCATAGATATTAGAAATCATCGTAAAATTGTGGTTATTGATGGAAAAACTGCCTATACCGGCAGTCAGAATATGGTAGATCCAAACTTTTTCAATAAAGATTCGAGTGTCGGGCAATGGGTTGATATCATGGTTCGTATACAGGGACCAGTGGTTGAAGCTCTTGCAGGAACCTTTATCAGCGACTGGTTTCTTGAAACAGACAACGGAAAAGTACGATCCAGGTCACTTGATCAGGATATTCGGCAGATTCGGGAAATTGCAGACATTTACCATCAGCCGATGATCGGGGATGTTCCAGTTCAACTCGTTCCATCAGGGCCAGGTTTTGTGCCTGAAGCAATCCACAGTCTTCTTCTTACAACCATCTACGCATCCCAAAAGCATATCACCTTGACAACTCCTTACTTTGTCCCGGATGAATCAATCCTTACTGCTCTGCAATCTGCTGCCCAGCGAGGTGTCGATGTACGTATTATTGTCCCTGAAAAAAATGACTCCAAGCTTGTTCATTACGCCAGTTGGGCACGATATGAGGGCATGATCAAAAATGGTGTGTCCATACTACTTTTCACTGGTGGACTGCTGCATTCAAAAACCATCACCGTTGATGATGAGTTTGCCCTCTTTGGTTCGGTAAATCTTGATATGCGTAGCTTCTGGCTGAATTTTGAAGCCACCCTTTTTATTTACAACCAGAATTTCACAAGAGTTCTACGTGAAATACAGGACGGTTACGTGCAGAACTCCAAAAAACTGGATTTAGAGGTTTTTTCTGACCGCTCGTTGATGCAACGATTCTTTGAAAATTCTGCCCTTACCATAGGACCACTCTTATAAGATAGCTTATGAAAATACTTCTTCTCTCTGATATCCATGCCAACTTCTCTGCCCTTGAAGCCTGTATCGAAGCCTTTTCAGGAGTTTCTTTCGATGCAATCTGCAACTGTGGAGATTCAATCGTTTACGGACCCTTTCCAAACCAGACTTTGCACTGGCTTGAAGCCAATAACGTTTATTCAATCATTGGAAATACTGACAAAAAGATCATAAAACTTCTTAAAGGTAAATCTTTTAAAAAGCCTAAAAAAGAAGAGAAGCGGGTCATGTATACCTGGACAGCCGAGCAACTCGATACCTCTGCAAAAAAATATCTTCTTTCTCTCGGAGAATCACTTACCTTTACCATGACGGACCACCACATCGCTCTCTTTCATGGCAGCCCTGATCATCCCAATGAATTTCTGTTTCCCGATACCTCAATCCAGCGCTTTAAAGAGCTGGCTGCAATCTATTCGTTTAACATAGTTATCACCGGACATTCTCATATGCCCTACCATAAAGAAATCTCAAACACTCATTTTATAAACCCCGGCAGTGTTGGCAGAATGTTTGATTCGGATCCTTCTGCATCCTGCGCCGTTTTAACTCTTTACAATAAAACTATCCAGGTAAAACTCCACCGTATCCCCTACCCTGTTGAGCAAACAATCGAGAGTCTAAAAAAAAACAACTTACCTGAAATTTATCAGTTAATGTATCGTCTTGGAAGAAAACTCAATTAATAGTTGATGTTCAATATGGATACTGATATCTTCTTTGTGAATATCAATCTTTTCACAGGTACCAATTAATATGTCATCCAGAAAACAAAAATCCAACACCGAATACGAGCCACAGGGAAGCACGGCAACGATCCGAAAACTTGTTAAGCAGTTAGATAAAGAATTCAAATCTCAGGATCCTGATGAAAAAACCAGAAAGATCCTATCCGTCCTTAAAGACAGGCATAAAGAAGAAATTGTGGAAGCTGCTCTTCTTAAATATTACAATGCCGAAGAACTAAAGCCCTATCAGGCAGAACTCATCAAGATGCAAAGCCATATTGAGCGAACCGGAAAAAAAATGATCATTCTTTTTGACGGCCGTGATGCCTCGGGAAAGGGTGGTACTATTCGCCGGGTCAGCCGCTACATGAATGAAAAAAGATATCGGGTTGAAGCTCTTGGTAAGCCTAACGAGATACAAAAAACGGAACTCCACATGAAACGGTATATTGAACGATTCCCCCATGCTGGTGAAATCGTCATGTTTGACAGGAGCTGGTATAACCGTGCCATGGTGGAACCTGTTATGGGATTTTGTTCTCCTGATCAATACAGACGTTTTCTAAGAAAAGTTACTTCATATGAAGAAAACTTCATCCTTGATGCAGGCCAGACCATCCTCCTCAAGCTCTACTTTTCCGTTACTAAAGAAGAACAGGCAAATCGTTTTGAACGCCGAAAAAATGATCCTCTGCGTCAATGGAAACTAAGTGAAGTTGACCTTCAAGCTCAGGAGCTCTGGGACGAATTCACAGAAAAGAAGAGAATACTTCTACAAAAGACACATACCGCATCCTCCAAATGGTGGATAATTCGTTCAGATGATAAGCATATGGCACGACGTGAAACCATGAAACTTATCCTCAATTCAGTCAAATATCGTGGACGCAGCAGGAGTCTCAATTTTGATATCGACCCGGAGATTGTTATTTCGGGTAATCGCGAGTTGCAAATAATGAAAAAACAAAAGAAGCAGTTTGGGGCTCCGCTGAGTTAAAGGTTTATAATACTACTATGCATATTTCCTCCTCGGTACAGTAATATGTGGTTTGTATTCAAGACAGTAAAACAAAAAAAAGACATTGGAAAATCATTTCCAATGCCTTTTTACAGTTCTTCAATTCACTGACAATTCACTTAAGCAAATCTCAAAACATCACTTTGGCTTTCCACAACACTTCTTATATTTTTTTTCTGAACCACATGGGCAAAGAGTATTACGCCCAATTTTCACGCCTTCTCGTTTCTCCGGCTGTGCAACAGGCACATCTTCCCCAGCAGCGCCTTTATTGAGTATCGCCTGAGCACGCTCCTGTTCAAGACGTTCACGTCTCTCAGCTTCAAGACGTTCCACATCATCTTCCTGTACCACCTTTACTCGCATAAGAGTTGTTACCGTCTGCTGCTTAACAGTTTCTATCATTCTGATGAATTGATTGTAGCCTTCTTTTTTGTATTCATCCAAAGGCTTTTTTTGTCCATAGCCGCGCAGGCCAATACCCTGTTTTAGATGATCCATGGAGAGGAGATGATCCTTCCAATGTGTATCAACCATTTGCAAAAGTACAATACGTTCGAGATGCCGCTGAGTCTCAACTCCATTATGTTCTTCCTGAGTTTTGTAATGTTCCTGAATAATGGCCGTTATTTTTTCCCGAAAGCTATCAGCGTTCATTCCAGATTTATCCTCATCGCTCCACTCCGGAGTCACCTGGAAAAGTTCAAGCATCTGTTTCTCAAAGCCCTCCCACTCCCAATCTTCAGATGCCAATCGAGAATTTGCGAACATGGAAACAATAACCTCAATCTGGTCAGCTATCATATCCTGAACAATATTTGCGAGGTTATCGCCGGACAGTACCTCCCGTCGTTGACGATAAATAACTTCACGCTGCTTGTTCATAACATCATCATATTCGAGAAGATGTTTTCGTATGTCGTAGTTATGTCCCTCAACTTTCTTCTGAGCATTTTCAATGGCCTTTGAAATAATAGTATGCTCAATGGGTTCATCCTCTTCCATACCAAGCTTATCCATGATTCCGGATATCTTTCCTGATCCAAAAATACGCAGCAAATCATCTTCCAGCGAAAGGAAAAAACGGGACGACCCGGGGTCACCCTGTCGTCCTGACCGTCCACGTAATTGATTGTCAATCCGTCTTGATTCGTGGCGGGAAGTTCCTAAAATGTGTAACCCTCCCGCCTCTTTTGATTCACGAGTGAGCTTAATGTCCGTTCCACGTCCAGCCATATTTGTGGCAATGGTCACTTTTCCATACTGCCCGGCATGAGCAATAATATCCGCTTCACGATCATGTTGCTTAGCGTTCAACACTTCATGCTCTACTTTAACTTTTTTGAGCATTCTGGATATTTTTTCAGAAACATCAATGGAAATTGTGCCCACCAAAACCGGTTGACCTTTCTCATGGAGATCCTGAATCTCACGAACAACTGCCCTGTCTTTAGCAGCAACGTTTTTATAAATGACATCGGCAAAGTCCTTACGTACCATTGGCATATTGGTAGGCATAATGACGACATCCAGATCATAAATATTTTTAAACTCTGCAGCCTCTGTATCAGCGGTACCTGTCATTCCAGAGAGTTTGTCATACATCCTGAAATAGTTCTGGAATGTAATGGAGGCAAGAGTCTGATTTTCTTTCTCTATCTTTACGTGTTCTTTTGCCTCAAGTGCCTGATGAAGACCTTCACTATACCGACGTCCCTCCATGGTACGACCGGTGAATTCATCTACAATAATGACCTCATTGTTCTTAACAATATAATCGACATCACGCTGAAAAAGAGTATGTGCCTTCAGGGCCTGGTTTAAATGGTGCAGCTGTTCGATGGCTTCGGGTTCATAGAGGTTTTCAACGCCCAACAACTCTTCACCAAGTGCGACACCTTCATCGGTGAGTGAAACCTGCTTTGCCTTTTCATCAACCTCATAATGTTCCCCTTCTTTAAAGGCTGGCATGACTTTATCCACTTTTCCATACATCTCTGTGGAAATGTCTGCCGGGCCGGAGATAATCAAAGGAGTTCTTGCCTCATCAATAAGAATCGAGTCGACTTCATCAACAATGGCAAAATTAAAACCTCGCTGACAAAATTCAGCAAGTTCAAACTTCATATTGTCACGCAGATAGTCAAAACCAAACTCATTATTGGTACCGTATGTTACATCGGCTGCATACGCTTCACGTCTCTCCGTATCCTCCAAGCCATGGATTATTTTACCAACGGAAAGTCCAAGAAATCTATACAGCTCCCCCATCCAATCTGCATCACGAGCAGCAAGATAATCATTGACGGTAACCAGATGAACACCTTTTCCGGTCAAAGCATTCAGGTACACAGGCAAAGTGGAAGTTAGTGTTTTTCCCTCACCGGTCTTCATCTCAGCTATTTCCCCCTGATGAAGGATCACTCCACCAATAAGCTGTACGTCATAATGGCGTTCGCCTAGAACACGCTTGCCAGCCTCACGCATGGTCGCAAATGTCTCAGGAAGAAGTTTATCAAGGTCTTCACCTTTGGCAATACGTTCACGAAACTCGATGGTTCTGGCAGCAAGCTGTGCATCGTCGAGTGAGCTTACCGTATGTTCCAGTTCATTTATTCGATTCACTAAAGGTTTAATCTGCTTCAGTGTTCTGTCATTTTTACTTCCAAATACTTTTGTGAGCACTTTTCCTATCATTTTAATAATTCACTATTTTATTTTACTTTTAATTTAGAAACGGAAGCGAAATAAGTTGAACATATTACGGCGCAACTTATTTCGTACCCGTTCCTAATAATGGAGAGCGTCAGCCACGGTACACTGCAAAGCTTCTTCATCGCAGTCTGGAAATTTAGGGCAGTTCAAACAATCACCCCAGATCTTGTGGGGCAATTTATTTTTGTCAATATCGGAAAAGCCCTGCTTACGAAAAAAACCGGGCTGATATGTGAGGGTAAAGACTCTATCCAAACCTATATGATCCGCTTCTTCAAGACATGCGCGAACCAATTTACTTCCGACTTTCTTTCCCTGCATATCTTCAAGAACAGCAAGGGATCTGATTTCAGCAAGATCGTCCCAGGTGATATGGAGGGCACAGACGCCAAGAAGGACGCCATCCCTATCAACATAGACCTTAAAATCACGCAGGTGATCATACAAGGCACTGTATGATCTGCCAAGAAGAAGACCCTTATCTGCAAAGTGATTTAGAAGAGAATGTATTTTTTTCACATCTCCGATTTTGGCGTTTCGTATAATATCCATCTAATTCTTAATGATTTTTTTCTTCTTCTTTGCTTCAATCTGAATCACCTCAAGAACCTGCGTCCCCTCGCCGCTATCCTCAAGTTGAGTGTAAAGCTTTACTTTACTCACGGGTGGGTGCAGAAGAAACTGTCCGGCCCAGACGCCTAATATAAACATCCAGAGGAAAACACAAAAACAGACCACAGCAATTCCTGCAATTCCACTTCTGGTCAATTGAAATTTGACTTTTTTAACCGTTTTTTTTCGCTTCCTGGGGGGCATTTGAAGATTTTTGCGCGTTGATTTACAACTGCTACATCTTTTCAGGTGCCGTGAGACCTAACATCTCCAGTCCATTTTTAAAAACCTGCTGCAGTGCTGTTACCAGACAAAGACGAGCATCAGTGACGGATTTCTCAACATTTTCAGGATCTATCACTTTGTGTTTATTATAATAACTATGCCAATCACCCGCAAGCTCCATAAGAAAAAAGATGGCGCGATGCGGTGCCAGATCACGAGCTGCTGATTCTATGACTCCGGGGTATGAAGCGATACGCTTTAAGAGCTGCATTTCTTCAGGCTCCCGAAGGAGTGCGAGATCAACTTCCTTCACATCCGGTACCTTAATACCCAGTTCCAATGCTTTACGTAAAATCGAACAGAGACGGGCATGTCCATACTGTACATAGTAGACAGGATTCTCTTTTTCTTCACTGGCGGCAAGATCAAGATCAAACTCAAGCTGGCTGTCTGCCTTACGCATCATCAAATAGAACCTGACAACATCTGCTCCTACCATATCAAGGAGTTCATCCATCGTAACAAAAGTTGCCTTGCGAGTGGACATTTTCACCTGTTTTCCTTTTCTGGTAAGTGTTACAAACTGGTGCAGAACAACTGTTACCTTGTTGGGATCGTAGCCAAGGGCTTCAAGACCTGCCATCACATCAGGAACAGTGGCAATATGGTCAGAACCAAACACGTCCACCATCCAGTCAAAACCACGCTTAAACTTTTCACGATGATAGGCGATATCAGGTAAGCGATAGGTTGGCTCCCCGGTTTTTTTAATGATTACTCTATCCTTTTCATGACCAAATTTAGTGGTCTCAAACCAGACAGCATCATCTTTTTCATACACAAGACCTTTGTCACGCAGTTCTTGTACAACTGAATCTATATGCCCCTCATCGTATAAAGAATGTTCGTTATAGTAATTGTCAAACTCAATCCCCATGCGCTTTAACGTTGAAGAAATATCGGCAAAAATGAGTTCAACAGCCTTTTCAGTAAATGGGAGAACATCTGACTGGCCAAGAAGGCTATCACCTTTTTCATCAATAAGTTCTTTGGCAATATCGCTTATATACTCACCCTGATATCCATCTTCCGGGAATTCAGCATCTTCCCCATGAAGCTCCAGATAACGGGCCTGCGTTGATTGCCCGAGAACACGCATCTGACGACCGGCATCATTAAAATAGTACTCACGATAAACGGAATAACCGGTGGCTTCCAGCAGTCGGGCAATAGCATCACCTAAAATCGCCTGACGCCCATGACCTATGCTCAAAGGGCCGGTGGGATTGGCACTGACAAATTCAACCATCACCTTTTTGCCTTTACCAATGGTGGATTTGCCGAAATCTGTTCCTGCTGCATAAACACTGTGGAGAACATCCTGCCAGACCTTCTGCTTGAGGAAAATATTAACAAAACCAGGCCCTGCAATTTCCAGTTTTTCAATCATTGAATCATCGACACTGAGCAGCTCGACTAAAGCAGAGGCAATTTCACGGGGATTTTTTTTCTCCATCCCTGCCATAACCATGGCCATATTTGTGGAATAATCACCCTGCCCTTCGCGTTTAGGAACCTCAAGAGAATATCTCCCGGCAGCTTTATCGGACCAATGTCCTTCATCAACACCTTCTTTAAAACAGGCATCAAGCAGATTTTTCAGATTATTGAGTATCATTTAAATGCACTTTCGTTCGTTATTATTTCCAAAGAGACAGAGCACCTCATAGGAGATACTATCCATCCAACCCGCTATCTCATCACCACTTATGGTGTCATTGCCCTGAGAACCCAGAAGTATAACAGGATCTCCGACTTTTACTTCTTTTATATGGGTGACATCCACCATACATAAATTCATGCAAACCCGTCCGCATATTTTAGCTCGTTTTCCGTGAATGAGCACCTCACCTCTATTCGACAACCCTCTGGACAAACCATCTTCATAGCCCACGGGAAGAACAGCAAGGCGGCTTTCAGTTTTTGTGACATAGGTATGCCCGTAACTCACTCCAACATTTGCAGGAACTGTTTTAACCTGTAAAATCTGAGTGGAAAATTCCATGGCCGGCTGTAACAATTCACCCGTTTCAAACTGAACTCCCGACAACCCGTCGGGATAGTAGCCATAGAGAGAAATTCCAGCCCTTACCATATCACAACAGGTATCCGGAAAATAGAGAATTCCACCAGAGTTTGCCGTATGCCTGGTAAGTGTATTCCTACCCAAACTTCTAAAAATGTGAAATTGTTCCGATGTGTGTAATGAATTTCTCTTATCTGCTTTGGGAAAGTGACTCACAAGGCCTTCCATTTTGATACCTGGAAGAGTTACCAACTCTGATACAAATTCATCAAGAACATCGGGCATAAGTCCAAGTCGGGTCATACCACAATCTACTTTCACATGTACTGCAATTTTCTTATCCCGTTTTACTGCCTCAGCCGAAAGGGCTTTTACGCTCTCCATGGTATATATTACCGGAACAAGATCATAGTCAAAAAAAAGCTCAACATCAGCTTGAGCAAATCCAAGGAAAACAAATATATCCCCTTGAACTCCTGAACTTCGTAAACGAACACCTTCACCAATTTCAGCAACCCCAAAATCACTGCAGCCAGCTTCTGCAAAAGCAATCGCAGCCTCTACCATGCCATGACCATAAGCGTCTGCCTTTACCATGGCAAGCAATCTCACATCAGCCCCTATTCGTTTTTGAAGGAGTCGATAATTATGACGGAGTGCAGATCTGTTGACCGTGATTTGATTGAACGATTCACCAGTCATAATAGGTCAGCTTTTTTTACCTTGCTCGGGTGCATTCTCATCGGTTTGTATCCAAGTAATCCAGGCTTTTCGACTGGAAAAGAACAAGCCCCATCCAATGGAAATATAAAATAACCCCAAGAACTCCTGGGGAAGAGAAGAATTGCGAATAAAAAAACCAGTAATCATCATAACCAGGATCAACAACCATGTTTTAACGGAATAAACACCCCAGAGACACTTTCCATCTCGTGTGGAAATGATACGTTCTATGCTTTTTTGGGCTGATTTATCCAACATAAAAAGAGATTTTACAAAGCCGATTAGCAGAGCGGGAAGAGCAATCCACAGCTGATCAATAGCATTCAGCCAGACAATACCACGCGACATCATCATAAGACCAACAGCAGTCCAAAGCAAAGCAGCTACGAATAAATGAATCGAACGGGAAGCATTAGGTTTCAGTCTGGAAAGTTTTCCTGCCATTATTTGTGTGAATACTCCATAAACCAGAGAAGCCCATCCTCCTGGAGGAGAATGGGCTTGCAACAAACTGATTTTCTAAATGACTTAGACTTCAGTTACGGTGATGGCACCTTCAGGACAAACCTCAATACAGGTCTCACAACCGAGACATTCGTCTTCTTCAACGACTTCAGCTTTTCCATCCAGCATCTCAAAAACCTGAGCGGGACAGGCATTTACACATTCTTCATCACCAGAACATTTGTCTTTGTCTACAATTACTTCCCAAGCCATAACAACCTCCTAAATTAATTAAAAAGAATTAAAAAACAGATACAAAAGGCATCTGTCATAGTCCACATAAGCAATAACGAGTTTTAGAGCTCTCGTTTAATGAATAAACCAATTAATTCACCACCTGTTGTTTGTCAAGGAGAAAGTCCATAGTTCAAAGGGGTCATTAGACTGGTTTTCCATGCCTAAAACAATGCCCTGCAGGCAGAAGTTATATGTTATCAAATGCTCAACAACTGAAAACCAAAAAACGTAACAAGAACCATTCTCAGAATGGTTCTGCTGTTCCCACACAGTAGCCGAATCCTTTGAGACTGAAAATTGATTGACCACTGAGGCATCTGTCTTATAATAGACAATCTGAACCTACAATAACCGCAACCGAGAGATATCAAAAAATGGCAAAGAAAAACAAATCAACAAAGAAAGATAAAAACACAAAGCTTGTAGCTGCAAAAAATGAAGAGGCCATGGTCGAAGGCATTCTAGAAGGAAGTCCAGATGGCATCGGCGTTGTAATTATCAGATTGGAGTGTGGTTGTAAAAAAATGGCCGCTGTTGCAAAAGATGGTGAACCTGCATCAAAACTCATCATGTATCGTGATCAGGCCGAAAGTATTTGTGAAAAGTGTAAAAAAGACAACGGTGATTATATGCGGGTCACGGAGGCTTTCATACACTGGAGCAAACCTGAGCCAGATGATGCTGTTAAAGAAAAAATCAATGCCAAAGTACTCGGAACAGCCTCTGCGGTTAATTAAAATCCCTCCCCTCAGGGAGGGTACTAAAAAGAGTGGTGGCTTACCATTCAACACCAGTGTTAATACTGCCGTTTTTCCGACAGCAAGCACAGGGTTCCCTTTACTCATTCCTCCTATCTGGGCTGAAGATCTCTAATTTCTTCTGCCTTCCTCGTGTATATTTTTATTCTAATTTTCAGAGAACTTGCAATTGCCATTAGTAAGGGGTATCATTACAGCGTTTTTTTATCTATTCCAAACAACATATTAAGGTTATTAGCCATATAAGAAAATGAATCACTATTCAGCCGGGGAACTGAGTCATGAGCACAAAATTTAACATTCTTTACGGTAGTATTTTAGCTATACTTGTCATTCTGATGTTTTGGATTTTTTCTATACAAAAAAGCACTCAACTAACCTTAGACTTAAAAGATCTTCAGCAAACTGTAGAGAAAAAGGATCAAATAATCGCAGACATTCAGCAAACACTGAAAGAGACTAAAGATTTAACTCAAAATGCTAAGGATAAAAACAAAGTAATTCCTAAACTAACAAAAAACATTGCAGTTCTTGAAGAAGAAATTATTGCATACAGACAACAACTTGAAAGAGAAAAAACTGCATACGAACAGCACCTGAAAGAGCTTCAGGGTGAGTTGCAAATTCAACATACACAAATCAATGAACGTTCGAAAAAATTGCAGAGCCTTAAAAAAGAGTATGTAGAGAAACAGCATTTCCTTGCTCAAACCGAAAAGGCCAAACTATCCTCCGACGAACAAATACGTGAACTAGCGGATGCGCTCACTGCATCACAGGAATTACTCGAACAAAAAGAAGAGCAATTAAAGCAATTAACGACAGCACTTGAGGAAAAATCTTCCGCCATCTCATTTTACAATCAAAAGCTACAAGCCACGGAAGAATTACTTAAGCTTTCTGAATCAAAAAACATCCAAAACAATCTGAATCTGTCCCTGATTCTAGACGAATTAAGGAGCAAAAATTCATCAGATGCAGACACCGGCACTCAACCGGCACTTGGCCAGAATGGGCGTAGTACGACAACAGACATGAACCTTAGCCTAATTCTTGATGAGCTCATCCAGAAAACTCTGCTTGCCAATGCATTGCAGGACAAACTTAATGTACTAGGAGCCAAAGACACTCATTCGGGGATCAGCCAACAAGACATAGAACAAACTAGTGAGCTTTTTAAAGCAACAAACGCCACAATTGCAATGAACATGTCCCTGATTCTTGATGAGCTGCTTGCAAAGACTCAACTAGCTGATGAGCTGCAGAGCCAAATTAATGCACTTAAGGGTGCCAAAGAAAAAGGTCTAAAGCCCACAAAAATTACAGCTATAACAGAACTTGAAGCCCTTATGGCAAAAATGGGAAAGAAAAACGTTTCTCTTTCTCAGGTGGAAGAACAACTCCTGGAGGCAAATTCTCAAATTCAGGCGCTTAAGAAATCACAAGCCACTCTACAGTCTCATGTTGATGACCAAAATGTCCGCATCCAAGTTCTCCTTGCAGATTTGCAAACAAAAGAAGACCTTCTTTTGTCAAAAAACAACAAACTCAAGCAACAGCACCTGAACAATCAGGCGGCAACCGATGAACTTGATAAGCTCCGTATTGAAACAAAAGAAGCCAGGCAAAAACTTGCAGAATTACAAAAGAGTTTAGCAAACAATGATCTGGAACGTGAAGCAATAGCAAAGCAGGCTCAGTCCAGCACTGCCCCCCTGAGAGAGAGAATTACTTCTCTTGAGCTCCAACTTGCCGAGGCGCTGAAAACAAACGAGATCTTAGCTAACGACAAAGACACACTCAACCAAGAGCTTGTACCCGTAAAATCTTCTCTTAAAGAAGCCCTCGCCCAGGTTGCACAACTCACCAATGATATCGAAACTGCCAAAAATGCGCTGCAACAGGAAGAAGATACCCGCCTCTCATTAACATCTGAAGCGGAAAGAACCAAGCGTGCCCTGAAAGAGGCTCAGGAAAAGTACACAGAACTGTCGAATAAATTCGTTGAACTCGAAACTGAGTTAACAAGCGAAACCTCTTTACAAAGCGAGCAAGTCACTGCTCTTAAACAACAATTAGAAGATACCCTTAAAAATAACGCAGCCTTAACTGATGAAAAAAAGACACTAATCGAAAAGCTCACAGATCTGCAATCCATAAACGACTCACTCAATAAAGAGTTGGCACCTGCAAACGCCTCTCTTCAAGAAGCTCTCGCCCAGGTTGCGCTACTCACCAAAGATATCGAAAGTGCCAAAACTGCATTGCAACAAGAAGAAGATACCCGCCTCTCATTAACATCTGAAGCAGAAGGAACCAGACTTGCCCTTGAACAGGCTCAGGAAAAGTACACGGCACTAGCGAACAAATTCGCTGAACTCGAGACTGAATTAACAAGCGAGACCTCACTACAAAGCGGGCAAGTCACAGCTCTTAAACAACAATTAGCAGATACCCTTAAAAGTAACGCGGTCTTAACTGATGAAAAAAAGGCATTCATCGATAAGCTCACAGAACTGCAATCCATAAACGACTCACTCAACAAAGAATTGGCACCTGCGAATGCGTCTCTCAAAGAAGCTCTAGCTCAGGTTGCACTACTCACCAAAGAAATTCAAAAGGTCAAAACAGTTCAACAACAGACAGAAGAAACACGCCTTTCCATATCTACTGAAAGAGAAGCCACGAAGCTTGCTCTTGACCAGGCCCGTGAAAAATATAGTGCCCTGCATAGTCAGTACACCGAGCTTGAGGCTGCATTGCAAAACACAAACACGAAACGAACTGAACAAATAACGTCACTGCAAAGCCTATTGCAAGAACAGACTGCTTCAACGGAAGCAATACAAGGTGATTTTGAGGCTAAATTGGCCACTACTGCTGCCTCTCTCAAAGCCGCTAATGAAGAGTCCGCTACTCTTAGAAGTACAATTGAACAATTAGCCACAACCATTGCAGAGCAAGACCAGACTATTCAGGACTTAACAAATAAAACCTCAACAGAAAACAGTGAACAGGTACTCAAAACCACACAGCTTCGTGAAGAGGTTGCTGCTGCGAAATTGCTTTCTGACAAACAGGCAGCTGCTCTCCAGTCAACTGAAGAAAATCTAACAACTCTTCAGGAAAAACAAAAGAGTCTGACAGCATCTCTCAGTGACACTCAGCAACAACTGATGAGCAGCCAGGAAGAAACAGCTGCACTTCAGGCTACCATTGCCTCTTTGACAGAAGAACGAAACCAGCTTCTACGTGTTTCCAAAGACAGCGATAACGATGGCATAAATGATGCTGAGGACACCTGTCCGGATACAGTACAAGGAGCGTCAGTCAACGCACAAGGTTGCGAAGAAGACACAGACAATGATGGACTNGTTGACCGGTTAGATCTCTGCCCAGACACAGCCCCTGGCGCCACAATTGACAGTGTTGGATGTGGAGTTGACCAGAAAACAGTAATTCTTAAAGGCATCAGCTTTCAGTTCGGTACAGCAGATCTGACTGAAGAGGCTCATTCTGTTCTTAATAGTGCCGCAGTCATCTTACAGAACAATCCCGAGATACGAATGGAAGTAGCTGGACACACTGACTCTAGAGGTGATAACAATGCCAACATTCATCTTTCCACTCTGCGCGCCGAGGCTGTATTGTCATATCTTGTATCCGCTGGTATTGCAGCTGACCGTTTACAGGCAAAAGGATATGGATCTGATAAGCCGATTGCAGATAATACAACCAGGGAAGGACGTGCTAAAAATCGCAGGGTTGAATTGAAAAGAATCGATACTGCTCCGGCAGCACCACAGAATAGTGAACCTGTACCAACAACAAACGAGACTACCGAGTAATATGATATAGAAACATTAGCCTTCTGGACAGAATACATTGCCACTCGTATGAGTGTAACTTCTCACAGAGTGCAGGATACCCATTAGGAACGGGTACGATATAAATTATAGCGTAATATATTCAAGTTATTTCGTGTACGTTCCTTAGTAGTAAACCATAGACTCAGATATTTCACCATTGGCCACCCTAAAGAAGGGGCATGCAATGACAAATCTGTTTAAACATTGGACGTACCGGTTTTTTGCTCCCGGTACGGTACTACAAACCACCTATGTAGCCTTTCAAAAGTTACTTGCCTGTGACGGACGATGCCATGAAATGATGGCTGAGCTAGAGAGGCTCTATTACCAGGGAAACAAAGAGGACTTTTGTAAAATTTCTCTTAAATATGATACCCTTGCTGAAAATGTTGCAGGGATGGTAGAAAATCTGGATCGAATGTCCCCGGGTGCTTATACAGATCTTCCAGCCTACTTTCGAAAGATTGACTTTTACGCTCGCTTTTTTCTTGCCCCACCGACTCTCCAAACAGGAGAACCCTTTGTCCTTAGACTTTCTGACAATGCCATCAACACAGAACTGACTGGCGCCAAAACCAGCACTCTGATAAAACTTTCACAAGATCTGAATCTTACCATTCCAGAAGGATTTGTAATCAGTGCAAACTGTTTTTCCTATCTGCTTGAATACAACAACCTCCGACCTGCCATTAATGCATTACTCGCAAAGATTGACCTTCAGTCAATAGGTGAGTTGTCTGAAATTTCTTCTCAAATCAAAGAGAAGATTGAAAATTCCAAAATCCCTCCAGATATTAAAATTGCTATTCAGAAAGCTCAGCAAAACATCCAAAAAAAATGTTCGCCTAATCAACTTTTTGCAGTTCGCAGCAGTGCCCTCAATGAAGACGGGCAGTGCTCCTTTGCAGGACAATATTCCAGCTACCTAAACGTTTCCCTGGATCAAATTCCCCACACCTACCTGAAAGTACTCAGCAGTAAATATAGTCCTGAAGCATTAGCATACCGCATCCATTCAGGGTTGAGCGATGAAGAGACTCCCATGGCTGTCCTGGTTTTAGCCATGGTTGATCCACTCGCTGCCGGAGTGATATACACAGGTGACCCTGCCGGAGTAAAAAAGAATATTCTTTTTATCCATGCCGTAAAAGGACTTGGAGATGCAGTGGTTAGCGGCACTGTTATTCCAGATGTTTATGAAATCAGTAAAAAGGATAATCGGCTTTTACACCCCCTGGTTCCCCCTGATAGCCCAATAACAGAAGCACAACTTCTGACATTAAGTACCTGCGGACAAAAGATAGAAACTCATTTTCAAGAAATGCAGGACATCGAATGGGCCATGGAGCAGGATGGTACTTTTATCTTTCTCCAAAGCAGAGTCTTGCAGCTCTACAATCAGAAAAAGAAGCCCGAAGCCAACGTTATTCAACAAACGGGTACCCCCCTTATTCATTCGGGTGTTATGGCTGCTTCAGGAATTGCTGCAGGAAAATCCTGGTGTCTTTCTTCAGAACACCCAATGGATAAGATAGAACAAGGCGTAATTCTAATCATTGACGAAACACTGCCAAGTTACGTTAAAATATTGCATCTGGTTAACGGAGTAGTAGCCAGACTTGGCAGTAGTGCCGGTCATTTTGCCTCCGTTTGTCGAGAGTTTGGAGTGCCGCTCCTGCTAGGCGTAGGTGATGTCATTCAATCCATCAAGCATGGTCAGGACATTACTCTTTCAGCAGATGAGACCATGGTTTATTCTGGAATTGATACCAGGCTCTCGCAAAAGCTCCCGGAATATAAGCGCCAAAAAAAACTCCCGTTTTATCGTAAACTTCGATCTGTTCTCGATTTTGTGACACCTTTAAAACTTATGGATCCGAATGCAAAGGATTTCACTGCTGATTCCTGCAGATCTTTCCACGATATTGTTCGCTTTTCACATGAAAAAGCCGTGCAAACCATGTTTTCCATTGGTGAACGTTGCAGTGGGATAAGGGGAGGCAAAAAGAAACTGCAGACATCGCTCCCTTTTGAAGTCTACATGGTAGATGTTGACGGAGGAATGGAGAAAGGTGCTGCTTCCATGAGTGAGATTACCGTAGACCTAATATGCTCAGCACCTTTCAAGGCATTATGGAGAGGTTTAAATCATTCTGATATCACCTGGGATGATAAAACGTACTATGACTGGAAAAGTTATGATAAAATGGCTATGAGTGATGCCTTTGTTTTCCAATCAAGTTCTGATTCTGCTAGCTATGCTGTGCTGGGTGCATACTATTTAAACATGAATATCCGATTTGGGTATCATTTTACCGTAATCGATGTTCTCTGTGAACCTGATTCAAACTCGAATTATTGCAGCATGCGTTTTGCAGGTGGTGGTGGTGGATTTACAGGACGTGAATTACGAATTATGTACCTCACAAAAGTTCTGAATCGTATTGGCTTTGAGGTCAATATCAAAGGTGATCTTCTGGATGCAAAAATCAGTGGGGTTTCTGCACCTGTTCTTGAGCACCAAATTGAATCACTCGGAAAATTGCTTGGGACAACCAAACAGATGGACATGCTCCTTAAGAATGTTGCTATGGTAGAACAACTAGTGGAACGTTTTTTTGAAGTGCAGGAATGATCATGAATGTTAAAGACAACATCTCTGGAAAACTATGTCATACGAACTAACCTGGGTCACTAATCAGCTCGCAATAGGACATGCGCCGATGTCCTACGAGCAGTTAGATTCCATAAAAGAACAGGGAATTGGTGCCATAGTAAACCTTTGTGCAGAATTTAGTGATCTTCATGAACTTGAAGAACAGGCTGGATTTGAAGTGTATTACTTACCTATTCACGATGATTGTATCCCTGAAATGGAATCCATGGAAAAAGCCCTTCACTGGTTTGATGAGGCCATCTATCTAAAGAAAAAAATCCTGGTTCATTGCAGACACGGGATTGGACGAACAGGAACCTTTCTTTCTGCTTATTTACTAAGACGTGGACTGGGACTGAAACTTGCGAAAAAAACATTGAAATCAACGCGAGCAAATCCCTCTAATTACAGCCAATGGAAACTTCTTAAAAAATATTCGAAACAGCAGGGACACCTTAAAATACGCAAAGCTTCAATTCACAATGATAATACCATTGACTTGAATCCTTTTTTTACGGAATACCAGGCAATTCTCCATGAGTATTCACTTTCTGAAAAGGAAGAGACTCCCGAATCGTTTTCAACCGATAAATGCTGCCATGAATATTTTCAAATGTCTCTTATTGAAGCCGTCTTTGTAAGTCACCACATGAATCTTCTTCTCAGCAGTAATAAACGCGATGACACAATCCACAGTGCTGTGGTGAAATCTCTGGCATATCGAAAATATAGCGGTTTTTCCGTCTGCCCTCTTCTAGAGAGTGGGCATTGTCAAATATTTAACAAAAGGCCCATGCACTGTCGGCAGTTAAAAAAAGATGCTGATCAAAAGAGGGTTGATAAAATGATTGATAACCTTTCACGAGATGTCTTCTTTTCATTAACAAATTCATTCCCTCCTGAGAAATCTTCTCATTTTTCAATACTCGACACCATCTCCGGTCGTTTTGTTCAACAATATTTTCAAGCCATGCTTCAGATTTCCGAAAAATAATTAATGGATGATAACGTGAGAAAGAATAAGCGACTACTGATTGTTGATGACGAATACGATCTGCTTATTCTACTCAAAAAAGTACTTTCTAAAAAATGTGACTGTGACATTTCACTTGCCGAGACTGGTTTGAACGCACAACATCTTGTTACAACCTGGAATCCAAGTGTGGTTCTTACTGATATTATCATGCCTGAGGGTGATGGTTTACAACTCCTCAACTTTATACAAGAAACAGATCCAACAATTTCCACCATCATCATGACTGGTTATGGCACGGTAGAAATGGCTGTTAACGCACTTAAAAATGGTGCCTATGACTTTTTTGAAAAACCATTTGATAATGATAAAATAAGCAGGGTTGTAAAACGTGCCTTTGAACGGACCAGACTAATAAGAGAAAACCAACGACTCCAGCAGGAGGTTTTCAACAATTGCAGATCCGCCGAATTCATAGGTGAAGCCCCGCCTCTTCGCCATGCTATTGATCTTCTCACTCGGTTTGGCCAAAGTGATGCAACGGTTCTCATTCGTGGCGAATCGGGGACAGGTAAAGAGATCGCAGCAAGAACTATTCACCTTGCCTCTAAAAGGGCAAATAAAAAAATGATCATAGTGAACTGTCCGGCACTTCCTGAGCAGATTCTTGAAAGTGAACTTTTCGGATACTGCAAGGGGGCATTCACCGGAGCAGATCATAATAAAGACGGACTCTTCCTTGAAGCGGAGGGATCAACGATTCTTCTCGATGAGATTGCTGATATTCCCGTTACTCTGCAAACCAAACTGTTACGTGTTTTACAGGAAAAAGAAATCCAACCCCTTGGACAAACCAAAACACAAAAAATAGATGTTCGGGTTCTTGCATCAACGAATCAAAATCTCGAAGAAAAAATTACCAAAGGAGAATTTAGAGAAGATTTGTATTACCGACTCAACGTCATGAGTGTTGTGTTACCTCCTCTAGCCGAATTAAAGGAAGATATCCCCTTATTGGCATATCACTTTCTTAAGGTGTATGAGGCTGAATATGAGCGTAAAAACATGTCACTTAGCCCGGAAGCTCTCCAGTATCTGCTCAATCGTACCTGGAAAGGAAATGTCCGTGAATTTCAGAATTGTATTAACCGTGCTGTCCTGTTGGCACCTGATCAGATCCTTAAACCTGAAGATTTTGCTGAAAATGATGTAAATAGCAAAAAAACAAGTCTGTCCAATTGTGTGACTTCTTTAGCATATCTGGACAACATGACCTACAAAAAAGCTAAGCAGGTGCTTGTATCAGAATTCACCATCTCTTACTTGAGTAAAATGCTTCTTAAAAATAATGGCAATGTGTCTTCTGCTGCCAAAGAAAGCGGTATGGAACGACAAGCACTCCAACGTCTTATGCGCAAACACTCACTGCAGTCCAATACTTTTCGATAGTCCGCCATGGTTGCAACATTTTTACTGCACTGAAACGTAATTATTGCAACATCGAACAATATTCCACTGCTTCCATTCTTTCTCTGTCAAAGTCCCCACTAGGGGGACATGCCTAACCTGCTATTATCATAGTTTATTCATTTCCCCACTCTCCACACCTACATATTGGCACCATTTATGCATTTAATCTCTCAAAGTAAGTCAACACATCTAATACATTAATCCGTGACCCACTTAAGGCCACCCACTGCCGTTATTGCTACTACTGGTCATAGAAAGTAAACGAAACGGTGCAACCCTAGGCTGCATCAAATATGTTGCACAGGAGCTCAATGGTTCTTTTAAGATTACCATCCAGAATGTTCTGCTGGTTCCTCCCTGCAGCACTGCTTGTTTTTCCTGAACATGCCCTGGCAATCCAATCTCATGGCGCCCCTGAAGGTATCTACGTGCACCAGATGGCTCACGTCTTTTTTCTTGCCTCACTTTGTTATCTTTTCTGGGATATACGCAGAAGCTCTTTCCCCATCAAAAGTTGGAGATATCTCCAATACTTTTGCATTTTAATGATCCTCTGGAACATTATTGCCTTCACCGGACACATTGTAGGAACATATATAGACACCTCAGAAATCGTAAAAGATAACGGACACTTATCTGCCCACATTGCAGCCCCTATTACCAATGTCAAATTGATCTATTACTTTACAAAACTCGACCATATTTTCTGCGTACCTGCAATAATCTGCCTCTATCTCTGCTTACGCTCTCTGTACCACACAAGTATTGCGGAGGAAAAGAAATGAACAGCCTTTCTATGTTCCCTGCAAATTTGACCGACATGGTTGGTTCCCTGACCATGATTGTCTTCTCATTTCTATCCCTTCGATACGCCTTTCTTTTAACCAAAAAGCAACCTGATAATTTTCTTTGGGGTTTTCTTTTTTACTTTTGTATGACCCTTGCTACTTTTGCAATCTCACGGGCAACGGGACATCTTCTCAAACAAGTTTTGCTCATAGCTGGCAAAGAGGAACAGTGGAAAGTGATAGCACCCCTTTCGGGAGGTTTTAATACCTTGCTTATGATATCCCTTGCCGCTGTCACTATTTACTACCACAAGGGTATCGAAGGGTACCGTGCCATAGAACAAAAGGCAAAAAACCTTCGATCCACCAACAAAGAACTTAAACAAACTGCCGCGAAACTCCATGAGATGAACCTTAATCTTGAAGAAATGGTGGATAATCGCACAAAAGAACTCTCAGCATCAGAGAAGAAATTTCGCAATTTTTTTATCAATTCAAAAGACATGGTCTTCTTTTGTGATGGAGAAAATAGAATTATTAACATGAATGCATCCGGGCTCGAAATACTTGGTTACTCATTTAGCGACCCTCCCCCACTCACTCTTCATGATATGTTTTTTCATGAAGATGACCTGAATAACTATTTCAAAAAAATCATCCGCCGCGGCTTTATTGAAGATCTTGAGGTTGAGTTCAAACGGGAAGATGGGACTATCATTTCCATACTTCTCTCTGCGCACGCTGTTTTTAACGAAGAAGGTACTTTTACTGGATGTGAGGGTATTGCCAAGGATCTCACCAGGGTAAAAACCATGATGGCCCAACTCGTATCCAGCGAGAAAATGGCATCAGTCGGACAGATGGCTGCAGGAGTCGCACATGAAATTAACACTCCCCTTGGTGTAATCCTCGGCTATTCTCAACTTCTGATGGATGACTTCCCTGCTGGCACAGAAGAAGGAGAGAGTCTTGAAGTTATAGAACGTCAAACCAAAGCCTGTCGTAAAATTGTTGCCGACCTGTTGAAATTTTCCAGACAATCAGAGAGTTCCAGAGAAGATATCTCAATGAATGAGATGCTCTCAGATATTCTGGCAGTCACTGAACACTCTCTGAATATGAGCCATATCCAGGTACACCAGGACCTTTCCGAGCACCTTAATATTATAGTTGGAGATACTGAAAAACTCCGTCAGGTATTTGTAAATTTGATTAACAATTCACACCATGCCATGGAAGAACAAGGTGGGGGTGAAATTTATATCAGCACCAAAAACAGTGATGATGAAAAAAATGTTATTACCACAGTGCGAGATACAGGACACGGTATACCCGACAAAATTCTCTCCTCCATTTTTGATCCCTTCTTCACGACTAAACCCGTTGGAAAAGGCACAGGTCTCGGACTTTCAGTTTCGTATGGAATTATTAAGGAACATGACGGTCACATTGAAGTTGAAAGTCCGATTATTAACAAAGAAAGTGGCGAGACTATTAAAGGTACAGCATTTCACGTGATCCTACCTGCAATGTTAAATGAATCAGGAGTTATTACTCAAACCAAACAACAAGCCCTATAAACTATGAGGATATAATGGCTGAAATAATTACACTCGATGATGTCAAGGATGCGACCGTTCTTATTGGTAAGATTCTCACAAAGAAAGGGCATAATGTTCACACATTTACCGAAGAAGAAGATCTTATCACTCACGCTCAAACGCATACGATTGACCTGGCAATTTTAGACATAAAGTTAAAGAAAATGAGTGGAGTTGAAGTACTGGCCATCCTGAAAAAGATGGATCCAGCAATTCGGGTGATCATGCTCACAGGATATCCCACCGTTGAAACTGCTCGTGAGAGCATAAGTCTTGGTGCTGATGAATATTGCGTGAAGCCCATAGATCGTGATGAACTCGAAGAAAAGGTTAAGAAGGTACTCGCACTGAAAAAGTAACAAACCCATATACCAATGCACATACAACACAAGAAGGAGGTGACTGCTAAATCATCTGTAAAACCTGCAACAGTTAAAACGAGAATTGACTAACAGGTGCCCGTCAGAAGGCTCCATCCGATTAATTCAATCCCAAAAGAGACGTAATGAAAATGACAAAATGTAAACAACTATCCATTACCTTGATGGTGATTTCAATCTGGCTTTTAGCCTGGCAGAGTAACTCTTTTGCCGGGACAACAATATCAGCCACAAAGTATAAAGCTGGCGATACCGTCACCATAGAAGGACAGATTGCACCAGGGCAGGAACTCTATATTGCCATTGCCCAGCAGAATGAATTCAAAGCATCTGATACTGATGGTAAATTTGAGAAAAAGAAACTTCCTCAAAAAGGTGTAAAAGCCGGATTCTCTGCTGACACATCGATTCCTCCTCTTTACTACATGATAACTACCAACCGTGATGCTTTTGGTGAAGATGGGAACAAAAAATTTGGCGGGCCCTCGTTTATCTTCAAAAAAGGTCAGGGACTCTACAACACCACCATGTTCAGACTCAAAAAGAGTTTTGATGATATTGCTGTTAAAGACATGCTCGGCCCCATTAAAACTTCTGACCAGTGGAATTTACTCAGGTTCATAAAAGAGGACACATACGGTATAAACACCATTGGAAAAGAGGGGAACAAAAAAGGTAAAGTTGTCATATTTGCAAGAAGTGTAATCGGTGATGCTGCATCCGGTAATTACTGGGACGAAGGCACATCCGTCAAGCTTGACAAAGCAACTGGTAAATTTACAGCCTCCTTTGCATCATTCCGCCACACTGCACCTGATACTGCCTTTGATGTTTATGTGAATGGCAGTAAGGATGGTTCCTACACCATCGAAAAAAACGGTTTCTGGTTAGCCAAAGGCTATCGCTATATGAATCCTCTCATCATAGTTATAGGTGCCATCCTTGTTGGTACCTATTTCTCAATGATCGGCGCTGCCGGGGGTATGCTCATGGGTGCTTTCCAGGCTCTGTTTGTGCAAACTGCAGGTCCTGTTGGTATCAATGCTGCAAATGTTCTTCGTCCTTCAAATATCGCACTTACTCTCTTCTCCCCACTCGGATCTTTTTATCGTTTTGCCATAGTTGAGCGTCGTGTGGCCTGGCCGGTTGGCCTCTCCTTTGGTGCCGGTATTTTCATCGGTTCCGTTTGGCTTGGTGGATATTTAACACAGTACCTCTCAATGAAAGCGTACAAAGAGTGGTTAGGTGTTCTGGTTGTAATTATGGGTGTTAAAACTCTTATGGAAATGACCCCTGCGGCCATGAATAAGAGAAAGAATATCAAAGCCATGACCCAAAAGTTTAACGATGCCGTTAAAAAAGCTAAAGAAACCGGCGGTTCTGTTGAAATGGGATCCATTGAGCCTATTAAATCCGGACTCACTGACTATCGCTTCAAATTTTGGGGTGAGGAATTTCGTATTAACCCGCTCCTCTTTGCATTCCTTGGTATCATTGTAGGTATGGCATCCCGTGCCTTCGGTATTGGTGGTGGCTTCCTGCTCGTTCCAATGATGACCACAATTGCCGCACTTCCAATGTATGTTGCCGTTCCAATTTCTCTGGTCGGAACATGCTTCTCAAGTATCGGTTCTTTTATCGGGTATGTCCTGAACGGATATTTTCCCGATATGGTTCTGGCAGGAGCAATCATCATTGGTGGTTTTGCCGGTGGTATGCTTGGTAGTCGTTGTCAAAAAATGTTCAGTGAGAGAACCCTCAAAATCGTTCTCGCCTGTACATTGTTCTTCCTGTTCTTCCGTTTCCTCAAAATTCAGTACTGGATCTAGGAATAGCAGATAAAGTAATTGAGAAAACTTACAGTTCAGCATAGCGTTGCTTATGCTGAACTGTAAGTAATTAATTCTTAAGCCGATAGGTACATCATGGAACGTTTTTTAGATATCTCCTGGGAATATATATACGCCACGATTCTTCATTTTGCAGGAATAGTGGACAGTCTACTTTCCCCGGTTCAATCCATTACAGGACCAGCATTTATCCTTGTCCTACTTGCCCTGCTCACGGTATTCTGCACAAAGTTCTTAAGCAAAAAATGCCGTACTAAACGACACAAAAAGCTCGAAGAAGACTTTTATCACTGGCTTAATGTTCGTGAAGAGGCAATGCGCTGTGAAGACCGGGAAAAAGGCTCACGCATGGCTAAAAATATCGACAAAGCAAAGCTTAATCGTTGCTACTACGATTATTTCTTTGAAGGCTTGTTGCTCGGTTTGGCCACTACGTACTTGCCGATCCTGATGGTAATGTCCTATGTCAATTCGTTCTTCCGCCCTGAAAAGCTGATGGAACTCACCGGCCGGGAATACATAATGCAATTTGGTTCATCCGGCGGGGAACCAGTCCTGATTGGCTCCATATTTTTCTATTTAGTGTCACTGGTGTCATTCTATCTTGCCTGGGCACTCCTGAAAAAAGGAATTGAGCGCCACCGGAAGATTCGGATTATCAATGAGGTAAACAATAAACAAGCAGCTACTGCCAGATAAGAAACGTACACGAAGTAACTTGAATTACATATCATTTAGGAGGATATTTAAATGAAAAAATCTGTTTATTCCATGTGTGGGATGTGCACTGTGCGCTGTCCTATCCGTGTGGAATCAGAAAGCAATAAAATAACATGGATAGAGGGAAACCAACATATTCTTGGTGGTGCATTATGTGCCAAGGGATCCGCTGGAACTGCTCTTGTTACTGACCATGAGAGGCCGCAGCAACCCCTCATCAGAGAGGGTGCGCGTGGTGAAGGACGCTGGCAGAAAGTCAGCTGGCCAACAGCCCTTGATTATATCAGCAATAAATTAAAAAAAATCAAAGCTGAACATGGTCCCGAAGCTGTCGTCCTCTCATCCAGAGGTGGGCCATGGCAGAATATGTATAAAACATTTATCCATGCTTTTGGTTCTCCGAACTATACTAACCATGACTCTACCTGTGGACGTAATGCCCACCACGCGAGCCTTTCCATTAACGGTGTAGGCCGTAAAGGTTTCATTTATGACATTAAGAATGCCAAACATCTTGTTCTCTTTGGGCGGAATATGTTTGCATCCCTCCGCATTGGAGAAAACCTCCAGACCATGGATATGCTGGAAAATGGTGGCAAACTCACCTATGTTGATGTTCGCCAGACCATGACAGGAATCAAGGCAGACCGTTTCTTTCAGGTAAGACCGGGGACAGATTACGCTCTCATCCTTGCTATGATCCATGAACTCATCAGAAGAGATGCCTATGACAGTGATTTTATAAACCAATATGTCTCCGGATTTGATGAACTTGCGTATTTTATAGAGCAGTATACACCTGAATGGGCTGCTAAAGAATGTGGTATCAAAGAAAAAGCCATCCACTCTTTTATTGATGACATCATTCCAGTTATGCCTAAGGTAATTTTCCATCCCGGCTGGAACCTGTCTCGATATAAAGATTCTTTTTATGCCTCTCGCGGACTTCACCTCTTAAATGTTCTGATGGGTAATATAGAACAGAAAGGTGGTCTCCTTATTCCTAAAGGCCCTGGTGACTGTGGTGTAAAAGGACTTCGGGAACTTGACTGTCCAAAGCCTGATATTAAACGAGCCGATGGTGTAGGCTGGAAATACAAACATTTTGACAAGGGACCCGGTCTTGGCCATTTGTTCTTTGACGCCATGGAAAAAGAGGATCCATATCCTGTCAGAGCATGGATCGCAATGCGTCACGATCCGTTTTCCGGATGGCCTGATCCTCAACGTCAGAAAATGTCCTTTGAGCACTGTGATCTCCTGGTGTCAATTGATACTCACTACAGTGAATTCGGATGGTTTTCAGACGTTATTCTTCCTGAGTCAACCTACCTGGAACGGGAAAGCACCATCTGTCTTCAGAAAGGTTTAAAGCCTCGCCTTGCCATAAGGAAAAGAGCCATAGAGCCGGAATTTGATACAAAACCAGGTTGGTGGATATTTAAACAGCTTGCTGAAAGAGTAGATATTGGCGAGTACTTTCCATTCAACACTGCTGAAGAAATGTGGAACTGGCAGCTTGAGCCTACGGGATTTTCAATTTCTGATTTTGATGAAAAAGGATTTGTGTCACTCACAGATGAACCAATCATGTATGACCCGAAAAAGCTTGAAGGACAGTTTAAAACCCCATCAGGAAAAATCGAAATCATCAGTAAAAAACTTACCGATGCAGGTCTGCCATCTTTCAAAGAATATAAATCCCCCATTAAACCGCCGAAAGGTATGTTCAGACTGGTTTACGGACGATCAGCCGTACATAGTCATGGACACACTACCAATAATCCTCTGTTGTCTGAGCTGATGCCTGAGAATAGTCTTTGGATTAATAAAAGAGCCGCTGGAAAACTTGGTATTGCCGAGGGTGATCTTGTGAATGTTTCATCTGAAGATGAGAGCTACTCCGGACCAATGCATGCCCATGTTGTTGATTATATTCATCCGGAAGCCGTTTATATGGTGCATGGTTTCGGAAAACAAATTCCGCTGCAGACACGATCGTATCACGCCGGAATCAGTGACCAGAAACTTATGATTGGTAAACTTGACGACTGGGATCAGGCTGGAGGAGCAATTAACCTTTGCGAGTCTTTTGTTCTAGTACGCCGCAGTCTCCGAAACCCAAAGAGGAGGGTCGAATTATGAACAAATATATGATCTACCTTAATTCCAGAAGATGTATCGGCTGTCACGGTTGTGTGATCCACTGCAAAACAAACAAAGGATTACCTGTTGGCCCCTATCTCTGTGAAATTGATCATCACAAACTAACCGCCATAAAAGGAGTTCCTAAAACTGAATTTTCCTTTCGATCTTGTTATCACTGTGATGAACCATTTTGTGTGCCAATCTGTCCCACCAGTGCCATGATCAAACGTCCAGACGGGATTGTTTATATTAACGAAGAAAGATGTATCGGCTGTATGGCATGCGCTGGAGCGTGCCCCTGGACAATCCCGCAGATGAATCCTGAAACCAAAAAGGCTGTAAAGTGTGACTATTGCATGGATCGAGTGGATGAAGGATTAAAACCTGCCTGCGTCACAAAATGCACTACCCATGCCTTGAAGTTTGTCACCCTGCAAGAAGTAGTGTAGTATATGGTATGTAGTATTTCCGGAAAATGGATATTTTAATACCATCAATCATTTTCACAAAAACAGACCTCGTCAGTGAATGAAATTGAAATTACCCATAACGTACTAATGTTATAGAGAAGTGTAACAAATTGGACAATGTTTTTTTGGGGATTGATCTCCTAATTGTCCAATTATCAATAAAGATATGTGATGCCGCTAAGGAACGGGAACTAAAACTGGTGAACAGTATGTAAGCCAGTATACTCTCTTCAGTACCCCTTTGAGGGGGGCTAAGTACCTATCAGAATTATTTCTTTGAGAAAGGCAGGTAAACGCAGATTCTTTGAAATGATTCTGTAAGGTACTAAGTTGCAGTTTATGTGTTCGTCCAAGCTCCGACGAGGTCTGAAGTGGAGAATGAATGACAAGAGTAAAAAACGAAAAGTATATTGAAATTGTAACTACAAGAATTGACAACCTAAATTTAATACCTGACAGAACGCTTGCCCTATTGCATAAAACTTTGAATAAATATTATGCAAAAGTGGAAATATCAATAATCAACTCTGAAAGAGAACTGGAAGAACTCATAAAAAAAAAACCAGACCTGGTAATTTCAGGAATTAAATATTTAGGATTTAACATAAGCTCCATCAAGAGAGACTCGACAAATAAAATATGGTTTTCAGAGTATTTAGATAAGTATAAAATTCCATATACAGGTTCATCCAAAAATTCTATTGAACTGGAATTTGACAAAAGTAAAGCTAAGGATAGGGTTGCAAAATACGGATGTAAGACCGCACCTTTTTTTATTGCAAAGCCCAATCAGTACACCAAAGGTACTGTCCCCCTTAATTTTCCACTATTTATAAAACCTCTTTATGAAGGGGATTCGAGAGGGATTGATTCCGATTCTTTGGTTATGAATTTTAACGAATATCAAAGAAAAGTTTCTGCTATTGCTGAAGATCAAGGCACCGTTTGCCTGGTTGAAAAATATTTAACAGGAAAGGAATATACTGTAGCAATTCTCCAAAATTTTAAAAACATTGATTATGACGTTTTTCCTATTGAACTTATCGCTGAAAAAAACATTAAAGGAAATAGAATGTTGGGCTTTGCAGATAAAATTGCTGACAATGAATTATCGTTACTAATAGAAGATGAAACTCTCAAAAATAGTATTTCACAACTGGCCTTACATTCTTTCAAGGCATTGGGAGCAAAGGGATATGGCAGGATAGATATAAAAATGGATGAGCATGGTGATCCTTGTTTTTTGGAAGCAAATTTAGTTCCTGGCTTAGGTACTGGATATCTCTATTGGTGCTATCATGCAAATACAGGACTGACATATGAACAAATGATTTTACAAATTGTTCAAAATGCATTTGAAGACTATTCTAACTCAGCACGTCGGAAAACTTTTTAGTATCGTTGGATGTAAGCAATGCATATGGTGGCCTGTGGAAAATCAACTCTTCTGCTTCCGCAGACCATCCTTTTTAAAATCACGACAGCATGTTACAAATCCATCAGCCCACTCTGGTGTTCCCATGGCATGAATATGGGTATAGAGCGCAAGAACATTCTTCCTGGTTACCCCCTCACGTCCGTCTGAAAAGCCAACGCCCCGGCTCATCTTAAACACCAGATCTTCTGATTTCCCCGACCATTCAAGAATTGTTGAATAGCGAAATTCATGTCCTTTGATTTCAGCACCTCTTTCATAAAAAGGGTTCTGTTTATCGACTTCAAATATTGAATACCCATGGGCTTGAGGCTTGCTGGACATACCAAAACGAATTGGAAAAACACCAGTAAGAGGATATACTTCTCCATCAAGCTCTATTGATTCACCAAGATAAATAAGTCCGCCGCACTCAGCATAAATGGGCAAACCTTTCTCTGCAGCATCTTTTACTGACTTACGAAAAGAACTGTTTGCAGCAAGTGCTTTAGCGCTTGTTTCAGGAAAACCGCCCCCAATATACAATCCATCAAGATCGGGGAGTGTCTCTTCCTTCATGGCATTGATGCTGATCAGCTCTGCTCCAGCCTCTTCAAGAGCCTCAAGATTCTCGGAATAATAGAATTGAAAGGCGGCATCCATTAGCAGCCCAATACGGAGTGTCTTTTCTGAATATTTTTTTGCAGCAACACCTTTTCTAACACCAATCGGAGCCATTATTTCCTGGATTCTCTCAAGATCAAGATGTTCAGTTGCTGTTTCAGCAAGCAATTGCATGGCCTCATCACTCCCGTCATATTCCTGATGCGGAGTAACACCCAGATGACGCATTGGAAAGATATCACGTTTCATCCTTGGAATAGCACCAAGGACAGGAATTCCCGTATATTTTTCAACTGCCTGGGTGATGATGGATTGATGCCGTTTTGTTCCGATCTGATTTAAAATTACGCCGCGAATATCTATACGTTCATCGAGTTTTAAACAACCAAGTACCATGGCTGCAACTGTTCGTGTGGTCTTGGTACAGTTCACCACCAGTAATACCGGAAGATTGAGCAAAAGAGACAATTCGGCTGTGGAGTAACCACCATCAATATCTACACCATCATACAAACCACGATTTCCCTCAACAACAACTACGTCAGCGCCTTCACTGTGGGTAAAGAATGAGGTTTTTATACTCTCAGCACTCATTAAATAGGGATCAAGGTTGTAGCAATTTCCCCCGGCAGCAAGTTTCATCCAGCCGGCATCAATATAATCCGGCCCTTTTTTAAAAGGAACAACCACCTTCCCCTGACGAGTCAAAGCCGCAGTTAAGCCAACCGAGACTACACTTTTTCCAGATCCTCCTGCAAGACCTGCTACTACAATTCCTTTTATCATATTCTTCTGCTCTGAAAACGTTTAGGGGATATTAATGTTCAATTTTACCTTGTAATGCCCATGCCTTTCTATACAGATCATTGAGACGGTTTTCCAGCAGAAGACGATATTCCTCTATTTCCTCCGATTTGATCTTGGGCGGGACATCAAAGGGTTCACCAAAAAAGAAATCTATACGGGAAAAGGGCATGGGCAACGAAGTACCATCCCATGAACCAAGGCGCTTATAACGGTTACAGGACCAGAGCATGGGGAGGACTGCTGCGCCGGCACGACTTGCCAGAACTATTGGCCCTGCCTGGGCGATGCGTGCAGGCCCCTGCGAGCCATCAGCAACTATGGCTCCGTCTCGCCCCTGCTTCATATAACGTATCATAGCCTTCATGGCCTTTACTCCATCCTTATTTCGTGACCCCCTGACAGTTGTGAAACCTGTCTTTTGAGCAATCCGGCTAATGTACTCTCCATCTTTACTGGCACTGACCATGGCCACACCGTTCTCTTTTCGCATATAGTATAAAATGTAAATAATCGCATAATGCCAGATACTGCCAACAACTGGAATGTCTCGTTCTCTCAACTCATCCCGATACCTCTGCCCATGAACTCTAATACGGCAGGTCGCAAACAAAACTTTCACCAGGCAGACAAAAAGAGTCGGCACTACCCGTAAAGACACCGTATACCAGAACCCCTCTTTCATCCTATTTCAATCTCCAGTTTCCGAAGCGCTTTAATTCTGTCGCGAAGGGCTGCTGCCACTTCAAATGCCAGTTCTTTTGCAGCAGCCTGCATCTCAATTTCCAGTTTTTTAATTTCTCTTTCAAGCTCACCTATACTGTAATAAACAGGAAGCTCTTCCGCAGCGGCCAATAATCCGTTTTCATGGCCATCAGGCACCTGATACCCACTGGCCTTAAGATGTTTCTGAATGGAATCTTTCACAGTTGATCGAATGGTCTGCGGGATAATCCCATGCTCCAGATTATGAGCTTTCTGTATCACTCGGCGCCTTTCTGTTTCTTCAATGGTTCGTTCCATGGAACCGGTCATATCATCAGCATAAAGAATAACCAGACCTTCTGCATTTCGTGCTGCCCGACCACAGGTTTGCATAAGAGATCGTTCTGAACGCAGGAAACCTTCTTTATCCGCATCCAGTATAGCAACCAGAGAGACCTCCGGAATATCCAGGCCTTCCCGTAAAAGATTAATCCCTACCAGAACATTATAATCACCTTTGCGCAGATCTCTGATCAGTTCGATTCGCTCAAGAGTTTTAATATCAGAATGGAGATAGCGAACCTGAACACCTAGTTTTTCATAATAATCTGTGAGATCTTCTGCCATTCGTTTTGTCAGGGTGGTGACAAGAACAGCTTCATGTCGATCAGTCCGCAGCCTGATTTCCTCTAAAAGATCATCAACCTGATTTGAGGCTGGTCGAACCTCAATTTTTGGATCAAGTAAGCCGGTGGGTCTGATAATCTGATCCACAAGCCTCCCTTCCGCTTCTTCAATTTCAAAGGCACCGGGAGTTGCAGAAACATAAACGATCTGATTAATTCGTTCCTGAAACTCCTCAAAACGTAAGGGCCTGTTATCGAGCGCTGAAGGTAATCGAAAGCCATAATGAACGAGTGTTTTCTTACGGGATCTGTCTCCATTGTACATTCCGTTTAACTGAGGAACCCCGATATGAGATTCGTCTATGATAAGAAGATAATCTTCTTCAAAATAATCGAGTAGATTTGGGGGTGCAACTCCTGGTTTTTTTCCGGTGAGATGTCTTGAGTAATTTTCAATGCCATTACAATAGCCAAGTTCCTGAATCATTTCCAAATCAAACATGGTCTTCTGTTCTAGTCGTTGCAATTCAACAAGTCTGTTTTCAGTGTGAAAATCTTCAAGCCGCTCTTTCAGTTCAATTTTAATTGTTTCCATGGCTGTTTGCAGTCTCTCTTTGGAAGTAACAAAGTGACTGCCTGGAAAAACCGTATATTCCTCTAAGCTTTCGAGTACGACACCACGTAAAGGATCAATAATAGAAATGGACTCAACAGTATCACCAAAGAATTCCAGGCGGACAGCCCGTTCTTCTTCGTGAACCGGAAATATATCAATAACATCACCACGCACTCTGAATGTCCCACGATGAAAGGAGACATCATTTCGTTCGTAAAGCATGAAAACTAATCTCCTTTGCACCTGTTCCGGTACATACTCTTCATCGATCTTAAGAAAAAGGTGCATGTTTTTGTATTCTTCGGGTGAACCAAGCCCGTAAATACATGAGACAGAAGCGACAATTATCACATCACGTCGGGTCAACAGGGAGCGTGTGGCGGAGTGACGCATTTTATCAATTGCATCATTGATTGAAGAATCTTTTTCTATATACGTATCAGAGGATGGAATATATGCTTCCGGTTGATAATAATCGTAATAAGAAACGAAGTATTCCACGGCATTATGAGGAAACAATTCTTTAAATTCAGAGAACAGCTGAGCAGCAAGCGTTTTATTGGGTGCAATTATCAGAGTGGGTCGTTGCACCTTTTCAATAACAGAGGCCATCGTGAAGGTCTTGCCAGAGCCTGTAACACCGAGTAATACCTGGCTTCTGGCACCGGATTCAATCCCACTGGTAAGGGTGGCAATAGCTTCCGGCTGATCTCCGGCAGCTTCAAAAGGAGCTATGAGTTCGAAGGGTTTATCCATGTATTTTCACTTACCCTATTTCCTGGAATCTGGCAAACAAAGATACAGACAAAATCTTTGACATTCAGTTAAACAGTCTTGTACAATTACTACATAGATTGTAATATTGCTCTGTTAGCAAACAATACACGTCGGAGTAGGGAACAATGGAAACTATTTCTGTAGTTATAATTGATGATCATCCTGTTATTCGTCACGGAGTTACCTCTGTCTTAAAAAAACAACCTGACATACATGTGGTTGGTGAATCAGACACTGCAGCTACTGCCCTTCCTTTGATAAAAGAATTAAAACCGGATGTGGCAATTCTAGATATCACCATGACTGGAATCAGCGGCATTGACCTCATTCCATACATCAAGGCTCTGTCTAAAAACACAATCATCATCATTTATTCCATGCATCAGAGTCCTGATATTATCTATCGGTCATTTAAGGCAGGTGCAAAAGGCTATGTATTAAAGGCCGATGCGATCAGAGATCTTTTCAAAGCAGTCCGTGAAGCAGTACAGGGGCGGATATTCCTCAGTAAATCACTTCCACAAAACATGGAGGCGCAACTATTGAGTGGTGATACTGAAAAAGGAGTACTTTCCATTCTTTCACCACGGGAATATGAGGTCGCAAATTTACTTGGCCAGGGAATGGCTCCTGATGAGATCGGAGAAACACTTTTTATCAGCCCCAAAACAGTTCGCGTACATCGAACCAATATTATGCATAAACTGGACTGTGGACGATCAAATGAATTATTGCTTTTGTTGCGGGATTGTTTTCCTCAATAGTATTTTTTAGTTCCCGTTCCTGGTGAAAATTGTAGTTTACCAATCACACACTTGAGTATTCCTCTTCCGGTTTTCGTGATTCCCCCCAAAAAAAGAATTTTATCATTACTGTTTATCTACGCCCAATGCTCTTTCCCACTATTCCAAAATCATTTCCCTCAGGATCATTTCAAACGGTTTCATCCGTTGCAATTTTCCCGCTCTCAGTTACAATATCTTTTTGCTGAAGGAGAAGGACCTGACTGGTACAATTTAACAGGTGCAATTGAACCTGTTCAGAAGGAACATCTGGTGATGCACTCATTAAAAGACCGGAAAAGATGTCATCCATCAATGGTAGGCTAGTAGAATCAGAGGTATCCATATTTCTTTCAATATGCTGGCCGGCTGTGGACAGTAATTGTAAAAATATTTTTCCAATAATGCTTGACGCACTCTGAGATCTTGTTCTGTTTATCTCCGCAAATAAAGCTTGAAGATTTGTATCGTTTACATCTCCCTGCATTAGTTGGATAGAAGCTCCCAAGGATGCATAATCCACAAAAACTGACTCACCTATTGTACCAGTAACAAAATCAGGATGAATTTGATCGACAACAAAGCGTTCTACAGCCTCATCTTCATTGTCTACGTACTCCTCACCAGGAAGAAGATCAACTTCAGCATCATCCTCCGCCACTTCAAAGACAACTTCTGCTGCTTCAATTCCTTCCTGTGGCGGCGTTTCAAGACTTTCTTCAAATGAGCAATCAGCACTCTCACTCAATGCGGGAGCAGGTGCTGAATCATTGAAAAAAGCAGACATTGCCTCACCTGAATCTGGTTCAGCTTCAAATATTTTTTCAGTCTCCAGGGAAGCAGAAGACAGACAATCATCATCCAGGAAGGAAAGACTTGATTCTGCTTTCTTATTGGATATTTCGTCGTCATCTTTTTCTTCCAGAGTCGCCTCGATAGAATCAATTGCAGTTAAAATGTCTTCATCCTCACCCGATACGGAAGTAAAAATACCATCAGAAAAATCTGACTTTTCTTCACCAGCAATATCACTCAAAGCAGCTATGGGTTGCACAGCTTCTTCGACAACAGTACCCTCCTCCTGAACGCTGTCCGGCTCTTGAGATAAATCCTGTACATCGTCATCAAAAAGAGAATCCAACCTGTTATCCAGATCTTCAGATTCCCCAGCATCAACATCACTCAAGGCAGCTATGGGTTGCACAGCTTCTTCGACAACAGTACCCTCCTCCTGAACGCTGTCTGGCTCTTGCGATAAATCCTGTACATCGTCATCAAAAAGAGAATCCAACCTGTTATCCAGATCTTCAGATTCTGACTTGTCGATTTCAGCAGTAAGAGTTGCTTCATCAAACCCACCTTCATCACCACTGTCCATTAATGCAGGAGCAACATCACCATCAATAAACGGAAGTGCTTCCTGATCTGAATCATCATCTGCCTCAGTTTCAACATCGACTCCGGGAACGACACTATCAACAATATTGTTGTCAACATCCTGACCTTCAGGAACGATGGATTTTGCAAGATCACTTGCTAATTTTTCAACACTAAAACTGCTTTCTTCATTCACTCCAGAAAGTGCAGGGGCAACGACACCATCAGCAAATGGCAGAACTTCTTCATCAGAGTCATCATCTGCCTCAGTTTCCACATTCACCCCTTCAAGAACAATACTCTTATCTGTTTTTGTATGATCCACGTCATCTTCAACATCACCAAAAACAGAAAACAAACGGGATTCAATATCTGCCTCTACTTCACTTGCATCATCATCCTGAACAGGCAGTACTTCGTTACTTACCTCTGTAACAACATCAGGCCTTGCTTCGACAACTGTTTCTTCAGTCTCCACAGATTCTGTGTTCAGTTCATCTGCTGCAATCTCGGTTTTAAAAGATTTAAACTTTGCAACCTCTGCAAGAAGCAGCTCTTTGTTTTCACCCAGGGGAAGATCTCCTGATGGCATTTTTTCAAGGACTTCATAAAACGAATGGAGAAGAGTGAAAGCCTTACTGTTGGACTTACTCCTCATTTTATTGATATAGGAGCAGAGTGCTCCTATGCCCTGTAAGAGAATTAGCTTTGCCTTACTCTTTCTGAAAGCTCCTTCAAGGCGACCAACCTCTTCACCGAGTTGTTCAAGTTCCCGACCATTAATTTCCCAATCGAGCCCTAGGATCAGGGCCTTGAGTGTTTCTAACTCCGCTACATCATCAGACTCGTTTTGAGGTTCACTTGAAAATGCTGGTGCCGCAGCTCCACCAGCATTTGAGTCGGCGGAATGCTTTCCAATCTGAGACTTTAGCTGATCAAACTTTTTAACATTCTCAAGAAGAATTTCTTTTTTTTCGTCCTCACTCATCACATCAGCAGCGGAAACAATCTTCTCCAGATTATGGTAAAAAGTAATGAGTAATTGAATGGCATTAGGATGGGCGTTTGCTTTTTCCCTATATATATACTTTCCTATTTTTCTCAGTCCCTGAATAAAAACCAGTTTGATTTTATCAGTTGCCCATATATCGCTAAGATCCACCAGCTCATCGTCAAGTTGCTGAAGAATGTCATCGTTAATTTCCCAATCTATGGAGAGAATGATTGTTTTTAATCTGGCGATGGGAGAATCTTCACCACCGGCAAATTCAAACAGGTCAATAGACTCCGTCGAAAAAGAGTCATCGTCTTCAAAAGCAATGGTCAGATCATCTTCAAATTGATTTCCGCTCTGTTGTATCACCGTTCTTTCCCTAGAGTAATTTTTTCTGAATAGATACAACCGTTGATGAGATAATCTTTTTCAAGGTTGCGGCTACATTATATCCTGTAATGGCACTTGCTTCAAAATCAGGAACTTTTAGTCTACTATTCAAATCTTTGCGCAATACAGCTGTCGGTAAAATAGGTACACCATGATCCTTCAAGTCAACTTTGTTATATTGAATGACCAGTGGAAGTTTAAAAATCGATTCTTTGTAGGCCAGAAGGTTTTCATGGAGTTGATTTAGGGAACGGATGTTTTTTTCCCTCTGCTTCGCCATTGCATCAGCGACAAAAACAACACCGTCGACACCTTTTAAAACCAGTTTTCTGGTAGCATTGTATTTTACCTGCCCAGGAACGGTATATAGCTGAATTTTTATATCATACCCCTTAATTTGGCCCATATCAAAAGGCAGAAAATCAAAAAACAACGTTCTATCACCATGGGTTTTTAAACTTACCATTTCCGATTGAATCTGATTGCGGAATTTCCGATTTACATATTCCAAATTAGTCGTTTTCCCGCAACGCCCCGGTCCATAATAAACAATTTTAACTTGGACTACTTTTTCTTTTAAATTGATAAAACTCAACGGATTCCCCCCGGTAGCAGAGTTTCTGGTTTCTAGAAACTCTGGCTTTGAATACACATTCTCACAACTCTTCAGGCACATCCTCAGAATGGATATAAAGCTTATTCAACATAACCTTTTAGCGGTGTTGCAGATTTGATTGCTTAGGGGTTAACGTAACAACTATGCCATGACAGGTCTAAACAACCAAAGCTGAACTGAAGCTAAACAGTTACAAATAATCAGTCTTTATTTCCTCCCCAGACTTTGCGAATCTGCTCAATTGCCTCCACTACGTTCAACCTCAAAAACCCAAGCGAGATGTCCTTTCCAAACATGGAAATCAAAAGTAGTTCATCATCTATCTTGCTAAAATGAATGTTAGAGTCCTGCCCCTTATGGAAAAGTAATGAAAATTCAGCTTCTCCAACGAGTTTGGCCATGGCATCTACTGTGGCAAAATTACCTGCGGCGAGTGCTGCAAATGAATACACATCATACTTACTTTCACTATTATCTTGGACAGTTATGATATTTCCGGCCATATCAATAATAATAACGCAGTCAACACCAAGTTTGATGAGTTTGCTGGACAAAATCGTGTCGATTTGCTCCAGCTGCTCTTGACTGACTATCCCATAATTCATGCCAAATACCTCTTTCCTTAATTACGAGCCAAAATAATCGGCCCTTCTTGACCGTATCACCACTTAACAACTCAAAATAATGTGTTAAATAACTCAGAGTTTGTTAAACATTTCACAGACCATAAAAAAACAGCCGACCATGTTACTCTTCTCAATACTTCCTGAAAATATGCCTTCAAGCATGTTCCTTCGACAAGTAAAACACATAGCAGACAGCCCATACCAATTAATAGTATACGATAGATTTTTATTGATATGAAGCTGTTTTTTCTTTTTCCTAAAAGAATCATGCTGATATAAGAAGCATTAACTCAATCCAACAAAAAGCGACGCTAACACTTTGCCTTAACGCACCTTGCTGTTTACTTTCCGCCGTTTTTTCATGTCCATAAACAGCAAAACCACCCATTACCAGTAAGGAACGATCAACTGCTTCTGTTATGAACAGTATTACAACTGACAACTTGCATAGGGACAATTCGTTCAGAAATAATACGTTCCAGGCACATTTTTTATATATTTCATAGTATACTGATATTAAAGACTAAATATTTTTATATGTTTTTCATCATTGCAAGGATATGTCTAATCTGCTAAAAACAGGCCGTGATGCAAAAGAAAAAAGAAAAACCTCCCATACCTGTTTTACAACCAGGCTCTTTCCTCATAGACAGCCATTGTCATCTTGACATGTCCAATTACAAGGATGACCTTGACTTACTCCTTGCACGGTCAAAAAGACAGGGTGTACACTCTGTGATCAGTATTGGAATTGATGAAAAAAGCTCGGTAGCTGCAGTTAGGTTGGCAGAAGAATACGCCATGGTCAGAGCCACTGTTGGAATCCACCCCCACGATGTGGAAAAAATCGATGCAGGGACTTACGACAGATTGAGAGACCTTGTTTCACACAATCGTGAGTACATCGTCGGCTACGGAGAAATTGGTCTTGATTACGCAAAACAGTATGCAGACCCTGCTGTGCAAAGAACAGAATTCTGTACACAATTAGCTCTCGCAAAAGAACTTGAGCTGCCGGTTATCATTCACGACAGAGATGCCCATGCGGATACGCTGAAGATATTACAACAGGCCGGTCCTTTTCTACATAGAGGAGTGATGCACTGTTTCTCGGGTGATATCCACCTGGCAAACAAAATAATGGAACTTGGATTTTTAATTTCAATTCCAGGTGTTGTCACTTTTAAAAATGGTAAAGAGCTTCAGGAAGTAGTAAAGCAGATTCCACTGGAATACCTTATCATTGAATCAGATGGTCCATTTTTAGCACCTACGCCTTGGCGAGGGAAACGTAACGAACCCTCTTACCTTCCCTACACAGCAGAAAAAGTGGCCAAGCTAAAAGAAATCAGTATCGAGGAGGTGGCGGAACAAACAAGTAAAAATGTCATGAGACTCTTTAACTTCACTGTTACAAACTAATTTCCATGACTATTGCAGAGAATCTCCACACAATTGAAAATGGCATCGCTGAAACAGCAAAAGAATACGATAGAGATCCTGCCTCAATAAAACTCATTGCAGTTTCCAAGCGCCACTCCATGGACTCCATCAATGAGGCTACACGGGCTGGGCAATTTCTTTTTGGGGAAAATTATATCCAGGAGGCGTCTGAGAAAATCAAGACTGCACATAAGAATGCAGCATTCCACTTTATCGGCCACATTCAGAGCAACAAAGCAAAACAGGCATCCGAACTTTTCAGTATGATTGAAACCGTGGATAGATATAAGCTGGCAAGATCACTTAATACTCACCTTGAGAAACTTGACAAACAACTGGACATTCTCATTCAAGTGAACATTGGTCAAGACCCGAACAAATCGGGAGTCTCACCAGAAAAAACAGCAGAATTATTGGAACAAATCAAGTCACTTAAGCAACTACGGCCACTTGGATTGATGACAATCCCTCCCCTCACAAGAGACAGCAACATGGCTAGAATCCATTTCAGGAATCTACGCATCCTCAGTGTTGATCTGGCAAAACAGAATCTATTTGCAAACAATGACTGTGTCGAGCTATCCATGGGAATGTCACATGATTACAAGATCGCCATTCAAGAAGGTGCCACCATTATTCGTATAGGCACTGCAATCTTTGGAAAAAGACCTGAAAGAACATGACGCCCTGCAGGCAGAAGGTATTCGGGGATCAGTAACTGACACCCCACATCTTTTTTACTTTCCGACATAACACCATATAAAAATACGGCAAATAAATACCCACACACTTTACAATAAATATCCCTTTAAGATCCCCCGTCCCCAAACTTGACAAAAAAAAGCGTCATCCTTTAACAGGATGACGCTATACCCACACACGCAAGTGACAATCAAATTTTTTGTGCAGAAGCCCTCTTGGCAGCCTTCAATGGGTTAATACGAACGGTAACCACCTTAATCTCTGGCTTGGCATGGGTTGCAAAATTACAAATCCCCAAACGCCATTTTGATTCAGGCTTAAGATATGCCTGACAAAATTGAGTATCAGCTTCTTCAACAATTCGTTCACAGCCTTCACATCTTTCAACAACAGGTTGAAAGTTTCTTTCACTATAATTCATAGCAGCTTGCTTCTGCATGCCGTTCTCCTCAAAGTCTTAAATATACTATTGCTTACACTTTAAAATACAGGAGCATACGCACCTGCACACATTCATCCATCCTGACCATAAATAATACCAAGATTGGACAGTTTACACAAGTATAAAAACTCTCACGTTCCAGCTCCCAGGCCACACTCTGAAATCATGAGGAACGGGAACGAAATAAGTTGAGTATATTACGTGGCAATTTTTCTGTCACCTGTATTTGAAATAACTTTGGGGAATACCTGTATGTAACGTTTTTCAAGGACAGCTGGCGGAACAAAGGGCAAGTAGGTAAACGCAGACTCCGAGAAGTCACGTTATTTCGTGTACGTTCCTAAGTCAAGCAGACCAGCAAAAACCAGATGCTCTTTTTTCAAGACATTCTTTAAAAGAGACACAATTCTTTCCCATAAAAAAACAGCACTACTAACAGTCTGGCTTGTAATCTATAATTTCATGTTATAGAATAAATTTACCTACAATAGATAGACTTCCTTTTTTTACCTTCTTTTTGTGGAAATTCTTAATGACAGGCCACTGCAAGCTACAAAAGGAGTGGTTTATTTTTCAATAATAGCATCATGCAGGAGAACAAATAATGCCTATCTATACATGGAAAGGTATCAATACATACGGTGACAAACGTAAAGGGGAAGTCGAAGCTACTGATCAATCAGCAGCACTTGCCCATATAAAGCGTCTTCGTATTAAATCCCCTGTTATTAAAGAAAAACCTAAAGACATTTTTGCAAACATCTCATTTTTTCAACCCAATGTTTCCGGAAAAGATATAGTCATATTTACCCGGCAGCTCTCCACTATGATTGATGCTGGGTTACCATTGGTTCAAGGTCTTGGAATTCTTGCAAAACAACAGGAAAACTCCACCCTGAAAAAGGTGCTTACAACAATAAAAAATGATATTGAAACCGGTACCACCTTTGCCGATGCAATGCGTAAGCATCCTAAAGTTTTTGACGACCTTTTCACCAATATGATTGAAGCTGGTGAGACTGGTGGTATTTTAGATACAATTTTGAGTCGCCTTGCGGTTTTCAAAGAAAAATCCATGGCATTGAATAAAAAAATTAAAGGCGCCATGACATACCCGACAATCTGCCTAGCCATCTCAGCTCTGATTATGGTTGTCATCTTAGTATTTGTTATCCCGGTTTTCGAAGAAATGTTTGCGACTTTTGGTTCAGCTCTCCCCCTGCCAACTCAGATAGTCGTTAATATGTCCAACTCATTTCAAGCCAATTTTATATGGTTTGCAATGGGACTTTTTTTACTTATTTTTACAGTTAAAAAAGTTTACGCCTCAGAAAAAGGGCGCAAAAAAATTGACGCAATGTTATTAAGAGCGCCGGTTGCAGGTCCCCTTATCAGAAAAGTTGCTGTTTCAAAATTCACAAGAACACTCAGCACCATGCTACAAAGTGGTGTACCAATTCTGGACGCATTGCAGGTAGTTGCAAAAACATCCGGAAACAAGACTATAGAAGCTGCAATATTTCGTGTTGCCGATAGTATCGCTGAAGGTCGTCCCATTGCAGAACCCCTGGAAGAAAGTGGTGTTTTCCCCAACATGGTCGTTCAAATGATAAACGTTGGTGAATCTGTTGGTGCGCTCGACACCATGCTTTCTAAAATTGCAGACTTTTATGATGGTGAAGTCGATCAGGCGGTTGACAACCTCACCGCCATGATAGAACCACTCATGATGGTTGTCCTTGGTGGAATGATTGGCGGACTTGTGGTCGCCATGTATTTACCAATTTTTTCCATGGCAGGTGCTGTTGGATAAATAAACTTCACAAACTATTGACATTACTTCTCTAAGGGTTATCATTAGTTACAGAAAGTTAAACGGAACGTCAAACAACTTATATTCTTTAGAGGAGGGTTCATTTATGACTCTTACAAAAGCAGACCTCGTACAACAAGTATACCAATCGCACGACTCGTTAACCAAAGCGCAGGCTACTGATTCAGTAGAAGGGTTTTTGCGAATTGCTAAGACGTCACTTATTGGAGGAGAAGATCTTTTGCTAAGTGGTTTTGGAAAATTTAACGTTAAAGACAAAAAGTCAAGGAGAGGCCGCAACCCCCAAACCGGTGACGAACTCACATTAGATGCCAGACGAGTCGTCACGTTTAAACCATCCGGGATTCTTCGTGATAGAATTAATGCCGCTTAATTGTCACTGATAGGTAAGCGTTTTATCTGGTGGTTTTTCCGGCCTGTACCGATTCTCATAGAAAAAGAATCAGTACAGGCTTTTTTTATTGATAGAATCATAAGCAAAATAGTTTTAGCCTATACTCCTATGCCACACAAACCATCATTTGAAACAATCAACACCAAGACCATTGAAGACACAAAAGAATGGTCTCTTCACCCTTTCCTGGCGCCAGAACCACCACCAGCATTACTGGCTTCAATTAAACGAATCGGTCTATTACAACCGCCAATTTTACTCCAGCTTTCACTCGACAGGTACACCTTGCTTTGTGGACACTTCAGGCTACTGAGTCAGCAGATAAGCAATCCCTCAGATACACAAATCACTTGCCTGGTTTTAGAGAAGGACATCCCTATAAATCACATTTTATATACGATATTAGAGGACCAATTGACAACTGGAAACCTTTCTTCCATTGAGAAAGCGTATTTTCTAAAATATTGTTTAATATATATGGAATTTAATGAGATATCAGAATGTTTCCTTCCTATTATGGGCGAAAAAGCACAAATCCACACCATAAAAAAGCTGAGCAGTTTATTAACACTGGAACCAGAATTGCAGATTAGTATTCACGATGGAAAAATCAGTGGAAAAACAGCACAGGAATTCCTTTCTCTTCCTTCAAGTGACAGGTTGATGCTTCACGATATTTTTTTGGAACTGGAACTTGGAGGAGGCAAACAAAACAGATTATTAACCATGAGTAAGGATCTGGCTTATCGCGTGGGAAAGACTATTAAAGAGCTTTTATCCGGTTCCAAATACCAGGAAATACTTCTACATCTTGAAATGAACAAACCACAGAAAATAGCAAATCTGTTAACAATTCTACAAAAAGATCTTTTCCCGCAAAGTAGCTCAGCAGAAGAAGGATTCCTTAAAAGAGTTCACAAAATGGATCTTCCTTCTGCATGCAGCATTACCCATAGCCAATCGTTTGAAAGAGATGATGTATCCGTAACACTGACATTTCCCAGTCTTAGTATCGTGGAAAATCATATTCAGGCAATAAAAAAAATAGTGAAATAATACATTCCCGCTTTGGTGCTAACCATATTGCCATCAAATAAAGTTGAATATTTCAAATGAAATCTCCCTGAATAAGCATATCTGCACCATACCGTTCATACTTCACATTCTTAAGTTGTGGGGCTTGATTACGCCCTTTCACAGAAAAATCTCGAAGCAATCCAGTACCGGCAGTCCCTGCAAAAAGGGGCGCCACAAAAAGCATAACCCGATCGACCAGGTCTTTTTTAAGGAAACTGGAATGAATGGCTGCACCCCCCTCCACAAGAAGAGAACAGACCCCCATTTGTCCAAGATATTTCAAAATCTCATCCAAATCCAGCCCCTTATGATTGTCATGGGATACGGTCACTACTTGAATACCAGCCATTTCTGAAAGTATTGCCCGTTTCCCGATATCTGCTGCACTGGAGCAGAAAATGAGTGTTGGAGCAGTAGATTCAAGATGAAGAATCTTTGATTTGAGGGATATTTTTAGAGAACTATCCAGTATAACACGAACAGGATCCCTACCACATTCACCAAGCCGAGTCGTAAGAGATGGATTATCTGCAACTAGAGTTCCACTGCCGATCAAAATTGCATCTAGACTATTTCGTAACGAGTGGAGTTTGCTATGACTTTCTTCACCGGTTATCTGTCCAGGTATACCATCCTGGTAGCTCAACTTGCCATCAAGACTTATTCCTGCCTTCATAACAACAAAGGGCTTTCCGGTACTGATATGTTTTATAAAGGGCCTGTTAATTTCAATGCACTCTTTTTCAAGCACACCACTCAGAACTTCAATACCCTGTTTGCGTAGATATGTATTACCGTTTCCATTTACTAAAGGATTGGGGTCCATCATGCCCACCACAACCCGCTTTATTCCTGCGGCCACGACGGCATGAGTGCATGGTGGAGTACGACCTGTGTGATTACAAGGCTCGAGAGTCACATATATGGTGGCTCCACATGCGTTATCACCAGCCTTTTTTAAGGCATGTATTTCGGCGTGAGGTGTTCCAGCCTTTTTATGATATCCGTGACTAACAACTTTATCGCCTTGAACAATGATAGCACCAACACAAGGATTAGGGGAGGTTCTCCCCATACCCTTTTTTGCCTCCCCAAGTGCCAGACGCATAAAGTAGATATCAGTATCAGAAAAAGGTTTCTCAGGTTTCGTCATCAGGCACAATATCTCCTCTCGAATCAAGCAGGCCTTTTAACTCGTCCATGAATTCATTTACATCTTTAAATTGTCGATATACCGAGGCAAATCGGACATAAGCAACTTCGTCAAGCTTTGGCAGTTCTGCCATAACCCATTCGCCAATAACACTGGCAGGGACTTCTTTGGATGGGTAATCCTGCAATTTACTTTCAATATCATCAACAAAACTATCGATATCATCGCAGCTGACAGGACGTTTTTCACAAGCTTTTTCAAGGCCGACAACTATCTTTTTCCTATCCCAGACCTCTCTGCGACCATCTTTTTTAACAAGCATGGGCAGCATCACCTCAAGGCGTTCATAAGTAGTAAATCGCTGTTCACAAGACATACAGGAACGGCGGCGCCTGGTAATAGTGCTTTCTTTATTTAAGCGAGAATCGATAACCTTATTATCTAAATGACCACAATATGGACATTTCATAAAAACTCCAGTAAAAAGTACATATCAGCTGATAGCAGACAGGGGGAAGTTTGCACACAATGTCCGCACTTCCTTGCGAACTGCAGACATCGCCTCTTCACTACGCTCTTCAATAACACGCTCTATCCAGCCTGCGATAAGATCCATCTCAGCGAGTTTAAGACCTCTGGTGGTAACAGCAGGCGTTCCAATACGAATTCCAGATGTAACAAAACGGGGTTGTTTATCAAAGGGAATGGCGTTCTTATTGGTGGTGAGGCCTGCTTTTTCCAGAAGTTCTTCTGCCTCTTTTCCTGTTATATTCTTGCTACTTAAGTCAAGAAGAATAAGATGATTATCTGTACCGCCAGAGACCAATCGAAAGCCTCTCCCGATAAGATTACGCCCAAGTGTTGCCGCATTATCTATCACTTGCTGCTGGTAAATCTTAAAAGAATCCTCCATGGCCTCTTTAAAACTAACAGCTTTTGCAGAAATCACATGTACCAGAGGCCCCCCCTGGATACCTGGGAATATTTTTGAATTAAGGATTTTTCCAAATTTTTTCCTGGCTAAAATAAGTCCTCCTCGTGGACCTCTCATTGTTTTATGAGTAGTAGAGGTAACAAAGTCTGCATATGGTACGGGTGATGGGTGAACACCTGCAGCAATGAGTCCTGCGATATGTGCCATATCAACCATAAATAGAGCACCTATCTGATCAGCAATTCGTCTAAAACCTTCAAAATCAATAAAACGGGAATAGGCAGAAGCACCAGCCACAATCATTTTAGGGCGATTTTCAAAAGCAATACGTTCGACCTCTTCCATATTAATTTGTTCAGTCTCTTTATCAACACCATATGAAATAAAATTAAAGAGCTGACCTGAAAAATTTACCCCGCTGCCATGGGTTAAATGACCACCATGGGCAAGATCCATTCCAAGTACCTTGTCACCTGGTTTTAATGTGGCAAAATATACTGCCATATTAGCTTGGGATCCGGAATGGGGCTGAACATTTGCATACTCTGCTCCAAAAATCATCTTTGCTCTATTAATCGCTAGAGTTTCAACCTCATCGGCATAGTCACATCCACCGTAGTAGCGTTTCTTGGGATACCCTTCCGCATATTTGTTGGTAAAAATTGACCCCTGAGCCTCAAGTATTGCACTTGAAACAATATTTTCTGAAGCAATGAGTTCCAGTTGACTATTTTGACGATCATATTCCTGACTGATGGATTTAAAAATATCAGGATCGGTTTCTTGTAAGGATGACATAAGCGCTTCTCTCTTCATATTATAAATGACATCTGCCACTCCAAGATTAAAAGAAGACAGACGAAAAAACCGGCTGACCATAATGGCATGCCGGTGTTTTTTTAATTAACAATAATAAAACCTGTTACTTTAACCAGTACCGGTGTTGAACGGTGAGCCGACACTCTTTTCAGTACCTCGATTGAGGGGCATAAGTACCTTCAAGAAACGATTTACAAGGTACTAAATAACTCAATACGGCGCTGATGCCTACCTCCTCCAAAAGGAGTAGAAAGCCACGTTCGAACAATTTCCTCGGCAACACCTGGACCTGTCACTCTTTCTCCCAGACAAAGAACATTAGCATCGTTATGCTCACGACTCATATGAGCCGTGTATTGTTCGCTGCATAACGCTGCCCGTACACCTTGATGCTTATTGGCGGCCATGGACATACCGATTCCGGTTCCACATATGAGAATGCCCCTGTCTGCCTCACCACTTGCAACTTTTGCAGAGACCATAGCAGCAAACCCAGGATAATCTACAGAATCAAGAGTATAACAACCCACATCCTGAATTTCGCATCCAAGCTCCTCAAGTAATACCAGAATTATTTTTTTTAGAGCAAATCCACCATGGTCTGATCCTATTGCTACCTTCACATCACCCTCTTCTTCCAGGAGCCTGTCCGAGAATGCCCTTTCGCCCAAACTCTTCAGAATGTTTCCAAAACAATACTCGCAATATCAAACATATGGCTTGATTGTTTTGGAACCATTCTTCAATTATGAACAAAATTACTATTCTCTGCCAGCTCGCAGTGTAAGTTATGAATCAAAACGCTTCATCACCACAACCCCATTAGTCCCACCAAACCCAAAAGAGTTGGAGATTGCTGTTTTAATTTCCATTTTTCTGGCAACATGAGGCACATAATCCAAATCACATTCAATGCTCGGTTTTTGAAGATTGATGGTTGGGGGCACTATCTGCTCACTAAGAGTAAGTGCCATAAATGCTGCCTCAAGTCCACCAGCTGCTCCTAAAGCATGCCCTGTCATGGATTTTGTGGAACTGATAGCAAGCTTTGAAGCATGCTCTCCAAAAACTGTTTTGATGGCGGTGGTTTCACAACGATCATTTAACGGAGTGGAAGTCCCGTGAGCATTAATATAATCAATATCGCAAGGCTTGACCCCTGCATCCTGCAAAGCCATCTTCATGCAACGAGCGGCACCATCTCCATCTTCAGGAGGTGCAGCTATATGGTATGCGTCACTTGATGCACCAGACCCTATCACCTCAGCATAAATATCTGCTCCTCTTGCCAATGCATGTTCCAATTCCTCGAGCACCAGCATACCAGCACCTTCAGCAATCAAAAAGCCATCCCTCTCCTGTTCAAAAGGACGTGAAGCCTTTGTTGGATCATCATTCCTGGTGGATAATGCCTTCATGGCACTAAACCCACCAACACCCAGTGGACAGATAACGGATTCTGTTCCACCTGTAATCACTACATCACTGTAGCCAAAAGCAATGGAACGCATAGCCTCACCAACAGCATGCGTTCCTGCAGCACAGGCGGTGGAAAGAGATAAATTTGCCCCCTTGGCTCCTATTTGCATGGAAATATGCCCTGAAGCCATATTCGGAATAGCCATGGGAATAAAAAATGGCGATATTCTTTTTGAACCACGCTCCAGGTAAAGGTTATGATTTTTTTCAATGGTGGGCAACCCCCCCATGCCACATCCGGTAATAACTCCTACTCGTTCACAATTACTGTTTGTGATAGAAAGGCGACTATCTTCAACGGCAAATCTGGCAGCAACAATGCCATATTGTACAAAATAATCGAGATGTTTGGCACTTTTTTTGTCAAAATGATCAAGTGCATCAAAATCTGTAACTTCAGCAGCGATCTGGGATCGCATTCCGGAAGCATCAAAACGAGTTATCGGGCCTACGCCACTTTTCCCGTCAATAAGATTCTTCCAGGTTTTATCCTTTCCTGTACCTAAAGGAGTTACCAAACCAATCCCGGTTACTACAACTCTGCGTTTAAGCATTGAAATCCTCATCCAGTATCAAAAACTTAACAAAAGTTCCCGGGAACATTTATTTCAAGTTGTTTACATAATCGATTGCATTCTGAACAGTAGCAATCTTTTCAGCTTCCTCATCTGGAATCTCTACATCAAATTCTTCTTCCATCGCCATGATAAGCTCTACCAGATCAAGGGAATCAGCACCAAGATCATCAACAAAAGATGCTCCAGAGACAACTTTATCTTTATCAACACTCAACTGCTCAACAATAATATCAACCATCTGTTGTTCAATTGCCATTTTAAACTCCTGTTTATTTTTATCTATTATATTTATGAACCCTGTACTCCCAGGTATTCATTCTCAAAAGCAAAACCATTAGGAACGGAACGAAATAAGGTCAGCATAGTCTGCTGTGTTTTTCCCCACCTGTACTTGAAAGAACAAGTAGATAAGCGCAGACTCCGACATGTTCAAGTTATTTCGTGCACATTCCTTAATACCAAATTCAGACAAAACTGTAAATCACATATACATTCCACCGTTAACATGAATGGTATGTCCTGTAACATAGGCTCCATCATCACTAACAAGATAAGCCACTGCTCCTGCAACATCTTCAGGGTTACCAAGACTTGCCAGTGGAATTTCCAGTTTTATTTTTTCCTGTATATCATCAGGGAGATCACGTGTCATATCGGTGACTATGTAGCCGGGAGCCACCCCGTTAACAGTAATATTACGTGTTGCAAACTCCCGTGCCATGGACTTTGTCAGCCCCTGCATACCGGCCTTGGCGGATGCATAGTTTACCTGACCGGCATTACCGGAAAAACCTATAACAGAAGAGATGTTGACGATTCGTCCCCACCTCTTCTTTATCATAGAACGTGCCGCAGCTTTCGCACAAATAAAAGAACCTTTTAAATTGGTATCAATTACAGCATCCCAATCTTCTTCTTTCATCCTTGCCATCAGTCCATCACGGGTAATTCCGGCGTTATTGACCAGAATATCCAGAGAACCGGAATCTTTTATCAATTGTTTAATGGCATCCTGGGCTTCTGTTGCATCTGCAACATTAAAAGCTAAGACATCAGCGCTCCCACCAGCATCATTTATAATCTCTTGAGTTTCGCGCGCCGCATCGGGGTTGGAAACATAATTAATATAAACATGTGCCCCCATGGCAGCAAGACGAATACAGATAGCACGACCAATTCCTCTACTGCCACCTGTTACAAGTGCATTTTTACCTTTCAAACTCATGATTGTCGATGTCCTTCAATTTTACTTATAAGCTTGGGTAGAATCTCAAACAGATCTCCCACAATTCCAAAATCTGCAACATCAAAGATTGGAGCATTCTTGTCCCGGTTAATAGCAACTATGGTTTCAGCTGACTGCATTCCGGCAACATGCTGAATGGCACCGGAAATACCACAGGCTATATATAACTTGGGAGCCACTGTTTTACCAGTCTGTCCAACCTGGTGGGGATAACCTATCCATCCGGCATCCACAGCAGCACGACTGGCAGCTACTGAACCATTCAAACTTGCAGCAAGTTCACGGATAAGTTTGAAACCTTTTTCACTATCAAGCCCACGGCCACCACCAACAAGAATATCAGATTCATGGATATTCACATCATCCTGCTCTGCAATAACTGACTCAATGACCCGAACCCTGGATTGCAACATGGCAGGCTGAAGTTTTACATCTATAATCTCACCTTTTCGGCTTTCATCATACTCAAGTTCCTTCATCACTTTAGGCCGTACCGTGGACATCTGTGGTCTCGAATTCGGACATTCGATCGTCGCCATAATATTGCCGCCAAACGCTGGCCTTGTTTGTAACAATGCACCGTCATCTGTTCGAGTATCAAGCTGAGTACAATCGGCTGTGAGCCCTGCACCGAGTGTACAGGCAACACCGGGGATAAAGGAACGACCAATAGCAGTGGCACCAGCCAGCACAACTTCGGGTTTATGCTGTTGGATCAAATCTGTCAACACTGCTCCATACGTCTCATCGGTGAAATAGTTCAAGGCTTCATTGTCAGCCCGATACACAATATCTGCACCATGAGCTATCAGTATTTTTGCCGTATTCTCAGTGTTACTACCAATCAAAACAGCAGAAAGTTTTACTCCCCGGGCATCTGCAAGTTTACGTCCAATGCCAAGAAGCTCAAGTGATACCCCTGCCAATTTTCCTGCTCTGAATTCACAATAAACCCAAACTCCGCTCCAGCTGGCAAGGTCCATTTTCACACTTTTTTCGGCCCCTTCAATTCTCAGGGCCTCAACTTCACAGCTATCGACACATTTCCCGCAAAGTGTACAGGCATCTCCTACGACTGCGATGCCATCAACAACTTCAATGGCTGCAAAAGCACAGCTTTCTTCACAAGCTCCACAGCCAATACACAGCTCACCATCAACAATCAGCATGATTTTGTATTTCTCCTGTCTGGCTAAAGATAGACAGTAAGTTTTGCAACCAACTGTTCAACCTGTTCATCAATGGTTCCGGTTAAAAGAGATCGTTCACCACGAAGTGGTGGAGGAAAAACATCGACAACCTGAGTGGGTGAACCTGCTAATCCGATTTTTTTGAATCAGCACCAACATCTTCAGCGGAAAAAACTCTAATTTCAGCCTTCCTGGCCTTCATTTTTCCTTTAAGAGATGGTACGCGAGGCTGATTAATATTTTTTACAACGGTCAATAGCATAGGATAATTAACTGCAAGTACATCATAGCCATCATCCATCATTCGTTCCATAACAAGCTCTGTATCGCTTGCCGTACGTATTTTTTGAACGCAGGTGACAAACGGAATATTGAGCTGCATTGCGAGTTCCGGGCCAACTTGCGCGGTATCACCATCGATCGCCTGTTTACCACAGAGAATCAGGTCAAAATTTCCGATTCTCTCAACAGCCTTGGCAAGAGTATAGGATGTGGCCCAGGTATCGGCACCGGCAAAAGCACGATCTGATACCAGTACTCCATTATCAGCACCACAGGAAATTGCCTGTTTAAGAACCTCTTCAGCCTGGGGTGGTCCCATGCTGAGCACAGTAACTTCTCCGCCAAGCTGTTCTTTCAGGGCCACAGCCTCTTCAACAGCATGCTGGTCATAGGGGTTCATAATAGACTGCACACCTTCACGAGCCAATGTATTCGTCTCAGGGTCGAGACGAACATCCTTAGCATCAGGAACCTGTTTTATACAGACAATGATCTTCATAATAATAAAAGAATAGAGTTCTGGGAATGTACACGAAACAACTTGAACATTTCGGAGTCTGCGTCTACCTACCTGCTTACCTTTTGTACTTGAGAAAATGTTACATACAGGCTAGGAGCGTGTCCGAGAATGCCCTTTTCCCCCAACTCTTCGTTATTTGCAAAATTGTATCCTCGGAATATCAACTATATGCCTGCGGTAAAATTTCTCAAATGCCTCGATTTGAGCAAAAATTGCTATTCTCGGACAAGCTCCTAGTACGCTTAGTTCTTTCAAGTACAGGTTGCAAAAAAAATGGCCACGCAATACGCTTAACTTATTTTCGTTCCCGTTCCTTATTTCCTGGAATATTCCTTATTGAGTTCCTGGCCAATCACATTTCTCTGTACCTGATTGGTTCCCTCATAAATTTGCAGGATTTTGGCATCACGCATCATTTTTTCAACGGGATATTCACGCATATAACCGTATCCACCCATGACCTGAACAGCATCAGTACTCACTTTCATCGCCATGTCCGTTGCCATTACTTTACACATGGAAGATACTTTTGACATATCTTTCGGATGAGCGTCAATATGTTTTGCAGATGCATAAACAAGAGCCCTGGAAGCCTCAAGTTGGATGGCCATATCAGCAAGGATATGCTGAACTGCCTGAAAGCCTATAATAGGCTTATTAAACTGAACTCTTTGCTTGGCATACGTTGTCGCTTCATCAATACAAGCCTGCCCGATGCCAAGGCCAAGCGCTGCAATCCCTGGACGGGAGGAGTCAAGCGTTTTCATCACAGTTATAAAACCTGTCCCTTGACGACCAATAAGTCTATCCTTGGGAATTCTACAGTCTTTAAAAATGAGTTCTGTGGTTGATGAAGCACGAATCCCCATTTTCTTTTCTTTGGGACCACATGAAAAACCGACATCACTGTCTTCCACAACAAATATGGACGCACCACGAGCACCCCTTGATCTATCGGTGATAGCGACCACTGAGTATATCTGGGCCTCGCCTCCATTGGTAATCCATTGTTTGGTACCGTTTAAAACATACTCATCACCGTCAAGCACAGCTGTTGTCTGGATCCCTGAGGCATCTGACCCTGCATTGGCCTCGGTAAGCCCAAATGCGGCAAACTTTTTACCCTCTGCAACACCCGGTAAATACTTCTGCTTCATCTCGTCAGATCCAGAAATAATGATGGGATAAACTCCAAGAGCACTTGCAGCGAAAGCAGTGGCGACTCCAATGCAGCCACGACCAAGTTGTTCGAGTGCAAGAACTATATCAAAGCACCCTCCGCCAAAGCCACCATACTCTTCAGGAATCGGTACACCAAAAAGATCAGCCTTACCGATGTTTTCCAGAATTTTACGAGGAAATTCATCATTTTCATCTAACTCTGCACGCTTAGGGATGATCTGCTCGTCAGTAATCTGCTTGGCAATCTCCACAATCATGCTCTGTTCTTCTGTAAGAAAATAATCCATTGTTTCTCCTGTTTAGGAACGGGAACGAACTAAGTTGAGCATACTGCGCCGCAATTTTCTGGCCCCCTCCTGTACTTGAACAAACCTTGTCTACTACCGATACGTGATATTTTTTCAAAGACAAGGTGGTGGAATAAAGGGCAAACAGGTAAGCACAGACTCCGAGATGTTCAAGTTATTTCGTGTACGTTCTTTACCACCTGAGCAAAGAGGCTCCCCAGGTAAACCCGCCACCAAAGGAGCAAACTAACAGTAAATCTCCACGTTTTAATCGGCCTTCACGGTTTGCTTCATCGAGTGCAATGGGAATTGAAGCCGCTGATGTGTTACCATATTTCTGTACGTTTATGAACACTTTTTCCTGGTTGATGCCAAGGCGTGAGACCAGTTTTTTGAGTATACGAATGTTTGCCTGATGAGGGATCATCAAGTCTATTGAATCCATTTCAATATTTTCACGTATAAGCAAATCATTAATCGCTGCTTCCATTGCCTTAACTGCATATTTAAAAACTTCCCTGCCTTCCATCAGAATATGAACCCCTGGATTGTCTGGTTGTTCAAGCTCAGGGTTAGACGATGAAGCAGCATGCATATAGAGAAGATTCCAAAGAGTACCATCGGAAAAAAGATTTGAAGCCACAACCCCTCTCTCTTCTTCCTTATATTCAAGAACCACAGCACCTGCACCATCACCAAACAAAATACAGGTATTCCTGTCTTTCCAGTCTGTTCTGCTCGACAATGTTTCTGTGCCAATTACCAGTATTTTCTTGTTCTGCTCCACACGAAGAAATTTATCACCACTGTCAAGAGCAAAAAGAAATCCTGAACAAGCGGCATTAACATCGTAGGCAAAAGCATTGTCAGCACCCAACTCTTTTTGAATAAAACAGGCACATGAGGGCATGGTCATATGTGAACTCATGGTGGCAACAATGATAAGATCAATCTCATCGACAGAAACATTTGCCATGGCCATGGCTTTTCTTGCAGCGGTAGTTCCAAGCTGAAACGCTTCTTCCCCTTTACCACTTATACGGCGAGTGGAAATACCGGTTCGACTAAGAATCCATTCATCACTGGTTTCCACCAATTTTTCCAAATCATGATTGGAAAGTCTTTTTTCAGGAAGGCAAGAACCGGTTCCAAGTATAACCGTACCCATTATTTACGCTCCACTGACACGGGAAGGTTCTGGGCAAGGCTTTCTGTGATTCTTTCGTTCACCTTATTTTCCACAATTTTTCCCGCTTCAATAATGGCATTTTTGATAGCAACACCATTGGATTTCCCATGACAAATAATCCCAGTTCCATTAATCCCAAGCAATGGAGCCCCGCCATATTCAGCATAATCAAGCCGTTTCTTAAATTTCCGAAATACAGATCTTGCCAGAAAATAGCCAATCTTTGCCTTAAAAGAACTCATGATTCCTTCACGAATCATTTCCGTTGCTGCTTCAACCAGACCTTCGCTGACTTTTAAACAAATATTTCCCACAAAGCCATCACAGACAATTACATCAACATCGCCTTGAAAGATATCTCTTCCTTCTACATTGCCGACAAAATTAAGTGAACTGTTTGCCAGCATTTCATAGGCTTCTTTCACTAAAATGTTTCCCTTACCGCTTTCTGTGCCAATACTTAAAATACCAATCCTGGGAGATTCAATTTCAAAAACACTGGCGAAAGCAGACCCCATAATGGCAAATTCAAAAAGGTGCTGGGGGCGACAATCAACATTCGCACCAAGATCCATCATCACTACAGGTTTTTTAAGGGTGGGAAAAGCGTTGGCAATGCCAGGGCGGGAAACATTTTTTAAACGTCCGAGTTTGCGGATGGCAGCAGCCAATGTGGCTCCGGAATTTCCGGCACTGACAACAGCCACGGCCTCACCTTTTTTGACAAGATCAAAGGCGACCATAACGGATGAACCTTTTTTCTTTCGGATAGCGTCCACAGGGGATTCCCCCATTTCAACCACTTCAGAAGCATGAGCAATCTGTAGCCTGGCAAGAAGAGCAGAATCAGGCGCCAGCCTGTCCAGGCAGGCCTGAATGGAAGATTTATCCCCTACCAGGGTCAGTAGCAGATCAGTTTCCTCCAGAGCCTGTATTGCCCCGGATATCTGCTCATCAGGCCCATGGTCACCCCCCATGGCATCCAAGGCAATACGCATGGTAAACGTCCTACTCTACTTCTGCGTCTAGGCTATAAACAGAACGGCCTTTGTACATCCCGCAACTTGGGCATATACGGTGAGGCATTTTGGGCTCACTGCACTCTGAACAGGTGGAAATCCCTGGTGCAGTTAAAGCATCGTGGGATCTTCTTTTACGGGTACGGGAACGTGAATGTCTTCTTTTGGGTACAGCCATGATATATCCTCCGATAAATACAATGTCGCATTTGCGACAAAAGTTGTCTACTTTTTCTATAATTCTTTCAATATTGCAAAAGGAGAATTTTGATTACTCTCCCTGCAACTACATTTCTCTTTATTCAAATTGATACCGCACTGATCACATAAGCCCTTACAGTCAGCATCACAAATCATTTGTACAGGCAGAGCCAGCAAAAGCTGCTCTAACAAAATATCATTACTCTCAATTAATGGTTCTGCAAGATACAACAACTCACAATCCTCATTGGTGCATTCATGCTCAGTCTCTACTTGCGGTTCTTCGTCAAGCAAAAGCTGATATTGAAAATTCTGTTCAATATCAACCTGAACGGGGTTACCACAACGACCACAGCAACTAACAACTCGGGCTTTCAGAGCACCACAGAGGCTAAATGCATCATCTTTTTGTTGACTGATTGATAACTTAGCCCTGATATCTGCTTTAAGTTCCACACCTTCATCAGGGAATCGGATTGATTCATCAAGATTAAAGATATGGTTCTTATTGTTTATGTCAGTAAGTAAAATTTCCATTATCCTTTACAACAAATTGTCTCAAACAAGAAAACGAAACTGATTAAAATACCCAATTTTTCAACTTATGGCTAGAAAAAAATTTCAACCATTCAACTGCCTGAAAAAAAACCAGAAAAAGACCTGCTAACACCGGTGATAAACAAAAAGTCGATATAAGGTACTCAATAAAATTAGAGAATGCGGGCCAGTCGCTCTGAGGTTTTTTCCAATCGTAAGGTCGCAGTCAAAAAAAGATATTCCAGAAAAACAAAACCACTGGCAGGATACTCCTGACAAAAAGCTTTCAAAGCATTTTTTTCAAAACAAACAATGACACTCTCTTCGATGGCAGTAACTCGTGTTTTCCGAATGTGTCCATCCAGGAATGCCGCCTCACCAATCACAGCACCAGGATCCAGTAAGGCAATCACTTGCATTTTCTCTAAAAAACCTGTGGATTTGTGTACTGCCAGACGGCCTTTTTGTACAAAAAAGAGCGCTCCGGCCGGATCGTGGTAATCAAACAGGACATCACCCGAAATCATTCTTTTCTTTGTACCTAATGAAGCAAGCTCACACCTTGCATCATCGGGAATGTCCAATTTCAACAGGAATTCATCCACTACCTGGAAACCTCTTTCTCAAAAGATTTATTTTTTTTCTCTATAACCTTGACCAACCCTTCAAATTTATCTTTTCTGAGAATTGATTTAAACTGTTCCCTATAATTTCTAAGAAGACTTACTCCTTCAATATTTATGTCATACACCTGCCAACGACTGTCCACATTGATCATCACATAATTCACGGCAAGAGGTGGCTCCTCTGGGCTTCTTACCACTGTTGAAACTGCAGCTTTTTTTCCTTTTATCCGTTCACCCTTATATTCAATTATTTGACCACTATACCCTTCAAGTTTTCCAATATAAGCGTTTTCCAGAAGTTTAGTGAAAAGCTGTTCAAAATTTGTTCGCTGTTGCTGATCTATTTTTCTCCATGTCTTTCCAAGAACCAACTTTGACATTTCGGCAAAATCAAACCCCTGGGCAGCAATAGCCATTATTTTTTTTCTTCTTGGAACTTTCTGCTCAATTCCAGCAAGGGCTGGATCTTTCATTATATCTATCATACCCTGTAGGGTGGGCTTTAATATTTCTGTTGGACCAGGTGATGCTAAAAGTGACACATCACTCAAAAAAATCAGAACCAGGGAAATGGAAAGAACACGAAGTATATTCATTTTAATTATCTCATATTAGCAACCATAACTACAGGTTACCTGAAAGGTAAAGTAAGCATTTCCACTCAAAATTCAGGTGCTAGAGAAACATTCTTCTATCAACGAAGAGTTAGGAACCTGTCCGAGAATAGGCATTTTTTCAAGGAAGCCTACAATCGATTATCGCTTCTTTGTTGTATTGTATCGTCATTTGTTATTGTTCTTCTGTAATCCAAGTAGGCTTGACGCATCGAAACATACGGATCCAAGGCATACTTTTTCAAATCCTCATACACATCGGGATTCAGAGAAAGTAAGTTCACGCGACTCAAGGCATAATACTCACCACTCACCCATATATTATCCACGTAATAAACCATTGGGTGGATAAAGGCATCTGCAGCAAATCCTGCAGTGTCCCGTACAGTTAATGGCCCAAGAACAGGAAGACAGAGATAAATACCTTCGCCAACTCCCCAGACCCCAAGAGTTTGCCCAAAATCCTCCGGTTTAGGCTCAAGACCAAATTCTATCAATGCAGGATCCCCAAAGCCATAGACACCCAGGGTAGTATTGATTAGAAATCTGGACAGCACGATCCCTGCATCTGCAATTTTCCACTGCAGAAGGTTATTCACCAGGCGAATAGGTGCGGCAAGATTGTTGAAAAAATTCCCGACAGAATGGCGAAAATCCCTTGGTAACGCTACAGTATACGCTTTATTTAAAGGATTGAGTACCCAGTAATACAGTGTGTCATTAAACTCAAAGAAAACCCGATTCACAGGTTCCCATGGATCATTATATTCTTCGTCAGAGAATATATCTTCAGCAAGGAAATCATCACTTAAAAGCATGTCCAGTACATCAAGATCGCCAGACCTCTCCGGTATTTCCGCAACGGAAGCAGAATCACTATTATCCTGTCGAGCACATCCGATGCATGTAAGTCCAACAAAAAGAAGGAGAATACAAACGATATAATTACTGCGTGTTTTCATAAAAAAGAGCCGCCCTGAATTTTATTCTACATCACCAAAGGCAAATTTACTTATAAGTGATTCAATATCAACAGAAGATTCGGTGTCAGTAAGAATATCACCATCTTGAAAAAGTTCTTCATCGCCACCAATACTCAGTGCAATAAACTTATCCCCAATCAATCCCTGTGATTTTACTGAGGCCATGGTATCGACAGAGAGCTCTACTTCATTATTTACCTGTAATGCAACATTGGCAACAGCATCCTCATCAAGCCAAATCTTTGAAACCTGGCCAACAACAACACCCGCAACCTGAACAGAAGAACCTTTTTTAACCCCTGCAATATTATCAAATTGAGCTGTAATTGTATAGGTTTTGCTGCTACTGAAAAGAGATACCTCGCCAAGTTGCAATGCGAGATACCCAAAAGCAACAAAACCTGCGATCATAAATAAACCCACTAAAAATTCCATACCGTTTTTCATTGTTCCACCAAATGACTCTGATAAATTTCCCCCATCGTGGTCTTTACGAATTCACGAATGTGGGGTTTCTGTGACCACTGTATGGCATCAGGAGAAGGAAAAACATCCATTGATCCATGGTTCAGATACATTACCTGGTCTGCAAGATTAAAGATTTTTGGGATATCATGACTCACGATAATAGAGGTGTAGCCAACCTGTTCCTGAAGTCGCGCAAAGAGCTGATAAATCTCCAGGCTCATCACCGGATCAAGACCGGTGGTTGGTTCATCAAAGAGCATAATCTCAGGTTTTAACTGTAAAGCTCTTGCAAGACCTACTCTTTTTCTCATACCACCACTAAGTTGTGCCGGAAACTTGTTCTCATGTCCAAGCAGCTCCAATTGTTCAAGGCTTGCCAGAACCTGATCTTTAATTTCACTATCAGTCTTTTGTGTTCTTTCCCGTAAAGGGAGTGCAACATTTTCAAAAACAGTCATGGAATCAAAGAGAGCTGCCCCTTGAAAGAGTACACCGAACCTGGTTCGTAATTCTTTTAGCCTACGGCCTCCTGCCAAAGTGATGTCATTTCCACCCACGAATATCTGCCCACAGTCTGGCCGCATGAGTCCCAGTATGAGTTTTAAGGTTACACTTTTCCCCTGCCCGCTTCCTCCTGCGACAACTGTGGTCTTGCCTGCAGGAATCTTAAAATTCACTTTATCAAGTATGACCTGTTCGCTGCCGTCATCTCTAAAAAAAGATTTTCCAACATTTTTAAATTCTATTCCCGTGTTCTTCATAAAAGGATGGCCGTAAGGAGATAGTCAAATACGAGAACAGAAATAGACGAATAGACAACAGCCTGGGTAGTTACCTTTGATACACTGCGAGCCCCAAACCCTGCTCCTTTAATTAAATGTACAAAATATCCACGTCCGGTACAGATCCAGACGACAAGTAGAGCAAAAACAAATGATTTTACAGTACCAAGCCAGATATCATGGTTGGTAACGCTTCTTTGCATTCCATCAATATAACTGCCGGGATTTACACCCATCAGATGTACACCGGCAACATATCCACCCGCAATCCCTATAACATCAAACAGGACAGTCAGTAATGGAACTGAGATAATTGCAGCAAGAAGTTTAGGGGAAATAAGATAACGAAAAGGATCAACAGCCATGCAATCAAGCGCATCGATCTGCTCAGAAATTCTCATAATTGCAAGTTCAGCACACATTGCAGACCCTGCGCGCCCGGCAACCATAATAGCTGTCAGTACAGGGCCAAGTTCCATAATAAGAGTGAGTGCCACGGCAGAGCCAAGCATCCCTTCTGCCCCAAACTTGTTCAGTGAATAGTACCCTTGCAAACCAAGTACCATACCTGTGGAAGCAGCTGTGAAAAAGATAACCACCAGTGATCCGGCACCAATAAAATGCATCTGGCGAATAAACTCGGAGAATCGAAAAGGAAAACGGAAACACCCCTGGATCATTTGAAGTAAATACATACCCATTCGACCAAGATCAGTAACTGCTGAGAGTCCTGTGCTTCCCAGTCGGATGATGCTGTTCTGTCGCATAGGCTTACCTAACAACTTCTTTTTGTTTTTTTGTTTTTTTGTTTTAAGAGAAGAAAAACAAGGTATTTACCACAAAATCACATTACAAGAAGTATGATAGAATCAGAAACAGGGAATGTCAATGCTTGAGAACAATTACGATCTAACAAATCAGCATTTTTTACTCAAAAAAAGAAGTACCTTTGCCCCCTTGAGCAAAAAAGCAGGAAAAAAATTAATTAATTTTTTCTGGGATCAAATGTTTCACGCAGTGCCTCTCCAATAAAAATCAAAAGAACAAGAGTACCGACAAGCACAATAAAAGTGGAAAGAGATAACCACCAGGCATCAATATTTGCCTTTCCCTGAGCAAGTAGTTCCCCAAGACTCGGAGTTGATGGTGGCACGCCAAGTCCTAAAAAATCCAGACTCGTAAGCGCTAAAATGGACGCTGACATGCGAAACGGCAGGAACGTGATCACCGGCGTCATACCATTGGGTAGGAGATGCCGCCACATAATAGTTATATTTGATACGCCAAGTGCCCTTGCAGCTTTCACATATTCCATATTTCGACCCTTTAAAAATTCTGCGCGCACATAATCGGACAAGCCCATCCAGCTGAACAAAGAGAGCAGAATAAGAAGAAGCAAAATACTTGGTTTAAAGATAGAAGCAAAAATGATAAGCAGATACAATTCGGGCATGGCTCCCCAGATCTCAATAAATCGCTGAAAAAACAGATCTGTTTTACCACCAAAATATCCTTGAACAGCACCTGTCAATATCCCCACCAGAGTTCCGACGGCAGTAAGGGCAAAGCCGAAAAGCACGCTAAGCCGAAAACCATACAGTAAACGGGCAAAGACATCACGTCCCCGATCATCGGTGCCAAGAAGGTTTTCTCTTGTGGGAGGCGATGGAACGGGGCCATCAATATTAAAATTTATGGATTGATAACTGTGTTTGTTAAACGGGAAATAGACTTTATTTCCATTACTTGTAAGAATATCCTCTATATAAGGATCGAGATAATCAGTCTCAGTCTCAAAATCCCCTCCAAATGTGGTTTCAGGGTATTCAACAAATATGGGAAAATACGATTTCCCTTCATAAATCACCATTAACGGAACATCATTTGAGAGACATTCCGCAAAAAGACTGAGGATGAATACGAATGCAAAAATAATCAGGCTATAAAACCCCCTGCCATTCCGACAAAATCTACGCCACCGCCTCCGTGCAAGACTTATCGACTCAACCTGCTTCTGTTTTTCAATCGCTGCTGTCAAAACTAATCCTTGGGTCGACTACCACATAACTCAAATCTGAGAGAAGACGAGCAAAAAGGCCAATAATAGTGAAAAAATATAAGGTTCCAAGCACCACCGGATAGTCTCGGTTCAACACCGATTGATAGGCAAGAAGCCCCATCCCATCAAGTGAAAAAATTGTTTCAATGAGCAGACTGCCTGTGAAAAATGCGCCAATAAAATATCCTGGAAATCCAGTAATGATCGGTATAATTCCATTACGAAACACATGCTTATACAAAACCTGCTGTTCACTTAATCCTTTGGCTCGAGCTGTAAGTACATACTGCTTGCGTATCTCTTCAAGAAAAGAATTCTTCGTAAGCATGGTCATGACAGCAAGACTTCCAACAGCGCCAGAGGTTATAGGAAGCACCATATGCCAGAGATAATCCAATATTTTATGTATCGTGCTCATGTCAGACCAGCCGTCTGACACTATCCCACGCAGTGGAAAAATATTCCAGAAGGATCCCCCTCCAAAAAGAACTATCAAAACAATTGCCAAAACAAAACCGGGAATTGCATATCCGACTAGAATGGCAGTAGAACTCAAGATATCAAAACGTGATCCATCGCGAACAGCCTTACTAATTCCCAATGGAATACAAATCCCATATACAATGAGAAAGCTCCACAATCCAAGGGACATTGAGACCGGCATCCGGGAAATCACCAGCTCTACAACTGATTGATGATAGTAATATGATGTGCCAAAATCGAAAACCAGATAGTTCTTCATCATACTAAAAAAACGTGTTATCGGCGGTTTGTCAAAACCGTACAGTTCCTTAAGCTGTTCCACACGATCAGCATCAAGCCCAGAGCCCCCGCGATACATAGAAGCTCCAGCGGCAGAAACCTCTCCACCCTTCGCCAGACCTTCCATTTGGGACATCATCTGTTCGACAGGGCCACCCGGGACAAACTGGGTAACCAGAAAGGTGAGCAGCATAACCCCGAAAAGAGTCGGAATCATTAATCCCATGCGTTTTAAAATATAAAAAATCAAATCAGACGTTTAATCCTTGTATTTTTGCAAAGCATATGGCTAGTTGAACGTATGCACTTAAGCCTATCCTCAATAATATCTCCAAACGGCAGAATCAAATGATCACAAAAGCAGAAGAACTTCAAGCCCTGATAGTACGAGCACGTAAAACAGATGCAGTAGCACTGGACACTGAATTCATATGGGAACGAACATATTTCCCCAAACTTGGCCTGATTCAGCTGGCTCTTTCCGATGAAGAATGTTTTCTTATCGATCCCTGTGCATTAGATGATCTTTCTCCACTGGGAGAATTACTCGCTGATGAAGGAGTTGTCAAAATATTTCATGATGCCCCGCAAGATCTATGTATCTTACGCAAGGCAACTGGCCGTGATCCTCAAAACATATTCGACACTAGACTAACTGCAGGTTTTGGAGGCTTAAGCTCCACCCTTTCACTCTCCGATCTTGTCGAATTCCTGCTGGATATCAAACTTGCAAAAAATGAGACACGCACCAACTGGTTAAAACGTCCCCTCAGTGAAAATCAGGAAAAATATGCAAAAGATGATGTCCGTTACCTGCGCGCCATTCGAATTTTATTACTTGCCCGGGTAATTCCTGAAACAATTCCCTGGCTAAATGCAGAACTTGCACGTCTAAACTTCCCTGACAATTATACAGGTATTGATGACAACAAACGGTACACCAAAATCAAAGGTGCGGGTAATTTGGATCAGCAATCTCTCGCCATTCTTCAAGAGCTCGCTACATGGCGTGAAGAGGAAGCAAGGAATAAAGATAAGCCTCGCGGCCATATCATAAAAGATACCGTACTGTTAACCATTGCCAAAGAACGATTACAAAAGCATGATGCTATTCAGAATTGCGGTGAGATATCCGCTAGAAGTGTCAAATCATATGGCGACCAACTCATCAAACTGGTAGATATTGGTCTTAAACGTCCAGAAAGAGAGTGTCCTCCCCTGTTGAAAAGGATCAGGCTTACGAAAACAGAGCAAACAGCCCTCACCAGACTTCAAAATTATATCAGATTGAAGAGTGATGTAAATGGAATACATCCACCGCTCATTGGTAATAAAAATGAGCTTATGAGATGTATCAAAAGCAACTCATCTTCCACATCAAGACAAAAAAAAGGTTGGAGAAAAGAATTTCTTGCAGAGATGAAAAACAGCAATACCAACTAGTTACTCGTAAGATGGATATACCCCCTAACATTTCCAGACAAATCTGAGGAGTATTCACTCACCCCTTATTTATTGTTCAGGATATCCTCGATAGTTCTACCATCCACTTTAGTTAAAAAAATAGATTCAAGCAGAGGAGCTATTTTCTCCATCTCCTCTTCCAACAAAAGAAAACCAGGCAAGGGCAAGGCCTTCACCACATGCGCAAGCCCCTGATCCGCCATGGAAGCCGGAAGCAATTTGTAGTATTTTCTATTTTCTGATACTCCACAAAGGGCAAGCAGGACATCAAGCATATTGCCAAGGAACTCACCTTGTCCAAGATGTTCAATAACCTGCATAACAGCAGTTGATGCAGAAAGATATGTCTCACCAATTAACGCCGGAACACTTGGTCTGCACACCGCAGTTGAAGCAAAGCAGCGACAGGAAAATGGTCGCACCTCATAGATACTGCAGCAATTCTGTTCAAGAAATGGACAGGGCTCACCACTACCATAGGTATCGGGTTCAACATCATTCCCTTCAAGACAATTTGCTGCAAATCCATTTGTTGTGAATTCAGGTCTTCGTGTTTTGGCCTTTTTTTGAAGCTTTGCAGCAAACCATTCCCTCTTCTTACGCTCACGTATAAAACGATGAATCAACTCACCTTCAACGGCGGTGATAATAACATTTTGAGTACAGCAGGTGGCACATCCTTTTTGGCAGGCAATATCCTCTTCCACCCACTTTTCAAATGCGTCATAAATTCCAAGTAACACTTTTTCTTTCAATGGAATCATTTATTTTTCCCTTGATCCTACCTGGTAGTAATAATAATAATAATAATAATAATAATAATAATAATAATAATAATAACAATACTTCTTCTTAATAAGAAATAGTATTGACATTTTCAAATTTAAACCACTATAGTGACAAAGGAGGAATTTGACGAGATTTTTCTATTCCTCTCATATCAGAATGCTGTTCAGGGAAAGTAGTCTTAAACTATTATTGGAGGAGTACCATGTTACCAAAAAAGCTCATGTCTATTGTATGTTTCCTATTGTTTTCCTTGCAAATCACCACAGCCTCAGCCAACGATTTTTCTGACCCTCAGGATCTTGTCGACCAAAGTACAATACTTATCAAAAGTTTCGGCAAAGATCCGGAGATGGAATGGTTTCAAAAAAATGTTCACTCTGCAAAGGCCGTATTTATTGTACCGCAGATGTTAAAAGCAGGTTTTTTCATTGGTGGTTCAGGCGGATCAGGGACATTACTGGCACGTGACGCCAATACAAACGTCTGGAGTTACCCAGTTTTTTACACCATGGGTTCAGTCTCGTTCGGATTACAAATAGGCGGTGAATCCTCAGAAATTGTCCTAATGGTCATGAGCGATAAGGGTATGGATTCCATGCTCACCACATCCTTTAAACTTGGTGCTGATGTTACCGTTGCTGCTGGTCCCGTTGGAACAGGAGCAAAAGTAGCAACAGCCGACATCCTTGCCTTTGCCAGATCCAAGGGTGCCTTCTTGGGTGTTTCAATTGAAGGAGCTGTCATCAAACCGCGCGATAAGTGGAATGCAGCCTACTATAAACAGCAAGTTTCACCAGCAGATATCATCATCAGAAAGACAGCCACTAATCCTCAGGCAGACAAACTCCGCAATGCAGTTTCCAGACAAGCCGAATTAGAGACGCAAAAAGTCACCTATTAAACAACTAACCAGAACGTACAACACGGGAAAACAAACCAACTCGTCGGTTTATTCTCCTTTTTTTTATTTTTCAACGGAATCCATTCAATGACCTCAAAAACTCAACTCCTGACACTCTGTTTTGGAGTTTTCCTGACACTCGGCTCCTGCTCTGACGCCAAGAAAGATGAGCCCCAGACACCCCCTCAGGCCCCGCCTCCCATACCCGTTGAAACTGTGACTGTGCAGAAAGAGGCCGTCCCCATATGGCTTGAATACACCGGTAAAACCGAGGCAACCCAACGCATTGAGGTGCGTGCGCGAGTGTCTGGGGTGCTGGAAAAAGTTTTCTTTAAAGATGGAGATTTTGTTGAGGAGGGTCAACAGCTCTTTAGTATTGAAAAGACCTCTTATCAGGCAGCACTTGACCAAGTACTAGCCGTAGTCGAACAGGACAGGGCTTCTTTAAAACTTGCCGTTACCGATGTTGAACGGTACAGGCCGTTGGTTCTTAAAGATTTGGCACCCCAGGCAACACTGGATCAATATATTGCAAGGGCAGATGAGCTTCGTGCCCGAATCAAAGCTGACCAAGCTGCAGTACGGGGGGCCGAACTCAGGCTCAGTTATACCGATGTCCTTGCTCCCAAATCCGGTCGCGTGGGCCGCAGGCAGGTCGATACTGGAAACATTGTCGGGTATAGCGAACAAACACTCCTCACCACCATCATATTCGATGATCCAATGTACGCATATTTTAATCCCAGTGAAGAAAATTTCCAAATCATGCGACAACATAAATCCGTTGATGTCATGCCTGCAAAGATCCGTGTCCCAGACAATCGGGGGCATCTCATAAAACGGGAAGCGTACAAAGGCAAGGTTGATTTTGGTGATAACCGTGTGGATCACATGACTGGCACCATCACCATGCGTGCCATTGTGGATAATCCAGAACATGATCTTCTTGAAGGAACGTTTGTCTATGTTGATGTTTTTGTCTCAGACCAGGCAAAATTCACCATGGTTCCTCCTGGTATTGTGATGGAAGATCAACAGGGCAGTTTCGTGTATACAGTTGATGAAAACAGCAAGGCCAAACGGGTCAACATCAAACGTGGTTTTGAGTCAAGATATTATCTTCAAATAAAAGATGGATTAGAGGATGGAGCAAAAGTAATTGTTTCAGGCTTACAAAAAGTCAGCAACGGGCGTGAAGTAACAACCACTGATGCCACTGCCACAAAAAGCGTCAGAGCTGTAATGCAGCAACAAAAGATGACTGCCACGGAGTAATTCGATGTTATCCATATTTTTCATCAAACGCCCCATTTTTGCCATGGTCATAGCCCTGATGACCGTTATTGCCGGCGCCGTCTGTATTGTTATTCTGCCCATCCAGGAATATCCGGATGTTACCCCTCCAACGGTTGTGGTTTCTGCCTCCTACGTTGGTGCAAATGCCTATACTGTGGAAGAGACCGTTACACGCCCCCTTGAAAATCAAATCAATGGCGTTAACGGCATGATTTACATGGAATCATCATCAACAAGTTCAGGGGCTTCCACCATCACAGTTTATTTTGAACCCGGTTATGATCTCGATATTGCAACCGTTGATGTCCAGAACAAAGTCTCCATGGCCACCCCGCAACTGCCTTCAGAAGTAAAACAGACAGGTGTTACTGTAGATAAGAAATCGCCTTCAATTATATGTTTTGTTGCCCTCACCGGAGATGAACGCTACGACGACAAATTCCTGAGTAACTTTGTCAACATCAACATCATTGACGAAATACGCCGTATTCCCGGTGTTGGTAATGCCACCAACATGGGGGAAAAAAAATATTCCATGCGGGTGTGGATGAATCCTGACCGCATCAAATCACTGGGACTCAGCCCCAATGATATTATCCGCTCTATCCAATCTCAAAACAAGCAGGCTGCCATTGGTAGAATAGGATCCGCCCCCACCTTTGCAAATCAGCAGGTTGAATTTATCCTCACCGCTGAAGGCCGGCTTTCGCAGGTCAAAGAATTTGAAAACATCATTGTCAAATTCAAAGAAGATGGAACCTTGGTATATTTAAAAGATGTTGCCACCGTCGAACTTGGATCAGAAAGTTATGACTGGAACGCAATAGTAAACAAAAAACAGGCTGCACTCATCGGGATTTATCAGCTTCCCGGTTCCAACTCCTTACAGATCAAACAGGCTGTTGTGCAGAAGATGGATGAACTGCAGGCACGTTTTCCAGATGGTGTTGAATACTCCATTCCCTACGACACCACACTTTTTGTGGAAGTGGCCATCGATAACGTTATTGAAACTCTGGTGGTTGCTGTTGTACTCGTCATACTCACCATCCTGCTTTTTCTTGGTTCTATACGCCCCACAATCATTGCAGTTGTTGCCATTCCGGTTTCCCTTATCGGCACCTTTGCTGCTTTACAGGCTGCTGGTTTTTCCATCAACTTCCTCACACTTTTTGGTCTGATCTTAGCCATTGGTATCGTGGTAGATGATGTAATACTGGTTGTGGAAAACGTGGAACGAATCTCTGGTCTGGAGCCTGATCTCACCATCCCGCAAATTGTAAAAAAAGCAATGCTCCAGCTCATTGGCCCAATCATCGCCACAACCCTTGTCCTTGTAGCTGTTTTTGTCCCGGTCTCCTTTATGCCTGGATTGACCGGTTCCATCTATCGACAATTTGCACTGACTATCTGTTTTGCAGTACTGATATCCTCGGTCAACTCTTTATCGCTGTCCCCTGCTCTTGCTGCAATTCTTATAAAAAAACAGGTTGCAGGCAGCCGGAAATTTATCTTTTTCAGATGGTTTGACATTTTTTTTAATAAAGTCACAGATATCTACAGTGCAACTGTGAACTTTCTCATTAAGCTCAGATACCTTGTCATGCTGCTCTTTTTTGGACTCCTTTTTGCTACCTATTATCTTTTTACCAGTATTCCTTCAGGCTTTGTGCCGGAAGAAGATAAGGGTGCCTTAATGGTTATGTTTAATTTAACACCTGGCTCTTCCATCGAAAAAACGAAAGTCGTACGAGAAGAATTCGAAGACATTATACTCAACATTCCAGGTATCAAAGATCTTGTAATTATTGACGGCTTTAACATTCTTACCGGCAGCATGGACTCCTCATCGGGAGCCGGGTTTATCAGCCTCCTGCCATGGGATGAACGCACAAGCCCAGAACTTCAGATTGATGCCATTATAAAATCAATCAACAGACACGGCCAAGCCATCACAGATGCCAACGTGGTGGCTTTTAATGTTCCTGGAATACCCGGACTTGGCACAGTAGGCGGGTTTGATTTCAGACTGCAGGACTACCTCTCAAGTGACCTGGACACATTTGTAAAGTATTCAGACCAACTCATAGCAGAAGCCAACAAAGATCCGCGTATTGCCAGGGCTTACACCACTTACTCCCCCAACTACCCCATGCTGGCAATTGACGTTGACCGAAAAAAAGCAGCCGCCTTAGGTGTTGAAATGGCAGAACTCTATTCAACTATGCAGGCCTACCTCGGATCATACTATGTGAATGATTTTTCAAAATATGGAAAGGTGTATAAGGTTTTCATACAGGCAGATAAAAATTTCAGAAGTGAAGTCAGCGACATAGACAAGCTCTTTGTCAAAAATTACAACGGAGATATGGTTCCTCTTTCCACCCTGGTAAAAGTTCACTTTGAAACCGGCCCACAAAACCTGACCCATTACAATATGTACCGTTCAATCACCATTAACGGCAGTGCTGCACCTGGATACAGCTCCGGCCAGGCCATGGCTGCCATGGGTGAGATTTCAACGCGTGTCCTCCCCCCTTCGAAGACCTATGGTTTTGACTGGTCTGGCATGTCGTACCAGGAACTCCTTGCCGGTAACATGACCATCTATGTTTTCACCTTTGCAATCCTTGCCGTTTACCTTTTTCTCTGTGCCCAATTTGAAAGCTGGGTACTCCCCATTATGATCCTGCTCCCTGTTCCACTTGTTATGCTGGGTGCGTTTATCGGACAATTACTCACTGGCCTTGCAAACAACCTTTTTGCCCAGGTTGGCCTCATACTACTCATTGGTATGTCCACCAAGAATGCCATTCTAATAATTGAATTTTGCAAAGAACAGCGGGAATCCGGTTTATCAATTGTTGAGTCTGCCTCAAGTGCTGCACGGTTGCGGTTCAGGCCCATCATGATGACGATTATCTCCTTTCTTCTGGGGACGCTGCCACTTGCCATGGCAACGGGAGCCGGTGCCATGAGTATGCGCTCCATTGGCGTGGTTATCGTTGGTGGAATGATTGCAGCCACCTTTGTCTCAACTCTTCTTGTTCCAGTTATTTATGTTCTTCTTGAAACACTGCGGGAAAAATTTGTTAATGTTGAAGATGAAGTTAGAAATCGTGAAATGATTTAATAGTTATACAACACAGGTATTATTTTATGCGCCTCACAGTAAAATCATTCTCTTTTGCATTTGTGCTTGGCACAATTGCCTTCACAGCACATGCCCAAAGTACTCCACCAGCCAGTGCCCTTGAACTTGACCTTGAACAATTCATCGAGATTGCGCTCATCAATAACCCGGGTGTTGATACAGCACGTAACCAGGTGTGGGCTGCAGAAGGAAGAAGCACTCAAGCCGCAAGTGCCTATCTGCCACAATTATCCGCATCGGGACAGGCCGCACGAGTCCATATTAATGATCTCACTCCCACCAATGAAGATAACCTTCTTGCAGGAACTTTCTCCGGTGACCAGCTTATCTTTGATTTTGGTAAAACCACTGGCTCTATTTCAGCAGCAGACAGTCAGGTTGAATCTGCAAGAGCCTTCCTGAATTCAGTTGGATCAAACCTTGTCTCTTCTGTTAAAGCATCCTATTACAATGTGCTTGCAAGCTATTACCTTATTCAAGTTGCGAATGAACAGGTTGATTCCTACCAAAAACATTATGAACGTGCAGCTGAATATTACAAGGCCGGAGTAAAATCCAAAATTGATGTGACCAATGCTGAAGTTGAACTTGCAAATTCGAATCTTCTGCTGTTACAGAGCCGGTTCAGTTTAAAATCGGCCAAAGTAAATCTTGAAAAAACCATTGGTATTGCTCCAAACAATGGGAACTACCTCATTAAAATGAGTGATCATAACCTTGCAGAATTCAGAACGTTACTTGCTGACATTCCCGGTACATTGGAAGAGCTTTTACAAAGAGCATCTTTACAACGCCCTGATCTTGTCCAGGCAAAAAAAGTAATAGAATCTTCAACATCCTTACTCACATCTGCACAAGGCGGCTACTGGCCTGAAATTGGAGTAAATGGTGTCTACAACACCTATGACACCGACATTTCGACATTCCAGGATCAATGGCAGCTCGGAATTGGAATAAACTGGGATTTCTTTTCCGGATTTCGCACCGATGGGGAAGTAGCTGAGGCTAAATCAAATCTGAGAACTTCCCGTGCCCTGTTACGTGATGTCGAGCTCACCGCCATTCAGCAAGTCACAGACAGTTATCATCTCGCCCAGGAGAAAAGGGAATCTGTCTTTCTTGCTGACAAAATCCTGAAGCTTGCAGGTGAAAACCTCTCCCTTGCGGATGGTCGCTACAAAACAGGGCTGGGAGACATGATAGAATTCAATGATGCCCAGCTGCGCCTTACTGAAGCAAAAAGCAATCTTGTCACCACCTTCTTTGATTACAATACAGCGCTCGCCAGCCTTGAAAATGCCATTGGCCAGTTTCCCGATATGACTCTCTCCACGGCTGATCAACAGTAACGTCTACAATCAGGAGACCTAATGACAAACACCATGCTGAAATGTATCAGGATTCTTTCCCTTTTAGTTTTTACTCTCTCCACCGGTGTCACAATCCCTGCAATACTTACTGCAGCAGAGCACAATTCTGTAGACACAGAGCTCCTTGAAAATATTATACCTGATCAAATTGATTCTGTTCTTGCAAAACTGAGCGATGAGCAGGTTCGCAGTCTCCTGCTCGCAGAACTTGCAAAGGGCCCGAATAAAAGTGCCACTCGTAAGGACAACCCTGTTGGACTTGTTGGAAAAACAGCGAAATGGCTCCATCTTTTAGATGATTCTGAAGACAGGAAAGAAAACAACAGCGGTTTACTTTCTCGCATTAGCCGAATGCCAGGAGACTATATCACCGTTGCTAAACATGTTGGCAATGGCAGCTTCGGTAATTTTGTTATTACCGTAATTACAATTGCTGTTGTCTTTGGAGGCGCATGGCTTGCAGAATTTTTTGTTCGCCGCTTTACTGCAAATTTCAGAAAACAATTTCAGGAAAAAGCGATCCCCGTACTCGACGGCCCAATGCGTTTTGTTGCTGGAATCATGCTTGCCATACCTTCTTTTATACACATTTCTGTTTTCGCAGTTTCTGCTGTTATTTTCTTTTTCCTGATACCTGCCAGTAACTATCCTCCAGTACGTTACGTCTTTCTCGCAATTCTTTTCGGTATCATTTTCCTTCGACTACTTTCACAGATATCACAAATATTTTGTTCTCCATACTCTGCTGCTCTGCGTGTTTTCCCCATAGACGACAAAATGGCAACAACGGTTCATAAGAGCACCATTCTCATCGGTACATATGTTTTTACCGCAATTCTATTTTTGGCACTCCAAAGAGAACTTCTGCTCCCCCGGATAACGATGCAGACAACGTCCATAATTATGGCCACTATTCTTATTCTGTTTCTTGTGATTTTGATTATGCGTAGTCGTGGTCACGTTAAAAATACTATTTTAGCAAAGAGTGACCTCAACAAAACCAGAAACTGGGTAGTTGAACAGTTTGCTCAATTCTGGCATGTACCGGCTATTCTCTTTCTCCTGATTATTTGGATTTTCATGATCGCAGATCAACTCACTGGTTTCCAGCGTGGTAATTCTGCATTTCTCTTGAGTCTTCTGGTTATTCCATTCTTTGTATTTTTAAATGCCCTGGGACAATGGGTTGTCCGGGTTTCCATCAGCACCCTGAGAATATACAATCCTGATGATGAGACATCGGCCGATGAAGAAACAAAAGTGTTACTAAAGGAAGCCAAAGAGCGGGAAAGAAAACTGTATGTCACATCTTCCCGTACAATGAGCCTTGCAATATTTGCTACCCTGCTGGTCTGGGTATTTAGCCTGTGGGGTGTGCAAATCCCCTATGCCACAGGCATAACAAGCGCTGTTTTTGAATCGCTCATAGCTCTCGCACTCGGCCTGACTGTTTGGCGATTTGCATCCAGTTATATCGAAAAAAGGATACTGGATTCAACACCAGATGAAGAGGAGTCAAAAGAAGGTGATGACGAATGGGGAGGAGCAGCCACCAGAGGAAGAAGCTACACCATACTTCCCATGCTTCGTAAATTTATAGCATCCACACTATTCGTTATGGTTATTCTGGTAATCCTCTCTTCCATGGGAGTGGATATTGGCCCTCTCCTTGCCGGTGCAGGAGTTGTCGGTCTGGCCATTGGTTTTGGAGCACAGAAAATGGTCAGCGATGTCTTCTCGGGTTTCTTCTATCTGCTTGACGATGCCTTCCGGGTTGGTGAGTATATCACAGCTGGCTCAGTTTCCGGTGCAGTTGAAGCCATCACTCTCAGAAATGTCATGCTTCGCCATCACCGAGGTATGCTTCAGATTGTTCCTCACAGTGAACTAGGCTCCATCACAAACTTCATGAGAGGTGGAATTATTGTCAAATTCAACCTTGAATTCCCATATGATGCCAATGTTGACAATATTCGAAAAGTCATAAAGAAAGTTGGCCAGGCCATGCTTGCAGATGATGAGTTCAAAGACGACTTTATCCAGCCTGTCAAATCTGCCGGTGTCAGAGAAATCACCGGTTCCATAATGGTAATCCGGGTAAAATTCAAAGCCCATCCAGGTACTCAATTTGTTATCAAACGTGAGGCCTTTCGCAGGATCACCGAAGCTCTGGCCGCCAAGGGTATCAGCTATGCTCACCGCAAAGTAATTGTTGAGCTGCCGGAACATGTAAAAGATGCTCCCCCGGAAGAAAAGGAAAGACTCCTTGAAGCTGGTGCTGCTGCAGCCCTGGATCAACAGCAGGAAGAAGAGGAAAAGAAAATTTAAGGGTAACTGCCCGCAGAGCACTTACAGCATCAGAGTTTCTTGAAACTATTTTGTTTACCCAGAGAGCAGATACAGTTAAGATTGCTTATAGACTGGTTTTTATTTTTCTCCCAACATTTTAACAAGGAGCATTCTCGTGAATCCTGTAAAAGAAATTGGTGAAAGCAAACAGGAAAGCATCAACAAGCTGAAACGCGCCTTTGCCTACAATATTTTTTATAAACAAGGCGTAACCATCAGGCGTGCCACTTTAAACGACTATTACCTTGCAGTCTCCCGCACGCTCCTGGACAGAATGCAGCATCTCTTCATCAACTCTGAAGAAGCACTTCTTGATAAAGAATCCAAGATTGTCTCGTACCTTTCAGCCGAATTTCTTATGGGACCACATCTTCACAATAACCTTATTAACCTCGGACTCTATGATGATTTTAACCAGGCTACTGAAGAAAGCGGCCTTGATCTAAAAGCAATTATTGATCACGAAGAAGAGCCGGGCCTTGGTAATGGCGGACTTGGAAGACTTGCAGCCTGTTACCTCGATTCACTGGCATCACTTCAAATTCCTGCCATCGGGTATGGTATCCGCTATGAACATGGGATGTTTGACCAGGAAATTGAAAACGGCTGGCAGAAAGAGATCAGTGATCGCTGGCTCCATTCCGGAAATCCCTGGGAAATCAAAAAATCTGACAATGCCTGTGATGTCGGTTTTGGCGGAACGACAGAGATCTACCATGGAGAATGTGGAAGACGCAGATCCCGCTGGAGACCGGCACGTGTAATCACCGGAGTTCCCTACGACACACCAATCCCCGGATATAAAGTAAACACCGTCAACCTCCTGCGATTATGGAGTGCTGAAGCCCATACTTCCTTTGATTTTGCAGATTTTAATACAGGTGACTACTACGGTGCCGTGGAAGACAAGATGATGGCTGAAACCATTACTAAAGTCTTATATCCCAATGATGAACAATTCCTGGGTAAACAATTACGACTGGAGCAACAGTTCTTTTTTGTTTCCTGTTCACTTCAGGACATGATCCGCAGGCACCTCTACAGCCATAAATCGCTCGATAATTTTTATGACAGTTTTGTTATCCAGCTAAACGACACCCATCCGGCAGTTGCTGTTCCCGAGCTTATGAGACTCCTGTTGGATGAGTACTATTACACTTGGGGTGATGCCTGGGAAATCACCCACAAAACGCTCTGTTACACAAATCATACCCTCCTCCCGGAAGCCATGGAAAAATGGGAATTAACACTTTTTAGTTCGTTACTGCCCAGACATATTGAGATCATCTATGAAATCAATAATCATTTTCTTGATCAGGTTCGAATGAAATATCCCGGTGATGATGCACGCATCGACAGAATGTCTATCATCGATGAATCCGGGCCTAAATATGTCCGCATGGCAAATCTTGCCTGTATAGGTTCCAAGGCGATTAATGGAGTTGCTGCGATGCACACCGACCTGCTACGTAAACATACTCTTGCAGATTGGAATCATATGTACCCAGGCAAGATCCGCAACATTACAAACGGTGTGACTCCCAGACGCTGGATCGCAGTGAGCAACCCACGCCTCACCAATCTTATAACCGAAGCCATTGGCGAAAAATGGCTCACCAATCTCAATGAATTACGCGGGCTTGCACACCATGCTGACGATCCCTCCTTCCAGGAAGCCTGGGCTGACGTAAAAGAAAAGAACAAACAGGAATTTGCTGCTATTATCAAGCAACAGCAGAATATCATTGTTGATCCAAAATCCATGTACGATGTGCAGGTAAAACGAATTCATGAATACAAACGCCAGCACTTAAATATCCTGCATATTGTCACCCTGTACAACAGGATCAAGGAAAATCCCGATATCGACATCACCCCACGCCTTTTTGTCTTTGGCGGGAAAGCAGCTCCCTCGTATTTTATGGCCAAGAGAATGATCAAACTAATTACCTCGGTGGCCCGGGTTGTTAATAGTGACCCGGATGTGCGGGATCGTCTGAAAATGTTCTTTATCCCCAACTATAATGTCAAAATCGGTCATTGTGTCTATCCTATAACTGATCTTTCCGAACAGATTTCACTTGCCGGTAAGGAGGCCTCAGGTACCGGAAACATGAAGTTTTCCATGAACGGAGCGCTCACTATAGGTACACTTGATGGGGCAAATGTTGAAATTCGTGAGGAAGTTGGTGCTAAAAACTTTTTTCTTTTTGGCTTAAGCGTTGAAGAGGTCATGGAACTCCAATCAAACGGTTATCACCCAATGGACTATTATTGCGGTAACGATAATCTGAAAAATGCCATCGACCTTATCGCCACTGGCCACTTTTCACGTGGTGATAGAGAATTGTTCAAACCCATCGTGGATTCCCTGCTCCATAATGACCAGTATCTGCTTTTGGCTGATTATCAGGCCTACATTGATTGCCAGGACAGGGTCGCTGAATTGTTCAACGACAAAAAGAAATGGATCAAAATGTCAATCATAAATGCCTGCCGAATGGGTAAGTTTTCTTCAGATCGCTCTATTATCGATTACAGCAAAAAAATATGGGATGTGAAACCCTTTCCGGTTGAATTGAAGTGGCAGAAGCTTCCTGAAGATGGTGTCCTGTTTACTGCAAAACCAATGCAAAAGAAATAACGTATTCTTATGCAATAGCACTCTCATTCAAACCAGGGCATGGGCCATTCCAAAAGCCAGACCGCCACAAACAACAAGGCCAAAGAGATATTGTCCGGGATTCATAAACAGAATGGGTAAGGTACCAATAGCCAACATCATAAAAACTCCTTTTCCCATTTTATGTATTCGTTTTTTTCTGTCCACGAACAACCCCGCACCCTGTAAGCAGTCACAATATCAGAGTTTCTTGAAACGATCTTATTTACTTTTAGTAATTCCCGCTTTTTTAAGCACCAATAGTGCCAGTTTATCGAAGCAACCAACATAAACCCTACACGTATAAGTAGTACACTGATATATAAGATTCTTTTTTAAGCACTCCAACCAACATAAACCGCTACGTTGATAGTAATCACATGCACTCCAGCAACACCTATGTTGCATCTTACATAAAACTGTAGCGTATCCACGACAGAAGTGTTGCAGGGTACATTGGAAGGGGTTATGGAAATCCTTGACTTTTAGATCCGGGACAACAATGATGCGTTATGCAGACTAAACATTTTTCTCCTTTTGCACTTTCAAATGTCAGACGATTCATTGCCTTCAGAGTTTTTTTCAACTCCAGATTCTATTACCCCGTTTTCACAATTTTGTTTCTGGACTATGGTCTCACCATTGAACAGTTTGCAATCCTCAATACTGTCTGGGCTTTCACCATTGTTTGCGCCGAAGTTCCATCAGGAGCCCTGGCAGATCTGATTGGAAGAAAACAATTACTCGTCACAACAAGCATCCTGATGATTGCAGAGATGACTCTCCTTGCATTCGTACCTCTTGGTAACAGCACCCTGATATTCTCCGCTTTCCTCATTAATCGCATATTGAGTGGTTTGGCAGAAGCACTTGCAAGCGGGGCAGATGAGGCGATGGCATATGACACCCTTGTTGCTAAGGGCGACCCTGAAGATTGGCCTAAGGTGCTTGATATCCAGATGCGGATTCAGAATTTTTCCTATATGATCACCATGACGATTGGTGCAATGATCTATGACCCCGGAACTGTGAATAGTGTATTGAACTGGTTTGGCCTGCAAATGGAACTCAGCCAGCAGGTAACCATGCGCTTCCCTGTTTACCTCACACTTGGCCTTGGAATTCTCTCTCTTGTGACCACCCTGGGCATGCAGGATCCTGTGTTAGATAAGAGCAATACCAGTGAAGTAAACGGAGTGTGGCAGAAAATAACAGAAGCCAGCCGGATCACGATGATGTCTGGCCGTTGGATTTTAAAAACACCCATGGCACTGACTGTTATCCTTTTGGGCATGAGTCTTGACCATTGCATGCGAATGCTTGTTACCATGACTAGTCAATATTACAGAATCATCGAACTCCCGGAAGCAAGCTTTGGCTTGATCGGATCGGGTATTGCCATGATTGGTCTTGTAGTACCAAGACTTGCCCGTGCAATGGTCGATCATTACAAACCAATCACCAATGTTTGCTCTGTAATTGCTCTGGCCATCACATCTCTGTGGGGACTGACGTTTTTTATCAAGATTTCCGGCATACTGCCCATGGCAATGATCTTTGTCACCATGATGCTCACCTCTTTTTTTACCTCTCATTACTTAAATAAGATTACAGATCCCGGGCAGCGAGCCACGGTTCTCAGCTATAAAGGACTGGCCTTCAATGCTGCTTACGGTGTCATCGGTATTCTCTTTGCCGGTTTGATCGCACAACTTCGCCTTACTATTGAAGATACCTCTCCAACCTTGACGACAGCTCTTGTTGAGAATGAAGCTTTCAGACAATCCATTGGCTATTTCCCATGGTATTTAAGCTTTATACTTCTGGTGATAACTATTATTTGTGTCTTTCATTTTCACCTGCAAACACCTGAAAAATAAAACCTGCCGTCTCATATTTCTACTGGTTTCCCCCCCCTGCAAATCAACTGGACAAGACCAGGGTATACAGGTTATATTGTAAGCCTTTTTAATCAATACCAAAAGATGATTAAATCTGCACACATCCCATGAATAAAGAATGCGCATTACAAATCAGTCAGGATGGCGACAAACTCTGCCTCACATTTCTTGGCTCCTGGACCATTCATGTGAATCCATGCTCAACTCCTGACATTGTAAAAGACTTCCCTTCACACATTAAATCCATTTATTTTAACACAGAAAAATTAAGTAACTGGGATAGCAGACTCCTTGTTGAGCTTGTCAATATCACAGATTATGCAAATACCAAATCAATCGCCATAGATGTACAGGGTCTCCCCTCCGGTATCCAAAAGCTCCTCAAACTTACCCGAAAAAAAACCGGCCTGCCTCCCAAGGAAAAACACTCGAAAACAGGGATTTTTGAAGAAATTGGAAAGCAAAACATACGGGTTTTCAATCAAATAGTTGAGATGCTTGCCTTCACCGGAGAAATTCTTCTGTCATATCTCCGATTCTTTTCAGGACGTGCCCGTTTCTTAAAAAGAGACTTTATCTATTTTCTTTACAACTGCGGCCCTCAGGCACTCCCCATCGTCAGCCTTATCTCCTTTCTTGTGGGGTTTACTCTCGCCTTCATTGGTGCAGTACAATTACAGATGTTTGGTGCTGATATTTATGTGGCCAACCTGGTTGGACTCACCATGACCCGAGAAATGGGGCCCATGATGGCAGCAATCATCATGGCAGGCCGGACCGGTGCTGCCTTTGCTGCTCAGCTTGGCACCATGCAGGTCAATGAAGAAATAGATGCCCTGCAGACCATGGGCTTGAACCCTTTGGACTTCCTGGTACTCCCACGCATGACAGCCCTTATTATCATGATGCCATTTCTTGCAATATGTGCTGATTTCATTGGAATTATTGGAGGTTTTTTCATTGGCTGTTTTTCGCTTGATATCAGCCCTATCCTCTACTACGAACAAACCATCAAGGCTGTGACTCTCAATCATTTCCTCGTAGGAATTACTAAATCCATTGTCTTTGGATACATTGTTGCTTTCTGCGGATGCATAAAAGGAATGTACTGTAAAAGAAGTGCTGGTGCTGTCGGCCAGGCAACCACAGCAGCAGTTGTCTCGGCCATCGTCCTCATCGTAATCACAGATGCAGCATTCACCTTCTTCTTCAACCTCATCGGGGTTTAAGCCTTTCATGGATACAGCTAAAGCCCTCATCGACGTTAAGGATCTCACCATGGCCTATGGTGACTTTGTATTACAGCAGAACCTCACATTCAAGGTAAAACAGGGATCCATTTTTACCATTATGGGTGAATCAGGATGCGGGAAATCCACTCTTTTAAGAATCCTTACAGGACTTAAATCCCCTGCTGCCGGCACTGTTTTTTATTCTGACATGAATTTCTGGGAGAGCAGTTCTAAAAAAAGAACTCAACGGATGCAGCGCTGTGGTGTATTGTACCAGTCTGGTGCTCTCTGGAGCTCCATGACCATTGGAGAAAATATTGCTCTCCCCTTACAGCAGTTCACTAAACTCCCGCCACTTCTCATTCAGGAAATTGTGGATGTAAAACTGGCACTGGTTGGGCTAAAAGGATTTGCAGACTATCTCCCGTCTGCAATCAGTGGCGGAATGAGAAAACGGGCAGGCCTGGCTCGTGCCATTGCCCTTGATCCTGATATCCTCTTTTTTGATGAACCCTCGGCAGGGCTTGACCCCATCAGCTCAAGGATGCTGGACGACTTGATTCTGGAGCTAAGAGACAGCCTGGGAGCAACCATTGTTATCGTGACCCATGAACTTCCGTCAATCTTTGCCATTGGTGATGATTCTATCTTTCTTGATACAGAAACAAAAACCATGCTTGCCAGCGGTGACCCAAGAATGCTTGCTAAAAACAGTAACAACATTAAAGTAAAACAATTTCTCAGCCGCTCCTCTTCACTCCCGGGAAGTGAATCGTCCGTAGAGAACGAATAGTATGACAAATTTAATTCTTTGTAAAATACTCCCTGGTAAGCTTAAACACTACGGGGCTAAGTAATAACAAGGCAATCAGGTTAGGCAATGCCATCAAGGCGTTTAAAGTGTCGGCAACCAGCCAGATAAAGGATAAATTAGCGGTTGCACCAATTGGCACCGCAACAATCCATAAAACCCGGAATGGCATAATTGCTCGGACACCGAATAAAAACTCTACACATTTCTCACCGTAGATACTCCAACCGAGAATGGTGGTGAAAGCAAACACACACAATCCAGCTGAAACGATAATGCCGCCAAATCCAGGCAGTACAGATTCAAATGCCAACGATGACAAGCTGGCTCCTGTTTCTCCACTAGTCCACGCGCCTGAAACAATTATTACTAAACCGGTAATTGAACAGACAATAATGGTGTCAATGAATGTGCCCATCATCGCTACCGTGCCTTGCTGAACGGGACTATTTGTTTTTGCTGCCGCATGAGCAATCGGTGCACTTCCCAAACCAGCCTCATTAGAAAATACGCCTCGTGCCACACCAAACCGGATAGCAGCCCAAACCGCTGCACCAGCAAAACCACCCGTCGCAGCAACTGGGGTAAAGGCATGGGTGAAAACAAGGTTAAAGGCATGAGGTAACAATGAAGCATGCATTGCCAGGATGACAATGCCTGCCAACACATAGGATATCGCCATAAAGGGTACTAACTTACCTGCAACAGTAGCAATACGTTTAATGCCACCCAACAGCACCATCGCCACTAGAACAGCCATGACTAAGCCTGTCATTAATGGTGACACACCGAGGTTGGAAGATAAAACATCTGCCACTGAATTAGCTTGAATGGTATTACCAATACCAAAACCAGCTAAAGCACCGAAGATGGCAAAGCTTGTTCCCAACCACGCAAAGCGGCTGCTTAAGCCATTCTTAATGTAATACATCGGTCCACCAACTTTATTGCCATTAGCATCAGTTTCACGAAAATGTACTGCCAAAACAGCTTCTGAATATTTAGTTGCCATGCCGAGCAATGCAGTCATCCACATCCAAAATAAAGCACCGGGGCCACCCAGGAATATGGCGGTAGCTACACCGGCTATATTACCGGTACCTATTGTGGCGGCGAGTGATGTCATTAATGCATTAAAAGGGGAAATGTCACCCTCATCCCCAGATTTAGCCTTTCGGCCTTGCCACAACATTTTAAAGCCATATCCCAGCTTGGCAATAGGCATGCCTTTAATGCCTATCATTAAAACCAGGCCTGTGCCTAAGATGAGCACCAGCATCAGTGGCCCCCAAACAATACTATTGAGTTGCTTAATCAGATTGATAATTAATTCCATGCTCTCTTCCTTAAATATTGGTAGCTGAGAATCTCTACGCTAAAGAATATCATTGTTTTGGGGATTGTCTTTCAACATTTGTTGGCAAAAACCACCGCCCCCCCCCCAAGCAGTTCCAGGACTATACAGAGAAGCCCCATAGAAAGTCAATATGATATTCCGGGAATGAAAAAATAGAAATAACAAGAGGTTGTCAAATTCAGAAAAAAGAGATACAAATGCTTTTCTGAGAGTTCCCTTTTCCCCAACTCTTCGTTATTTACAAATTTTTACCCCCTGAATATCAACTATATGCCTGCGGTAAAATTTCTATTCACGGACAGGCCCCCAGACCTTTAATGAAACGGATAATCTTCAAAGCCTGGTTCCTGTGCTTTCATCAAAAACCCATACTCGATGAAGCAACTGAGCCGTAAAGTAAAAGAAGCACTTAAGAGCTGATTGACTTTCCTGGTTAATACAGATAATCTTACTTGCATCAACGGAAAGTACCAATGTAAGTTTACTCAACTCTCGCCACATCTTATTCCGGAAATTGTGGCTGTAAAATTGGCACTGGTTGGGCCAAAAGGATTTGCTGATTATCTCCCGTCTGATTTCTCAGTCGCTCCTTTTCATTCCCATAAAGTGAACCATTACAGAGAACGAATATTATGACAAATACAAAAATCCAACCAGCAATGATCGGCATTTTTGTCGTTTTTTCCGTTTTTCTCTTTATGACTGCAATCGTTATCTTTGGGGGAAGTCGTTTTTTTAACAAAGAGAATTTGGCAATCACCTACTTTGAGGGATCTCTTCAGGGCCTGAGCATTGGAGCACCTGTTACCTATCGTGGGGTTACCGTAGGCCAGGTGAAAGATATCAAAATTCATATCACTACCAACGGACAACCAGACCAGAGCCTGATTATTCCTGTTCTTATTTCTCTCTCTACCAGGGAAACCTTACTCATCGACAATCCGTATACTGAAAAAGATGATAGTATGAATGTTTTCTGGGAATCTTTATGTCAGAATGGCCTGAGAGCTCAACTAAAACTCGTAAGTATTGTAACAGGAAAGCGCTATATCGATCTGGCCTTTTATGAAAACAGTACGCCTGTATATAGAGATACACTGGGTAAATATTTTGAAATTCCAACTCTGCCAACCGAGATACAGCAGATCACCAGGAAACTGGAAAACATTGATCTCGACAAACTTTACAAAAAGACTCTGAGCAGTCTAAGCTCTATTGAGAACCTTACAAGCGGACTTGCAAAAACGTTCAATAATGAAAAGACCCAACGCCTCATTGATGAACTCTCAACCACCACAGAAAATCTCAATAAGGTTTTGCTACAGCTCGATTCCGGTATTCCGTCGATTCTTACAAAAGTGAACACGGGCCTTGATCAACTCAATGTTTTCACTGCCGATGCTGACAATCTTGTAAACTCCCTAAATAAGAACATTTCACCAATAGCCGACAGCATCGAGACAACATTAAGCAAAATTGACTCAACTGCACAGCAGGCAAATGACCTTCTGGTACAGGCAGGAACGGTGCTGAAACCTTCTTCTCCTCTCTATCGAAGCATTAACACTGCCATCCGGCAACTTCAAAAGTCTGCCAGTTCAATTGAAAGGCTCAGTGATTATGTTCATCGAAACCCAGACACCTTAATTTTCGGTCTCCAAAATACAGGCGAGAACAAAAATGAGTAACAACAACCGGCCAGCTTTTTATTCGATTTTACTGATTTGTCTGATGCTGTTTCTCTCAGGATGTATGAGACAACAACTCCCATTTTTCTATTACACCCTGGAAAGTTCCGAGCAGGTTGCAATCTCTTCGACCAGCTCTCTGCCACATATTTTGATAGGTCCCATCGTAATAGCCTCCTTTCTTGATAAGGGGCAATTGGTCAAGCAAAAATCCGCATACGCAATCACCATAGAAGAACAACACAGGTGGGCAGGAAATCTCCAGGAAATGCTGACCGATGCCCTTATCAACAATCTGTCCTATTATCTTGGCACAAATAATATCTTTCCTTACCCGGACAATCATGGGCTAGAGGGGGTACAACTGGAACTCACTCTGCTCCGTTTTGAAAAAGATTCAAAAGGGCAGGCACTGCTTCGTGCACGTTGGAAGATTAGTGATACCAATCTGGCCATTCTCTATGCCAAAACCTCCACCTACGCTACCCCACCAAAAGATTCCAGCCACAGCTCGCTGGTTCAAGGACTTAGCATGGGATTATCCAGTCTCTCAGAAGAAATTGGTGACGCCATTCGCACAGTATCTTCAACAAAGAATTAATAGCAAGGAATCCTCCAATCCACGAAAAACCTTTTCAGTCCCTGAGGCTTACATTTTACTATGTCACTTATGAGCAAAACAAGCTACCAGCACATCACCTCCCGCTGTTTCGTCAATGCGCCCTGGTATGAATTAAAAAATCGTTACCTTGAACTATTCCTCAGCCATGGCATTCAACCTGAGATTGGCCTTGAAGGTCTTTGTCTATATGAGGAGACTGACGAGGAATTTAGAAAGATTGCGACCATCCTGCAGGACAACAAACTCTCCTGCACACTCCATGCACCATTCTTTGATCTTGCCCCGGGGGCGATTGATCCTGAAATTCTAAAAACCAGTCGAAACAAACTCCGCAAAGCGTTTCGTCTGATAGAAATATTCAAACCAAAATCAATTGTTTGTCACTTAAACTATGAGGAGAATAAACAGGGGTACAAATGGGAGGAATGGAAACGTTCAACACTTGAAATCTGGCATGAGCTGACTCAGGTTGCAGCAAAGCAAAACTGTATACTCATGCTGGAAAACACCTATGAGAACAACCCCAAAACGCATGAAACAATTCTTTCTGAATTAAACTCTCCCAACGCACAATTTTGTCTGGATGTGGGGCACCTTATGAGTTTTGCCAAAACTCCCTGGCAGGATTGGCTCCCCAAACTCTCTCCATGGCTTGGTCAGCTTCACCTGCATGACAATGATGGAGAGAGCGATCAACATCTGGGGCTTGGCCTTGGTTCTTTTGATTTCAAAAGCCTTTTTCAATTTCTTGCAACAAACAACCTGCATCCACTTGTCACACTCGAACCTCACAGCGAAGCTGATCTCTGGCAAGCACTTGAATTTCTTTCCGAAACAAAGCTACTGGATCAAATTTAGTCAGCAAACAATACGAGAACAAGAAGGTGGATTTATGTAAGTGAGTTGTTTAAAATTACTTTGTTCGGTTTCTTAGGAGCGTACTGCATCAGCAAACCCTGGCAACGGTTCATCGGAACTAACAAGCATGGGGGGAACGTCTGCGTATTTATCCGTTGGTATGCGAACACACAATTCAATATTTTTTGCATCCTCTTTTGTTTTCAAAGTAGCCACAAGCCCCAGCACAGCACCAGCCAGAAATCTCTGTATAAACCCATTAAGAGCAATCTTTTTTCCGTTTATAAACAAGACGGTTTGCTCAGGTTTGGGTTTTAAGAGCAAACGATTTTCTATAAAACAAGCAACTTTTTTGGTGTTACCAAGGCGAAAAACAGAATCACCTGCAACTTGATGATCAGAGACCACGCCAATAACTCTTTTGACCTGATTACGTAACAAGTCACGGCCAGCTCTGGAAACCTCAATTTTCGCTATACGGCTATCATCTTCAAAACCCTCTGCAATAACAATGTCTACGTCGGAAAAAAAACGATAGGCCAAAGGAGTCAATTCCAGTCCTCCCTTCTTTACTCGTATAATCATTTGATTCTGACCCAATAGACTCACTGCACGAGATCCGGTCTGTTGACAGGTGACAATATCCGTTTCCGACTGATTGGAAATAATTGTGTTGTCCCCGACGGATTTAATGACTGCAATTGAATACCCTCTCTCACTGAGGTGGCTGACAACCTGGCTCGCCACCATCGTTGTATCACTGGGTTTCCGACCAATAAAGCTTATAATAGGCGGCATGGGTTCTCCTTATGAATAGAGGGGGGGACACTCAAGCAAAAGCAAACCGTCCCCTCCAGGCTGGTCTGTAACAACAAGTTCTGTTGGTGATCCAAAAAAGTTCCTTTGAGTACAAGGGGATAACCGTCTCCGTCATGACGACGGAGACGGTTTCAGGACGTTGTAAATCAACTACGAGAATATGCGGGTAGTGGGTATTCTTCTTCTGTTTCCGTATGATGTTCGAATATTGGAAAATGGCGGGCAATCACCACAAAAAGCAGGATGTGTGCTGCAATGATACCAATAGTTACTAATGATTCGATCATTGAAGGAAAGTAAATTTCATTAGGATCCATCATGCCGAACATCGAAACATTAAAACGATTCATTACAACTCCAAATATCAGCAATGAAGCCGCTCTTCCCATGAATCGCACATGGTTTTGTGTTGACATCCGGAAAAACATAATAAACGGGAGAATAAAGCCTACACCCATTTCTACAGCAAACAACCCGGTCATTACAGGATTATCAAAGACAGGACGTCCACCCAGAAAAACCATGCTGAGAATGCGGACTATGATATATGCGCCTATGGTCCAAGGTAATATTTTTACCAGAGTAGCTAGAAGCTCATCTTCGTTTGGCTGTCCCATCCATTTATGACAAGAGATTGCCTCGAGGATAATGATACACATACCAGCGCAGATCGCACTCATAAAGAAAAGTAGTGGTAGCAGCGGATTGTACCAGAGGTTATGCAGCTTATCGACGGCGATTAAAAAGAATGTCCCAAGGCTCGATTGATGCAGCGTTGAGATTGACGCTGCGGCAATGACCAACGGCAGTTCAAACCAGCGTAAGACCCTGAGAGAAAATTTCCAGCCAAACTTTTCTGCTACAGGTGAAAGAAATTCTATAAAAAGAACCGTAGTATAGGCAAAAACACACATGGCAACTTCAAACATTGGGGAGTGCAGGTTCCAATAGAACAGGACATGCCAGCCTTTATGGGGCATACCTAAATCGACGAGCAAGCCAACACAAACCAGCGAGTAGCCAAGAAAACCAGTAACAATTGCCGGACGAACTAACGGTTCCAGCTTTTTGATATTGAAACAATGAACAATTGCTCCAAGAGTGAAAGCCCCTGCGGCCAGTGGGACTGCAGTAACGATGTCAAAGGAAACCCATAGTCCCCAGGGATATCTATCGGTGAGATTGGTGGTTGCTCCAAGGCCAAAAACGAAACGAATAATGGCAGAAATGAATCCGACAATAACCAGCACCAGCATCAGCTTGACAAACCAGTGATAGCTTTTAATTTCGTTGGATATAGATTGCACAGCGCTCATATTTGCTCCTCCTTGGACTCGGTAGAATTTTGTTTGTCAAGTTTTGCATTTTTTTCTTTTTCCATGTGTTCTCTGCGCTGGGTAATCCAAGTCATTGCAGTAAGTCCGGCACCCATTGTCAGGAAAATTCCGGGAACCAGGCTCAGCGCCGGCCATGTATAGCTTGGAAGAGCACGCTTCGTAACCGTCTCGAAACCGAGTCCCTCAAATGGTTCAGAGGTGAGATAAAAAACACCCGTTCCCCCTGCCTCGTCTTTCCCGTAAATCTTATCGATATAACGATCCGGGTACTCCTTGAGTCGTTGCTGTGCCAGCTTTAACATTTCAGCGTGCGGACCATATTCTATTGCAGTCGGACAAGCCGTGACACAGGCAGGTTCGAGTCCTTCTTTGACCCGGCTGTAGCAACCGTCACATTTTTTAACCAGCGGAAGTTTTTTGCTCCATTCGTATTTTGCCATGTTGAATGGGCAGCCTATCATACAAAAACGACAACCGATGCACCGATCGCTCTCGTAGATGACCGGGCCTTCAGGGGTTTTCACAAAGGCATTTACCGGACAAACCGAAACGCAGGCAGGATCGTCACAATGCATACACATCTCTTTATAAAAAGAGAATTCAACCTGACCATTTTTTTCATATTCGCGAAATTTGATCAAAGTAAAGGTATGTTCTGATGTGTCTCGCGGATTCTGATAGCCTTCTCCGCTAAAAAAGTCCGTTTCTTCAGCCTTAAGCTGATTCCATTGCTTACAGGCGACCATACACCCCCTACAGCCGGTACATTTTGTCAGATCAATCAAGAAAACATTCCCTTTCTGAAGGTTTACTTTACTCATGATTGGCTACCTCCTTTCTTGATATCACAGAGAAATGCTTTGAATTCGGGGATGGTGGTATTGGCACAGCCCACCGCTGCGGTCAGGGTGTTCGCGCTTGCTCCTGTCGAGAGACCGTTGAATCCCCAATGCCATGGCATTCCGACGTGTTCAATCGTTTTTCCGCTGATCACCATTGGTTTTAGTCGTGCTGAAACCAGGGTGCGCGCTTCAATTGTACCTCGTGCGGTTGTGATAGTTGCCATATCACCGTTCTTCAATCCCTTCTTTTTTGCAAGTTTAGGACTGATTTCAACGAACATATCTGGAACCAACTCGACCAGCCAGGGAAGATTTCGTGTCATGGCTCCGGCTTGCCAGTGTTCGGTAACCCGGTATGTTGTACCAACATAGGGATACTTGTCACTGTTATCGAGATTTTCAGGCGCCATGACTGCAGGATTACATTGCTGGCCCGTCATGGCATTACCAACAGGACTTTCCATTGGTTCATAGTGCTCTGGAAATGGACCGTCGGCAAGTCCTGCTGCAAACAGCCTTGCGAATCCTTCCGGAAGCATAATAAAAGGAGACTTCGTACCCTCTTCATTCATTGGTGGCCAGCCGCCATCGGGTATGTCACCCTCCCATTTCCGGGATATTTTATTCCAGGCGATAACAGGTTTTTTGGGATTCCATGGTTTCCCATTCAAATCCACTGAAGCCCGGTTATACAGTATCCGACGATTAACAGGCCAGCACCATGCCCAGTTATGATAATTCTCCATTCCTGAAGGATCCTCCAGACCACGGCGCTTCATCATATTTCCTTTTTCAGTATAAGAATTGCAGTACAGCCAGTTGCCGCTGGTTGTTGAGCCATCAGCTTGCAAAAATGCAAAACTTGGTACCTGTTCTCCTTTTTTATAGGACTTTCCTTTAATCACAACATCCTTGGTGAACTGACCATTACATTCTCGGGCGACCATATCAATATCCGGCTCATGACCATCACCGTAGTTCCAGTCAAGGTCGGTAATCGGGCCTGGGTACACCCCATCTTTTGCATAAAGTTCTTTCAGTTTTTTGACCCACTGGTCAAGAATAAAGGCGTCACTTTCAGCATGGCCCGGCGGGTTAATTGCCTTATAACGCCATTGAGCCCAGCGACCGGAGTTTGAGATACTCCCCTCTTTTTCAACTGAAGAAGCCGCTGGAAGCAGAAATACTTCTGTATCGATGGTTTTAGGATCAGCCCCGGGACGTCGCCAAAAAACGGAAGTCTCCGTTTCCCACAGATCAACAGATACCATCCACTTGAGCTTGTCGAGTCCCTTACCAATAGCCCCTGAATCAGCTCCACCAACAATCGGATTGGTCCCCATATTGACTAAACCTTCGAATTCACCACGCTGCATCCGCTCCATCAACTTAATGTAGGAATAATTGCCGCTGCGTTTTGGCAGGTAGTCGTAACAGAAATCATTTTCCTTGGTTGCAACATCACCCCAGTACGCCTTTAGAAGGCTAACCATATATTTAGGAGTGTTGCCCCACCAGTTTGCGCTCTGCGTATCTGTTTTTGTCGGAGTCCATCTCGTAAGATATTCCTCCAGATTCGTATTGGCATATGTCGGAACCGCAAGATAACCGGGCAGGATATGGTAAAGGATCGCATAATCGGTTGATCCCTGCACGTTGCATTCACCACGTAAGGCATTGATACCGCCACCTGCAATACCGACATTACCAAGGAGTAACTGCAGCATGGCATAGACACGAACATTCTGGGTACCATAGGTGTGTTGTGTGGTTCCCATGGCGTACATGATTGTTGCTGCTTTATCCGGCCTGCCAGTGCTGCAAAATGTCTCTACTACTGCCATATAATCTTTTTTATCAGTCCCGGTTATCTCACAAACTTTTTCCGGCGTATATCGGGAATAATGTTTCTTCATAAGCTGATAAACACAGCGGGGATCCTTCAGACTGTCGTCCCGCAGGACCTTGCCGTCTGAGTCAAACTGATATGTCCATGTGTCTTTTTCGTAACTGAAAGTTTCAGCATTGAAACCGGAGAAAATACCATCATTGAAATCGAAGTCCTCATTGATCAGAAAAGCTGCATTGGTGTAGTTGACCACATATTCCTTGTGGATCAGATCATTTTCCAGAAGATAATTTATCATACCACCAATGAAGGGGATATCTGTTCCCGCTCGCAGCTGGGCGTAATAATTCGCCTTGGAGGAAGTTCGGGTAAAGCGCGGATCAACAGAGAGCAACTTGGCTCCTTTGTCGATTGCTTTATTAATATATTTAAACGAGATAGGATGATTTTCAGCAGGATTTGACCCGATGCACATGATGACATCAGAGTGTTGAATATCATTCCAGTGATTGGTCATTGCTCCACGACCCAATGTTGCTGCCAGACCGGCAACCGTTGCACTGTGTCAGATTCGAGCCTGATGTTCCAGGTAACCGACCCCCATTGCCCTGGCAAATTTACCAAGAAGGTAACACTCTTCATTGTCGAGTGCTGCGGCTCCAATCATTGCCATGCCTTCATTGCGGTTAACAGTATATGTCTTGCCTTTTATTGTTTCCTGCTTTACGAAATTGTTATCACGGCTTTCTTTCATCAGCCTGGCAATTCGCTCTATTGCCCAGTCCCAGGATTTTTCTTCCCATTTATCACTTTTGGGTGCCCGGTATTGAACCTTGGTCAGGCGCAGGTCGTTGTTGACAACCTGAATCAATGCGGCTCCTTTAGCACAAAGAGAGCCGTTATTTATTGGATGTTCAGCATCTCCCTCGATATTGACCACCTTACCGTTTTTAACATGCACGACCAGACCACAACCAACCGCACAGTAGGGACAGATTGTTGTGGTATGCTGCAATCCTTTAATGCGTAGCTCAGCCGCTTCATACTCGGCTTGAGCCGGTTTCCCGTTCAGCGCTGCGACACCGGCAGCACCAGCAACTATGGCACTGCCTTTTAAAAAATTACGTCTGGAAACTCCCATACTTTTTCCTCCTTAATTATTGATCCCGGCTCTTTGCTCCCGCATGCGAAAATGCAATCGACAGTAGCCTCGTAAAAAATATGTTTCGCTATATAAGTCTTTTAAAATGTCGGTAGAAAACGAAGTCAGGCTGAACAGTATATGGATACTTGATGCTGTTACCAACTGGATTGATACTAAGTTATTGAGGCAAAAAAATAAATCAGGAGGGTGCTTTATTTGATGCAGGTGTATGACTTACCTGTTTGTAGGGTTTTGACCTACAGGATTAATTTGTTGGTACCGGGTGATTCCTGCTCGACCCACAGGACGGCACGGCGAGACAGCTCGGTACCGTTCTTCAGACCCAGTTTTTGTTTGATGCGATCTCGGTATGTACCGATTGTCTTGATGCTCAGGTGCATCTTCAGGGCAATCTTCCTGGTGGTGAGACCGCTGCCGATAAGACGGAACACTTCCAGTTCCCTGTCTGTGAGCAGATCCACCGTGCACGTCCCCTGGTTCCTTGAACCCTGGTGCATTCTGTCCAGCAGAATCGAAACCATGTCGGGACTGACGTGGATCTGGCCCTTGCGGATATTGCGCAGCGCGCATACAACCGATTCGGAAGCCTCTTTTTTCATGATATAGCCGCGGGCTCCGGCTCGGATGGCTCTCTCCGCCCAAACCGACTCATCGTGCATAGACAGAACCAGGATTGCTAAATCACTACCTGAACTGCGGATCTCCCTGATCAGGTCCAGTCCGTTTTCATCGGCCAGCGTGATGTCAATGATGGCCATGTCTACGTCCTGCTCGGCCAATGCCCTGCGGGCCTCTGCCATGTCTGCCGCCAGCCCGCAAACGACGAAATCGTTTTCCTGGTTGAGCAGTTCGCGCATGCCCATGCGGTAAATGGGATGATCATCGACAATGAGAATCTTTGTTTTCACTTGAACACCTTTCCCTCAAGAATTATCATCGTGCCCCTGGTCGGTTCGGACTCGATGTCCAGGCTGGCGCCGATGGCCTTAGCCCTGTACAGCATGGTGTGTAACCCCATACCTTTTTTGCTGTCCTTTTTCGCAAATCCCTTCCCGTCATCGATGATGCGCACCGACAGGTTAAGGTTATCGCATCGGACGACGATCTCGATTTTCTCTGGACGGCCGTGACGGGCTGCGTTAAACATGGCCTCACGGATGATGTAGTATATATGGGAAGCTTGGTTGGTGGCAATTTTTTCCACCTTCTGATCAATGGAGAGGCTGCACCGAACGGGGAAGAGCTGCTCCAGTTCCACGACCAGTTCTTCGATGGCAGCCTTGAGGCCATATTCTCTGATGTGTACCGGGTATAGTCCCCTGGAAAAACGACGGGTTTTTTCGATAGCCTCCCGGATCAACTCCCGGATAGTGCCAAGTTGTTCAGCTTCGGCCGGGACCTTTTTTTCCAGCTTCTGGTGCAGAACCTTGCTCAGCAGTTCCACGCCGCTCAGGTGCGAACCAAGATCATCGTGCAGGTCGCGGCCGATTCTGCTTCGTTCCTCCTCACTGATAGCAATCACCTGTCTCTCCAGGATAGCCCGTTCTTTTTCCGAACAGGTCTTCAAGACATGGAGCCACATACCTTCCAGCAGCATGGTCACCTGCCGGATGTCAGAGTTGTCGTAGTCATAGCTGCTGTCACACACCCCGGCCACCAGGGCCACTCTGGAGTCGTTGCTGATCGGCACATCCAGCCGGCGATGTACCGGCCGGTTGTAGGGGTAGGTATGGAAACGGCTGGTTTGAGCCGTGGTATTGAGAATGGATGGCTGTTTCTTCAGCACGCAGGTACCTATCAGGTCGCCTTCTGCCACAGACCTGAGGTCTGCGTTATCGTCCGGCCCCAGCCCGTACTGGCTGGTATGGATGGTGACACGGGAACACAGAGTCGCATGGGTCTGGCTGTTATTAATCAGGGCGATATAGCCGGAGGCAGAACCGGTGATCTTAACAATGCGGCGGAGAACAAAATTATACTTCTCCTGAATATTATCGTCATCTATAATTCTGAGTTGGAGCAGGGTATCCAGTCGCAGTTCGTCCCTCCGGAGGATACGTTCCTTCTGGATGCGGTCGTCCACCATGGTGTTGGCCAGCCGAGCCAGATCTTCGAACTCGGCAAATGCCAGGTCCTGATCCTGGATCTTGACCTGGTTATCGGCCGCCTTGCGGAAAAAGTCGGTGAAGAGGCTGATACCGTGTCTGAGTTTGTTTGAGTGATAGTAAGCCAAACCCAGAAGCAGGAGAACTGCCAGGGAAAAAAGGCCGATGAAGATGAAGACGTTATTAAAGGAAATCGTCACATAGGTGCGGGTTTCCTCGGCAATGGCTTTTTCCATGGATGACATGGACATGTCGGTGGCCAGAATCCAGTTCCAATCCGGATAGGCCTGGACATAGCTGAGCCGTTGGCCGCTTTTTCTGGAACCTCCCATATTCATCTGATAGTGGATATGACGATCTCCCTCCTGTTTCAGGGCAGTCTCCAGTATGGACAGGCCATAGGACGCGCCCTGGCTGTCGATCAGATCGGTGATGGATCGGCCGATAAATTTTTTCTCCGGATGACTGATAATTGTGCCGTCGAAGCGGAAGCAGATGGTGAACCCGTCTTTGTCAAAGCGCATCTCCTGGATGGTTGAGAGAACCTCCTCCTGGAGAAGGTGTTCCATGGCTTCGCTGGAGACGGCGGCGCCGATATACCAGTCGAACGGCGCAAAATACTTGACAAAAAGAATGCCTGGGAAATTTTTTCCCACCATATCTTCTTTCATGGACCGATTGCGATAGATCCCGGCGCCCTTGTCCCGCAAAGTCCTGATGATTGCCGGAGGCAGCGAGAGATCTGGCCCATCTGGAAGTTGTTTGAGCTTTACCCCTTCAAGAAAAGGGTTATCGGCAAAAAGGTCAATGGTACCCTCCTCGAGACGACCGGCAAAATAGGATCCACGCCCATTGTTCCAACGGATGGGACGGAGGATTTCGGCCACCATGGTTCGCAGCTCGGGAGTACTCTTTTCCTCTAAATACATACGGTAGATGTGCGAGGCGATTGTGTCGGCGATACGAACCTTCTCCCGGAGTTCATTTTCAACCCGCAGGTCGGCCTGGGAGCGGTGATGATCGATAAAGCCCAGCATGTTGTCCATCTCTTCCAGGACCCGATCCTCGTACAGTTCCAGATAAGTACGGCGGATATTGGCAATACTTTCCCGGTAAGTCTGATACTCGTTGATTATCCAGAAGATTCCGATAAAAAAGGCCAGAGCCAGAATGACCAGGAACGAAGCTCGGAAGGGAGCATAGGAGAGGGATGGACGCCGTCTGGGTGCGGGCAGATCTTTCCCCTTCATCACCTCTCTCCTCCCTGTTCCTTCTGGATATCCGGGTAGATGATGGTCAGGTAAATGGACTCCATGCCCTGGTGGTCGGTTGGGCCAAAGTCCAGCACCACGCCACCGAGATCGAAGCGGCCGATCTTTTCCATGGTGTCGATGAATGTTTCCCGGGTGAGTTCACCGGGTACGGCCCTGGCAATGGCTGCAAAAAGTTTTCCCGCAATGTACCCTTCCAGGGTAATGAAGCCAATGGAATAGTCCCGCTGGTACTTATGCATGGCATCGCGGTACTGGCGGATAAGGGGAACCAGGACGTCCCAGGGATAGGGTACCACCTGGGAGACAAGCACCTGATCGCCATGGGAGCCCAGAGCCTGTTTAAGACTTTCAGTGCCGACAAAGGAGATGCTGGCAAATATCTGCGCACTCTTGTTCTTGGCTTTGCTTAACTTGATGAATTCCGCGCAGGCCGGATAGGTCCCCGCCAGGATTACGGCCTCGGGTTCTGCCCGGTATATTTCCCGCAGTCCGCCCATGACCGCAATGGTGTTTCTCTCGTAACTGCCCCGGGACACCAGGTCCATGCCGCGACGCCTGAGGGCCTGTTCGACCCCCTTGAGGCCGTCAAAACCATAGGAGTCGTTCTGGTAGAAGCAGGCGATCCGCTTGATCTTTTTCTGGTCTGCGAGGTAGGAAACCAGTTTTTCCATCTCCTGGTGATAGCTGGCCCGGACATTGATCACATAACGGCGGAACGGGGTTCGCAGAAGCTCTGCTCCGGTGAAGGGGGCGAAAAAGGGGATCCGGTACTGTTCGACGATGGGTATCACCGCCTTGGAGGTGGGGGTGCCCACTTCGCCAATGAGGAGGAAGACCTGATCGCGCTTGATCAGCTCCAGGGTGTTGCGGATGGCTCGATCCGGTTCGTACCCGTCATCGCGGCTGAGGAGGACGACATTCTGGCCTTTGATACCGCCTTCGTCGTTGATCTCGGCCAAGGCTGCCTGGAGCCCGGCCCGCATCTCCAGACCCAGGTTCTTAGCAGGTCCACTGAGTGCGCAGGACTGTCCAAGAACCAGCGGAGCAAGGGGGACTCCGGTCCGGGCGCTGGCGCAGGCCATGGTGGCAAGGCTTAGGTAAAGGAGGCCAACCAGAAGCAGAGAACACCACTGGTTCCGGGTTTTCAACGGTGTCTTTTTCCGGTTCAAAAAGATAATGCCACATGGTTTCATGGTGTCCTGTTCCGTTGTCCATTGCCAGTCGATCCGGCATGGGTGCTGTACTTTCCAGGCTGGAATATACAACTTTGTACAGCAAAACTTATACCAGATTTGTTTTCCTTCCACTACCCAAAATGCACGGACTATACACTGATTCATGATACTCCGGCCAGTCACTTAACCGTATCTGTCAATTTAGCCGGCTACCTCTGCTCTTTACCAGCTCCCCTATCTAGCGGCCCCCCCCTTTGTTTCAAATAATTGCAGGCAATCAAAGTTTATATCCGTTTGGAGATGATTTGCTGCACATGTCATATCAACAACCACAGTGGGAAAGCCGTACTTCTGCAGAAAGCTCACGAACACTTTTCTGGAATCAGCGCAGATTGTCTTGTCGCAGGAATCGTAACAATTATACACAATACCCTTAATTTCAATGCCCCTGTTCTTTGCCAGCTCCAAGGCGGAAAGGGTATGATTAATTGAACCAAGCCTTGGGCTTGACACCAGAATAAGAGGATAGCCTCGCTCTTGTATATAATCAAGAAAGGTTATATCACGGGTGAGAGGTACCATGAATCCCCCCGCTCCTTCGAGCAGCACATAATCATATCGTTCAGCCAAGGTTTGGGTTGCGAGTGTTATTTTTTTCGGATCAATTTGTGTTTGTTCAAGCTCCGCAGCAAGGTGCGGGGAACAGGCCTTGCTGAAAACGTAGGGACAGGTGAGACCATCTTGATCTTCCGACAAAAGTTCAACGCCCATTAGCTTTCGGTGTTCCTGAATATCTTCAGAAATTCCTGTACATCCCGTTTGTGCAACTTTCTGAGTGATCACTGAATAGCCCCGTAACAACAAGGCCTTTGCCATAAGGCCGGTGGCTACGGTTTTTCCGATATCTGTGTCAATACCACTGATACAAATCACAGAGCCCATCACCGTTTCCTCGCCACGTAACAGGAAGAGCTATAGCTCACAGGAAGACCTTTTTCACACCCATATTCGGAAATATAGCGATCTTCAAAAAGCCGAAGACTCTCTTTGGTCCACTTATATTCACTTACTCCGCCAACACCTGTGGCACGAATATGTTTTAGAATGTCACGTACCGAAGGAAAATGGAGCTGATCATCATATTTCTCGTATGATTCCACGACAAATTGTTCTTCAAGAAGTGAAAGCAAATCCGGGTCAACATGATACTGTAATTCCACAGAAGTTAAGCTGGAAAATTCTTTTAATGTTCCGACACCAAACATTGAAAACGCCAGATATGCCCCCGCTTGAAGCTCACAACCAAGACGATTAATAAAAGCAGGCAGGTCACTGAGCCACTGGAAGGTCGCTCCGGAAAGAACAAGAGAAAGATCGGATGGTAGTTCCAAAAATTCGATATCACCAAAAAAAGATACAAACTGTGTTGCTTGGCACCCGGCAAGTCGTTTGCAAACTTCCTCCTCAAAATCAGGGACCAGGTCATTCAGATAGAACGTCTCAGGGCTTTTGTTACGGCAAATAACTTCGGTTAAGCTCCCGGTACAACAACCGATTTCCAGTACACGCTGAAAAACCGCATCCGGCAACCCATCAAGCATTTTTGCCAACCTGAGAACCAGCCTATTCTGCACAAGAGCCGCATCATCGTAGGTCAAAAGGCTCCGACGAAAACAATGGGCTATTCGTTTCTTTTTTTTTTCAAGCCGATAAACCATGCCGTCCCTTAACAAGTCAAACTCTTTACAAGTTCATCCCAACTGTTGTAAGCATAAAACAGAAAATGCTTTCCGTCGATCCGATGAACAATCTTCTCCGGCCAGTAATTTAATTGATTTTTTGTTGGCATAATGTAATCGTGCTCTGATATCAATGCAGCAGTATAGATGGATTCCTGGTTAGGGGAATCTCGGGTACTATCAAGCAACACTCCCAATTCAATTTTCTGACTCTTCACATTTCGCCGTGGCTGATGAATCAAAAACTTACGATACAGCGCACGATCCTTACACATCCGGGCGTAGAATTTTACACGCTGCTTTTCATCCAGAGTATCATAAGTTGCTTGAACAATGTCTTTTGGTATTCCAAACCGATCATCTATGGGGAAGAGGCTGCCATTTATGGCAAGTGATGCTGTAAGCTCTTTTGAAAATGGATAAAAAATCTGTTGCCCCACCCATACCCCCATGGACCAGGCAACAAGAATGACTTCTTCGTATTTACCAATCAGCTCAGGCAAATCCTGGTCAACACTTAGGTCAGTATAGTCATAGAACATGAGGACATTCCACTCGTGGCTTACAAGCGGACTGAAAGGGTGCTCGTCCATCCCCCAGCCATTGCAGAAAAAAAGTAACTTATTCCCTTTTTTGTGATGAAGCCATTTACTTTTCACTTTTTTCCCCAGGTGTCATTGCGGCTAACTGAAAAGGGAGTTTCTGCAGATCCTTCCATTGCATGTTGGCACAAATTGAAAAACGAAACCGGGCTGTTCCTTCAGGAACCGTCGGAGGGCGAACAGGAAGGACAAGATAGCCCTGCTCCTGCATTTTTTTTGCCTGTGCGACGGCCAGGCTGTCATCGCCTATCAGAACAGGAACTATATTGGTGCTTCCTCGTGTTGCAATTCCTTTTTCTCTCAATGCATGACGCAGCTGTGTTGAGAGTTGCTGCAAATGGTGTCGTTCCCTGTTCATGCCAAGCATATGCCGGAAAACAAATCTATTCCAGTTGACAGTCACAGGAGGCAGACCCGTTGTAAAAATAAAAGACCTGCTATGATTCACCAGATAATCGTGTATTTCTTTTGCACAACAGACAAAAGCACCAATGGAAGCCAGTGCTTTGCCAAAGGTTCCCACCAGAAAATCGATATCCTGCAACACCCCTTTTTCCTCTGCCTTCCCCAGGCCATTGCGTCCATAGACACCTACGCCGTGAGCCTCATCAAGATATATTTTAACATCAAATTCATGCTTCAACTCAATCAATCGACCAAGGTCTGCCTCGTCTCCATCCATGCTGAAAACAGACTCGGAAACAATTACCACCTGATCATACTTTTTCCTGTATTTTTTAAGCAGGTCATATAGCTGCTCATAATCACCATGGCGAAAGCGTTTATGATCTGCCCTGCTGAGTTGCAGCCCATCGTGAATGGACGCATGATTAAGCTTATCAGAAAGGATCAAATCTCCCTTGGAAAACAGCGCTGGCAAAATACCAATATTTGCATGATATCCTGAATTAAAAAGCAGGACAGACTCGCATTTATATGCGTTGGCAAGCTCATCTTCCAGACAATGGGCAAGTAGTGAATCTCCGGTGAGCAACCTTGACGAGGCAGCGGAAAATCCGGACACCCCGCTTTTGCCACACTCCAACTCCAGATAAAATCCCTGCAACAGCTCACTGTCCTGCCCCAGTCCCAAATAATCGTTTGAACTGAGGTTAAGAAGTTTCTTCCCCTTGTACTGGACACTACCACTATCATATTGTTTTACCGGAGCCAACTCCCGTAAACGCCCTCTCCTTTCAAGCTCGTGGAGTTTTTTAGCATATCGGGAATTCACCTTCTCTGTTCCTCTTCCACCACTTCACAAATAGCAGCAGTCAAGACAGCCAGATCTTCCTGCTCAATACAATATGGAGGCATCACATACACAAGCCGGCCAAAGGGACGCACCCACACACCTTTTTCCACAAAGGCCGGCTGGATATGCCCCATATCAACGGGCTCTCTCATCTCAACCACACCAATCCCACCCAACACCCGAACATCGGCCACATTTTTAAGATCAGTACAGGGTGCAAGCCCCAACTGTAAGCCTTTTTCAAGATTGGATATCTTTTGCTGCCAATCTGATTCCAGCAGTAACTGAATGGAAGCATTGGCCACAGCACAGGCAAGAGGATTAGCCATGAATGTCGGGCCATGCATAAACACCCCGGGATCGCCGGATGAAATCATCTCTCCAACGTTTCTGCTTGTCAGGACTGCTGCCAGGGTCATATAGCCACCGGTAAGAGCCTTCCCCAAACAGAGAATATCAGGAGCAATCATTGCGTGCTCACAGGCAAAAAGTTTTCCACTTCTGCCAAAACCGGTGGCAATCTCATCTGCAATCAGCAGTACATCGTAGTGATCACAAAGCTCCCGCACCCTACGCAAATATTCTGGATGATAGAATCGCATGCCACCTGCTCCCTGAACTATGGGTTCAAGAATTACACCACAGAGAGAATCATGGTGTTCTGCAATGCATTTTTCAAAGGAACCAGGGTCATTCCTGTCCCACTCATCGTAAAAACTGCATTCTGGTCTATCGGCAAACAAATATTCGGGCAAAACACCTTTAAAAATCTGATGCATTCCACTTACAGGGTCACTAACCGACATACAGTGAAAAACATCTCCATGATATCCGGATCGAATGGTGAGAAATCGTTTTTTAGAGGGTCTTCCTGCCGCATGGAAATACTGAATGGCCATTTTCATGGCAACTTCCACAGCAACAGATCCGGAATCTGCAAAAAAAACCAGCTCAAGCGGATCTGAGGTGAGCTCAACAAGATGGCGTGCAAGAGTTACTGCCGGCTCGTGAGTAAGCCCGCCAAACATCACATGGGGCAGTTTAGCAGCCTGTTCCTGCAGGGCGGCAGTGAGTACGGGATGATTATATCCGTGAATTACAGACCACCAGGAAGCCATTCCGTCAATCAATTCTCTCCCGTTGCTCAGGCGAATGCGAACGCCGGATGCTGACTCCACAGGATAGATTGGAAGCGGCTTGCTTATGGAGGAATAGGGGTGCCAGATATGCTGCCGGTCAAAGGCGAGAAGATCATCTTGTGTCATTTTTTCCCAGGCACATCGAAGCCAAGTTTGGTAAACGCTTCAAGATCTTCGGCAACTCCCGCCCCGGCAGTGGTAAGATAATCACCAACAATGGCCCCATTAGCTCCTGCTGCAAACATCGTATATTGATCCTGTTCAAACCGGCCACGCCCACCTGCAATACGAATAACTGCTGAAGGATTAATAAACCGGAAAAGTGCAACACAACGCAGAACATCTTCAAGAGATATCGCATCAATCGCTGCCAAAGGAGTGGATTCAACGGGAGTGAGAATATTGATTGGAATGGAAAGTACATTCAGATCACGCAACTCAAAGGCGAGCTGCAAACGATTTTCCAAAGACTCCCCCATACCGATAATACCGCCAGAGCAAAGATCCATCCCCGCAGCTCTGGCAATTTTAAGCGTTTCTACCTTTTCATCCCAGCTGTGGGTAGTACAAATAGATGGAAAAAACTCCCGACAGGTTTCCAAATTACAGTGATAACGACGAACGCCAAAAGACACCAACTGTCTGGCAGTTTCTTCTGTGAGGAACCCCATGGACGCACAAAAGCGGAGCTCTGTCTCATCTGCTATTGAAGAATACAACCTGCCCATGGCATCCATCTGAGTGGTGCTCAGACTTCGTCCTGCCGCAACTAAAGACAAACGCAAGACACCATAAGCATCGTTTTCCCTGGCCTGGTTTATGGCAATTTGCGGATCGATCTGTTCGTAGGTGTTTATATCCGTATTATGATGAACAGACTGGGCGCAATAACGGCAATCTTCAGAGCATTTCCCGGAACGGGCGTTGATAATGGAACAGAGATCAAAACCTGCTCCATGAATCTCACGGCAAAGCATGGCTGCTGCATCGCATAAAGCTGTGAGACTGGCCGTTTGGGCAAGTTCCATGGCCTGATCAAAATCCAGTTCACCGCCGTCCTGGATGATTTTTATGCAGTGTTCTATCATTTAAATGGATCAGAAAAGTAACATTTCTACCAGCAAGGGCATCATGCCAGTTTCCCCATACATTTGACTAGCCCTTCGGGAGTATCAAACTGCAGTGTCTGATACTTATATCCCTTGGGAGCAATCTTCCGCATCATTCCTTTAAGCACCGTTTTTGGACCAACCTCAATAAATGTATCAACACCTTCATCAATCATGGTGCTGATAATTTCAAACCAGCGAACACGAGAAGCGATCTGACTGGCCATCATCTCTTTAATTTTACCGGTATCCTGTTCCAGGCCTGCTGAAACATTAAAATACACTGGTATCGCAGGTGCTTTAAATGTAACTTCATCCATAAACGCTGCAAAATCAGGAACTGCATTGGCAACCAGTGGACTGTGATTAGCAACACTTACCGCAAGAGGAATCACTCTGGCACCATTCTCAGAAGCCACTTTTTCAACTGCGTCAAGTCCTGGAATAGAACCCGAAATTACAATTTGCAACTCTGTGTTATGGTTTGCCGCAGTGACAATTCCTGCATCACTGCAATCTTCGATAATTGCTTCAACTTCTTCAATGGTTTTTCCCAGCACAGCCCGCATTCCGCCGGGGTTTGATTGTCCTTCACGTTCCATGAGGGCACCACGCTTAATCACAAGACGAATTGTATCAGCAACAGTTAGAACACCTGCTGCACACAGAGCTGAATATTCACCAAGACTATGACCTGCAAAGCAAGCGGCAGAAAGCGTATCACCCCATGCCTTTTTTAAACCCTGATAACAGATCAGATTCGTTACTGTGATGGCTGGTTGAAGATGGACAGCCCGTGTAAGCTCCTCCATTGGCCCTTCCTGACAAAGCTTTTCCAGGGGAAAATCACACACGGAAGCGGCCATTTCCATGATACCCGCACAATCAGTGTCCGAATCTATAAATTCACGTCCCATTCCTAAAAACTGTGATCCCTGACCGGGAAAGAGTACTGCTATTTTCATATTACTATTCTTCCTGTTTGAGTTTCTTCTGCCGTTCTTCAAGAATATTCGCCAGTAGAAAAAGAGCCACACCCACAGTAATTGCAGAATCGGCCACATTAAATACAGGCCAGTGATGACCAGCCACGTGAAAGTCTAAAAAATCAACCACCGCACCAAAACGGACACGATCAATCACATTACCAATGGCACCCCCTGCAATCATAGCAAGGGCCGGGCCATAGAAACGATGATCTTTTCTCATCCGAAACCACGCAAAACAAAGCAGCACTAAAGCAACGGAGGCAAGGATCAGAAAGAAATAGTGCCGCCAGGCTGCTGTCACTCCTGCCAGAAAACCAAAAGCGGCACCTTTATTGGTGAGATAGGTAAGGTTGAGAAAATTCGGAATAATTACTATGGACTCATAGAGATGAAAATTCTTTAACACCAGAAACTTTGTCAGCTGATCAAGAACTACCACCACCAGTACCAGAAATATTGAAATATACAATTCCTGCTACTCCTCTAGATCCATTGCCACCACGACATTTAAGCAACGCTCACAAAGCTGTGGATGATCTGCATCACTGTCGACAAAAGAATCACGTGTCCAGCACCGCTCACATTTTTCTCCGCTGGCAGCACGAACGGCAACAGCAAGTTCAGGAATCTCCTCACTGACAAGAAAATTAAGATCACCAAGACTACTCTTATCTTCACAACGAGTGAGTACTGAGATAATACAAACCTCCTTTACCTGATCCCACTCCTGTTCGATGAATGTTGCCCAGTCGCCAGTTACTTCAATCAGCACCTCAGCTTCAAGTGGATGTCCAATACGTTTTTCCCGACGTGCTGCTTCCAGTGCTTTGGTAATCGCAGAACGTACCAGAATCAGTTTTTCCCAGCGTTCTTCCTGAGTACTATCACGCCTCTCAGGGGCTGCTGCAGGAAACTCTGTGAAAAAAATGGACTCTTTTAAAGGAGCCTTTTCATCAAGCTGTTTAAAATGTTCCCAGGCTTCGGTGGTGGTAAATGTCAAAACCGGACTCATTAATTGCAGCAATCCTCCCAGGATCTCATGCAACACCGTCTGGGCAGAACGACGCTTAAGCGAATCAGTACCTGAGCAATAGAGTCTGTCCTTCAATATATCAAGATAGAAAGAACTCATGGTGGTTCCGCAAAAATAATTTAAAGCCTGATGAATGGGGTGGAACTCATAGTTTTCATAGGCCGTGGTAACTTTTTCACGGAATTCTTCAAAACGGCCGAGTGCCCAGCGATCGATCTCTTCCATCTTCTCAAATTCAACCGAATGAACAGATGGATCAAAGTCTGTCACATTACCAAGCATATAACGAATGGTATTACGGATTTTTCTATAGCTGTCCGCAACCTGTTTGAGAATTTCATCGGAAACCTTCACATCATCACGATAATCTTCACTCGATACCCATAGACGCAGGATCTCTGCCCCGAATTTCTGAATCACTTCACTTGGTGCCACCACATTACCTACGGATTTGGACATTTTTTTGCCCTTCCCATCCACAACATAGCCATGGGTTAAAACACCTTTATAGGGTGCACACCCACGGGTTCCAACAGATGTCAACAGGGAAGTCTGGAACCAGCCGCGATGCTGATCACTCCCTTCAAGATACAAGTCAGCGGGTAGTCGTAACTCATCACGTGCTTCAACAACAGCCGCATGAGAGCTTCCGGAATCAAACCAGACATCAAGGATATCTTCTTCTTTTTCAAACTCATTTCCACCGCAGGCGGAACAGGTGCAGCCCTCTTCCATAAACTCCGACAGTTCATAACGGAACCAGGCATCTGCTCCTTCCTTACGAAAGAGTTCATCAATGCGTGCTGCCAGTGCTTCACTTTTCACGACTTCGCCACAAGCCTTGCAGCTTATAACGGTAATGGGTACACCCCATGTACGCTGACGGGACAAGCACCAATCTGGCCGATTTTCCACCATGGAACGAATACGCTGCATTGCCCAGGACGGTGTCCATTGAACATTTCCAATTTCACTCAATGCCTTTTGCTTAAGATCATTGATTTCCATTGAAATAAACCACTGAGGTGTAGCCCTGTACATAACCGGTTTTTTACAACGCCAGCAGTGCGGATAACTATGATTTATAACATCTTCATGGAGCAGAACACCGCTTGCAGCCATGTCTGCATTGATCATTGTATTCACCGCAGGAATCTGCTGACCAACGTACTGACCAGCCTCTTCGGTATAACGTCCCTCGTTGTCAACCGGAGAAAGAATCTCAAGACCATAGCGAAGACCTGTCAGATAATCGTCTGCACCATGTCCGGGCGCTGTATGAACACAACCGGTTCCAGCTTCAAGGGTTACGTAATTTGCAAGTACCAGCAGAGAATCACGATCCAGAAAAGGATGCCGGCACTTACGGTTTTCCAGACCTTTTGCAGAAAAAGTGGCAACAATTGCATACTCACTGATCTCCATCTCCGCCATGACACCCTCGACCATGTCCTTAGCAAGAATCAGTATTTCACCACCTGTTTTTACCGCTGCATATTCAAAATCAGGATGAAAAGCCACAGCAAGGTTTGCAGGAAGAGTCCATGGAGTGGTTGTCCAGATAAGCACAGAAATCGAATCACCGCCAAGCACTGAATCAATATCTGACAGATCTTCAAGAATCGGGAATTTCACATAGATGGAAGGGGACGTGTGATCGTAATACTCTACCTCAGCCTCAGCCAAGGCAGTGGTACAGGTGGAGCACCAGTACACCGGTTTCTTATTTCGGATCACAGAGCCTGACAGCAGAAACCTGTTAAACTCCCTTGCGATGGTTGCCTGATAATCATAGTCCATGGTGAGATAGGGATTGTCCCAGTCACCCAAAACGCCTAAACGTTTGAATTCGTCCTTCTGGATTTTAATCCATTTATCAGCATATTTACGGCAAGCGCCACGTTTGGAAATCTTGGGGATACTGTTCTTTTTTTCACCAAGTTCCTGATCCACGTTGTGTTCAATAGGCAAACCATGACAGTCCCAACCCGGAATATACGGTGCCTGAAATCCTGCCATTCGCTTGGATTTGAGGATGATATCTTTTAAAATTTTATTAAACGCTGTGCCTAAATGAATATGCCCGTTGGCATAAGGAGGGCCGTCATGAAGTACATACAGAGGTTTTCCCTCAGCATGCTCTTGAAGCATTCCGTATAAATCTTCTTTTTCCCAGCGTTTAAGATACCCAGGCTCTTTCTGATTCAGATTGGCCTTCATCTTAAATTTGGTCTGCGGCAGATTCAGGGTATCCCTGTAATCCATAACTCTCTCCTTAATATGCGGTATTCGGTATTCGGTTTGCGGTTTGCGGTTTGCGGCACTCAAACTTCATGTATAAGCAATAAGAACAAAACTCCTAAAAATACCAACTGGGCTTGAAGATGCAAGGAAAATTGGCAAAAACCGTTGAAAACAGCTTTAAAATTGACATCCACCTACACCCTATATTAGAATGGGGAAGATAAATACTTTAATATTTTTCAATTCATATACCATAAAGAGACAATTCATGACTAAAATTATTGCCATGGCCGGCAAAGGTGGAACTGGCAAAACCACAACTTCGGCCCTGTTAACCCGATATTTACTCAAAAAAAAGCTGACACCGTTCCTGCTCGTTGATGCAGATGCCAATGCCAATCTCAATGAACTGCTCAACCTTGATGTGGGCGTCACCCTTGGGCAAATCAGAAAAGAACTAAAAGGCGAACTGCCTCCAAATATGACGCGCGATCAATTTATGGAACTGAAGATCCATCAGGCACTTATTGAAGAGACCGGATTTGATCTTCTTGTCATGGGACAACCCGACGGCCCTGGATGCTACTGTGCTGCAAACCAGTATCTTGCCATGACCATGGACAAGCTTTCAGAAAACTACAAATATATCATAGTTGACAACGAAGCCGGCATGGAACATCTGAGCCGTATGAATATTCGTTCCATTGACTACCTGCTTGTCACCTCCGACCCATCAGCCCGTGGAATACTCACAGCAAAACGTATTTCCAGCATCACTGAACCATTGGGACTTGAAATCAAAAGCCAGCACCTGCTGATTAACCGTGCCCCCCAGCCAATGCCGTCTGCCCTTCAGAAAAAGATTGATGAGGCAGTTGCAGATTCAGGCATGGAACTAGGCGGAATCATCCCTTCCAGTGATGTATTGATCAATCAGGAGCTGAGCGGGGAATCCTATCTGAACCTTAATGATTCAGATGATATTGTAATTACAGTCGATGAAATATTTGACAGGATTTTTTCCTGATATTGAACGTGTCCAATCAAACATCCACAGAAGAAACGGTTCATTCTGGCAACACCATGATCGAAATGATCAAGGTGAGTCGTACCTACGAGCCAAATATTACCGCTCTGTCAGACATTTCTCTTTCCATTGAAACCGGGGAAATGTTTTTTCTTATCGGGAGAAGCGGAGCTGGAAAAACCACTCTTCTAAAACTCATCTGCAACATGGAGGTTCCCACAAAAGGACTTATCGAAGTTGCCGGCTATAATATAAATCAACTCAAGGGAAAGGATCTCGCCCACTTGAGACAGAAAATTGGGGTGGCCTACCAGGACTTCAAGCTCCTCAGTGACAGAACGGTGGCCGAAAACATTGCCATTGCCATGGAAGTTTCTTACAAAAAACCACGAGCCATCAAACAAAGGGTTCGCGATCTGCTTGACCAATTATTACTCGCTGACAAACATAACACCATCACCAGTGAACTGTCTCGCGGCGAACAGCAACGCGTCGCTCTTGCGCGGGCTGTTGCCAATTCTCCTCGCTTAATCCTTGTAGATGAACCCACTGGAAACCTGGATGCGTCTACCACCAGGCAGGTTATGGAGCTTCTTAACCGAAGTAAAATGGCTGGCGCCACCATTGTCATTGCCACCCACGACGCCTCCATCTATCAGCAAAGCAAACATCGGGTTATGGAACTTCGCAGTGGCACCATGCATTCCCTGACAAGAGGGGATCTATAATGAATTTCTGGTTTGCAGTCTTGAGACAAACGGGGCGAAATCTGAGACAGACATGGACATCCCAGTTTATGACATTTCTTACTGTCAGTCTCTCCGTGCTCATCTTTGCTTTTTTCTATCTCATTTATACCAATATGCTTGGCACTGGAGAAAGATTAAGCGATGACCTTCGCCTCATTGTCTACCTGGAAGAGGAGCCGGGTACCGAAATGAAAGAGCAGCTCCGTCGTAAAATTAAAAACTTTGACGATGTTGAGGAGATTATTTTTGTTTCAAAGTCTGAGGCCTATGAGCGTTTTGTTGCACAACTTGGTGATGACTCCGACGTATTGGCCGACATGCCGGAAAACTTCCTTCCGGCCTCCATTGAGGTCGTACCGCTGAAGAGTCTCCGTGGCTATCGTCAGATAAAACTTTTCTCAGAGTACCTGGCAAGCCTCCCAGGCACAGAAAAAGTACAATATGGTCAGGAATGGATGGAACGATTCCATTATTTTACCCGCCTGCTCACCATTGTTGTACTGCTTAGTGGAGCGCTTCTGATCCTCACCGCAACTTTTATGGTGGCCTATACCATCAGACTTACCATCATGGGGCGTAAGGATGAACTGGAACTTTTAAAACTGGTCGGTGCTACTAACAGCTACATCAGAACTCCATTTCTTCTTGAAGGCATCCTGCAGGGATTTATGGGATCCGTTATTGGTCTTTCCGCTCTCTACTGTTTATTTCAATGGATCAGTCTCCGTTTTACAGGACCTGGAATCTTAAATCTTTTTCAATTTAATTTTTTCTCATTCAGAGTAATACTTATAATTATTCTTGGTTCCATTTCTCTTTGTAGTCTTGGCAGCTATTCTTCTATTCGAAAATTTTTGAGAATTTGATGCTTTATGTTTTTTTCAAGTACACACACGCAACACTTTGGAACTCCCCCCTGTAAACACATTTTTGTTCTGTTCAGCTGTGTACTCTTTGTTTTTCTGATTGGCCCATCCATTTGCCTGAGTAAAACAGACCGAAAGACAGAGAAACAACAAATCGAAAAAGGTATTAGAAAATACCATATCAACATCAACAAATTACAGGGTGGAATAACCAGCCAGAAGGGACAGATAGAATCTTCGGCACAAAAACAGCGAAACCTGTTTGATGAACTGATTCTTATCAATGCAAGACTCTTTACTCAACTAAAAAAACTACGGGGTTTCGAAGAACAGGTTAACAGGCAGGAAGAGCTGATCACCAAAAAAGAAGTCGAATTACAGAGCATCGAGGCGTCTAAACAAAACGTCCAGAATCATCTGCAGGAAAGAATCAAAGCATATTATAAGATGGGCGAAATTGGTATTGCCAATGTAGCTTTTTCTACAAAAAGTATGCCGCAAATACTACAATTTAGAGATTCTTTTGCCAGCCTAATCGCCTACGACAAGTCCCTTCTTGATGAATACCGCAAATCCATTGACACACTACAACGAGCTCAAGTGACATTAAGCCTGGAAAAAGGTGTCCTTAATGACCTCATTACATTTGCAAAAGAAGAACAAGAAGCCACCAACACAATCAAGCTTGAGAAAGAAGCTCTTTTCAACCAGATAAAAACGCAGAAAGAATTGCACGAACAGGCTGTCAAAGAAATGGAAAAGGTCGCCGATAACCTTACAAGTTCCCTTAATGCTCTGAAAAGAAAAAACAAATTATTTGATCAGGGATTCCTACTGAACAAAGGCAAGCATCCGGTTCCCATACCAGGTAAAGTCATAGCACGCTTTGGTGAAGAGCATAACAATCGACTTGGGATCAGTAGAAAAACCACAGGTATCACCATTGCGACCCAGGGCACCAACAAAGTTTATGCTATATTTGAGGGAGAAGTCAGCTATGCCGACTACCTCTATGGCTATGGAAATACTATTATTATTGACCATGGTTTTCAATATTTTTCCATCACTTCCCGTGTTGAAAAACTTCTTGTGAAGGAAGGCGACAGAGTCGCGCAGGGTGACACTATTGCCCTCACCGGAGATACCGCAACACTTATGGACGAGGGGATATATCTTGAAATTCGACAGGGTTCCAAACCGCTGGATCCTCTCCAGTGGCTTGACAATAATGACCTTATTCTACCATAACAGGTACACATCCTGAAGGCACTGAGAGATGGCTGCTTTCCGTGATGGTGCCCCCTGATTACTTTTAATAAAAACTTTTCAAAGCCAACGGAAACCACGTGAAACTATTAACAGGCATTTTTTTTATCTTCTCGATTCTCATAAATCACACCTCCATATCGCAAGCAGCAATCTCCCAGGATCAACGGGAAGCTACTTATCGGCAACTGGAGATTTTTGCGAATGTACTAAGCATCTTACAAGAAAATTATATTGATGAAATCAATGCCGATACAACCATTGAAGGGGCAATCAGTGGTATGCTCCTCTCGCTTGATCCACACTCGTCATATCTAACAGCAAATGACTTTAATGAGCTACAGGATGAAACACGAGGAGATTTTTCAGGTATCGGTATTGAAATCACCGTTCGCGATGGAATTCTAACCATTATCTCACCCATTGATGGGACCCCTGCCGCCAAGGCCGGACTCCAGGCAAAAGATATCATCGTAAAAATAAATGGAGAACCCACCAAAAATATGCCATCCATGGATGCCATCAAACAGCTGAAAGGTACCAAGGGGAGTGAGGTAACACTGTCCATCTATCGAGACGGCTGGCAGGAGCTGAAAGAATTCACCCTTGTTCGAGATATCATTTCACTGCACAGTGTAAATGGTTTCTTCCTTGAACCCGGTTTTGCCTATGTGCGTATTACAAATTTTCAGGAAAAAACCACAAAAGATGTCAAAAACCTCCTCATCAAACTTGAAAAAGATGAGCTGATTAAAGGGTTAATTCTTGACCTTCGCAACAATCCGGGCGGACTACTTGACCAGGCCATTTCAATTTCAGATATTTTCCTGAATCAAGGGCTTATCGTTTACACCAAGGGCCGGAAACAAGAACAAAACATGACATTTCAGGCTCATGCCAACAATGGCAAGAACCTGTACCCCTTGGTTATTCTGGTAAATGAAGGCTCTGCCAGTGCATCCGAAATTGTTGCGGGTGCCATCCAGGATCATAAACGCGGCGTCATCGTAGGTACCCAGACATTTGGGAAGGGATCGGTACAAACCATCCTTCCCTTGCCCGGCGGATCAGGCCTGCGGCTCACAACGGCCCGGTACTTCACACCCAATGGAAGGTCCATTCAGGCCACGGGTATTGTTCCAGACGTTGAAGTACCCCACATCCCGTATGTGAAAAAAGAAAAAGCCAGTCCTCAATTACCGAATTTTGTACGTGAAGCTGATCTTAAAAATCATATTTTAAATCGTAATGAACACGCAGAAAAATCAGGAAAAAAGACTGGTGACAAACATGGCGGGAATACAACCGAAGATCAGCAAAAGATCGAGACGCGTCTCAAAAAAGACAATCAGCTGCGCACTGCTCTTAATATCCTGAAAAGTCTTAACCTATACACTGAATATCGGACTGATTCTGAGCTTGACAGCATGGCACCAGCGGAGAAACACATCTCCGCTGGTGCAGGCTTGTAGCCTGCTTAAAACCCAAGCTCCTTCAAAAATCGTTCATCCTTGGACCAGTTCTTTCTGACCTTGACCCAAAGCTTCAACAAAACTTTTTGTCCCAACATTTTTTCGATATCTTTTCGAGCTGCAATGCCAATACTTTTTAATTTCTTTCCACCCTTTCCTATGACTATCCCCTTTTGAGAATTTCTTTCGAGAACAATGGTCGCATGGATGGTGGTCATCTGTTTTTTGGTGTCTTCCTGAAAAGATTCCAGGGTGACGGCCGATGAATAAGGAATTTCCTGACCTGTCAGAAGAAATACTTTTTCCCGCACAATTTCAGTTACCAGAAACCGTTCGCTGGCATCTGTCGGAATATCTTCTGGAAAATAACGTGGCCCAAGTGGAAGAATGTTAAGCACTTCCTTCACAACCACCTCCGTACCCTCCCCTGTAAGTGCTGATAGAGGCATCACCCCATGAAACGGAAAAAGCTCGGAGTAACGTTTAATCATGGGAAGGAGCCGCTCTTTTTCCAGCAGATCCACCTTATTCAAGACAAGAATAACAGGGGCTGAAACTCCCCCCATATGCTCCAGCATCTCCTTATTTTTTTCCTGTTCCACTTTTTCGGGAAGCGGCAGGGAGACATCAATCATATAGAGAATCACATCCACTTCCTTCAAACTTTCCATGGCAATTCGTACCATTTCCCGGTTCAACGGCTGCCTGGCCTTATGCAGTCCAGGAGTATCGAGCAGTACAATCTGATAATCCTCACCGTTCACCACCCCAAGAATGCGATTGCGTGTGGTTTGCGGCTTATTACTGACAATGGATATCTTTTGCCCGAGTAGATAATTCATTAACGTCGACTTCCCGGCATTTGGCGGGCCGACAATGGCAACCATCCCGGAGCGTATATTTCCTGTCAAAAACTCTTCAATCAATTTTTTATTCCTCTTTTGTTGCTGCTGGTATCTCTTTTAAAGTGCCCTAATTGAAAAAGCACACTATAGTAATACATTTTGTGCAGGAACGGGAACTAAATAAGTTGTTCAAGTTATTTCGTATATGTACCTCAATATACAGCTCAGAAAAACAAATTACTAGAGACGATGATATTTTTTTTATCACTTGCGCTCGCACACAAAGGGATCAACTGATCAGCAAGGAATGGTAAGCAAAGGGAAACTCATAGAATATCTGGATGGAGGAAAGTTTTTCTGCGCCTATGTTATAGGCGCCCAGGCCAAACGCCTGCATCTAATCAACCAGAACGGTAGGGAAAAGAACCTTCCCGCATCCCGTGTTGTTCACTGCTCAGACAAAACACATTCCGTTGATTCCTCGCGCGAAGAGCTGGGTCGGCAACTCATGGAAACTGCAGAAACCAGAAAGCAACTCATGAAAGCTATAGACCTTCAGGAGATCTGGGAACTCCTTACCGACGAATCAACCCAAAGATTTAGTCCATCTTTTCTTGCTGAACTGAGTTTTGGCAAAGATGCTAACGATGATATCGTTGCTGCTTTCCTTCGCACTGTTTTTGAAGACAGGCTCTATTTCAAATATAAAGAAAATAAGCTTATTGCCCACTCTTTTGAACAGATAGAACAACTCAAAAGTCAAAGAGACAAAGAGAAACGAACTCAGGAAATTATCGAACGTGGAGGTATATTTCTCAAAGCAATCAACAATGGCTCTAAAAAAGCTACCCCACGAGATGCCACCTGTGATGAATGTCTACATATCATCCGAGATTTTTATATTTCAGGCAGTGACTCAAAACACGCCAATATCGCCAGAAAAATTCTAACAGCTGGTGGATTTAACAGACCCCACGATCCTTTCCATCTTCTTGTTAAAGCCGGGTTGTGGGATAAAAATGAAAATATTCCGCTTCTTCGGAATGATCTGCCTGTGGTTTTCCCACTCCTTGGCATCCAACAGGCTGAAATGCTTCTCCAGCAAGGATCTGACAAACTCTTTCAGGATCCTGGCAGAAAAGACTTCACCCACCTGCACCCCATGACCATCGATGGCCCGACCACGCTGGATTTTGATGATGCCCTCACTGTTGAAGAACAGGATGGAAACTTTCTGGTGGGTGTTCACATCTCAGATGTTGCCCACTATGTACGCCCCGAAGACCCATTATTTCTAGAAGCAATGCGACGGGGTACATCCATCTACTTTCCGGAAGGACAGATTCCCATGCTGCCAAGACATCTCTCCCAGGGAATATGCAGCCTTGTTCAGGGAGAATTACGGGCAACCATCAGCTTTATGATTCTTCTGTCGAAAGAGGCAGAGGTTTTAAAAGTTCGGATATTTCCTTCCATCATAAAAGTCGCCAGACGGCTCACCTATGATGAAGCAAACAGTATGATGAGCAGCGACAAAGAACTGGTAATACTCAATGATCTCCGCCGGAAGCTCCGAAACAAACGGCTTGATGCCGGAGCTTTGCTCCTGCCTTTTCCCGATGTGAACATTCACCTCCAGGATGGAGGCTCAAAAGTCCAGGTAAGCCTGGCCGATTCCGACACACCCTCCCGAGCTCTTGTGTCGGAAATGATGATCCTGGCAAATACAGAGGCAGCCAGGTATGTTGCGGACAGAATGGCCCCCGGTCTTTTCAGAGCCCAGAAGCCTCCCAGAAAACGAGTAGTGCATGGCATTGACAATGATCTTTTTCTAAATTCAAAACAACGAAAAATGTTATCACGGGGCGAACTTCTTACCAATGCCCAACCCCACAGCGGACTTGGTGTTACCCAGTACACAACGATAACTTCTCCAATCCGCAGACTGCTTGATCTTGTCATGCAACATCAGATTCACTCCCTGGTTCGCCGTGAAGAAATCAGATTTACTGAGGAGATGTGCAAAGATTTCACTTCTGTTATTGGGCGAACGTTAGCTAAGGCCAATAACGTTCGGCAACAACGCCATCGTTACTGGCTACTTAAATATCTTGAGACTCGGCAGGACAGACCGTTTACGGCCTTGGTTCTTGAATGTGGGCCCAAACGAACCTTTCTTCTGCTAACCGATATTTTGTTAAACATTGACCTGCCGACACCTACCAGAAACAGGCCGGAACCCGGCTCTCGGGTATCAATAAACTTGACTCGAGCTGATGCGCTTGACAACACACTGCGTTTCGATTGGTGATGCATGACAACTACTAATGATCTTTGGGAATTACTGGGGGATACTGCAAGAGACGACATCCCTCATGTTTTAACAAAACTCTTCACGATTTATGAAGAAAAACTTCAGCTAAATCCGACAGATTCCACTGCGATCGAATTCTTCAAACATCTCTCACAGGCACTGTCTCAAGTAGACGAATGTAACTTGAACCGGCGTTAGCCACGCATTTTTTTGAGCACGATTTACTCGTAATATTCAGCCTCACTGAATGCATTTCGTTTAGAATCCTTTTTAGATAGAAGAGGCTCCTCTCCATCCAGAGGCCAATCAATCGCAATCTCAGGATCATCCCAGCGAATGCATCGTTCATGTTCCGGTGCGTAAAATTCCGTAGCCTGATACAGAAACTCAGCATAATCAGAAAGAACAAAAAACCCGTGCCCGAAACCTTCAGGAACCCACAAGCTTTTCTTGTTCTCAGCACTTAATCGTTCACCAACCCATTGTCCGAATGTGGGAGAACTCTGACGCAAATCGACTGCAACATCAAAAACTTCTCCAGCCACCACTCTCACTAGTTTTCCCTGAGATTTTTTTATCTGATAGTGGATACCACGGAGCACATTTTTTGCAGAACGCGAATGATTGCCCTGAACAAAAACTGTTTCAAGACCCGTCAGTTCTTTCCATTGGTTTGCATTATAACTCTCGAAAAAAAACCCGCGAGCATCCTCAAATACCGCTGGCTCAACTAAGAGAACCTCAGGAATTGTCGTTTTTATAACCTTCATGGATTATCCATACATTGTCTCATAATACTTTTGATAGGAGCCATCAACCACAGAAGCAACCCAATCCTGATTAGCCAAGTACCAGTCCACTGTTTTTTCAATCCCTGCCGCAAAAGTAACCTTCGGCTCCCAGCCGAGCTGATCCTTAATAAAGGAGGCATCAATGGCATAACGTCTATCATGACCAGGCCTGTCTTTTACAAAGATAACAAGCTCCTTTCGTGGATTTCCAGATTTCGGCATACCAATTTTTGCATCAAGCGTATCACAAATACGGGTAACAACCTCAAGATTCTGTTTTTCGTTGTTTCCACCGATGTTATATGACAGACCGTTTTTTCCTTTTGTTAACACTTCAACGATGGCCTCGCAATGATCCTCAACATAGAGCCAATCTCTTACATACTTCCCATCTCCATAAATCGGAAGCGGCTTTCCATTCATTGAATTATGAAAAACCAGGGGAATCAATTTTTCAGGGAATTGATATGGACCATAATTATTTGAACAATTAGTGATCACCACCGGTAAGCCATAGGTATGAAAGTAAGCATTAACAAGATGATCGGAAGAGGCCTTTGACGCGGAATAGGGGGAGCGGGGATCAAAAGGAGTGGTCTCGGTAAACATACCTGTATCACCAAGCGAGCCATACACTTCATCGGTACTCACATGGAGAAAACGTGGATCATTTCCCTTCCATGAATTATTAAGCCATGTTTTTCGAGCTGCCTCAAGAAGAGTAAAAGTACCAACAATATTGGTCTGAATAAATGCAGCAGGCCCTGTTATGGAACGATCAACATGGGATTCTGCCGCAAAGTGAACTACAGAGTCGATCTGCTCATCAACAAACAGTTTATCCATCGCTGCAGCATCACAGATATCCGCTTTCACAAACCGATACTGATCATTTTCCTCAATGCCTTCAAGATTTTGCAAATTTCCGGCATAGGTCAGTTTGTCAAGATTAATGACACGCCAGTCAGGGTATTCCCTCAGAAGAAGACGAACAAAATTTGCCCCTATAAATCCACAACCGCCAGTAACTAAAATTCTTCTGTTTATATCCACGTTACACTCGTTTTTTGGTTTTCTTTCCAAACAAAAACGCCTATGGTCTGCGATGAAAAGACTAAAAAATTAAGATTGAAAGCTACAAACTTTCCCCTTCGAACTTAAGCCTTTTTATACTATATTGTTCTGAAAATTAAAGTAATTTTATACATACATAAACGCTTAATCACCATATCGCCATTCCCATGAGTACACAGTTAGAACAGGAAATCGCCAAAAGGCGCACCTTTGGCATCATCAGTCACCCGGATGCCGGTAAAACAACCCTTACGGAAAAGCTCCTTCTTTATGGAGGTGCTATTAATATGGCAGGTGCCGTAAAATCACGCAAAGCTGATCGTCATGCAACCAGCGACTGGATGGCCATTGAGCAGGAACGCGGTATCTCGGTTACCACTTCTGTGATGAAATTCACCTATGGTGACTATGAAGTAAACCTGCTGGATACCCCTGGACATCAGGATTTCTCAGAAGATACTTATCGGGTTCTCACCGCCGTGGATTCAGCAATCATGGTGATCGATTCTGCAAAAGGCGTTGAGACCCAGACGGAAAAACTGATGGAAGTGTGCCGTATGCGAAACACTCCACTCATCACCTTTATCAACAAACTTGATCGCGAAGGAATGGACCCACTCGATATCCTGGCTGATATTGAAGACAAACTGCAAATCGAGTGTACACCTATGTCCTGGCCCATTGGAATGGGGAAGACCTTTAAAGGTGTCTATAATCTGTATAAAAAGCAGATTCACCTTTTCACTGCAGGAAAGGGCGAACGGGATCAGGGAGGGATTACCATAGACTCTCTTGAAGACCCACGTCTCGACGAAATACTTGGCGAACATGATGCAGAAGTTCTACGTGATGATATAGAGCTTCTTGAAGGGGCAGCCAACCCGCTTGAATATGATCATTATTTAAATGCCAGCCAGACTCCTGTTTTTTTTGGATCTGCCGTCAATAACTTTGGAGTCAAAGAACTCCTCGATGCCTTTGTTGAAATGGCTCCCCCCCCAAGTGCGCGTGCTGCTGCAACCAGGGATGTTGAACCTAACGAGACAAATTTTTCAGGTTTTGTCTTTAAAATTCAGGCAAATATGAACCCGGCTCATCGTGACAGAATTGCTTTTTTCCGCATCTGTTCAGGGAAATTCACTCGAGGTATGAAAGTAAGGCATCATCGCCTGGGTAAAGATATCAGCCTCTCCAATGCCACCATCTTCATGGCACAGGATAGAGCTAATGTGGAAGAAGCATGGCCGGGAGACATTATAGGTCTCCACAATCATGGTACAATAAAGATTGGAGACACCTTTACCCTGAAAGAAGAGTTAAAATTCACGGGGATTCCAAACTTTGCCCCTGAGCATTTCCGAAGAGTCATCCTTAAAAATCCTCTAAAGATGAAACAATTACAGAAAGGCTTACAGCAGCTTGCTGAAGAAGGTGCGATTCAGGTTTTTCGCCCTAATATCGGCACATCTCATATTATGGGAGCTGTGGGTGTATTACAGTTTGAAGTTACTGTAGCAAGATTGAAAAACGAATATGGGGTAGATGCCATTTATGAACCCATAGACTTTCAGGCAGCACGCTGGGTGGAGTGTGCAGATAAAAAGAAACTTGCCGAATTTGAACAAAAAAATCAATCCTCCCTGGCAGTGGATGCAGAAGGATTTCTGACTTACCTTGCCCAAAACGAGTGGATGTTAAACTTTTTTATGGAAAAGTGGCCTGATATAGCGTTTCACAAAACAAGAGAAAACATATAAACAAACACCGAGAACCTCACACCGCACTTTTATTCGTCGTCAACGAATACCAGTGCCCTTCCCTCAGAAATGGCCTCAGCAGTCTTTCTTCTGGCTAAGGTGATTATCCGCTGAATGGTTCCTCTGGAAACGCCCATTTTCAAACCGGCCTCCTCCTGAGTCAATCCATCACGATCACAGAGCCGCAAAACTTCCATTTCGTCACGAAACAACTCGATCCGGTCAAGTTTGGACAGTGGTGTTCCGGTGGGTTTAAAAGCCCGTCCACAAAAGTTTCCTTCACACTTTCTGAGTTTTTTGGGTCTTGGCGACATAGTTAAACTTTGCGTAATCGGGAATCCCCGGAAATAAAAATAACACGGCAGGAATATATAAAATCTTCCTGCCGCCCTACAAGAGCATATGTTCTTTATACTCTTTCATTAACTAACTGGTGAGCCTGTCCGCGAGATTACTGCTTCAATCATGACAAGCAGATCCACCACCACAGGCCTGATCAGCATTCATTTTAGGCAACTGACCGGCAGAGAATTTTTCCATAACAGCGCCGGCATCAGGAACTGCATCTCGATCAGCCCAGTACACATCAATTCCAACTTCAGCAAACCCCTGCAAGGGTCTAACACCCATGCCCCCCACAACAATGGCACTCACCCCTGCATCTTTAAGAAATTTCACAGGAACCATACAGCCACCTGCTCCATGCTGAGGAACGGGTAACATTTCAACAGAGGAAACGTTATTGTCTGAATCCATTTCAACCAGGGTAAAAACATCACAATGTCCAAAATGTTCGGAACGAGAAGCTTCCATGCCGCCAGGATTGTTGGTTGGTATTGCTATACGCATCTTACTACTCTCCTTAGTCTCACCGATATCAACGGTAGACCTTTTATTTTATCAAAAAAAACCAATCGTAAACCGATAAGAAACTGGAACGAAACAAGTTGAGCACATCACGCCATCTGCACTTCCAAGTAAAATCGCACCAGAACCACTCACCGAGTTAAGAACATATGCACAAGATAGCTCCGCTTCCCGCTCCTGTCAAGAGAAACTTACAGATATAATTTAGCTTACAAAAATATCAAAATCAGAGTATTCTATACGAAAATTTCCATTCAAATATACCAATTCTATTGCTAAACGGAAGAGTTGACAAAGAATATTTTATCATCAGCATTCTTATGCGTTTTTACTCGTCCCTGTGAAATTATATATTACAAATGATTCATCATCTAATTCTCAAGACTCTCCTTCTTCTTTCGCTGGTACTCTGTACAGGAAACAGCGTACTGGCAAAAGCCGAACCGGAAGTTCAGTTCAAAGACATCACCATTACCACATCTCTCCATCATCTCTTACTCTTTGGTGTCGTTAAAAACAGCCATCAAAAAGAACTTGAAAAAGCACTGCACAGTGGAATTCCCATGCAGTTTACTTTCTATGTTGAACTCTACCGCACCAGAGAAAACTGGCCCGATGAAGAGTTGGTGACGCTCGAGTTTGATCACACTCTCAAACATGACGTTCTAAAGGAAAACTACCAGCTTGAGATCGAAGAGCATAATAACAGAATCTATACCTATGCAAATCTTGACGAAGCCATGGCAGTAATGAATGACATAAACGGTCTCAAGGTTATAGAACTGGCAAAACTTCTGCCAGACAATTCCTATGAACTGCGAATGAAGGCGGAACTTTTAAAAAAAACTCTTCCCATGAATCTTCATTATATCGTTCCCTTCATCTCCATGTGGAACATCGAAACAGACTGGGTTACTATAGAATTCACCTACTAAAACATCTTTTTTTTACTCCTTTATGGACGAAGCCACCCCTGACATAAGCCCGTTGCCTCCCTACCAGGAACTGAGCAAAGCAAAACTCAGCAAAAAGCAGCGAATGCAGAAAAAACGACTTATTCGACGGGTCATTTTGATTTGTCTCTGTCTTATTCCACTTTTCGTCTGGCTGGAAAGCTCTCTCTTAAACGCTGACATCACCCTTCCAATCTCAAGTAACATCCTTGTATTTGGGATTATAAATCTTAACGTTATTCTTGTGCTGCTTGTGCTTTTCCTGGTTCTGCGTAATCTGGCAGAGATTTTTTTCGAAAGCAGACAAAACATACTCGGTTCAAAGTTAAAAAGTAAACTGGTCATCTCTTTTATTTCGCTCTCACTAATCCCCACTATTCTTCTCTTTTTTATCTCGCTGCAGTTTGTTTCAACCAGTATGGACTACTGGTTTAATTCCAATATCGAGATTTCCCTGCAAAATTCCATGGATCTTGCGAAATCGTATCTTCAGGAAACAACGGATGAAGTTGATATTTTAGGAGAAACAGTTGAACAGAGCATCGCGAGCCCAGGCGTTTCCAAGCAGAGTCCCGATGCTCTTGAAAAACATCTTACCGACAGCCTTGCAGCCTATAACACCAGCAATGTGCTAAGCTTCACCCTTATCACCGACCAGAGAAATAAATATTTTTCCGCATCTTCCCCTTTTTTGGCCAGCGAAAAATTACCTGAAATACCCCTTGCAACTCTCGACAATATTCAGGAAACAAAGAAACGGGAGATCCTTATTCAGAAATCACCCGTTGGTGACCTGGTACGCCGTATTAATTCCATACAGCTCAGCTGGAACCCAACTGAAGAAATTTATCTGGTTACGACTCTCCTCATTAATAAAGAACAGACGGACCAACTCGAACGAATATCTAAAGGCATTGAGGATTACCGGCAATTAAAATACCTTAAAAAACCATTCAAGTTCTGGCTGCTCATCATCCTGCTCATAGTGACCCTGCTGATCATCTTTTCGGCCATCTGGTTTGGGCTTTATATCGCGAGAAGTATTACCGGCCCACTGGATAAGATTGCAATGGCCACCAGACGGGTTGCAGAAGGAGACCTGGACTTTGTACTGGAAAAGCAATCCGATGATGAAATGGGACTGCTGGTGGATTCTTTTAATACCATGACTTCAAATCTCAATTCCAGCAATGCCAAACTAGCCGATGCCCATCATGCCCTGCAGCTGAGTTCGAGAGAATCCAACGACAGAAGACGCTATACGGAAATTATCCTGCAAAATGTGGAAGCCGGTGTTATTGCGCTCAATAAAGAAGGTAACATAACAACCATCAATCGTTTTGCTGAAAAACTCCTGAATATCCAAAAAGAAAACTTTCTCGAACGTAATTTTACCAAGGTACTCCCCACGGAACATGCTGCCATCATCGACGACTTTATCCGGGAACTTGATATCACCGGCAAACAATCCGTCCGTCAACACCTCAAGCTTTCCATATTACGAACAAACTTTTCACTGCTGATAACCTTCACCCGCCTTGAAAATGAAGCAGGGGAGCCGTTGGGTTTTGTCCTCGTCTTTGCAAACCTCACAGAACTTGAAAGCATGCAGCGTATGGCGGCATGGCGTGAAGTTGCCCGGCGTATTGCCCATGAAATCAAAAACCCCCTTACTCCCATCCAACTCTCTGCCCAGCGCCTGCGCAGACGGTATCCGGAGATTCTCGAAGAAGAAAATTCAATTTTTGATCAGTGCACAAGCACCATCATCAGGCAAGTGGACGAAATCAAAATTCTTGTTAGTGAGTTCTCACAATTTGCACGAATGCCTAAAATCAACAAGGCTCCTGCTGACATCACTGAAATGATCAACGAGACACTTTTCCTCTACAAACAGGCTCATCCAGCAATTACCTTCAGGGTCAGGGTCGATTCTCCAAATAAAATCCCCATCTTTACTTTTGATATCGAGCAGATGAAACGCTGTTTTATAAATCTCTTCGATAATGCAGTTGCAGTTTTACCCGACGGCGGTATAGTCGATATTATCTTGGCGCCTGATAAAGAAGAAGAGAATCTCTTTATACAGGTTTGTGATTCAGGACCCGGCATCTCAGAAGATGATAAGTTAAAACTTTTTGAGCCTTATTTCTCAACTAAAAAGACAGGAACCGGATTGGGCCTGGCTATTGTCTCAACTATTGTCTCCGACCATAACGGCTATATTCGTGTACAGGATAATATTCCGCATGGCTCTATCTTTACCATAGAGCTGCCCTTACTCAATAAAAAGAGACTTAAAAAACCAGTTTAGAAACGTACTCTAAAGATACTTCTTTATGACTAAACAAATTCTTATCATAGATGACGAAGCATCCATTCGGGAAACCCTTTCCGGGATTCTTGAAGATGAGGGATTCTCACCACTTTGCGCCGAATCTGCAGAGCTTGGAATCACGATTCTTGAGGAAAAGAATATTGATCTGGTCCTGCTTGATATCTGGTTGGGTGACAACATGGATGGCCTCACTGCACTTGAGAAGATTAAGGAAGTCTACTCACTGCCTGTGATCATGATTTCAGGTCATGGTACCATCGAAACTGCTGTCCAGGCCACGCGCAAAGGCGCTTTTGATTTTGTTGAGAAACCCCTTTCCTATGACAAAATTATTCTTGCCATAACGAATGGACTCCGCTTTGCAGAACTGGAAAAAGAAAACAAAATCCTGCGCGACAAAACCAGTAAGGTTGTAAAAATCACCGGGGATTCTGCTGTAATCAAGGACTTGAAGGCACAAATAAAGCGAGTTGCCCCCACCGATGCCTGGGTTTTAATCCGGGGTGAGCATGGAACAGGTAAGGAACTTGTTGCACAATCCATCCACCGCCATTCCCTCATTGCAGAACGTCCCATGATTGAAGTGAACTGCGCTGCAATCCCGGAAGAGCTCATTGAGTCAGAACTTTTTGGCCACGAAAAAGGTTCATTTACCGGAGCACATAATTCAAAGCGCGGTAAATTTGATCAGGCTGATGGAGGTATCCTTTTTCTGGATGAAATCGGTGATATGAGCCTGAAAACTCAGGCCAAAATCCTGCGTATTCTTCAGGAACAAAAATTTGAACGCGTTGGCGGTCACAAAACAATATCTGTGAATGTCCGGGTACTTGCAGCAACGAACAAAAATCTTGAGGAAGAAATTGAGAAGGGAAACTTTCGTGCTGATCTTTTCTGGCGTCTCAATGTTGTCCCCATTACTGTCCCGAATCTATGCGCACGATTAGATGATATTGAACTGCTTGTTAACGATCTCATGAAAGACCTTGCAGGCCGAGGCCCTGCCAGGAAAAAATTTTCAGACAGTGCACTGCGCCGTATGAAACTCCACTCCTGGCCTGGAAATGTGAGGGAGCTGAGAAATTTTGTTGAGCGAGTCGCTATCATGTGCCCATCTGACATTATAAGTGAAGAAGATATCGGTCTTTTTCTAAACCCAAGCACAAGTACCAACACCATGATTGAGCACCCTGAAGCCATGCGTCCATACGAGGCAGCAACCTTCAAGGATGCAAAAAGATACTTTGAAAAAGAATACCTGCAGCAAAAACTACACAAAAACAATGGTAATATCTCCCAAACCGCCGAGCAGGTGGGGATGGAGCGGAGCCATTTACATAAAAAAATAAAATCACTCGAGATATCGAGTTAGGAACAAGCAAATGGTCTTCCCGGAATATCGTCCACGTCGTCTTCGAAAAAATGAATCAATGCGAGCCTTGATTCGAGAGACCCAGCTCTCCCCTGCACAATTTGTTTATCCGGTTTTTATAGCCCCCGGAAAAAACAAGCGGGAAGCAATCTCTTCAATGCCCGGTGTCTACAGGCTGAGCGTTGACCAACTGAAAAAAGAAGCACAGGAATGCATGGAGTTGGGTGTAAATTCCATGATCCTCTTTGGTCTCCCTGAAAAGAAAGACGCCATGGGAAGCGGTGCACACGCCAAAGATGGTATTATTCAGCGTGCTATCAGAGAACTCAAAAACAAGGCTCCTGACCTCAATATCATCACCGATGTGTGTCTCTGTGAATATACAGACCATGGCCACTGTGGCTGTTTAATCGGGGACACAGTCGATAATGACTCAACCCTTGAGATCCTGGCAAAGACTGCCCTTTCACATGCCCAGGCAGGAGCGGATATGGTCGCCCCGTCTGATATGATGGATGGAAGAGTTTCTGAAATACGGGCAAGCCTTGATGAACACAACTTTGAGATGATTCCCATCATGTCCTATGCTGTGAAATATGCCTCAGCCTTTTACGGGCCTTTCCGTGATGCTGCAGATTGTGCACCACAGTTTGGCGATCGAAGGAGTTACCAGATGGATCCGGCAAACGCAAGAGAGGCACTGCGAGAAGCCACTCTCGACGTGGATGAAGGTGCTGATATCCTTATGGTTAAACCTGCGGTTGCCTATCTTGACATTATCAGTCGCTTAAAAGATGAGTTTGATCTTCCCATTGCGGCGTATCATGTGAGTGGTGAATATGCCATGATCAAAGCTGCTGCAGAAAAAGGCTGGATTGATGGTGATAAGGTTATGGCAGAAACACTCCTTTCCATTAAACGTGCTGGTGCTGATATAATTTTGACTTATTTTGCCAAAGATATGGCGAGGCTTTTACAGAAATAAAGGCCTTCCTACAGGTATAATTGCAACCCGAATAATTACAGATACAGAGAAGAAAATGAACATAAAAGAATTACGAAAAACCATGATGCTGTCTAAAAAGACAGATCCAGAGAAATCCACAGTCTTAGCCATGCTCCTTGATGCCGCCCAGAAACTGGCCAAGGCTGACGGAAACCGGGAAACCAACGAAAACGATCTACTGGCTGCTGCTAAAAGAGAGCTTAAAATGGCTCATCAGTCCATTGATGCTGGGATTGATGTAGGCAATACTGTGGAAATTTTGCAGATTTTCATACCAGAAACCAAAGGAGTGGAAGAAACGAAAGCTATTATCGACGCTCTCATTGCAGAGTTGCCAGAGAAAAACCCAAAGCTTATGGGAAAGATTATGGGAAAACTGAAGAAAGAATATGGTGACGAAATGGATATGGGCATTGCGTCACAGATGGTGAAAGAAGCCCTTATTTGAATTGCGTACACTTCAGCAGATTTATCTGACAGGCGAGCATTTTTTGTTGCAGCGCCGGGCTCACTGCCCAGAGTAAGCTGCAACAAAAAGCACCAGCCGTATCTGCAAGCAGATCAAAAATACTCACTGAACGCAAGTCTATAAAGGATTGATGGTATTCATCGCTTATTCCATATAACAGGCAAAATAGAACTGTCATGAATGAGGTTCGCCATGGATTCTCCAGTCCTTTTTCCCCAAAAAACCAGAGGACTGTAAAAGCCAGCCCCCCGTAGGCTATCATATGGGCAAGCTTATCTGCCCCAAAAAAAGAAGGAAGATCGAGACTGTCACCGCTTTGGTGGGAAAGAAAAAAAATAGTTCCCATGACAACAATCATGGGAACTATTCGAATTACAAATTTCATAAACGAAAAGATACTCTACCGGTGCTCTTCTGGATCCACATGAACCTGATTCAGAATTTCACTGGGAAATTTCTTTTTTATCCGCTTAATAGCAGCGCTGATTTCTTTAGCTGGATACCCCACCATCACAGTTTTGGCTTTATCACTATAGGCAGTGAGTTCAAACTCTTTGTTGCTGAGATCATACATGTGACTCCAATTAATCTCAATGGTTTCTGATTTTTCATCAATGGGGATTTCAAGTGCTTCACCAGCACGAGCCAGCTGCACCGCATCGGATTCTGTTATTTCAAGTAACCAGGCATCTCCTTCAACGGTGGCCAAAAGAATAAAGACACCAAGCTCTTTAATTTGCTGCCTCTTTTCGACTGCAACCTGAACAATAGCCTCAAGTTCATTTATCAATGAGATTTTCAATGCGGCTTGAGGATTTTTCTGAACCATTCCTGCCTGTTCTTTAGGCAGACAACAATATTTAAACTTTTTCCCACTGCCACAGAGGCACTGTTGATTTCTTCCTATCCTTCCCATATCTGTCGTCCTATCTAATAATTAGCTGCATTTGCTATATCCGCACTCATGACAGGTCTCACATCCTTCTTCAAAAACAAGAGTGCCCGAGCACTCCGGACAAATTGAGGCAAAGCCATGCTGGGTTCCTGCCATAAACGATTTGAACAATTTACTCAACTGAGCAGGAAGGTCAAGCATATGTCCACTTGAGCGATCCAATTGCTTGATAATTTCAGAAGCGGGAATATTAAAACGCAGTGCTAAAGAGACCAGACGACAGGTAGTGGTCCACATGGTTGACTTATCTTTAAGATCAACACGGTTATCAAAAGGAAATTTTGCGAAAACCTCCATGGGTTGTTCATTCTCATCAAAACAAACAATGATATACACAGATTTTTGATCCTGATCTTTTAGCCGATACCGCTTGGCACTCAAAGTATCCGGAAGTGATTTCTTCCTGCCAGCACTTGATACCAGGGCTGTCTGCTGCTCCGAAGCTTCACTGTCTTTAGTGTTTAAAACCTGCTGATCCCTGGAACCATCCCGATAAACGGTGAGTCCCTTGCACCCAAGTTTGTACCCCAGGACATAGGAGAGTTCCACCTCTTCACGAGTTGCACTGTTCGGTAAATTAATGGTTTTTGAAATGGAAGAATCAACACCATTATTCTGCAGTATTCCCTGCATTCTGATATGATCTTCAGGTGTTACATCCTGTGCTGTACGAAATACTTCCTGCCAATGTTCAGGAATTTCATCATGTCCAATGACTGTGCCGGAATCCGCCACCTTTGTCATCAATTCTTCGGAATAAAATCCTTCTTTCCGGGCTACCTGCTCAAAATGTTTATTAACAAGAATTAACCTGTCCCCATCCATGACATTTTTGACCATGACAATGGAAAAATAGGGTTCACATCCTGAGGCACAATCAGCAATCATGGACACAGTACCAGTGGGCTGGATTGAGGTAAGAGCCGCATTGCGTCGAGCAGGATAATCGTTAATGTCTGCATCATAAGCAGGAAAAGCACCTTTTTCTTCTGCTATCTCAATGGAACGAGCTTCTGCTTTTTCCCGGACAAAATTCATGATCTCTGCTGCCTGGGTGCGTCCCTCCTCACTTCCATAGGGCAATCCAAGCTGAATCAACATATCATGTAATCCCATAATACCCATACCAATTTTTCTGGTTTTAAGTGTCATCTCCTCAATTTCAGGAATGGGAAACACATTGCAATCAATAACATTATCAAGAAAGGAAGTGGCAACCTGAACAACATTCTCCAGTCGTTTGTAATCAACCTTGCCATTTTTCACAAAATTACTGAGATTCAACGAACCAAGGTTACAGCTTTCATAGGGCAGCAACCACTGCTCACCACAAGGATTAGTCGCTTCGAAATCTCCAAGCTGTGGTGTCGTATTATCTCGATTAGCAACATCAATAAACAGTACACCGGGTTCTCCATTGTGCCAGGCCAGATCAATAATTTTTTCAAAAACAGCATGTGCATTGAGTGTTCCTACTTTTTCTCCGGTGGAAGGTTCAATCAGAGCATATTCTTCCCCCGCCTCCACAGCCGTCATAAAGTCATCGGTGATGGCTACACTGAAATTAAAATTAGTAAATTTGTTCTGATCCTCCTTGGCGCTGATAAAATCCATAATATCAGGATGATCAATACGCAGAACACCCATATTGGCTCCCCTGCGCTTGCCGCCCTGTTTAATGGTCTCAGTGGCTGTGTCAAAAACAGCAGCAAAGGATAGTGGGCCGGATGCCACACCCTGAGTTGAACGGACAGATGCATTTTTAGAACGAAGTCTGGAAAAAGAATAGCCCGTACCGCCGCCCGTCTTATGAACAAGTGCGCCATTACGGATAGCTGTAAAAATCCCATCCATGGAGTCTTCAATGGGCAGAACAAAACAAGCGGCCAGCTGCCCGATACCGGTGCCCGCGTTCATAAGACATGGAGAGTTAGGAAGAAAATCCAGATGATACATCATACGAAAATAGGCTTCACGCAACGCTTCAAACTGCTTACTCTTCTTATCCGCTTGAGCCACTGCATTGCTCACCCTTTGACATAATGTTTCCCAGGTTTCTACAACTTCTCCGGTGCTGTCTTTTATATAGTAACGCCTTGTCAATACAGTTTCTGCAGTTTGGGTCAATATTTGTTTTGTCAAATCAGGGGTCATGGGTGCCTCGTCTGGATAAAAAAATGAATTTTATTGGCTGAAAATGCTGATAATTAAAGGATGTTATGGAGGTCTGGCAGGAAAGAAGTCACATAAGGCGACTGAGTTTTTCACCATTTGTCAAAGATGGATATATACCATATTTAGTTGCCTTGCAATAACAATCTACAACATATAGTAGAAAAAACCCACAAATTGCTTTAGAAAACTCTTTAACTAAAAGATAAATCGAACTATTAAGGCCCCCCTTATTTATTACTTTTCAATACATAGAAAACAGGTCGGCCAGCAACAGACACAAAGTGATATATTTTCAGTTATCACAGACTTCGCAAAAAACGAATAGAGCCCCACCTATAACTTCTTGATTTAACAACACATGACACCATACTGGACAGCCAAAACCTCAAAACTTAGCGTTTTGCAGGTTACACCTGAAGCTGAGTATCGTTTTACTTAATTGAGAGCGTAAAATGTGTCCAAAAAAGAGACCTGTTTTGAGTCCACGTTTACGAGGTCTGAACATTGCGATTCACGGCCAGATTTGTTAAAAAATCTTCATTTTTTTCTCACCTTCGACAAACAGTTCCTCCCTTTCCTGTATTCCATGAAAAATAATAAATCGTTTAATCCATTCGGAATAGGAGCGCTCTGTGTGTATAGAGTAATGCTTAACCCTCATTACTTCGCTGACTTCATCAAGGATTTTTTTCTTCTTTTGTTTTGGCATTCCTTTTCTTCTGTGATAGTGTTATTTGGTAGTTATAATGATATTGGGCTGGGGCTAACATACCTGAAAAGTACCTTTATTATCAACTTATCAGGGCAAGGAAACCTGATAATAAATGTTATATGTCAAAAAACAGGAGTCATTCAATATGGAACTACATGTATTTATAGCATTTGTAATTGCCACAGTGATCATGATAGCACTTCCTGGTCCCAGTGTGCTTTTAACAGTTGCTCATAGCATATCTTTTGGTTGGCAACGTGGCATCGTAACGGTTGCCGGAGCAACGATGGGAATTGCTGTTCAGTTAACAATTGCCGCAATAAGTCTCACCTCTTTGCTAAATGTTGTTGCTCAAGCATTTGAATGGCTTCGCTGGACTGGTGCGGTATATCTTATTTATCTCGGAATCAAACAATGGCGAAGTGCCAACGATCCTTTGATACTTGAAACATCATCAGTACCGAAGAAGAATTTGTTTTTCCAAGGTCTTGTTATCACAACATTTAACCCTAAAAGTTTGATCTTTATTGCAGCATTTCTACCTCAATTTATCAACACAGCAATTCCTGTTGGATCACAATTTATCATAATTGTACCAACATTTTTAGTAATAACTTTTACCGTAACATCTGTTTGGGCATTAGTCGCTGGCAAAGCCAGTAAGTTTTTTCGTAGCCAAAAAGCACTTCAAACAGTCTCACGAACATCAGGAGGTTTGATGGTCGCAGCTGGAGTTGGTCTTGCAGCAGCTCGTCGTAGCAATTAAAAGAAAAAAATTAAAATAACTGCACCGACTAACTTTTTAAATGGGTCTAAGGTAAAAAATACCAGTTGACAAAGTTATCCGAAATGATAACAATTCTACTATGAACTGGCAGATAACTTTTTATAATAACAAAGTAGAAAAAGAAACGCTCTCCTTCCCAAAAGGTATTTTGGCAAACTTTTTACATATAGCAGAAATGATAGAAGAATTTGGGCCTGCATTGGGAGCACCATATACCAAACCTTTCGGAGAAGGTCTTTTTGAAATTCGGGCAAAAGGTAAAGAAGGTATTGGAAGGTCTTTCTTCTGTATGGTTAAGGGTAAAGAGGTGATTATTTTGCATTCATTCATAAAAAAATCCCAGAAAACCCCAAAAAAGGAAATAAACTTAGCGCGCAAAAGACTCAAGGAGGTCAAATCATGAGACCAACATTAAAGGAATTCAAAAGAAAAGCATTATCAAATCCAGGTGTTGCGAAAGAATATTATGAGCTTGCTCCAGCATATACTTTGAGAAAACAATTAATAAAAATCCGTAAAGACGCAGGTCTTACCCAAGAAGAACTTGCTGAAATATTGCACACAAAGAAGAGTAACATTTCAAGGTTGGAGAATGTTAATTCAAAAATATCTCCTAAACTTTCAACTATTGAACAATATGCAAAAGCGGTAGGATATAAACTTGAAATTAATTTTATTCCTCAGGCTCATTAAAACTTGACCCAAATTTAAAGCTTGAGAACTCCCCAAACCACTAATCCTTTACCAGTTCAAGCTTAAGTGCATGAAATCATATATCGGGATAGGAACGGCCATCACTGACCGCCCCTCCCACACCACCAAGCATACGGATCGCGTACTAAGGCGGTTCGGCTGATCAAGACAGGAGTTGTATACCTGGGAGAAAAAGACCAAGAGTTCTTCGGAAATAGATATTCGGTAATGCGATTATTACCCACTTGACTCTGCTCATTCGCCAAGATCCTTTACGGGCATTTCCCGTACTGACCGCTGACTTATGATAAATACCCCGTTTCTTCAACTCCCGGACACGGGTTCGCGGATTCTTCCACTGTTTCCAGAGGATACTCCGTAAACGCCTCATTATCCATCCATGAAGAGAGCGAAGCCACTTGATACTAAGCTTGGCAAAACGATAGTAGTTCCACCAACCATGCAGATACTCGTTCAAATTGAAAATAACCTGATGAATACTTTTGCCGCCTGACCTGCTGGTCAACTGCCGCACCTTTCCTTTCAATCGTTTGATTGATTTCGGGTGGATCTGAATACGTGTGAAGTTTATCATACTGGTGATTCTGAATCCGAGAAAGCACATTTCCCATGGACGGGTGACGTGACTTTTCTCTTCATTCACCTTCAGACGTAAACGGTGAGTTACGAAGTGTGAGACTGTCCCCATAACTCTGTTGGCAGCCCTTTGGCTACGAACGAAGATGTTAAAATCGTCCGCATAACGGGCGAAACACAGGTAAGCGAACGCAGTGAGACTCCGAATTACGCCTTTCAAGCTCTTTATCAAGCTCGTCCAGCACAATATTAGACAACAACGGAGAAAGTGGGCCCCCCTGAGGAGTACCCTCATCGGCAGCTTGTACTAAACCATCGATCATCACTCCGGATATAAGGAACTTACGTATGAGCTTCAAGAGCCTTTTATCATGCACTTTTGCAGCGAGTCGGCTCATCAGGCGGTCATGATTAACCCGGTCGAA
>JAESPV010000033.1 GCA_016765495.1 Desulfocapsa sp. | reverse complement strand
GAGCCTTCCCGCTCGCCAACAAAGGATTTAATGGCAGCAGATGAGTTCACATAAGTGACAGGCACCAGATCTTTTTCCTGTGCCATAATCCCAACACTCAGAAGCTCTTTGTATGCCTGGCTCACCGCACCTGCGGTGGCCATATCGGCCATAGGACACCCTGCATGAAGGTGAGGAAGCATCACTTTTTGACCGGGGCGAGCCAAAATATCAGCAGATTCAGCCATAAAATGAACGCCGCAAAAGATAATAAATTCACGATCACTGATGGCTGCGGCCTCTTTTGCAAGCTTCAGCGAATCGCCCGCAAAATCTGCAAACTGAAAAATATCCTGCTGTTGATAATGATGACAGAGGATCAGCAGGTTATCTGCAAGCTCTTGCTTACGTTTGGTGATCCGATCGAGTATTTCTCCACGTTCAAGATTATAATATTCAACCCCCAGGTCCTGCTGCTGTGATAGCATCGGCTCGCTCCTTAAAATAAATGATTACTGTTGAATGGCTACGACAGAAACTTTTTTACCATTGACACGAGCTTATATCAAGCAAGCCATGGTGCTTTACAAAAGAAAAGGCCCCGTACAGAATCCTCTGCACAGGGCCTCTATAAAAAATAGAACAATTGTTGTTTAGGTATTCATTCGAACCCATGAAGCCTGCGGCCCTTTATCTCCAAGGCTTTCACCGTACATAACCGTATCACCTTCAGTTAATGCATCAATTGAAACATCCTTTAAAGCATTTTCATGAAAGTATATTTCCTTGGCATCCTGGCTCACAATAAACCCATAGGATTCATAGGGAGACACTTTTCGGATCACGCCAACCTGAGCGCCATCATCAACCGCACCACCATTCTTTTGAGCTTGGCGTTTCTTACGTTGCATCTCTTTCATTTGATGAGTGAGTACATCAAAGGCTTCAATAAGCAGGGAGGCAACATTTTCCCCTTTTCGGGTAACAACAACGGTATCATTAGGAACAGAAGCAACAAGTTTCAACTCGTAGCCACCTTCTTTATGGTGGGCTGTTCCCACGATGGAGACACGGAGGTGAAGAACGAAACTGGCAAAATGGCGGACTAACTTTTCTCTTTCCTCATCAATTTTTTTCTGCCAGCCTTTTCGCAACTCAACATTCCGGGTTTCAACCTTAAGATCCATACGGTTCCTCCATTAAGCTACAATGATGACATGCACAACACGCCACCATCACCAAACGCATCCTCAGACACGCACTCCGGCACGATTTAAGACTTCCGGGCACTGGCAATACACAAATTTTACAAGGTACTTCCCGCCGGACAGCAAAATCATACCTTCTTTTTTTATTATATATTTTATATGCAGATAATCAAGTTATCTTCCAAAATAAAGCTTGCTTGTGCTCACATAAAAAAAGGCTGCATCCAAGAGGATGCAGCCAAGCCATAGCACCTAAAACAGTGTGCTTTCATGTTAAATGATCTTTAATCATTTTTTTGTTTATACTTAAACGACACTGCAATCCGAGTTCGATAGCCGACAACTTTGCCCTTTACAATCTGCATATCCATTTTGACCACTTCGGCAATACGCAAATCTTTCAGATTTTTCCCTGTGGTCTCCACTGCACTTGCCGCTGCATCTTCCCAGGATTTTTTACTGACACCAACGAGTTCTATAATCTTGTAAACACTGGCCATGATCAATCTCCCCAATAAATGGTTATTACGGAAAAGGGTGTTTCCACACCCTGCTGTCTATATGGAGTATTTATTGCTCTCTAATATAACAAAGTTTCAGATAATTTCCATAATTCATTCTTTGCAACTTTCTTAACGCCCCCTGAATCATTTCCCTTTTCCGCGACAATGCTAACTGGTATAAAGAAGTTTGCAGTTTTTTTAATGCTACAGAAATAACCTACAAGGTATCTATTATGACAACAGAACAGATCGGAATCGTACTTCTAAATATGGGGGGACCTGAAAAATTAGATGACGTACGCCCCTTTCTCTATAATCTTTTTTCAGATCGAGAAATCATTCGCCTTGGCCCCAGTTTCATGCAAAAGCCTTTAGCCTGGTACATTTCCAAAAAACGTGCGCCAAAAAGCATGAAGACGTATGAATTGATCGGTGGGGGATCACCACTTATCAGAATCACCCTTGAACAGGGAAAGGCTCTTGAAGAAGCACTTACGGAACATGGTAACTATACGGTGGTAAGTGCCATGCGCTACTGGCATCCTGACACTGATACAACTCTGAAAATACTGGCTGACAAAGGCATCAGCAAAATAATAGCTCTCACCCTGTATCCTCACTATTCCTGTGCAACCACCGGATCGTCCGTGCAAGAGCTAAAACGTGGCATCACCAGGTCAAAGAGTCCTTTTGATCTACTAAAAGTAATCGAATCATGGCCATCCGAGCCTGGCTACACCCAAACTCTGGCAGCAAACATTGAAAAAGCAGCCCTTGCATTTGGATCGGATCAACCTCAGATTGTGTATAGTGCGCACAGCCTGCCAGTCTCTTTTATTGAAGATGGTGATCCTTATGTTGATCATATAAAAGAAACGATCACTCAGGTGGAAAAAATAACACATCGTCCAGGGAAACTCTGTTTCCAAAGCAGATCAGGCCCGGTTCAGTGGCTTTCTCCATCCACCCCTGACATGCTTGAAAGTCTGGCAAAAGACGGATGTAAGAATATTCTCATGGTTCCAATAAGTTTTGTTTCCGACCATGTGGAAACGCTCTATGAAATTGATATGCTTTACCACGATCAGGCACGCGATCTTGGAATGCGGCTTCAATCCACTGAGTCTCTTAACTGTAATCCATCATTTATCAACTGCCTGAAGGAATTGATCCTTGCCAAATGAGCAATACACATCTTAAAAAAAAAGGCCAGCCAGATCCAACCATTTACCTTCACCGAACTGTCCTGACCCGTCCGCCACTTTACAGCCTTCGCCTCTCCTTCTGGGATATTGAACAACACTGTTTTCGAACTTCGAAACTGTTTGATCTTGGCACTGAACCTGAAGAGTTCCTCCATTACCCAAATGATACCTGCTTTCAACTGGATACTGATCTTGTATACCGCATAGAAAAACTCTGCGGTCGTGATATGGAAACAGAACTTGAACATCTTCTCTGGCCTTTTGTTGATCCCACCGTACAGAGAAAAATGGATCACTTTTTTTTTCGTGGTGCGGGTCAGGTTCGCTTACAAAAAGGCAGCAAACTACTCTCCTTTGATGGTCAAGCACCCCACGTCTTTGACAAAAGAAGACTTCACTTTCTCAGGTTCGGCTCAACGAATCAGGGACGTATTTTTCAAATGCCCCCTCGACTTGAGGCAAAACTATTGGACAGATCGCGGGATGAACTGGAACAGTTTTTTCTTAAAGAAGAGGCAGAACTTCGAGAGACTGAATTCAAAACATACCTCTACACAGCCCTGAACCTGCAAAAACACTTCACTGAAAATTTTGCAAGACGTTTTCCCCAGGCTCTACCCGCAGAAAAAATAGATAACACATTTGTAAAGGAACTTTGTCTGCTAAATGATGACAAAAACTTCTGGCAGGAACGTACAGATTTTTCAAAGCTTCCCGACTACCTTATCCGTTATCTTATTCTCTTTTTTGATTCGATTCCCCGCCGTAACAGAGGTTTTGAGCAGGCAGCTGAGTTTCAGGGGCAGTACAGACAATTTCACCGGCCGGAACGAAAATATACCGTCAGTAAAGATGAGATCGCCACTCTTTTTGGAGAATCTGCAGAGACTTTACGAAAAGCTGACAAAAAGGAAATAATAAGATTGTATCGACAAAAAGCAAAATCCATACACCCAGATACCGGTGGAGATCATGAAGAATTTGTAAAACTCACCGAAGCATACGAAGAATTGCTGCGAAGTAAACAGAAAATGTAACTCCGTTATTTCATTTTTTCTATATTTTGTCCAATCTGAAAACGGCGCATCCTGACATTCAGTAAAATCCCCAGGCCGAGCAACGTAGTAAGCAAAGAAGATCCGCCATAACTCACCAACGGCAACGGAATCCCAACAACTGGCAAGAAACCGAGTATCATAAGAAGATTAATCACAGCCTGCCAGAAAATCAGCATCACCACGCCAAAAGAGAGAAAGACTCCAAAGCGATCCCGGGCAGTCATGGCAATATATAATCCCCAGATGAGCATACCGAAATAGGCCGCGAGAAAAAAGAGGCTTCCTGCAAATCCCCACTCTTCACCCCATACTGCAAAAGCAAAATCGGTATGGCGTTCAGGTAGAAAATGCAGATGGCCCTGTGTCCCTTCCTGATACCCCTTACCACTTACCCCACCACTCCCCACGGCAATCTTGGATTGAAGAATCTGATATCCTTGCCCCATGGGATCTTTTCCCGGATTTAACAATGTTTCAATTCGACGTTTTTGGTACTCTTTTAAAAGATAGAACCAGGCAAACACTCCAGCAGCACTGCCAAACATAATTCCACAAACATAGGTCTGCCAACGGACTTTTGCAAAAACAGTCATTGACACAAAAATGATGCCAAGCATCAATGCCGTCCCAAGATCCGGCTGTTTGAGAATTAAAAGAAACGGAATTCCCGTGAGAAGAACAGGAGTAATCATATCCTTAATCCCATACCCTTCAGTTTTTTCCTTACGGGAATAATAACTGGCTAAAGTCACAACCAGCGACAACTTGGCAAGTTCGGAGGGTTGTAATTGGAAAAGGCCCAGGTTAATCCAGCGTTGCGCCCCACCGGCAGTATTTCCTGCNAAAAGCACAAAAANAAGTAATAAAANAATAANAATATAAAAGGGATAATTCCAGAAATGAAGCTCTTTATANTCAAAACAGAGGATAAAAAGAATNCCTGACACACCGAGAAGAAACAAATAACATTGCTTAATATACGGNGGNATGCCCCAGGGAGAAGGTGGATAGGATGCACTATAAAGGTTCATCAGCGCCATTCCACTGATTCCAANTAACAGNGCCAGCAGGATCCAGTCAAAATTATAAAAATANCTTCTATCTATACGAAGCATTGCTTTCNCTACTCTCCNTTTTCTTNATTTGCTTNTGCTTCNGCTTCTGCTNNTGCCGCCAACTCCANGNGTTCAGNAAAATAGCTTTCCAATATAGCACGGGCGACAGGTNCTGCNACTGAACNNCCGTGCAAACCATGTTCGACAAGAACAGTTACCGCAATCTCAGGATCNTCCGCNGGAGCATAACAGGTAAACCAGGCATGATCACGAAANTTATAGGGGATATCTTCCTCTTTTAAATGTTTGTATTGTTTCAAACGTACAACCTGCGCTGTNCCTGTTTTNCCNCCAATGGNCAAACCTTNAATNCGTANTTTTCTGGCAGTCCCNCGCCGCCCCTGAACAACCTCTTCCATNCCCNCCCGAATAAGCGGCAGGAATTTCTTTTCANCCTTTAACTCCTCAAGNACCACCGGCTCAAACTGAAACAGNACCTTNCCGTCAGGATCGGTTANTTTCTCGATCAGTTGCGGATGGTATTGNTTNCCACCATTNGCAATAGTTGCTGTCATCAAACANNCCTGAANGGGTGTTACAAGGTTAAAACCCTGCCCGATTGCAACGGAAAGGGTCTCTCCATCCTGCCACTTCTTTTTGTATTTCTTTTTCTTCCACTCTTTTGTGGGAGTAAGACCATTTTTTTCATGNTCCATTTCAATGCCTGACTTATGTCCAAGCCCAAATTTATTNGCCATTTCAGCAAGCNTNTCAACTCCCACACGCAAACCAACCTGNTAAAAATAGACATCACAGGATTCGGCAATTGCCCTNNTCAAATTCACCGCACCATGNCCACTACGTTTCCAGCAGTGGTATCGTCGTTTTCCAAAATAGAAATGNCCNGGACAATAAATAACCGTATCCTTNTCGATGACACCGGCGGCAAGNCCTGNCATTGCCGTCATCATTTTATANACGGATGCCGGAGGATACATTGCCTGTACNACCTTNTTAATAAGAGGGTGTTTGGGGTTATCGAGCAGAGCGTTCCAGTTTTTATGNGAAATACCACCCACAAACTGATCAATGGGAAGTACNNGNNTTGAGGCNAGCACAAGCATACGNCCTGTTTTTACTTCCATGNCNACAACAGCGCCGGCTTTNNCCNCNGCGGTCATCAGATCTTCAGCTACTTTTTGCANCTCNGCATCAAGCGTTAACTGGATCTCATTACCTGGAAGTGGTTCAACATTTTTTAAAAGCTGTTGNTCAAAACCTCTGGCATTNACTTCTGAAGAGCTACTCCCTTTTTCTCCNCGCAGGTCAACTTCATGCAGACGCTCAAGCCCCATCTTGCCNATTAAATCACCACCTGTNTATATANCNGTGTCTCGTGCTGCCAGTTCCTTTTTACTGATCTCACCCAGGTACCCGATGACGTGCGCAGCAAGGTTATCATAATGGTAAACACGGGCAGGAATNATCTCGATGCGAATTCCCGGAAANTCCTGATTATGATTTTCNACATATGCAAGGGTTTCCCAATCAACATCTTCCANTAATCTGACGGGAATATGNCTGGGCTTATTNCCGGCATCTCTTAACTNCTCCCAAAGANCNGAAATATCAAGATCAAGTGCAGTGGCNAGCTTTTTCAGCANTTCGTCAATATTGTTTGAATCTTCCCGAACAAGAACCACATTGAAAGATGGGCGGTTAGTNACCATCTCCCTTCCCATCNTNTCTTTNATAATTCCACGCGGTGCTGCAACTTCACGCATTCGNACTCGATTATTTTCTGCCCGNTTTCTGTATTCATCNCCTTTATGNATCTGGAGAAACCACAGNCGTCCGANAATAATGGTTGCNAAAAAGAGAATNACAANGCCTGCAAAAAANATTCGTTTTTTTAACAAATCAAGTTCAGCATNGTCATNCTCATTTATCTCTTCAAGATTTTTATATCCGGACCACTTCATTTATTCACACTCANCGNAAGCGATTTCCNCCGCCTCTCTTTAAACTTTTTGAAGCCCTGCGTCGTGTTACAATTTTTTCATACACCCAGCTGAAAAAGATAAAACATGGAATGGATGCAACCAGAAGAATAAGTGTNTCCTGCACCACTCTTGCCCAGGACCAGGGGGGGAGAGCNCCTGGTTGTGTGAAAGAGAAAAAAAGATAAAAGATGCATTGCACAATAAAATAACTCACTCCGACCAGCGGAATCTGAAAAGCAGTTTCCTTTACNGNACTGTTTTGACACANGAATTTTACAATNGAAAAAACAAGCAACACCAGCAGAGGATATGTACCTGGGAAAACCCCCGAACTCACATCCATGAGCCAACCGAGGAGGACAGCAAGGAGCAGCCCGGGAAACCAGCTTAATTTANAAGCCGAAAAAACCAATAAAATAAATGCAAGGTCAGGACGCCCGAGCCAGTGGGGNAAATAATGAAAAACAGTGGTCTGAATCGCAATGAGAATAAAGCCAAGAAAAAGAAAANAAAGNGTTACCATANCTACTTTCCNNAAGAAGAGGNGGATCGACTGAACTTGTCNATTTCCAACTGCTCNTCAGAAAGATTGANATGGAGAAATTCAAGACGGGCAAAATCAACTGCGGGTTTCACTTCAATTTCCAGAAACATCCCNCGCCGNTTTGAATACACCCTGGAAACAGTNCCAAGGGTAATCCCTGGCGGNAANACCCCACCAATACCNGCAGTNACGACNACATCCCCTTCCTCAACNTCTCCGTTTTTTAAAACATACTGAAGGATATANCCCTGTTCNCCCGCACCTTNAAGAATCCCNCGCACCCGACTTTTCTGAACAATNGCATCAATGGCACTGGATGGTGCATTGGCAAGTAGTATTTTNGAATAATTATCAGATACCTGAAGCACCTGNCCCACGACTCCACGAGAANTTCGTGCAACCATCCCNGTAACAACACCATCATTCTCNCCACGATCGACAATTAAAGTCTGGAACCAGAAAGATGGGTCTTTTCCAACCACTCTAGCCATAAGAGATGGAAAACTCGCTCGCTTTTTAAAGGCTAGCTCAGCTTCAAGAAATCGGTTCCGGGAGTATGCCGAACGATACTCATCGAGTTGTGTATGATAAGTAGCAAGTTCGTTACGCAACTGATCGTTTTCTTCCTGTAAATTCCAAAGATTAATATATTGATTCTTTAAACTGATGGTACTGAGAGAAATTTTGGAAAAAAACCCCTGAATAGGCCCTAGAGCTTCCAAAGTTAGTTGATGTGAAATCCCGAATCTGCCACCGGTTGTTGATCCTAACACGAGTAAGAGAAGACCAACAAAGAGCGAAAGAAGAAGAAAGAGACGGGTAAACCTGAAACTGGTCTTCCTCCTTCTGTCAGTATTTTTCTTTCTCACTCTTTCACTCTCATTAACCCAAGAAACAAACAGGTAATACATAAGGGTTGTTCATGGATTTGAATGCGAATCCGTCCGCCATACAAAAGCTACCCTCCATGGACAGTAGCTTCTACGGATACGACACTACGAAACGACACGTTCCCTAGTCAATGGTAACTTCCCGCAGGATATCAAGATTATCAAGCGCCTGCCCGGAACCGAGCACGACTGAAGATAACGGATCATCTGCCACAATAATGGGCATCCCTGTTTCTTCCTTGAGGCATTTATCAAGATTTTTCAGAAGAGCACCGCCACCAGTGAGCACTATACCCTGATCCACTATATCGGCAGACAGTTCAGGGGGAGTTACTTCAAGTGCCACTCGTACAGCCTCAATAATAACATCAATCTGTTCCTGAATTGCAGACTGAATTTCATCG
>JAESPV010000032.1 GCA_016765495.1 Desulfocapsa sp. | reverse complement strand
AAACTTTTTACCAGGTGTTCCGGTGACTATATGCACAGGGCACATATCAATGGATACGAGAAACTCCACCATGGCAATGACCTGGTCAGGATCGCCGGCAATGGCCACTTTTTTCTTGTAAAAAAACTGATGATTATCTGTGATTAAGTCAACCAGCTGTCCTCGTTCAGCATTCAGTTCATCTGATACTGTCACACCTGCTATGGTACGCAGAGCATCAACAAAACGGTCGGTAGCCTTGAGACCAAAGGGCATATCCAGCACCTTACATGGTACCTTGCATTTCTTGTCGAGAAGCCGTGCCGCATCTGCAGAACACCACTCACCGAGTGCGAGGGTACCGATGGAATCACCAGTGGATTTTAATTCTGCAATCGTAGTGCCGCCATCCGGGAACATCTTATACTTACCAGTCATCGGGCCATTTAAAACTCCGGAAGTATCCGGGAACATAATGGTTTCCACCCCGATGAGCTTGGCAATACGCTTAATTTCTTCCATGTCAGACGGTTCTACCCAGCCGGGAATAATATTCACCTTACCGTTTTTCTTGTCTGTTTTTTCCGCGAAATCCACTATGGCCTTGACCATGTTGGAAAATCCGGTGACATGCGACCCCGCATAACTCGGTGTGGAAACGCCGATCACATACTTACCAGCTGGAATCTTGTCTTCTGTCTCTGCCTTTTTTATGATCTGCGGCAGATCATCACCGATGGTTTCTGAAAGACAGGTGGTATGCACTGCGATCACATCCGGTTCATAAACGGAGAAGATATTATTGATCGCCTGCAGAAGGTTGGCCTGACCGCCAAAGACTGATGCTCCTTCGGTAAAAGCTGAGGTGGCGGCCGGAACCGGCTCCTTGTAATGACGAGTAAGTGCGGAACGATGATAGGAACAGCAGCCCTGCGAGCCATGACTGTGGGGAAGACAGCCGTGGATGCCAAGAGCCGCATACATGGCTCCGATGGGCTGGCAAGTCTTGGCAGGATTGATGCTGACAGCCTTGCGCTCCACTATTTCTTTTGGTGTATGACGTAATAACATTTTTATAAACCTCTTCTATTTTAAGTGGTCGTGAATACAGCGACCATCAGTTCTTTCCGATGAGTTTTACGGTGTACGATTGTTGATAAAAAGCAAGGAACTGATCCAATCATCCTCAAACCGCACACCGTATGCCACAATCATTCCCAGACGTAGGCAGCTGTAAGCTCAGGGCTCTCCTGCCATGGAGCCTTCAGGTAGGCCCATACCCTGGAATGTGTCAGCCTGTCGATCTCTTGATAAAAATTGATTGCGCCCCGGAATCCCGCATAGGGGCCGCCGGAGTCATAACTGTGCAGCTGTTTCATGGGCACACCCAGCTTCATGACTGAAAATTTCTCCTTGATTCCTGCACAGAAGATATCAGGCTTCATGATCTCAACCAGCTTTTCAGCCTCGTACTGATTCACATCATCGATGACCAATGTCCCCTCATCCATATCCGAAAACATGCCGTCATAGTGTTTGAACTTCACCCCTGCAGCTTCAAGAGCAGCCATCTGCTCAGGTGTCTTACGAGGATTAAAACGGGTTTCATCCGCCTCTGGATGAATTTCTTCAATGTTACGACTGTCCGCATCAATCTTTATATCAGGTATTACCTGACGTCCTTCATAGTCATCGCGATGAGCAAACTCATATCCGGCTGAAATGGTTTTCATCCCCATTTCCTTGAATAATTCCTGGTAATGATGCGCTCTGGAACCACCAACAAAGAGCATGGCGGTCTTTCCTTCCGTACGACTACGAACATCCGCCATCGTTGCTTCAACCTCAGGCATCTCCTCTTTAATCACTGCTTCTACCCTGTCGATGAGTCCCTGATCTTCAAAATAGGCGGCGATCTTCCGCAAAGACTTGGCAGTAGACTTAGCCCCGATAAAATTCACCTTGATCCAAGGAATACCAAACTTTATCTCCATCATGTCACCCACATAATTAACAGAACGATGGCACATGACGGTGTTCAAATCAGCATGATGGGCTGTGGCATACTTGTCATACGTAGAGTTTCCGGAAAAAGTAAGAATGTTGGTAATCCCGCACTTATCAAGGATACGATCGATTTCAAAACCATCACCACCGATATTATACTCACCCAGAAGGTTAATCTTAAACTTACCTTCTACGGGCGTATCATCTTCACCGAGAATATGCTTAAATACCTGATTATTGGCAATATGGTGACCAGCAGACTGACTTACCCCTTTGTACCCTTCACAGGAAAAAGCAAAAACATTACAATCACCCAGTTTTTCCTTCATGAGTCTGGCTATGGTATGAATATCGTCACCAATCAGACCCACCGGACAGGTGGCAAAGATGGCAATGGACTTGGGATGCATGAGGTCATATATCTCTTGAACAGCTGCTTCCAACTTCTTTTCTCCGCCAAAGATAATGTCCTGCTCCTGCATATCAGTGGAAAAGGAATAATTTATATAATTTTCTCCATCGAGTCCTGCATCGGTCTGGTTACGACGAGTCAACCAGGCGTAAAAGCTGCAACCGATAGGACCATGCACCAGATTGACAATATCCCGGGTTGGCCCCAGGAGGACTCCTTTGCAACCGGCATAGGTACAACCGCGCATGGTGATGATGCCAGGAGTGGAACGGACATTGGCTGTAATTTCAGGCGTATCGTTCTCCAACGCCTCGTTGATCATTATTTGTTTAGAGCGTTTACGGGCTACCTTGGGCGGATATTTTTTCAACAATTCCGCTTTGACATCGGCAGGATCCCACTGCACCTTTTTTTTCTTGGTTGCTGTTGCCATTTCAGTACTCCTTATAGTTAGGCTTTTCATGCATTAGTGTTTAAAAAGCCTGAAATCAGACGATGGCTTTTTCGCCTGTCTCACCAGTTCTTACNCGCACAGCATCCAGCAGTGGCAAGATAAAAATCTTNCCATCACCNNGCNTGCCAGTCTGATTTGTGTTAATAATCGTATCCACCACACACTCCACCATACTGTCTTCNACTACNGCNGTNAGNAGGCGTTTCGGGTAGAGTTTNCCCTTTTCCCCCAGCAGGGCNGCGGCTTCCTCGTANCCCTGTTCANCCCCTTCGAGAATCTGCGGGTTTACAAANCCCNTGCCACGGCCATGAGCCTCATGAGCAAAGAAGGCATCCACACCACAATCAGTGAGAGCCTGCTTGGTCTGGTTCATCATATTTATACGNACTACAGCGACNACCTCTTTCATGCCGGNACCCCCTCAGAAGCGGCAGCAGTNTCCTTGGTGCCGGAACTGATTGTGTAAGACTCNNCAACATCACTNANAAAAATCTTACCATCACCAAAGGCGCCTTTNNCTGCTGAACGTGCTGNGTCCATAATNGTATCAATGACGAAATCTTTGTCCTCGGCATTCACAACACTCATCANCATCACCTTGGGGAGTTCATCATAGGTNATATCNCCAATCTTAATACCGCGCTGTTTACCGCGACCNGCAACGGCATATTTAGTAACAGCAGGAAANCCNGCATCCATGAGGGCCGCCATGACAGCATCTGCTTTTTCAGGNCGAATAATTGAGCGAATCATTATCATCATAACTATATCTCCNACTTAACCGGGAGGTTNTGTCACCTNACCGGTATATTCTTTTTGTTTGTCTTAAANAGTATTTNTCGAATTACTTAGGCTGCCTGCATCAGGCCGTACTCCATGAGCAACTCTTCAAGCACCTCAATTTCCATTGGNGTNGGGATNGTANANTCATCGTTTTCGTCAATTGCCTTGGCAAGATCACGATANACCTGAGCCTGAGGGAGTTCNGGATTCCATTCAATAACAGTCTTGCGGTTAATCTCTGCCCGCTGTACGTCNTTGTGACGTGGNACAAAATGGATCATCTTGGTATTCAGTTTTGCAGCAAATTTCTCGATCATTTCTGCTTCATTATCCACAGCACGAGAGTTACAGATCAGGCCAGCCAGACGAACANTACCTGCCGCGGCAAACTTGACAATACCTTTACTTATGTTNTTGGCCGCATACATGGCCATCATCTCACCNGACACAACGATGTAAATNTCTTCGGCCTTACCATCACGNATCGGCATGGCAAATCCNCCGCANACCACGTCGCCAAGGACGTCATAAAAAGCGTAATCCAGNCCCTCGCTTTCTTCATAGGCACCGAGTGACTCCAACATATTAATGGAAGTAATGATTCCACGACCTGCACANCCAACTCCAGGCTCAGGNCCACCGGACTCAACACACCAGGTGCCGCCNTAACCAAGTTTGCGGATATCTTCGAGNTCNACNTCTTCNCCCTCTTCACGCAGGGTATCNAGTACNGATTTCTGNGCAAGACCGCCCAACAGAAGACGGGTTGAATCCGCNTTGGGGTCACAACCGACCACCATAATCTTGCGATTCATTTCGACCAGNCCTGCCACTATATTCTGAGTTGTGGTAGACTTNCCAATACCGCCNTTTCCGTANATAGCTATTTTCCTCATGGTAAAACTCCTTCNGTTGAATTAACCGGCTGNGCTTCTCTTGAANTNACAACCGTNATTAGTATTTGAGNCTCCACACTGTCANACGCCTCATGGTTCCTTGTATGTCAATAANCANTNCAAGGCTCGTGCCAGATCANGATATTTTGTGACTTTCCNNTNCCAGNAAGGCTTTNACGCCCCCNCAGAGAACCNAAGACCATNNAAGAAGGCGCTACCATTATTGTGNCATTGGNNACACTTTGGAAGAAANCATACAAAAGGGTAGGTTTTGTGAGTCNTAGGCCAGAAAAATTCAACCGCCGAAGGNAAATAATGNAAAAGAGAGGAACTGCNCTNTAAGTGTCNGGCAGNNTCANNAATANCTACACAAACGTACAAANGNGAANANANATATCACANANTTGTAACTCCTCCCCGNNAAAANNTGACGNAAAACAATGCCNCCGACATGGTATAATTTTTGCTTNTATNCTTANTNCAACNCAAACAAGCCCAGCTTTAAGTATTTNGNATGNTGCTTACTAAGGTCAGTAAAAGAGGTNACACATGAACAATATGGANANAAATGGAGTACTANACTTGGNNCCACCGGNTANATACCANCTGGAAACNCTGAAACTTCGTGCCCTGTCAGAGGTCTGCAAGCTCATCGGGCGGGNCGTNCATCTNGANACCACNNTNNGCNGAATNCTNAANGTGCTTCACGACATTCTNNATATGNAGCGCGCCACCCTTGTTCTTCTTGATCCCAACAGACAGNNNCTNTCCATCAGAGCNTCNTACGGACTCAGCATAGAAGAAGAACGGCGAGGNATATATGGTCTCTCCGAAGGTATCTGCGGACAGATTTTNCAGTCCGGNTCNCCCTGTGTCGTNCCNGACATNANCAGTGAACCCATGTTCNTGAATCGTACCGGAGCAAGAAATAAAATCAAAAAAGAGGGGCTTTCTTTCCTTGGAGTACCAGTAAAGGTNGAAGAAAAAACTGTAGGTGTACTTACTGTAGACCACCTCTTTGGACNTGATGTCTCCTNTGAAGAAGACATGAGNTTTCTNGAGATCCTGGCCACCCTTATAGGTCAGTTTCTGGTGCTCCACCACGCCATCTCACAAAAAGAAGAAAAACTTGTTGAGGAAAATAAATCCCTGAAAGCNGAACTCCACAGTCGTTTCAACCGNCATTACATTATTGGCGATTCGGAGGCNATGCAGGAAANNTACCGGCTCATNGAAAANATTGCTCCCAGCCGNGCCACAGTTCTCCTTCTTGGNGAATCCGGNACCGGAAANGAACTGGTAGCCCGCGCCCTNCATGAGTCCAGTACCAGGAAAGACAAACCCTANATTAAGGTCAACTGTGCGGCACTTCCGGAAAACCTGCTTGANAGTGAACTCCTGGGACATGACAAGGGAGCCTTTACGGGAGCGACGNCAGCAAAGCCCGGCAGATTTGAACTGGCAGACGGTGGNACTATNTTTCTCGATGAAATCGGAGAACTNCCCATTCTCCTCCAGGCAAAACTGTTGNGGGTACTCCAGGAACAGCAGTTTGAACGAATCGGCGGCACCCGTACTCTCACCGTAGATGTCNGGATTATNGCCGCCACTAACGTCGANCTGCAAACCANNGTGGATCAGGGNCTTTTCCGCAGCGACCTCTACTACCGATTGAATGTTGTACCCATCCAGCTTCCAGCGCTCCGTGAAAGACGANNCGANATTNCATTGCTTANCGATCACTTCCTCCGNTCAAGCAACGAACGAAACAACAGGGANGTANANNTTACNAACACTGCTCTCGATTATTTAACTGCTNANAACTGGCCNGGNAATGTTCGTGANCTACAAAATCTGATNGAGAGACTGGTAATACTGACCGACAAGCAAANCNTTNANCCNGAAGCTCTAAAANTACACATGGANAGACTCCCCACACCTATCCANCAGATGAATNNATCCNTTGNNGANCCNGNNNAANNACNNCANCCCGGTCACAGCTCCNTGANNGATCTGGAGCNGCNGGAAATCGAGGCTTCGCTAAGACGCAATGGCTGGGTACAGGCTCGGGCTGCAAGGGAACTTGGCCTCACCCAACGCCAGATTGGNTATCGTATCAAAAAATTCAACCTGTCCANACCCGCTTTCGCACAAGCNGAATAAANTCTGCTAAATGAGGTTTACCATGACAANGTTTCTCATCATTTTNCTTTTTTTCTTCCCNTCTCTGCTTTTGGCTGACGCCTANCCACCCCTNCGGGTNGCAGTGGCAGCAAATTTCATTAATGCCATGGAAACAATTGCNCCACCATTTACCGCCAAATATGANATCAAAATCCAACCTGCATACGGCTCNTCAGGNAAGCTCTANGCCCAGATGACAAACGGTGCTCCCTATGACCTGTTTTTCTCAGCAGACNATAACCGNCCCAAGCTTCTGCATGAGCAAGGAATCTGTGAAAAACCTTTTGCATACGCTTCCGGTTCAGTGGTTTTNTGGAGCTGGGACACTGAAATAACGGGNGACAGCTGGCAGGAGGNGCTTCTGGCNNGTAAAGGAAANATNGCGATCGCCAATCCNGCAACTGCCCCTTATGGAACAAANGGCTTTGAAGCTATACAAAAAGCAGGNNTGNTCGACNCTGTCAATTCCCGTTTAGTCTACGGNCAATCAGTAGGTCAGACCTTCGTATTTGTCCAGACAGGCAACACACAGATGGGTTTNATAGCTCTCTCTCAANCCTTGTCAAAANAGGGACAGAAGGGAAANCATTGGGTAATTCNGGAGGCGGAANATATTNACCANTGGGGNTGTGTAAACNAAAAGTCAAAAAACAAGAGCAGCAGCAGAGCNNCTTCTCTCTTTTTTGNCCACTGATGANACCAAAAAGACACTCAGNAGCCTTGGATACANACAGTAATGGACTACTCTCCNCTTCTTCTCTCCTGCAAACTTGCNGGGATCAGCACCTTTTTNCTTCTGTTNATCGGTGCGCCCNTGGCCTACGCTCTTGTTTTTNTNCCCATGCGGGGNAAACTTTTTATNGAATCTCTTATCGGCCTGCCACTGGTCTTGCCGCCAACNGTTTTTGGCTTTTACCTCCTGCTCCTNATGGGGGAACAGGGCAGTATCGGTCGTCTGTACAAGATACTTTTTGACACNTCNCTGCTCTTNACCTTTGCAGGNATAGCAATTGCAGCCATANTTCATACCGTTCCCTACGTTATCCAGCCCCTCAANGCTTCNTTTTCCAGNATCGACCGCCGCCTCCTTGAGTCGGCTGAAGTTCTTGGNTGTTCGAAGATGAGCTGTTTCTTTCGNGTGGTGCTCCCAAATTCCCTNCCGGGTCTNGCAGCTGCTGCCATCCTTAGTTTCGCCCATATTATGGGACAGTTTGGCGTGATNCTCATGATTGGCGGCTCTATTCCCGANGAAACCAGGGTGGCCTCCATTGCAATTTTTGAATATGTGGAAGCCATGCGCTATCAGGAGGCNGGACAACTCTCCCTGGCACTGCTGGTGGTCAGCTACCTGATCCTCCTTACTGTNAATATACTGGAGAAAANAAANAATGAGCCTTGAAATATGNATCNGTAAAAAACTCTCCCATTTCACNCTCGAAATGGGGTTTTGTTGTNAGGCAGGAGAACTCCTGGCTTTAGTAGGTCCATCAGGATCCGGAAAAACCACAGTTACCCGGATCATTGCAGGCCTTGAGCANCCGGATNTTGGATCAATTCGTCTTGGCANGAAAATTCTTTATGATACTGAGAGTAGAATACAGGTACCGACACGCAAGAGAAAACTGGGTTATGTGTTCCAGGAAGCNAGNCTCTTCCCCCACCTGCGGATTCGCGACAACGTGGCCTTTGCCTGTGANACGCCATCCCGGGTGGATANNTTGCTGGATCTCNTNGGAATAAGCCATCTCCAGAACAAAAAACCNGCCCGAATCTCCGGGGGNGAGCGACAACGAGCAGCNATAGCTCAGTCNTTAGCGGCAGANCCTGAGCTCCTCCTGCTCGACGAACCATTTTCTGCACTCGACGTAGAAACCAGGCAATCTTTGCAACAGAAATTCCTGGAAATCAAGAAACAACTCCAGATTCCCATCATCATGGTTACCCACAATCTGCAGGAAGCGTCAATCTTAGGTGATCAGGTTATAGCAGTAGAAAATGGACGGACGGACACCAACTGGCTGGCACGCTTCCACGGAATATTGTTGCCAAAAAAAAACAAAAATACGAAGCTGGAAGAGCTATGCTGCAGACAGCTGGCTCAGGCTTAGGAGCTTAGTAAATTAATACTTTTCCTATCATTCCATGAACGTTTCCGGCCTGCGGCCAGCGAGCGTATTCGCTGGCTACTAAACACCCCCCCTCCCACAGCTGTACCGTGAAAAACCGGTTGTACAGTTGTATCCCCCAACCTCCCATTCCGCTCCAGGAAACAGATCTAATCAAAGCATAATCCTTTCATCACTGCTTCCTAATATAAGCCGAATACATATCCTATTTGAAAAGAATTCAATAACTGTTTTTGAGTCTCCTGAATATACAACTGTAAGAGTATCCGATGAAAACAATTCTGGTAATTATCGATGGCTGTCGCCCGGACGGATTGGAACAGGCCACAACACCCAACCTTGATCACATGATCGACAACGGTGCACATACCCTGAATGCCAGCACCGTAAGCCCGCCAATCACCCTGCCTGTTCATTTTAGTATTTTCACATCGTTAACACCAATAGGCCACAATGTGCTTAGCAATACCGGATCTCCCACTCCGTCAACGGATGCCAGAAGTATTATAGATGTAGCAAAAGATTTTGGAAAAAAGACAGCTGCTTTCTACTCTTGGGAACACTTCAGGAACCTTTCAGCACCTGGCTCTCTCGACCATTCCCATTTCATAAAAAGCAGCTCAGTGGAAAATTGTGATATTGAGATTGCACAGGCTGCTGCCGCCTATCTGACTTCAAGTAGTCCTGATTTCTGTTTTGTTTATTTTGAAGGAACCGACATAGCAGGCCACAAGACTGGATGGATGTCGAAAGAGTACCTTGATGCAATTGAAATGGCAGATACCGCAATTGGCATCATTCTGGACGAGCTGGCACAAACAAATGCATCCGATTCTTACACCATCATCCTCCATAGTGATCATGGTGGCAGGGGGCACCATCATATGGAAAACACGCAGGAGGTCATGACCATTCCATGGCTTATATTCGGCCCCGGAGTAAGAGCAAAACACCGGATTACGGAAAACGTAAATATTATTGACACAGCTCCGACTCTTGCAACTTTAATGGGTATTCCAGCACACCATACCTGGCAGGGTCGAGCAGTAAATGGAGTTACCTTTAAATAAAAATGGAGAAAGTAATGGAAAAAAGTAACAGCACAAATGTGACAAACGAAACAACCGAGGCAACAGGGACTCAAAAAGATATGACCAGGCGAGATTTTGTCAAAAAATCAGTTGTTGCCGGAGTTGCTGTCGGAGTTACTGCCAGTGTGGGACCGTGGTTTATAAAAGATGCACTGTCTTCTTCCGGGGAACTGAGGCTTTTCACATGGCCGGACTATTCAAAGCCTGAAGTTATTGCAGCATTTGAAAAGGCCACCGGCATCAAAGTTAAAGTCACCAATTACAGCAGTAATCAGGAATGTATGAATAAGCTGCGCGCCGCTCGTGCCAAAGGATTTGATCTTGCTCAACCTTCCTTGACAGAATTCCGTTTACATATGGATTTTGATCTTTACCGAGAGCTTGATGAAAACAAAATCACAAATTTACATAATTTGGAGCCCTCATTTTGGGATATTTCTGGAAAAACGGGTGGTATTATTGACGGAAAGCGTGTCGGTCTTCCTTATGACTGGGGAACCGAAGCCTGCGCCTGGAATACTGAAAAATTAAATTTTAAATACGGGGAACTTTCTTACAACACCATGTGGGATCCTGAATTTGTCCAGAAAGTAACCTGCAGACCTCATTCTGTCTTTATTGGAGCAGGTTTGTATCTGGATGCCATCGGAAAAGTTCCTTCGAATCGCATGATGGATACCTATGAATCAGAAGAGAAAATGCGAAAGATCTATGATGAAATATTCAAATTTCTGGTGGAGCGGAAAAAGAATATCAAGATGTTCTGGAACAATGCTCAGGATCATCAGTTAGCATTTCTCCAAAACGGGTGCGTTATCGGTCAAACATGGGACGGGCCAATACTGACATTGAAGAAAGAAGGCAAGCCGGTTTCTTATATGGCACCAAAAGAAGGAGCGCTTACATGGGTTGATTCCATGGCTATTGTCAAAAATGCAAAAAACATCGAGCAGGCCTATGCCTTTATCAACTGGGCCTACACGCCAGAAGCCGGTGCAATCATGGCAAAATCAACTGGTTACAACAGTGTGGTGAAAGGTGTTGCAGATCTTCTTGATGATGCCACCAAAAAAGGATTTGCCGAGGCATATCCAGAAGATGCACTGGATAATCTGTGGTGGTACCCTTCAGAAGCTTCCTGGTTTGTACCTGCCCGTACAGAATACAGAGATAAATTTCAGGCTGCTTAAAAACTCAAATTTTAAACACCGGCAATGTGCGGTAAGCCGGATATAAGGCATTAATCTTAACAGTTTTCATATTTCTCTATTTTGAGGTATGAAAACTGTTGTATTTGAGGGAGAATCATCATGGATAGATATACGGGACAGGACATTGAAATCATTGATGTTGGTATGTGTTATGAAGGGAGTGAGAAAGCTGCCCTTAGTAATATAAACGTACACATTAAAGCTGGTGAGTTTTTTAGTTTCTTAGGCCCATCGGGTTGTGGCAAAACCACACTATTACGACTTATTGCTGGATTTCTTGAGCCAACAACAGGACAGGTGCTAATAGGAGGAAAAAATATGCGCGGTATTGGGTCGAACAAACGTCCCACAGCCATGATTTTTCAAAATCTGGCACTATTTACTTTAATGACCGTGGCTGAAAATGTTGGTTTTGGGCTGGAAATGAGAGGAGTATCTTCGGACAAGCGCAGGAAAAAAGTCGACGAACTCCTTGAACTCGTTGACTTACCGGGAGTCGGAAAAAAAAATGTAAGCGACCTGTCCGGTGGGCAAATGCAACGGGTTGCAATCGCAAGAGGACTTGCAGTTGAACCTTCCGTGCTCTTACTGGATGAACCTTTGTCTGCTCTTGATCTCAAGTTAAGACAGCACATGCGCACAGAATTACGGCAAATCCAAGAACGTACAGGGGTTACTTTTATTTACATCACCCATGATCAGGGGGAAGCCCTCACCATGTCAGACAGGGTTGGGGTAATGTCTGCTAACGGCACCATAGAACAGATTGCCACAGCAGAAAACTTATACAACAAACCTGATACAGCTTTTGTTGCTAATTTTGTCGGTGAAAACAACAGCTTCACAGCAACAGTTAAAACAGCAAGTAATGGACATGCCACGGTTGAGACGTCGTTTGGATTGCTTAAAGGTATAAACCCGCAGCAATTGAGTTCGGGGCAGCAAGCAGTTGCTTTTATCCGGCCTGAAGTTATTTCCGTTTTAGAAGACTCAAAGAAAGTGGAAAATACTATTAAATGCAGAGTAAAAAATATCAGTTTTGAGGGAGCATTTGTCACCATCTTTCTGGATTTGGAGGGAGAGGACGCCTTTATTATGCGCCAGCATAACGATGGCACTACCATTTTCCCGGAAATTGGCTCAGCAATCGATGTTTGTTTTGGTACACAGAATACCCGTTTGCTTGCAGTGGGAGAGGGTTTTCATGCGTAAACTCGGGCAGGTTGTAATAAAACAATTCGGTGTTTTTGGTTCTATATTAATTTTAGGCACCGTGGGTTACTGGGTTGTTTTCATGATCGTATTGCCTCAATTGATTATGCTTGATTATTCCTTTCGTCCATTTCTGCCACTCAGAAAAATGGGCGGGCCAGAAGATATTTACACTCTGAAGAATTACATTGTACTTTTCACCAATGAATTTCATAGAGCAATCTTTATCAAAACGATCTGGGCCAGTGTTATTGTGACCGTTTCTGCCCTTTTTGTCTGCTACCCAATATCGTTTTACCTGGCAAAAGTTGCCAAAGGCGCACGGTTTAGTCTGGTTTTACTGGGGCTGATCGTTCCCTATTGGATCAATGAACTGCTGAGGATTTTTGCCTGGCAATTAATCCTTGCAGATACAGGCATCTTTAATCAATTACTTTTGAGCATCAACCTTGTTGCAGATCCGATAAACTTCCGTGCCGGCAATGGTGCCGTTATCATGGGAATGGTGTACGCCTATATCCTGTTTATGGTTTTTCCACTATATAATGCCATGGAGAGTCTTGACCGCAATCAGATTGATGCCGCTCGTGATCTTGGTGCCTCCTGGCCTCGCATTCATAAGCGCATTGTTATTCCCCACGCTAAACCCGGTATCGCAGTCGGTTGCATTATGACCTTTATGCTGGCAGCAGGATCAATAGCTGCCCCTCAGCTCCTGGGAAGTCCCAGCAGTTTCTGGTTTACTCAGGTAATTTACACAAATTTTGAAACTGCAAATTGGAACCAGGGTGCTGCATATTCAATGGTTCTGGCAGGCCTGTGTCTTGTTTTTATTTTTTCCATGATGAAAATTTTTAAAGTCAACTTGAGAGATATTGCGAAATGAGATCATCCAGTGTGATAAAGCTTGTTACCGGCTGTTATCTGGTGCTGTTTTTTGTGTACTTGTTCCTGCCGCTGGTTTTCATGTCTCTTGTTGCCTTTAACAGCAGTACTATCCCTCAGGTAACACCCTGGGAAGGGTTTACGCTGAAATGGTTCGGAGTATTAATTGATGACAAGCAGATGTGGGATGGTTTAATCAACAGCTTCATAGTGGCATTTTTTGTAGTCATTATTTCGGTTCCCATAGGGCTTGCCGCATCATTGCTATTGACACGACTACAATTCAAAGCCAGTAACAGCTTTTATGCAATCCTTGTTTCTCCACTTCTCATGCCCGGTATTATTATTGGTATCTCCACCTTTTTATTCTGGGATACGGCATTTCAAGTATCGGGTGGTCTCCTAACTACCATCATGGCCCAATCTACCTTCATAAGCGGTTATTGCATGCTGCTGATAATGGCAAGGGCCCAGCGTTTTAATACAACCCAGGAAGACGCAGCGTTTGATCTGGGCGCAACCCACAAACAGGTCTTTTTTAAAATCACATTACCATTTCTCAAACCAGCATTGATTTCAGCTGCAGCTCTTGCATTTATGCAGTCCTTTGAAAACTATAATACAACCCTGTTTGCCATCGGCTTTGAGCAGACTCTGCCTATTTACATTGGCAGCAAACTACGTTCTTTTATCAGTCCTGCCATGAATGCACTGGCATTCATCTTTATTCTTATTACAATCACCGGAGCTGTTGTGTATGAAGTCATGCGCAGAAGAGAAGCTATAAAGAAGTAACCATAGATGCTTCGAATCGACCATCCTGAGCGGTTATTCGCTTTATCAACAAAAAGAATTAGTGGTTCTGATTTGTACTTCAATCCGTTCAATCGTTAGCAGCGCTCTGGATTTAGTATTTACTGTTCGCATGTAAAAGCATATACATACAATCTCCCCTAACTGTGAAGATTGTAAGAACAAAAAACCTTCATGTTTGACTTCAAAAAGGAGGAACTAAAGACCCAGAGTACTTTCTTATACCAGGGAGCTTATCGCCGTAGATGTATTCGTAATCATTGACTTATAAAATGATTACCTACCATCGAATCTAAAAATTTTGCATGGAAAAAACATTCAATGAAACTTTCAACATTATTCACATCAGTCGTAGCTTTTGCTGTAATGGCTGCACCAGCCGCCGCCTCAATGGGCAAAACACTGGAGACTGTCAAAAAACGTGGCCATTTACGCTGCCAGGTTGGTACGCCTTCGGGTGGCTTTTACAATCTCGATTCCAAAGGACACTGGTATGGCCTCGATGTGGCGGTATGTGAGGCTGTAGCTGCCGCCATTTTTGGAGACAAAAAGAAAATGGAAATCCAGTCTGTCAGTAGTCAGGCACGTTTTACCGCTCTTGCTAATGGAGAATCTGACCTTTTATGCCGTACAGCAACCTGGACAATGTCCCGTGACACCCAGCTCGGCTTAGACTTTCTCACACCTAACTTTTATGATGGTCAGGGTTTCACCGTGCTCAAGTCCAGTGGTCTCACCAGTGCACTTCAACTGAAGGGGGCGAGTGTCTGCGTGACAACCGGCACAACCAGCGAACTGAACCTGGCGGACTTCAGCCGGGAAAACAACCTCAATATCAAAGCTGTTACCTTCGAGGATTGGAATGTCCGCGACGACACGTACCTTAAGGGAGGATGCGATGCGGTTTCGATTGACAAATCATCATTAGCCGCAAATATTATTTCATTCCCGAATCCTGCCGATCATATGATTCTCCCTGAAACCATTTCCAAAGAACCTCTAGGGCCTGCTGTAAGACAGGGGGACAGCCAATGGGCAAACCTTGTCCGGTGGACTGTATTTGCCATGATCAACGCAGAGGAATTAGGCGTAACCAGTGCTAATGTTGATGATATGCGTGCCAACTCAAAAGATGTGAAGGTTCGCCGCATGCTTGGTGTCGAGGGTAACCTGCACAAAGGTTTAGGGCTCTCCAAGGACTGGGCCTATAATATCATCAAACAGGTCGGGAACTACGGTGAAAACTACGAAAAATACATAGGTAGCGGTGAAGGAGCCCTTGGTATCCAAAGAAAAGGAACCCTTAACGAACTCTGGACCAATGGTGGGCTGATGTATTCCCCACCTATGCGTTAGTACTACCCCTTAGGAACGTACACTAACACTGGTGAACAAGTAAGTAAGACACTACATAACGTGTGTTACACAAACTGGTACCAAATCCACTGGCAGGTTGGTTTGGTACCAGCAATTTACGTTGTAAAAATAACGGATACCCGGGAAATTAATTATTGTGGAAGTCAATGCCAGCAAGAAAGAATCCGTGCATATCAAGCCAAAAGAAACGTTCGATTTTCTCCATGATGAGCGAGTTCGATCGGTTTTTTTTCAATTTCTGATCGTAGCGGCTGTGGGCTGGTTCGTCTGGTACCTTGCCGGTAACACTGCCCAGAACCTCGAAGCACGAGGGATGCACACGGGTTTCGGCTTCCTTAACGTTGTCGCCGGATTCGACAGTTCCTTCAAACTTATCTCCAATGAGCCTGGGGTTGGAACGTATGGTCGTATCTTCATCATTGGCGCCCTCAACACTCTCTACATTTCAGTTCTGGCTATTATACTCAGTACTACGCTTGGATTTTTTATCGGAGTTTTGCGACTTTCCAGCAATTGGCTGGTGGCCAAGGTGGCCCTGACATACGTTGAAGTTTTTCGTAACACACCATTATTGATACAGATTATTTTTTGGTATATCGGCGTTTTCTCCCTACTCCCCAAGGTCAGAAACAGCATTGACCTGTCCGGTGGTGCAGAACTACTACTCCTCAATAATCGTGGTTTTTATATGCCATGGCCAATGCCAGGCGATCTGCTATGGTTGACTGGAGCTGCTATTATCATTGCAGTGATTGCTGTTGTTCTTCTCAGACGCTGGGCTAAAAACCGTCAGGACAAGACAGGGCAAGCATTTCCAACTCTTATAAGTTCTGCAGCATTACTTATTTTTCTGCCGGGAATAGTATATGTTACGACAGGAATGCCACTTGACTGGGATATACCGAAACTTGAAGGATTAAACTTTGTGGGAGGGGCAAGTCTGCCGCCCTCTTTTTTGGTTCTTCTGTTATCCCTAACCATTTATCACGCCGCTTATACGGCCGAAATGGTGCGTGCTGGGGTTCTATCTGTGGACACGGGACAAAGTGAGGCTGCGAGATCAATTGGCCTCCAAAAACGACGGGAAATGTCTCTTGTCATTATCCCTCAAGCAATGCCCGCTATTATTCCTCCGCTGATCAGTAATTGGATGAGTACAATCAAGAACTCATCGCTGGCCATCGCTATTGGTTATCCGGATCTTGTTTCTCTTTTCATGCAGACATCGCTGAATCAGGCAGGGTATGCGATTGAACTCGTCGCTATGACGATGGCTTTTTACACGGTCGTATGTCTGATTATTTCGTTGCTCCTGAATATTTACAATAAACGAGTCCAACTGGTGGAACGCTGATCATGGCCATTATAAAAGCAGTGAAAACACCAGCCACAGCAGCACCCTTATCTGAAACATCGGTCATTGGCTGGATACGTAAGAACCTGTTCAGCTCAGTGTTCAATGGTCTTCTTACCATTGTAACCATTTATTTTGTTTACACGGCAGTAAAGGGAATCGTAGTCTGGGGTCTTATCGATGCTGTATGGATCGCTGACAATCGGCGTGAATGTTTTAGTATGAACCCGAATGGTGCTTGCTGGGCAGGTGTCATTGCGTGGATGGACAACATTTTTTATGGGCGCTACCCAAGAGACGAGTTGTGGCGGATCAATCTTGGTATATTTACCCTTTTTATTTGGATGATACCCCTTTGGCTGCCGAGGGTTAAGGCTAAGATATCTATTGGTCTGACCACGGTATTCCTCTACCCGTTCCTCGCGGGATACATTTTCACAGGTGGGAATAAGGGTCTTTTCATACAAGCCATGCTCACCGCAGCAATCGTTTGTCTGGCAGCCAATACTCTGCATGCAATCATCGGTTTGATTACCGGTCGCAGTCTGCCTGAATTTCTTTCCTCTTTGTTTGGCAAAAAAATTGTTCATGAAACGATTCAGCGTAATATATTTCCTGGCATTCTCATTCTCAGCTTTGTTTCGATTTATTGGTGGCAAATGAGTTGGCAGCTTGAGGGTGTTCCTTGGACCAAATGGGGCGGTTTGTTTCTCACCCTTGTTGTATCGGGGGTTGGTATTGCTTCAGCATTGCCTGGCGGGATTATTCTTGCTCTTGGTCGTCGCTCCAATTTAGTGGTAGCCAGAGTACTCAGCATCTCGATCATTGAACTGTTCCGTTCGGTACCTTTGATTACCGTGTTGTTTATGGCTACGACGATGTTTCCTCTGTTTATGCCCGAAGGCTTTGTCCTCAACAAGCTGGTTCAGGTTATCATCGCTGTTTGTCTCTTCAACTCCTGTTATATGGCAGAAACTGTTCGCGGAGGCCTTCAGACCATCCCCAAAGGCCAGTTTGAAGCAGGACACACGATAGGCCTGGGCTATTGGCAGACCATGGGCTTGATTATCATGCCCCAGGCTTTGAAGCGTATGATTCCTAATATTGTTGGCAACTTTATCTCACTCTTGAAAGACACCACCCTGGTGTCCATCATCGGCCTGTTCGACGTTCTTACCATGTTACGCTCGATCGGCAAAGACAGGACCTGGCTTGGACTTCATATGGAGCCGCTGGTGTTTGGCGCGACACTGTTCTTTTTGATCTGCTTTGCCATGTCAAAATACAGTCGCCACCTGGAAGTAAAACTTTCGACTGGCCACAACAATTGACCAGATAAACTCACTTGGTAGAACACATGACAGAACCAAAAACGCAAGAAAACACCGAACAACTGGCTTCTAACGCTTCCACCGAAGTTATCATTGAATTCAACAAAGTCAACAAATGGTATGGCGATTTTCACGTGCTAAAGGACATTAATCTTAAAGTTCACAAGGGTGAGCGGCTCGTGGTCTGCGGCCCATCAGGATCTGGAAAATCAACCCTTATCCGCTGTATCAACCATCTTGAGAAACATCAACAGGGCAGCATCGTTGTCGATGGCATAACACTCAACCAAAACATTAAAAATATTGATCACATTCGCACTGAGGTTGGTATGGTGTTTCAAAGCTTCAATCTGTTTCCCCATCTGACCATTCTTGACAATCTTACCCTGGGCCCAATCTGGACTCGGAAAATGCCTAAGGCCGAGGCTCAAGCCAATGCAATGAAATATCTTGAACGTGTCAAGATTCCAGAGCAGGCAGACAAATTCCCCGGCCAACTTTCAGGCGGTCAGCAGCAGCGCGTGGCCATCGCCCGATCTTTGTGCATGAAACCCAAGATCATGTTGTTTGACGAACCGACTTCAGCACTCGACCCTGAGATGATCAAGGAAGTTCTTGACGTCATGATTGACCTGGCCGACACAGGAATGACTATGATCGTGGTTACCCACGAGATGGCCTTTGCCAAGACCGTCGCTGACCGTGTGATTTTCATGGATGAGGGTGATATCGTAGAGGAAAATGAACCCAACGAATTTTTCAACGCCCCCCAGCATACGCGAACTCAGCTGTTTCTTAGTCAGATACTCTGATCTTGCAGCATCACATTGAAGACTCTTACTAAAACGCACATTGGCACTGTTTATCAAAGGAAAACTTAAGTGAATATTTTACATATATCGGACTTACATTTTGGCGTACGCCATTGGGATGGTTTTAACGGGGAATTGTTGGATAAAATCAACTCATATCCCGTCGATCTTGTAATTAATACAGGTGACAGTACGTCTGATGGGTTGGAAAGTGAATACCTGGACGTAGCACAGTTCTTAGAGGATATTACCTGTAAAAACGTTATTTCTATTATCGGCAATCATGATAAGAGAAATATGCGATCACATGAGTATTTCGAAAAATACATCGATAATAGTGAAATTATTGCACCATTAAGACCGGAACAGACAGACAAGAAGAACTTGTATTTAAAGCGGGATATTACCAAAACAAAAAATTATTTCACTGATCTTAATTATATTAAGCTGGTTACCGTTGATAGTACAACTGTGCTGGTTATCTGTATAGATTCCAATGTTCTTTATCAGGACGAAGGATTCGTTGAAGAGGAAATTTTAAAGAATATCTCCCTGAAGATCAACCGGATGAAATATGATAAGTCCATGATGTTGATTCACCACCCTATTCTGGTCGGGGATATTACGCCGCTTCTGAACCCCTTATTGTTGACCGCTTTTATCAAGGAACATAACATAGGAGATGTATTTTGCGGTCACACTCACCGACTGGATTTGAGAAAAAGCACAGATCTTTGTTCTAAGAGTTCTTTTACCCAGTATAATGTTGGTTCGCTATCATCAAGCAACCGCATGGGCGATGATAATATGTTTTTATATTTAGAAAACTGGGGGACCTCCAAGGTGCAGCCTCATTTGATAAAAATCCATCTTGACGATAATGTTATGCGTTTTACTGAGGAATTACTCTAACAGTGTCGCCCATGCGACGTTGCCACTTATCATTTTTGCACTTTTCTTCAGTTTTGCCAGTTCATGTACTACAATATCTTCTTTACTCTGGACGTTATCTTTAACAAGAAGTACAGCCGCACTTACAGTTAAAAGATTATATCTACTCTTTATGCCCTCTCTGTTTTTTGCTTTAATAAAGCCTCTTGCTCTATCTTTATCATCATAAAAACTCTCCACATCATGTGCAAATTTATTGACTATCTTCTTTACTTTTTGATAAACGTCCTCGTCTGTGCCATTAGAGTTATTCCAACCCAGAAAAAAATCATCACCACCAACGTGTCCCACCAGGCTATCCTTAAGAATGGACTTTTTTTTCAAAATGTCTGCAAAAAGAAGTATCGCTCTATCCCCTTTTCTAAACCCATAATAGTCATTAAAAGGCTTAAAGTTATCAAAGTCAAAATAGACTATCACGCACTTTTTCTTAGATTTTAATCTATCAGCTATATACGTTTTTATTATTTTATTACCATTTAATCCAGTTAGAGGATTTTGTTGTTTTGCATCTAAAAGTCGTTTTTCATTGATCAGGTCCAAAATAACTTTTGTACTTAAAAACCCACGATATTTTGTATCTTTTGTTATAATGATTCCACCATTGTCACTATTGTGAGAGTATATTTTAAGCATCCTCTCCAGTGAGTCCTCTATCTTGGCAATCCCACAAGCTATTGTGAATTTTTTGATACTATTTTTTGTCTGTTTTTTCAGAATGGAGTACCCAAACTGAGAGAAGATATATTGCTTTAAATCAGCCTCTTTTACAATTCCAACAGGAGTAAAATCATCGGATACAATAGGAATAATGGAGATTGTTAAGTTATCCCTGAAATACTTAAACACATCGTCCAGACTTGAGTTCTCATGCAGTACAGGTAAAACCTCTATGTAATTATCAATATTATGTATCTTTCTCCGATTTCTTCTGTTTTTCTGTGATAACTCTAAAAGAGTATCATATTGTTGCCTCAGCTTCAGCAGATTTCGCGTAGGCTTTGCTACAAAATACCCTTGAACCATACAACAGCCGAGACGTTTACATTCTTCGAGTTCTTTCGCTCGCTCAACCCCTTCAGCTATAACGCTAATGCCCATTGCTTGTGACATTTCAATAATAGCACTTACAAAGATTTGTTTATTTTTATTTTTATCTATCTCGGATATGAAGTATTTATCTATCTTAATAAAATCAGGTTCTGAACGATACAGCATCTGCAGACCAGAATAACCAACTCCAAAATCATCTATGGCCATGCTATACCCTTGTTTTTTGTATGTATTTAAAACAAGAGCATCAACACCAACATAGGCACCTGCCTGGTGTTTTTCAGACAGTTCAAAACAAATATTTGTTTTATCTAAATCAAACATTTTCATCACATCAAGAGTTTCGCCAGATGCAAAATCAGGCATTGATGTAATTCTGTTATCTAAATTGTAAAAAAGTTTTATCTTTTTTGAAAAATCCAGTTTCGCAAACTTCTTTATGGCTTTTTCTCTTAAAATCATATCTAGCTTGTGTAAAACATTTTCGTTGTATGCAGTATCGAAAACAGAATCTATTGTAGTGAATGTTTTTGATTCATACCCTCTAATAAGTGCTTCAAAGCCAAATGTCTTTCCATTTTCGATATCAACTATAGGCTGAAATGCGTAATCGACCCTCTCTATCAGATTCAGCCATTTTGGATCCAATTCAAGCGGTTCTTTGGGAATATAATCAGACAGGATGGAACACTGATGAAGCATTTTTTCTCCTTGTGTTGCGAATGGAACTAATGGGATGATATAATTATGGAAAACGACGCCTGCAAACCTTATATCATGTTTCTCTAAAAGATCAAGAACTCTCAGGTCGATTTAGAGATTATGTTCACTTCTATCAGGTACTTGCTGGTAGAAGGTTCTGCGAAAATACGATTTTTGTTTTTCCTGACTACGCTCCACAAATGCAGCCAATTCCATTATAGACGGATGTCCCTTCTTTCAAGGTAAGAACTGCTTTTGGAATAGTATGATCATCGATGACCACAAGATCCGCAATCTTTCCGGCAGCTATTTCACCACGGTCATCCAAACGGGCAAGTTTCGCAGGAGTGGTAGAAACCATCTCAAAACAACGGCTAAGATCTATGCCGAGTTCACGGTTTATAATAAACGGTGCCTGCAGCATGGAGCTTGGGTGGTAATCTGAACAGAGAAAATCACAGGTCCCCTGAGCAATCATCTCTCTTGCCGAGATATTACCGCTTTGACTTTTTCCGCGTACCACATTGGGAGCTCCCATGCCGGTTGCGATTCCATTGGATCTTGCATAGGCTGCCACATCCATATTCAGTGGAAACTCGGAGACTGTCACGCCAAAATCCCGGATAAGATCAATTTTCTGCGGGGTGTCATCATCATGAGAAAGAAGAACAAGATCATGACTGGCCGCAAAGCTAAGCATATCTTTTACCACTTCATAGGAATCAGCCTTGTCCTGCTGTTTCTGTCTGATAATAGTGTCGGCAACTGTATCCGACAACTTGTAGACAGGCTGGTGAAACTTTTTCCAGCTTTCAATAGATTTAAACTGTCCCTGTCCCGGTGTATGATCCATAACGGAAAACAGACGTACATGACCTTTTTCTATTAACTCCTTGATAACAGCGACAGAAACAAAGGAAGTAAGCTCAAAACGGATATGAATCAGATTATCTGCAAAAAGATGCTCCCGATTGGCTTCAGCAATCCGACAAATTACCCGTGCTGCAGTTTCGGTGCTTCTCGCTCCTGCGACCGCCTCGTCATTAAATCCCACCGCATGAAACATGGTGGTGATTCCCGCCATGGTCAACTTTTTATCAAGTTCCACCAAAGCGGAATCAATGGGGAAATAAGCTCCTGGCCGCGGCTCGATTTCTTTTTCAACCGCATCAGAATGTAAGTCAACAAAACCCGGTACAATCAGTTGATTTCCAAAGTCATGGGCGGTGGGTCTGGAATTATGGGAAGTGATTGCTTCTATAATTCCATGACGAATTAGAATATCTGCAGGCTGAATCACACCACCAGTGAGCACGCGTTTTGAACGCAAAACGAAATGCATCAGGCTACCTCCCGGATGTCCTGGAACGATTTATCTGTATTCTTTCTGCTTATTTCGTATGTTTTGTCGGCCACTCTTTCAATCTTTTTCCTGTCATGAAAGATGCCGATCAGAGCAATGCCCTTCTCTTTCATATCTGCCAGAAGAGTCAATACCCGCTCAGAACTTTGTTCATCAAGTGAAGCGGTTGGCTCATCCAGCAGAATAAGGTCTTTGGGGGCAATGACACCACGGGCAATATTGACCCGTTGCTGTTCACCGCCGGAGAAAGTAAGCGGGGAGATATTGAAAAGTTCTTCTCGTATACCAAGCATATTCAACAGCTTGGCTGCTTGACAGAGGGACTCCTGTTCCGCAACTCCTGTTTCGACAAGCGGCGCTGCCACAGCTTGCAGGGCACTGATACGGGGAAGTACCTTGAGAAATTGGGTGACAAAACCGATCTCACGTTTACGAAGTTGTAAAATCCGGCTTTCACCACATGTTGCCAGATCCACCACACTTTTATCCGATCTGTAAAAAAGAATTTCTCCTGCATTCACCAGATAGGTTCGATAGATAGCTTTTAAAATCGAAGACTTGCCCACTCCGCTCACTCCGGTGAGAGCAAGCAACTCCCCTCTGTTTACTGAAAAACTTACATCGGAGAATCCTGTAACCTGTATGCTGTTCCGTTCATGAAGGGTGAAAACCTTTTCGATTTTCCGAACATCTATTATTTTTGTTTTTGTTACTGTTTTTCTGTTGCCTTTCATCATGCTCCTTATAAAATACTTGAGACCAGCAGTTGCGTATATGGATGCTGGGGATCTTCAAGAATCTGATCGGTGAGGCCATACTCCACAAGTGTTCCATGTTTCATAACCACCGTAATATCAGTCAGGTGATTAATCACTCCAAGATCGTGAGAAACAATGATCATGGAAAATCCTATCTCCTGTTGCAGCTCCTTAATCAGATCAAGAATTTTTGCCTGCACCGAAACATCAAGACCGGTGGTTGGCTCGTCCAGCAAAAGCAATTTGGGTGAGGACGATAAGGCTTTGGCGATCTGAATCCGCTGTTGCTGTCCCCCTGAAAAATCTTCGGGATAATCATCAATGCGGCTTGTTTCCATATCAATGCGGTCGATGAAACCAAGAGCTCCTTTTCGGATCTTTTCATAGTTTCTCTCTCCTGCTCCGATAATTCGTTCTGCAATATTTCCGCCTGCTGAAAATAGAAAGTTAAGCCCCATGTGCGGATTCTGATAAATCATGGACATTTCTTTATTGCGTAGACGTGAAACAGTGGCTGGCATAGCCTTTAAGATATTTTCTTTTATGGGTCGGTTCCGGTCGTCTGTCAGACCATTAAAAAATATTTTGCCGCTGCTGGCGCTTATATCCTGGTATATAAGCTGCAGCAGTGTGGATTTACCACTCCCGGACTCGCCGACGATACCAAGGATTTCATTTTTCCTGGCAGTGAGGCTGATTGAATTAATTGCCACCACAGACGCACATTCCGGACATATTGCGCTTCCATGCTCCTCACCGGTTAAGGCAAGACAGCTGCCGCAGGAGTTCCCATATATTTTGCTTACATCCTGAACTTCAAGAAGCATTGTTTTTCTCCAGATGGTCATCGCAGTATTCGGTGTCGCTGCAAAAATAGTGCTTCCCGGTTTCTCTGCGTACTTCATCAAAGAAGACATTCTTTGCTCCGCAACGCTCACAGGATATTCCAGTAAAGCTTTCCACCTTGAATTCCCGGTCATTAAATTTCAAAGGTTTTACATTGGTGTACGGAGGGATGGCATAGATTCGTTTTTCACGTCCTGCCCCAAAAAGTTGGAGTACCGGACTGTTATCCATTCGTGGAATATCATATTTAGGTATGGGTGAGGGATCCATGACATAATGATCGTTTATCACAACCGGATAGCGATTGGAGATTCGGCTGTCTCCAAACTGCGAGGTATCTTCATACAACAACACCCAGAGTTTTGCGTAATCACTGTTCGCATGCATCTGTTTTTGTCTGGAAGTATCCGGTTCTACAGTGGTTAATACCTCAGGAGTGGGAACCTGGAATACCAGTATCTGTTGTGCATCTTTGGCAAATTCATGCTCCGGTATCCGATGTCTGGTCTGAATAATGGAGGCTTCAGATGAGTGTACTGTCTCTTTAACTCCTGTGACCTCCGTAATGAAATTACGGATATTTACCGCATTAACAGACGCATCACAGCCTTGATCAATGATCTTGAGCACATCACGTTCGAGTATGATGGATAGGGTGATCTGTAGGCCGCCGGTTCCCCATCCTCTTGCCACAGGCATTTCCCGTGAGGCAAAGGGGACAATATAGCCGGGCAGTGCCACGGCTTTTAGCAGTGAACGCCTGATTTCCTTTTTGGCGTCTTCGTCTATAAATGCAAAGGTGGTGCTATTCATCTGTCTGCTCCTTTGCTGTTTTCATGACCTGAAGATCCGCCTGGAAGGTGACATAATGGGGGAGTTTGAAATGGTTGGCAAAACCGCTGGATTCAATGCCATCCACATGGTGCATGATGATTTCCGGATTGGAAGCAATATCAACTCCACCAATCGAGTAACCTTTGTGGTGCATAGCCATATCAAGGATGGACATGGCTATGGCCTTGGTTTCGTTAAAACCGATACAAAAACCAAATCCTGTTGCCAGCCGGAGTTTTCCATCTTTGGGGTCTCTGTTGAATGAGCCGATGGATTCACAGGATGTTGCACGTATTTCACCAATCTTCACTTTGTTTCCGGTGAATGGGTGGATGAACTCAACGGAGAGATATCCGATACGCAGGTCGCCGATGGTTGGATGGACATCTCCATAACCACGCATTGAAGTGTAGGAGAAAGCCAGCATTGCTCCGGTCTCCCCTCTGGACATGACCTGCATTAATGCACTCCGTGGATAGGGCGGCAATGGGAAAGAGCGAGATACATCGAAGGGTTTTTCTTCTTTGTTCTCAAGTACAATGATCTGATCGCGACGGCGTAAACATTCAACGCCACTCGGTGTTGAATCCTTGTCGGTCAAAGTAGGGGGCAAACCCGACTTGCCAGATCTTTCCGCGGAAAATTCGGGTGTGTCTCCTATTTTGACCCGAAAAAGCCTGATCACATAATCACAGGAAGGACCTAGTATCTGCCCGCCTTCGATATCTTTGAAGGCTGATGAGATACGGCGCAAGACCCGCATGGAATAACTGTTCAGAGGTTCTGCTTCGCCTATCCGCCTACAGGTGGAACGGTGAGCACGAAGATAAAAAGCCGCCTCAAAAAGATCACCGCCTGTGCGCCGCATGGCTTCGGCAGCGAGTTTTTCACTGTACAGTGCTCCTTCACTCATTATACGGTCACAGGAAAAGATAAGACCTTTCTGTAATTCATCGTCACCAATTCCTTTGGCCAGGCCAATGAAATCACGGAAGAAACGTTTGGACGCACGAATGGAATCAGCACCACCCTTGATGGCTACATAACTCATATCACTTCCACCGTGGTAGTGCGGGGGAGACCGCAAAGCATGTGAGTATCAGACAGGAAGTACATGTCCACACCAAGGGGGAAATGTTTATTTTTTTGTGCCAGCAACTGAAGAAAACCCGTTGTGGCAGGAAGTATTGTTTCTTTTGTACCGTCAATTCCAGGACCGCTCAGCTTCACTTGGGTACCCTCGTTGAGATCCTCACAACAACAGATTAACGTCGCGCTAAATTCGGGATTCAGTTGATCACCTGCCTTTGCTTCCATAAGAATGTTTTCATGCGGTTTATCCAGGAACAGATAATCAGCCTCCCCCACAGCAACTTCCTCAGAATTTGTCAGCACCTTGATCATGTTCCAGTTAGTATCCGTTTGCTGGTAGAAATTCACCTCAAAATACAGCAGCATTGCTGCCAGAGCCAGCAGGCTTGAATCAAAAAAGGGTGTTATCAGGAAAACATCTCCCGGCCGTGAAAGGGCATCGAGACAGTTGCGAAAGTTGTTACGATTGAGTTGTTCTATGTCTGTGTCTGTCTTTGTGTTCATAATTGTTATGACCTACATTAAGTCAAAGGAAACCTTGGTGGCAGTCACCTCCGTTTGAGTATTCCGGAGATTCTCCTCATGTCGTTTCCTGCCCTGTTGGACAAGCTTAGCTATAGCTTCCTGTTCAACACCTGCAGCATAAGCAGCATCCAGAATAGCAAGGCTGAGAGCTAATGCTTGCCCATCATCCATCACCATGGCCCAGCCATCCACATCATTCACCTGGACAATGGCACTGCTTACCAGAACTTCGCCCCCATAGAATGTTCCCTGATTAACAGGATCATCTACAGGCAGCATCAAAGTCTGGGCTGTGGGTTGTTGAATAATCTGGACATTTGCCAGGCGTTGAATCTGCTGGCTGAGGGCATTGAGCTCATCCTGTTCAGCAAGCTGTAAATAGAAATTATGGTTTTCTCGTTTCATCTAACTGCCCCGGTACTTGCTTTGAAATTCAAGGTATCCCGTGTACCTTCCTTAGGTATATTTTTTTCTGATTGTTGCGCTGAGCCGGTCTATAAGCCAGACTGCGATGACAATTATAATAATGATGGTTGTTACATCTGCGTTTTCAAAAGCACGTATCTTATCAAACAGATAAAAACCAATTCCACCTGCCCCGACAAAACCAAGTATGGACGCACTGCGCACATCGGATTCAAACCTGTAGAGCACCATGGAAATAAAATGGGGCATGGTTTGCGGCAGGACAGCGTAGACAATGACCTTGGGAAAACTGGCTCCGGTGGAAATCAATGCTTCAACAGGTCCCGGATCTATCGACTCATTTCCTTCGGCAAGAAGCTTGCACAGCACCCCTGCGGTATGAACACCAAGTGCTAAAATTCCGGCCATTGGCCCAAGTCCCACTGCTGAAACAAAAAGCAGCGCCCAGACAATCTCATTAATGGATCTGAAAACATTGGCAACCAGTGTGGCACATGCATAAACACTACGCCGCATGGCCTTTGCAATCATTCCCCGGCCGGGAATAATGATTTTTAAAATGTTTCTGGAGGCAAAGAGTGAAAGGGGAAAGCCAATCACTACTGAGAGAAACAGTGCAACCACGGCCATCTGAACGGTTTCAAACATTGCCTTCAGATAAAGGCGAATATCATATTCAATGAAAGAGGGAGGAAAGAAACTAGAGCCTGCAATATCCGGGTTGCCGACAATGTATGAACGCATATATCCCATACCATCAATGAGGGAAGCAATACTCATTTCAGTATTGAACCAGCTTGTACAATACGCAACAGTCAAGGCAAACAGGATCAACATTGTCTGCCATTGAAAAGGAGAGGCTGCTTTTCTAAGTTGCTCAGGAGAGATTGGAGTGGTTATTTTCATATGAGCTTATCAGAAGATGGTTTTATATGGATCGCCTGGAGTGTCGCATGTCGAAATACATTTTTCGACATGCGACAGGAGGTGCAATACAAACAGAAGACTACTTTTGTGCCACCTTTGCTTTCAATGCCTTTTTCATGGCAATTAACTCTCTGATACCGTCATACTGCTTATCATCAGTCTTTTGATATCCGGAAATTTTCAGTTTCTCCAGACCATCTTTATCATTGTAAGAGAGAAAGGCATCCTGTATCGATTTCTTCAGAGAAGCAGGAAGATCTCTGCGTGCCGCAATGGGAGAACCGGGAATAAGTTCAGATTTCCAGATGATATTAAAGTCATCTTTTGTCCAGTGGGAACCAAGACCACGATCAAAATCGAGATCGTTGGTGGCGGCACCATCCACTTTACCAGCTTTTACTGAAAGGATAGAAGCTTCATGGCTACCGGAATAGATAACCCTGCTGAAATAGTTTTCGGGATCTACATTGATTTTATTCAAATAAATGGTGGGCACCAGGGTTCCTGAGGTTGAATGAGGGTCAGTAAAGGCCCATTTTTTACCTTTCAAGTCCTTCATACTCTTTAAACCGGAACCAGCTTTGGTGATAATATAGCCATGATAACCGGCAACACCGCTTTGATTTACTTCAATCACAAGAGCCTCTGCGTTGGCTCGTTTTGCAGCTTCGCAGTACGATTTTGGTCCAAGATATGCAATATCAATATGATTATACTGCATCCCGGTAATCACTCCTGCGTAATCACCGGCTATCTGTAATTTTACCTTGATACCAAGTTCTTTTTCCAGGTGTGCAGTCAAATTGCCAAAACTATCCGACATATTTCGGGAAGATGCAACGGGAATCACGCCAAAGGTAATCTGATCAGGCCAATCTGCTTTTGCCTGGCTGCTGGTGGCTGTCACCGCCGTTAGGGCCATTAATAGCATCAGGGTCTTAAGTACTCTTTTCATCGTTTGTCTCCTTTAAAAATTTATTTTTATTATTTTTTACACCCGCACCTTGCGGTACATTCCGTTTACCCTTGTGAGGACGTACAGTTACCTCCAACAACTCTGTAAGATGCCCATTGGTTGGGGCTCTGAAACCTCTTGTCAAACACTGCCAAGTGAGCCTGCATCCGGTGAAAAGGCCTTGCTTGCTATATAATGGCGTGACGAACCTTAGCGGAAACATATTCGGAAATGAATACGGTTCCGAGAATAACCAGCAGAATCACTGAAACCTGTGTCCAAGCCAGCACATTGATCGAAGCATTAAGCTCCACACCAATACCACCGGCACCTACAATGCCCAATATGGTAGAGCCGCGCACATTGATATCCCAGCGAAACACGCCGACACCAGCAATGGCCGGTAAGACCTGTGGTACAATTCCGTAGAGCATTTGCTGGAGACGTGAGGCGCCGGTTGCCTTAATTGCTTCAACCTGGGTATGATCGATTTCTTCAATCGCTTCGTAAAGCAGTTTTGCACATCCGCCAATGGAGCGAAAGCCGATGGCAATGGCTCCGGCAAGCACTCCAGGCCCCACCACAACAACCAGCAACAAAGCCCAGATCAGCGAATTAACCGACCGTGTGCCAGCAATGACAAATAACGCAACACCACGTATGGCTTTGTGGGGTGTCGTGTTTTGCGCTGCCAGAAAGGCTATCGGCACCGCCAGAAACATCGCAAAAGCGGTTCCTATCGTGGCGATGCTCAGCGTATCCCAAACCGGTCGCCAAAGATTGTTCATATAGGACCAGGAGGGAGGAACCATGCGCGTGACGATATCGCCCATCTGCCGTGGGGAATCCCAGACAAACATCCAGATGGTTTTCTCCGAAATCAGGTTCCAGGCATGGAGAGCAATGGAAAGTCCAATGAGCCACCCGGCCCAAATGAGCCATTGGTGCAAGTTGCTTCGCCGCTTCCAAACAGGGCCGTTAGCTGTTTCAATCAAAGGCATTACTGCACCCTCTTTCTCATATAGCCGGATATGTATTCCATCGTAATCACGATACCAATGATCGTAATCAGTATGGTTGCGGTTGTTTCAAATTCATAGCGCTGCACCGATGTGAGCAAATGGGCACCAATACCGCCTGCCCCAACAATGCCAACGACCGCACTTTCTCGAAAATTAATATCAAGGCGATAAAGCGACAGACCAAGCATCCGCGGCATGACCTGCGGTTGAACGGCATAATTAACCCATTGCAACCAGCTTGAACCGGTGGCACGCACCGCCTCTGCCTGTGATTTACTCATATTTTCAATATCTTCGGCCAGGAGCTTGGCATAAAAACCTATGGTTCCAATCGAAAGAGCAACAAAGCCGGCAAACGGGCCAAAGCCAAAAAACTTGACGGCAAAGATCGCCAGAATAATTTCAGGAAAGGTTCTTGATGCACTGATGATACTGCGGCAGAAAAGGTAGACCCAAGTCGGAGAAAGATTGCGTGCGGCACCCAGACCGATTGGCACAGACAGCAAAACGCCACCGACCGTTGCAATAATGGCCATCCAGATGCTCTCTAGAATACCATCAACAATCACGCCACGGGAATCTTCCAGGTTGGGTGGAAAAAACTTCGATAGCAGAGTGATTCCGCGCGGTATCCCTTCAGCAACCCTTTCCCTGTTGATTTCCATTGTGGAGAGTGCCACCACAAAATAGACAATGGCAGCTATGAGAATTGACCACCGTAAAGCAGGGTTTTTTATAAAAGGTGGCTTTTTCCAGGTGCTGGCGTATCTTACAGAGGGAGCACTCATGTGTCTTCTCCGTTTTCCTCATCATCCACCGCCTTAATGGTGGATTCCCAGTCTTCTTCGCCGTAGATCTCCGTCAAAACATTCGGCTTCAACCCGTCCGGCGGCCCATCAAAAACAATCTCTCCCAGCTTCAGGCCAACCACGCGCTGCGAATACATTTGTGCCAGCTGCACATCATGAATATTGATGATGGCCGCAAGTTTACGTTCGATGCAAAGTTCTTTGATAAGTCGCATGATCTGCCGCGAGGTTTTGGGGTCCAAGCTGGCGGTCGGTTCATCTACCAGCAGCAAATCCGGATGCTGAATAAGCGCGCGGCAAATACCAACGCGCTGGCGCTGACCACCGGAAAGTTCATCCGCACGCTTATCTGCCATTTGCATCAGGCCAACCCGGTCGAGCAGGCGATAGGCTTCTTGAACATATTCCTTCGGAAACCTGCGAAAAAAGCTTTGCCAGAAATTCACATAGCCCAGCCGCCCGGAAAGCACATTCTCCATGACAGTCAAGCGTTCAACCAGGGCATATTCCTGAAAGATCATGCCCATGCGACGGCGGGCTTTTCTAAGCTCGCCTGCAGACAATGAGGTGATTTCGGTATCGCCAAGAAATATCTGACCATCGGTTGGATCAACAAGGCGGTTCACACAGCGAATAAGCGTTGATTTGCCAGCTCCTGACGGGCCTATCAGGGCGATGACCTGCCCTCTGGGTATTTCCAAAGTTACATTGGTCAGTGCCAGATCACCGGTTTTATAGCGTTTGGATACGTTTTCAAGACGCAACATATACTTTTTCCACTACACGAAACATTGGATGTTTCGGAAACAAACCGGGCCTGGCACATCAGCCAGGCCCAAAGAGTGCAAATTTGAACCTTGTTGACTATTTACAGTCGTAGCTCACATTGTTGGCCTTGTCGATTCCGCGAATAACGACCCAGTCATGCTTGTGGGTAATTCCGATAAAGCGATCCGCTTTTTTAAACTCTTTCTTGAAGTTCTCATCCCAGGGATAGGTCCAGAAAGCTGTCTTAATCTTGGCAACCAGTTCTGGGTGCAGATTGTGTGCATGGCCATAGCCGGTGGTCGGGAAGGTCTGTGATTTGTAGATAGAACGAATTTTTCCAGGCTCGATCACTCCGCGGCGTTCCATGCGGTTCCATACGGAGTTGGCAATTGCTGCAGCTTCATAATCGCCGTTGTAAACACCGAGGATCGAATTGTCGTGCTTGCCGGAAAATGTTGTCTTGAAATCCTTGTCTTTCACCAGACCAAACTCACCTTTCAAGATAGCGGAAGGTGCCTTGAAACCGGAATTTGAAGTTGGAGAGGTGAAGGCAAGGGTTTTGCCCTTCAGATCAGTCGGACTTTTGATCGGGCTGTCTGCGGGTACAATAATTTCCATCTCATAGCCGAAGGAACCATCGTTCTTAGCCATCATTGCAAAGGGTACAAACCCTGCACAGCTAACTGCGATCGGGTTAGAGCCGGTGTTGAAACCTGCTACGTGCAGGCGGCCGGAGCGCATGGCTTCCAGTTGGGCCGCATTGGACTGAACCGGAAAGAAAACCACCTTTTTACCGGTTATTTTTTCCATGTGCTTGATGAAACCATCCCAGATACTGGCATAAACGGCCGGATCTTCAACCGGCGTATAGGTGAAGATAATGGTTTTGGGATTTACCCAGTCCTTGGGATCGAGCGGCAAGTCGGCAGTTTGGTCAAAGTTGCGGTCGCAATAGGCCTTGTCGAGTGTGCCACGGTTGCATTCTTCAGCATTGGCAGTCGACGCCAGACCGGTGGTGGCTGTCATCACCGTTAGTGCCATCAATATCAACAGGCCCTTAAGTACTCTTTTCATCGCTTGTCTCCTTTAAAATGAATTCTTTTTTTAATCCCGCACTATGCGGCATTTCTCATTTCGTTGTTGTTGCTGTTGTTATCATGAACGTGACTCATGATATTCGTTATATTATTTTTACTGCTCTCAAGGGATGAAGGTTCGTTTTCATATATGGAGTCAAGATTCCTGCTAAGAAGTTCGTGAGGTGTTCCGTCAAAGGAGATCGTCCCTGAAGCCACACCCAGTATACGGTTGCAGTAGTATCGTGCGAAGTCAAGATGATGCAGGTTTGTTATTACTGTCACCCCATAGGACTCATTTACCTTGCGCAGAACGTCCATCACCTGAGCAGCACTTTTGGGATCAAGTGCTGCCACCGGTTCATCGGCAAGTATAATGTTTGGGTTTTGGGCCAGTGCTCGTGCGATGGCAACCCTCTGCCGCTGACCGCCGGATAACTCATCACAACGTCTCATGGCAAGGTGTTCAATGTTTACTACCTGCATATATTCGTGAGCTTTATTCAATTCTTCAGTGGAATACAACTTGATCAGTGAACGTCCCAGGGGGATGTTTTTCAACATACCACTCATCACATTATGGAGAACTGAGAGACGGTTAACCAGATTGTACCCTTGAAAGATAAATCCAATGCTCGCACGCAAGTCGCTCAATTCTTTTTTGCTGATGGAATTTAAGTTGTACCCGGAGACATGGTAGTCACCTTTAAGAATCCTGATATTACCAATAAGGGACATAAGAAGCGTAGACTTGCCGGCGCCGGATAACCCAATTATGCCAACGAATTCACCCTTTTTTATTTGAAGGTTAATATCATGCAGGATCGGTGTATTGGTATAGCCGAGGCATACGGATTGAATATTGATCATGGTTACTTTCTCCCTAAAAAAAAACAAATTCACTTGTTTTGATATATTTATTGCTTTAATAATGACTGGTGGCTTAACTGACAGCCGGACAATATAGGAAGGATATTAGGAACGAGTTAGCGTCACATCATAAACAGGTTATGTTTACATGAAGAAATGATTATTTTTATTGCGTTAGAATTAACAAATCTTCCCCGGAGCCAACCCCCACCACATTTTGTATTGACACTCCAACCGTCATACCATATATTGGCCCCCATCCGTATTGGTACGCTTTACAATGAAGCGTGGCAACAGGGAATCCGGTGTAAGTCCGGAACTGTCCCGCAGCGGTAACTGGGAACGAACACCGATAAAAGCACTGAGCGTCCGTTGGTCAAAGCCAAATACTTAGGCCGGCAACATAACGCTTGGGAAGCACGGTTAGTAGGAACAAAGAGTGCCCAGAAGTCCGAATACCTGCCAATACCCACATTTCATTACCACCTTCGAGGATAAGGAGTAGTCGTATGCCCGCAAACAACGCCCTGAACCGTCCCACCTTCTTTGCTCAAATAAAAAAGAGAACAGGTCAGACTGTGCCTTTTGCAGCCGAGAAAATCACAATCGCCCTTGAGAAAGCTGGTCTTGCCACCGGTGAATTCAGCCGTACCGAAGCACGTCGCTTAACCATACGTGTTCTCACACTGGCCCACGAAATCATTGAAGGTGAGCCAGATGTGGAGCAAATACAGGATCTGGTCGAGGAAATTCTTATCTCATCTCCCCACAAAAAAACTGCCAAGGCATATATTCTCTACCGCGACCAGCAAAAGCGAAGAAGAGAGATGATCGAACAGGCAGATATCCAGCTTATCGACAATTATCTTGACCGTCTTGACTGGCAGGTAAATGAAAACAGCAACATGGCCTACTCACTCCAGGGCCTTAACAACTATATTGCCAGCGAAACCTGTAAAAATTACTGGCTGCACCGTATCTATCCACCGGAGGTTCAACAGGCTCATGAGGATGGAGATATCCATATTCACGATCTGGGACTCCTCTCCGTCTACTGTGTGGGCTGGGATTTGCAGGATCTGCTCCTGCAAGGGTTTAAAGGTGTGCCGGGAAAGGCCGCCTCGGCACCGGCAAAACACTTCCGCAGTGCTCTTGGCCAGGTTGTTAATTTTTTCTATACACTCCAGGGAGAGGCTGCAGGAGCACAGGCATTCTCCAGCTTCGACACCCTGCTTGCCCCCTTTATTCGCCATGACAATCTCAGCTACCGCGAAGTTAAACAAGCCATCCAGGAATTCATCTTTAACCTCAATGTTCCCACGCGGGTCGGATTTCAAACTCCCTTCACCAACCTGACCATGGATCTGCAACCGCCATCCACCCTGAAAGACATACCTGCCATCATAGGAGGCATGCCCCAGGAAAGTTGCTATGGCGACTACCAGCTGGAAATGAATGTGATAAATGAAGCATTTCTGGAGATAATGGCAGAAGGTGATGCCAACTCACGGGTATTCACCTTTCCCATCCCCACCTACAATATTGGCGCCGATTTCAACTGGGAAGAAAAAAGCCTTGATCGTCTCTGGTCAGTCACTGCCAGATACGGCATTCCCTATTTTGCAAATTTTGTAAACTCTGACCTTTCCATGGAAGATGCCCGTTCCATGTGCTGTCGTCTGCGCCTCGATACCAGGGAACTCACAAAACGTGGTGGTGGACTCTTTGGTGCCAACCCACTCACCGGCTCCATTGGGGTAGTTACCATTAACCTGGTTGCGCTTGGCATTCAGAGCACTGATAAAGAAGATTTTTTCAACAGGCTCAATCAAAAACTGGAAATTGCCCGGACAAGCCTTGAGCTCAAACGGAAGATCCTGGAAGAATATACCGCCAAAAACCTCTATCCCTACACAAAGTTTTACCTGCGTCAGGTGTACGAACATTTTGGAAAATATTGGGAAAATCATTTCTCAACCATCGGAATCATAGGTGCACACGAAGCCTGCCTTAATCTTATTGGCAGTGGTATTGGCGAGACAGAGGGCAAGAAATTGACTGAAGACATTCTGGACTTTATACGGGAAAAACTCCAGCATTTTCAGGAAGAGACGGGCAATCATTACAATCTTGAGGCAACACCAGCTGAAGGAACAGGGTTTCGTTTGGCTCAACTCGACAAAAAACGATTCCCCAGCATTAAAACGTCCCTTCGTACGGAGGATGGCGCAACGCCCATTTATACCAACTCTACCCAACTACCAATTAACCACAGTGAAGATATTTTTGAGATCCTTGATATACAGGACAGTCTTCAGGCAAAATATACGGGTGGCACAGTCCAACACATATTCCTGGGTGAAGCCGTAGCCGACCCGGAAGCTGTTAAAAGTTTTGTTAAATCTGTTTGCAACAATTACCAGATCCCCTACTTCACCATTAGCCCGTCGTTTTCCATTTGCCCGGAACACGGATATCTTAATGGCGAAATCACGACCTGCCCGAACTGCCAGCAACCCACCGAAATTTATTCCAGGGTGGTGGGCTACCTCAGACCCGTACAGCAATGGAATGACGGAAAAAAATCAGAGTTTGCGAGCAGAAGTCATTTCAAGGTTGAAAGGACCAGGCTTACATGCTGATCGGCGGAATCCAAAAATTCACATTATCGGATTTTCCCGGCATCCCTGCGGCAATAGTCTTTACCCAGGGATGTAATTTTCGCTGTCCATTTTGTCACAATGGAAGCCTGCTTCCCATGCAGAATACTGAGCACATCTCCGCGGATAAAGTGCTGGACTGGATTTATCGCAAACGTGGGAAACTTACAGGTGTGGTTATCAGCGGCGGAGAACCAACCCTCCAACATGACTTGCTGGACTTTATCAAACAAATACGGCCAATGGGATATCAAATAAAACTCGACACCAATGGCAGCAAGCCTTCTTTGATCAGAGAATTGCTTGAACTTCAACTCCTTGATTTTGTCGCCATGGACATCAAAGCACCCTGGCATAAGTACGAACAACTCTGTGGTGTTGAGATAATTCCAGAAACAATACAGAAAAGCATTGCCATTATCGCAACAAGTGGCGTTCGACACACATTTCGCACAACCGTTGTTCCAGAACTTCTTACGCCCGAAGATATTACAGAAATTAAAAGCTCTCTACCTGCCACCTCACCTTATATTACGCAAAAATTTATTAAAGAGCTGGCAGTCATATAACAAATCGGGAACCCCAATTATCTTGCCCCGCCACCTATTGTCGGATTCGCCCCCCGTTCCTGCGACCGATATTCTCTGTATGGCCTTCCAACAATTGATGGGAATGATCAATGGATAACGATATAAGCAAGACAACAGCAGGACAGCGTTTAGCCCGGAACCAGCTCCTTAAAGAACTCAGCCGCAACCGGTTCCAGTTCCAAGACAAGCACCACCGCTGCAACTACTCTTGGTTCTTCTTTTCAGTGGAAGCAGCGTTTTACCACTATAAACTGCATCCAAACCAGCTTCGATAAAACCTGACATGGTCAAAGGATCAATTCCTGCTCTCTTGAATACTTCTTTGGGAGATTCCCCCATATCACTGACCAGCACTGCCCGACAATCATAGAGAAGTCTGGTCAAAGCCTCCCAGCGTCCAATGCCTCCTCCAGCCGGCGGAGCCTTACGCTCCTCAACAACTTTATAGCCGTTCTCATCCTTGGCATAGATGAGGAATTTTGTTGTTTCACCCAGATGCTGATTAACAAGCATCCCCTCCAGACTGGCCACAGCAATAAAAGGCCGCACCTTTGGAGGAGTTGCAGGCATTGTGGCACAGGCATTGAGACATCCTGCCATCTCACCGGATTTGTCATGGCCGAGCAAACCAACAGCGTCAGCACGACACCGTTTACAGTGGCGCATCTGCGGCAGGTGTTCCTCACAGCTGTTTCTGAGTGTATTCATGCTGGCCTTAGTCGGCTCCACTATATCCGCAAAACGCGTATCAGCGTTGGGAAGCATGGCCATACAGTTAAAAAGATCAACTCCCATTTTGGCCATGCTCCTGGCTGTGGTTTCTGCATGATGATCATTGATCCCGGGAATGGTGATAAAATTTATTTTGACGATCACACCACTGGATTTAAGTTTTTCAATGGCCACCATCTGCCGGGCCAGAAGAAGTTCCGCAGCCTGTAAATCGCGATAGATAATTTTCCCATCCCGGACAAAGCTATAAATCTTTCTGGTCACTTCCGGATCAATGCCATTCACAGTCACAGTGACATGGGAAACACCAATATCTGCAACTTCATCCACATGGGGCGCAAGCCCAAAACCGTTGGTGGATAGACAGAGAATGAGATCAGGGTAGTGTTTACGCAGAAGCTGCATGGTGGTCAGGGTCTCATCGGCATTGGCAAACGGGTCTCCAGGCCCTGCAATACCTGCCACACTAATGCGGGGTTCGGCTGTTAACACCTTATCCATGTAGACAAGAGCCTGTTCCGGCGACAGAATCGTTGAGGTGACACCTGGCCTGGACTCGTTCACACAGTCATACTTCCGATTGCAATAGTTGCATTGAATATTACATTTTGGAGCAACTGGCAGATGGACTCGACCAAACTTTCCTTTGGCTTCTGCATTAAAGCATGGATGACGGGAATAATCAGCGGTTGAAAGTGCTGTTTTCATTGAAACCTCCTAATTTTAACAAATATCTCTATAGCTACCAGCCCGAGGCCGCAAGCCAATACAATCACATCAATTACATATACGAATAACCGATGGGTGAATCACTCTGCTTTTTGGCTATGCAGGTGTTCACAACCAGATCAAACAATTGCTGGGCACCCCGATAACCGAGATGAAGAATACGTTGGCCACCCATGCGATCATGGATGGGAAACCCAGCCCTGATAAGCGGTATGGATAGCTTTTGAGCCAAATGATATCCCTTGGAGTTGCCCACCAGAAGATCAGGCTTAAGACTTTCGGCAAGCTCACTGATATCGTAGAAATCCATGCCTTCATGCACCTGGGGCTGCTCAGGCAATAGGTCTTTAGTGGCCTCAGCGATCTTTTCTGCAAACTTACCGCTTTTCCCACCAGATGCGCAAAGTATTGGCATCACACCTATTTCGGCCAGGAAGGCTGTCAGCCCCACCACCAGGTCTTCTTCACCATAAACAATGGCTTTTTTTCCATAGATATATTTGTGGCCGTCTACATAAGCATCAACCAGCCGACCCCGCTCTGCCCGATGCTTTTCAGGGACTGGTGAACCGGTTAGTTTAGTTAGATGACTAAAGAACTGATCTGAAGCACGAATTCCAATTGGCTGTGGAATTCTCATATTTTCTACACCAAATTTTTTTGCAAGGATGGTACCTCCGCTCTCATCGCTCATGGTATGACCAAATTCAATACTCGCCATTGCATTGCCCATGGTAGCTATGGCTGAAAGTGGTGTACCGCCGGGCTGTATTTTTTCGTATTTCCTGGCAGCCTGACCGTCCATGGTATCCGAGATATCCGGAAGAATTGTAGTTTTTACTGAATAATCCTCCGCAACTTCTTTTAGATAGCGAATATCTGCCGGTGAGATAAACCCTGGCATAATATTCACTCCACCGCCCTTTTTCCCCTCTCCGTCAGTTCCGGCCAGAGTATCTACCACAGAAGCCACAGCATTATGAAAGCCTTCCATGTGTGTGCCGTTATAACTAGGGGTACCCACTTCAACCATGGTTGGCTTTTCCCCTTCCACTTCTTTGTCATATTCCTTGAGAAACATCTTCACATCGTCACCAATGGTCTCGGTAAGACAGGTGGTGGCAATTCCAATAAGCTTGGGACGATATTTTAGCGTTACATTCATCAGGCCAAGTTTAAGATTAGCGCCACCTCCGTAGACGGCATGTTTTTCCGACAGTGAAGAAGAGGCAATATCAATGGGCTCATTAAAATGACTGATGATATAACGCCGCATATAGGTGGCACATCCCTGTGAACCGTGCAAATAGGGAACGGCACCTTCAATTCCTTTAAAGGCAAGAGTTGCACCTAAAGGAGTGCAAAGTTTACAAGCATTGGTGGTTGAAATATAATTGGGAGAATTTTTAGACATGGTGTCCCTCATTCATAAAATTACGCAAAAGCGCTGGTTCTTCCTGTTTCTCAAGCCTCTTCCTTCTGGGGTGTAAAGCGCCAGATCGGGCTCATCACAGAGGAGTACACTTCTTCAGCAAAATTGAGCATCCCGGAAAACCCTGCCAGGATCTCTTTACGTTCATGATTGTGGTCACAGAAACCAACGCCGAGCTTGTAAGCGATGGGACGCTCCTTGACCCCGCCGACAAAGATATCAACATGTTTTTCTTCCAGAAAACTTGCCAGTTCAAGAGGATTCGTATCATCAGCAATGATGGTTCCCGGATCAGTAATTTCGGCAAGTTCTTTATACTCCTGCTCAGTGCCGGTCTGACTGCCCACCATCACCACGTCCACGCCCAGCAGCCGAAACGCCTTGACCAGTGAAAAAGCCTTAAAAGAACCGCCTACATAAATTGCCGCTTTCTTTCCTGTGAGAGCCTTTTTATAAAACTCCAATTTTGGCAGCAGATCCTGCAACTCTTCTTTCACCAGCTCCTGTGTTTTAGCCAGAATCTGCGGATTTTTAAAATGCTCAGCCACGTCATAGAGGGCCTGTGCCATATCCTCAACACCGAAATAGGATACCCGTATGGAAGGTATTCCATACTCATCCTCCATTACCTTGGCCAGATCCATGGTTGTCCCGGAACACTGGACAACGTTCAAGGCTGCACCGTGAGAACGCTGAATATCTGCTACTCGCCCATCTCCTGTTATATTGGCGACAACCTCAACACCGATACGTTCAAAATATTCACGGATCAGCCAAATCTCACCTGCCAGGTTGAAGTCACCTAGAATATTTATTGAGTATGGAGAAATACCAGCGGTATTGCCGGTACCAACGAGTCGAGTCATGGCATTACAGGCGGCAGTGTACCCGGCCCGTTTATTGCCCTTGAATCCCTCTGATTTGACTGGGATCACCGGGATGTTCGTCTCTTTTTCAACCTTTCTACATACGGCTTCGAGATCATCTCCGATGATCCCGACAATACAGGTAGAATAAACAAAGGCTGCCTTGGGCTTGTGACGTTCAATGAGTTCAAAGAGAGCGTTGGTCAGCTTCTTTTCGCCACCAAAAATGACATCAATTTCCTGAAGGTCAGTGGAAAAGGAAAGACGATGCAACTCCGAATCCGATGACAGTGCCCCACGAATATCCCAGGTATAAACAGCACAACCGATTGGACCATGAACCAGATGCAAGGCATCTGTAATGGGATAAAGCACTACCCTTGAGCCACAGAACACACAAGCTCGCTGGCTCACCGCACCGGCAAGAGAATCTTTATTACATGTCAAAGTGAAGGGCTGCTCACCTGTTCGATGAACCTGATCTTCTCGTTCTTTTAAAAGTTCCATACTGTCCCCTTTATTAATTGTTGATTTGATTAAGCCCTAGCAACGATTGTGCCAAAAGAAACAAACTCACTAATACATGCTTTATTTCAGGTAGATAGAAGAGATAAAGACAAAAGGTGACAACATCTTCGACACTACAACAATTGTAGCAAAGATGACAAAATGGAAGGGTGACTTCTCTTTTGTTGCAGGAAAAACTGTTTTAGGCTTGAAGATCAGAAGGGAAAGTTGGAGTAAACCAGAGTCTATTCACATACAGGCATCCAGGGATGTTTTTTGCAAGATGGTAACAATCGAAAATTCGGGATCAGATAAGCATAAAGTGGAAAGATGTTGACTGGGAACAAAAAAAGTTTAGTTCCCTGATGGTTTCATCAGGGTTCTTCCCGTGTGCGTTGTCAAAGGGGGGGGGATAATAAGGGCTTGCCCAGATTAGAATGAAATATTCTTTTTTTCTGATTGTTTACAAGTTGATAATGATGATATTTTAGGCGACTAATGTTTTAGCACAGGGGCAAGCAGGATTTACAGCACTGAACTTTGGGTAGCCGGACACCCAGTCCAGGCGAATCTGGACAGTCAGTCCACGAGAATTCGGACACGTGAAATCCGGATTATTCCCCACAACCTGCCCAGCGATAAGCAGTTAACCGCGAAGAATAACTCATTGCCAGTAATAAAGGCACGTGATTTGTCCTTATGCTTAACAGTATCGGCCTGTTGAGTCATGTTCGAATCTCTTGGAGACAGAAAAGGATGAGTTGCATGGCTGAAACTCATGATGGCCCTCAAATATCAAGATCTTCAAGAGGACTGGTGAGACGAGAGATATCCTTGTCCATTACATGAGTATACATTTCAATCGTTTTAACATTGGCGTGTCCGAGAAGTTCCTGAAGAACACGAATATTGACACCATTCTCCAACATCGTTGTTGCAAAGCTGTGGCGTAGGGTATGGCAAGTGGCCTTTTTATCAATACCAGCCCGTTTAACTGCCATTTTTACAGCTTTTTGCAGGCCCGATTCCATAACATGGTGGCGTCGTTCTTTTTTTGATCTGGGGTCGATGGATCTTTTTTTTGCAGGGAAAAGGTATTGCCAAATTGTTTCCCTGGCAGCATGAGTGTACTCGTGAGATAAGGCAGGAGGGATATAGACCTCGCCAAATCCTTCTTCCAGGTCGGTATGATGCAAGGCTTTGACCTTCGCCACTTGTTGCCCTTCCCGAGTACGTGAATACGTTTACGATCAAAATCAATATCCTTGATTCGCAGCCTGATACACTCCATAAGCCGGAGCCCAGAACCATATAGGATTTTGGCCATAAGTGCATGTGTACCATCCATATGACGGAAAAGACGGGTTGCCTCTTCTCTGCTGAGAACTGTCACAGTGTTGGTTCTTTTCTTGGCCCGGGAATGTGCAATTTTTCCCTCCATTGGTATATGAAGCACCTCTCGGTAAAGAAACATAATGGCATTAAGGGCCTGCCGCTGAGTGGATGGCGACACTTCCAGATTCACTGCCGATATCATGGAAACTTTCCACTTATTGACAATGTTCGGCTAACATAAAATAGCTGCAATTTATGAAAGCAGGTCATCCAGAGGACTTTTGACACCATACCCTCCCTGATTTAATACATGGGTGTAGATCATGGTTGTGGCGACATCATTATGGCCAAGTAATGTTTGAATTGTACGAATA
>JAESPV010000031.1 GCA_016765495.1 Desulfocapsa sp. | reverse complement strand
GGGGGGGGGGGGGGGGGGGGGCAGGTTGTCAAGTTGAAAACGACAGATCCCCACCTTGAAAAATTCCGGGTAGAGTAGAGCACTGACTCAGCAGGGTTCCCCGGCTCTTTCACTAACGCCTCGCCGCACGCGGCTACTACGTGTTCCAAGAGTCCTTTCCTCCTCAATGCTCCCTCATCAAACCGTGCGTACGGTTCTCCCGTACACGGCTTTCCGATGTTCTTCATTGTAAAGCTTGCGCCTTTTTCCATTTCGCCCACGTTGGAACTTTGTACAGGTAAAGCTGGTTGTAAAGAAAATCCGTTGAAAAACGGCGGTACCCCTCTGTTCGAGTTCGTACCTTATGTCGCACTCGGAGATGTTTCCGAACGTGTTCTTCTGTATACCACTTGACCTGTCTCAAGACTTTCGTACTATGCAAATAGTGAAAGTAAGCACACCAACCACACACCGCATCATTGATTTCATCAATCAACCCTGGGAGTGGNACTGATGTCATGCGGCGGTTGGTTAAATTTGCAACCTTGGCCTTAATACGATTGGCAGAGCGTTTTGATGGTTCAACATGTGGATAGAGCTTGCCGCTCCGGTGACTTGTTCGTATCTGAAAAGTGAAACCAAGGAAGTCAAAGCTCTCTCTGCGAGCATCAACAATGCTGGTCTTCTTCTCATTAAGTTGCAGGTCACACTTATCCAATACCATCTTCAGCATCTGCATAGGCGCATCAATACTCCCCTTGCAGAGGATCACAAGGTCGTCGGCATATCTCACCAGTTGCGCACCATAACGGTGCGACAAGTTTCGGCGTTCCCATATCCTGTCCAAAAGATGGAAAAATTCCGGGAAAATTCCGGGGACATCTTACCTATTATCAAAAACATTGCTATTTTATCGCAATGCCCTTATTTTATAAGGTATGAGCGACGTTATAAATCCCCATGATGTTTTCTTTCGGGAGTGGGGTCAGGCTTCCAAGTTGTTAAGTTGGTGTGTATTAGAAAAGGTATTAGAGGCGGTATCTCTTTTTTATATTCGTTCCTACGCGGAAGCGTGGGAACAAGGGAACAATGGGAAACCGTTATGGTCTAAATCTTTTTATGTCCATGTCTTTCAGTACCTTGTAATGTTTATCGTTTCCCGTAAGAACTGGGCTACCATAAGCGATTGCTGTAGCTCCGATTAGTGCATCTGCCAGTTGCATTGAATGACTTAGAAAATGTTGCTCGACATAAAACATTGCTTTGGAAGATATCTCTTCGGAAATATATAGTATTTTGGCATTCCAAATATGCAGGGCTTTGCGGAGATTCTTTAATTCGTTTTTGTTTCTCATTCCTTGCACAAGTTCCATATAGGTTACAACAGAAATAAAGAAATTACTTGAACTTTCAATAGCTTGATATGCCTTATCATTTCCTTTTAGATACCAAATAAGAACATCTGTATCAATTAGCATTTAGAATCTTCCTCTTCTTAAACTTCTAATGTATTCATCAATATTATTCACATTGTCATTATCTTTCCACATTCCGAACAGTTCTGTTTCTTTTGTTTTCTTCCTAGACTCCNTGTAGGGAACCAGCTTGGCACAGGGCTTACCACGGAAAGTGATAATGACTTCTTCTCCTCTGCTGACAGAATTGATGAGTTCTTTAGAATGAAATCTTAAATCTTTTGCTGTGGCTTTCATGACACTCCCCCTCCTACAATTTAAGTTGATACTTGCAATTATAAACTTCAATCAACTCCGAGTCAATTATTTCTTTTTAAACAGATTTCCGGGAAAATTCCGGGGACACGTTACCCATTTCTTGCTAGAAAATTCCGGGGACACGTTACCCATTTCTTGCTATATGTAGGGGGTCAGGCTTGACAAATGGGTGTTTTACTCTAACGGGCTAACGGGGGACAACGGGGTCGGGCCAGGCTATCTAACTGTGTTAGTGTATAATTGTGGTCAAAAAAAGAGCTATCTCTGGCCTTAGAATGGCCTTTTGGTATCAAAAAGAGGGAAATAGGGGACANGGAAATAGGGGACAGGCGAATTATACTTGATCTCACATGCACTACCGCTTATGCTTAATTCCATTATTTCTTAAGTGTTGATTTGTTAACCAACGATGGAGGAAACACATGCCACGCAAAGCACGCATGGTTGTAAAAGGAGAGTCAGCTGTATACCACGTCATGTCCCGTACAGCGCTTGAAGGCTTTGTCCTTGGAGATATCGAAAAAGATTATCTACTTCAGCTCATCAAGCATTTCAGTTCAATATATTTCACCGAAATTTTGGGCTATTGCCTTATGGGCAACCATTTTCACGTTGTTGTTCGCATACATCCCAGCGAGAGATATTCCGATGATGACATTTCCGAACGTTACACCCGGTACTATCAAAACGATAAAACAAAAACCAGTCCCCTTCCCGCTCAACGTCCAATGCTTCGTGAAAAATGGGAAAATCTTTCCGAATTCATGAAAGAAATAAAACAGAGCTTTTCAAGATTCTATAATAAAAAGCACCACAGACGTGGCTTCTTTTGGTGTGACAGGTTTAAAAGTGTTCTGGTTGAGAATGGTGAAACGCTGATCAACTGCCTGGCATATGTGGATCTCAATCCGGTGCGGGCAGGTATTGTTGACAAGCCTGATGATTATCGCTGGAATGGACTTGGTAACCATCTCCAAAATGCTAACCATGACGACTTTCTTTCTCTTGATTTTGGTCTTGAGGCAGCTATTGAATTATCAAACGAACAAAAGGTCACTCAATACAAGAAGTTTGTTTATGACGTAGGCTCTTTGCCCACAGTTACAAGGGCAAGCAATGCTGGAAGGATCGCTCCCCAAAGGGCAGAGCATGGTTCTAAGACGAATACAGCAGACCGTTTTTTAGCAAGAACCAGATATTTCACAGACAGCGGTATCATTGGTAGCAGAAAATTTGTCAGTAGCCTATGGAAGCGACTCAGAAGTGATGGAGATAATCCGGATAGGATTCCTATACATGTTGTAGGATTGCAGGGTTTATACTCTTTGAAACGCTTGAATGAAAACATTTTCTGATAAGAGTACAATGTTTGACTGAAAACGTGAAATGATGCCCTCTAAGACTCAATCTCTCAAATGACTAATTGTGTAATATCTCTCTTCTTGCTATGAAAGAAGGATGGGGTCAGGCTTCGAAGTTGCTCAATTGGGCACTCGGAGTTGATGGGGGAATTAAGCGAATTTGAGTCATATAGAGTTTTAAGATATGGGATTGTTTTAAAAA
>JAESPV010000030.1 GCA_016765495.1 Desulfocapsa sp. | reverse complement strand
TGTAAGGTTTTCCTGGAAATATCGTCGAGACCGGAGCCGTAAATATCGAGAACAATCAAATCCTGCAGTTCCGGTTGTTGCTTGATGAGGAGATGAAGGGACTCAATAAGTTTGCTTAGATTACGGGTGATGGCAAGGGAGCCAAAATGACCAAAATGGATTTTGTCTCTTTGTTTATAGGTGATTCCAGGAGTTGCCGGAGGGGAGGCACCCGGTCGGATTATAATTTTTTCTCCCTGTATCGGGTGCCTGTTATCAGCACTTTCTAATGCATGTTCGGTAAAATAGATTACCGCTGCAGCATGAGAGCAGATTTTTTTTTCCAGCCAATTATGGAAAAGATAGCGTTGGTGCCACTTCCGTTTCTCTATATCATAAATCAGAGGATCATGAATTTCTGCAATCCAGGGAATGTTTGACAGCTTATGGAGAAGGTAGCCGGCAAAATGTGTGGAGGAGGGGCCTGCTGTAGAATAGAGAATAGCTGGACGACACTGGCGAAGGGAGATAATTCCTTGAAGTGTGGCACTTATTCCCCATGACCAGTGTGTGTCAAGGTGGATAAAAATACGTTCCAATAGATAAAAGGGAAGCAGAGCCAAGGTGAGCAGCCCTTTTAGAAGTTCTTGCAGCCATTTCTGCATTCGACTTTTTTTCAATAAAAAACGTAGTTCGTATTGCAGGCCTGACGGCATGCAGGAAAAGATTCGATGGTGGATAAAACGAGTATCCTTACTGCCGGTTATTGCACTAATGACTGTTGGGGAAACGTTGTTTTTTAATAAAAGAGGAATTCTGTCAGTGATTGTCACACTCGCAGCTTTGCCGTCGACATTGAAAATGTAAGCAAGAATTAACCATTTTTCAGGTGTGGTTTTGTCAGGTTCCATGGTTATGATTATATATGTTCCTTAGTAAGGTAACTACACACAGGGCACCGGATATCTACACGATCCACCTGCTTCTACCTGTTAACAAGTGTTAGGAATACTTCTTATACAAAAAGGCACTGAACAGGGAAAAAAGAAATCCAGTTCCATACACCATCAAATACGATTCTGCCAGCATAATTAGAAGAAAAAAGATCGGAAAAGCCTGNCGGAGAGGCGTGAGAGTATCTTGTTGTTTGAATGCCATAACGAGTTGACAGAAAAAGATACTTACAAGGCTGACAAATCCGGCAATACCAAATTGAGACAGTATTAAAAGATATTGATTGTGCGGGTTATCTGTGTCGGGCAGAGCAGGCGAATGAATTTTATTAACTTTTGCATACTCCACAGGATAATCACCGGTACCTACTCCTGTGAGCCAGTTTTCTTTTANGACAAGGATAGTGTTTTTGTAGAACCATACTCGAAGACCGACGGAGGTGATTTTCTGTGACTTATATTCCTGTATTTCTGTAATTGCAAGGTCGACTCGATCTTTAAATGTTGTCGAGCACTGGTATGTTGCAGTTATTGCGAGTGGGAGAAGAAAAAGCGCTAGTAACAGTTTNCCCTTGGATAGTNTATAAAAATACTGAAAAAGGGCCACAGCCAGCAGAACAAAAAAGGCTATCTGCCCTGTACGTCCTGCAGTGATAAACATATTGCAGGAAAGGAAAACGAGTAAGCTAACCTGTAGAGCTTTATTAATGGTCTTGTTTTCGGCAAAGAGCAAGTTTTGCAGGAGAATATAGCAGGCAAGAGCCAGCATGGGGTTATACATTACATGGGTTGTGCCAAGGGTCGTAAAAATGGATGAGGGAGGAAGGGAGATAATACCGAGCCACACCNGGTACGCTTTACAGGCTTTAAGGAATATGGCTGCGATAAATGCGGCCATGTAATATTTTGTATGTTCTTTTCGTGCTATGGTCAAAAAAACAGGAAAAAGGAGCAGTTTCCACTGNTTTTTAAGGNTCTCGAGTCCCCACTCAATNTCTTCANTCCAGAGCAANCCCAATATATGCAGGAAAATGTANACNAGGACTGCAATAGCCACAGGATTGCGAAGTATTTCNCCAAATTTCTCTACCATGTTCCCNGATGTTACCCAGGTAAGAATCAGGAGAATGGCAAGAATTGATCCCGCAGATGTTGANAGAGGNAGNGCAAAAGCGAAAAGAATNAGGAGCGGTGANGCTNCGATTGTTGCTTTTTGTGTNAATGAAGAAGTCATNGCCTGNTATGTATNATACGTAAAATGANAANAATNTAATGCNCTGCGGGNAGANGTNNTCNGTTATNAGGTNTTNNGTANNNNGCAACNGAANACGTATGTTGGNANAATTNCNNNANAANTTNNAATTTNCCGNTANATTNNAATGATGGATGGTCNGTGCNTCAGTCNNGGTACTGCATATTGTAAAGAGTCTCATATTCACCTTNNAGGCTGAGCAANTCATTATGACNACCCTCTTCNACTATCCGGCCATCTTTTATAACAATGATCCTGTCCGCNTTTTTGATTGTGGANAGACGGTGGGCAATAACAAAGGTGGTACGATCTTTCATCAGGTTTTCAAGAGCTTTCTGTACTTCACGCTCTGATTCTGTGTCGAGTGAGGATGTTGCTTCATCAAGTACAAGGATGGGGGCATTTTTTAGAATTGCCCTGGCAATGGAAAGCCTTTGTCTTTCACCACCCGAAAGCCTGATTCCTGATTCACCAATCACCGTGTCAAATCCTTCTGGCAGTGCATCGATGAAGTTAAGTGCATAGGCCGCATCTGCAGCTTTTCTAATATCTTTCTCTGATTTGTTTTGGTCACCATAAGCAATGTTTTCACGAATGGTGTCATTAAAGAGAATTGTCTGCTGAGTGACAAGGGCAATTTGATCACGAAGTGATTTGATTGTAATATCACGAATGTCAACACCGTCGATAAGCAGGGATCCTTTCTCAATATCAAAAAATCTGGGAATAAGGTTGGCAAGGGTNGATTTNCCGGAGCCGCTGGGACCNACAATGGCGAGTATTTCNCCTGCAGGTACAGTGAGNTTTATTTTTTTTAATACAGGATTTTTACCATCATANCTGAACTGTAGATTTTGAAATNNAATAGTGTGTTCAAAGGGNGCAAGAACNGAGGCATNCGGTTTGGANACAATATCCGGCTTTTGATCAAGTAATCCGAAAACCCTGGCCGCAGCAGCCAGTCCCTGCTGAATAGTTGAATTGATTTTACTGACTGCCTTGATGGGTTCATAGATCATAACCAGGGCAGTAAGGAACGCAAAAAAGGTACCTGGTGTTGAGTTGCCTGCTATAACGTCCTTTCCGCCAAACCAGATGATCAGAGCCATCCCGATACCACCAATTACTTCCATAAGTGGATGCTGAATACGACGATATCGCGCATCTTCCATAATGGTTTCAAAGAGTTTCCCTATTTGTACTGAAAAACGTCTGGATTCATATTGCTCCATGGTAAACGCTTTGACAACAGGTGCACCGGTGATGGACTCATGTATGATATTTGAAACTTCAGCCGTTTGTTCCTGCATTCGGGTGCTGATGCGGCGAAAAATTCTGCCGAATTTCACAATAGGGACTGCAGCTGCCGGAAGAAAAATACAGGACAGCATGGCCAGTTTCCAGTTCATGGTGAAAAGTACAATGAGAAGAAAAATAACCAGCAGGAGATCACGCAACAAGCCCACAACCACGGTGGAAACAGCACCCTGCATAATGTTAATATCAGAAACAATCCGGGATATCAGTTCTCCTGTGGGCGTTTTATGGAAAAAGGAGAGCGATTGCAGATGTATGTGTTGAAAGACTCTGCTTCGCATATCGCGGATTACTGTTTGCCCTATCTTTTCCAGAAGGAAGAAATTGAGACCATAAAAGAACGCTTTGACAGCAAATAGAGCAACAAGAGCAAAGGGGAGAACAGCAAGAAAGTAAGTGTTTTTCTCAAAAAATATTTTATCCAGCAGAGGTTTAACCATATATGCCTGGGCAGCACTCAGTCCGGCAACAACAAGTGCTGCAAACATGGCTATCATAAACTGGGACTTATAGGGTAATATAAGCTTGTATAGGCGGGAAAGAATTATTTTATTCGACATATGGTAAAAATATTGATTTGAGAATCATGAGATAGAGAGATGTATCGATATATCTATTATATGGAAGCCATCTTTTTTTGATCTTGCAACAAACCTACAATATGTTGACAGGTTTTTCTACTCCCACCTTGCTTTGATTGAATATATTTATTCGATTTTTCCCGGATGAGTTGTTTGTCTGTGGGATTTTTAAGCATTGTAATGAGTAATTGCAATACTTCTTCCCTGGTGTTGCCTTTTTTGACTAAACCTGTGTCAAATACTTCACTCCCTGTCCATGAAAAGTCTGACGTAAAAGGACCGGTAACTGGTACTACTCCGTTCATAAAAGCTTCGATAAAGTTTTGTCCGCCCAGAGGGGCCAGGCTCCCTCCCACAAAAGCTGCATCAGATTTTTGATATGCGTTGATCAGTTCTCCAAAGACATCTCGGATTATTACTGACCTGGAGTTATTTTGAGGAGAAGATGTTTGAAGTGTGTAACTGATGTTTTTCCCGGATAGATGTTTCTCCCAACTGTTTACACGATGCAGGTGGCGGGGGAATAAATCTATATGCAGGTTTGGAAAAAGTTTCAGAAGTTCTGTTATGATATAAAGAACCTCCTTTTCTTCCTCTTTTCTGATTGATGCAAGAATAAGTGATTTGTTTTTTGTCACCGCTGTTTCTGTGATGTTACATCTCGCTATCTGATCAAATTTTATATTTGGAACATAAAATGTGTGTTGTTGCTGAAAAAGAGTTTGAAGTCGAGCTTTGTTGTCCTCTGAAATCGCAAGAATTGTATCGGGTTTGAGCATTCGCCAGAGAAAGGCTGTCTTTTGGTATCCCTTAAAGCTTTTCTCTGTCATTCTGCCATTAACAAGAATAATCTGTTTATGTTGTCTTTTCATCTCAGCCATTAAAGCCGGCCAAATTTCAAGTTCGATGAGTACTAACAGTTTTGGATCAGCAATTTTTACAGCTTTTTTGACCAGAACCGGATTGTCAAAGACCATGTAGGCAATACTTATATTGTGTGTCTGCCCGCCAAGATTCTTTTCCAGAATATCACGTCCCTGGGAGGTGTTGGTGGTAATGAGTATGTCAAGCTTCTGATCATTCTCAAAGCTTTTCAGTATTTGTATAGCTATATACGCCTCTCCCACCGATGCGGCATGCATCCACAAATCAACTTTAGAAAAATTAATTTTCTGCAGTATACGTTCAGCAGCACCTTCTTTGAGTCTTGAGGAGCGGAGGAGCAGAGGTGTTGCACAGAACCAGAGCAATCTGTACATAAAAAAAAGAGCTTTTA
>JAESPV010000029.1 GCA_016765495.1 Desulfocapsa sp. | reverse complement strand
CTCGAAGGTGTTTATGCTAAACGTCTGGATGTTGATGCGGCAATAAGTAAATATGCCAGCAACTGGAGGATTGAACGTTTTGATATAACAGACAGAAATATCCTTCGAATCGCAGTGTATGAAATGATACATTGCGAGAATATTCCACCTGAAGTTGCCATTAATGAGGCGGTGGAAATCGCAAAACGTTTTTGTGCGGGGGGTTCACCCTCTTTTGTAAATGGCATCCTTGATGCTGTGAAAGCCGGGTTGGCAAAATCAAAATAACGTTTGCTCGGTGTTTCCGCTTTTACCACCCTCTGTCCCCGTATTCTCTTGTCATCTTGCATTTTCCTCAAAACACGATTAGATAATTTGCTAGTTGTTGCTGATCGTATTATTCTGCGAGCAGATGATCTTAATGGATCGGAAAATCAAAATTTCTGTTGGAATGTATCCTATATAAGGTATCAGTTACCGAATATCTTTTTCCCGCAGGGCACTACGTTCTTCTGTTTAATCTCTAAATGTATAGTGACATTATCATGGCACCAGTCAGTAAAAAAACACGGCCCAGCATGAAACAGGAGGCTGCCGCTGTCGTTGGAATTTTTCTTTCCCTGTTTCTTTTTTTAAGTCTTATGTCGCCATATTTTGCAGATGGTGGAAGTTGGGGGGGAGAAATAGGAACCCTCATTTCACAAATCCTCACCGGAATAACCGGATGGGGTGCCTATCTCCTTGCTACTTTACTGCTTCTATTATCGTTTCTGTTTTTCAGTCCCAGGATGTCTTTTGAACGTTTACCACAAATAACCGTCGGTCTCACGGGTGCGGTTCTGTCTTCATGTGCTCTTTTTTCTTCTCTTTCCTTAAATGACCCGGCGAGTATTGATGCCGGTGGTGTTGTTGGCAAGACAATTTTTACCATCATGCAATCTCTTGTCGGAGGGCCGGGAACTGTTTTGTTTCTGCTTTCATTTTTCCTTGTATCTATCATGCTGTCCACCCAGTTTTCCCCTTATCAGCTTGGTGCCTTTCTCTGGAGAATGTTCAAGGTGATTGTGTATGGAATTAAAACTATTTTTGTATCCTCCAATGAAAAGAGGGTGCTTAGAAAGGAGGCACAAAAGACAGCCGAGGTCATTAAAAAGAAGACAAAAGCCATAAAACCTATGTCGCCTGAAGTCGCAAAAAGACGGGGAGATAGTGTTGAGCCGGCAGGTCCCGCACTTGTTCGACCGATTGTGAAAGAGCTTGCAAAAACTTCCAGTCTTGAAGGGGATGACGACGAGTTTGCTGCACGTCCTGTGGCTAGAGGTGACTGGAAACTCCCTCCTTTAAGTCTTCTTGAAAAGAATATCAGCCATGAAGAAGTAGTAGATAAGGAAATATATTATCAGGTTTCAAAACAGCTGGAACAAAAATTGAAAAATTTTGGTGTTTCCGGAAAAGTTGTGGGGATTTCTCCAGGCCCTGTGGTTACCACCTACGAATATTCACCTGCCCCAGGGATTAAAATAAATAAAATCACAAACCTTGCCGATGATCTGGCTCTTGGCCTGAAGGCAGAATCGGTACGGGTGGTTGGTTCAGTACCTGGAAAGGCCGCACTGGGTATCGAGATACCTAATCCCAGTCGAGCGGTGGTATATATTCGAAAGTTGCTGGCATCTGAAGAATGTCGTAAAAATAAGAACAAGCTCGCCATAGTTCTTGGGCTTGATGTTGTTGGCAATCCCTCAATTGTCAATTTGGCGAAGATGCCTCATCTGCTCATTGCAGGTTCAACAGGTTCGGGGAAAAGTGTTGCCATTAATACTATTATTGCATCCATATTATATAACGCAACCCCTGAGGAGGTTCGTTTGCTTATGGTTGATCCCAAACGTATTGAACTCTCCGGTTATGAGGGCATCCCTCATCTGTTACATCCTGTGGTGGTGGAGCCAAAACTTGCATCTCGTGCATTGATGTGGGCTGTACGAGAGATGGAAAGGCGATATAAACTCCTTGAAAAAGCCAAGGTAAAAAGTTTCGACTCCTTTAACGAAGTATCTGAGGAGAAGCTTCCCTATATCGTTATTGTTGTAGACGAACTAGCAGACCTTATGATGGTGGCTTCTAAGGATGTTGAGGCCTCAATTGCAAGACTTGCTCAGATGGCAAGGGCCGCAGGGATGCATCTTATTCTTGCCACCCAGAGGCCGTCTGTTGATGTTCTTACGGGTCTGATTAAGGCAAACTTTCCAACCCGTATTTCCTTTAAGGTTTCATCAAAGATTGATTCGCGAACCATTCTGGATACATCGGGTGCTGAACACCTCCTTGGTGCAGGTGATATGCTCTATCTTGCCAATGGATCATCAACTCTTCAGCGTGTGCATGGGGCGTATATTTCAGAAGCCGAAACTGAGGCAATAATTACCTTTCTTAAGGATCAGGGAAATGCAAGCTATGATGAGTCTGTCACTGCCGCTGTTGAAGATGAGGGGACTGATGGGGGAGAGGTAGGGAGAGAAGATTATGATGAACGATATGATGAAGCGGTAACTCTTGTATGCGAATCTGGTCAGGCATCCATCTCCATGGTTCAACGAAGAATGCGGGTAGGGTATAACAGGGCAGCAAGAATGATAGAAATGATGGAAAAAGAAGGAGTGGTTGGGCCGGCTAGTGGTGCAAAGCCTCGTGAGGTTTTTGCACGGCAAGATTACACCTCTGAACTTAGCTGACAGATGTTGAATTATCTTGACTTTTTTTTTACAGCACTATATAAATTCATAGCGTAGAAAATGAGTGATGGCTCATTTAGTGGCGTGTTTATGCTACTTACCTTAACTTGTTGATATCTGTTTTATTTGTGTTGGTGGGGCATTATTGAAAAGCCAGACTTTTTATGATGTTCTTTTTTTTGGTGGTATAGTAGGCCCGGTCGGTTCCGGGTCGCAAAAGTAAATTTATTGAGGAGGTATTTTAATGCCAAGTTATGTAGATCCTGAGAAGTGTGATGGATGTAAAGGTGGTGACAAGACAGCATGTATGTACATCTGTCCCAACGACCTGATGGTTCTTAACAAAGAGTCAATGAAAGCGTATAACCAGGAAGCTGATGCCTGCTGGGAATGTTACTCTTGTGTTAAAATCTGTCCACAGGGCGCAGTCTTTGTTCGTGGATACGATGACTTCGTACCAATGGGCGGCCAGGTTCATCCAATGCGTAGTGCAGATTCCATCATGTGGACCGTTAAATTTCGTAACGGTAACATGAAACGTTTCAAATTCCCTATTCGTACTACTGCTGAGGGTGCTGCTAATGCTTACCCTGGTGAGAAAGGTGCTAACCTGGATGACGAGTGTCTTTTTCTTGAAGCCGAACTGCTGAGCCCTAAATAATTCGCCCTCGTTTTGTTTGAGAACAATTAATTGAATTATTTTAAAACCTTTTGAATCTAAATAAGGAGATTTAAATATGGCGTTACCAAATAAACCTCTTGGCGAGCTAAATGCCGTCGTTGATCCCGAGATCGTAGAGCACGATGTTGATGTTCTCATCGTTGGTGGTGGTATGGCAGCATGCGGTACTGCTTTTGAGATCAAAAAGTGGGCTTCAGATGACCTGAAAATCACTCTCGTTGACAAAGCTTCTATGGAACGTTCCGGTGCTGTTGCTCAGGGTCTTTCTGCTATTAACACCTACATTGGTGAGAATCCAATTGAAAACTACGTAAAGATGGTTCGTAATGACCTGATGGGCGTTGTTCGTGAAGATCTTATCTATGACTGTGGTCGTCACGTTGATGAGTCTGTTAAACTGTTCGAAGAATGGGGNCTTCCCATTTGGAAAAAAGATGCANACGGCGAGAACCTTGANGGTTCNAANCCTGCTAAAACCCTGCGTGAAGGTGGAACCCCTGTACGTACCGGTAAATGGCAGATCATGATCAACGGTGAGTCNTACAAATGTATCGTTGCTGAGCCTGCNAAANCNGCNCTTGGTGAAGAGAACTGTCTTGAGCGTATTTTTATCGTGAAAATGCTTCTTGATAAAAACAAAGCTAACCAGNTTGCTGGTGCTGTTGGTTTCTCTACNCGTGAAAANAAAGTACANGTTTTCCGTTGCAAGNCTGCTCTTGTAGCTTGTGGTGGTGCTGTTAACATCTTCCGTCCCCGGTCTACCGGTGAGGGTAANGGTCGTGCATGGTANCCNGTNTGGAATGCNGGNTCCACCTACACCATGTGTGGTCAGGTTGGNGCTACNATGACCATGATGGAAAATCGTTTCACCCCAGCTCGTTTNAAAGATGGATACGGACCTGTTGGTGCGTGGTTCCTTCTTTTCAAAGCNAANGTNNCCAATGGTCTTGGTGAGTTCTACGCAAACAGTGATGCAGTAAAAGACGANCTTGGGAAGTTNATGCCTTATGGTGCNTCTGCNGTTACTCCTACCTGCCTTCGTAANCANCTCATGATNAATGAGCTGAAAGCNGGCCGTGGACCNATCTACATGGCTACCGACGTTGCTCTGAANGCTTTNATTGATGANCGNAGAGAAGCNGGAATGNACGAGAANNNTCTNAAGAAATTCTGGAAACACCTTGAGTCTGAAGCATGGGAAGATTTCCTTGACATGTCTGTTGGACAGGCTGGCCTTTGGGCTGGNGCCAACATTGANCCTGAGAAANTCGGTTCTGAGATCATGCCAACNGAACCNTACCTCCTTGGTTCTCACTCCGGTTGTTGTGGTATCTGGTGTTCAGGTCCTGACGAAGACTGGGTTCCAAGTATTGANGGTACNCGTGCNCATCAGTACAAATGGGGNTACAACCGNATGACCACAGTTGACGGACTCTTCACNGCTGGTGATGGTGTTGGTGCTTCTGGTCATAANTTCTCCNCTGGTGCTCATGCTGAGGGACGTATTGTNGCTAANCAGATGGTTAAATTCTGTCGTGANAATNCTGANTNTANTCCAGAGCTTATGCAGACTCCTCAGGAACTTGCTGANGAGATCTANGCTCCAGTTAGANTGTACCANGAGCATGTTGGTAAATCNACCGCTGAGAACGTGAANCCTAACTACTGCAAACCTGCAGGTCTCATGATGCGTCTCATGAAAGCCACCGATGAGTANGGTGGTGGTGTTGCGACATACTACATGACCTCTGGNAAACTGCTTGGAATCTGCATGGATCTTCTTCAGCTNCTTCGTGAAGATGCNGNGAAAATGGCTGCCGGTGATCTGCATGAGTTNATGCGCGCCTGGGAGAANTACCATCGTATCTGGTGTGTTGAGATGCACATTCGTCANATTCAGTTCCGTGAGGAANCCCGCTACCCAGGATTCTACTACAGATCTGACTTCCCAACCGTTGATGACGAAAACTGGAANTGTTTCGTTAACTCCACCTTCAACCCTGNNACTCAGGAATGGCTGTGTGAGAAGGTTGAGTGNNNNANCATCGTAGAGACTGANCCNTGGATNTANTCNNAGGTTGCAGGACATACGTATGAATAAAAATCTCCAGGGGTCTNNGGGCTTCTGGAGATTTTTACTATACAGTGCTTGTNNTTGATTTGANTAAAGGNAANTGTNANTNTNCCTTTANTCTGATGAGTTACAATNAAAAAAAGAGCCTTTGANTCTTGAATTTGGTTGTGTTGAAATTGAAGCTCTCTTGATNCNATGTGATTNTTTGCCTNGTGNCNTGAGTGTTTTCGAAGGTAAATATTAAGAGTACTAATGGAGGTTGGTATGACTGACGAGCAAGGCACTTCCGATGCGATTTTGGTCGTAGGCGGTGGTATCAGTGGGCTCACTGCAGCCCTTGAAGCCGCT
>JAESPV010000028.1 GCA_016765495.1 Desulfocapsa sp. | reverse complement strand
GTATAAAATTGCCATAAAAGTACGCTTTCCTTATCTCTTTCAATTAGAACATGATCTTACAAGGGCTAAATAATAAGAAATGATATTTGTAGATTCTCACGTCCATATCTATGATTGTTTTGATGTCGATACTCTTCTGGCATCTGCGTTATGTAATTTTCAGAAAGCAGCAAAGCAACACAATACCACCGATCAGGCATCTGTATACGTTTTGCTTTTGACTGAAACAAAAAATGAAGATTGGTTTGAGCAATCGCTTGCAATTCTTAATTCGACGGATCAAGGAACTATTTCTAAAAACTGGCGGATTGTTGAAAATGAAAAATCTGATTCTTTACTGGTCTGTCGAAAAGATTCGCCAGAGACAAAGANTTATATTGTTGCCGGTTGTCAGATAATAACAAAAGAAAAAATTGAAGTTCTTGCCCTGTTCTCTCGGCAGAGAATTCGTGATGGTTTGTCACTTACTGAAACCATCGANCTCACAATACAGGAAGATGCTATTCCGGTTTTGCCATGGGGAGTAGGGAAATGGTTTGGGNTACGTGGAAAAACGATACAGNCNTTTCTTGAAAATNTNGGAACAGGCAGATTGTATTTGGGCGACAATGGTGGTCGTCCCGGATTATGGCCAACACCGACATTATTTCATTTTGCAAAAAAGAAANGTCTTTCTGTACTGCCCGGTACCGATGCACTCCCCCTTGAAAGTGAAACAAATCGCGTNGGAAGTTTTGGTTTTTATCTNAATGATTCATCATCACATGGCGAAGATCCATGCAGCTNTGTGAAAAACGNTTTNTTATCCCANGAACCNAAAATCCATCCTTTTGGTCGTTTACAGAANAGTCGTCNATTTTTGTTCAATCAACTTCGGCTCCGTNTTTCANCCTGAGTCGCATCTGGAATTTATTTATGATATTNCGAGACCTCAAAAAACTCAGNTCAGAAAGGTATGATGTCCTTGTTGTGGGAGGCGGTGCTCATGGCGCAACAGTTGCTTATCATGCAGCAAAAGCAGGGTATGCGACTGCANTTGTAGAAAAAANTGATTTTTGNGGGGCNACATCTTCAAATAGCTTGAAGATTCTTCATGGTGGTCTTCGTTATCTNCAGCATTTAAATATAAAAAGGATGCGGCANTCCATTACTGCCAGAAGAGAAATGATGCANTTNGCTCCNCATCTTGTGCAACCTTTAGCCTGCATGATNCCNCTTTATGGAAGAGGTTTACGCGGGAAAAGNGTTATGCAGANCGCACTTTTCTTAAANGATTGTATTGGNTGGGATAGAAACAAGGGGCTGCCNGCAGAAAANTATTTGCCCNGGGGGCATGTCCTCTCAAAAAAGAAGTGTNTGGAAACGGTACCGGGGCTTGCTGACAATGATTTGCATGGTGCTGCTATCTGGTATGATGCTCTTGCTCTTGATACGGAACGNTTAATACTTGAGTATATTCTGGGAAGTNTCAGATATGGTGCNAAGGCCGCAAATTATACTGAAGCCACGACTNTTGAAAANGGANAGAACGGTTTTTATAATGTGACCATTCGNGATATNTTCAGCAANCAGGAGTNTCAGGTANAAACAAAGTGTATTGTGAATGCTGCAGGGCCATGGTTTGAACAGGTTGTTCNGAGTGTGGANAAGAAGCCTGCAACTCAAAAGTGGGCTCTTGCTCTGAACCTTGTCTCTNAAAAGAAANTNTTTGATAACTATGCAGTGGCACTTGAAGGCATAAGCAAATTTGCAGACAAGGATGCAATCATAAAACGNGATAAACGGCTGTATTTCTTTGTTCCATGGCGAGGNCACACCATGATNGGAACNGAATACTATNCCAGTAAGGCAAGCCCCGACAGCTTGCAGGTAAANCGTGAAATGATCCAGAAAATGGTGGATGAAGTAAATTCTATTTATCCTCNTGCTGCATTGAAATATGAAGACATTTCTTTTTATCATGCTGGATTGATGCCTATGCATGATGAGTCNGAAGANGGNAGTGTGCAGCTTGAGAAAGACTCATCTTTTTTTGAACATGCAGAACAAAATTTCAGCGGNGTTATTTCAATTAAGGGGGTGAAGTACACTACTTCNCCACANGTAGCTCGNGAAGTAGTACAGTTTTTAGGCAGGAAACTGCAGGNTCGGNAGAGCTTGAAAACGGTGGANGNGCCTGTTAANGCTTATGCNCCNNTCGATTTTGATCANAAAAAGGTGCTCNNNTTACTTGAAAACAGATATGGGCCCAGAACGTCTCAGGTTCTTTCTTATCTCCAGACCAAAGGGGATGATTCTTTATGGATAGATGAATCGTTGGGATTGCTGAAGGCAGAGGTGGAATATCTTATAAAAGAAGAAATGGCCTGTAAACTCTCAGACGTAGTTTTGCGCCGTACGGGGATTGGGACTACAGCTTGCCCAGATCCTGTCGTGTTAGGGAAAATAGCCGATTACATGGGAACTCTCCTTGGCTGGGATACAACTGATAGAGATGAAGAAGTTGAAGAGCTAATGCAACGTTACCTTCCATTGTAAGAATAAAAAGAGATAAAATTGCAAATGTATCTAACTGAAACTGCTGATATTGAAACAGCATCAGACGATTATGCCTCCCGCTTTTCAGGGGCAGTCGGAGAATATTTTCTTGATGTCCAGGCACAATTAACCCTGGATATTTTGCAGGACATGCCAGCTGCTTCTGTCCTGGACGTTGGCGGTGGGCACGCACAACTGACCACACCTCTTGCCCAAAATGGCCATAATATAACAGTCACCGGGAGTGCCGATATCTGTCGTGCACGATTGGATAAATATTGTTCAAAGATAAACTTTTCATATCTGACATGTGATTGCCTGAATCTTCCTTTTGCAGATAATCAGTTTGATGTTGTTATGGCTTTTCGGTTGTTGCCTCATGCTGATCAGTGGCAAAGGTTGATTAAAGAAATGTGTCGTGTGGCAGGAAAGGCTGTGATATTTGATTACCCTGACAAGAGAAGTGCAAATATCTTATATGATATTTTGTTCGATTTGAAAAAGAATATGGAAGGNAATACCAGAACATATACACTTTTTTCAAGAAAAGAAATCAGTCANGAACTGCTTTTAAACAATTTTACTTCTCCAANAATGAAGCCGGAGTTTTTTATGCCCATGGTTATTCANCGGAAGTTAAAAACTCCCGTAATTTCCAGATCNTTGGAAACCTTTTTTAGGGTNACAGGAGTAACCGGGTTGTTTGGNTCTCCTATTATTGTGCGNAGTGACATAAAAANACCTTAACTATAACGATTTCATACCGTTTTGAAAATTCTAATCCTGGCNCCCCAACCTTTTTATCAGGAAAGGGGAACTCCCATAGCCGTAAAACTTCTGGCNCAGACTCTGGCTGAACAGGGGCATGATNTCCACCTGCTTGTCTTTGCGGAAGGNGAGGATATNATTCTANCCGGTGTCACCATTCACAGGCATGTNAAGATNCCNGNNNTAACAGGTNTTAAGCCTGGANTNTCTTTNAAAAAACTTGTTTGTGATTTCTTTTTGTTNATCAANTGCATTCAACTNGTNCGAAANTACGATTTTCAGCTTATCCATGCTGTGGAAGAGTCTGTTTTTATGGCACGNGTGATAAAAACACTTTTNNGGATCCCCTATGTGTATGATATGGATTCCTGNATGTCTGTACANCTCATGGATAAGTTTCCNNCCTTAGNAGCCNTTCGCCGGTTAATGGAATGGNTGGAGAAANCGGCAATTTCCGGNAGTGATGGGGTNTTACCTGTTTGTGAAGCACTCGAAAATATAGTNAAAACACANGCCCCNGATAAACNTGTTGTACGNCTTGAGGATATCAGTCTTCTNGAAAGTGGAAAGNNAGGTGANGAANATCTTCGGGAAGNGCTGGGNNTTGATGNAATTGTTTTAATGTATGTTGGGAANCTTGANCANTATCANGGNATTGANCTGCTTCTTNANGGTTTCAAATTAGCNNTAAACAGAAAAAGTAGTNTGTGTCTTGTGTTAATTGGNGGAAATNAAAAGGATATTCAGTCATATACGGCTCAAAGCAGGCAGCTTGGAATTGCGGGGAAGGTGTTNTTTTGTGGTGGACGTCCGGTGGANCTGCTTGGCTATTATCTGAAACAGGCTGATATCCTNGTCTCTCCAAGAANTCAAGGGAANAATACTCCCATGAAGATTTANTCATANCTTGATTCTGGACGGGTTGTTTTAGCAACAAAGCTTCCAACGCATACCCANGTGATGGATGAACANATTTCCTNTCTTGTTGAACCGGATCCAGAGGATATGGCAAAAGGGATTGTCNGTCTAGCTGAAGATGTAGAANTGCGTGAGACTCTAGCTCAAAATGCTCAGCAGCGTGTACAGGATGAGTATTCGTTTCCTGCCTTTAAACGGAAACTNAAATTATTTTATNACNAATTGCAGCAAGGACAAAGTTTACGTCCATAAGATTTAAAGGATATTCTTAATACAATGTGTGGAATTTGCGGTTTTAACTGGAAAGACGAAGAGTTGATAAAAAGTATGAACGATCAGATCGTTCATCGTGGTCCTGATCAGGATGGAATCTATTGTGGTGATGAGATCTCACTCGGGCACAGACGACTGAGCATTATTGATCTTAGTGAGCATGGCCGGCAACCAATGTACAACGAGGATAAGAGTGTCTGTCTTGTTTTTAACGGAGAGATTTATAATTTCCGTGAATTACGGGAGATCCTGCTCGAGAAAGGTCATGTTTTTAATTCAAATTCCGATTCTGAAGTTATTATACATGCCTATGAAGAGTATGGAACCGGGGTCCTTGAAAAGCTTAGGGGGATGTTTGCCTTTGCGCTCTACGATATTAAGGAGAAAACCCTGTTGTTGGCACGGGATCGTATCGGCATTAAACCCTTGTATTATTATCACAAAAAAGGAAGTAAAAAGCTGGTTTTTGCCTCTGAGATAAAGGCAATCCTGGAAGACAAATCCATTGAGCGTAAGATGGAACATCAGGCACTCTACGATTATATAGGGTTTGAATTTGTTCCTGCTCCTGCCACCATGTTTCAGGATATTTATAAAATCCCGGCCGGGCATTACCTCCTTTGTCGTAATTCTGAGATAACAATTAAGCAGTACTGGGATCTTGATATGTCACCAGCAGATCCTGCTCTCTCCTACGATGAGAGTGTGGAGAAACTTCGTGAATTGCTTGATCACGCTGTTAAAAGTCACCTGATAAGTGATGTACCTCTTGGGGTCTTTCTTTCAGGCGGGCTTGACTCCAGTGCCATTGTTGCCATGATGCGACGNCATNTCTCAGGGCCTCTCAAGACCTTTACCATAGGCTATGAGGATAAGAGTTTCAGTGAACTTGATTACGCAGCGCAGGTTGCAGAATACTTTGATACCGATCATCAGGTGCTGATGCTGGATGATATCAAGCCTGAGTATGTTGAAAAGACGCTTTACCACCTTGATGAACCAATGACGGATCTTTCCACTGTTCCCCTGTTTCTTTTGTGCAAACAGGCAAGGGAGCATGTAACTGTCTGCTTAAGTGGTGAAGGGGCGGATGAGAGCTTTGCCGGGTATGATCGATTTAAAGCCAGTAAAATGAATTTGTTGTTTCGGTTGATGCCCGAACCTCTACGCAAACAGGTTGTTGGCAGGATGATTGCCATGCTTCCAGATCAGTCGCAGAAAAAAGGCGCAATTAATATGCTGAAGCGCTTTGTTGAAGGTGCCAACCTTCCACCAGAAGGGCATCATCTGCGCTGGCAGTATTTTGCAAGTGAAAATCAAAATAGCCAGCTTTTCAATGATCAATTTAAATCCCAGGCTCTGTTTGATCCATTTCGAACTGTTCGTGGATATTCTGAACGGTGTAATGCCAGTGATAGAATTAACAAAGAAATATATCTGGATATGCGTTATATGATGACCGACAGTGTGCTTATGAAAGTTGATAAAATGAGCATGGCCAGTTCTCTTGAAGTACGAGTACCTTTGCTTGACCATGTGCTCGTTGAGTTTTTGGCATCACTTCCCGGTAACTGGAAACTAAAAGGGTTAACAACAAAGTATATATTCCGTTCTGCACTGAATGGCTTGCTGCCGGATAATATTGTTAATCGAGGNAAGCAGGGCTACAGTCTGCCGGTGAAGCANCTTCTTCGNGGTGAAATGAAGGAGTACATGGTGACACTTTTAAATGAGTCACCAATTATTAGAGAGAATATGCATCTTGCTTTTGTGAATGGGCTGATAAAAGAACATTCGGACATGGTTCATAATCATAACCATGTGCTTTGGGCACTTATTAACATTGCAATATGGCATAACAGATTTTTTAAATAGTATGAAAAGGAAGGAGATAATATGAAAGTTCTAGTTACAGGGGGAACCGGGTTTACCGGTAAGGCTCTGGTGCGGAGACTTTTGGATGACGGGCATGAAGTCGTTGCCCTGGATTATCAGGAAGGTTTAAAAACCGAAGAACTTCGACAGTGGGGAGCAAAGGTGGTTATCGGTACTGTCACCGATGCGGCAATTGTTGAAGAGTGTATGCAGGGTGTTGATGTTGTTCAGCATCTGGCGGCCGCTTTTCGGGAGATGGACGTTCCTAATTCATACTATGATGAAGTGAATGTTGGTGGAACTCGTATTGTTCTTGAGTCAGCTTTTAGGAACAAGGCAAAGAAGTTTATTTACTGTAGTACATGCGGTGTCCACGGCAATGTGGAAAATCCACCGGCACCGGAAACAGCCCCAATTAACGCGGCTGACTATTATCAGCAAACCAAGTATGAAGCAGAGCCTGTTGTCCTTGACTATGTAAAGAAAGGCATGAAGGCAACAATCATTCGTCCTGCTGCTATTTATGGCCCTGGCGACCCGGAACGTTTTTTTATGATTTTTAAACGAGTGAACAGTGGTACCTTCCCAATGTTTGGCAGTGGGAAAACATATTATCATCCCCTGTATATCGATAGTTTGATTGATGCTCATATTCTTGCCATGGATGTAGATAAAGGAAATGGCGAAGCATACCTGATTGCCGATGAAGAATATGTTGAGATTGAAGACTTGGTACGTCGAACCGGGAAAGCTTTGGGCGTTGATGTGAAAATTCCTCATTTCCCTATCTGGCCGCTAATTATCGCCGGTCATTTTTTTGAAAAGATTTGTAAACCCTTCAAGATTAAACCCCCTATTTTTCCACGTCGGGTCGACTGGTTTCGTCAGAACAGAGCCTTTGATATCAGTAAAGCCAAAAAAGATCTTGGCTATAATCCCCGGATAGGACTTGACGAAGGACTGAAAAAAACAGGCGAGTGGTACAAAAAGGAAGGATATCTGTAAAAACAATGGATGATGGCGTAAAGAAAACACAACAGGCAATTACCGGGAAGGGTTCAGCACTGAATAAATACCAGGATGTGATTATTGGCAATCGGTCTTTGTTATTTCTTTTGTATTATGAATGTTGTGTCTGGTTTGGGATAGTCCCGGGGGCACTTGGAATGCTTTTACGTCAAATATTTTGGCCGCGTCTTTTTGGCTCATGTGGTAGGAATGTGGCTTTTGCAAGTGGTGTCGTTCTCAGACATCCTAAAAGAATCCATCTTGGTGATTCTGTCGTGATTAGTGAGAATTGTATTCTAGATGCACGAAATCAGGGCACAGATAAAGTTATTGTCCTTGGTAACAATGTGATCCTTTCCAATAATGTGGTTTTGTCATGTAAAAAAGGAAGCATTACCATTGGGAATTCCACCGGAGTGAACAGTGGAACAGTTATTCAATCAACAAATAACTGTCCTGTGAGTATCAGCGCTGATGTGATTATCGGTCAAATGAGTTTTGTAATTGGCGGTGGTAGTTATAATACCAGTCGGCTTGATATCCCCATTCGCAAACAGGGAATCAAGGATGATGGAGGTGTGGTAATAGAAGCTGACGTGTGGCTGGGAAGTAATGTGACAGTGCTCGGTGGTGTGACAATCGGGAGTGGTTCGGTTGTGGCAGCCTCAGCCCTTGTGACAAAATCTGTTGCTCCCTATTCAATTTGTAAAGGGATTCCGGCAAAAGTAACTGGCAATCGAAAGGAAGAGGCTTGACATGCGAATAGCAATAATGATGCGATCCGTTGATGAGGCTGGCGGCATCGGAGTATATGCCAGAAATATCGTGGAAGAGCTGCTTAAGCTTGACCGTGAAAACGAGTACATCCTTTTTTATAAAAGTGATAAGCATCTTGGTCGGTATTCAGCGTTTAGTAATTGTCAGGAGGTTTTTCTGCCAGGTGGTAATAAAGCCATTTGGGATCAGTTCACAATACCCAGGGCTGCAAAAAAAGCGAAAGCAGATCTAATATTTAACCCAAAATTTACCGTTCCTCTGTTTACAAGTTGCAAAACCATGATGGTGGTTCATGGTGCCGACTGGTTTGTCCCGCCTTATGACGAAGTGTACACCACCATAGATAATTTTTATATTAAGAGGGTTATGCCTCTATATTTCCGTAAGGCCGACTATATCAGTTCCGTTTCGGACTATTCCACTGACGGTTTTGTGAGTGCATTTCCCTGGTGCAAAGAGAAAATCAAAACGATTTATTTTGGACCAAATAAGATTTTTAAGCGTATTTCAGATGTGCACACTCTGGAAACAATACGAGCCAAATATAATTTACCGGAAGATTTTATCCTTACAGTGATACGTTACGATCCGGGTGCCCGGAATACCCGCAAAAATTTTAAGGGAATGGCAGAAGCATATTCACTTTATAAAAAGATGGGCGGGAAGGAAAAATTTATTGTGGTTGGCCGTGATTGTGACCGGTATNCANAAGAACATGACTTGAAAGCCCTGGGGATTGAAAAAGATGTGATTTTTACAGGATTGGTTCCCCAGGCAGATCTTCCCTCTTTTTACAGTCTTGCCAAGTTGTATCTTTACCCAACAATTATTGAAGCCTTTCCCATACCAACCACGGAAGCTATGATTTGTGGTTGCCCCATTGTAACCTCAAATGGTACAGGTCTTGAGGAACTTACTCATGGTGTCTCTCTTGCTGTTGACCCACTTGACAGTCAGGCAATTGCCGATGCCGTACATGAAGTGCTAAGCGATGAAGATCTACAGCAGGAAATGCGTGAGAAAGGTTTTGAGCGCTCAAAGATGTTCAGTTGGGAGAAATGCGCCGTAGAGACTCTTGAGATATTTCAAAATCTGGTAGCAGAGAGCTGATTAATGAATTCCCCACTTGTTGCAATTGTGATTCTTACCTGTAATCAAAAACAGGTAACCCTTGATTGTTTGAACAGCTTTACAGATTGCCCATACTCAAACAAACAGATACTCCTTGTTGATAATGGCTCAGATGACGGCGTACAGGAAGCAGTAAAAAAACAATTCCCTGATGTAATTGTTTTACGAAATGAAAAGAATCTTGGTGCCTCCGGTGGTCGTAACACGGGGATAAAATATGCCCG
>JAESPV010000027.1 GCA_016765495.1 Desulfocapsa sp. | reverse complement strand
CTGCCCCCTGAAATCCAAAGTTAGCAAGACCTCTGAGCAGCAGCCGACTACATTGGAAGAACATCTTTTGCAAAAAAAAGCAACACGGTCAAACCCAAAAAGTTTTTTCCTGAGCCTACCGCACAACGTCCGGTATCAGCCGACCCAAGCAATTAAACCGACCAAGGTGATTGGCAGCTGTGAGCTTGAATAACCCACCAGTTTCATTTGAAAAACCGCGCTGCTTGGGGTCGGCTGGATACCATTGTTCGGTTCATCTCATGCAGGGCTTTAATATATGCCCATAATTATTTGTTTGTTTCAAGTAGGTCACTTTTCATTAGCTCCCATTGTTTTTCATACTCCATTATGTAAGCTACTTTATCTACAAAATCAATATCATATCCAAACCTTTTAAGAAGGTGAAAACCCACTTCTATTCCAGAAGTTATACCGCCACCGGTTATAATACGACCAGTATCAACAATTCTATGGCGATCAATTATACATTTAGGAGCAAGCTGAGCTAATCTGTCAATTGGTACAAGAGGTTCATTTGGATCTCCATTTTTTCGGTTTGTTGCTTCTATTCCATCGAGTAGTCCTGCAACACCATAAACCCATGAGCCTGTGCAAACACTAACAAGCATTGTTTCTGTTGGAACTGAATTAACAAAATTGATTAAACGCTTGTTATGGATTTCTGGTCTTGTTCCAATACCACCAGGTATAAGAAAAGCATCCATGCTTGGATTGTCATTTAGTCCATATTTGGGTATGACCCTTAAACCTGCTGTCGCAACAATTGGTGCAGTTGTATCACCGATAAGAAATGTTTCTAGCTCTGGATCCATCCTCTTAGCAACTGCAAATACGCCAGTTGGTCCTGCCCAATCAATGACTTCTGCATTGTCAAAAATATATATTCCTAATCTTTTTTTCATTGTTAAATCTCCGTTGTTTTTTGTTCTTACAGACCAGTCTGTCTTGTGATGATTGTAGGTTCTTTGTTGTTCTAATTGCCTCCTTGGTTATGTGCTGGACAGACAGGTCTGTCTTTGCGTGGTAAAAAAAATTACTCAGTTAATAATTTTTTAACTACTTCCTGAGCAGATTCGATAGGCCAAATTTCACTATAATTTTGACTAGAAACTATAGCTCCTTCTACTAGTACATAAACGGCTTTAGCTGTGCTTTCTGTATTTAAATCTTTAGGTATGTTACTTGACTCAATAATATCTGCGATTATTCCATGTAGGAATTTTTGAAGACCATTTTTATGTTTTATTACTTCGTCACGAATTTTTGAGTCTTTTAATGGTACTTCTGAGGCGATATTTAAAAATGCACAACCTCTAAATTTACTTTCTTGCATCCATTGTTTTAAGAATGAAAAGACAGCCAATAATTTTTCTTTATCTGTTTTACTATTTTGCACATGATCTTTTAACCAGCCCATCCAAATATCATGACGGGCTTGTAAATAAGCAATACATAATGCTTCTTTGGATGGAAAATTTGAGTAAAAGGTAGCTTTGGCAACTTGCGATTCGGCAATAATTTGATTTATTCCTGTAGCCAAGTATCCTTGCTTATAAAAAAGATCAAGGGCAGTTTCAATTATGCGATCTCTAGCATTATTTTCATTTTTCCGAGTCATGAAAATATGATAACGTAGACAGACCTGTCTGTCAATGTTGTTTTTATATTCGGGAGATTGAATTTGGAAACCGAACCATTGATTACTGAGCATATTTGCCTTGATAACTGGATTCTTTTTGACAAACAAGGCAAATATACTTATTCTAATTATCAAGTGATAGCATCGAAATTTTTACTCCATTTTGGGTTAACTGTCCATGGAAAATTCTGTGAAAAAGAAAAGGATTTTGACAGAGGTACATGAATTTATGCGCCTCCATCATTATTCCATACATACTGAACGTACATACTGTGATTGGATTCGTAAATTTATTCTTTTTCATAATATGAAAGGGCGTAAGGAGCTGCTGGCAACACCTGAGAAAAAAATAGAAGAATACCTTACTTATCTGGCAGAAAGAAAGAATGTGGCGAAAGCAACTCAAAATCAGGCTATGAATGCACTGGTTTTTCTTTATAAAAAAATTCTGGTAATACCGCTTAAAAAAACCGGGGACATCTTGCTATTTTGTTGTTCGCCGCATTCTTCCCATGTCAGCTTCAGTTATGTTTCGACTATTGTGTGGCAAATGTGTGGACCAGGCGATCTGATATACGTGCCAGAAGGTTTTCGTCGTGGCTGATGGCCAGCAGACCAATCTGGTTTGTTTTGATCCAGGGAATAAGGTTCTGCCAGATCAGGGCCTGGGTGTTGGGGTCAAGTGAGGCGGTTATTTCGTCGGCAATCAGGTATCTGGTATTGTTGGTCATAACACGAGTGAGTGCGATTCTCTGGAGTTCGCCTCCTGAGAGTTCATGGGGGTAGCGTTCAAGCCAACTGGAATGGATGCCAAATTGCTGGAGTTGTGCTGTATAGTCCTGGTTGCCTTCAGTAAGTATCTTCTTGATTTTCCAGCGTGGATTCATGGAGGCTTCCGGGTGCTGAAAGACCATCTGCACCGGGCAGTATCCTGAGTTTGGCAACGGACTGTTCTCGTAAAGCACTTTCCCACCCTGGGGAGAGAGGTAGCCAGCAAGAAGGCGTCCAAATGTGGACTTCCCACATCCGCTTGCCCCGGGGAGGCCAACGATTTCTCCAGGGTGGATGGTCAGATTGATTCCTTCCAGGAGGGGAGTTGCAGGCTGGTAACGGAAGATAAGGCTTTTAGCTTCGAGCATGAAAACACCTCACCATTGTTCCATTTATCGAACGAAGAGTTGGAATGGATTTTTTGCAGGCCTCTGTGGCGATATGGCAGCGGGGAGCAAAATTGCAAGCATTTCGTGAATCACCGATCGAAGGTGGAGCAGGCGGAAGAGCGGTGAAACCATTTTTCGGTAAGGCCTGCCACAGGGCCCTGGTATACGGATGCAGTATGGATTTTCCCTCGTGCAGAGCAGCAGCCTGCGTAACCTCAACCGTTGTGCCATTATACAGAACAACGATGGTGTCGGAGAATCGTACAGCATTCTCAAGGTCGTGGGTAATAAGCAGTACTCCTTTACCCTGTTCTGCAAGTTCTCGCAGATGCTTGAGGGACTGGGTGGCAACCTTCGGATCAAGACCGGTTGTCGGTTCATCGGCAATAATTAAATCAGCCTTGCCGGCTGTGGCCGTGGCGGTTAAAACTCGTCTGGCCATTCCGCCTGATACCTGAAAGGGATACATGGACTTGACACTGTCGGCAAGATTGTAACGGGCAAAGGCTTTGTCGCAGCGCTCTCCGGCGGTACAATGGCATCTTCCACTTAAACGGGCAGATCGGTACACCTGTTTTCTTACCTTGATAAGGGGGTTGAGATAACTGATTGACTGGGGAATCAGTGCAATGTCCCGACCGCGCAATTCTTTGATTCGTTTTGGGCCGATATGTTCTCCCTTGAATCGGTATTCTCCAGTCATCGTCGCATTTTTGGGGAGCAGGCCAAGGAGTGCGTGAGCAAGCAGACTCTTGCCAGCACCACTTGCGCCGATAAGGGCGACGACTTCTCCTGCCTGAACGTCTAGCGAGATGTCGGAGACGGGGGACAGTGTCTGACGTTTTCGTTTTTTGGTGTAACGCGTAAATGATATGGAAATATTTTTAACACGCAGCATTATTACTCCTGGGTGGTTCGTGGTTCAAACAGGGTTCGCAGGTTGTTTCCGAGAATATCAAAGAGCTTGACTGTAAATACCAAGGATATTCCCGGAAGAATCGCCAGCCACCAGTATCCTGTTGACAAATGTCGCATTGACTCGGAAAGCAGGATGCCAAGAGATGGATCGTGAGGTGTCAGGCCAAAACCAAGAAATGTCAGCCCAGCAGAATGAAGAATCGCATGGGGGAACATCAAGATGAGCCCGACAATAAACTGGGGAAGCAGGTGAGGCAATATGTGATGAACTGCTATCCATCCTGGTGGCTTACCAAGTTTTTTTGCAACAAGAATAAAATCTGCATGGCGCAGTTGCAGAATCTCGGCACGAATGATTCTCGCCAGACGGGGCCAATGTGAAACGGCAATTGCGATAATAACGCCCTGGGCACCACCCCCACAGGCAAAGGATACCAGTATAAGCAGTACAAGATGCGGAGTTGCCATGATGATGTCGATAAGCATGCCGACGAGCCTTTCTATCCTTGGCCCCATGGTGGCAGCCATCACCCCGAAACAGATTGAGATTATCGAGCTGCAGGCTGCGGCGAGCAGGCCGATGGACAGGCTTTTACATAATCCGTGGACAGTGCGGGTAAGCATATCTCGTCCAAGCCAGTCGGTTCCAAAGGGGTAGCTTAACGATGGGGGGAGTTTTCGGTGCAAGAAATCGACATCCAGGCCCGAGTTCCCCAACAATTTAGCAGAAAGGAAAAGAGCCACGAAAAAACCGGCACAAAACAGACAGGCAAACCACGCTTTTTTTCTGTTGTCGAGCGCAGGGAACACAAACAAAAAATGTCGTTTCGCCAAGGGGCATGAAGCTGCTTTTGCTAACATAGATGTTGTTCCTCGCAGTTCTGCTTGATTCTTGGGTCGAATGTACTGTACAGCAGATCAGCAATAGCATTCCCACAAAAGACAAAGACGGCACTAAACAGTGTGATACCCAGCAACAGGGGAACGTCTCCCCGAATCCCTGCCTCCACCGTGGCTTTTCCAAGCCCGGGATAGGAGAATACCTGTTCTGCCAATATGGAACCACCAAAGAGTTCACCCAGCGAGGCAAATTGCAGGGTGATTGCAGGCAGGGCAACATTTCGGAGGGCATGATGGATGGCAATGCCTGTTCTACTCTCCCCTTGGGATGCAGCGAAGAGGGCGTAGTCACTGTTCATGGCATCAATCATCTTTTCCCGTGTATGCAAGGCTATCTGGGCCACCCCGACAAGTGATAATGTAGCAGCGGGGAGTAGCAGATGATGAAAACGCTGCCACAGAGTTGCATCCGTATCGATTGTCCCGGGAGGATAGGCTCCGCAGATGGGAGTCCAGCCCAAACTGACGGAAAAGATGGACAGCAGCACCATTCCCATCCAGAAAGAGGGGGTTGAGGCCATAATGTACGCATATAGCCTGATCCCCCGATCAAGGAGTGAATTGTGTCGCATCCCGGCCAGAACTCCAAGAATAAAACCAAGAATACCGGAGACAAACCAGGCAAGTGCCATAAGGTTCAACGAGGTGAGAAATCGTTTGCTGATAACCTCTGTTACCGGTTCATTGAATATCATGGAAACACCGAGATCTCCCTGTGCCACATTTTTACACCAGATGAAAAAGCGTTCAAGTGGCGCTTTGTCCAGACCCCAGCGGGCGATGATCTTACTTTCCTGCTCCGGACTGATCTGCATGCGATCCATGCCAATATAGGCAGTAACAGGGTCAATCGGTGATAGACTTACCAGCGTAAAGGCCAGCATTGAGACCAGTGCCAAAGTGAGACCAAGGCGCAGGGTCTTGTGTATGAAAAAATGGGTAATACTCGATGATTCCATGATTATCTGTTTGATCTCCGGTGAACGCTTATTGCCATGTCCACTTTTCAATGTTGGCGGTGATTGGCCAACCATGTCCATGCGGTTCCACTTGTGACGTACCAATATTGAGGTTTTTGTGCACAAAATAGGTGTGATCGAGATTGACCAACCACGCCCATGGCGCATCACCTCGTGCGTTGAGGCCTGTTTTTCCATCCCATTGAGCAGCCTTCCAATAGCGGAGAGACTCTTCAAAACTTGAAGCGGTTAAGGCCTTCTCCAGGTTGGCATCAACAACTGGATTTTTGTAGAAGCCAGGGTTGTTGTAACCAACGCCAGCATATTTGCTGCTGTACAGATGATATAGCTCGATGGGATCGTGACTTCCCCAACCAAAGACAATGACATCTCTGTGCTTAATTTTTTTAATATCGTTAAAACTGTTTTTTCCTTCGATATTGGCTTTAATGCCTATTTTTTTCAGCATGTCGGCACAGGCCAGGGCCAGGTACTGACGAATACTTCTGGTTGCTGGATAGACGATGGTAAACTCGGCCTTTAGTCCATCTTTTTCCCGAATACCATCATTGTCGGTGTCATGCCAGCCGCCCTCTTCCAGGAGTTTAATGGCTCCTTTGATATCATTATCCTGTATTACATTTGCCGGGTTGTCCCAAGGCAGGCCATCACAGACACCGTAGGCAGGTCTGCCATATCCTTCAAGAACTCCCTCCACCAGAGCTTTGCGATTGAGAGCGATATTCACTGCTTTACGGATGGCTGGGTCGGCAGTGACGGTATTGCCAATGGGGTATCCTTCTGCGGTTTTTTTGCCGGTATCAGGGACAGTTGGGAACATCAGGCCACGATTGTCCACACTCTTGACAGCGCGCATAACCATGTTGGGGATGTGTTGATTGGCAAGTGACTGCGGAACAACGACCATATGAACCTTTCCTGCTTTAGCGGCTGCAAAGGACGTGTCTTCATTGGTGAACAGAAACACAATACGCTTAAAAAAAGGAGCTTTACCATAATAGTATGGATTGACCTCTGCGATCATCTGCTGTCCTTCTGTCCATTCAACAAGCTTGTAAGGGCCGGATCCGATGGGATTACGACCATACCCCTCACCGTAGGCATGTCGGGGCACGATACCAAGGGTGGTAAAACGATGAATAAACGTTGTGTCTCTTTCTACCAGGTGAATTTTTACCGTGTATTTCCCTGTTGTTTCGGCATAATCCATGTGGTTAAGGTCAACCTTGCCACCACTGTTTTTTGCCGTGTTAAAGGTGAAGGCAACGTCTTCGGCGGTGAGTGGAATGCCATCGGAAAATTTTGCATCCTTGCGGATGGAAACAGTCCAGCACAATCCATCATCCGAGAGTTTATAGGTGGTTGCGAGTGCGGGAACAATCTGTACCTGCTCATCACGTTTAAGCAGGGTGCTCTGGAACAGTGGATTTCCATAACGGCCCCAGCCGAGAATGGGATCGTATCCTTCAGATGGTTCTCCTTTAATGGCGAGCATAAGCGTGTCCGGCGGGGGTGTTTTTGCTACAGCAAAACCTCCTGAACATACGAAAAAGATTGAGAACAGTAAGATACAAAGATTCTGTAATAACTTGCGAGACATTCTTTCCTCCATTTGCAGAACACGAACAAACAAAACGTGTTACTGGGTAAATAAAAAAAATCGCCGGGAAAGGCGAATAAGAGACCTGTGGAGAAGCACCAAAGGTCACACGAAAATACATTCCGTGTGACCATAGCGTGGCAAATTCATTCAGTCAATAGTTTTGTGGACTGCTGTCAACTTTGGTCTGTTTTAATCAGTTTTACGCGAGTACTGCTGAAATCAGGGATGCCTGCGAGAGTATCAATCAACGGAGTGTTATCAAGGTGTGGATCAAGGCGAGATACCATATTGGGGTTTGTTCCGCTGCCAAGAGCAGGATCGCCATATAAAAATCCCTTGTCTGCGACCTTGTCTCCTCCCAGAAAGACCTCTTTTGCTCGTGCGACTGTTACAGTGCTGGCACCAGATTGGCTATGTCCGTAATGGAAGGAAAGTGCGACGCAACCCGGTCGTACAAGCTCGCTGAGAACCACTTTGCCAATAATCCCTTCGCTGTTACTGGCGGATACGAGACGTACCGTATCTCCAGATTGGAAACCAAAGGCAACTGCATCGCTGCTGTTTACCTGAATAAAATTTTCAGGGAAAATTTCCATGGCGTATTTATGACAGTTGGTACGGGATTGCGTGTGAACATTCATTTTGTAAGTGATGATGGTAAAGGGGTACTCTTTGTCCACTTCAGCAAGAGTTTGACCCGCGGCATCTTGAGGTGGCTGGTAGATGAGGGTGCCGGAAAAACGTTCTCCGCTCAGACTGTTACGGGTGCTTGCCAATGTTTCGTTGTAGAGCACAACCCGAGAAATACCGTGGAGAAATCGCTCACCAGAAAAGACAGTTTCGTACGGAGTAAAAACACCGCCCCTGGCCAGCATATAACAGAGCTGCTGCCACTCCTGTGCGGACAGGAGCGAACGGAATGCTGCGAGTGGATAGTTGTTTTCAACAAAGCTCACATCATAAGTATCCCCCTGAGGTACTTTGGCATTGGCGGCAATATTTGCATAGGCCCTGAGATAAAAATCTTCAGCCTTGAAAAGTGGGAGCATGGAGCCATCTTTGGCTGGAATTACTTTTTTGCCAAACCCGGGAAGGTCGAGCGTAAGAGCCAGATCGATTAAGAAGGTTTCCATGCAGTATGGTCTATTGTCTTTCGTTTTTTCAGTAAGCGGTTCAAGGCAGGGAGCACGGACTCCGGTAAATTTCAGAGCCGGAGCATGGGGTGTGAGCCAACCATACTGGCCTTCCAGATAGGTGACGTCCGGGACGATATAATCAGCGTAAATATTTGATTCATTGATACCAACATCGATGGAGACATGCAGTGGAACGCTGTCGCTGTCTGCCAGGGTTTCAGTAAATCGGTATCCACCTGGTGTCGAATAGATCGGATTGTAGAAGTAGGTAAAGAGAACCTGACAGCCGTAGGGATATTGCGCGTCTATTCCGCTGAGTGTCTCCACACTGAGACCACCCTTGGTAAAGGGAAACCATGGGCGTTTTGCAGGGTATCCTGTGCCACCACCCTGTTTCTTGCGGGAGAATTCTGTTGTCGATTCGTATTTTCCCCCCTCACGTGAGATTTTAACCCCCTGTGGTTTTTTCTGACCAGGAAATTTTTTGAGATCATAGTGGCCCTTTTTCCAAGGTGCGGAAGCCCCACCGGAAGTCAGGTAACCACCCTTGAGCCCAATACTGCCCACCAAAGTACTGAGCATGGCCACTGCATAGGCGGCATAGGTACCATTACAGTAATTTCCAGCGCCATGGTATTGACAGACGGCAGCCTTCTGCCCGTGGGCTGAAAATTCCCTGGCCGTTCTGGTCAGTTGCTCAAGAGGAACTCCTGCCATTTCTGCATAGTCAACCAGCGAGTGAGCAAGCACTCCTTTTTTCATCAGGGCAAAAGAAGTGGTAACTGTAAGGGGATTTCCATTTTTGTCAGTTACAGTAAGTGTTGCATCGAGTTGTCCAGTGGAGGTCGTTGTAAAGGGGACTATTTCGCCAGCGGAGGTAATCATATAGCTGTTTGTATCCTGTTCTGCAGAGGTCTGTTGCAGGTGATACAGACGCAGGAATTTGCCATGATCGGGATGATTGCTGTCATCAATTACCAGATGACTTGCATTACTGTAACAGGAGTGACCTTTGTCGAGCGCTGCCTGGTGGTTGCTGAGCTGGAGAAAGGCGGTATTGCAGCCGTTGTTTTCCAGCATCCAGCGTATCATTCCCATGGCAAAGGCACCGTCCTGTCCGGGAAGAATGGCTATCCACTCTTCGGCATGAACGGATCCATTTTGTGCTCTGGGGTCAACGATGGTAAATTTTACCTTTTTTTCGGATGAGCGTTTGGCCATTGCCGCACCGTAGGTATTCAGTCCTGGCTGCAAGGCTTCGTAGATATTGGCGCCAAACACCAAAATATATTCCGCTCCCCAGGGATCTGCTTTTAATTCTACCTGTTTGCCTTCGGTCATGGTGTAGTTACCCATCCGAAAACCGAGTCCGCAGATATCGGTATGGCCGATACGGTTGATTGAACCAACAGCGGATTTCACAAAACGATCGATAAACTCCTTGCGACCAGATTGGAGGCGGCCAGTCATATAAACAAAAGAATTGCGACGGGAACCAAGGCCTGGGTCGTTATTGTCAATGGGGAGATCGCTTAAGCATGCATTCAAGCCAGGCACGTTGCGGTTCTCTCCCAAATGAGCGAAGAGTTTTCCGCCCTGTGCCACTTCAGTGATGAGCTGTTCCCAGCTGATTGGTTCAAACTTTCCTTCTCCCCGTGCTCCCGCTCGTTTCAGGGGACGAAGAAGTCTACGCTCATTGTACACATAGTTGACAGCATCATGGGCTTTGCCGCAGACCGGGCTTGACATCTTGAGTGTGTCTCTTACCGGAGTAGCGTAATCGACGGGAGTTCCCATGCTGTTATAGGGATGAAAGGGATTACCGGAGATTTTTTCCAGGCGGTTATTACGCACTATTTGTCGATTTCCGCAACGAGCATTACAACCAAGGCAGACAGAATGAACGATTTTTACGTTTGGGTCGAGCTGACACGCGGCTGTATCCAGATGATGTTGTGGAATGTCATTTCGTGTTTGAGCAGAAAGGGTTGCCGGGGTAACAAGATTTGCTGCAACAAGCGTTGCACTACTGGCTTGAAGGAAATCTCTTCTGTTGAGTTTGTGGCTGTTTTTTTTGGTATTCGTGCTATCTGTCATGGGATACTCTCTGTATTACTTGTCGGAGACAGTGTAAAAAACCCTTGTCCCGGTATCGATGTCTTTGTCGGGAGGGGATAATTTTTTTTGTTGCAGATATGTTGCAAAATCTCCCTGGGGATTGTTTAAATCACCAAATATTCTTGCATGGGCCGGGCAGGCATCTACACAGGCTGGCTCCAGGCCTTTTTCCAGACGACCGATACAGAAATCACATTTATCCGCTTTGTTTTCTGATTCTGGGTCAAGGAACCTGGCATTGTAGGGGCAGGCCGTAACGCAGGCACCATCACCAATGCATTGGACCCAGTCGGTAACCACAATACCATTTGCCAACTGAAAAGTAGCGCCCGTTGAACACGCACGAACACAGGGTGCCTGTTCGCACTGGTTGCAAAGTTTGGGAGTAAAACTCATTCTGGCTGTGGGAAATGTCCCTTTTTCGCGAAGTTCAATTCTGGTATTGAAAAATCCACTGGTGGTCTGATTATGTTGCTTGCAGGCAATAACACACGATTGGCAGCCAAGGCAACGGTTGAGGTCTATGATCATTGCCACTTTGGCTGTTGTGGCGGCCATGGCATTCTTTTTAGATTGCCCCAGACCCACCGTAGCTAAGCCAAGAATGACCAAACCACTCTTTTTTAAAAAACTTCGTCGTTCTTCCATGATGTGTGTGTTCTCCTCTTCCTTTTGTAAAGGGAACCCCGCAGGCGGTGTTCCCTTTGTCGAGGTCAGGAACGTTTGAGTATGCTACCTACGATAGGTAATGGTGTACGTAAAGGAGGCAGGATCGAGCCAATCGAGTATTTTAGCTCCAACTTCAGCATATGGGTAGCCGAAGGTGTTGAGGGGGGCACCCTGCTGGGCAGGATTCAGCACCAGGTCACGGCCAACGGCAAGTTGAACCCGGTAGGGATCCCAGGCACCCCAGAAATACTCCCGGTATTCTTTGGTTTTGCTATCAGTAAGTTTGAGCTTGTGTTTCAGCATCATTTTGCGTACATCCGCAGGATCAACGGGAACCCAGCCATAACCGGGGAGAAAAAATTCAGCCCAGCAGTGTTGCCATTTGGTGATATCAACAACATCGTTTTTCCCTTGGCGAATACCAAAAATCTCTCGGGCAGGAACCCCTGCTGCACGACATAACGCAACGAATACAGAATGAATATCAGTACACTTGCCACCAGGAGTCAGGAGAAGTGAACAAACATTTCCACTTCCACAGCCTACGGTATTGGGATCTCTGTACATGTTGTCACAGATCCAGTCGTAAACAGCCTTGGCTTTGGCCTGCACTGTGCTTTTTCCAGCGACAATTTTGTCTGCCAGTTCCTTTACCTGGCCATCAATGGGACCAAGACTTGTCGGTTCAAGATAACGTGCGTAATCTGCTGGATCCCATGCCGCTTCTCTTGCGGGAAAATCTTTCTTTACAACTTCCTTGCGAACGACTTGAAAGCTGAAGGTTAATTTGCGGCTTTTTGCATCGTTGTCCCAGCGGGCATAGAGTATGGGGGTGGAATATTTCTGGTCAGAATATACCGCAGATTCGGCAAAATCACCAGTTACAGAAATATCACTGATAAGCTGATTTTCATCAGAGAGTGGATAGGGAATCCAGAGTTTTGCTTCTTGTCCCTTAGTTTGGGCAGAAAGATCAAACTCCATTGTTATGGTTCCTGTGGATTGGGCCTGTGCCATGCCAAAAGCTGGCAGGAAGAGTGGGAGAAGAACTCCTGCAAGCAGTGAAAGCGTTTTCATTATTTTCTCCTTGGTTGAGAATTAAAAGTTAAAAAACAAAACGAAAAATGAAAGCATATCCTACAAACTGGGAGGGACTGTATACTACTTTTCAGCCGGTGTAAAATTGATAATCTCTTTCGTTTAGCGTGCAGCTATAGGAGATGTTAATGGGGGGCTGGCGAGGACGTTTGGTGGAGCCGAAGAGGAGAGAGCACAAGAAGGGATTGTCTTACGTGTTCCTGCAAAATAATGACTTTTGCTGACTTATTTTGAGTGATTCCCATTGGCTTAAGGAATTCTTCCAATAATATATCGCCCGGAGTGATTGGAGTTAATTTTTTTTGCCATGATTTTACCCCTTGTGATAATCAACAATTTCTACATCGAAGACGTTTTCTTCTAACCATACGAAACAAATACGCCACTGGTCGTTAATTCTAATACTGTGTTGTTCGCTTCTGTTGCCTTTTAATTGCTCAAGTCTATTTCCTGGGGGAACTCGTAAGCTTTGCAAAGAAGTAGCAGCATTTAGCACCTCAAGTTTAGCAAAGGAAAGGCTTTCAAATAAGTTGTTCCTGCCACTTGCCAAGTGCTGCCATTGATATTTCCTTTCGTTTTTCTCCTCGTAGCTTTTTTGGCACTTTTTTTTCCCAGGCAGGGAACAGTCCAAAATTCACATTTGAAGGTTGAAAATGTTCGGGGTCAGTTTGGGTAAGGTGACCAATAAGTGCACCGAGCGCTGTTTCAGGTGGTGGCGGCACCACAGTTTTTCCGAGAAGAGTACGAGCAGCATTTAACCCTGCAAGCATCCCCATGGCAGTTGATTCAACATAGCCTTCTACCCCGGAAAGTTGTCCGGCAAGATAGATATTTGCTGCTTTTTTCAGCTGCAGGCTGGGCTCCAGAAGTTCTGGAGCACAGACAAAGGTGTTGCGATGGATTGATCCAAGCCGGATAAAGTCAACGTTCTCCATTCCCGGAATCATTCTGAAAATACGTTTTTGCTCTGGATAAGTGAGTTTTGTCTGAAAACCAACCAGGTTATAGAAAGTACCTTCTTTGTTTTCCATGCGTAATTGCACTGCAGCATATGGATCTTTTCCAGTTCTGGGATTTCTGAGTCCTACAGGCTTCATTGGCCCGTAGCGCAGCGTGTCTTCACCTCTTTCGCACATAACTTCAATGGGCAGACAGCCTTCAAAATATTTTTCCTCTTCAAATTCCTTTAGCGGAACGGTACCTGCTTCACCAAGTGCATGAATAAATGCAAGGTACTGCTCTTTATCCATGGGACAATTCAAGTAATCTCCAGGCCCATCCTGCCAGCGTGATTTAGAATAGATAATATCCATATCAAGTGATTCTTCAGAAACAATCGGGGCGATGGCATCATAAAAGGCAAGTCGTTCACGACCTGTTATTTCCACTAGGGATTCTGTCATGGCTTCTGATGTGAGTGGACCGGTGGCAAGGATGACAGGTGTGTCGGAATCCAGCTCAAGTTTCGTCTGTTCCTCATTAATGATGGTTATGAGAGGGTGCTGCTTGATTTGCTCTGTCACTTTGGCTGCAAAATCACCACGGTTAACCGCTAGTGCCTGACCTGCCGGCACCGCAGTCTCATCAGCAATTTTAATGAGAAGAGAACCAAGAATCCGCATCTCTTCTTTTAATAATCCAACAGCAGATGTTGGGGCATTGGAACGGAATGAATTACTGCACACCATTTCGGCAAGTGAGGGTGAATGATGTGCAGGGCTGAATGTATGCGGTTTCATCTCATAAAGATGAACGGGAATGCCTTGTTTTGCAACCTGCCATGCGGCTTCGCAACCGGCAAGTCCGCCTCCAATAATCTTAATATGTTGTGTTGTCATGAAAATAGAGTGTGCCTTTTTTACGGTTTTTGTATGGTAACGGGGAGCTTGCGCCGTCCCCATTGCAGTGCTTCTGAGTGGGAATTAAAATAGAGATCAATTCTGTTTGGTCCTTTGATGGCACCTCCACGATCTTCCACCACCCCCCATCCCCAACCGGGGACGTACATTCGGGTTCCAAAAGGATAATATTTAGTGTCGGCGGCAATGGTGCCATCTTTTGGAAGAAAATACCAGGGGAATAATACTATACGAGTCGGAATCATCCATGGTCTGTATAAAGAGTCCATGGAGAAGAACCCCTCTTCAGGCTCCTCAGGATAGGACCCGCTGGCGGTCTGCCCGGTATAGTCTCGTCCTTTTCCTTTACCTGCGCTGACATAACGGTTCCAAAAATCAAGTTTAAGGTAAGTCCAACTGCCGCGTTCCCAGGAGCAGCATTTTGAACATCCGCAATATGCCGTAGCTTCCATGGTGCGGCTTACAGGTGCTTTGGCACAGCTGCTACAGAGGAAACTGAGTAAGAGAATGAAAAACAACAAGTTCAGTGGAGTGTTTTTTTTCTGCATCAGGAACGATGAAACCATTTTTTAATATCATTTGTTGAAAAGTTTTTCAGAACCGGCCGACCATGGGGACAATGAGAAAAGAGATCGGCTTTAGCCATGTTGGTAAGAAGGGCTTCGATTTCTTCAGTAGGCAGTTTGTCACCCGCCTTTACAGCAGCTTTACAGGCCATGGAAGCAAGTACATCTTCAAGAAGTGATCCGTCTCGTTTATTGCCGGAAGGACTGTCAAACTGTTCAAGGGTATCAAGAAAGAGTTCAGTGGGCGCCATATGTCGGCCGAGTGCAGGGATTGCGGAGATGACATAGGAGTTCCCACCAAATTCTCTCACTGTAAAGCCCATTTTTTTGATTTCTTCTCCGTATTGCTCAACTTTGTGCAGGTCTGCCATGGAGAGTTCGACGGTTTCGGGGAAGAGGAGGGTTTGGCTGGTAATAGTACCTTGGAGGAACTGCTTTTTTAGTTTTTCAAAAAGAAGACGTTCATGGGCTGCGTGCTGATCAATCACCACTAGACCATCGCTCGACTGGCAGAAAATATAGAGATTATCGTATTGACCTATGATCTTCAGACCATGACCTACTGTCTGTTCCTCGTTCAAGACTGACAGTGGGACGGGTGGTTCTGTTTTGTTGGTTTTCCGGGGAAGGACGGGTGTGGGCTCCTGCCTGTAGGTTGGTTCTCGGGTTTGTGTCTGAGCTGGATATTTTTCTGGTAGCGGCTGTGTTATTTCTCTTTGTGTTGTCTCCACTTCCTGAAGTATGGGAGAGGGAAGGTTGTGTGCTTTTTCACTCTCATTATGGATGTTACTCTCTGCAGAGGGTGGCTTACGAAAAACACTCTGTAATGTTCGCTGATATTCACCCATCCCCTGTTGGATCGCCCTTACAATAAGTTGATGAATATCACGACTGCTTCTGAAGCGAACTTCCTGCTTGGTCGGGTGAACATTTACATCCACCTCGGCAGGATCAAGATGCAAGTGCAGGAGTCCGGCAGGGCTATGGTGCTTCATGAGAAATCCGCGTAGTCCCTCGGCGGCACCGTGGATTAACATTCTATCTTTAACAGATCGGCCATTCACCAGGATCTTGATGCGTGATGACCCTTTTACGGGGTGATCAGGCGGAACCATAAATCCGGAAAGATGCGGTAGGGGACCTCCCTTTTCAGAATGGTCGATTTCAATAAATGAACCTGAATAATGTAAAATAGCGGCGAGACGTTGTTTTAGATTTTGATGGGAGTCAAATGACAAGGTTTGTCTGCCATCAATCCGGAGAGTAAAGCTGACTTCAGGAGCTGCAAGGCTATAATTTTTCACAACCTCGTCAATATGTCCAAGTTCTGTACGTTTGGTGCGAAGGAATTTTCTGCGTGCCGGGGTGTTGCCAAAGAGATTCTTAATTTCAATAATGGTACCCTGTGCACATCCAGATTCATGTACCTTGTACAGCTTTCCATAGTTGAGAATAGCTGTGGTGCCAAGATCTGCTGACTGGTGCCGTGAGGTGATACTCATACGTGAAACTGAAGAAATGGAAGGAATCGCCTCTCCGCGAAATCCTAAAGAGTGTATTGTTTCAAGATCCTGATCATCGAGTATTTTTGACGTGCCATGGCGCTCCAGGCAGAGGAGTACGTCATCCTCGTCCATGCCTTCTCCATTGTCGATGATCCGAATCAGTCGTGTTCCACCACCTTCAATTTCAATTTCAATCCGGTCAGCTCCTGCATCGAGACTGTTTTCAATGAGTTCTTTTACAACTGAAGCAGGGCGTTCAACCACTTCACCAGCGGCTATGCGGTTGGCCAGTTGTTCAGGAAGGACACGGATTTTTGACATATGGTGGGTAGATACGATACGAATATTTATAAAATCCAGTTTACCGGGGTTGAGACTTCGTGGTAAGCTGTCTTGATAGCAAGTTTTCTCCAGTGAGAATTAATATACCAGTTTTTTTATCTTTTCCTTTAGTTTTTTTGAGCCCATGCCTGATCCTCTAAGAAAAAAACTTGTTCCCATAGAACATCTTCAGGACATCCGGGGTGTGCAGCTTCCAGCCAGATTGAATTTTGTTCAACTCGTGGTGACCGGCCCACCGGGATCCGGTAAAACCTATTACATTAATCATGTGCATGGTTGGCCCAATGAAGGGTATGTGGATCTGACCCGTAAGGGCTGGTGGAAGGATCAGACTCTTACGTATCGACCGCGCGAGGTGCATCTGGGCTTTCCCTTCAAAGGTTTTTCCGAAGCATTAACCGTTTTTGATAAGGAATGGCTTGACGCAGAAGAACCTCTGTATCTTGAGCTGAAACGAATCCAGATTCCACCTTCCAGTAACAATATGTTTCAGACAAACTGGAGAAATCGGTATATTTTTGAATTTTTGTTACCTGATCCAAAAACAATTTTCAAAAGGCGTATGGAGAGACATAAGGAAGGGTATTTTCCAGTTGATAAAAATCTTACACTTGAGATGGTTGTTCGGCAACTCGATATCTACCGTGAAGTTGCCTTATATATGCATGAGGCACAGATGCAGGTTTATGTCCGTGAAGATCTAAGTAAGCCACCATTACGCATTGCAGAACAAGGTGATGTAGATGTTCCTAAATGGGCTCGGGCTGAATCTGAACACAGAAGTGATTTGAAATCATTATCAGGCTGGAAAGCATTCATTTTCCGGAAGAATCCCATAGAATGGTTCATGGTCACAGATCAACTGCAGGTTCTTAAAAAGGAGTGTCGTATCGCCCACGATGGAAAGGCCTTTGAGATGGTCATTGGCGATCAGAAGCTAGTGTTTCATCCAGAGGTAATCATTGGAGTAAAGAAAAAAAATATTCAGAAGAACTGGCTTATTTCGCCTTCCAAGGCTTGTTCTACAGATACGATCAATGGCTTTGCCAGAATTAAAGTCGGAGAAAGGGTGCTGATTGGACGGGATAATCGTCAGTACGATGAAATATTTAACTTTCCAAAAAGCGTCTCCAAAAGGCATCTGATGGTGACCAATATCAGAGGCGATCTAATGATCAGTCCGCTTGAGGGAAAGGCAGCAATCCAGATTGTTCGAAGTGGCAATCAGGATATTCGGGGACGGATCGGGACAAATCGATTTAATGCAATCCTTGGTATTCGTGAAATCTATGGTGATTCCATTGTCATGCTCCCCCCCGACGAGGCTCTTAAGACCATCCAGAATGTTAATACAGTCCTTTCCAGTGAGGCCTATAGAGATAAAGACGACTCCGGTGCTCCGGGAGCGCTTGTTGAACTTCCTGGAAAATCACGATTACTTATAGCAGGTGATCTTCATGCACAGGTTGATAACTTTCTGAAAATTCTTGTTGAAAACTGCCTGCTGGCTCATCTGGCATCAAATAGTGCATCACTTGTCGTACTTGGGGATGCAGTGCACTCTGAAATATCAAAAGAAATGGAAGATATGGACGGCTCCATATTAATGATGGACCTGATCTTTAAAATGAAAATCCATTTTCCTGATAATTTCTTTTATCTTTTAGGAAACCACGATAGTTTTCATAGAGAAATTGGAAAGGGCGCAATTTTACAGGGTATATTAATGCGTAAGCGCCTACATGAGTTGCGAGGAGAAGAGTATGTGACAGAGATGCAGAAGTTTTACGATCTGCTTCCTATCGTTATGAAGACTGATTCATGTATTGCCTGTCATGCTGCTCCACCTGGAAAAAAAATAACTCGTTATGAACTGATAAATCTTCGCAACTATCCGGTAATATGTCATGAAATACTAACAAACAGACTTAAACGATCACACTACTTAGCTGGTTACGAGAAGAGGAATGTCAAACAGTTCCGACAAAGTCTGGGGCTTCCGAAGCGAACGTCATTCGTGGTTGGCCATACTCCCCTTGATCCATTCAATAGTTTTTGGAAAAATGCTGGTAATATTAAGGGGCATCATATTATATACAGTGGTCGAGAAGACGGGCCGGCTATTTTTATGCAGATACAAAAAAAAATAATTCCTTTGAGTTACCCGGCTGAGCCTCTAACGAAAATAATTAACGAAATTAAACAGGTATGACAAAAAAACTACTTCGAGTCGTAAACTCAACAACTTAGAAACATTGTGCTGCCTTTTTTTCAGTACAGGCAGCGGGCCAAAGGGCAGGAAGGCGCAGATTCCGAGATGTTCAAGGTATTTAGTGTACGTTTCTTATCCCAATCAGTTATGTTCTGGTGTCGAATCATAGAATAACTTGGGGGCCCTCTGGTCATGCAGAAAATATGGCCGATCACCTCTGGTTATTTTTATCTGCGTAGAGCGTGTCTTGAGGGGAAATACCTGACGACATATGGGTTTTATTGATCAAAATTAGGAAAGAGAGAAAATATGGAAGTTATTGCTGCGTACGGAACAATCCTGATTGCGCTTGCTGTTATCTTTGGTGTCTATATGACCTGGGGAATTGGAGCAAATGATCTGGCTAATGCCATGGGGACATCCGTGGGAGCTGGTGCTGTTACAGTAAAACAGGCTATTTGTATTGCCATTGTCTTCGAGTTTGCCGGTGCTGTGATTGCCGGTGGTAATGTTACTAACACGATTCGTAAGGGAATTATTGATCCAACAACCATTGTGGCGACTCCTGAGATCCTGGTTTATGGAATGCTTGCTGCATTGTTGGCTGCGGCTGTCTGGTTGATGGTAGCATCAACCAGGGGCTGGCCTGTATCCACCACCCATGCCATTGTTGGTGCTTTAATAGGCTTTGCCGTTGTTGGAATTGGGCCTGATGCTGTGAACTGGGGAAAAGTCGGAAAAATTGTTGCCAGCTGGGTTATTTCTCCTGTCATTGGCGGTACCATTGCGTTTCTTCTGGTGATGTCCACAAGAAAGCTGATTTTTAATACAGAAAACCCGTTAAAAATGGCTAAACGTTATGCACCTCTCTATATTTTTCTGGGAGGTTTTATTATTTCCCTGATTACGTTGTTTAAAGGATTGAAACATCTGAATATTGCCCTTACCGGACTACAGAGTTTTGGATTGGCTATTCTGTTAGGTTTGCTGGCCAGTGGAATTGGCTACTATTTTGTAAGTAAAATCGAGGAAGATCCGGAAGCGGACAGGGATTTTCATTTTGCAAGTGTGGAGAAGGTATTTACCCCCATGATGCTTTTTACCGCATGTGCCATGGCCTTTGCTCACGGTTCAAATGATGTTGCCAACGGAATTGGACCACTTGCTGCAGTTATCAGTATAGTTACATCCGGTGGTGAGGTTATGCAGAAATCAGCCATGCCTGTCTGGATTTTGTTTGTTGGTGGCGGCGGAATTGTCCTTGGTCTTGTGACCCTTGGTTATAAGGTTATGCTTACAGTTGGCACTAAGATTACAGAGCTTACTCCGTCCCGCGGTTTTTGTGCTGAACTTGCTGCGGCAAGCACCGTTGTGCTTGCTTCCAGAACCGGTCTTCCGGTTTCTACTACCCATATTCTGGTGGGGGCAGTACTTGGTGTCGGGCTGGCACGTGGTATAGGAGCACTCGACCTTCGAGTGGTTTTAAATATTGTTATTTCCTGGATTGTAACCGTGCCTGCCGGTGCTGTCATGGCCATGGTGTTCTTTTTCATCCTTAAAGGCATCTTCGGTTAAGGTGAAAACCTGTCAAGTGTCTCATTGTTGAGACACTTGACGGTTCTTCTGTCTTCTGGCTTCTAATAACGTGTCCCCAGCTAAAAAGAAAATCTCAGTTCGTCCTGTAAATAAACCCAAACGGGTTTATAAAAAACCGTATAACGAAAAGCATATCATTGGTTTTTTGTTTTCCATAAGTTTCTGCTTAACCCTCTTTCTTGGTAGTCTTCTACTTGTTCTTTCTCTGTTAAAAGTCCCTGACATCAGGAGTATTGCTGAGTATCAACCTGCCCAAGCCTCGGAAATCCTTGATCGTAATGGGATTGTTATAGAACGAATTTTTACTGAAAATCGTACGGTCGTTCCTCTGTCAGCAATGCCTGTGTATCTCCCACAGGCTTTTGTTGCTGCAGAAGATAGTCGCTTTTATACTCATCCAGGTCTTGATTTATGGTCGGTTTTTCGTGCAGCCATTAATAATATGCGTAGTGGACGACGAGGGCAGGGGGGGTCAACAATCACCCAGCAGGTGGCGCGTTCTCTGCTTCTTACTCCAGAGAAAACCTATCTGCGTAAATTTAAGGAGGCCATTCTTGCCTGGCGAATTGATACGCTTCTCAGCAAAGATGATATTCTCCATATTTATCTCAATCAGATTTATCTTGGTAACGGTGCCTATGGTGTGGAGGCTGCTGCACAGGTCTATTTTGGCAAGAATGCCAGGAACCTGAGTCTTGGAGAGGCTGCCATTCTTGCCGGGCTTCCTCAGGCTCCGAGCCGCTATTCTCCAGATCGTCATTTGAGTGCGGCACGAGCCAGACAGCGGTATGTTTTGAATCGTATGGTGGCCAATGAATATGTGAACGAGGAGGCAGCCAGATCCGCCTATAACAGCCCTGTAAGAATTGCTGAAAACAATATTAACAAGAGAGCGGTAAATGGCTATTTTGTACAACTGGTGAAAAAACAGGCAGAAAAAATTCTGGGCAGCTCATTGAACAGGGCAGGTGTTCGGATTAGAACCACCATGGATTCTGCACAACAAAAACAGGCTGCCGATGCTCTTATGGATGGTCTCAAGGCGTCTTTTCCAGGGGATAAAAAAATACAGGGTGCTTTTGTGTCACTTGATGCTTGTAATGGTCGAGTCAGAGCCTTGGTCGGAGGGCGGGATTTTAACATAAGCGCTTTTGATCGTAGCACACAGGCCAGACGATCTGCCGGATCTCTCTTTAAACCTTTATTGTATGCTGCTGCTTTTGAAAATGGCTACACGCCGGATTCAACAATGTTCGATTCACCACTCTCCATCGCTGGTCATAATGGAAAAACATGGAAACCAAAGAATTTTACCGGAAAACACTATGGGGAAACCTCACTACGTGAAGCACTTGTATTCTCACGAAACATCATAGCGATTAAATTGCTGCGAAAAATTGGTGTGAAAAGAGTTCAGGCAATTGCGGAAAGGTTTGGGATCAGGCCGCCGATAACTGCAGATCTTTCTTTAGCGCTTGGTGCCACGGGTGTGTCACTTCTTGAGATTACAGCTGCGTATTCTCCCTTTGTATGTGAAGGGAATTATTATTCTCCAACCCTGATCAGCAGTATAGATTCCAATGATGGCAAAAAGATTTTTCGGGCAAAACCCATTGCGAGACAGGTTGTGCAGAAACATGTTGCAAATACAATGAAAAATCTTCTTAGTGAGGTTATTCAGAGGGGAACCGGGAAACGTGCTGCAGGGATTACAGGTTTAACTGGGGGGAAAACAGGCACCACCAATAAAAACAGAGATGCCTGGTTTGTCGGGTTTTCAGGACAGCGCGTCAGTGGGGTATGGTTGGGCTATGATGATAACAAGAGTATGGGAAGAGGAAAGAGTGGAGGAGTTGTAGCGGCACCTATCTGGCATAATTTTATGAGCAGGGCAGCAAAACCCTGAAAGGATATTATGGATTATAAAGAGATTATCAGCAGTTGCTATTGTGGCGACGGAGGAGAAAAGTTAAAAAAGGCTGAGGCTCTTATTTCGTCCTATGGTACAGACCTTTTAACAAAGGAAGAAACCATTCAAAAGCAGTTGTCCATAGTAAAAGGTGCTGTGTTAGCGCTCGATACACAGATGATAGCAATGGAGTTGGGAAAGACATGTATTGCATGTGCTGCGGCGCCTGGAGGAGGATGTTGCAGTGCCTATATGGGACATGAAAATAATGATGCTTTGCTGCTTATGATGAATATCCTTGCTGGCGTGGATGTGAGATTGGTTCGCGATGACGAGATAGAATGCTGTTTTCTTGCTGAAACCGGATGTATTTTGCTTTTCAAACCAATTTTCTGTCTCAATTATCTTTGCAGCCGTATTCAGAAAGGATCCAGTGAAAAGCAATTACGATTACTGGAACAGGAAACCGGTACAGTTCTGACAGCTCAGGGCCAGCTTGAACTGTTAATCATAGGGTTTTTACAGTCACAGAACAGATAGATGGGTACAGCAGAAATCCTGCCCTTTGTTCTGCCACCTGTACCTGAAAAAAATCGTTACATGCTGGTATGATGTAACATTTTTTCAAGTACAGGTGACGAGAAAATTGCGGCATACTCTGTTCAAGCTAAACAGTTCCCGTTCCCACGTGAACTGTTTAGAAAGGTTGCATCACCCATATACCGCAAGGACAGGTGTCCGCACAAAAACCACATGCAATACATTTGTTATCATCGGAGACATACTCGTATGTTGCAGCAAGTCCGGATTCATACCCTTTGCTATGAGGGAATTTAAGTTCACGACGGCTAATTGCACCTTCAGGACAGATTGTCTCACAGAGGTGACAATCACGACATGATGCACAGGAAAGACAGCGATCTGCCGAGTCTCCCTGAGAGTGCTCATGATTAACATCCGGTGTATAATGAGTAATAGTAAGTGCCTTCTGGGTGATAACCTCTTTGGTGAAGGGCTTCCACTCCTCACCTTTAAACTGAGCAATAATGTATTCTGCAGCAGTTTTACCGGCACCAAGTGCGTTGGTGGCAAGGCCCGGTCGTTCAACATCGCCGATGGCAAGAACTTTGGAATCAGTGGTGAGGTGTGCCTTATTTGTTTTCATCCATGCAGCGCCGCCAACTGTGAGTGTTTCAATTGAGTCAGGAAGAAACTTCAGTTCGGGTACATCACCAATGGAGATAATAACCGTTTGTGCTGGGATTACCTCGCCGGTATCCATAACAAGACCATCAGAAGTGACCTCCTTGGTCATCACCGGCCAGCGAAATTCAGCGCCAAGAGCCTCCGCTGCGTCCTTTTCTTTACCAAATGCAAGAGGTTTCTGGATATCAACCAGGGTGACTTTTTCAGCACCAAGACGATAGGCTTCACAGGCAACATCACAACCAACATTACCGGCACCGATAATTACAACTTCTTTTCCAACCTTATCAGGACTGGAACTCTTTGCTCTCTTAAGAAAGTCAAGTGCTGGTATTACAGTTTCATGTCCCGGGAAGGGTATTTTCCGAGGTTCATGAGTTCCGACTGCCACGATCACATAGTCAAAATCTTCTTTGAGTTTGGCAAAAGTTTCTTTGTTCATATCCACACCAAGGTTGGTATGAATATTTGGAGTTTCCAGAAAGCGTTTTATCTCCTGATCCCAGATGGCTTGAGAAAGGCGTTCCCATGGAATAACCTGAGCAAGCTTTCCGCCGATAAATTCATCTTTCTCAAAAATATGTGCATCAATACCTGCAAGTGCCAGCTGCCATGCAGCATTCATCCCAGCAGGACCACCACCAACGATGGCTACTTTTTTTCCTAGAGATGCTGCAACTTCAGGAGATTTCGCACTGCCTACGGAACGGCCAAGAACCTGAACTTCAATGGAATCATCCACCTCTTGACGGGAACAGTTCTCCATACAAAGATTAGGGCATACAGATCCACAAATAGAAGCGGGGAGTGGTGTATAGTGAAGCAGCATTTCATAAGCTTCGTCAACCTGACCTTCGCGGATTAAACGCAAACGATCAACTGTGGGTATATGTACTGGGCAGTAATAGGTACAGGGTGCTGCTGATTCCCGGTTGGCCCAGAAGGGTTTCTTGCGCCGCATGCTACCCGTTGGAATGGTTCCAATTGGACTGCGATCAAGACCTGGTGCAAGATCACGAAGAGGATCACCACCTCCAAATGCGTGATTCCAGTGTTTGTTGCGGAATTCAGCCATGGGCATGGGGCCTGAGAAGATTAAAGCCCGTTCCTGAGGGGATACAGTATTAAGCACCTGCCATTCATCACGAATAAGAAGTGAGCTTTTCAGGTCTTCACGTGATATTTTGGCAAGATACACTGGCATGTTTTCTTCAAGCCATTGCCACTGCTCATCTGTTGGTGCTGCAAGTCTGGCATTGTTTCTGGAATAGGAGTCGTCGGTTTCGCCTCGGAAGAAGATGGTTCCCCCAACCATACCTACGCAGGGACGATAGCCGGTTACATTTTGAGGGTTCTTGGCCTCAACTCCACAAACAACACCTATACCGCCACAGTTAAACTCAGCAAAGGAATCGCCGGTGGATCCTAAAACCCAGAGCTCGGGTTTCTCGTAATCGGGATTCCATTTAGTCATGGTCAGTCCACGGGCACCAATGGAACCTGCGATATAGACCTTACCATTGGCCATGGCATTACAGACACCATTGGTGGCATCACCGAGTACAGTGATTTCTGCTCCGATGTTTAGATATCCGACATCATCAGAAGCTGCACCATTGCAGGTGATAGTGGTTCCAGGAAGCCCCATACAGCCAAGTCTCTGCCCCGTAGGGCCTGAGACTGAAATGGATAGGCCATCAGCATGCTGCAATCGAATACCAAGGTTATGTTGCCCCATGGATTCAACTTGGATAGTATTGTTTGTTTCAGCAGCTGCCCGAACCATGGCCTCAAAGTCCATGGAACTGATTCTACGGCCATTCTTATCCAGGCCTTTTACAACAGTAGCACTCACAGAAAACTCCTTATAAGAAAGTTTTCAGTTTTCAGTTTTCAGTTTTCAGAAAAGACATGAAACGTCGATATGTTGAAAATTGATCGCAGAAAAGATGAAAACTATTAACTAACTAACTAACTAACTAACATACATATTTAATATTCAATCTATCGGCCGCATCCTTATCGGCTATACCAAGCGCATCAGACATGCCAACCGGAAGGGACTGCGAGCGTCCCAGCGGTGCCATGATTTTCTTCATCTCGGTACGTATGGACATGAATACATGACCCACACGCTCGGCGACCAGATCTGGATCGAGTCGGCGGTACAGTTTTGGATTTTGGCTGGTGATACCCTTCGGACAGATACCAACGTTACAGACATTACAGCGGTTCTTTTCGTTACCAAGACAACCTGCCGCAGCCTGCATGATGTATTTCCCGATATGAACACCGGATGCGCCAAGCATGATAAGTGCAAGCCCGTTTTGGGTTACGTTTCCGTTTTTACCAATTCCGCCTGCCGCAAAAATTGGGATTTCGTTTTGCTTACCCTGTTTAACCAAGTCCAGGTAACACTCACGAACATTGGAAGCAATAGGGTGTCCTGTTGCGTCCATGGAAACATTGTACGCTGCTCCTGTCCCACCATCAATACCATCGATTAATAAACCGCCAGCATATGGATTACGAACCAGATTGTTTAATACGGATTTTGCACTGGTTGAGGCAGAGATTTTCGGATAGATCGGAACCTTGTGGCCAAATGCAGTTGACAGGGTCTGAATCATTTTCATCACCGACTCCTCGATGGAATACAGAGTCTGATGAACAGGTGGTGATGGAAGGTCAACGCCTTCTGGCACACCACGTAAACGAGCAATCAATTTGGAAACCTTGAACCACATAAGCAGTCCGCCGTCGCCAGGTTTTGCCCCCTGACCGTATTTGATTTCAATGGCAGCAGGATCACACTGCATATCAGGAATGGCTCGGATAATCTCATCCCATCCAAAATAACCGGACGCAATCTGGAGCACAATGTACTTCAGGTATGGGCTTTTCAAAACCCATGGTGGGCAACCACCTTCACCAGTACACATCACAACCGGAATACCAAGCACTTCATTACAGTAGGCAACACCTTGTAACAGACCCAGCCACATATTTGGAGACAGTGCACCAAAAGACATGGAACCAATCACAAAGGGAAAGATTTCTCTTGTTGGAGGAATCCAGCCGCCTTCCCGGGTACGTTTCAAAAACTCTACCGGATCAAGAGTACGACCAAGGGTGGTTGTAATATTGAACTCATGGCGGCCAGCATCTAGTGCCGGATCGGTGAGCATGGAAATGCGGTTAAACATGATCCGGTCAAGGAGTGTGGGCCCGATACTATTGCGTCGTCCTCCACGTTTCGCAGGTTCACCTTTCTGGTTGTTAAAGAAGAGTGTCCGATGCTCGTTGGTGTTCGGAACGGGCTGGATGGCCTCGTTTGGACAAACAACTGAACACATGGAACAGCCGATACAGGCGTTAGCCATGTTTTTTCTCTGGCGGATACCGACAAATGTTCGGTATTCGTTGCCGCGTTTCTTCTTGAGGACATCAAGTTTTGGCATCCTCTGTCGTCTATAGGCGAGGTAGATGGCCTCTTTTGGGCAAACTGCGGTGCAATGGCCGCAGAGGGTACATCTGTCTTCGCGGTGCTGGATTATCCAAGGCAGGTCAGTGTAACTTAAGCTGCTTGGCCCAACGGGTACGGATCGTGTTGAGACCATATTGTCAGTTCCTTTCGTTCTGGTGGTACAATAATTGTGTGTTCACGCATGGGTTGGAAATCAAGTTTCGGATCACGGTCAGGAACCATGGCATCAACTCCGCACATTTCAGATGCGAATGCCCAGGAACCTGGTCTTCCGCCCACAGTAGCAGGCCGTAATTTTTTCTGATCCATGACCAGCAAGCAGGTTTCATCAGGTAAGGTCCCGATTACTGCGTTGGGACCATCAATGATGAGACGGCGGCAGGAATCACGAAGACCCGTAAGGAATTTTCCCTGCGGATGATTGGCTAGTTCTTCACCTCGAAGGGGAGTGATGATATGCTTATAGGCCTGAAGTGGAAGTTTGAGCTGTTTCAGGGTGTAATGGAGGATATGGGTAAATGTCTCCGAGTCACTCTGATACCCTGTGTAACCAGGGAAATGCTTGCCGAGCAGCCAGTCGCGGATGGGAACAAAAGCAGTGTTCTCACCGTTGGTCATGGTGGCAATACCCTGAATAAAGAAGGGATGGCATGCATAAAGATTAATTCCGTAATTGGTGTTCTGTCGACCTTGCGCCATACATACCCTGGATTTAATCCGGTTGTCGGATAGATTGAGGGCATCACCGATCTCAAGTGGCCAACCAACTTCTTTAATGGTTGCAACATCGGGCCAGAAGGAAAAGGCGGTCAGGTCATTGCCATGATCTTCACCATCTTTGCGAAGTGCAAGGCGGGTAAGCATCAGTTCGGTTTCGATTTCGTCCTTTGTTTTTTTTGATAAAGAGACAGGAATCTTATATGCACGAAGGAAATAACGATACCGATCCTTGGCTTCAATCATCTCGGGTCTGGTCTCAAACTCATGGTCATATCTGAGTTCAAAACCTCGGTTTTCCATGAAAAGGTTCAGGCGATGCCAAGCTTCCTCGGTATGGGCAATACCTGAAAGGATGGGGAACTTCGAGTTATACTTGAAATCCTCGAATTCAAGACCGCGCAGAAGAAGTCCGAGACCGGAGCCATCGTAACCTTCCTGCATGGCCTCCATCCCCTGTAGTACTTCATAAGGAGAGAAAGCCTCACTGGCGGTTTTCAGGGCTATACGACACATGCATTACTCCTGATTAGTTAAAAGAGACCTGTTGGTTTGAAAAAAAACAACAGGATTATTTACTTGTTGTATCAAAGATTCTTTTTCTATTATTTAAACATAAAAGACAAAAAAAAAGAATTGGCGAACCCCCATGAATACAGGGTAATCTGTTCGTTGTCAAGGTGAAAGGGGAATGGCACTCTTAATAATTTGTTAAGTTGAGTTGAAACGTGTATAGTCTGAGGAATAATAGTATAAAGATACCTGATAATGATTCGATTGCGGAATGTGCCGGGTGCTTCCTTGCAGGTGTTTGAAAAGGTGATGGGGTATAGATTTATGAAGAAGTTTGTTTCTTTGGTTGCATTGCTTATGTTGTGTCTTCTTGCAGGATCTGTCTCTGCTGGATCTGAATCCGAAAAAGGATCAGAGTGTCGCGAGTTATTACTGAACCGCTGTCAGTCTTGTCACTATCTGGAACGTATTTGCAGCAAAGTGGGTGAAAAGTCAAAGCGTGGCTGGAAGGCTACTTTGAAGAGAATGGTTAAGCGACGTGGTGCCGAACTTAATGCGGACGAGCAGGTGGTTTTGTCAGAGTGCCTGTATACTTCTGACCCTGCTATTCTTAAGGAATGCGGAATGTCTGACAGCAGCCAGCCATAATCTTCCTCCTGTAAAGGGCGTCAGTCATAGAGTGCTCTGATGAACTGATAGTAGATGGCGTTTACTTTCAGGAAATGACAGCCGATCCCTTCAGCATCGCTGTACCGGATATCGCCGTATATTTCTGTTGTCAGCTCTTTGTCTTCTTCATCAAGCATCAGCCTGATGGTGCATTCTGTACCATCTGACAGATCAATGTCAGGATCACACTCAATAAAGGCTCCGCTCATACCCATGTCACGGGTTTCTCCTTCGATTATTTCACCGTTGGCGAGTTTAAGAAGTGCGTATTTGCGAATTAGAAGCCGTTCATAGTCACGACGGTTTGACATAGTGCACCTTTTTGTTAGACGGGAAGTTTGTTAACCAAGAGATGCTTGTCTTCTTTAAGAACATGATGCCCTGTGAGCAGAAGTATCAGGTACCGAATACCTTTTACCATCCACAGGGAACCATGTTCTAATGTCGAAGAATCATTTAAGAATTTTTCCCACATTTTTTATTGCATCAACTTTGTCCTTTACAGCAGAAACTTCTTTTACACCGGGAACATCTTCCAGGATGTTTTTTCCGCCTTCTTCAATATCACCAATACCTTTTTTAAAAGAAGAGATGGCTTTGCCCAGGCCGGAACCGATCTCAGGTAGTTTTTTACCACCAAAAACAAGTACCGCAATTCCTAAGATGACTATTAATTCAGGGGTTCCTAATCCAAACATGGGTTTCTCCAATCGGAAAAAGTGGCTAGGAGCTTGTCCGAGAATGCCCTTTCGCCCAAACTCTTCAGAATTGTCAAAAAATAATGCTCGCAATATCAAACATATGGCTGTGCTTATTTTTAGAAAATTCTTCGATTGTGAACGAAATACCTATTCTCGGACAAGCTCCTAGTGGCGATGATCTGCTGGCTTAGGCCTGTGTGTCACCTTTGGTGTCATCGTCAATTTTTTTTGCTTCTTCTTTCTTTGTGGCATCTTTAAAGTTTTTGATACCCTTACCAATTCCTGAACCAATTTCGGGAAGCTTACCAGCACCAAAGATAATGACTATTATGACCAATATTACAATCAATTCCGGCATGCCGAGTCCAAACATATTAATACCTCTTATAAAGTCATGATTTGTACCTTGGAAAGAATTTACAAGGTACTTATACCCCACAAGGGGATACTGAAAATAGTTCCGGCTGACCGCCGCATCACCGGTGATTTTTTTTTCGTTACAGTCGCTTAAATGTAGAGCAAAAATACCAGAATGTCAATCCTTTCCATGGTTGGCAACGTTTAGCGCTATTTCACGCATCTGAGCAAGGATCCTGTTTTCATCAAGGGTTTTCAACTCTCGTGATTGCATTACAACACGTCCGTTAATGATTGAATGGAGGACATCGGCACCCCGTGCAGCATAAACCAAATGGGATGGAATATTGTAGAGCGGTGTGAGGTGCGGTTGGTTCATGTTGAGCACAATCATGTCTGCTTTTTTTCCGATTTCAAGAGAACCAGTCTGTTTATCACTATTTAAAGTCTCAGCCCCGGCAAGAGTTGCTGCATGAAGAGTTTGTTCTGCATTCATAGCCGTAGGATCCATTTGTGAGGCTTTATGGATTTTGGCAACACTGTTCATTTCCCCAAACATATCCACATCGTTGTTGGACGCTGCCCCGTCGGTTCCTATTCCAACGGTGATTCCGGCTTCCAACATCTTCACCACCGGAGCAGTACCTGATGCAAGTTTCATGTTGGACTCCGGGCAGTGGGATACGTTAACGTTACGTTCTGCAAGAAGCTCGATTTCTTTTCCATCAAGCATTACGCAATGGGCAGCCAGAGTTTTTGGCCCAAGAAGGCCTAAACGTTCTAAATGTACAACCGGGCTACAGTTGTACATCTCTTTGCAGCTATTTACTTCAGCTTCATTTTCGGAAAGATGAATTATGAAAAGAGAATCGTGGTCCAGTGCAACTCTGCCAATCCGTGTAAGCAGCGCAGGTGAGCAGGTATAAACTGCATGGGGGGAGGCAGTGACCGAAATAAGCGGATGGTTTTTATATTGCGCAAAAAGCTCGTCCGTGTACGAAAAGCCATTTTCCAGCTCACCGTAACACGGCGATGGAAAATCATAGAGAACTTCACCTATCCAGGCACGCATGCCGGATTCCTCAGTGGCACGTGCCACCTCTTTGGCAAAGAGATACATGTCACAAAAACTGGTTGTTCCCGATTTGATCATTTCTGCTAAAGAGAGCAGGGTGGATTGATAAATCATTTCAGGTGTCCAGCGGGATTCCACAGGAAAGATATGTTCTTCGAGCCAGGTCATAAGTGGCAAATCATCTGCAAGTCCACGGAAACATGCCATGGCAGCATGGGTGTGGGTGTTGACAAGGCCAGGCATAATGAGACCATGATCTGTATGGAGATGATGGTCAGTGCTGAACTCGGCAAAAATTGTTTCTTTTGCGCCAATGGCTGCGATGATATCACCGTTTATCGCTATGGCACCATTTAAAATGAGATTCCTTTGACTGGCATCGGGCAGAAGATAACTCCCCGAGATGATAAGATCTGCTACTTTTTTCATGTTGAAAGTTTTAAGGCAAAGGAAAGATTATATGTAACTATTCAGCAGGGCAGGATATTACCCTAACCTCTGAGTTGTAACTGTTTAGAAGTGCCTCATATTCGTTCATTCTGAGCAACGATGAGTACTTGTGCTACTCAAATTGGTCAGAATGGACGAAGGTGAGGTGCTGCTGAATAGTTACGATTATATTTGTCCAACTATCTCTATAAGCAGGCTCTCAAGTTTTGCCTCCATGGCTTCTGCTGTGGCGATAATATCTTCAAGGATGATGGGTTCAAAGTGATCAGGATCATTTACGTTGGAGACAACAGATAAACCAAGAACATCCATTCCGGCATGTTTTGCCACAATACTTTCAGGAACAGAAGACATACCAACAGCATCGGCACCGCACTCCCGTAGCCACCTGGTTTCAGCAGGTGTTTCAAGGCTTGGACCCGGAATACAGACATACACACCGCTAATGACACTATCGATTTTACACCGGCTTGCACTATCCAGTGCAAGCTTTATCAACCCAGGATGATACGGGGTGGAAAAATCGGGGAAACGTGGACCCCAGTTATCAACATTGGGTCCGCGCAGAGGGTTTTCACCAAGAAAATTGAGATGGTCACGCATGACCATAATGGAGCCGGGAAGAAATAGCGGATTTAGGCCACCTGCCGCATTTGTAAGGATAAGTGTTTTGGCACCTAGAAGAGAGAGCACCCGAATGGGAAAGGTAACTTCTTTGGTGGAATACCCTTCGTAGAAGTGGAACCTTCCTTGGAGAACAGCTACTTTTTTATCTCCAAGGTGGCCAAGAATCAGGTTGCCTTTATGGCTGGCAACCGTGGATTGTGGAAAATGGGGAATGTCGCTATAAGGCAGGCTGAAGGTCCTCTGGATTGTATCCCCAAAATTACCAAGGCCAGTTCCCAGTTGAATTACGATGTCGGGAGAAAAGGGAACAACTTCACTTAAAAAAGAAACACATTGTTCTACTTGTCGCTGGTGCTCTTCCATTCTTTTCATGGTTGCATCAAATGTGTTTTGCGTGTTTTTTGACAAAATCCTTAATCAGGTTTCTGTCTGCATCCATGAGTTCGCAACGAGACTCTTTGTCGCTCAAATTTTGTATGGATTCGGGCAACTCAAGAGTTTTTTTAATGGCTGCCTCCACTATGTCACCAAATTTACCGGGATGGGCCGTTGCAAGACAGCATAATGGGATGCCTTTTCTTTGATGTTTCAGGGCACAGTGTACACCAACAGCAGTGTGAGGATCCATTATGTAGCCGTGTTTCTTGTAAAAGTCAGCTATGCAGGTGCTCACATCGGCTTCTGTTGCTTTTTCGGCCACAAAATCCCGCTGGATCTGATCTCGAAAATCGGTGAGATCAATACTTCCGGTTTCCACAAACCGGGTCATGGCCTGAGTTGTACGATTTGGATCTTCATCAAGCAGATAATAGAGATACCGTTCAAAATTTGAGGCTGACTGGATATCCATTGAAGGGCTTGATGTGGGCACAACTTCGCTAAGCGAGTAATCTCCGTCCTGTACCATGCGTGAAAGGATATCATTGGAATTTGTTGCCAGGAGGAGTTTGCGGATAGTTCCTTCTGGAAGCATTCGTTTTGCAATATATCCTGCAAAAATATCACCGAAATTTCCAGTGGGTACAGAGAAATCCGTAGCCTTATCACTTTCATGACTTGCGATGTGTAAACATGCATGTACATAATAGACAACTTGTGCGAGAACTCTTGCCCAGTTTATGGAATTGATGGCACCGAGATGCTGTTTTTCTTTGAAGTCCAAGTCATTGAATATGGACTTAACAATGGCCTGACCATCATCAAAGGTTCCGCGGATAGCAATATTAAACACATTGCTGTCAGTCACGGTGGTCATCTGTTTTTCCTGAATCTTACTTACCCGTTCATGTGGATGGAGGATGAAAATGTTAATTCGCTCCTTACCTCGAACACCATAAATGGCAGCACTGCCGGTATCCCCTGAGGTTGCACCAAGGATATTCATCACCGAATCGTTCTTCTCCAGAAGGTACTCAAAGATATTACCCAGAAATTGCAAAGCCACATCTTTAAAAGCCAGGGTCGGGCCATGGAAAAGTTCAACAATATGGAGTGATCCATGATGTACAAGAGGGACTACTTCCTCGGTATCAAAGGATGCGTAGGAACGGGAGATCAATTCTCGCAGTTCTGCTTCGGGGATGTCATCGATAAAACGTGACATAACTTCGAAGGCTAGTTCCTGGTAGGAAAGCTCCTGCCACTCTGCATAGGTTTCGCTGCCAATTCTAGGGATGGTCCTCGGAAGGATGAGTCCGCCATCAGTTGCCAGTCCCATCAATACTGCTTCGGTGAAGGAAACGGGATTGATACCGCCTCGTGTACTGATATATTGCATGCGTTAGCTCTCGTTTATTTCAACTCTTGGGGCATCATGCCACAGCCCTTCCAGATCATAAAAGGATCGCTGCTCGTGATAGAAGATATGAACGACTACGTCATCAAAGTCAAGAAGAACCCACATTCCTTCCTTGATTCCTTCTGCCTTGGCAGCACTTATCCGTTTGGATCGCATTGCTTTTTCCATGGCTTCTGCAAGGCCTTGTACATGGCGGCTTGATCTGCCGCTCATGATGATAAAATAATCGGTGAAGGAGGAAATTCCTTGTACATCAAGAACGATAAGGTCTTCTGCTTTGGTATCGAGTGCTGCCTTGGCACAGATTGTGACAAGTTCCAGGCTGCTCTTCTCGTGAAGTTCTTTTTTTAGTTTTTTCATAATATATCTATGCTGTGTGTCCTCTTAGCTGTTACTTTTTGCCTGTCCCTTCTTTTTACGCGGCGGAAATTCAAAAGTTATTTTTCCGGATTTATTCATAAGAAGGTAGGCGTCAAATGGTCTTTTTTTCTTGGAGATAAATTTGGTTATCAGCTCTGTTTTTCCATCCTGCAAGAGTTGTCTGATATGGTCTTCGGTTATAGCCCGGTCAAGAATAATCTTACTGATCTGCAATCCGTTTTCTTTATCGCCATCAAGTTTTGAACCTGACATATAGGCAGCGGGGGTTGCGAAAACAGGAGTCCCGTCAATGGGAGAGAGGCCGAGAGGGGCACTTTTTTTAATGGCCTCAATATCGAGATCGTCAATGGAATCAGCAAAAAGAAATTCTATCTTGCTGTTTGTTAAGCGAACAGAGGCCGTAAATGGTTTGCCGCGTTTGCTTCTAAAATCACTGAAGGGGCCGAGTGTTTCACCTTTGATAATACGCACGATTTCATCCTGGCTCATTATTCTCCCACCAAGAATTTTTCGAAGGGTGATTTTTTCATCTTCTGAAACATAGGCTGTGGGGGTCTCAACAAAGTGAATATCCCCAACAGGACTAAAAGGTGCTTCTTTTGTAGTGGGAGCTTTTTCAAATGCACGAACCTGAGAGATAATATGCTCGGTGAGTTCACGAATCTCCCCCATAAACTTTTCTCTTGTGAACTTTCCGTGCAGGATCTGGTTGAGTTTGAACTCCCATTCCCCTGTCATTTGAGGTGATGCCAGAACTTCTATTTTTAAAGCTTCAAGGAGCGCAAACAGTTCAAAGGCCTTACCCGTTGGGGTGAGTTCCTTGCCTTCACGAACAATATACTTTTCCTTCAGGAGCTTTTCAATAATGGCAGCACGTGTGGCAGGAGTCCCCAAACCTCGATCTTTCATGGCTTCAGCCAGTTCTTCGTCATCTACAAATTTGCCTGAATGTTCCATGGCAGAGAGCAGAGTTGCCTCGTTGAATCGTGGTGGCGGCTTCGTCTCAGATTGTTCTTTCGTGACACTCTTGCAGTGAACATCGGTGCCTTCGGGGATTTCAACCAGGAGCTTGTCCATTTCCTGATTGCCATTTCCCTGATAGATGATTTTCCAACCGGGATCAATCTGAATTTTTCCCTCTGTAAGAAATGTCTCTTCACTCACCACCGACAGCCTTCTGGTATTGAGGTATCGTGCAGGGGGGAAAAAAACAGCAAGAAATCGCTGGGTCACCATAGTATAAACTTTCAACTCAGGTTCACTCAGGCTTTCCGGTAATGTAGTGGTGGGGATAATGGCATGATGATCTGAAATTTTTCTGTCATCAAAAATCTTTTTATCCTTCTTGATGTAAGCTTTTTCAAGTGCTGTTGTGGCATGGACTCCAAGCTGCCAATTCTGCTGCTGCTTAACTGTTTTTTTCACAATACTTAAATAATCTTCAGGAAGATGTCGGCTATCGGTACGAGGATAGGTAAGAACTTTATGCCGCTCATATAAAGACTGGGCAATTGATAATGTGTTTTTTGCAGAGAAGCCAAAACGTCCATTTGCTTCACGCTGCAGAGACGTGAGGTCGTATAGACCAGGTGCCCGCTGGCTCGATTTTTTGCTGGTTTCGGTGACAACTGCTGGCTTATCGGTACATTTAACCACGCGATTGCCTGCATCTTCCTCTATCCAGATCCTATCCGCTCGAGCATGCTCATTGTCGGGGTCTTTTTTAAAGTTCGGGTCGATCCATTTACCGATGTAACTACTGTCATTAAAGGTGAATGTTCCCAGCAGGGTGAAATACTCACGTGGTTTAAAAGCCAGTCGAAATTGTTCACGTTTAACAAGCAGTGACAAAGTAGGAGTTTGAACTCTCCCGCAGGAAGTAAGAAAAAAACCGCCTTTTCTGGAGTTAAAACCGGTGAGTGCTCGTGTAGCGTTGAGTCCAATAAGCCAATCGGATTCAGACCGGCACAATGCGGCATCTTCCAGCGCATGCATTTCGTCATTGTCGCGCAGGTTGGCAAAGCCATTTTTTATGGCATCTTTCGTCATGGATTGAAGCCATAACCGTTTAAAACTTTTTCTGGCTACATTTTTATTCCACACATAGCGCATGATATATTTGAAGATGAGTTCACCTTCTCGACCGGCATCACAGGCATTGATAATCTCCGTGACATCTTTGCGTCGTATCAGCTTTTGCAGCGCATTAAGCTGCCCCTTGGTTCCCTGTAATCCTTTTAAGTGGAATTCCTCAGGGATTATCGGAAGATTCGCAAGAGACCAACTTTTATATTTAGGATCCATTTCTTCAGGATACTGAATGGCAACCAAATGCCCGATGGCATAGGATACTATATAAGAGTCACTTTCGTAATGCGTTTTCAGCTTTTTGAATTTCCCTGGCAGAGCCTTTGTAAGGTCTCCAGCCACACTGGGCTTTTCTGCTATGATGAGTGTTTTTTCTGTCATTATTTTGAGTTTATAACTGTTTTTGCAAAACTGAGCAATGTTTGGTGCCAACGTTCAGGCTGTTTGAATTAGCAGGGATGTTTTACCGCCTGGAAAGCTTTTCCATGGAGAAGAGTAAGGGGAGTAGCGGTGTAATATGCTCAAATTGTTGAGTTCCCGTTCCAAAATTGGAATATCAGGTCTAGTATTTATGACTACCTGAAGACTTTGATCTGTTTTTATGGCCAAAGTTGTAGATGTTTTATTAACCCCTAATCGGTTTGTCAATCGCTATTTGTTGATTCGTTCTTACCAGGACATTGTTTGGGCGCAATATGAGTTTTCAGGATTACACGTAACTTCAAGGCTTTCCCTAGGCTGAACTGTTTTTTTGGGGATGAAAAACCTGTCTCCCTTTATTACGTCATTTGGGTGTTGCACCACTTTGTAACATCCCCTTAAGCACTAGCGCCTGAACCGTTCAAGTGACAACAGGCGTGCTCTCACAGCGCTTGTAACGGTGTGTGATGATTACGCCTGGCCTTATGTCGAACCTCCAGAACTTTGATATAATGATTGCCTTTTCCTGTAGCAGTAGTAATAATACAGACATTGTCTGAAGATGATTTTGTAGAATAAATCCACTGTAATCAGGCATTCATATGAACATGAGATAGAGGATATGACCTCAAAGAAAAAAAATACAAAAAAAACTACCCGGAAAAAGAAGGATGCGAAAATGGCTGTTAATATAGGCCATCATGAAAATCCTTTGCTTGCTTTATCTGATGATGCTAACCTGCCAACAGTTAGTAATCCTGCATTGCACAGATATTTGCAGGAGATAAGCCAGTATGAACTTCTCAGCCGTGAAGAAACGGATGAGTTAGCTATTCGTTTTCGTGAAAATGATGATCGTGATGCTGCGTACAGGCTGGTTTCAGCTAATCTCCGCCTTGTTGTTAAAGTTGCCATGGATTTTCAGAAATACTGGATGCAGAATTTTATGGATCTGATTCAGGAAGGAAATGTAGGGCTGGTTCAGGCAACGAAGAAGTTTGACCCCTACCGAGGTGTTAAATTTTCCTATTACGCAGCATATTGGATTCGTGCATATATCCTGAAATTTATTATGGATAACTGGCGGTTGGTCAAGATCGGCACAACTCAGGCTCAGAGAAAGTTGTTTTTCTCTCTTAATAAAGAGAAGAAACTACTTGAATCTCAGGGTTTTAAGCCTGAGGTGAAACTTCTTGCTGAGCGGCTAAGCGTTAAGGAAAGTGAAGTTATTGAAATGAGTCAGAGGATGGATAGCTGGGATGTCTCACTGGAAAGTCCCGTTCGCTCTGACTCTGAAGATGAACAAAAAAGTTTTCTTCCATCAAATGGACCGCAAATTGAAGATATAGTAGCCGGTGAGGAGATGAAAACCAAACTCGCTGCTTTGTTGACCATTCTTAAAGAAAAACTTAATGAAAAAGAAACAATGATCCTCGAGGAAAGGTTGCTTACAGATGAACCCCTTACTCTACAGACAATTGCTGATCGTTTTGGCATCTCAAGAGAACGTGTTCGTCAGATTGAAGTAAATTTATTGAAAAAAATGAAAAAATACCTTGAAGCTGAAATGCCGGATATTATCGACTTTTTTGATGGAAAGCGAATGGTTCAGAAAGTATGAAAATTCCATTATTAGATCTTGGAAGCCAGTTAAAACCTTTACGTGAAGAAATAATTGAGGCCGTTACTAAGGTTATTGACTCAACCACTTATATTCAAGGCCCTGAAGTAATTGGACTTGAAAGTGAAGTGGCCAACTATTGTAATACTGCCAGCGCCGTTGGTGTTTCCAGTGGAACAGATGCGCTTCTTGTTGCGCTCATGGCTTTAAAAATTGGACCAGGAGATAGAGTTCTGACTACCTCCTACTCATTCTTTGCCACCATGGGTGTTATAGTACGATGTGGGGCTAAACCTGTTTTTGCTGATATTGATCCTGTTTCCTACAATATTGATCCACTTGCAATGGCTGCTGTTCTTAAGAATGATACAGATAAAACAATTAAAGCTATCATTCCTGTACATCTGTATGGACAATGTGCAGATATGACTGCTATCATGGCCTTAGCTGATCAATATGATATCCCGGTTGTTGAAGATGCAGCACAGGCAATAGGTGCGGAATATCCCTTGGAGTCAGGTAGATGGGTTCGAAGCGGCTCCATGGGGATTGCAGGCTGTTTCTCTTTCTTTCCAAGTAAAAATCTTGGAGGAATAGGTGATGGCGGGATGCTTGTCAGTAATGATTCCAAGTTTGGGGAACTGGTTCGGATGCTTCGTAATCATGGTGCAGAACCTAAGTATTATCATGCTGAAATTGGCGGAAATTTTCGATTAGATCCGATTCAGGCCACAGTGTTACGAATCAAACTGAAATATCTGGAGAAGTGGCATGCTGCGAGAAGAGAAAATGCTTCGGCATACAATACATTTTTCGCGGAAACCTCTTTGCTTGAAGAACAAAAGGTAAAGGTTCCAGTGGCTGTCTATAAAGAACAGGCTGAACTCTCAGGTACGTCGAGGAATTATCATATTTATAATCAGTATGTGATTACTGTTGAAAATCGGGATGGGTTAATTAAATGGCTCACTTCCAGGGATATCGGCTGTGAAATCTACTACCCTCTCTGTCTCCACGAACAGGAATGCCTTGCAGAGCTCATTGACAGACCTGTTTTGCCTCATGCCGAGAAGGCTGCCCGGAGTAGTCTTGCACTACCCATATACCCTGAGTTGACATTAGAAATGCAGAAATATGTTGTTGAGCAAATCGTTTCTTTTTACAAGTCTTAACTATGTGGTGTCGTGTCAATTGATACTTGACACGCCCTCTGGAACCTACCTTTTTTTAGTCCCCTCCCTGAGGGGTGAAAATACCTTACAGAATAATTTCTTATACTATTAAAATTCTATAAAGCCCCCCAAATGGCATGTATTAGAATTCCTGACTGTATGATACGTAACAAATCCAATTTCTTTATCTATCCGCTTAAATTTGCTTTTTTGTGCTTTTTTATAAGTCACCCCAATCCATTATTTGCAGAGCAAAAGAATACTCCCACAATTTCTGCGACAAGTCATGAAGTCATTCTAAAAAACATTACAGAACAACCTCACTGGATGGAACTTTGGGAAAAAGCGAGGTCTGCAGTTAAAAATGGAGACAAACAGAATGCAATTCTTAGATACCAGGAACTTTTTGCCGAGAAACCACTGATCGAAGAGGCTCTGAGAGAATACGTCGTTGTTCTTATGGATATTGAACAATGGCAGGAAGCTGGAAAAGTAAATCAGAAGCTCCTTGAGATCGATTCGACATCCCTTGACTATCAACTCTATGGCGGGCGCATAGCTCTTATGCAAAAACGATACGAGAGAGCTGCCAAATACTTGAGCCAAGTATATAATATGGCTCCTGACGGTCCTTTCTCCCTTGAAGCATTAAAAGGTCAAATAACAGCTTTACAGAACATGGGACGCAAGGAGCTGGCCCATCCCTTGATGGAACAACTGTGCCTCCTTGCTCCAGACGAAGAGACTTTTCTCAGACAACTTGCAAGGTTGAGTAAGGATCTTGGTTATGATGCGAAGGCATCGGTTTACTACAAAACCCTTATAACAGAGTTTGCAGGAACTGATCTTGATTACCTGGAGAGTGAGCCACTCTTTCAAGCTGAAGGTGACATTGAAATGTCACTGAAATGTTGGCTGGGGTACCTTACGTATCATCCGTTTTATATCCCATTTCATAAAAAACTCTCTACATATTATCTTGAAAATAATCTTGAACACAAAGCATTGGAACATCTCCTGATTCTTATCGCCCATGGAGAAGATTCCCCAGCTATTTTTTTACAGACAGGAAGTCTCTACCTTTATGAGAAAGGGCGACCCGATAAGGCTTTGTACTATTACGAAGAATATCGCAAGAGAAGTCCGCATGACAAACAGGTTGTCTCCGAAATTAAACGTATACAGGCCATCCTTGCCAATGACCTTCTGGTTATTGTCGAGAATGAAGGCGCATGGAATCTTTGGAGAGACCTGGCGAAGGTAATTCCTGATCGTCTGGCAGTGTATTATTCCATGGCAGAACAGCTTGAGGCATTGGGAAAAGAAAATGAATTATTGGAAGTACTGCAAATTATCCAAACTCACAACCCGGATGACCAGAAAATTATTTTCAAGTTGGCGGAGCTTCATTTTAACTTTGGAGATACCACTGCTTCTCGCACTACCCTGAATTCTTTAAATCTTCAGGAGAAGCGGGGAAAAAAATACTTTTTTCTTCGTGCCAGGATAGCCGAAAAGAACAGCGATTATACTGAGGCATTGGATTTTTATAAACAGTATCTGTTACAAATTACTGAAGATTATTCTCTTGTGATGAAATGTCTAAAACTCTCTGGAGATGTTGGCCTTGTAAATAAGCTAAACTATTTTTATGAACTTCTTCCGCTGAAATCAGAACAGTTTGCGATCTATAAGCAAGGGAATTTATTATACGGTGAAGCCTTAATTTTAAACAATCTCTATTCCCAGGCAAGAAAATTCTATCAGGACTTTCGAAAAAATACTGAATTAAATTATGAGGAGCGTTCAATTGTTGCTGGACAATTGATCAGAATCCTGGCGTCTGAAGAAAAGTATTTTGAAACAGAACAGCAATTGAGGGCTTCATTGATCGAAACGACTGCCACTCTGCAAAAACTTACGATAATACGCCAATTAATTCAAACAAATCTGTCACAAAAAGACTGGCACAACGCTTGGAAATGGTACGAACTTCTAGTTACGGCGTCGCATTCCTTGCTGCCTGATGATTTGAATGCTGATTACGATTTGTTTATTGACAAAATAAGGATTTTAAAAGAATCTGGTCAGCTTGAAGTTGCAATTGAAATGGCAGAAGATTTTCTTTATGAACATGATTCTTCCTGCTCTGATATAGCTGACCACTGCTATAGTCTACGGTCAGCTCTCGCCGAATCGTATTACCTGAATGAAGACTTTCCAGAAGCTAAGGCAATTTTGCATAATCTTATTTCGATATATCCTGATGATATGGATTTAAAGATCCTGGATCAAGTGACAAGTAAGAAACTCAATAAAACAGTGCTCGTGCTTCCAATATTAAATTATTTAAAGCATGCAGTCACTTACAGAAAGTATGGTGAATACCATACAGCTCTTGAACTTTGCAGGAAATTCCTTGTTCAATATCCGGATTCGCTTCGTGCACGAGTTATGCATGCAAAATTACTGGAAGATATTGGGGACGATTTTATTCCCCTTGCATTTTTCAAAAAACTGGCACTGGAGTATCCCGATGAAGAATATTTCAAACAAAATATATTAAAAAAAGAGTTTAAGAATGCAAAATTTCGTAACCTGATAGAAGAACTCGCTCCTGAATGGAAACCTGTGCGGAGCGCAGAGAGTACAATAAGTGTGCGTAAAGTAGTACCGGATATAAAATCTCTGCCAATTAATCAAAGACTTTTACTCGCAAGGGCTTTCTGGGCAGATAACAGAAGGGAAGACGCACTACTCTTATATCGTTCTCTTCTTATACCTGCTGTTGATCATGAATTTTCTGAGCTGCTGAATGCAAACAAAATTCAATTACATCTTCCTCCACCTGAAAAATCGTTCTTAAATACCATTACGTTCACAAATCCAGCAGAACCCGATAGACTCGATGTTGTGATGAGTCCGGAATTCACCGTACACAATTTAGCTCTTCCTGTTGTTCAAATTGCTTCAAAACTCTATGCCAATTATCGATGGCAACAAATAGTAATGAGAGAACTCTCTGTTAGAGAGGCCATGGTGGATGGAAATTATTATCAGGCTATGAAGGAATACCAGGACATGCTTAGACCTGATTCTTCACCGGAAAGTTTATATGATCTTGCCGGGATATATAGTCGACTGGGTTTTTCAGGGAAAGAGGCTGCTCTTTACAAGATCATCAAAAAGGAAAGTCCTGGATATCCAGATCTTGAGGAAGCTATCCAGCGTAATACTCTTAAACGTAAAGCTCGAATGATGCCTTTTTACGAATTTGGTCAAAAAAAAGGGAGAGATGGGTATTTTGATCTCAAAGAAAAGGCTGGAGGATTACAAGCTCTGTTCTTTCCAACTCTTGAGCATGAATTTTTGTTTGATGTCAGACGTATCCTCAATGAATCTATTGAACTCGATGACAGCTTTTGGCGAAATCGTATCGAAGCTGAAATGAAGTGGAGCCCTATTTATGATCTTGATTTTCTTGTATCAGTAGGTTTTGATCACACGGATAATGATAATTATGAAAATACTATACCGTATAATTTTCAGGTAAATGGCCGGGTGGGAGATATGGCCTCTGGTTACCTTGGTTTTTCTCAGGATGTTGTTGATGATACCCTTGAGTCATTAAAAAGAGGCATTTACCAAAAAGAGTATGGGGCAGGGATGAAATTGGACATTCTTCCCCGCCTTTTTGGAGGTGGAGAATATCTTTTCACTGAATATTCCGACGGTAACCATCAGAACAGATATGAATTATGGACATCATATATCTTAGCCAGTGAACCCACAATGCTTCAATTGCGATACGGGTATGAGTTTTCCCGTAGTGCTGAAGGAAATATGAAACGTGATTATTCGTTTGACTCCGGTTTCGGTCCCGACGATCACCCCTATTGGAGTCCAAATGAATACTGGCAGCATTTATTTACGGCTTCCTTTGAACATCAGTTGGCTGAAAATATACTAGGTCGTGGTGCTCCCAGCTACTATACTCTTGAATATTCATTCGGATATGAAATTGGTGGCTATGATAATCATGAGGTCAAAGCGCAGATTTTCCTTGAAATGAGTCGCCATCTTTTATTAAATAGCAGTTTCGAAATTATTCGCGGAGCAAATGTTGAGGAAACATCTATTTTGTGCTCCGTAATTTATCGTTGGTAGAAAGAATAATTCACATACCACTCCTGTGAAGCGACAGCTTTGCAGGATTTTGTTTTTTTATTTGGAGGAAGTAATGGTTGAGCGTGTACCGATGTCAAAAACAGGACATCTTAAATTAAAAGAAGAACTGAACACTCTTGAACGTGTAGAAAGGCACGTTGTTGTAAAAGCTATAGAAATTGCAAGGGCACACGGTGACCTCAAGGAAAACGCTGAGTATCATGCAGCTAAAGAACGACAGGGTATGATAGAAGCCCGTATCAGGGATTTAAAAGATAAACTTGGCAGAGCTGAAGTGATTGATTGTGTGATGGTGGATTGCTCGAGAGCGGTCTTTGGTACGGTTGTAGAATTACTTGATATGGATACGGACGAGGAAGTTTCGTATCAACTGTTAGGGGCTGAAGAAGCTGATGTTAAGAAAGGATCAATATCAGTCTTCTCGCCACTTGGAAAAAGTATTCTTGGAAAAGAAGTAGGGGATGATGTCGTTACCAATACTCCAGGAGGAACAAGAGAATTTGAAGTTATCGCTATTACACCATCGAACTTCAATTAATGGTATAAGAAAAGGACGCTTCGGGCTCGAGGATTCCACATAGAAATATTTCTAAAATCTGTTGGGTGATTTCTTCAACAGTGAACCCGGTTGTTGTACCCACAGTCCATATTCGTGAAATTTCATCAAGTGCACCAAAAAAAGCTCGTTTTGCTATGCAGGGGTTAATGGAGATTCGGTAAATGTTCTGTTCCTGCCCAAGTTCTATGATGAAAGAAATGATGTTTATGTATTCGCTGAACCTGTTATTTCGATAATCTTTTACGAGTTTGGCACTTTGTCTCAGTTCAATCTGGATAACTTCTGCCAGGTTTTTGTTTTTTTTCATTACAGTTAGATGCTTTCTGGCAAAAATTTCGAGCATCTTTCGTGGGTCATCTTCAGCGGCGAGCAGTTTGTTGACTTGTTTGATTAAATTGCCGATTTCTTCTTCAAAAACCGAGATAAGGATATCAAACTTATTATTGAAGTAAAGGTAAATAGTTCCATCGGCTACCTTGGCTTCCCTGGCGATATCGGATATTCTGGCATTGAAAAAACCTTTTTTGGCAAAAACTTTTGTTGCACCGGCAATAATTTTAGAATGTTTATTTGAGACTTTCATAGGAGTGCGAATGGTTCTATTTTACAAGTATTTTTTTAAATTTACAAAATCACAGAGAACTACACAATGAATGACGATTCATTCATAATATTCACATCATCAGAATTGTCAATGTTTTGTCGACACATTTATGTATTGACAAATTAAAAATTATCAGGAGTGAAAGAATGAAAGTTCTGGTTATAGGATCAGGTGGCAGAGAACATGCCCTTGTGTGGAAAATCCATCAAAGTCCCAGGGTAAGCAAAATTTATTGTGCTCCAGGGAATGCTGGCATTCAACGCATGGCTGAATGTGTTGAACTCAGCGTTACTGACGTTGAGGGGCTGCTCAGCTTTGCTAAAAAAGAAAAAATTGATCTCACAGTTGTTGGCCCGGAACTTTCTCTAACAGCCGGAATTGTTGACACCTTTGAACAACAAGGTCTCAGGATCTTTGGCCCTTCTCAAGATGGTGCCATACTTGAAGGAAGCAAAGTCTACACCAAAGAATTTCTTAAAAAATATAACATTCCTTCGGCCAAATTTAAAGTTTTTAAAGATAGGGAAAAAGCTAAACAATATATTGATGAATGTGGCGCTCCGCTGGTAGTTAAAGCCGATGGCCTGGCTGCTGGAAAAGGAGTAATTGTTGCTTCAACTGTTCAAGAAGCAAAAGAAGCGGTTGATCTTATAATGAGAGACAAGGCATTCGGGGATGCAGGAAACTTTCTTATTGTTGAGGAATGTTTAAAAGGTGAAGAAGCTTCATTTATTGCTTTTACAGATGGACAAACTATTCTTCCCTTACCTACATCGCAGGATCACAAAGCAGCTTTTGATGGTGACCTCGGGCCTAACACAGGTGGTATGGGGGCATATTCTCCTGCCCCGGTAGTAACTGAAAAGATTGCGGACCAGGTTATGCAAGAGGTTATGCTGCCAACTATTCAAGGAATGGCTAAGGAAGGAAGACCTTACAAGGGAATGCTATATGCCGGACTTATGATTGATGGAGACAAGGTAAATGTGCTGGAATTTAATTGTCGATTTGGAGACCCGGAAGCGCAACCCCTATTGATGCGCCTTGAAAGTGATGTTGTTGACATTTTTGATGCTGTTATTGATGAGCGTCTTGATCAGGTTGAAATGAAAATTGACCCGCGTCCCACAGTTTGTGTTGTTATGGCATCTGGCGGCTACCCAGGCAGCTATGAGAGTGGCAAGCTTATCGAAGGGCTTGAAAAAGTATCCGATATGAGAGATGTGGTTGTCTTTCATGCAGGAACAACAGTAAAAGATGGAAGAGTTGTCTCAGCAGGAGGAAGAGTACTTGGTGTTACAGCAATTGGGACTGATCTTGAAAAAGCTATTAACCTGGCCTATAAGGCGGTTGGGCATATAGCCTGGACAGGTTCTTTTTTTAGAACTGATATTGGCGCAAAAGCGCTTAGGAACGTACACGAAACAAGCATGAGAAAGGAAGTTGAGAATAAAGCAAAGCATATTGGGAACTAAATTGTTTTGAATATTTCTGTTCAACCAAGTGACTCTGATTTTGCTCAGGCACTCGTAGCTTTAAAAGAGGGTGGTATTGTAGCGTATCCCACAGAAACATTCTATGGCCTGGCCGTTGACCCAAGCAATGATCGGGCCATAGCTTCACTCTATGAGCTTAAAAAGAGAGAAGGGCACAAGGCTCTTTCTCTTCTTGTGCCCAATATCGAGTATCTTTCAAGTTGTGTTTCTCTTTGTCCCTCCTATGAAAAGCTGATTGATGCTTTCTGGCCAGGTCCTCTTACCTTAATATTCCCCATTTTACCAAATGTGTCTGCTAAGCTTTGCAGTGATAGAAAAGATATAGCCATTCGTGTCTCTTCAAATCCCATTGCCCAAAGGTTATGCATTTCCTGGGGACATGCTATCACAACAACAAGTGCTAATATCAGTGGTGAATCTGCACTCGTAAGTGCTGAGGAGGTCAAAAAACTGTGGGGTGATCGTATTGATCAGATTCTTGATGGTGGGGTGACACCAGGAGGTGGGGCATCCACCATTGTTCGATGCAATGAGACCAAAAGAGAATGTCGTATTATACGGGAAGGAGCTATTAGCTGTAAGGAAATAAGTAATATTCTTCCTTCTAATTATACTATTTGCAAAGGTTGAGCACATTGTGATAACCTGCCGCAAGGTGTATCCGTTTCTTCTACTGAAAATAAATATCCGAATCCCCAAAAGTAACGAACAGGAGCTATATATGAGCGATTTGAAATGGGATAAAGCGTTTGCATTGGAACAAGTAGCAGATGACGAGGGATTGTTACAGGAATTGGTCGAAATATTTAAAGAATCAGCATTGTCGGATCTTGCAGGTATACAACAAGGTATTGAAAAAGGGGATGCTGTCATGGGGGAGGCAAGTGCACATTCCATTAAAGGAGCAGCGGCAAGTTTAGGATTTCATGGGCTCAGGGAAGTGACTGAGGCAATGGAAACAGATTGTCGCAACGGTTCATTGGGTGTGGTTACAGCCCAGCTCCCGGAGCTTGAAAAACTCCTGGATCTCCTGCAGGAAGTGTAGGCTTACAATGTCGTTCAGTGCAGAGCAGCACAACATTTTCTCTGAAAATGAATTATTCTATCTCCTCAGCATCCCTCAAGGTATAAGATATATATCATGCGTTTTAGTGGATACTGAGAGCCGCATCAAATAACCGTTTAGTATACTCGTGTTGTGGAGACGCAAATATCTTGTCTGCAGGCCCTGACTCGACAATCAAACCATTCTGCATCACAGCAACATGATCAGCAAGAGCACGAACCACTCGAAGATCATGGGAGATAAACAGATAGGTAAGTGTATATCTGTCCTGCAGTTCTTTTAGAAGCTCAATAATCTGTTTCTGGATAGTCATATCGAGCGCTGAAGTGGGTTCGTCAAGAACAAGGAAATCAGGTTTTAAAACAATGGAACGGGCAATGGCTATTCGTTGCCGCTGGCCCCCTGAGAATTCGTGTGGAAACCGGTGCATCATGTCGGAAGTAAGACCGACGTCAACCAGTGCTCCGGAAACTATTTCACGTCGTTCTGCTGCGTTTTCTCCAATACCATGTACTTTCATTCCCTCACCAATAATCTGTTCGGTGGTGAGGCGTGGTGAAAGAGAAGAAAAAGGGTCTTGAAAGACAATTTGCAGATTTTTCCGCAAAGGCCGCATTTCATTGCCAGAGAGTTCTTGAAGATTTTTATCTTTATAGACAATCTCTCCTGAACTTTTGTTAAGTTTTAATATCGCATTTGCGAGGGTGGATTTTCCTGATCCCGACTCACCGACAAGCCCAAATGTTGTGCCACGATGAATCGTAAGACTCACCTGATCCACTGCACGAATGATTTTATAATCCCTCTGCATAAATCCTTTCCAGCCACTCTTTAATTTGAAATGACAATTTACATTATGAAGTTCAATAAGAGGATTGTTCTCAGGTCTTATTATGCGTCGTTCATTGGGCACTGAATTCATTAAATGTTTGGTATATGGATGCTGCGGATTTTTGAATATGCTTTCAGTCTCATCATTTTCAACAATTCTGCCATCCTTCATGATGTGAACATGGTCGGCAACCTTTCGTACCATGGCAAGATCATGGGTAATGAGCAGGAGAGCCATGCCCAGTTCTTTCTGTAAATCCTGTATAAGTTCGAGAATCTGTGCCTGAATTGTTACATCCAGTGCAGTTGTTGGTTCATCAGCAATAAGTAATGAGGGTCTACAGGCAAGAGCCATGGCAATCATGATTCTTTGACGCTGGCCACCAGAAAGCTGGTGCGGAAAAAGTTGCATACGTGCAGGAGCTTCTTTTATGCCGGTACGTTCAAGAAGCCTGATCGCCTCTTTAGTTGCATCAGACTTTTTCATGTTCTGGTGCAGAAGTAAGGGCTCGATGAGTTGATTGCCAATGGAATAAACAGGATTCAGAGAAGTCATTGGTTCTTGAAAAATCATGGCTACACGATTTCCTCGAAGTTCTCGTATTCCATTTTTACTTAATTTATAAACATCCTTTCCTTCAAAATGAATAGATCCACTGCAATCAACACTTGATGAATCTTCAAGAAGCCGCATTACTGACAGGGCAGTAACGGATTTTCCGGAACCTGATTCACCTACCAGAGCGATGGTTTCTCTTTGCTTGATCGAAAGAGAAATATCAAAAAGAACCTGTTTTCTTTCAGGTTCTTTTTTTCCGGTATCGAGATGGAAGCTTAGGTTGAAAGTGTCTATATTGAGAAGCATTCGATAATCCACAGAGTTTGTTAAATTTAAGAATATGACGAAATGAATATACTATACATAATATCTATCGGTGAGCAAGAAGAATAGAGCTTGTAATTCATGGAAAAGAGTTGACACTTTCCCCTGGTCAGCCTAAGTATTACTCAATCTTTTTAACCTCTACTTAAGCAACGTATCGTGTATCCAGACTACCCGTTTCAATCCAATTATTATACCATAGGGAATCACCGACTACATTATGTGGACGAAGGTCAAGGTGATGTAATCCTAATGGTTCACGGCAATCCCACCTGGTCATTTTATTTCCGCAAATTGATTACTCTTCTTGCAAAAAATCATCGAATAATTGCAGTTGATCATTTAGGGTGCGGGCTCTCTGACAAGCCTCAGGAGTATAATTACTCCCTGCAAAACCATATCAACAATCTTGATGCCCTTTTGCAGCACCTTCGGGTTAAATCATTTTCACTGGTGGTTCATGATTGGGGGGGAGCCATTGGGATGGGTGTTGCTGTAAAAAATATCGATTCAATTCAACGGGCAATGGTTCTAAATACAGCAGCATTTAGATCAGACCGCATTCCCTTTCGCATCAGCGTTTGTCGCTGGCCCGTTGTTGGTAAGCTTCTGGTACGTGGGCTGAATGGTTTTGCAGGTCCCGCTGTAAAAATGGCAGTGAGTAAAAAGATGGCAAAAAATGTGGCCGCTGCCTTTCTTGCACCCTATGATTCCTGGAATAACCGGGTTGCTGTCTCCTCATTTGTTGAAGATATTCCACTTGATTCCAGTCACCCCTCTTATCAGACCCTGCTCAAAGTTGAAAAAGGCCTTGAACAGTTACAGACAAGACAGTTGCCAATGCTCATCTGCTGGGGTGGAAAAGATTTCTGCTTCAACGATTCTTTTTATGATGAATGGTGTAAACGTTTTCCTCATGCTGATGCTCATTATTTTAAAGACGGTGGACATTATATTTTAGAAGATGCCTTTGATGAAATTGCTCCGCTTGCTCTGAGCTTCTTTGAGGATACCGAGTGAGTCTCAATATTGCCCATACCCTCGTCGAAACTGCCAAAGACATTAGAGACAGGGTTGGTCTTGTTGAGGCAGTTACTGGAAAAAGTCTGACCTTTAACGAGTTGAACAGAAGATCCGATGCATTCGCTCATATTTTGAAAAACAGGGGGGTGGAATCGGGAGAGAGGGTGATGCTCATGGTAAAACCTTCTGCTGATTTTATCTGTCTTACTTTTGCACTATTTAAGATTGGTGCTCCTGTTATCCTGATTGATCCCGGGATGGGATATGTGAATTTGTTAAGATGCATTGAAGGAGTCCGCCCTAAAGGATTTATCGGAATACCCAAAGCCCTTTTTTTTAAAACCCTTTTTAGAAAACCATTCAATACTGTAAAATATACTTTTTGCTGTGGTTTCTCACTTGGTCTCTTTGGCCCTGATATTGCAAAGCTTGCCGATCAGGACTATCCGGAATTTCCGGTATTTGAACCTGAAGTTGATGATCTGGCAGCAATAATATTTACCACTGGTTCAACCGGTCCTCCCAAAGGTGTTCGCTATGAGCATTCCATTTTTCAGGCGCAACTTGGTCTGATTCGTGACTATTACGGAATAGGGCCTGGAGATGTTGATCAGCCTGCGTTTCCACTCTTTGCTCTATTCTCGACCGCTCTAGGGGCTCAGGCTGTTATTCCTGACATGGACCCAACTCGTCCTGCCAAAGTAGATTCTGCTGTATTCACAGCCTCCATTGAAAAATATAAGGTAAGTTATTCTTTTGGCTCTCCTGCGCTATGGAATGTTGTTGCCTCCTCCTGTGAGGATCGTGATAAAAGACTGAAAACATTAAAAAAGGTTCTTATGGCTGGAGCTCCTGTCTCGGGTGCACTTATTGAAGCAATGCAGGATGTGCTACCTGAGGATGCTGTTATCCATACCCCATATGGAGCAACAGAAAGCCTACCCATCGCCTCCATTGAAGGAACAGAAGTGGTAAGAGAAACCTGGGACTTAACCAGACGTGGACAGGGAACCTGCGTAGGACGATCTTTACCGGGTATAGAGATAGCAATTATACCAATCAGTGATATGGCTATTAGCAAACTTGAACGACAAACTTTTCTGCCATCAGGAAAAATTGGTGAAATTATAGTACAGGGCAATGTTGTCACCAGTTCCTATGAAAATAATGATAGGGAAAATAAGCTGGCCAAAATTTCAGATGGTAACAGTTTCTGGCACAGAATGGGAGATGTCGGGTATCTGGATGGCAGCGGGAGACTGTGGTTTTGCGGGAGACGTGCTCATCGGGTTGTTTGCAGGAAATATAATAAAACATTTTATTCAATTCCCTGTGAGGCATTTTTTAATAGTCATCCTGACGTTTTTCGTTCGGCGCTGGTTGCTATTCCTCTTTCTTCAGGTGCCGATTGTATTCCTGCTATTATTGTTGAACTTGAAAAAGAATCCGCCATTGATACTCAGCAACTTATTCACGAGTTACGGGAAATTGGTAAAAACAATCCTTTAACCCTGGAAATAGATACGTATCTTATCCATCCGGATTTCCCTGTCGATATCAGGCATAATGCCAAAATTTTCAGAGAGAAACTCAGCCTCTGGGCAACATCTCAACTGGAGGGACAGATATGATAAAAGCCCTTGTAACTGGAGGTGGTGGTTTTGTCGGAAGCTATATTGTAAAGCAACTCCTTAAGAAAGGGGTGCATTGTTCTGTTGTTGGGCGTAATTTCTACCCTGAACTTTCTGCTCTTGGGGCAAACTGTCTCCGTGGTGATATCGGTGATGCTGCGTTTCTGTCTGACTCAATGCAAGGGATTGATACTGTATTTCATGTTGCAGCTTTAGCCGGAATCTGGGGAAAGTGGGAAGATTATTTCAAAGTAAACGTCCAGGGAACTGAAAACGTTATAGCGGCTTGTAAGGAAAATAAGGTTTCCTCCCTCGTCTATACGTCTACCCCATCCGTGGTATTCAATGGTGAAGATATTGAAAATGGTGATGAGACTCTGCCATACGCAAAACGCTTTCTCTGTCATTATGCAAAAAGCAAGGTTGTTGCTGAGAAATTAGTGCTTAGGAGTAACGATGAACAGAAACAATTTCTTACTTGTGCAATTCGCCCTCATTTAGTCTGGGGCCCTGGGGATCCCCATCTTATTCCTCGTCTTCTTGAGCGCGGGAGACAGAGACAATTAAAAAAAATTGGTGATTGCCAAAATCGTGTTGATATCAGTTATGTTGAAAATGTTGCTGAGGCCCACATTCTTGCTGCTCTAAATTTGGAAGAATCTGGAACGGCAGCAGGAGAAGCTTATTTTATAAGTCAGGGGGAACCGGTTAATCTCTGGAAATGGATTGATACATTATTTGAGCAGATGGATGTTCCACCAATTACAACCACGGTACCTTTCCCACTGGCGTATTCAATCGGAGCGATTCTTGAAGGTTTTCACCATACTTTCGCACCCCGGAAAGAGCCGAAAATGACGAGATTCCTTGCTGAGCAACTGGCTAAATCACACTATTTTTCAATAGCTAAAGCAACTAAGGATTTAGGATATAAAGTGCGCGTTAGTACAAATGATGGAATGAAAAATCTAACATCATGTTGAAGGATTCAAAACAAAGAGGTTGTCGCTTGTTTGTTAAGAGATTTCTGCAGAAGGTTTTTAACTGTTTTTTAATAGTGTGCTTTCTTATGGCTGCAAATGGTAGCAGGAGCATGGCTTTAACCGTAGGTGAGGAACGAAAAATAGGGCAGAAGCTGCTTTATCAGATACGGCTCGCCTTCCCACTCCTTGACGACCCTGACATCTCTCAATATATCAATGAACTTGGTGGTGAAGTTCTGGAAGTCGCTGGTTTTCAATTTTTTGACTATCGTTTTAATATTATCGCCTCTTCCCAATTCAATGCTTTCGCAGCACCCTCCGGGCTTGTCTTTTTCTATTCAGGCTTAATTGAAAAAATGGAACATGAAGATGAGCTTGTTTCAGTACTTGCCCATGAAATTGGTCATGTTGCGGCCAGACACATTGCCCAGGGAATGGATAAGGGGTCAAAAATAACTGTGGCCACAACGCTACTTGCACTGGCCAGCCTGGCACTGGGTGCTGGGGCAGTTAGTCAGGCACTGCTTGTAGGGTCTCTTGCTGCGGGCCAGACTGCAAACCTTCATTTTAGCAGAAAACATGAAGAAGAAGCGGATCGACTCGCCTACGGCTGGATGAAAGAAATGGGCAGACATCCACAGGGACAGGAAGCTATGCTCCATGCCATGCGTCGTATTAATCGCTACACGATGGGAAATAATATTCCTCAATATCTTCTTACTCATCCCTATCCTGATGAAAGGCTTGATTATGTGCAATCTTTAATTGCTTTTGAGGAAAAAAAGTTGCAGGAATTTGAAGAAACCTGTGATTTTGGTTTTTTGCGCATGAAATACCGTATTCTCTCTCTTGTGAAAGATGGAAAAAAACTACGGAATCTTCTTCACAACCGTCTCGCAGATTCTACGCTTACTCAGAGTGAAAGAATTATGCTGCATTATGGTCTCTCCCAACTTGATAGAATGGACAACAATTATGATTCCAGTAAAAAATATTTGCAGGAAGTAATACATTTCTATCCGAATAAATCCATACTTCTGGTTGATCTGGGACTTGTAGAAAAAGAATCAGGAAACAAAGAACGTGCGCTAACATTATTCCGAAGCGCCTACGATAAAGACAGACATGATATGTGGGCTGCCTTCCAGCTTGCACGCATGTGGATTGAATTAGAAGAGTATGACAAGGGTGAGAGATATTTAAAAGAAGTTCAGGATAAAATGCCCGAGTATTCAAAAGTATATTTTGAGCTGGGAAAGCTCAAAGCAGCAATGGGTGAGAAGGCAAACTCCGCTTTCTATCTTGCCAGGTACAATCTGTATGAGGGGCGCTTGAGATTATCCAAACATAATATAAAAATTGCATTAAAGGGACCGGGATTGACTGAGGAGTATAAAGAAGAGATAAAAAAAATACAGAAGACGATAAAGATGTTAGAGGAAAACTGATCCAGGTACAAGTTAAGGAACGTACACGAAATAACTTGCACAGCTACGGAGTCTTCGCTTACCTGGTTGCCCTTTGTCCCCGTTCCTAACGTGTAATTTTGAGAAGAAACTCACAATTTCCCTTGGGGCCGAGAATGGGACTTGGTTCAAGGCCTTCAGCGTTTAAACCCGAAGAGGTAATAAAAGTTATGATCTTATCAATGGCTTGCTGATGATGTTCTGTGTTTTTGACCACACCACCCTTAGGAATACGATTAGGAGGAAGTTCAAATTGCGGTTTAATCAAACAGATAATTGAAAGGTTTTTCCCAAAAAGTGGCACAAGTGGTGGGATAAGTTTGGTAAGAGATATAAAGGCCGCATCAATAACAGCAAGGTCAATGGGTTCAGGGATCTGTTTTGCGCTGATGTTTCTAGCATTAAATCGTTCTATTACAACAACTCGTGAATCCTGCCGTAATTTCCAGTCAAGCATTCCATATGCCACATCCACAGCATATACTTTTCTGGCCCCATGCTGAAGCAGACAATCAGTGAACCCACCACTTGATGCTCCTACATCAACACAAATCATCCCTGTTGGATTAAAACCAAACTTTTCCAATCCGCCTTTTAATTTATATCCGCCTCGTGACACATAGGGGCATTTGCTTTTTACGACGGGTATAGATTTTTCGGGGAATAACGTTCCGGCTTTATCAACACAATGACCATCAATGGTCACTTCACCGGCACCTATAATTCTTCGTGCCTGCTGCAGATCCGTGCTTAAGCCTGAACAAACAAGTAGCTCGTCCAGACGAATTTTGGCCATGATCAAAAGATACCCTTAAAGTGAATTTATTTTCTTCCTTGCGGTTTCTGCCTCAGGTGATGATCCATAGGAAGCTGTTATCTTTCTATAGATAATGCGGGCAGTTTCTGTATCAGAAAGCTGTTCAAAGGCTTCCCCCTGTCTAAGAAGTGCTTTGGCAGCCTGAGGATTACCAGGGTAATTGGATATTATCTGTTGATATTGTATAATTGCCTGGTCAAATTCACCCTGTTTAAAAAGGCATTCTCCCATCATATACCTGGCTGTGATAGAAGTCTTTGTCGAACTTTTCTGGGAGATATTTTTTTTAAAAAGCTTATAAGCATCCTTGTATTTACCTTCTCTAAATTTTTGCTGCGCTTTAGCAAGAGTATCCGTTGCTTCCTCAGCAACTGGTTTGGGGACGCTGGCCTTCACAGCACTGGTGCTAGCAGGAGTTGAAATGGGATTAACTGGATCTTTTTTCTTTACTGCCGGACTACTTTTTGCGAAAAGAACTTTTTTGGCAGAAGGGGATATACGCACTACTTCTGTAGCTCGTGACGATTGTGAAGCTTTAGTAGCAAGACTTGCCTGCTGAGCTCTCCGCATCGCATCGTCGGCCGCTTTTTTTGCAGCTCTTGAACGTCTTTCCGCATCTTGAACGCGAGCTTGCTGCATTGCAGTGAGAGATTCTTTCTGCAAACTGATTTTTGAATCCAGCTCTGCAATTTTGGTATTTATTTTTTCTTCCTGCTGCGAAGAAAGATTTTGTATGGCAAGCTGTAATTCTTTATTCTGCTCCTGCACAATACGGTTCATATGTGCATTTTCTTCAAGTTTACTTCTCAGTTTAAGGATGTCTGCCTGTAACTGATCAAGTTGCCCCGAAGATGATGCCTGACGCTGTTGCATTTGATCAACTGTATTAACTTTCATGTCTTCAAGTTTTTTATTTATTGATCTGACATGATAATTAAGGTTTTGCACATCCTGCTGCGAGGCACAGTTGCTCAGAAGAGGTATAAAGGCAACAAGAATGAGAGATGTAAAGTATCTTTTTTTCATGGGCTTTCTCTATGTCTGTGTGAATAAATAACAATTAATCACGGGTGTTTGTCCATTGGGGATAGGTTTGATTCCCTTTCATGTTGAAAAGTTGTCTCATATTCGTACCATTTTTGAGAATCGCATATATTTTTTGTGTTCTTCCGGTTCTATAGGAAAAGAGTATCTGTTTTCCGTCTGGAGACCATGTCGGTGATTCATGGTCTCCGGGGCCATTGGTTATTTGTCTGGGAGCACTGCCTGGCCGGACAGCAATGGTGAAAATCTGATAGGAGCCATCAACAAGGCTTGAATACGAAATCAACCCTTCTTTAGGGGACCAGCTAGGCTCTGCATTCTCTTGACCTTTAAATGTGATTCGCTGTACTTTACCATTTTTTAACTGCATGATATAAATTTGAGGCCGACCACTGCGGTCTGAAACAAATGCTATCTGTTTGCCATCAGGTGACCATGTGGGTGATACATTTATTCCGGAACGACGAGTAAGTTGTTTGATAATTTTTCCCTTCCTGTCACACATGAAAAGATCAGGATTACCATCTTTGCTTAAGGTAAGTATCATGGTCTTACCGTCGGGGGACCATGCAGGCGCAAGATTCATCCCTTTACGGCGGGAGAGGGGTCTGGTGGTTTTACTTTGTTTGAGGTCGGTAATATAAAGATTTTGATTTCCTGAATGATAGGAAGTGTAGGTGAGAAAATTGCCTCCAGGCAAAAAACGCGGGGAGACTACCAGATTTTTGTGACGTGTAATTTGACGTGTTTCGTTACCCAGAATATCTGTAGTATATATTTCTTTAAATCCGTTTTGGTCGGACACAAAGGCAATCTTGGATGATGCTATCCCATTCTGGCCTGTCATGTTTTTGATTACAGAGTCTGTAAATTTATAGAGCATACTCTGCTCATGGCTTCGATTGCCATTATATATTTTGCCCATGAGCATGTCTCCTGCACCAACATCCAGGAGTCTTATTTCCATCTTCACCCCCTTGGCTGAAAGACTATAGTTACCTAGTATAACAAAGTCCGCACCAAGGGATTTCCAGTTTGCATTTTGGGTGTTTCCATACTGTTCGGGAGGAATAAGAGAAAATATTCCATGAAAGTCTAACGCTTTTCCCAGTGTATCTGCCAGATCTCGTCCATAAACCTGTAAACTCTCAGGCCGTTCTTTACTCATAAACCAAGGGATGGCTATGGTAATTCTTCGGGCATCAGGTGAGGTGATGTCGATGTAGGCGATCTCTTTAGCCTGTAAGTGAGCAGGAAGTGGAAATAATATAAAGAGGAAAACGAGTAAAAAAAATGATTTCATAGTTGTGAGTAGTTGTGGTAGTTGTTAAGAAAAAGGAAAATATCTTATATTTCGATTATAAATGTTTGATACTACCAGTCAACCTTTTTCAGTAAGGAACGGGAATGAAATAAGTTGAGCATATTACTGAATTTGTCCAGGCTTAAAGCGCAGTCCGATGCTGTATTGCTGCACTCGCATAGCTGAAGGAATGGCAGGCAAAGGATTGGCCTCTTGAATAGTTCTGCCGACAAATTGATCAAACACCCGATCTCCGGATCTTTTTTCAAAACGGTGGCTGATGATGCGACCATTTTTGGCGATGTGTATTACAACCACTGCTGTAAGGTCTGGATCCCATGGTTTTATTTCGGGCAATGCCCAGTGTTCATGGAGACTGCTGAATATGGTTGATTGATACTGGCTTTCTATAATGTTGCTTGAGCCACCACCAGTTCTTTGAGTGGGAGCGCTATTTGTTTGTAAAGTTGAAGCGGCTAACTCTGAATCAGTAATCAACATTTTTCTAAGTGCATTCACGGCATCATTTGCTGCAGCTTGTTCGGCATCCGCAAGAGCTTTTGTACGTTGTGCTTCTTGTAATAATTGTTGCTCTCGTAGTTCAATTTCCTGCTGTCTTTTCAACTTAGCGTCCCGTGCTTTTATAGCATCGGCAACAGTTGTGTCAGGCCTAATCGTTTTCTTAATTTTACGTTTAATAGGTTTAATAGAGATAGCTTTAACTGGAGCTGCAACGGGGGGCGTAATCTTCTCAGGGATCACCGGGGCAATGGAAACTGTTTTTTTGGGGTCAGGCTTGCTGACAATGGGTTTTACAGGCGATTTTTGAGTTTGTGATGCTGTTTTAACCACGGGTGCTGGCAAAGGGGCCGATATATTAACGAGATCAACTGTGAGGTATTCCTGTATAATCGGTTTTTTGTCAAGATATTGAGGTATGATAAGCATAGCTGTGAGGACGAAAAGATGGAATAAAACCGCCAAGTTGAAAGGCAACTTCCATCCTGTTACACCAGAAGTCATTCCAAAGACCGCAGACACGACTACTGAGCCTCTTCTTTTGGTTGAGTGATCATACCAAGCTTGTCAAATCCAGCAGCTTTGATGTCAGCCATAATAGTAACTACCATCCCATAGGCAACTTCTCTGTCTGCTTTTAGAAAAATAGGTTGATCTGTATTCTTGCCATAAGAATTTTCCAGTTGCTGTCTGAACAGGGCTTGGTTTACTGCTATTTTACCGAGCATTATTTTTCCATCTTTATCAAGAGTTACAATGATAGGGTCTTCTTCCTGATTAAGCGATTTGGCTGTTGTTTCAGGAAGGTCAACCTCAAGACCCTGATTCATCATGGGGGCAGTAACCATAAAGACGATAAGGAGTACCAGCATTACATCGACAAGTGGGGTTACATTGATTTCAGATACTAGACCACCCCTGGTTTTGGAGGAATTTAATCCCATTTTATTTTATACCCGGCTGAGGAGATCTCGTTCAACAAGATTGAGAAAATCAGTGGAAAAATTCTGCATCTCATTTTCTATCTGATTCAATTGATTTGCAAAATAATTATAGGCAATAACCGCGGGAATGGCTGCTGCAAGTCCTGCTGCTGTAGCCACAAGTGCCTCGGAAATACCCGGGGCAACAACAGCAAGGGATGCTGAACCGCGTACTCCGATATCATGAAATGATGCCATTATGCCCCATACTGTCCCAAAAAGTCCGATAAAAGGTGCAGCAGAACCAGTGGTCGCAAGAAAGGGAAGGGACTTTCCCAGATCAGAAAGCTCCTGGGATTCTGCCTTTCTAATAGCACGTTTTAGGTTATCCATGGTGGCAAGCTGCATTTCAAGCGGCTCATTACGGGTGTCATCTTCACTGCGGTTTCTAATTTTATTTATTTTTTGCAGCTCAGAAAAGCCAGCTGAAAAAACAGCTGCTTCAGGACTTAAAGGGAAGCTTTTTGCAGCATCGTCGGCATCGTTTAATGTTTTGGATGACCAGAAGGATTCCAGAAAATCATCTGTCTCTCTTGCAGCTTTTTTAAACAATCTGATTTTCATAAAAATAATAGACCAGGAAGCTATAGAGAAAAAAAGAAGCGTAAGCATGACCATCTGCCCCATGGGGCCGGCATGCATAATCATGTCGGAAATTGAGAGTTGCACTATTGGTAATCCCTTTCAGAAAAAACTATTGAGAATTCTTGTCGTTTATTTGTCGAATTAATTAATACAGCTGATGAATGATTTCATTTGAGGTTAGCTAGAGTACAGGCAAAATCAACCTGCACAGAAACCTTTTCTTTGACGCGAAGGGTTCCTTTTAAAAACCAGGCGCCACCAAGAGTTTCTTTAAGTGCTACTTTCATGCGAATAGTGTCACCTGGGCCGACAGGACGTTTGAATTTAATCCCTTCAACTCGTGTCAATACAGGCACCCCCATTGAGGGTACTTGAGATTCTTTTAAAAGAAGTGCAATGAAAAGGGCGCCTGTCTGAAAAATTGCTTCACATAACAGTACCCCAGGCAGGATTGGATGGCCGGGGTAATGGCCTTTAAAAACATCCAGATCTTCAGGAATATATTTTTCGGTGATAAGTGATGATTGGTCATATCCGATCATGGAATCGACCCAGAGAAAAGGGGCACGATGGGGGATAAGATCCGTAACTTTCAGATCCTGAATCATATGTTACAATCCTCCATTCACATCAAGTACTGTCCCACTAATATATGCCGCATTTTTTGATGCAAGAAAAAGGACTGCATCGGCAACCTCTTCAACCTTTCCAAATCTGCGCATAGGCACGGACCTTTTGTGACTTTTCAGTAATTCCGGGCTGAGATCTTCAATAAGTTCTGTTTCTATAAAGCCGGGGGAAACACAGTTGACAGTGATTTTTTTACGGGCAACCTCCTTACAGAGGCTCCTTGTAAGACCAATTTGACCTGCTTTTGAGGCTCCATAATTTGTTTGCCCTACAAGTCCAAGAGTTGCAACAGGAGATGTGATATTAATGATGCGTCCATATTTTTGTTTAAGCATAAGCATTACAGCATGGCGACACATATTAAATGTTCCAGTAAGATTAATATCAATGACTCTTTGCCAGCTTGTCTGATCCATCAGAGCAAGGAGTTTGTCATTTCTGATTCCTGCATTATTCACCAGGATATCGACTGTGGAAAATTGTTCCTCAACTTGGTCGTAAAAGCGTTGAACCTGGTTCTCATCTGAAACATCACATTGATATAATTGCAACTTTCCGCTAAAATGCAAACATTCTGTCTGAAATATATCGGCGGCTTCTTTATTCCCACCAAATATACCAATTACTGTTGCGCCGCACTCAAGAAATGCGAGACTGATTGCCTTGCCAATACCTCTACTAGCACCTGTGATAACAACTTTTTGTCCCGTAAAATCAAAATTTTGCATTTTTTTTAATCCTTGCTTCTCATATATGCATCAACATCATTTGAGACAATAACTCCGTAGTTAATTGCTCCAAGCCAGCCGGACATAATAATCCCGACCGAACCAACATGAAATAAGCCTTTAACTTCTTTGAATATTGAACGGGATACCTCAAGGCCCTCAAATTTTGTGCCAAAAGAGGTTCCGTGCGTATGAAGGGTGTAACGATTGAATGTTCTTGGAGTGGCTGCTTCTATCCAGTCCATTCTTTCCCGGGCATTTGGAAAATAACGATTCAGATCAATGAGAGTACGTTGAATAAGATCTTCTTTTTCTTTCTTGTATTCTTCTTCTGTAAATTTTTCCCAGTCTGAATAATTCGAGTTCATTGAGGCAACGATGGTATAACGGTCGTGTCCTGGTCTGGTTTTGGGATAGTATACAGAAAACGTTTTTGACCCGGTTTTGAAATCACGAAGTTCAGTAGAGTCAAACTCAGCTACGGTTGAGGTAAAGAGAAGATCGCCAATATCATCTATCGTATCTTCCTTTTTTACACCCATGTAAACCTGGCAGGAGGAGTTGTTAACACGAATCTTGTTGGCTTTTTCCATAAACTCAGAAGAAAACGCATCCTGATCGGTGAGGTTATGGATGGTATTTGTAATGCCTGAGTTTGAAACAACGGCTCCTGCTTCAATCATTCTTCCCTGGCATTCAATTCCTCTGACAACTCCTTTATCAACGACAATTCGATCAACCTTGGCATTTGTGCAGAGAGTAACGCCATTGTTCTCAAGTTCTGTGGTCATCATACCTATGAGTTTGTCGGTTCCGCCTTCAAAAGTGAAAACACCCTTGTTCATAAAATTGGAAAAAACGATACCGTAGGTAATAGCAGGATCATCAAGGGTTGAACCGTTTGCATAACTGATTGGTTCCATAAGCAGACGATGTACATCACTGCGACCGGGAAAAAACTCTTCAAACAATTCCCTTGTGGTCATGGATTGGTCGTCATAGAAATTCATACCGGCAACCCGGGTAAAAAAAGCGTCTATGGTTGATTGTGGAATCTTGAATTGTTTATTGAGTTTTTGCGTGAAATCAATTCGATCAAAGGTGGTTTTTAAATGAAATTGTGGATTATCAAAAATAATATTTTTCAACTGAACGATTGAGTTCATGATCTCTTTATTCCAGTATTTCTTACAGGTTTTAACCATCCCGTATGGAAATCCATGGAGTGAAACGTCAAAGATATGGTCCTTTCGTTTAAACCAGGTGGCCAAGCCTCCGAGTTGACTGTGATATTCAAGAAGGAGGACGCTATAACCGCAGTAGACAAGACGGTTTGCTGAAGTGAGACCTCCTAGTCCCGAACCAATTACAATAACGTCATATTTGTCATCGGCTTGTGAAAAAGAAACAGGCATAATAAAACTTTTAAAGTGTTGTATTGAGTGAAATTTACAAGCGAGGCAGGATATGCTGATTTACGATAGACACACCACTTAGCATGGAACCAATGATGCCAAGAAAACCCTGGTCTGTACCAGCTAAATAGAGATTATCATATCCAATGTCGCCATCCTTGATTTTAACGGGATTCCCGTATATAGCACCATTCTTTTTGGCTGTAAAACGCTCAATAGTCAGTGGAGTGAAAGTATCACGATATACTATGTTTTGAGCGAAATTACCAAGGATTTTTTCTGCAACGGCAAGCGATGTGAGTGCGACTCTGTCCTTAGCAGAATTGTAAGAACTTTTGTCCTGCTGAAGACTTTTCCACTCACTGTAATTTGCCAGATGTGTAGTGCGAACCTCTTGGAAAGATGATTCTGGTAGATCTTGAAAATTCTGAGGAAGGCAGATGACGCCTGAGTTAAAATCAACTAAAGGGTCGGGCTGCTGGTATAAAAAGTGCTCGGCGGTATTGTAAAATATTATTGTACGCTCATGACCCTGTTTGAGTTCGGCACTTTTTTCAAGTTCAAAAATTGTTTCTACAAAACCCATCCTGGGAAGAGTTTCAAGACCAGAAGGCTCATCAAGGAGTGTAAAGGTCTCCTCTGAACCAATGGTCGAGAGTATATAATCACAGCGTATCTCTTGACCATCGCTGAGAAGCACCCCATGGATTTTTTTGCCAGTATGAAGGATCCGCTTGACAGTTGCTTTGGTTTTAATTTTTCCGCCGTGGTCAGTGTAGTGTTTAAGCAGTAAATCAAGTAGATCCTTAATGGTTCCACCGGGTCTGAACATTCCTTCAAGGAAGATAGCCCGGAACATAATAACAAATTGGCCAAGATCCATATCCCGTTCAATGGATGAACCGTAATACATCAACGGGCAGAGAAGCATGTCTGTTAAAAGTGTATCCTGAAGGTGTTCCTGTAGTACTTTCTTTGCAGAGACAAAGGGGAGGGGGGTGAAGGGGTCATACTGGTCAATTAACTGCAGTAATTTCTGAAAACCAGGGTAACTGGCAGGAAATTTGTTTGCAATCTCAGCTGCAAAAAGTGAAAAATCATTGGAAAAAAGCAGTGACTGCTGATTGAGAAATCGAATTTCACTTTGATTCTGTTGATGAAGATCAAGCTCTTTTCGTTTGATTTTCAACTGTCTAAGGAGTCGATTTAAAGGTGCGTTTTTAACTGCTGCTGGTGCATAGTTGGTGATGGCATGAAGCCCTGTTTCAAACAGCCTGTTATTCCTGTAATAATAAGAGTTTAGGCCACCTATTCTGGAATGTTGTTCAAGAAGCAGGACATCAGGGATGAAACGGGCAAAACGAAGAGCGGCGGCAAGTCCTGATAGACCGCCGCCGATGATCAACAAAGGAACGTACACTTTTAAGCGTCGGCAAGTAGGGGTTCCAGGTAGTTTACACAGGAATCAAGAGTTGCAAGCTCGGGGTAATCTTCTTCAGGAATCTGTAATTTATGGCGTTTGCGTAATTCCATTACGATATCAAGAAAGTCCATGGAATCAAGGTCGAGTTGATCGCGTAAAGGTTTATCGGCCTGAAGAGTATCGAAATCTGCATCCTCATCAATATCTTCAATTATTTCAAGGATGAGCTCCTTAATTGCATCACGTGTCATGTATATGTCTCCGGCCGCGGCCTTTTTTGTATAGTTTCAAACAAATAAATAAACGTCATTACTGCGTAAACAAATTGCGCAATATAACACACCGCGAGTGTTTTTTATATGTTTTTTTATAAAGTTGCGCAACAATCGCAACCATTTGATTATTTGTACTTTTTCACAATGATTACAGAGTTGATACCCACCATTCCAAAGGAGTTATTTAAAATTGTATCTACTTTTTCAAGCTCGACGGGTTTGTCAAAAACCATGTTGTTCAACTTGCATTCTGGATCGAGATCATTGCAGTTAATGGAAGGATGGACGAGTTTATCTGTAAATGCCGGGAGATTTCCAGCAAGTTCAAGAACGCCGGCGGCACCCATTGCGTGACCAATAATAGACTTGGTATTATTAATGTACGTGTTTCTTCCTTCACCAAAAATTTGACGAATAGCTTTACATTCCTCAATGTCACCCTGTTTGGTTCCTGTGGCATGAGTGTTCAGAATATCAATGTCTTCGGGTGCAAGACCAGCTCTTTCCAAGGCAAGCTCCATACACTCAGCCTGTCTCTCGTGGAAAGGAAGAACATAATCTTTAGCATCGGAGTTCATTGCATAACCAGCAATCTCAGCGTATATTTTGGCTCCGCGCTCAAGTGCGCTCTCTAGTCGTTCAAGCACGTAAATACATGCTCCCTCGGATACGACAATACCATTTCGAGATGTGTCAAATGGTCTACAGGCTTCTCTGGGGTCAGCTGCTGAACCTAAAGCTCCCTGTGCCTGAAAACTTGCAAATATGCCAAAAGAACCCGTAGATTCCGACACGCCTCCGGCAAGTGCCATATCCACTTCACCAAGACGCATCATCTGTACTCCCTGGATGAGCGAAGCGTTACCAGCAGCACAAGCAGCTCCAATGACATAATGAGGGCCAGTTATACCAAGATTCATGGTGATTTCACCGGCAGGGTTGTTCAGAACAGTTCTTGGATTATGGTGATGGGTCCAGTAATCTACGTTATAATCAAATTGGCTGATATTGTAGACCTCGTTTTCCGTTTCCACGGTACCATGCTCTGTAAGACCAACATAAACACCGATACGAGACCGTTTATAATGATCAATTGAGAGATCCGCATCTGCAAGCGCTTCATTAGCACAATAGACGCCTAAACATCCAGCACGGGTACCTCGTTTGTTCTCTTTTTTCTTTCTATATTTTGTTTCATTAAAGTCACAGATTCCAGCTGGTGCTTTGCCGAAATATCGGAGATCAAGCTCGGTGATTTCACTGACACCTGTCAGTAATTTTTCACGGTAGGTTTTCAGGTTGTCAGCGTTTGGTGCGGCAAGACCAACACCTGTTATAACGATTCTAGGGGATTGTGTATCCATGATGGCAGATTGACTGATGTAGAGTGGCTGATTATAATGCGGGATCATATGTTATATACATTTAGCAATGGCTGTTACTTTTATGATAAATTGACAAAAATTTCAAGAGGAATGCACCTTTTATATAAGGCTGTTCTCCTTTTATTTATATTTCTATGGACATAAACGGAGTTAATCAATAATGAGTGAGCAAAAAGATGTGGTTATTATAGGGGCAGGGCCTGCCGGTATTCAGGCAGCCATCCATTCAGTACGAAAAAAGTGTAATGTCTTGCTTCTTGGTAGAATTGAACGCAGTGCCCTGTTTTCTGCACATGTTGAGAATTATGCCTGTGTAGAAGGAGTGAAAACCGGGGAGGAAATGCTTATTGCCGGAATGGATCAGGCAAAACGTTTTGGTACAGAAGTCATGGAAGATGATGTTTTAAAGGTTCATCAGGAAGGAGATGGTTTCTCGGTTGAACTCGAGAGTGGTGTTACAGTTTCCACAAGAACTCTAATTTTTGCAAATGGTACGTCCAGGAAAAAGTTAAAAGTTCCCGGTGAAAAAGAATTTTTTGGCAGAGGTGTATCGTACTGCGTTGATTGTGATGCCAACTTTTATCGAAATGCAATTGTTGCAGTTGTTGGTAATGCGAGTGCGGCAATTGATGGCGCTCTTACCCTCACAGGATATGCATCCAAGGTGTATCTTGTGAATCAGGAACTGCTTGCCTCCAGGGAATTAATCGAAAAACTTAATGAGTCTACTGTTGAAAATGTTTCTGGTACCTGGGTCAGTGAGATTGCTGGAGATGGAGATGTTAAGACTTTGATTCTTGAAAATGGTAAGACAATAAACCTTGATGGAGTTTTCATCGAACTTGGAGCAAAAGGCGCCATGGAACTCGCCCTCGAAATCGGTGTTCAGCTTGATATGGATACCATGAGTCATATCGACACCAATAAAAAGGCAGAAACTAATGTGGCCGGAGTTTATGCAGCAGGGGACATTACCGGGCATCCATATCAGATGGCAAAGGCTGTCGGAGAGGGGTGTGTTGCCGGGATGGAGGCAGCCGTTTTTTCAAGAAAACAGAAACGAAACGAGGAGGGCTGAAATGTCATGTTGAAACCATCGGGGGAGGTACAACTCAGAGTATTTTCTGATCGGCAAGGTCTTGTAAAAACAGATCGATTAACTGCTGGTAATATTTTCGTGTCATTACAGGATCAATTGATTCCGTACGCGCTGTCCATATAAGTTTTTCAGTTTTAACATCGTAGAGGCTGGTTTCAAGCAATACTTTGGTCGTGCTGATATAACTTCCAGATGAAGAGACAGAATTATATATAAAGGGGTAATAGCTGAATAAACTCTGATTTGAATAACTGTTTGTACCGATAATGCGAGAGGAGGGCTGAAAAAAATCTTTTTCTTGACTGCTGACCATATGGGTAATGAGAATTGTTTTAGCTTCTGCTTTTTTTATTATTTCACGTAATGCTGTTTTATGAGGCTCGATGGGGGCTTTACTTAACGTATAACTGGCCATGGCATTTGTCCCGGCTGACTTAAAACTGTCGACAAAAGTATCCTCATAGATTCTTCGTTTTGTTTCGTCATGTTTTACAACACCGATTACAAGGACTGGAGATATTGAGCCCTGTTCAAGGGATTCGTCTTTCCAGCTTGAAAGAAGTTTGCTTGCTGAACAGCTACTGAGGAATATTGTTGCAACTGATATCAGAAAAAATAAATAGAGGGTTTTCATAATATGATTTTGGTATAAAAAAAAAGAGTCCCAAGCATATACGCTTGGGACTCTTTTTCATCAATGGGGTGAGTGATGGGACTTGAACCCACGACCTCCTGGGTCACAACCAGGTGCTACCACCAGCTGAGCTACACCCACCGCCTAAAATTCCGCTGTTTTTTATACCCTTTGCCTCTGTGTTTGGCAAGGATAATTTTGCTGGCGTCGTAAAAAAACTCTCCGTCTGAAAGGTTAGCTTTTGAAAAACCTGTCAGTTTTGATCATTTAATCTTTTTAAACCTCAGCTTTGCAGTGCAAACATTTTTTCGCCTGAGCCTTTATTAACTCGGCACAGAATGGACATTCTTTCTGGTAATTCTCTTTTAAGAGTACAAAGATAACCATATTGCATTTTTGTTCAAATTCAGTATTTCTAAATGTATGATTCCTAATTGGATCAATACAGGAAAGGTCATTGAAGCTTTTAAGTAAATCGATGGCGCGGGATCGATCCTTGGGGTTTGCGGATTCGTCAAGGATAAGTGTCATAACGGGAGTGATATCGTTCTTCTCTAAACAAGTATCAAGGGCAGCAACAGCTTCTTTTTCCTTCTGGTAACGTTCATTTTGTTCACGCATTGATTCCGGATCAACGATTGAACCGGTAAATGCCATTTTGGAAGCAACCATCAAGGCATTTAATTCCTTGGAACCGGGAAGCTGCATATTTCTAAACGAACCTTTGTGCCCATAATTCACATCTATTTTTTTCCATCCCCCTTTAAATGTCGGACATTCATCATTTAAACAGATAAACATAACTTCAGAGCCCCAGCCAAGGCCATCACCAACATGAACGGGAGGGACTTCACAGCAGGACATTTTTATGTCACAGTCTGGACAGATATGGGTTTCGTCCAGGACGCTAAGATTTTGAATGTACATGATAAAACTCCTATATGTAAAAGTCTGATAAATTATTGTACAGCAGATTTAGTGCTATCTTGAAAGCTGGCAGGCATTGCACATTGACTCCCCTCTGACCGAAGGAGGCCAGGTCTTCATCCAATCCCGCTTTGTGAACCCATAAACAAGTAAAAAAGCAACCAGCAAGATATAATAACAATTAACATGGTATTGCCTTTTGCTTTCTTTTTCTGGTCTTTGCGGGAAAGATGTTCCTGAGTATTATTTTGTTCCATGAAACTTAGTTTCCTGATTTTGTCAGTATTGAATCCACAGCTCGTGATCGCTTCATATGTTCAGCGAGAAATTCGGGGCTGAGATGTGACTTGCTGTTTTCAATCAGTTCACAGAGTCCAGAGATGTTTTGCTCTTCAGCCATGCTTACAATTTGTAGTAAATTTTCTGCGAAACTACGAACAATTTTCCGGCCGTCTCCACCTGTAGACATGATTTCTGCATAGGTTCTCGGGTTCTGGTTGTGAATTCTGGCCATGGCCAGGATGCCATACAAGGATGTCAGTGTAGAGTGAGTACCAATATCTGCACATGCAATGGAATGTTGTTTTAAAGTCATGGCAAGAGCAGTTGAGATGGTAGTTGGCAGTTTTTGTCCAACCCCCATAAGTAAATCGTGTTTTGTTGGGCTGTCGTGAGAGATATCAGCACCGTGTTTGTATAGGAAAGCTTCAAACTCAGAACAAAAGGAGCCGCTGCGTGGTGTCCTTACGACAGAGGCATTTTTGTCCTTCATACTCTGTGCTTGTGGTCCCCAGAGATTGTGAACGAGCATCAGTTCAACGCCATTGGAGGTAGCTTCTGTTGCAGCCTTAAGAGTTTGTTCGGATTCCCCGGCTAGTAGAATCATGGCCTGACCATCTTTAAGTAACGGTCCGTACTGATTGATGGTATCAACGGTTACCGAAATTGGAACGCAGATAATAACCACATCAACCTGTGCTATCATTTCTTCAGGCCCTATATGTGTTGATCTACCGGTCAGGAGAGTTGTATACCCTTCATTCTCAAGACGTTCAGCAAACCATGTACTCATATCTCCGGTGCCAATAAAACCAAAAGAACGTATTTTTTTTACACGCATATCAACACGTGGGAAAGAACCAAGCAGGCGAAGACTGTTTTCTTCCTGGATCACATCTGTTTCAATACTTTTCAAGGCTTCCTGGAGTAATTTGTTACCAATATGACCTTCTATCTCGAGATAAATCTGAAGTTTTTGTGATTTGATATCATTTTCTGAGCGGAGATCAAGAATATTGATTCCTCGCTTGGTAAATTCACCCAGAATATCAACTAACATCCCAACACGATCTTTAAGGGGTCTGGTGATAACCGCAGAGGCGTCATAGCCAGTGGCACTATTCAAATTTCCACCAAGAATTGCAAAACGTGTACGGTTGTGTTCTGCAATTTCACGGTCTCTAATTTCAAAACCATGCTCTAGAAGCAGTTCTTCAGAATCGACAATGGCATATTCATAGCGGCTGTTTTCTTTTATGTCGTCCATGGCTGCGCCAATATCAGGGACTGACATAAGAGTAGCATTGGGATAATGCTCATTAAGGTAATCATCGCACTGTTTAAAAACTGAACTCCGGCCAATTATTTTCTCAGGAGGTACGGGGGGGGCACTCTGTTTCAGACAACCAAAAGACAGGTGTATGGGAAGAACCAGGTTATCGACCCAATATCCATTCACCAACAGTTCCTGGAGATGAAAATATTCTTTGATTTCGCCCTCACGAGTGTTGTAAATCGGGACAAAAGCAATATCCACATCTTCTTGTAAAAAGGCATTGATTACATCCGGGATACGGTTATAAAGAGAGAGCTTGGCATCCTGTGAATACTGGAGTGCAGCTCTGTACCCATCCGAACCCTGGGGACCTAATGTTGCTATGGAGATCATTGTTTCTTAAGTGAAATAGTTTCTATATTAAAGTGTTTTTTGTAATTCTTACCTGCGAAGTAGGCACTCTACCTTGTTTATGCAAGCTCTCCTACAGAAAAATGCGTAAACCCACTATGGTTTTTTTCTGTTTCGCAATAAATCCGGAAGGTAGTTCGCTCGACCTGTCGACCTTAAGACTGCAATGTCTAAGGAAACAAAAAAAAAGGCCGGGTAAATGTCTTACCAGGCCTTCGTTATTAGAAGCCTGTCCAAAAATAATGTTCGCAATATCAAATGTATGACTATGCTTATTTTTGGACAATTCTTCGATTTTGAACAAAATGTCTATTCTCGAACAACCCTCTGGCTGCTTGTGTGTTTTTTAAGGCCAGAGAAGAGGACTGTAAATCCATCCAGTTGTACCCTGGCTATGCTTAACCTTAACCCATTTGCCCTTCGTGGTAACCTTTGTAAGAACTACTCCACGATCAACAGAGGCCACAATTGATGCAGTTGTGCTGGGTTTTGAACGCATATTGACGGATTTTTTCCCGTTAACAATAACTGTGGTTCCGGGTTCTACCAAAGCGGAGAATATCCAACCCTTATCATTTTCAAAATCATTAATCTTAAGCCAGTCACCTTTTTTTTCGAGAACTTTCAGGGGGTACCCTTTAAATAATTCCATGGCAACGGGAAATTCTGTTCCCGGGCCGGTTCTCACATTAACATTATCTTTTTTTACACTGACGTCTTGGGCAAAACATAGAGCTGGAACAAGAAGCAGAACGAATAGGGGAATGAAAATTTTACGAACGTTTAAAGAGAAATTCATAGTAATCCTGATAAATTGAAATTTCGTTTACGGCGAATTTTATATAAAAACCAAACGGGTTTATACTGAACAAATATTTATATAGCATCAATGTTTTTTGAAGTCAAACAAGATGAAGCGACGATGTGCTTATTGTGAAGATTTGCCTGAAAAGGTGAATAAACAATAGAGTGGTAAGTGGGCGAGGCAGGAACTTAATGTTGTGTGGTAAATATTTTTTGCCCATTTTTAGTTTTGAAAGAAGGCGATGTTTTTGCGTTCGGATCAGATTTGATATCTGCAAGCAGGCAGGCATCGTGGAAGATATCAGATGAGGCTTGTTCAGTGTCTGAGTCAGTTTTTTGATGAGTAAGAATTTGAGTTACTGCCTCTTTCATCTTATTGTCGGCCTTTAGTTCTTCCAACAGCGTTTCAGGTTCGTCAACATCAAGCAGAAGGGTGGCTGCAAGAACTGCTGCCATATCACCACGTTGTTCGTCTTTGCAGAGTTGTTCTGCTATTTCAGTACGATCACTTGCTTTTTTGTAGAGTTCTTCTTTGCCAATTAATTGTTTTCGAACAGCAATGGAAAGTTTGTCTTTAAAGAGATTTTTCTGCTCGGCAAGGAGTTCGGCAGGCATAGAGCCTAAACACTGTTCCGCATGTGAACAGTATGCTGCACAGCCAAAGTCAATACGAGGATTTAAGACACGGTTCCCGCATTTTTTACAGCTACGTTGACTATCATCCTTGAAGAATTCAAGGACATTCCCGCAGTGAGGGCAGGAGACCTCAAAAACTGCTTCTCCATCCCAATATCTGTTGTCCTGTCCGGGGCATTGCATCTGTTTTCTCCTATTTTTCTAAAACCTTTTTTTTGAAAGCTTCAATACCGAATCGTTCAATAAATCGAGCACTGCGGGAGCGTGGATTAGCTTCTTCCTGGTATACTGTAAGGCATTTTTTAGCGAGGGTAAGGACTTCCTCATCGTCCAAACCTGTTGCCACGATATCTGCAATACGTGCATTATTACCACCATTTCCTCCAAAGACCAACGTCCAGCCTTTTTTAGAAGCAAAAATCCCTAAATCACGAACATAGGGTTCGGTGCAACACATGCGACATCCGGAAACCCCAACTTTAACCTTTGCTTTGAAGGGTTGCTCCATGGAGAGCTCTTCCAGCTTTTGCCCAAGGGACAGAGCGTCACGGATTCCAAATTTACACCACTTAGATCCAGGGCAGGCTTGAACATAGGTGACGCCGTTAGCAGGTGTTTTTCTGATATGACGTTCTAACTCCTGCAGGAGCTTTGCCATTTCATCCTTGTCCATACCGAGCAGGGCAAGACGTTGAGCTGAGGTTATTTTTGTTGCTGGAACATCATATTTATTAATAATTCTAAGAATTGTTTCCAAGTCTTCAGGGGCAAATAACCCCATATTCAGTCCAGGAACCACGCGAAATGTTTTATTTTGAATTGTACTGTCCATAATTAACACTCACGAAATAACTAAAAAAGGCAGAGCACGATAATCTCTTAACGTACTCTGCCAGAGGAGGAAAATAGAGCGCTGCTCTTCATGGGTAAAGAAAAGAACCCCCATGAAGAGGTGGTGCATAAAAGAATTACAAAAAACTTATCCGAGGATTGCTTTCAGATCGTCAGCCGCTGTTTCACCAACTGGCATAACGTTGAAATTCTCAACCAGGACATTCAGTACGTTTGGAGTAATGAATGCTGGAAGGGAGGGTCCAAGGCGGATATCTTTAATTCCAAGGCTAAACAGAGACAGAAGAATAACAACTGCCTTCTGCTCATACCAGGAAAGAATAAAGGAGAGAGGCAGATCATTCACATCGCACTCAAATGCTCCTGCCAGTGCTACAGCAATCTGGATAGCTGAATAGGCATCGTTGCACTGTCCGACATCAAGGAGACGAGGAATTCCACCAATGTCACCAAGTTTTTTATCAAAGAAGCGGAATTTTCCACAGGCAAGAGTCAGAATTATGCAATCCTCTGGAATTTGTTCTGCCATATCGGTATAATAGTTACGACCTGGCTTGGCACCATCGCAACCACCTACAAGGAAGAAGTGGCGGATAGCTTTGGATTTAACAGCTTCGATTATTTTGTCTGCAACACCAAGGACAGCGTTTCGTGCAAAGCCAACCATGACGGTATCATTATCTACGTCATCGGTAAATCCCGGCAAAGCCAAAGCTTTTCCGATTACAGCACTGAAGTCTTTGTTCCCATTGTCACCGGTTTCAACGTGTTTCACATCGGGCCATCCAACAAGGCCGGTGGTAAAAACATTATCTTTGTAGGAATCCTTTGGTTTCTGGATGCAGTTAGTTGTGAAGAGAATTGCACCCGGGAACTCCGGCATCTCTTTCTGCTGATTTTGCCATGCAGTACCAAAGTGTCCATAAAAATGGTCATATTTCTTCAACTCGGGATATCCGTGACACGGAAGCATCTCACCGTGGGTGTAGATGTCTATTCCCTTACCTTCAGTCTGCTCAAGAAGCATGGCAATATCTTTCAAGTCATGACCGGTAACAAGGATACATTTATTGGGTCTGTGTCCAAGGGGGACTTCGGTGGGTATTGGATGACCGTAGGTTCCTGTATTTCCAGCATCAAGAAGCTCCATGGCTTTAATGTTTACTTCACCGGTTTTCAGGGCAAGAGCAACGAGGTCTTCAAGGCCAAGCTCGGTGGTAAGAGCCGCCATTGCCCGATGAACGAAAGCATATACCTCATCATCTTCCTGTCCAAGAATTGCTGCATGCTCTGCATATGCTGCAAGTCCGCGCATTCCGTACAGAGTGATCTGTTTCAGAGACTGCAGGTCTTCGTTGGCGTCGAGTGTGCTGATAAAGTTCAGTGCTGCACCCTGTTCTTCAAGATCTCCAAGGCTGTCAGCAGGAGTGAAAGTAAGAGCAGCAGCTGTGGAGTCAATTGTGCCACCGGCAGCTTCAACTTTTGCTTTAAGCTCTTCACGAAGAACAACGGTTTTACGAATGAGATCCTCAAAACGAATTGGATCAAAATCAACGTTGGTAAGGCAGGCAAAGATAGCTTCACAAACAAAGATATCAATAGCGTTGTCGACTACATTCACCTTACGACCAGCGTCAGCTACAATACAAAGTCCTTGGACAGCATGGGTGAGCAGATCTTCAAGTCCCGCGACTTCTTCATTCTTTCCACAAACACCAACATTGGTGCAGGCAACGCCTTTAGCGGTTTGTTCGCACTGATTGCAATACATAAGTAAATCCTCCGGTATGTTTTATAATAGTAAAACTTCATATAAAGTGTGCAGCAGAAAGGAATGATTGTCAACTGGTCAAGTCGTTTTCTGCATCTTATGGAAAGGAGTATACGGGAAAGCAACAGGTGCTACCTTGACATAGATCAAAGAAAAGGAATTTTATTATCTTTTTACTTTTTATTTTTTATTTCAGACAGGGGATGCTTTGATAAGTAAGATTGAATCATTTATATCATGGAAGGGGCGTGAATTGTAATCACCGGAGAGGGTGATATTCCGGAAGCCGCAATTCTGCATTATACGCATCCATTGGTCTGCCGAGAATCCGGCAAGGTGGATGGTGTGGTTGAAATTTTTTCTGGTTTTGCTGTTAAGTGGCCTGAAACGATATCGTTCTTCCATTCTGATTACTTGAGTGGCATTATGATAGCTGCGAAGAGTTTCTTTAATCAGCTTGCCTTGATCATTTTCGAGTAAGATCATTTGAAATTGAAAAAGTTTTTGATCTTTCATCGCCATAAGTTCTCTATCAGGAATATAGAGTTGTAAAAGGAGTGATCCATCAGGTTTCAGGTAGCGACGGGTCTGTTGCAGGCATTCGTTTATAAGGTCGGGTTCTTTTAAAAGATTGAGTGTGTTGTAGGGGATGAGAATGTGGTCAAAGGTCTCTACAAATGCCATATTGCTCATATCCATACAGATATAAGAAGGAGGGTGGGGTGAATCATTCGTGGCCTGCATGAGCATGGCCATCGACCGGTCAAGTCCTGTCACTTGATAGCCTGAAGCGGCAAGAGCTTTACTTATCCTGCCTGTGCCACAACCTAGTTCAAGCACCTTTGAGCCTTGTATACAATGTTTTCTGTAAAATTCAATATCCTGCGTGAAGCTATCCATCTCAATGGAATAGAACTCTGCATAACGATTAGCACTTAAGGGAATAAAAATTTCATCCGGTTCTTTATGTCCTGAAAATATTTCACTCATCCTTCTTCCTGCGTTTCCTATATTTTATCATTAAGCTTAAGGCCTTCTGTGCTGCAATTGTTTGTGCTATTATTGAGGAATTTTGTACAATGTATCTTCATGGTGCCATACTTTTAAACTCATAATTCATAGTCGTCATCAGACCATATGTCTCTACCGATTGTTACAATTTATACCGATGGTTCATGCAGTCCCAATCCAGGTCCTGGAGGATGGGGAGTAGTGATTTTGCCCCTGAAAGGAAAGAAAAGGGAATTGTCGGGAAAGGTCGAAAATACAACCAATAACCGTATGGAACTTCAGGCTTCACTTGAAGCTCTGCAGGCATTGGCAAGCCCAAGTACCGTTCAACTGTATACGGATTCAAAATACGTACAGAATGGTATCAGCAAATGGATTGTAAACTGGCGCAACAATAACTGGTTAACGGCGCAAAAAGAAGCTGTCAAAAATAGAGACCTTTGGGAAGCACTCAATCGGGAAATACAACGCCACAAGGTACAATGGCTTTGGGTAAAGGGACATGCTGACAACCCTCATAATGAACGTGCCGATGCATTGGCTGTTGCAGCTCGAGGGCGTATTCCGCTTCCCTTGGCGGAAGAAACAGCAGTACATATTTTCCTTGGAATTACCTGGAAACAGAAGTTGAAGATAGGTTCCTGGGCTGCAATCTTCAGGTATCAGAAGCACTTTAAAGTAATTGGTGAGGCAGTTGAAAACTCTTCAGCCAATCGTATTCATATTCAATCAGCCTGTTCTGCCCTGCAAAATCTAAAACGTCGCTTGCCAATACATCTCTACACCAGCTCCGGTTATTTAAAAGATGGAGCAGGAAACTGGCTCAAAGGCTGGGAGCAAAATGACTGGCATACCCGTGAAGGAAAAAGTGTAAGCAATAGAGAGGAGTGGCAGGCGTTGAATCGAGTTTTGCGGGAATATTCAGTGAATTTTCATAAGATAGATAAAGAAATGCCTCCCTGTCACAGTCAGGAAGCAAAAGAACTTGCCGGTGAGTGGGTGGAAACTTTTATAGATGGATCAGATAACAGATAAAGCGTAATGGAATTTCCTGGAAATGACACGAAAAGAGTCGCCACTATATATCAACAAAAAAAAAGCCGTCGAATTAAATCAACGGCTTTTTTTTCAGCATGATAAACTATTTTTTCTTACTTTTCTTTTTATCAGCTTTCTTTGATTTGCATTCAGATTTTTTGCACGATTTTTTCTTTTCTTCTTTCTTTTTGTCTTTCTTCTTTGACATGGTGTTGCTCCTTTTTTTTTGGTTAAGTAGCTGGATAGCTACCGTGAAAGAATGGAGATGTCTACCACTAGACACCTCCATTATAAACAATTTACAGTCAATTAAAAGAAAATTCGCACATCAAAACAATTATCGGGTGAGTTGACGATACTTTATACGATGTGGTTGCTCAGCCTTCGGCCCAAGACGTCTCTTCCGGTCCTTATCGTAATCAGAGTAGTTTCCTTCAAACCATACCACCTTGGAATCACCTTCAAAAGCAAGGATATGGGTGGCTACTCTATCAAGAAACCATCTGTCATGGCTGATAATAACAGCACAACCGCCAAAATTGTCGAGTGCTTCTTCGAGTGCTCTTAACGTATTCACATCGAGATCATTGGTTGGCTCATCGAGCAGAAGGACATTGCCCCCTTCTTTAAGCATGCGGGCCAGATGGACACGGTTTCTTTGCCCACCTGAAAGAAGTCCAACCTTTTTCTGCTGCTCAGAACCTGAAAAGTTAAATTTTCCTACGTATGCACGAGAATTAACTTCACTATCGCCAAGGCTCACTGTTTCCTGTCCTTCAGAAATGACTTCCCAGATAGTTGCATCGGGGTCAAGTGAATCACGATCCTGATCAACATAGGCAAGTTTCACGGTATCTCCCAGACGAATGCTGCCCTCATCCGGAGTTTCTTCACCAATAATCATTTTGAATAATGTGGACTTTCCGGCACCGTTGGGACCAATGATTCCTACAATACCACCTGCGGGAAGCTTAAAGTTCATATCCTCAACAAGTAATCGATCTCCAAATGCCTTATTAATATGGTCAGCTTCTATAACAACTTTTCCAAGACGAGGTCCCGGTGGAATGAAAATCTGTAATTCTTTAACCAGTTTTTCAGTTTCCTGCCCCATCAGTTTTTCATAGGAGGCAATACGAGCCTTGGATTTACTGCGCCGGCCTTTGGGGGACATTTTGATCCATTCAAGCTCTCTTTTCAAAGTACGTTGTCGACCGCTTTCTTTCTTTTCCTCATTGGCAAGACGTTTTTCTTTTTGTTCAAGCCAGGAAGAGTAATTTCCTTTCCAGGGAATTCCGTGGCCTCGGTCGAGTTCAAGAATCCACCCTGCAACATTATCAAGAAAATATCTGTCATGTGTTACTGCGATGACTGTTCCTTCGTACTGTTGTAAATGGTGCTCAAGCCAGGCAACAGATTCTGCATCAAGATGATTTGTTGGCTCATCGAGAAGTAAAATGTCCGGTTTTTTGAGGAGGATTCGACATAAAGCTACGCGACGTTTTTCACCACCGGAAAGATGCTTACAGGTGCTGTCAGAAGGAGGGCAGCGTAGAGCATCCATTGCCATTTCAAGCTTGGAGTCCAGATCCCATGCATCAAGAGTATCCAGTTTATCCTGAACTTCACCCTGACGATCAATAAGAGCCTGCATCTCATCATCGGTCATGGGTTCGGCAAACTTCTCATTGATTTCGTTAAATTCCTGCAATAAATCAACGGTATCCTGAACACCTTCTTCAACAATAGCCTTTACTGTTTTTGCAGGATCAAGTTCTGGTTCCTGTGGCAGGTAGTCTACGGTGAGTCCAGGAGAGATAACTGTTTCTCCGTTGAATTCAGTGTCAATACCTGCAAGAATCCTGAGAAGAGTACTTTTTCCTGAACCGTTTAGTCCAAGAACTCCAATTTTGGCACCATAGAAATAGGAAAGTGAGATATTCTTCAGGATGGGTTGGTCATTATACGATTTACTGACGTTTATCATCGAATAGATGATTTTTTTGTCATCAACACTCATGGTTATATTCCTGTAGTAGTAGATTGTATCTTTGGAAGATATGAAATAAGGTCATCAAATTGGTGGATCACAATAATCTGAATTATCACAAAAGAAAAGATCCAAAAACCTGCTGGAAAGAAACAGTCTGCTATTGAACCGCCAAATTCCAGTGATACGACTATCCCAGCAAGCGATACCTTTGATCAAGCTTCAAAACCCAGAGAGCAAGCTGTTGCTGAAAAAGAAATGCAAGAGCTACCATCATTGCTGTTTGAGGAGGGAAAGCCGTAACAGCGAGCCCCATACAGATTGGAAGATTTCGTAATTCCACATTCAGGAGCAGGCTTATTGCATCTTTATGAGAGAAAAAATAGCGGCCAATACTTATGCATAATATGAAAATGATGGAGTACCAGAGCAACAGACTGGAAAGTGCCTGAATAACAAGTTCAGGATAACTAAAAATCATCTCCGCTTTCACACTCACACTTGTAAACACAAGATATATCAAGCCCCAAACACTAAATGCCGGGAGCAGAGGTTTTATTTCCCGTTTAAAATGTTCCCGGCCAAATCGTTTCAAGAGAAAATTGTAAACTATTACTCCTGCGCAAAGTGGTACAAGAACAATCAGTCCAATGGTTTTTCCGATATGGTACGGGGCAATTTCAACTAGTGTGCCGGCCAGAATATAAAGATAGAGAGGAGCCAGCAGAGAACCGAGGAGCAAATTCATGGTACTGAGCTTTAAGGAGACTTCTACATTTCCCTTAAAAAGCATTGTAAAAGCCACGGCCATATTCCCTCCAGGAACAACACTGATAATGAGTAGACCAAGGCGCAATTCCGGCCAGGGTTCCAGCAATATCATGCCAATCAGCAATGCAGACAAGGGGAGGGCTATAAAGTTAAGGAGCAGGTTTGCGCTTAGAAGTCGTATGTCGGTGAGTTTGAGTAATTCCCGGGGCTGAAATCCGATCATTGCTGGAAAAACAGTAAGCATTGCAACCGGTAGTAGCAGATTTTTAAGGGAAGAGGTATCAACAAACAGGCCGCAGACCAACGCCAGGAGAATGATAAAGGGAATCACATAGATAAGATTTCTAGATGGAAAGGTGAAAACCTTTAGAATGTTCATTTCTTTTATCGGGGAGACATGTAGGTCAGACAATATCAACTAATCCTGCAGCGTTCCTCTCAGGGAATGATGCCCGGCGTGAACAATTACAGCTGTCTTCAGGTCACCTGGCTTACATTTGCACACAGTATCAGGAATATGAACAAGGTGATTTGTTTCAGTACGGCCAATAAGTGACTTTTTCCCGGACTTTTCAATCATTATTGAAAGTTTTTTACCAATATACCTTTTATTGTGTTCCAGGCTTATTTCATCCTGTCTGGTTTGAAATCTGAGGAGTCTTGCAGATTTGATTGACTCCTCAACCTTGTCTTCAAACGCCTCTGAGCGAGTACCGGGGCGATCAGAATATTTGAAAGAATAGGAACCGTGATAGTAAACCTCTTCCAGAAGTGACATTGTTTCTTCGAAATCCTGGTCGGTTTCCCCAGGGAATCCTATTATCATATCTGTTGTAATGGCAATTTCAGGACAATAAGAACGAAGGGCGGCAACTTTTTCCAGATAAAGCTCCCGTGTATACTTCCGGTTCATGCGAGACAGAATGCTGTTAGAACCCGATTGGACCGGTAAATGAAACTGTGGGCAGAGAATGTCCACTTCGGCAAAGCAACGCATCAGGTCATCTGAGAGGTCTTTAGGGTTGGAAGTCGTAAAACGAAGACGTTCCAATCCAGGTACTTTTGCGACTGCACGTAAAAGTTTACTGAAAGCATAGGACTCATCTTCAGCAGATACACTATTGGTTTTTCCGTAGGAGTTGACGTTTTGGCCAAGCAGGGTGATTTCCTTGACTCCTCCCTCAACAAGAGCATGAGCTTCTTTTAGTATATGCTCGACACTCCGAGATACTTCCCTCCCTCTTGTAAAGGGAACAACGCAGTAAGTACAGAAATTGTTACAACCCTGCATGATGGTAAGAAACTTTTTGTAAACTATTGCCTGAGCACCTGATTCACCTGCCCGGTTCAAGTTGGGGATAAAGGCGGGGATGCTGTAATCATCGGTTAGCTCCGTGAGTACCGATGGTTTTCCTATATCCTCGAGAAGTTCTGCCAGTTCGTAGATGTTTTGTGTACCAACGACCAAATCAACATGGGGCATTCTTTTAATGATCTGTTCGCCTTCCTGCTGGGCGACGCAACCTGCAACACAGATCTTCAGGTTGGGATTACGTTTTTTATGTTTGCGCAAAACTCCCAGGAGACTCATGACCTTTTGCTCAGCTTTGGCCCTGATGGAGCAGGTGTTAAGGATAATGAGATCGGCATCATCGGACTCTCCGGTTTCAATATATCCCTTTTCTGAAAGGAGTTGAGCCATGATCTCAGAGTCACGTTCGTTCATCTGACATCCAAATGTTTTTATAAAGAAAAGCTGTGAGGACATTGGTGTTTTATTGGTACGTTTTGAAGGTAAAGAGCCTGGTTTTAGTGAGCTTGCAAGGCTGCTGAGCAGAGCAAGGAGAATCTCATCCTGTTCTTTTGAGTAGCGAATGCAAACACAGCCTTTCTTGTCGGGTACCGTTGATAAAAGACAGAGACCATCGTACGCCTCAAGAATAAACTTTAAAAAGTGGTACCTTGCCGGATCAATTCGTAGATAAAGAGACTCTAGTATCATGTAGATAACGCTTGTGTCTAAAGGTTACGTGTGAAGCTACACAGAGAGGGAAGAATCTACTTCACCCATCTGGCTTTCACGGGCAGCAAGTAAGGGAACAATTACTTCCAGTATGTATTCATCGGTTTGGGCTGAAGCTCTTCCGGTAAACTGGCCGTAGTCTCCGACAAGATCCAACAGATCCTCAAGAGAGAAGGGGAGGCGCTCGTCATCTGCCAGACGTTGAAGGAGGTCATTGTCAAGGCCTTCCTCTTTAACAACTTTACCGGCGGCAAGGGAATGTTCCTTAACAACCTCGTGCATCTCCTGCCTGCTTTCTCCTTTTTTCACAGCCTCCATAAGGATTTTTTCAGTGGACATGAAGGGGAGTTCCATACGAAGATGGCGCTCTATCTGCTTTGGAAATACGACCAGTTGGCTTGATATGTTCACGTAAAGCTTTAATATTGCATCTGTCAGAAGAAAGGCCTGGGGAATGTCCATCCTTCTAATGGCAGAATCATCTAAAGTGCGCTCAAACCACTGATTGGAAAAAGTTGCTGCAAAGTCTGCAGGAAGCCCCATTAGTTTTCGGGAGAGACCGGTCATTCTTTCAGAACGCATGGGGTTACGCTTATAGGCCATGGCAGAAGATCCAGTCTGTTTTTTTGCAAAAGGCTCTTCCTGAACTTTTAAGTTTGAAAGTAATCGTAAATCCACGGCAAACTTATGGGCCGATGCTCCAATTCCTGCCAGAGTTTCGGCAAGTTTCATATCTAGTTTTCTGGGATACGTTTGCCCGGTAACTTCAAAAACCTTATCAAAACCGAGTTTTTGAGAAACAAGCCTATCCAGCTCTCTCACCTTTTCATTGTCACCGTGGAAAAGTTCCAAAAATGTGGCCTGAGTCCCAACCGTTCCCTTCGCTCCACGTGCTTTCACTTGACCCAGAAAGGCGTCAATATATTCAAGATCCATAACAAGATCTTGAATATAAAGGGTGTTTCGTTTACCAACCGTGGTTGGTTGAGCGGGTTGGTAATGGGTGAATCCAAGGGTTGCCAGGTCTTTATGTTCAAGACAGAATTTTGCCAGATTAGAGACCACCTTCAATACAGCTTTACGAATAAGATCAAAGGCTTTCTTCTGAATAATAAGATCTGTATTACATACAACAAACTGAGAAGTTGCGCCAAGGTGAATGATACCAGTAGCTTTTGGACACTTTGTTCCAAACTCATACACATGTGCCATAACATCATGTCGAATTTCTTTTTCCTTGGCAGCCGCAACATCAAAATCAATATTGTCTATATTTGCCCGCATCTCATTAAGCATTTCCGGGGTGATAATATCCGTCAACCCTAATTCATACTGAGCCTCAGCGAGAGCAAGCCAACAGCGTCTCCAGGTGGTGAACTTTGTCTTTTCAGAGAAAAGCTCCTGCATATCACGACTGGTATAGCGACTGACAAGGGGTTCCTGGTAAATGTCTCTATTCATACTTAACTCCAATTTCGAATATATCGGAAAATTTTGCTTAGGAATGGGAACGTAATAAGTTTACCGCATTAGGAACGTACACTAAACACCCCGAACATCTTACTTACCCAAGATATCGCGTGTGCATTCCTTACATAAATTATTGAAAGCATCCTTCTACCATTTTTCCATAAAAAGTGAAAGGGAGGGCTTATTCAGTCACTTCTGTCGAATCGTTTTTAGAAGAATTCTTTTTAGGGGGTGCTTGAAGGCGTGAGATACGGCGGACAATACGAAATATATTATCAAAAATATCCACGACTTCAACTTCACGAGCATAGGTTGAAATGCGATTGGGGGCATCTGCAGTCAAACGAAGAATCTTATGTCGAGTGATTTCTTTATTCATTCTTGCAACATCATCCTTTATGGACTTTACATTTTTGGCAAGTTTTTTATCTCCATTGGATACTGCCTTAAGGACACTATCAAGTGCCTTAACAACTTCATTGTGAAAACTCATCAGAACTTTGACAGTTTGTTCACTGGCGATGACATTTTCGTTAATACGCTTGGTCGAAGAAACAACAAGGTCTGTGGCAATTATATCACCGATTCGCTCTAACCCATTTGCTGTCTGGATTAAGTTTACCAGTCGTTTTGATTGTGAGCTGGACAGATCACTGGAGCTGATCATTCTAAGATATTCAATTATATGATAATATAAGCTATCTATAATTTTATCTTTTGCCGTAATTTTCTTCACTTCAAGTTTATTTCCGGTGAGCGCAAGAGGCATGGACTCGGCTACCATATTTCTGGTGAAGGCCCCCATTCTGGCAATTTCACGACTCGTTGCTTCAAGGGCAATTGATGGGGTTGTCAACAAGGATTCATCAAGATATTTGGGCAAAAGATCTTCGTCTACACGAATAGGTTTGTCGGGAACCAGCCATTCAACAAGCCTGGCCATCTGAGTTGTAAAACCAATAAAGATACAGGCATTAACCATATTAAAAACAGTATGAACATTTGCAATCTGCCGAGGAGATTCCGCAGCCAGGCGAGCCAGTCCGTTCAATTCATTGTGTACGGGAGAAATCCACCGGGCAATATCGGCAAGTTGTGGGATAAAGGCAACCCAGAGCAGGGCGCCGGTTATATTGAATAGTGTATGCACAACTGCAGTGCGTACAGCCTCACGGGGTTTCCCAATTGAGGCAAGACCTGCAGTGACACAGGTACCAATGTTAGAACCAAGTATGAGCGCTATTGCAGGCTCAAGACCGATTAACCCCTGACCAGCCATAACTATCATGATACCTGCTGTCGCAGAGGATGATTGTATAACAGCCGTAAAGACAGCACCAATTATAACTGCTATTAATGGGCTTTTAAGAGTAATCATAAAGCTGATAAATGGTTCGTATGAACGCAGTGGCTTCATGCCTTCGCTCATGACACTCATGCCGTAAAAAACCAGGCCGAGGCCAAGTATCATTAAACCATATTGTCGCCAGTAGCCTTTCTTTGCGATAAGGGAGAGAAAAAAACCAACAGCGATTAATATCAGGGCAAGTTTCGTGACTTTAAACGCAAGAATCTGTGCCGTGACAGTTGTGCCAATATTTGCACCTATTATAACGGGGATACTCTGCGACATGGACATGATCCCGGCAGAGATAAAACCAACCAAAAGAACAGTGGTCACCGATGATGATTGTACAATTGACGTTATTATAGCACCCATCCCGGCTCCAACGAAACGATTGCGGGTAAACCGGGCAAGCAGGTCTTTCATATGATCGCCAGCCGTGAGTTTTAAGGCCTTGGTCATTATATCCATGCCGAACAGGAAGAGTGCAAGACCGCCAAATAGCCCCCCCCATAACTCAAGGCTGATTAAAGGATTACTCATGCTTTTCCTCAATACCTACAGGTGTTTTGACGATAACAACGGGAATTTTGGAGATTTGAGCCACTCGCTCAGCAACAGAGCCTAAAAGAATATGGGATAGCCCACTTCTGCCACAACTGCCAATCACTATAAGCTGTGCTTGTTCTTTTTCTGCAAATTCAACAATACGCCCAGGGGGGAGACCTGCAACGAACTCCAGGCGTGCGTCCTGTAAGAGAGATAGATCTGGATGTTTTGCGATCACCTTTTTCATAAAATCCTTGGCCATTCGGTTTGCTACAGCTTCCATTGGTTCTAACCAATCATTTGCTTCATTGTGATAAAAACCGGGCGCATCTGCAGGATCGTGAACAATATGTAAAATAATCAAGGGAGCAGCTGTGTACTTTGTGTAAGTACATGCCCAGAGTAATGCCGACTCGGAGTCTGCAGAAAAATCAATGGCAACAAGAATTGGTTGGATGTCTTTTGTGGAGGTCATAAAGGATTCCTGTAAATCATTAATGTAAACCCATGGATTCAGGATATTCTTTGAACCGATATGGCCCATCTTTGTCTTTGACAGTAATAAGATGAGACACGAGGTTATTTTCAGGTGTCAAATAATGCAACTGATAGGCTGGCGCTTCCATGGTGAACTCTGAAGGACGTTTAAGCGTTAGATCCAGTACTATTTCCAAACCCATACTTGGTGCGACACTTATGACAGTACCGTACCATTCGAGGTGCGCCGACATATGAATATGCCCACAAAGAATTCGCTTAATGTTCTGATGTTTTTTTATAAGATCGCCAAGCTTACCTACGCCGATAAATGTATCTTTGTCGGTTTCAAGAACTCTACACTTTGCAGGTGGGTGATGCATAAATAGTATTGTGGCCTTATCCTTTTTGAGAGATAGCTGTTCTTCGAGCCAGGATAGCCTCGTTTCACAAATTTCTCCTCCAGATTGGCCAGGGCTGGAAGTATCCAAGGCTATTAAACGAATATCATATCCTTCAATTACATAGTGAATAAACGTGTTATTTTCAACAGGGCATGCATTTTGCCCGAAGGCAGAAAGTAGGGTGGAACGATCATCGTGATTACCTGGAACGATATAGTAAGGGCTTCGCAACTTTCTTAAAATAGCTGCTGCACGTTTGGATTCTTCTAAAAGACCATTGCAAGTGATATCTCCGGTTACCAGGACAAGATCTGGATTGGGCGCAAGTTGATTAATATTTGCTACACAGAGCTCAAGGTTTGCCGCGGTAGGAACAACTCCATATGCATTCTTGTTCTTGCCGGCGATGTGGGTGTCGCTTATATGGGCTATTAACATACTATTTGGACTCATTGTAGGCAGACACACAGCTACTCTAGAAGGGAAATAATTTTCCAACCTTTTTGTTTTGCAATCTTTTTGAGTTGTTCATCGGGATCAACGGCAATAGCATTTGTCACTTGTTCCATTAAGGGACAATCGTTATGGGAGTCACTATAAAAGTAACTTCCATCAAGGTTGAAGTTTTCCTGATCCAACCATTCCTGCAGTCTCTTAACTTTTCCTTCCTGAAAACAGGGCGTTCCCTCAATTGAGTTCACATATCGACCATCTACTATTTTCGGTTCAGTAGCTAGTAGATGTGGTATTCCAAAAGCATCGACGATAGGGCGCGATATAAAACTATTTGTTGCTGTAATCACCAATAAGACATGTCCCTGTTGCCGATGGTGATTTACAAGTGATCGTGCCTTCTCACTAATCATTGGAGATATCACGTCTTTCATAAATTCAACATGTAATTCAGCCAGTGTCTCCTTGGAATGTTCTGTTAAAGCTTGAAAGCTAAATTCGGCATATTTATAAATATCCAGCGTTCCTTGCTTGTATTGATCGTAAAATTTTTCATTAGCAAGCTTATAAGCTTCTCCGTCCACGAGATTTTTTTTAACTAAAAAGTCTCCCCATCCATGATCGCTATCTCCACTGAGTAAAGTGTGATCGAGATCAAATATTGCTAAAGTCATTTTGTCTCCAAGAGAGTTAATGTGATTCGTTAAGTGTTTCCAGAGCTATTTAACGGCTACAAGTATACTCATAGGGTTAATAATTGGCTCTAGAAACGAACATAAAAAACTGCAAATTATCTTATGTCGCATAATGTATATTATGTATAGTTTTTGTTTTTATCAAAATACCAGTATGTTATTACTTGCTGAACTCTATACTTGTTACCCTTGCCTGCCAGCTGCGCTTTCCTCTGAAAAAATTAATGCTTGGAGTGTACACGATTTCTTTATCTTTATTTGTACGGCAATGTTCAGCAAGACACCCCAAACCAAATGCGATCCCATCGGTGACCTTTCGCCCGCTTCCCCCAAATCGTAAACGGAGATGACTTTTGTCCTTTCCTATAGCCATTATTTCAACAATCCTCGATTCGCTATCACGAAAAATCGGCTGAGGATTGCCTTGACCGAACGGTTCAAACAAATGCAACTGCCTCAGTTTTTGGTTCTTAAACAAATCCTCAATCTCAATATCCGCATCAACTTCCGCGGTTGGCTTGTCTACTTTTCCTTGAGTTTGTTCGTAAATAGATTCATCAAACAACTCTTTGAATTTAGGTATGTTTTCAGCCGAAATACTTAGTCCAGCGGCCATTGTGTGCCCGCCAAACCCCAGGAGCAACTCGTCACATTTTTCAATTGCAACATATAAATCTACACCCGGAATTGACCTGGCCGAACCCTTATACGTATCCCCGTCAACCTTACAAAGGACTACACAAGGTTTATTGTATTTTTCAACAAGATTTGATGCTACAATGCCGGCAACCCCAATGTGATACTCACCCGCAATAACCGTTGCGTATTTGCTGGTTTTTTCACTTGCCTCAATATCGTGTATTGCATTAGCTAACTCTTTTATGTTAATATTTTTACGCTTTTCATTATTCTTAGTTAATTCCCTGGCAATAGACTGGCCGTCACTCTTTGTGTCTGCAATAAGCAACTCAACAGCCCTGTTTGCTACCCCAAGTCGACCAGCTGCGTTTATTTTTGGAGCTATTTGAAATGAAATATCTTCTGATCGTATAAAAGTTGGGTCCAGGCTGTTTGCTCTACATAAGGCAGTTAGTCCGAAATTGCTGCATTGCGACAATGTTTCCATCCCAGCTCTAACCAGAATTCTATTCACACCATGGAGCGGAACCATATCAGCAACGGTTCCAACAGCCACCAAATCAAGAAGTAATTTGAGGTTGGGAGCAGTTCGAGTATCATCAAAAAAATCATTGCTGTGTAAATGAGATCGTATTCCCATGGCTAAATAAAAAGCAACCCCTACCCCTGCCAGGTTTTTAGCTGGGAATGGACAGTCTATCTGTTTGGGGTTGAGGACAGCATCTGCAGGAACTGGTTCTCGAGGCGGAGTGTGATGGTCGGTAATAATTGTTTTATAGCCAAGTTTATTCGCCAGTTCCACAGCACTATGAGCAGAAATCCCATTATCAACGGTGATGAGAACTCGATTCTCATCAGAATTTCTGTCGGAAATTCGCTTTAATGCATCTTCCTGTAAACCATACCCTTCGGTCAAACGATTTGGAATGTAGTATTGAGCATTACATCCGAGATATTTAAAAAACCTAAGGAGCAGAGAGGTGGAAGTTGTTCCATCGACATCGTAGTCTCCCCAAATAAGAATAGAATGTTTGTTCGAAAGCGCATTTGCTACTATTTGTACCGCTTGTTCCATCCCTTTCATAAGGAACGGACTTGGTAGTTCACTTAGTTTAGGTTCAAGAAATGCTGAAATTGATTGTTGACCGACAATACCTCGTTGTCCGAGAAGTCGTACAATAAATGGATCTAATACTGTCCCGTCCGCGAGCCGAATTAGAGCTTTATTTTGAGCAATGTCATTCATTCATTCAGTGTTTAATGTAAATTATAGATAATATGTTAAACTACTTGCTTAAAGGTTGTTTATGAAGCTGTCGACCTTGGTGTTTACTCCATTTAGCTGATCCTTACCAAACCAGGATATACCTTTCATCTTATTGAACCAGGTATACTGACGTTTAGCATACCTGCGTGTATCCCGAGTGAGCTTTTCCAACATTTCCTCTTCTTTCCATTCATTCCTGATGAATTTGATCATATGGCTGTAACCAATTGATTGCATCGACTTCAACTGAGAACTGTATCCTTTTTTAAGTAAGCCCGTCACTTCTTCATATAAACCGTTTTCAAGCATAATCCTGCTTCGTTTTTCAATCTGGCTGTATAGCTTTTCTCGCTCACATGTCAGACCGACTTCGAGCACATTTTTAAATCGTAATTCATTCTCAAGCTGGTGTTCCTCCAGCAGTCTGGACCATTTTTTTCCCGTACCCCTGAAAATCTCAATAGCTCTAATGAGCCTATGAGTATCATTCGTGTGTATTCTTTTGGCGGTAGATTCGTCGATTAAGGCCAATTGTTCATGTAAAACATCATGTCCGTATTGTTCTAGCTCCAGTTGGATTTCAGCACGAATTTCAGGAAAGGTCGGGATCTGTTTTGCTAAACCATTCAGAAGAGCAGATAAATACAAGCCAGTTCCACCTGTTATCAGAACTTTTTTTCCTCTGGCAAGGATTTTCTGAATAGTATCGAGAGCCATTTGTTCATAAAGCCCTGCACTAAAAGGTTCGTCTGGATTTACCACATCTATCAAATGATGTGGAATGTTCTCCATTTCCTCCCTGGTAATTTTGGCAGTACCAATATTCATATATCGATACACTTGCATGGAATCTATGCTGACTATCTCAAAACCGAACTCTTTGGCAAGTTGTATTGAGAGAACAGTTTTGCCTATGGCTGTAGGCCCTATAAGGACTACAATCGGATCAAGAATCGGAAACGGATCACTGTTGAGCATGATCTTTTGAAAAGCTAAAAGAGGATTTAAATTTTGCCACTCTTCCGGGGCCCATACCCTTAATCAGCAAAAGATCTTCTGGCCCGGAAAAGCTACCCAGACTTTCCCGGGTTACAACTATACTTTCGGCAAGACTTGGCCCTATTCCTCTGATTGACATGAGTAATTCCTTGTTGCAGTAATTTATAGCAATGGGTTTGAAGAAAAAAGGAGCAAAGTGAAAGGTGTCCCGTGAATTGACCAACTCTAAATTATTTAAAACACAGTTACTTGTATCGACACTAACAGACGATACGGTAAGAACATTTGTCGGTAAAATACTAAGCTGAGATTCTTTTGGAATGGTAGCTTTTGAAAAAGACAGTGAAGAATACATCTGTACAATCAAAAAGAGGACACAGAAAAAAAGCACGACACGCTCAATTCCTGTCCCCTCTTTTGAGTAAGTGAAATGATCAGGAACTTTTGGCGTGACGCTGATCATCGCGCATTAATTTATAATTAATGGAGTCAACGAGTGCCTGCCAGGAAGCTTCAATAATGTTCACTGAAACCCCAACAGTCCCCCACTGTTCATACTGATCTTTGGATTCTACAAGAACTCTGACTTTTGCTCCTGTCCCATGTTGCCCTGTGAGAACACGAACTTTATAGTCAACAAGTTCAATCTCTTCAAGGGCAGGATAGAATCTGGTAAGCGCCTTACGCATAGCTTTATCAAGCGCATTTACCGGACCATCTCCCATGGAAGCAGTGTGAACTTCATGGCCTCCAACTTCCAGCCTTATTGTCGCCTCTGTTTCAGGAGGCCTGCCCATTTTCCGCTTTGAATTAATAGCCCGGAACCCCTTTAAGGTGAAATACGTTGCATGAGTTCCAACGGCTCGTCGCATAAGCAGTTCAAAGGAGGCTTCGGCACCCTCATATTGAAACCCCTGGTTTTCAAGCTCTTTCAACTCTGAAACAATGGAAGCCGCTATCGGGCTTTTGGGGTCAAGCTCAATACCAAACTTTTTTGCCTTATGGAGAATGTTTGATTTACCGGCTTGATCTGAAATAAGAATCCGTCTGAAATTACCAACTTTCTCAGGTTCCACATGCTCATATGTCAAAGGGTTTCGCTTCACAGCGGAGACGTGAATACCGCCTTTGTGAGCAAATGCTGATCGTCCAACATACGGCTGATATTTATTATGCGGAAGATTGGCAAGTTCATCAACAAACATGGCAGTATCGTACAATTTATCTAAATTTTTCAGAGATTCAGCTGTATAGCCCATTTTAAGACCAAGCGCCGGAATGATGGATGTAAGATTTGCATTACCGCATCGCTCACCATAGCCATTCATTGTACCCTGCACCTGTTTTACGCCAAGGCTGAGAGCCAGAAGTGAATTTGCAACAGCAGTTTCCGAATCATTATGGGCATGAATACCAAGAGTTATGTGATCTCCGTGTCCCGCAATAAAGGTTTGTACACATTCTATGATTGCTTTTACTTCATGTGGTAGCATACCACCATTGGTGTCACAAAGAACAAGGCATTCAGCACCACCGAGGATGGCTTTTTCCAAAGTAGCTAATGCGTAGTCCTGATTCTTTTTAAATCCATCAAAGAAATGCTCCGCATCATAAAATAGATTCTCCGCATGCGGTTTCAAATAGGCGAGGGATTCTTCAATGATACGCAGATTATCTTCCAGTTCTATCCGCAGTGCATCATGCACATGAATATCCCAGGATTTGCCAAAGATTGTAATAACAGGAGTTTTTGCATCTATTAATGCCTGCAGATTTTTATCCTTTTCACAAGGGTTTGAAAAAAGGCGAGTGGAACCAAAAGCTGCAAGTTTGGCATGCTTCAACGTCTGTCCCTGCATGGTTTTGAAAAAATCAACTGCCAGGGGATTTGATCCGGGCCAGCCACCTTCAATAAAATCGATCCCCAGATCATCAAGTTTGTGGCTGATCCGAACCTTATCCGTCACAGAAAGATTAAAATTTTCAGCCTGGGTACCATCCCTCAAGGTGGTGTCATATATCTGTACTGATTTAGTCATGGAATTCACCAGTTATACAAGAGTTTCCTCTTCTGCCATATTGTCTTTATCGAGTTCAAAGGCATCGTGAAGAGCGCGAACAGCAAGTTCAGTATATTTTTCATTAATAATACATGAAACTTTAATCTCCGACGTGGAAATCATCGAAATATTAATTCCTTCATTTGCAAGTACGCTAAACATTGTTGATGCAATACCGGAATGATTCCTCATGCCAACGCCAACAATGGAAATTTTAGTTATAGCATCAGAACTATGGATACCACCGGTTGCCTCGGTGCTTTCGACGACAGAACCAAGTATTTTCAATGTTCTTTCGTAGTCGGAACGAAGAACAGTAAACGTCATATCGGTCATGCCATTACCAGTGTCCTGATTTTGAATTATCATATCAACAATAATATTGGCATTTGAAATAGGGGTGAAAATCTTTGTTGCAATCCCCGGCTGATCAGGAACCCCTGAAATCGTAATACGAGCTTCACTCTTATTATATGTTACACCTGAAACTATTCTTCCTTCCATTGCTTTTTCCTCTTCAACAACCCATGTTCCTTCTGTATCGGTGAAAGTAGAACGAACATGGATAGGGACGTGGTACTGTTTTGCAAATGTTACGGATCGAATGTCGAGTACCTTTGCTCCTAAACTTGCAAGTTCAAGCATCTCATCATATGAGATCCGGTCAATTTTTCGTGCTTTATTGCAGATATTTGGGTCGGCAGTATAGATCCCTTCCACATCGGTGAAAATTTCACATACATCAGCGTTAAGCACTGCTGCAAGGGCTACCGCAGTTGTGTCTGAACCACCACGGCCAAGAGTTGTAATGTTGCCGTCACTGTCAACTCCCTGAAAACCGGCAACAACAACAACCTTATCATCATTTAGAACTTCCATGATGCTTTCAGTATCAATGGACTCTATGCGGGCTTTAGTGTGTGAGCTGTCAGTAAGTATTTTAACCTGATCGCCAAGAAATGAAACACAATCATCTCCAAGCGCTTTCATGGCCATGGCAAAAAGAGAAATGGTTACCTGCTCACCGGATGAAAGCAGCACGTCCATTTCTCTGCTATCAGGAATATCCTGCATGGCCATGGCAAAGTCTGTAAGTCGATTGGTTTCACCAGACATTGCAGAGAGAATAACCACCACCTGGTTACCCTCTTTTTTATTTTTGAGAACTCGTTTAGCGACATTTTTAATTTTTTCCGGATCGCCAACGGAGGTTCCTCCAAATTTTTGTACAATTAACGCCATTTACTTCGAACTCCTGTTTACAGAAACGATACTACTTATAAAAAAAAACAGCGGAGATTGATAGAAAAAGTCCACCATTCTCAAACTTTTTTATTGATAACCAGTACAATGTAGTATCTGTCGGAAAAAATGCAACTCTTTCTTCTTTTTCAAATTAATGCTATGTAATTTAGCTTTTCATTTCTTCATATAGACTTCAAACAACCTCTTTGACCTGAAAAAGAGTTCTATTTTAACCACGGCACAAAAAAACAATGAACGACAACGAAGCATTCCACATAGTCCTTGTTGAACCTGAGATTCCTCCAAACACTGGATCCATCGCAAGATTATGCGGAGCCACCAACAGTGTCTTGCATCTTGTACGACCTTTAGGTTTTTCAACCGACGATAAACATCTTAAACGTGCCGGTCTTGATTACTGGAAATTTGTTGATATTCGATACTGGGATTCCTTTGAGGAGTTTCTTGAGGCTCAGGATGAAACAAAATTATTTTTTCTCACAACTAAAACTGATAAATCTTATGTCGATGCACCTTTCAGGCTGGGGGATTATCTGGTGTTTGGTAAGGAAACAAAAGGACTGCCGGAAGAATTTCTCAGACTTTACGCAGATCGATGTTTTACGCTGCCAATGCCTAATCCAAATATCAGAAGTTTGAATCTTGCCATGACTGCTGGGGTTGTGTTGTATGATGCCATACGAAAAAATCAAAAAACAGGATCGCAGCAAACGTAACCATAGATATCCACTTAAAATAAGTGCTGCTAACAGGACAATTCTCTTGCAAACTTGTCTTGTTGATTTGTTGTCGTGCAGTCTATAGGTGCCGAAGAGTAATGAATATGGTAGTTTGTTTTTTTTAGATTTGGGTCAGATTCCCGTTTTCAATCCATTAGGTATTCTATTTTAAAGAGAAGGAGCAAAAAAAGATGGCTGATCGTGTTTATAATTTTAGTGCCGGCCCGGCAACACTGCCTGTTGATGTTCTTGAACAGGCCTCTAAAGATATAGTTAATTTTAAAGAAACAGGGATTGGGCTCATTGAAATGAGTCACCGCTCCAAAGAGTTTATGGCTGTAGCTGCTGATACTGAAAGTATGCTTCGTGAGCTTATGGAAATTCCTGACAATTATAAAGTTCTCTTTTTACAGGGTGGTGCATCGAGCCAGTTTTTCATGATCCCCATGAATCTTTTGGGAACAGGTAAAAAAGCTACTTATCTCAACACCGGAACCTGGGCCAAAAAAGCCATTAAGGAAGCTAAGCTTTTTGGTGATATTGATGTTGCCTATTCCAGTGAAGAACAGACCTTTAACAGGGTCCCTCTGAAGGATGATTATACGATTGATGCGGATTCCGAGTACCTCTATTTTGTATCTAACAATACTATTTACGGCACTCAGTTCCCAAGTTTTCCAGAAACGGAGAAAGACTTAATTGCTGATATGTCATCGGATATTCTTTCAAGAAAAATTGATGTATCCAAATTTGGTATTATCTTTGCCGGTGCCCAGAAAAATATGGGTCCAGCGGGTGTTACAGTTGTAATTATTCGAGATGATTTACTGGATAAAGCTCCAGCGAATACCCCAACAATGTTAAACTATAAAACACACGCAGATAAAGATTCAATGTTCAACACCCCACCCTGCTTTGCAATTTATGGAGTCGGAGAAGTGTTGAAATGGTTAAAACAGCAAGGTGGAGTTGAGGCAATGGAGGCTAGAAATATTGCAAAAGCTGGACTGCTGTATGATTGCATTGACTCCAGTGATTACTACAGAGGTCATGCTGAAGTTACATCCAGATCTCTAATGAATATTCCCTTTAACCTTCCGAGTGCTGATCTTGAAGCAAAATTTATTGCAGAGGCTGCTGAAGTTGGTTTGATGGGTTTAAAGGGACATCGCTCCATTGGCGGATGCCGGGCATCAATTTATAATGCCTTCCCGACTGAGGGTGTTGAGAAGCTTATAGCTTTTATGAAAGAATTTGCGGCTGCCAACAAGGCTTAGGAGCGTACTCGAAATAATATGAATTATGATGGAGATATTATTCGCCCACCAAGTGAGGCGAACTCCATCATAATTCAGGTCACTGTTGGTTGTTCCCATAATACATGTACTTTTTGTGGAGCATACAAAGGTAAAAACAAAACATTTCGCATTCGTAGCGATGAAGAAATAACTGAAAACATAGCCTTTGCTTCACAATACTGTCTCAGACAAAAGCGTGTTTTCCTTGCCGATGGTGATGTTCTCATCTTGTCTCAAAAGCGTTTACTCACTCTTTTTAAAAAAATTAAAGAATCTCTTCCCCAGGTTAAGAGGATTGCATTATATGGTAATGCCAAAGCAATCCGCTCAAAGTCCGTTCAGGAACTTAAAGAGCTGAAAGAACGTGGCCTGCATCGTATTTATATGGGGCTTGAAAGTGGCGACAATGATGTTTTAGCTTCTGTAAAAAAAGGTGAAACAGCAGATTCTATGATTGAAGCGGGTCGGCGTGTTAAAGAAGCTGGCATTTTTCTCTCTGTGACAGTTTTACTGGGTCTTGGTGGAAGAGCTGGCAGTGTTAAGCATGCTCAAGAATCTGCACGGGTTTTAAATCATATGCAGCCAAAGCAGATAGCAGCCCTTTGCCTTATGCCTCTTAGCAATACAGAACTTGGCGAAAGCTATAAAAACGGAACTTTTAAGTTGCCCGATGCCAAAGAAATGCTTATTGAATTACGCACGCTGATACAGCATATTGAATGTGACCCTGTTCAATTTATGGCAAACCATGCGTCCAATTATCTGCCATTAAGTGGAAGACTCGGGCGCGACAAAGCAGCCATGCTCGAATCAATTAAACAGGCTTTGGCAGGTAACAAACCTATAGTACAAGAGCATTACCGAGCACTATAAAAAAATAATGAATAACGATTCCAAAACAGATCTTCGCAACCTTACCCAGGATGAAATTGTCCACTATGTTGAATCTCTGGGACAGCCGGCATTTCGGGGCAGGCAAATCATGGCATGGCTGTACCGGCCCGGTATTACCGACTTTTCTCAGATGACTGATCTGGCAAAAGATTTCAGGTTGATACTTGCTGAACATGCTCGTATGTCTCAGTTTCGTGAACCACTTATCCAACGATCCAGTGATGGTTGTGTCAAGTTTGCGTTCACTCTTGATGATGGAAAAGTGATAGAATCCGTTCTTATTCCCGAACCTGACCGAAACACACTCTGTGTGTCTGCACAGGTTGGCTGCGCAATGAACTGCTCCTTTTGTCTCACTGCCACCATGGGCTTTCTTCGTAACCTCACCCCTTCTGAAATCGTGAATCAGGTTTGTGCCGTTGGGGAATTTCTTCGAGGGGAACCAAAAGGTAAACTCATTGGCCCTGATCGCGTCACAAATCTTGTTTTTATGGGCATGGGTGAACCTCTCAACAACCTTGAAAATCTGATTAAGTCTATATCAATTCTAACAGAACAACGTGGGCTGGATATGACTAACAGACGAATTACAGTTTCAACCTGTGGAATAGTCAACAAGATGATGCAGCTAGGAGAACAGACAGGTGTAAACCTTGCTGTTTCTCTTCATGCTGTTGACGATAAAACAAGGGAGAGCCTGATGCCTGTGAACAACAGGTTCTCACTTAAAGAACTGCTACAGGCATGTCGGGATTACCCGATGGCTACACGAAAGCGAATTATGTTTGAGTATGTCCTCCTTAAAGGAATAAATGATTCTGACGAAGAGGCGCGTGAGCTGGCACGTATTCTACACGATATTCCCTGTAAAATAAATCTATTGTCCTACAATGAATCTCCCGGCCTTCCCTTTAAGAGTCCATCGAGAAACAGGGTTTATGCTTTTCAAAAAATTGTCAGGGATGCCGGGTATTCAGTCTTCATCCGAACAAGTCGAGGCGAAGATATTTCCGCAGCATGTGGACAGCTGGCAAAACAAAAACAGCAACAAAAAGAGGTGAACCATGCCTGAACTTTCGGATTGCTCAGGATACAAATACCTTAGAGACAGTGCGTATGATCGGGAAACAATCAGGCATGCTATACGACCTGCCATATCACAAGTAGATACCTTTAAACGCTACCCCGATGCAGAGAAAATAAAGTTACCCACAGATTGGACATTGAAAGAGGCTCGCATCACTCCCCTTCTCCAGACAAGGCGGTCTCTGCGTAAATATGAGAAAGAATCCGTGACAATGAGAGAACTGGCATTTATGCTTTGGGCCAGTCAGGGAATCACCGCGACATCTGGACATTATTCATTTAGAACTGCGCCTTCAGCAGGTGCATTGTATCCGATTGAAACATATTTCAGTGCAAATTCAGTGGAAGACTTACAACCTGGCTTGTATCATTTTGATGTGGAAAATTTTTCTCTTGACCGCTTAAGCACTACGGACAGTGCCGAAGTAGTAGCAAACGCCTGTCTCAATCAGAATTTTATGGCACAGGCAGCAGTAGGCTTTCTTTGGTCAGCAGTCATCAGACGTTCTATGAGTAAGTATGGTAATCGTGGAATGCGCTATATTCTTCTTGATGCAGGACATATTTGCCAGAATCTTGTTATAGCCGCCGAAGCAACAGGGAATGGTGCCTGTCCCATTGCAGCTTTTTACGACGATGAAATAAATGAGTTGTTGGGTCTTGAGTCAGAGGAAGAAACTGTAATTTACGCAGCAGCAGTTGGTAAAAGAGTAGTGAAGCAGAAGGATAATACCTGAGAATGAAGCCTTCTCTCTCCACTCTCAGGTATTACATTATCAAAAACTTTTATAGTATTGGTTTAGCGGCTATAATTCGTCGTCCCACTCAGAAAGAACAGAACGTGGCAGTGAATCAAGATCAATTTTTTTGGCTTCCTCAATTCCAGCATGAAGGGCATCGGAATTCATACTCTCCGTTCCTTTAGGAACACGGGAAAGCAATGCCTGCTCCAGGCCACTAAGTGACACCATCCCCGAAAGATAGCCAACAGCACCAAGCGCCACCATATTAGCCACCAGTTCTCTTCCAATTGTTTCTTTTGCAATTTGAGTAAACGGTATGGCAACAGAACGGCTGGTTGGAAGCTGTTGTACAAGTCCACTATCAACAATCAGCAAGCCATCGGCCTTAATATCAAAAAAATATGCATCACACGCTGTCTGGTTCATGGCTAGCAGCAGATCCACACTCAACGCCTTCGGGTAATCTATGGGAGCGTTTGAAATTACAACTTCAGCCTTACTCTTCCCGCCCCTTGCTTCCGGGCCGTAGCTCTGAGTTTGACAGACGTGTTTATTATCAAAGGAACCTACTCCGTCGGCCATAACCACAGCAGCTGTGATGATCCCCTGACCACCAGAACCACTAAACCTGATTTCATATCGTTCGTCATTCTTCATAGCACTTGACTCCATTTTTATCGATAGCTTTAGTGATGTTATCAGCTTTTTCCCTGGCCTCTTCAGCAATGCGACGATACTCATCCGTAGATATTGGTTTGTCCACGTCAGCGAGAACCCCAATGGTGATTTTTCCTTCCAGGGCCGCTGGAGTCATCTTAGCAGCTTTTGCAACTGTTACCGATTGCTCCTTGAAGCCATTTATCATCTCAACGGCACCACCGAGTTTATTTCGTCGTCCATGCTGAACATGACAATTGGAAATAATTTCCATAACAGAAAAGCCACGTTTCTCTATGGCTTTTTTGATCATCTGTTCAAGGTGGGTTGCGTGGTACACAGTGGATCTTGCGACAAATGATGCTCCAGCAGCCGCTGCAAGCTCAGCAATATTAAATGCGTGTTCCACATGACCATACACAGACGTTGTGGACTTAGACCCATATGGCGTAGCCGGTGAATATTGGCCACCTGTCATTCCATATGTGGCATTATTAATAATAATCGCTGTGAGATTAATATTTCGTCTTGCAGCGTGGATAAAGTGATTTCCGCCAATGGCAGTTGAATCACCATCTCCCATCACTGTAAGCACAGTGAGCTCAGGCTTTGCAAGTTTGATTCCTGTGGCAAACGTGAGAGCACGTCCGTGGGTGGTATGAATCGTATTAAAATCAATATAAGTGGGCATTCTTCCAGAACATCCAATACCGGATGCAAGTACCACCTCATCTTTATCAAGACCAAGACTGTGCACAGCACGCAATAATGCACCCATCACAATTCCATTACCACAGCCGGGACACCAGACATGAGGGAATTTTTTATCATGTCGTAAATATTTTTGTCGTATAATTTCAGCACGTTCAAGCATTTATTAGTTCTCCTAGTCCTTATTATGACGCAAGATCATACTGTGGCTAAATGTTTGAGGATTTCATCCGGGGTGATGAGTTGGCCGTCAATTCTATTATGTTTTACAATTCGACAACCTGCCTGATTTACCCTGGAAACCTCTCTTCCCATCTGCCCCATATTCATCTCCGGTACAATGGCTACACGACATTGGCGAAGGTAGGTATCAACACTTTTACGGGGAAACGGAAATAAGGTTACAAGTTGAACAAGTCCTGCCTTGATTCCTCTATTTCTTGCATCACGAACAGCGCGAAGAGCAGATCTGGCAACAGAGCCATAAGCAATAACACAGATTTCAGCATCCTCCATGAGATGCGTTTTGACCACCTGTATCTCCTGAAAGCCTTTGCTGATTTTTGAATGTATTCGTTTAAGAAATGTATCTATCTCCTGGGAATTCTGAGTTGGAAACCCTTTTTCATCATGAACAAGACCGGTAACATGATGACGATACCCGTCACCAAAAGCAGCCATGTCCGGTACGCCGCGGTTATTGTCGGCATAGGGTTTGTACCATTCCGGTGGCACATCCGGTTTTACTCTGTCAAAAACCCTAATCTGCTCAGCATCGGGAAGGACAACGGATTCCCTTGTGTGTGCGACAACTTCATCGGAAAGAATAATTACGGGGATTCTATATTTTTCCGCAAGATTAAAGGCTTTTACGGTAACGGAAAAACAATCTGCCACGGATGAAACAGCAAGCACAATAATGGGGTGATCACCATGTGTTCCCCATCTTGCCATCTGCACGTCGCCTTGCGATGGGCTGGTGGGGAGTCCGGTACTTGGGCCACCTCGCATAACATTTACAATCACACAGGGAGCTTCGACAATGCATCCGTATCCCAGATTTTCCTGCATAAGAGAAAAACCGGGCCCGCTGGTAGCGGTCATAGCCTTTGCTCCGGCAAGTGAGGCACCAATAACAGCACCCATTGAAGCAATTTCGTCCTCCATTTGAATGAAAGTACCACCCAATTCAGGGAGCTTGGCCGAGAGTATTTCGCTTATCTCAGAGGCTGGTGTAATGGGGTATCCGGCAAAAAACCGACACCCGGCAGCCAGCGCACCTGCCACGATGGCTTCATTACCTTGAAGAAGAGTCTTTTGTTGCTGCTCAACATTTTCCATTTTGACGCCTCCGCTTAGGATGTCTTTCTTTTACTGTGATTGCAAAATCAGGGCAGTGGATTTCACAAAACTGACACCCTATACAACTATCCATTTTCTTTATATAGGGAAGTCCTGTGTCATCTGTTTGAATGATTTTTTTAGTACAAAATGCGCTGCAGAGACCGCAGGATTTGCACCACTTGTGAAAGAAAACAACATCGTAGAGCTTTTTTTCTTTTTCCTTTGCCTTAGGTTGCGGAGCAACAGAGGGTTCTGTGCTTTGCTTGTCATCCAGATTGGTTTTCTTTGTCATGGATTAGACCATTTTGTCGTTTAAGATTTATAAAAACACTGCGATGCAGGTAAAAAAACACCATAGCGCCCCCTTCTTCTTCCCCCCCCCACGGTAATGTGTTAGATTATTAGCGAGTTACAGTTACAGAATCCCATAAGACTCTGATCCTTACCCAGTGAGTATCAATTGTTCGGTTTTATAAAAGGTACCGTATGTTGATAATGCTACTCAACGATCTCTTCCGGCTCGTGTTATGATCGATCTAACGCGCTGTTTCTTGCCTTGACTTGCCACCAGCGCAAGAAAAACCATCTCTAATATTTAAATTATTGACAGGTGATTCATTAAATCGTTTTACTTAATAAATCATCATAAAAATTACTTTTTTTCCAATAAGTAGGCCTTTTGAAACAAACCCTTCCAGGCATTATGGGGAAGGACTGCTTTTGTCCAGTTCACCAGTATTACTTGCCTTTACAAGACAAATATGGTAAGTATAATGATTCTGTTATCTTGAGTCTTTATTTTGAGATAATTAAAGACATTCACCAGAATCTTCTTACTATTTAAGGGGATTTTCCTTATTGCTACATTCTGTAGTAATTGTGAAATTATTTGTGAAAGGAGTTGCTTTGAAAACAAAAATACTTGTAGCCAATCGTGGTGAAATTGCTATTCGGCTTATCCGTGCCATTCAGGAATTGAACTATGAAGCTGTAGCCGTTTACGAAACACCCGATAAGGAATCACGTCACATTCGCATTGCAGACGAGGCTGTATGGCTCGGAGATGGACCTCGCTGTGACTATCTCGATATTGCAAAAATAATAACCGTTGCCAAAAAAACCGGTGCTGTAGCCATTCACCCAGGTTACGGGTTTCTCGCAGAAAATCCTGATTTTGCAAAAGCATGCGAAAACAATGATATAATATTTATTGGACCATCCTCCACCGTTATTACTAATCTTGGCAATAAAGTTATTGCCAGGCAGATTATGGCAGATGCGGGCATTCCAATGGTTCCCGGGAGCGACAATCTGGCACACGGGGATGAGGGGGTAGAAGCCGCTCTTGCTTTTGGAGAAAAATATAAATACCCCATAATGCTGAAAGCTACCTGCGGTGGTGGTGGTCGTGGTATCAGACGCATTGAGAATGCTGCTCAGATGAAAGAGGAGATTCCCATCGCACGATCTGAGGCAAAAGCTGCCTTTAATGACGACCGTGTATATCTGGAAAAGGTTGTCATTGAGCCAAAGCATGTTGAAGTTCAAATCATGGCAGACAAAGACGGGAAAACCGTGCATCTTGGTACCCGTGATTGCTCGATCCAGCGCAGAAATCAGAAGCTGATAGAAATTGCTCCCTCCATGATTGACAACAAAGAACTTCTTGATACAATATGTGATACTGCCGTAAAAGCTGCCAAAGCTGCCAACTATTTTAATGCAGGCACCGTTGAGTTTTTAATTGACAAGGATTTCAATTACTACTTCATGGAAATAAATACCAGAGTACAGGTTGAACATACTGTGACTGAGATGATCACTGGTATCGATATCGTTCGTACTCAGATCAAACTTGCCCTGGGAAAACCCCTTTCTTTTTCTCAGGATGACATTCAAATGCGCGGTTATGCCATTGAAATGCGTATCAACGCAGAAGATCCAAAGGCTGATTTTATGCCAGAAGGTGGAAAAACTGTTTCTGTTTATCGCTCCCCTGGTGGGTATGGTGTTCGTCTCGATGGTTTTGTCTATCAAGGCTTTACCATTCCGGAAGTGTACGACTCCCTGCTTGTGAAGATGACCGTACATGGTTTCTCCTGGAACGAAACAGTAGACAGGCTGCGGCGCTGTCTTAAGAACTTTGTTATCTCAGGTCCTAAAACAACTATTCCCTTTTATCTCAACATTACAGCAGAGCCTGATTTTCTTGCCGGGAATTTTGATACGTCCTATCTTGATAAACATCCTGAACTGTTTAGCTATGATGATAATGTTGATGAGGCGAATAAACTTGCCAATTTAATCGCAGAGATTCATAAGAAGGGACACAATCCCTACGCTGCGTAACAGCACAATTTGCATAAAGAAATATTTTTTAGTTCAATCCTTGATTGACTAGAAAACAATCCTGAGCAACCATTGATAGAGAACAAGGAAAGACTATGGAACGAATTATACAAGGGACATCCCCTGCCGAGGTTATCAAACAGTTACAGAATGCAGACGGATACCATATCACCAATACTGCCCGTGACCTCTCTCAGTCTGATTTCAAAAACAGAATTCTTTTGCACACTGAAATCATGGCCGCAGAAGCAAGAGAACGAGCTGGCTTTTTTTCACTGGAAATTACAGGTGGTGCGTCTGTTCATGTTGATATTCTGCGTAAACAGGTTGACCCCTTTCTAAAACTGAAAATTCTTCGAAAGAAGATGCCTAACACCATGTTTCAAACACTTTGTCGTGGTGTAAACCTTTTTGGCTATCGCCCATATCCACAGAATGTTATCAGGTTTACTGTCAAAGAATTTGCTAAATATGTAGATGTTTGGCGTACCTTTGATTTTATGAACTATATCCCAAATATGCAGGCTGTATTTGAGGAAGTAGGGAAAGCCGGTAAAATTAATGAACCCTGTATCTGCTTTTCCACAGGCCCTGAACATACTGATGCTTTTTATTTAACAAAGGTTCAGGAAATTCTAGATGTAACAGGAAAAGATATTATCCTCTGTATCAAAAACCATGGCGGCCTTGGAACTCCTAGGCGCATCGGTCAACTTGTTGACAGTATTCGCCAGAAACATCCTGATCTTCCAATTCATTATCACGGGCATAATACCGATGGAAATGATGTTGGTCGAATTGTTGCTGCAGTTCAGAATGGTGCAACAATTGTGGATGCAGGGGATGCTTCTTTTACCGGTTATTATGGCCCTCCACCGATTTTAACTGTCATTCAAGCATTAACAGATGTTGGACATAAAGCAGCTACTATTAATGAAGAAGCAGTTATTGAAACGTCTGAAGTGATTCGTGGTGAAAGAAAACATTACGAAGCCTTTGAATCACAGATAAAAGGTTTTCAGCCAACTGTACAAATCCATAAACTTCCCGGTGGTGCCATGGGTTCAAGCCTCGAGCAGGCTTCCAAGGGTGGCTTTCTTGATAAAATGCCGGACATCCTCCATAAAGAACTTCCAAGAGTTCAGAAGGAGCTTGGTAATTATTGGTCTGTAACCCCCGGGTCTCAGATTCTCTGGACTACTGCAGTATCGAATGTTCAAGGTGGAGAACGCTACGGAAATGCTTCTGGTGATCTGCGCAATCTTCTGCTTGGAAAATATGGTCCTTTTCCATTTTACGAACCTGAAGAATGGATATTTGAAAAAGTTCTTGGCCCTGACTGGAAAAAGGTTCTTGAAGAAGAAGGCGGCATGGAAGATATCAGTGATATGGACATCGCCAAGGAAAAAGAGACTCTTACTGAAAGAATCGGAACAGAGCCTACTGACCAGCAATTAGTCTTATATCTGCAACATCCAAATGATGCCGTAGAGTTTTTCAAATTCGAGGATAAATTTGGCAAGGTGTATGTGCTCCCTCCTTCTATTTTTCTTCACCAGGGAAGTTTTGATGCAGGAGAAAGTCTTAAATTTACAGACCATACAGGAAAAGAACATATGGTTGAGGTCGGTCCATCAATAGTGAATGAAGATGGAGGAACCAGTGTTTACCTGAATGTTGATCATCACCAGAGAGTCTATGATTTCGAACCTGATCTCCCTGAAGGAGTCACCGCTAAAGCTGCAGTAATGCCCAAAGAAGAGATTCTTGACCTTGCAAAAGCCGGCGATATGCGAGCGCCATTTGCTGGAAATATTTGTGAAATAAGTGTAGAAGAAGGACAGATGGTATCCGCCGGTGACAAGGTTGCTGTCATGGAAGCAATGAAAATGCAGACACCAATAAATATTGAATTTGATGGTATTGTAACAGCTATTTCAGCTAAAGTTGGTGATTCTTTACAACCTGGTGACAAGGTTGTAAAAGTAGATGTTGATGAGTAAAAACATCCACAATAATTTTCGTCAAATTGTTTTATTTATTCATGTAAGACCATTGTGATGGTTGTGTATAAAAAAAGGGGAATCAAAGAAATTATTCTTTGATTCCCCTTTGATGACTGGAGCCGACAAGCAGGATCGAACTGCTGGCCTACGCTTTACGAGAGCGTCGCTCTACCAACTGAGCTATGTCGGCTAATGCTGGCATAAACAAAACAAAAAAAATATGAAATTCTATTTTCATGGCTTGTATAGCAAGGTAGTCTTGCAAAGTCAAACATTTTCCACTTCATGTATGCCCATTGATATCTGTCCATGAAGCCAGCCATCAGAACATCTCTACTTCTTTTATTTTTTTGTTTCTATTCCTGTTCCGAAGAAGCAAATGAAGAGCAGAAACAAAAAAACGTTTCTGAAACTCAAGTTGCTAATCAAACGAACACAAATATACCCCAAAAAGGCTGCAAAGCTTGTCATTCTATGGAACTCGACTCTGCCCATAACGACATGCCATGTACAGCATGTCATGATGGCAGGGACGACACCGAAGATAAAGATTCAGGTCATAAACACTTAATTAAAAACCCTGCCCACCCGGATCATATGGCCCGGACATGTGGTCAATGTCACGAACAACAAGTTAAAAGTACTGCCCACTCTCTTCATTTTACCGTAAAAAACAAAGTCAATCTTGTACGTAAAGCTTTTGGTGCAAAAAACTCTCTAAACTCTTTAACAGATATCCCTGTTATGGATTCACCCGAAACAGTGCTTGATCTGGCGGATGATCTTCTCAGGCGTCGCTGCCTTCGATGCCATCCCTATTTCTCAGGAGATCAATACCCCGCTACTGCTAGAGGAACCGGTTGTGCCAGTTGCCATCTTGAATTTTATGAAGGAAAACTTGTTTCTCATTCATTTATGAAAACACCAGGTGACCCCCAATGTTTACAATGTCATTACGGCAACTGGGTTGGTTTTGATTATTATGGACGCTATGAGCATGATTTAAACGAGGAATATAGAACACCCTATACAACAAAACAGGACTATTTCCGTCCCTTTGGCGTAGAATTTCACCAACTCAGTCCAGATATCCATCAACAGAAAGGACTAGTGTGCGTGGATTGTCATGGCGGTGAAGAACTTATGACCGATGGCAATTATAAAATACGTTGTGGAGATTGTCATGACAGAGAAAAAATCAGCACTACTGCTCTCACAAAAAACATACAATATAATAAAACTGAGGACAGTTACCTTTTGATTTCTGCAAAGGATGGTAAACAGCATAGGATTCCGTTGTTGGAACATCCTGCTCACAAAAAATATAGTAAACTGGCCAATTGTCAGGTTTGCCACGCTCAATGGGCATTTAACGACAAGGGCGTCCATCTTATGCGAAATGACCTGGATGAGTATGATGATTTTTCAAGGCTTAGCGTCCAGGGAAGTTTTGAAATTGAAAAAATTCTAACGAATAACCTTGATTTCGACAAAGAAGAAATTGATAATAAAATGAGTGACAAAATCACTGGTGAACAAAAACCTGGTCTTTGGCACAAAGGATATGAAATCAGACGTTGGGAAAATATCAGCATTGGTCGCGATGAAAATGGACGTTTGCAGGTGGTACGTCCCCTGCTTGATTTATATCTTTCATGGGTCGATGAAGAGGAAAATGTTCGTTTTGACTCTGTTCCTGCCAATATGACACGAGACAAATTTGTACCATATGTTCCGCACACGACAGGAAAGGCAGGTCTTTACTACCAGGATCGCATTCGAAGATTTTTGGATTCTGAACAGGACACAACCCTTTAAGACACAGCAATTTGTTACTTTTTCATTTTTGTACCTTACTCCATAAAACCTGTAATAAAAAAGCAAGAAAACTGGAGAGTAGATTGAAGTCAGTACGTTATAAATACGACCAAGACACTTATACCTCTCAAAAGGGTACTGAAAAGAACACCGGTTTACTGTGCATCACCAGGAACAGAACTCGTTATATGGGAAGTAATAGAATTGTTTTTGCCCTTATACTCTTTCTTCTTTTCCAATGTTTTGCCACTGGTTGCTCTACTTCTGCAAAACAGAATGGGTCAAAAACAGTAGCTACACAGCGTCCCTATGTGATCAAGAACCGCACATATTCCCCCCTGCCCTCTGCTGTGGGCTTTGAAGAAACAGGACTTGCCTCATGGTATGGCTCTGATTTTCATGGGAATCCAACCTCAAATGGCGAAACCTATAATATGCATGATGTTACAGCTGCTCATAAACTGTTACCCATGCATACCATGCTCCTTGTCAAGAATTTGGATAACGGAAAAGAGATTGTTGTTCGAGTAAACGACAGGGGTCCTTTTGTACGAGGGCGCATTATTGATTTAAGTTATGGGGCTGCCCAGAAAATTTCACTTGTACAACCTGGTATCGCAAGGGTAAAAATTACAGCTCTTGGAGAAACCAAATACGATAAAAAAATTGAAAAACGTAAATTTACCCAATATGCTAATTTGAAATCCGGTGAATATTTTGTACAAATTGGCGCATTTATTGAAAAACATAACAGTCTCTCACTCCAGGAGAAATTTCGTGATTTCGGCCATAAAGTATTGATAAAACAATCCTCAATGAAAGGGGAAATCGTGTATCGTGTCCAAGTCTATGTGGGCAAAACCTTGAGTAATGCAAGAAGGAGCGAACGGGCACTCAGAGAGAAGGGGTACAAAGGGGCTTTTCTTATTGCGCTTTGAGCGGTGAGCGGTGAGCCGTGAGCGGTGATACAATTATGGATTGTCAGCCATACGCACTTTTCGTACGAGATCCATAATCTTTGAGTGATCTTTAATTCCAGGTTCAACTTCAACACCGGAATTCACATCAACTCCAAAAGGCATGATTGCCTGGATGGCTTCCTCTATATTATCTGGCGTCAGCCCTCCGGCAAGAATCATGGGGCGTTGAAGGTCCAGACGATTTATAATATTCCAATCAAACGTTTCTCCGGTTCCCCCTGCAGTTCCTTTTGCATATGTGTCTAGAAGATACCCGTGAACTACGTCGTTGTAGGGTGTGAAATCCGAACTCTTTGTTGACTCACTTACTCGAAATGCCTTGATGACATGACAGGGTGAACTATTTCGTTCTACTCTCTCACAGTATGTACGATCTTCTTTGCCGTGCAATTGAGCATGGGAAAGCCCGCAATACTCTACTATTTCCTCAACTTCTTCCCTGTCACGATTAACAAATACTCCAACACTGTCGACAAATGGAGAAAGTTTACTGACAACTCCTCTTACAAAGTCAGGGAGCACATTCCGGGGACTTTTATCATAAAAAATAAAGCCAAGTGCATCAAGCCCCTGTGATACACCAAATTCAACATCCCGAGTTCTGGTAAGACCACACATTTTAATACGTGTTCGAGTGTTCATTTTGTTTCCCCGGTTGCCCGTAGCCCTTGAAGGCTGTTTCCGCCATTTTTACCTCTCATTAAGGTTTCACCAATGAGTGCGGCACAGACTCCGGCATTTCCAAGCTTTTGAATATCTTCAGCAGTTTTCAGACCCGACTCTCCAACAACTGCAATAGTATCGGGAATTCTTTTTTTGAGCCGAAAAGTAGTCTCTGTATCCATTGAAAAATCTTTAAGATTTCGGTTGTTTATTCCGATCAGATTTGCGTTGGTTCCCAGTACCGTATCAAGTTCTTCCTCATCATGAACTTCAACAAGGCAGTCAATGGAGTACTCTTCTGCCTGAGCCATAAAATCTTTTAACTGGTATGCATCCAGGATAGAGGCCATCAAGAGTATGGCATCAGCACCACAAATATGAGCCTCTTCAATCTGTAAGGGATCTATGATAAATTCTTTCCGAAGAACTGGAAGACCAACGTTTTCTCTCGCCTGAAGAAGATACAAAAGAGAACCTTGAAAGAAGTCAACATCTGTCAGAACTGAAATAGCCTGTGCCCCATTTTTTTCGTATTCTTTTGCAATTTGAACAGGATCAAAATTCGGACAGATAAGACCTTTTGAAGGGGATGCCTTTTTGGCTTCTGCAATAATTGCAACTCCTGAATAGTCTATCAGAGTTTTTCTAAATCCACGCGGTGGTGGAATATTCCTATCGGCAAAAGGCTTAGGTATTTGAACGCCATTCTTCTTTAAAGCGATGACCTCTTCTTTCTTTCGTGCAACTATAATATCTAAAATATGCGCCATAACAAGTACAAAGACCTACAGTATGATGTAATAGGTGAGGCTACTGTTTGTTGGTGAAAGAGATTAATTGCTCAAGTTTTTCCAGGGCAGCGCCTGAATCAATGGTATCAGCAGCTTTTGCAATACCAGTCTTGAGGTCAGTACAAAGACCTGCAGCCATGAGTGCTGCTCCACTATTCAAAAGAACCATATCACGCTTAGGTCCCTTCTCTCCACCTAGTATTGTAATCATCTGGTCTGCTGATTCCTGGGCATTCTTTCCACCTTTAAGGTCTTCGATGGTGGCTTTTTTGAAACCAAAATTTTCTGGGTTTGTTGAATAGTTTGTTACTTTTCCATCTTTTAATTCAGAAACCTTTGTTTCACCGGTCACAGTCAGTTCATCGAGGTTCCCCTCACCGTGAACAACCAGTGCTCTTTTGGAACCTAATTTAGCAAGAACCCGGGCCAATGGTTCGGTCAAGTCTCCAGCAAAAACTCCCAGAACTTGAACATTTGCACCGGCTGGATTGGTTAATGGGCCAAGAATATTAAAAATAGTTCGAATCCCAAGCTCTTTTCGAGGGCCGATTGCATGCTTCATTGCTCCATGCAGCGCTGGTGCAAAAAGAAAACCAATTCCAATTCGCTGTATACATTCACCAACTTGCTCCGGGCTGACACCCAGATTAACGCCGGCCGCTTCCAGGACATCGGCACTTCCGCAATTACTGGACACAGAACGATTCCCATGTTTTGCAACAGGTACGCCTGCCCCAGCTACGACAAAAGCAGTGGTTGTTGAAACGTTAAAGGTTCCCGAGCCATCGCCACCTGTACCACAGGTATCAACAAGAATATCACCTGCAGCAGTATCAACTCCAGATACGATGGGAGTTGCCTTTTCACGCATAACCCGAACAGCACCAGTGATTTCTTCAACAGTTTCACTTTTCATGCGCAGTGCAGTAATAAAAGAACCAATTTGAGCAGGAGTTGCCCCCCCGCCCATAATTTCATTCATCACATCAATCATCTCATTTTCGGTGAGATCTTTTCTCATTACTACTTTGCTGATAGCGTCTTTAATATTCATTTACTTTCTCTTCATAAAATTCTTTAAAAGAGTGATGCCGGCTGGGGTCATAATGGATTCAGGGTGAAATTGAACCCCTTCGATTTCCAGTTCTTTATGGCGAAGTCCCATTATTTCACCCTCATCTGTCCAGGCACTAATCTCAAAACAATCCGGAATGGACTCTTTTTCAACAATGAGTGAGTGGTACCGCATGCCATCGAAAGGATTGGGGAGTCCAACAAAGACTCCTTTATTATCATGGTAAATGGGGGAAGTCTTTCCATGCATAATACGTGATGCCCGAATAATTTTGCCACCAAAAGCCTCCCCAATGGACTGATGTCCAAGACAAACCCCAAGAAGCGGTATTTTACCGCTAAAAACTCGGATGGTATCAATTGATATTCCTGCCAGGATCGGTGTACAAGGTCCTGGAGAGATCAGAATACGATCAGGTTTTAAGGCAACAATCTCATCAATACTGATTTTGTCGTTTCGAAAGACTCGTATGTCGGCAGAACGTTCATCCTGTAATTCATTTCCTGCGATGGTCTGAACAATATTATAGGTGAATGAATCGTAATTATCTATAATGACAAGCATGACTAAAATCCCTTTTCGGCTAGTTCGACTGCTCGTCGTAAGCCCATTGATTTATTAATGGTCTCTTCATATTCTTTAACAGGATCAGAATCAAAAACGACTCCGGCCCCCGCTTGTACCCAAAGATCATCACCCTGCATTATAAAGGTTCTGATTGTGATACAAAAGTCCATATTTCCAGAAAACCCGAAGTATCCAACAGCTCCTGCATACGGGCCACGACCTTCCGGTTCAAGTTCATCGATTATCTCCATTGCTCTGATCTTAGGTGCGCCACTCACAGTTCCTGCCGGAAAACATGCCTTCATCACATCAAACTGATCTTTATTGTCTCTAATCACACCATGGACACCAGAGACTATATGCATTACATGACTGTAGCGTTCTACAACAAGCAGATCTGTTACCTCAACTGCGCCGTCACATGCCACTCTACCAACATCATTACGTCCTAAATCTACAAGCATTAAATGCTCTGCCCGTTCTTTTGGATCAGCAAGTAGTTCTTTTTCAAGTTCCAGATCTTCCTCAATGGTGTTGCCCCGTTTTCTTGTGCCGGCTATGGGACGAAGCTCAATCTTATCGCCTTCCTTGCGAACGAGAATCTCTGGTGATGATCCTATCTGGATGAGGTCGCCGAGTTTTAAGAAAAAGAGATAGGGACTGGGGTTAATATGGCGTAGTGCACGGTAAAGATCAAGGGGAACAAGGTCTGTCTTCGTGTGAAATCGCTGAGAGACCACAACCTGAATGATATCACCGGCCTTTATATACTCTCTGGCTTTATCGACCATGGAGCAAAAATCCTGTTTCTCCATGTTGGATTTGAATGAATGACCGGTTTTACTCCCATGAACACTGGATCCTGAAAAGGAAACAGGTACTGGTGCACGAAGAAGTTCCACAACAGCATCTATTCTTTGTGTAGCTCTATTATAAGCAACCTGGCTGTCCATATGCACATCAACCGGCACCCAGCAAACAACGGTAACCGTCTGCTTAAAACTGTCATGAACAAGAACAATCCTGGGAATCATAAAGGATGAATCAGGAAAATCAAGCTGCTCATGATTGCCTGGTAACTCCTCAATAAACCGAACCATGTCATATCCGAGGAACCCTACTGCTCCTCCACAGAATCTGGGCAAATCCTCATTTTCTGCGGCCCTGCAGTCCTCAAGAATACGTTGCAGTATTTCCAGAGGGGTCCCTTTAACTGAGGCGTTTGATGAAAGACTCTCATCAAAGGACTTCACATCAATAGTTGATCCTTTTGACGAAAAAGTGAGAATAGGATCAAAGCCTATAAAAGAGTACCTCCCCCACTTTTCGCCACCTTCCATACTTTCAAAGAGAAAGATATGTTCTTCCTCACCGGAGATTTTGGCGAAAAGAGTAAGGGGAGTGTCGAGATCTGATATGATCTTCCGGTAGACCGGAATTAAACCGGCCCTATGGCTACTCTTCAGAAAAGTTTTATAATCAGGGAGATGTGTTGTTGTGGCCATGACTTTAAAATACTAAGGAACGTCCACGAAAAAGCTTGAACAACTTATTTCGTGTACGTTCCTTAGAAAAAAGATATAATCGAAAATTGAACGTAGCGTAACAGTGATTGTTGGATAACTTGCAACACATTACCATAAAATACAAAAAAGGCCATAAAGTCTTGCTGACTTTATGGCCTTTGAATCGAAGTGTGCAATACGGCGGATAGCAGCCGGCAGATAACTTTTATCAGGCTGCAACCTGCATTTTGTTAACACGCTTGGTCAAACGCGATACCTTGCGGGAAGCATTCTTTTTATGAACGGTTCCTTTAGAGGCTGTTTTAGCAATTACAGGAATAGCTACACTTAAAGCTGTTTGTGCATCTTCTTGAGAACCTGTAACAATTGCAGCGTCAACAGCTTTGATTACATTTCTCATATGAGTTCTGTTGGCACGATTTCTAAGACGGCGTACCTGAGACTGACGATTGCGTTTCTCAGCGGATTTATGATTAGCCACGAATTTCTCCTGTATGTATTTGCTAATATATGTCTAACCAGCTTAAAGTACTGGGTATATATAACTTTTTTGTTTATTGATCGCTTCTGATCACGAAAAAAAACGAATTATTAATACAAAAAGACCTTGAAGTCAACAGTTATTCCATAAATAATCAAGATTATGCTTGGAATCAGCAGTGATTGGCTTGATATCTTGCCAAGAAGTGATCTAATTTAGATATAGTTGGTATTGACTAGAAATTTACGGTATATACACTACTTGTCCTTTGTTCCGTCACCTGTACTTGAAACAAAGGGCAGCGTAATATGTTCAACTTATTCAGCTCCCGTCCCTCAGAAAGTGGCAAGTGAAGAGTTCTTTTAATGTTTTCATCGTAATTATTGGTTAAATTATGGGTTTTCCAAAGGCTGTTTTTAAAGTTAGTGAAGTGCAAAATTGTCCATTGTATATTTACGGAGATCTGTTTGGTGTCACAGGTATTACAATTTCCATGAACTCTGAAGAGGCGAACACCTTTGTTAATACAACAATAATATATTCTCCAACGGGCAAGGAAAAATGTAAAATTTTAAGCGGTGATCTTACAAAGGTTATCATTCAATATGAACGTGCCGATAAAATTCCCATTTGTATGATAAGTTGCAGCGGGTGCACAGGTTCTCTCAGGCTTGAACATACGAAAGAGTTAGCTCTTATTCAAAATGAAAAAGAAGAGGATTATGCAAACGAACTTGTTTCCATGTTGCATCTTCTATCTGATTTTGCCTTTTTTAAGAATATTGATGAGCAAAACCTTGAGCAAGTGGTTCAGTTTTTTCGCCTCAACAAACTTGAAAAGGGTGACATCGTCATACGCAAGGGCGATCCGAGTTGTAACTTTTATATCATTGTGACCGGTTCCGTAAATGTTATTAATGATGGCGGAATGACCATCACCACGCTTAATAAAGGAGAAGTCTTTGGGGAGATGAGCCTTATTTGTAATGATTCCGTTGGGGCAACCATTCAGGTACGGGAACATTCTGCCATTCTACACATTGACAGGAAAAACTTTCAGAAAATCCTTGCGCAATACCCGGCCATTCAACTCTATTTTACCCGCCTGATGGCTAAAAGATTAACGAAATCCAATATCATCCGCACAGAAGATTTCTCCTCTGGAATGATTGGCAACCTTGCTGAAATCCCTGCTGAAGCTCTTTTTCAAACACTCAACATGAACAACAAAACAGGAATCTTAACTATTAATGAATTGGTTAATGGAACTGCCAGGTTTTCTTTTCGACAAGGCTCACTTATAAAAGCAAAATACAATAACCATGAAGGCGAATCAGCTTTCTACGAAATTTTAAAAGAACAGGACGGACGATTTCGTTTTACCCCGGGGATCCCCTCTGAAGACTTTGAAATTCCAGAGATTGGCTATTTTATGAAATTGCTTATGGAAGGTATGCGGCGATTAGATGACGCTCGTGAAAGAAAAACGAATTAAATCCTTTTTCACTGTGGGACTTACCAAACACCTTCTGCCCGCAGGGCATAATGCTCTAACGCTTCTCAACCAACTGTTTTTTCAATCCTGTAAATAGCAATACATTGACAATACACACCCACTTGGATATGTTAGCCACTACTTTGTAGCAATTCTCAATGATACTTATTTTTACGTCCGTAACAATAAAAGCAATGCAGGTATTGACATATGTCCATTACCTCACCAACAATACATTACAATACAATTCATGTCTGCAACCGAACCATCCGACGATATAGCCAGGATCTACCGATTTCTTTCACAGTGTATGCAGTATCCCGATGCTGCCTGGATGACTGAAGACTTCTTCAATGCCTTTTACAATTTACTTGGAACTCTTGGTGGTGTTGAAGAAGGCGTATCAATAAAAAAAAAGATTGATAACGCTCAGGATGCAATTGAAGATCTGCAGGTAGAGTACACTAGACTTTTCATTAATGGAGCGCCCCATGTTGTTGCTCCTCCCTACGGCTCTGTCTATATGGATCAATCATTGCAAGGAGCATTTGCCGGTAACACCATTGCTTTCTATCGGGAAAAAGGTTTTGGAATGGATGAAAAAGCCGACCTGCCCGACCACTTAATTCACGAACTTGAATTTCTTTCACTTCTGGCTGAAGAAAAAGATTTCACCGGAGTAGAGGACTTCTTGAAAAAACTGTTTCGCCCTTGGTATCAAAAGTTTCACCCCAGGGTAACAGAAGGAGCTCACCATCCTTTTTACAGGGTGGTTGTACAATTAATTGATTTTTTTACTAAGGAGGAAGACGAAGATGGCTTTCAACCTAACAAGGCGTAAATTCCTTCAGACGGCATCCCTGGCAGCAGCCTCGGTACCATTGTCTAAGGTTGTTTCCGCCAGCACCGGTGTCACCAAATCAGCGCTCGATACAACGGGAACTGCCGGTGACAAAACCGTTGTGGGTGGAATCTGCGAAATGTGTTTTTGGCGTTGTCAGTTGGTCGGCAAGGTACGGGACGGTCGTTTGATAAAACTCGAAGGAAACCCTAAATCCATTGACAACGGCACTGCAATATGTGCCCGTGGCGGCGCCGGCATGAAACTGCTTTATGATGTGGATCGCCTGAAATACCCAATGAAAAACGTTGGTAAACGTGGTGCTCCCAAATGGAAACGCATTTCCTGGAAAGAAGCACTTGATGAATGTGGGGCCAGGTTGAAAAGTACTGTTGACCAATATGGAGCACACGCAATCTGTGTTTTTCCACATGGTGCTTCTGCCAAATACCCCATGCACTACTTTGAACGTGCTGTAGGAACTCACAACGTTTCTGAATCATCTTTTTTCCAGTGTCGCGGTATCCGTGATACTGCTTATATTGCTACAATCGACAAGGCACCTGGTGAAAAAGTTGATATGCCAAACACCAAAGTCCTCTTTTTCGTTGGAGTCCACCTTGGTGAGAATGTTCATATCTCACATATCAAACAGTACATCCAAGGCCTACAAAATGGTGCTAAACTGATCGTTGCTGATCCACGTTTTTCTGCATCTGCTGCTAAAGCTGATATCTGGGTTCAGATTAAACCCGGTACCGACACAGCATATCTACTGACTATCATGAATTACCTTGTAAAAAACAACAAATACGACAAAGCATTTGTTGAAGATTACACCGATGGTTTTGAAGAATTCGCAGAAGGTATTGAAGAGTGGACCCTTGAGAAAGGAGCCAAAGTATGTGACATCCCTGCAGAGCAGATAAAAGAAGTTGCTGATATGCTGGCAGCAAATGCACCAAATGTAGCCATCCACCCAGGTCGCTTCGTATCCTGGCACGGAAATGATTTCCAGCGCCAGCGTGCTTTGGCCTGTCTTACTGGAATCCTTGGTGCCTACTATGTAAAAGGTGGTTGGGTTCCAGCCAAAGGTCCAAAAGTAAAAGGTGTTTCCTGGGCAAGGGAAGATCATGATTCCGATTATGACTTGAACTATGATCACCAGAAAGATGAAAAGATTTATCCTTTTAGTCCCCCGGGAACTCCCACAGATCTGATTCGTGACTGTGCCATAACCGGTAAGCCTTACCCCATTAAAAGTTGTGTTGTCTGGGGGCAAAACCTCCTGCAGACCATTCCTAACCAGCAGAAGACGAAGGATCTCTTCAAGGCCATGGACTTTGTAATGTGTGTTGATGTACTGCCAACCGATGTTACCGCATGGGCCGACATTCTTCTACCGGAATTAAGCTACCTTGAACGGTATGACTACATCAAAAAGGGTACTCAATGGGATCTTTCCAAAGAACATCAGCAATACATTTCTGCTCGTATGCCTCTTGTTGCCCCAATGTTTGAGCGTAAAGATCAAATTTATATTTGTAACGAAATTGCCAAACGCATGGGACATGAAGACAAGATCCCTGTCAAAACCATTGAAGAACTGGTGGACAAGAGCCTTGCATCGGTAAATCTCTCCATTAAGCAACTGAAAGCCGAAGATGGTATTCATATCATGCCCGGTAAGGATCCATACGTCATGCCTGAAGACTTTGAAATTCGTCTTTACAATGATGACATTGAAGATGCCGGGTATCCAGGTGTTCCTACCTATGTCGCAGTTCCTGATAATCCAAAAGGATTTGCCCGGTTGCTCTTTGGCCGTGCTCCTGTTCACACCTTTAACAGAAGTCAGAATAATGTATGGCTGCATAATGCCATGCCTGACAACCCTGTGTGGGTGAATGATGAGGTTGCTGCCAAAATCGGGCTCACGGATGGTGATACTGTCGGCTTTGTAAATAGTGAAGGTGTTAAGTCTGCCACCACTACAACCGTTAAGGTGACTGCAGGAATCAGAAAAGACTGTGTCTACATGTATCACGGTTATGGTTCTGTTAACCCGCTGATGACCACAGGTGTTGATGCCGGGGTTTCTGCTCAGTCGCTGATTACAAAACTGGCTGTTGACCCCGAAACCGGATGTCATGGGATGAGAAATAACTTTGTTAAACTGATCAAAAATGGAAAGGTTCTGGATATACCAGCTTAATCTTATCTTTAAGCCTTTTCAGGAGGATATATTCAATGCAATATGGAATGATCATAGATCTGGAACGTTGTGTGGGCTGTCATGCCTGTACAATTGCCTGCCGGGCAGAATGGGAAGTTCCAGTTCCCTACCAGCGTGTATGGGTAAAACGTCTTGGCCCAACCATGACCGATGATGGAATGGCTGCAACCTACTACCCTGGACTTTGTAATCACTGTGATAAACCACCCTGCGTGGACGAATGTCCTGTAGATATGGTTGAAATGACCTTTACAGACGCAAAATCCCAAAAAACAACCACCATGCAGGTGGCTGCCACTTGGAAAGATCCATTTGATGGAACTGTACAGGTAGATAAGAAACGGTGCATTGGTTGTGGTGCATGTGTTGATTCCTGCCCATATGGTGCCCGTTTTGTTGACCCTGCCCTGGCCGATGATGACAGTGAAGGTAAAGTCGATAAATGTACTTACTGTAAACCTCGTGTTGACCAGGGACTGGTACCTTCCTGTGTACTGGCCTGTATCACCGAAGCACGTATTTTTGGTGATCTTGATGATCCTAAATCAGCAGTATCGCAGTATGTGAAAAAAGGTGCTAAAGGCCTTGAGGTAAAAGATGGACATATTGGACCTAACTCCATGTATTTTGGAACCAGGAAAGACATATCTCTTCTTTTTGCTGACTACACACCAAAGCTTGCAGATATGGACAGTGTTAAACGCCGTGCCATGATGGCTTCCATGGCAAAACCTGCCATGAGAAGAGCAAAAGAAATCGGCGTCCTCGGACTTGCCGGTGCAATGCTTGTGAAAGGATTTTCTGAGAATGATGAAAAATAGTTTCTTCTAATCAGAAAATGGATAAAAAAAAGTGGTCAGATTTATTTTTCGTTAAATAAATCTGACCACTTTTCCTCCTGTTGCTGCTTACACGGGGGGGCTTTTTTTGTAGAAGGACAGTAGCAGCGTATTTATCCCATGCTGCTGTGAATAGTTACGTTATAGGTAACTATTCACTAAGGGATGCTAAGGATTTCTCCATCTTAGTATTAATGATCTCATCGATATGTTCAGCAGTCCATATTCCATCCTTACGAACTGCCTTACTGGCATTGCCAAAACTCATCCGAACTTTCTGACTCGAAACAGCATCCAGTGCCTTTTGAATTCTTTCCTGAACCTCTTCCCTGGTAAGCCCTTCAGGCTCGCCGATGGGACCAAGCTTCTTCATACTTTCAGTGAATTTTGTAATATGTTGTACAAACAAAGGTGCTTCAGCAGCTGATGCCCACTGAAGGCTGAAACGCTCTTCGTTAATTCCCACATCTCTCAGCACCTTTTTTACAAGTGCATCCACGCCCATTGCATCATAATTACCGACCTGGTAATGACATTCACCAAGTTGTCAGCCGCCTGTAAAAATTGCATCAGCACCTTCCAGAAAGCCTTTTAAGACAAAGGAAGGGTCTACTCTTCCTGTACACATAACACGTACAGTTCGAAGGTTTGGCGGGTATTGAAATCGCGAGACCCCGGCTGCATCTGCAGCTGCATAACAACACCAGTTGCAGAGGAACCCAAGAATTTTTGGGCTGAATGAATTATCAGACATGTTTTATTCTCCGTATATTGCTCTTTTTACTTAATCTATTAATCGTTAAGCTTCAACTTTTTCGTCAGCTACTTTGTTTCCAAATGCCTCAATCTGTGAGATCAATTGCTCATTGGTAAAACCACCCATTGAGATTGCAAAAGTTGGACAGCGGGAAGCACAGATGCCACAGGCCTTGCAGGATGCAGAAATAGTTCTTGCCTTGCGTTTCTTACCAACTTTTTCCATAATAATTGCACCATAGGGACAGAGACTGGTGCAAATCCCACAACCGATACAATTGTCCTGTTCAACACTGGAAACAATTGGATCAACAGTTACAGATCCCTTCACAAGTGGTATTGCAGCCTTTGCTGCAGCAGCTTGAGCCTGAGCAATGGTTTCTTCAACTGGTTTTGGAGCATGAGCCAGTCCACAAATGTAAATACCACCAACCGCGGCTTCGACTGGGCGAAGTTTAACGTGGGCTTCTAAAAAGAATCCGTTTGCTGTAGTAGGCAGTTTCAGCATTTTGGAAAGTTCTGCAGTTCCATCGGGTACAATTCCAACTGAAAGGGCCACAAGGTCTGGGGTTATGCTGACTTCTTCCTGCATGATGGAATCAAAAAAGTCCACTTGAACCTTAGTTCCCTTTGAAATAACTACAGGCCTGCGATCAACTTCATACGGAATAAATATAACCCCCTTCTTTCTGGCCTCAAGATATGAATCTTCTGCAAAGCCATAGGTTCGCATATCACGGTAAAGAACAATAATCTGAGAATCAGGATTAATTTCCTTGATCTTCAAAATATTTTTAATCGCATGATTACAGCAAACCTTAGAACAATAATTCAGATCTTCACCACGTGACCCCGCACATTGAATCATCACAATGGAATTAGGTGCACGATTCCTGGCACGTCCAGAAAGCTTGGCTTCAAGCTCCTGCTGGGTAACAACTTTTTTAGATTTTCCCAACTCATACAGATCAGGACGATGTTCATGACCACCTGTTGCAACTACAATAACACCGTGATCAAAGGTTTGTTCCTTCTTTTCCTCACCTTTTCCACTCTCAATTACAGAGTTAAAGTTTCCGATAAACCCTGCTGTTTGAGCAAGAGTAGCATCGGTTACAACATCGATCTTTGCAGATTTTTCAACCTTTGCAGTAAGCGTTTTCAGAAAACCGGCGACATTGTCTCCGGCAAGAGTATTTTTCAAATTCTTCAAATTGCCGCCAATTGCAGAAGACTTTTCCACAAGAACCGACTCAAATCCCTGCTCAGCCAGCGTCAATGCAACAGTCATCCCGGCAATGCCACCACCTAACACAAGCGCTTTCGGTGTTACAGGAACTGTCTGTTCTGGAAGTGGCTGAATATGAGCAGCTTTTGAAACTGCCATACGAACGAGATCTTTTGATTTATCCGTTGCAGCTTCGGGCTCATTAGCATGTACCCAGGAACAGTGATCACGAATATTAACCATTTCAAAAAGATTTCTATTGAGTCCTGCATCTCTCAGGGTTTCCTGAAAAAGTGGTTCATGGGTTCTTGGAGAACAAGCAGCTATAACCACACGGTTTAGCTTTTGATCCTTAATGATTTGTTTTATTTGTTCCTGAGAATCCTGCGAGCAGGAGTATAGTTGTTCAGTATGATAGGTAACATTTTTCATTTTACCGGCATCCACTGCAACTTCAGGACAATCAACAACGGAGCTGATATTGATACCGCAATGGCAGACAAAAACTCCGATACGGACTTCATCTTCATCACTTACTAAGAGTTCATCAGGGTATTCCTTTGATTCAGTCCCTTTCCCCCTCTGTGTCTTGAGGATAGTTGAAGCAAGGGCTGCGGCACCTGAAGATTGGGTAGCTGATTCGGGAATATCTTTTGGTCCTTGAAATGCACCGGCTACAATAATGCCTTCCTCTGAAGTTTGCAGAGGTGTAAATGTTTCTGTTTTACAGAAATCGTAATTATTGAGTTCAATCCCGGTACTATTTGAAATGCCCAGGGCGTCTTTAGGAGACTCTATGCCCACAGAAAGAACAACCATATCATGAGACTCAAACTTATGCTGACCATCAAGGGTGGAATAAGTGAGTTTCAGGTGATTTTCCCAAGGTGTGACATCTGCCACTTTTGCACGAACGAATTTTATTCCAATGGCTTCAGCACGTTCACGAGCTGCGTCAAAATCCCTGCCCTGGGTACGGATATCCATATAGTAAATAGTGATATCCACTTCAGGGTCATGCTCTTTTGTGACAAGCGCTTCTTTAATGGCGTACATACAACAAACTGAAGAACAGTAGCCATTATCACAGCCCAGATCTCTTGAACCAACGCATTGAATAAATGCCATTGATTTAGGATGACGACCATCGGAGAAACATTTTATTTCGCCTAGAAAAGGGCCAGATGATGTCGTCATTCGCTCATATTCATAGGCGGTTACGACATCTGGATGTTTTCCATAACTGAATTTCTCCAATACTTCTGGTGCAATCTTTCCAAAACCAGGAGATAAAATGACAGCACCAATCTTGAGATCACGAAGTTCAGGTGTCTGATTAAAGTTAATGGCATGACTCTGACACACAGGTACACAGATCTGACAGGTGTCATGCTGAATATACATGCATGTCGATGGATCAATATAGTAGGTTGCAGGAACTGCTTGAGCATAATCAATATGGATTGGTCGGGTAATGGACAATCCTTCATTGTACGGATCCGAGTGATGCTTGGGGCAGTACTGAGTACATAAACCACAGGCTGTACAGGCATCAGCATCAATGTAGCGTGGCCTGATATTCAGCTTTGCAGTAAAGTTTCCAGGCTTTCCTTCCAACGCAAGAAAATCAGCATTGGTAATCATCTCTATGTTTGGAGACCGACCGGCCTCTACCAGCTTTGGCGCCAGGATTCAGATTGAGCAATCATTGGTAGGAAAGGTCTTGTCCAGCTGAGCCATAACACCGCCAACTGCCGGTGATTTTTCAACTAGATAGACATAATAACCAAGGTCGGTCATATCGAGAGCTGCCTGGATACCGGTGATTCCACCACCTAGTATCATAACTGCCCCTTCTCTCTGTTTAATTTCATTTCCCATCAGAATCTCCGAGCTAATATTATTTTAAATTTTTAATTCTATTTACTCAACGTAGTATGGAAGCTACGGAAAATATATACACAGTCCGCTTACTGAAGCTTTTCTATTTTAATTGCACAAACCTTTGCTTCCGGGATTTTACAGTGAGGATCAAGAGCATCGTTAGTAAGCAGATTGGCCGATGCTTCCTTGTAATGGAAAGGAATAAATACCAAACCTTTGTAAACTCTGTCAGTAATCCGTACAGCAAGCTCTATCGTACCACGACGAGAAGAAGCACGTACCATTTCATCATCTGCAAGATTCAATGCTTCTGCATCGGAGGGATTCATTTCAACATATGGCGAGGGTGCGGAATTCTCCAAAATTTCAGATCGCCTTGTCATGGTACCGGTATGGTACTGATACAGCACCCTGCCAGTTGTTAAAACCAGAGGATATTCATTATCTGGTTTTTCTGCCGGGCCACTCCAGGTAATTGCGGATAACCAGGCTTTTCCTCTGGGAAATGCATCCTTATGGAGAACCGGAGTCCCCGGATGATCTTTTTCAGGGCAAGGCCATGCAAGAGACTCGTTTTCAAGCCTATCATAACTCATTCCAGCCATGGCGACCCAGCATTTTGTGATTTCATCAAATACATCTGATGCAAAGGGCGGCACAGTATGAAAAACCGGATCAATTGTATCACAGCGTTCGTTGTTTCGATTTCCAAACATTCTGTTACTCACCATATTAATGATGGAGAGATCGTCCCTTGCATCTCCTGGAGGAGGTACAGCCCGACGTACACGTTGAACTTTTCGCTCAGTATTGGCAAATGTTCCCTCCTTTTCTGCAAAAGAGGCGGCAGGGAGTACTACATCTGCAATTTCTGCCGTTTCAGTTAAAAAGATATCCTGAACGACAAGACAATCCAGTTTTTTGAATGCTTTTGTTGCATGAGAGGAGTTGGGGTCACTTATGACCGGGTTCTCTCCCATAATCCATAGACCACCAATTTTTCCTTCCATTATGGCATCTCCGGTTTCAGTGGCCATAAGTCCAGGTTTATCAGTTATGGGAGAATCCCAAATTTTTGCAAATTTAGCCTTTGCTTCCTCATTGTCACATTTTTGGTAACCTGGGAAAAAGTGTGGAAGACATCCCATGTCGCTTGCCCCCTGAACATTATTTTGACCACGCAGAGGATTCAGCCCGGCACCATCTTTACCGAGATTACCGGTTATGACTGCAAGATTTGCAAGAGCGTAGACATTATCAGTACCGGAAGTATGCTGGGTAATCCCCATGGTATAGTAAATACCAGCAGATTTCCCCTTGGCAAAGGTATGGGCGACTTCTTCAATCAAACTTGCTGCTACATTAGTAATCTGTTCCGCCCACTGTGGAGTACATTCAGAAATAGACTCCTTAAAGGCATCAAAATTTTCTGCACGTTTTGCAATATACTCTTTATCTTCAAGGCCATCGCGAATAATGACATGACACAGTGAATTAATTAAAGCACCATCGGTTCCCGGTCGTTGCTGCATCCACTGTGCAGCTGAATCACAGAGTTTAATGCGACGAGGATCAGCAACAATAAGTTTCGATCCTTTTTTGACAGCGGCTAACATACGAAGGGCAATAATTGGATGCGTTTCCGTGGTATTTGAGCCTATTACCAGCATAACATCACTATCAAGTATACCATTAATGGTATTGGTCATTGCACCAGAACCTAATACTGTGACCAGACCGGTCACCGTTGGACTGTGTCAGTATCTGGCACAGTGATCAATGTTATTTGTCCCTATTCCTGCTCTAAAGAATTTTTGGAAAGCATAGTTTTCTTCAGTTGTGCATCTCGCTGATGATAAACCAGCTAAGGCATCGGGTCCCTTCTCGCTAAGAATTGCAGAAAAGGATTGAGTCATAAAATCCAGCGCTTCATCCCAGGTAACAGGTTCCAGAGGCATTCCTTTTTGACGTCGAATCATGGGTGTTTTCAATCGATCCGGGTGCTGAATAAAGGTATGCCCAAACCTACCTTTCACACAGAGATCCCCATAATTAGGCCCAACTTCCGGATCTGCTGATATCTCCATTAAGGTGTGACCTTTGACCTTAAGTATCATTTGGCAACCAGTGCCGCAATAAGGACAGGTTGTGGGTATTTCACGAACCTCTTCTGATTGGATTGGAACTATTCGATTATTTTTATTCAGTGCTCCTGTAGAACAGTATTCGACGCATTTTCCACATGATACACAATGATCCTTAAAATCTATTACCAATCCAACAGGACGGCCTTTCTCATCAATGGATTCTGCTCTTATTTCGAGAGCATCATATTCACATGATCTCTCACAGCGCCCACAATAAATGCATTTATTGGGATCAACAATAATAGCACGATGACTGGTATCAACCGGATAAATAGGCTCTTTACCCATTCCAGTTTTATTAATATTGACTTTAAGATCAATATCAAGACGTTTCAAATCACAACGTTCAAATGCCGTGCAACCGCATTTAAGACAGCGTTCTGCCTCCCGTTTGGCCATCTTCTCGGTGAACCCAAGTTTAACTTCACTGTAATCCTGGATAGAAACTTCAGATGGACGCTCAGGCATTTTCTCACGAAGAGTGATACCAATGTTATTGAAATTCTTAGGAGAAACATTATCAAAAGATTTCCCGCGACTAAAGTTGAAACGATTGTCAGCAGGATCCTTTTCACAATCCATGACATAGGCATTAATATTGTTTGCCGCCCGCCTGGCAGAGGCAACTGCCTGAATTACGGTTTTACTTCCGGTGACAGCATCACCGCCGGCAAAAACTCCTTTTATACTGGTCTCAGAACTCCTGGGGTTGGCAAAAAACATTCCACCAGGTTTCATTTTTAACTGTTCTTCAAGTTCTCCACCGGCCATAACACCATCTGTTGCCATTTGTCCAAGGGATGAAATTACAGTATCAATACAGAGAAAATTTGTTGCCCCCGGAATTGGAAGAATATTTCGTTTACCTTTTTTATCAGGTTCTCCCCATTTCATCCTGACAAGATCAAGTTTAAGCCTGTTGTCCTCATCGGGTGCAGCACAAAGTCCGGCTGGAGAAGTCATCTGAAGAAACTGTACACCTTCTTTTTCAGCCTCTTTCACATTACGTTGATTTGCAGACATCTCATGACGAGTACGGGGATAAACGATTGTAACCTGCTCAACACCTTCACGAAGAAGTACTCTGGCCACTTCCATTGCGATATCGTTTCCACCAATAACAGCAGCTCTCCGGCCAAGGTTTAACTTTTTTCCTTCATTAATCATGCGAAGAAAATCAACCGCAGTATACACATTCTCCTTGTCGGAACATGGAACATCGAGAGGAACATCTCTGGTTGCCCCTATGCCAATAAAAGTAGCATCAAATCCCTTGTCTTTAAGATCCTGGAGAGTAAAATCCTTACCCCATTTTTGGGACAATTGGATATTAATCCCCATATGAAGAATAGTATTTACTTCGTAATCTACAATTGCATCAGGTACTTTATAATCAGGAAAGCCATAGCGTAGCGCTCCACCTAGTTTAGGTGCCGCCTCAAAGATGGTGACGTCGTGTCCCTTCCTTGCAAGAAACCATGCAGCTGTGAGACCAGCAGGCCCCCCACCTATTACTGCGATTCTTTTACCTGTTGGTTCGTCCTTTGGAATTTTGAGATCAATTTCCTGACTCATACACCAGTCTGCTACAAAGCGTTTCAAGTGATTAATGGATACTGACTCATCAATCAAAATTCTACGGCAACGGCTTTCACAAAACCTGGGACAAACACGACCGACGGAAAAGGGAATAGGATTACGATCCATAACAACCCGCAGTGCCTCTTCGTACTCACCACGAGCAACATGAGCAATATACCCCTGAACATTTATCTGACCTGGACAGGTAAGGTTACACGGTGCTTTACAATCACCAAAATGGGTCTCGGAAAGAGCAGCCAGTTTTTCCTGTCTATGTGCAACAACAGCCTTAGATTCAGTCTGAATAGACATCCCATTAATGGCAAGTGTTTCACAGGAACGGAGGAGACCTTCCCGTCCATCCACTTCAACAATACAGATATCGCATGGTTTATCTGCCGCTTTGCCTTCTACATAACAGAGTGTAGGGATATTGATGTCAGATCTCTTAGCTATCTCCAGGATAGTTAGACCTTCTTCAGCAACAAGCTCATTACCATTTATATTCAGTTTTACAGTGCTCATAATAGTTTTTTGTTGCAACTAGGAAGGTTTCCATTCTTTTAAGAAAACTGGAAGATGACCGGCTTCACGAGGTCCTATAATGATATTCCAGTCAGGAAGTTCTTCTTCAAGCTCACCTTTAAGAGAAGCAAGATATCCTGGAATAATAAGGTCACGATGTTTGACCTTATCTTCAATCCCATTTTTCTTCACAAACTGTGCTATGAGATCAGCACCAAATTTGCCAGCTGCCCATGCAGTAAGAACAGAAAGACCTTCAGTATCTTTAATAAGTAACCAGGTTGGCACTTTGGAACCTTCTATTTCACCAGATACAATGAAGTAGGTAAGTGAGAAGTTACACGTAATTACAACAGGTGAATTTTCCTCAGGTCCGGTGAGCGGATAAATGTCCTCGGTCACAACCATTGGACGCTGAGGATCGGTAAAGATGTTCATCCTTTCCAGAAACAGCGGGAAAAGCAAATCACCTTGAAGATCAGAAAGCACAATGATACCTGCATACTTTGCAATGAGCACTGAGGCAACCATGGCCTCAAGCATTGGATCGTCGGTTATCTCGCACGGAAAGGTAATAGTTGGAAAACCAAGAGCCTTAAACTTGGCAGTAACAGCAGAACGTCTTGCAACGACATTGTCCTCAAATGCAGCACGAAGAGTACGGGCACCGGTATCGATGACCATATCTTTCAAGCCTGCTGCGGAAAGCTTCTCGGTAATCTCAACACAATTGTCAAGATTGCTCCCTTTAACACCAATTGGAGCCTTGGTGTTTTCGCCAAGTTTTGCCATCTCATCGGCATTTTCAAGAGTTGCTCCATACAGGATAGGGAGCCTCTCACCACATACTTTTGCAGCTGCTTCAAGATTAGCGGCAGAATCACTCATCAGAATAATGGCAGCACGGGCAGAACCATCAAGTACTTTTTGAGTAAGTGCAACAAAAGAAGCTTCATCATTCTTTGAATCTTTAACAGCAATAAGATCAGCGCGCATAATTACGCCTACACGCTCATATTCAAACTTGTTAAAACGTTCAATACGTCCATCCGCATCAGCGTCACTCATCTCGGTGGTCACCAGAACTGCTATACCAGTCTGATTTTCGAAACGCTTATCGTGACGATACATACAAGTCTCACCGCCAACCGTAAAACTATCATCACCAGCTCCAATTTTAATAGTACGGATAGGAGGGGCGGACGCCTCACTAATGGTGGCCTTGGCCTCATCTGAAACATAAGGACATTCATCAATTTCAACCTGGCCCGCCGCTACTTTCATAGCAAAGGCAAGGCAGGTAGGGATGCTACATTCGCCACAATTTTTCTTGGGCAGCATCTTAAGAATTTGAATACCGGTTAAGGCCATGGTGATTCCTCCAGTTATCTATACAATTGGAATTTTGTATTAATTGTATTAATTGTAATATTTAGAACTTTATTGTCAGGAAAGGGAACGTACTATTTTCAGGTTATTTCGTGTACGTTCCCTGTCAAATTAAATTTGGCAGAAAACATTATACAGCTGTTTCCATTTCAAGTGCAGGATGTCCTTTTTCTTTAAGGAATTCGTAAATCTCTTCCTCAGTGGTTCCCTGTTCTTCCGTTGCAATCATGTCAAAGAGTTCAGGCATGCCAATGTCAGCACACACCTCTTTAAGTTTTTCTGCAAGTTCTTCTTTCAACATCTTAGGAAGCCAGACCACTCGTTTGAGACCACCTTCAGCTTTAAACAGTTTTTTTGAAGTCATATAATGCTTACTGACTCCCATGAAACCTGGAGTCTGCATACCACCACCCGCCATACCGGCAAGGGATGTGAATTTCATTCCAGATGGTGTCATACCAAGATAATCCCGATTAACGACCATGATACCGTTACATGTTGGAAGCATGGCTGCAATGGCTTCAAAGCAACCACAGGCAGTCATGGGATTATTCATAAGAGAATAACAACTAACTTCGGGAACCGCACCACGGGATGCCTGATTTACAAACTCAGTAATCCCAGTATAATAACCATTATCCTCGTCGGTACACTCACCCTTTTCAATAGGCTGATTGGGGCCTGTGGGATTAATATTGAAGGAAGCCTTACCGTCAAGCCAGTTATAAGCTCCACACATGCCGATTCGCTCTGGTGTAATTACACAAACATGACTTGGAGCAAAAGACTGGCATAGTGTACAGGAATAGAATACATCCTCCGTTTCATCGGTCATTGCTCCCAGACGAAGATCACGCTCAGTATATACGGAATTGGCAAGATTAGAAACCATCTGCACGCCTTCCTCAGTTGTGAACAATTTTACTTGAATTTTATCAACGATGGCACCAAATTCCTGATGCAGTTTACCATGAAGAACTGTTCCAAGATGTTTGAAGGAAAAGCCCTTCTCTACAGCGGCAGTACCAATACGCAGCCACATAATATTTCGCTGCCCCATATGCATGATACCTTGAATATAGTTCATTAAATGATGAAACTGACGCTCAAGAATTGGTTCGAAGTCAGACTGCATTTCACGTCCAGCAACTTCTACAAGAATTCCGAGGGGCACGTTCTGTCCCCGCTCTAAGTCAGAGATATCGACTCCTTCAAGGGTAACAAGACCATCTTCAATCTCATCCATTTCTTTAGAGATAAGAACTTCAACGCCAGGAGTACGACCTCCACCACATTCCATAAAGAGGTCGTCTTTACGAACACGCTCACCCTCAAATGCAGGACCAAAGGACATTGGTATATCAATTTTTGTTACATTTATTTTAAGTCCGCGAACCTCAATGGCTTTCTGCACAATTTCATCATGTGGAACATTTGATACAACATGCTCATAAGTACATACACCAGTGATGAGAATTTCAGGAATATCCCAATCTGAAATGGTTGGGAAGCCCCAGTTTATGGCACCTGCAGCATTTGCATACCATTCATCACTAACCTCACCAAAGGCCATAACAAATGCAAAGGTACGATCTTTATTATATTTAAGATTAGCAGCGTAATCGCCAGGTTTAACCCCACCAAAGGCGAGAGCAACACGACAAGCGAATCCGATGGCAAAAACTGCTGTGGTATACTCACGACCGAAAGGAACGAGGCGAGTCCCCCAGCCAACCTGTTGTTTTTGCTTTATAAGCTGATCTGGAAGGCTTATACCTTCGGTCTGCTCATGCATGAAAATATAGAGATTCTTTTCTTGAAGTTCAAGTGCGATTTTAGCCGCCATTTCAGGATCTTTTGGAGTTCCTAAAATCGCAGCAAAACCGGGTGCAGAACCATCAACAAATTCAACACCACGTTTACGGAAAATGACATCATCTGCAGCACCTAACCAGAAGTTTTCTGCTGTCGGCTCTTCTGTCGCGGTATAAAGATTAGGCTCATTCAAATACCTGATGGCCTCATACATCTCCTCGGCAAAGAAGGTAGCCATACCAGCATCAAGTGCAGGAGCAAGATAGGGAAGCCAGATATCTCCTGTAACGACAGGAGGCATGAGGCCTCGACATTCTTTAAAAATATCTTCCATATCGCCAAGTTTCTCAACTTTAGCTCCTAGCATACTGTAAATAATAGGTAGGTAATATGCCGTATTCGGAAAAGATACTTCTTTATCTTTTCCATACTTTTTAACAGCATCTTCATAGCTGTTTTCGGCCATATCGATAATTTTTTGGGCACCGCGGATGGCTGCTGAACAAATTATTTTGGACATATCTTAAACTCCTGTAAAATCGGTATTAAAGCTGATTTGTTTGTTTCAATTCATTCTAAGAAAAAAATCAGTCCGTGAGACCGGCAATCATTGCTTTTGTCAATGCTATAGCCTTAGGGTGCCGCATAATCATCACCTCACCACCAGCCAGAAGCATACAGCTTGCAGTCAGAGCTTCCATCATAATTCCGCGGGTTTCCTGATCTCCAATCATATCATCACTCGGCAATTTTGTCTCTTTTGCTTTCCAGACTTCACAACCAAGATTACAGATTATGGGTACCTGTAATTTTTCATCTTGCTGGGTAAGAGCTGCAATCCTGATACGCTCCATTACAGAATAGGTATATTCTATACCGTATCCAAGAGCTCCAACAGAGGGATCCATAAGAACTGTATCAAGGGAAACACCAAGATTTTCAAGAAGGATATTAAGCTGTTTAGCAAGGTTAACATCAATAGGTGATGCCGCAACTACAGGATGTTTAAATGCCATAGCAGTTGCGCCGATGGTTCTGTAGTTGGAGTCTTCAAGGGGGGAGAGGCAAACTTTTTTATCACCAATAACAGATGTAATATCTCGTAAGGTTTCAGTATCTTTATCAGCATTACCACACCCCCAGACAATAACAGGAACATCGACTGCAGCAATAACAGCAGCAGCGGTCTTTGCAGCATCTGCTGCAGAACGATTCATTCCATTTGGGTCTGTTGAACCAAGAGTTATGGCTATTGCTTCTGCGCCATATACTTTGACACATTTCTCAGCCCAGGCAACCGGATTATCGTAAACATCACTAAAATGTTGACTTAAGGTCTCTGGCCATTCTTCTGGTTTTACATCGGATACTTCCATTGCAATAAGTGGTTTGTTCGGATGCTCGCCTTCAAAAAGCTGGAAAGGCATCGATGTGGAACCACCAATGAGTCTCTCATTTCCATCATTACCCATTGTCACAGGACGAATAGTCCCTGAATATTTGGTTTCGTAAGATGTAGGGGCAATCTTTGTAGAACGATCTGCAAGTGCTATGGTTTCTTTGGCAAGTTCTGCAACACCAAAATCAGTGACAGGGGTAGCAGCCTTTTCTGTAGCTTCTGCTTCTGCTTTTGCTTTAGCTTCTGCTTTTGCTTTTTCCTCTGCCTCAACTTTTGCTTTTGCCTCCGCTTCAGACTTAGCTTTGGCCGCTTCTACGGCTTTAGCATCGGCTAGTGCTTTAGCAGCCGCTTCAGCCTTTTCTGTAGCTTCGGCATCTGCTTTAGCTTTAGCATCACTTGCAGCCTTGGCATCTTCCTCGGCTTTTGCTTTTGCCTCTTCTTCTGCTTTGGCTTTTTCAGCAGAAGGATCAGCCACAGGTGCAGCAGGTGAAACTGGTGCGGCGGCTACAGGAGCGGAAGCCACAGGAGCTGCACCATCAATTTCAGGTTCTTTTTTAAGAATTGCATGTGCACCAGCAAAACTGGACAGTGCCTCAAACTGATCATCGGTTAATCCATATGCTTTTTTCAGTGCGGCCAGACCAAGATTCACAGAATCGAGTGCCATGATCCGTTCTTTTTCATTCATTTCATGCTCTCCTGAATCATTCGCACTCTGTGGCGCGTTAGTGGTTATACTTTTAGTGGCAACGGTATCTGCAACTTCAGCAGTGCCAGCGTTTTTCTTTATTGCATCAGCCTTGGCCTCTGCAGCAGCTATAATCTTTGATGCTTCGGCTTTTGCTTTCTCAAGCAGAGCATTAGTATCAACAGATTGAACAACGATCTGTTCTTTGATTTCCTCTTTTATGGTAACTTCAGCAGGTTCACTAATACTTGGACGTGGAAGAAGACCAGCCCTGTTTAATATCTCAGGAACAGCACTTTCCCATTCGATAGCCATACAATGAATGCCAGCAACACCTTCAATTTCCTTTACTTCATTGATAATATCTGCACAGATCTGAATACCTTCATCCTGCTTATCTTTGGCGTCCTTCATTCTCTGGATTACCTCGTCGGTAACATCCATTCCAGGAACAAATTTCTTCATGTAACGAGCCATTCCCAGTGATTTAGGAGGGGTCACACCAGCCAATATGTAACATTTCTCATGGAGGCCAAGATCACGAACCATTTTCATGAATTCGCGAAATCTTTCCACATTATATATGATTTGGGTTTGAACAAAGTCGGCACCGGCTGTTACCTTTTTTCCAAGGCGAACGGCCCGATATTCAAAAGGATAGGCAAAGGGGTTTGCGGCAGCACCTAAAAACAGTTTAGGTACATCACTTTTTATTTCTTCTCCGCATTGAAATACTTGATCATCGCGCATCCCTTTCATCATTCCAAGCATCTGGATCGAATCCATATCAAAGACGCCCTTTGATCCGGGGTGATTACCAAACTTCTGGTGATCACCCGTCAAACAGAGAAGGTTTTTGAGGCCAAGTGCCGAAGCACCAAGTATATCAGACTGCATGCCAATCCTGTTACGATCACGACATGTCATCTGAATAACTGGTTCCACCCCTTCTTCTTTTGCAATAAGTCCAGCTGCAATGGACGACATACGAACAATCGCAGTCTGACAGTCAGTAATATTGGCTGCGTCCACATTACCTTTCAGCAGATTCGCTTTTTTGCGTACTACTTCGGGGTTTCCATTTTTGGGAGGTCCAAGTTCGCCTGTTACAACGAATGTCCCTTTCTTTAATAGTGTTTCTAGATTACTACCCGACTTCATCTGCTAGACTCCTTCTGCCAAAACCTATCTTTTAAATAGCAGCCTGAACCAACAGGCTGCTACACGTATTCAAGAATGATGGTTGAATAAAAAAAAACTACTATTTGTTACCGCAACCCATACCAGAGAGACTTTGACCCGATGCACCAGCATCAAGGTCCCGACGCATTTCCATATCAAAAAGTACACGATCCTGTTTCTTGTTAATACCAAGCTCATCGCGTTTCCCATCAATGGCTTTGATCATTTTTTGTGCCAGCTTAACAGGGTCTTCTTCACACCCCCAGCATGCGCCATACTCCTCCTTCATTCCATCCAGCATAAAATCAGTCATCTCTTTGGATCCGGTTACTGGAAGATTCTGGAAAACAACATGGGCACCGGATGTCACAAAGTACTGTCCAATGGCAACCGCTTTTTCACTCATCCAGAGAGGTGCCGTACCGCATGCAGGAAGTTCGGATATATCGTCTCCAAGACCACCCTGTTTCACCATCTCAGTAAGTGCAATGAGCAATCTACTGTTATCTACGCATGACCCAACATGCAAAACCGGCGGCATACCAACGGCCTCACATACTTCAGCAAGACTTTCACCACAATACTCGGCAGCTGCTTCAGGTGTCATTAGTCCGCGACGACCAAGTGCCTGGGCAGCACAACCGGTTGCGAGAATAAGGACATTATTTTTAAGAAGCTCTACAGCGATCTTAAAGTGGTGATCATCGCTGTATTTGAAATGTTCACATCCTACGAGAGCACCAACTCCCTTAATGCGACCATTGATGATATTATCATTTAATGGTCGGTAACTTTCACGAAAACTTCCACCAAGCATATAATTGATTGATTCATGACTGAATCCGACAACCATATCAAACGTTTTGTCTTTTGGGATATAGAATTCGCCACGTTTTTTGAAGTTGCCAATCGCATGGGCGAGGATGCTTTTAGCTGATCCGATAGAATCGCTTTCCTCAAACTGCATATGAATAGCATCAGGCATTTTTGCCCGATAGTTGGTGGTAATAATGTCTGTATGTTTTTCCTTGACTACCTGAGCCAATGACTGCATGGTACACTGTACATCCACAACCATGGCCTCAACGGCACCAGTGGCCAAAACCATCTCCTGATTGATGAAAGATCCGGCAACTGGAATTCCGCGACGCATGAGAATCTCATTACCTGTACAACAAACACCGGCAAGGTTAATTCCTTTGGCGCCAACTTTCTTTACAAGAGCAAGAATTTCAGGATCTTCAGCAGCTATACAGAGTGATTCAGCGAGAAGTGGCTCATGTCCATGAACAGTTACATTCACCTGATCTGCCTTTAACACACCAAGATCAATCAATGCACGCTTTGGAACCGGAGTACCAAACATGATATCGGTAAGTTCTGTGGAAAGCATGGAAGCACCCCAGCCATCAGCGAGTGAACAACGTGCTGCCTGCTTCATGATGTTATGATATTCCTGATCAACACCCATATGTGTACGATGCATGGTTTCTACAACCTCGCGATCAATACCTCGGGGTTCTACGCCCTTTTCTTTCCAAATGGCCTGCTGCTTTGCAGAAGCACGTTTGAGCATTGTAAGGGTACCCTTCTGTTGACCAAATTCAGCGAGAGCCTTTTCGCCAAGCTCAAGCGCAATTTCATTCTTATCTCTGCCCTCTATCTCTATGTCAAAAATTTCGGCCATGGCATGAAGTTTTTTAACATCCTTGATTTCATGTTGATTATTCCCCTTGGCAGTTTCGATAAATCCCATGACCATCTCACGGGCATGATCGGTATGGGCTGCAGTTCCGGCAGCAACAATACGGGCAAAGTTCCTGGCTACAACAGTAGCTGCAGTTGCACCACAGATACCAATCATTTGCTCAACTCCATCAATCACCTGACAGGGGCCCATGTTACAAATACGACAGCAGGTTCCGCCAGACCCAAACAGACAGGCCGATACACCTCGATCCTCAATACGATCATAGGCCGTTCGCACCTGTTTTGCCAGATCCTGATTAAGCAAATCTATGGTTGAAGCAGTGGTGATGTCGTTACAAGAGTTACATCTATTTTTACTGTTGCTCATATTTTCCTCCAAAACAATGATAGGCGATTTACAACTCTGCCTTAAACACTCAATATACGCTTATATTTAGACTAGGCCAGCCGCCATTTTGGCAGCCTGCACTGTGTTTTTCATTAACATGGTAATGGTCATGGGGCCGACACCACCAGGCACAGGGGTAATACAAGACGCTATTTCTTTCACAGCATCAAAATCAACATCACCTGCAAGAATTGCTTTTCCGTTGCTTGCCTTACCAATGCGATTAACACCAACATCAATAATGGCAGCGCCTTCTTTTACCATATCCGCGGTTACCATCTTAGGTACTCCAACTGCTGCAATGATAATATCAGCACGTCTACAATGAGCGGCCATGTCTTTCGTTCGGGTATGACAAAGTGTGATAGTGGCATTACCACCATCACGTTTTTGAAGCATCAGATTAGCAATGGGTTTACCAACAATGTTGGACCTGCCAATTATTACCACCTCAGCACCACTGGTCTCCACACCACTTCTGGTGAGCATCTCAAGGATTCCGTGGGGAGTACAGGGCAGAAAACACTGTTCGCCAAGCACCATCTTTCCAACATTGACAGGATGGAATCCGTCCACATCTTTGTTCGGATCAATGGCATAGAGGATATTCGCTTCATTAATATGTTTCGGCAGAGGCAACTGGACAAGGATGCCGTTGATTTTGGGGTCGTTATTGTATTTATCCACAAGTTCCAGAAGATCTGCCTCACTGGTTTCAGGATCGAGTGTTACCTGCTCCGAATGGATACCAAGTGCATGGGCAGTCTTGTTCTTAGCAGCTACATATGACTGAGAGGCTGGATCCTCACCTACAAGGATAGTCACAAGACCGGGAACGATATCATGTTTTTCTTTCAGTTCTGTAACTTCTGTGTTTAATTCTTCACGAATTTCTTTCGCTATCTCGATACCGCTTATAAGCTTTGCCGTCATTAATATATCCTCAATTATTCTGATGATTGATGTTGCTGCAAACCATGTCGTAACATTGTTGGGTTGACCAGAATTGAATTATCCCTCCCCTTAACAAAGAGAAAATACCACAGAATAATTCTTAGCATTTTTTTCAACAAAAGACTCTGTGTCAACAAGACTATCGCGCACAACAGAGGAGACAAATTAACTGGTTTTTCAATTCTTTTCAAGTAACATATCAATTTTTTTTAATAATCATCGGCTTTTTCTGACTTTTTGTTTTTAAAAAACGTCGTCATACCTGAGAAATACTCCCAAAAAGTTGGTTGATTTCGTAATTATAGCAGTTCAATCGATGTAATTAAAAAAACTCTTCTGAAAATCTCAAGCCAATACGTTCCTACAGCAAATAAATCTACTCTAATGCTTTATTCACCTGTATTTTTTTAAATACATGCCATACACTAATTAATAACATAAACCTGATAAGCAATTTGAAAACTATTTTTTTCGGAGAATACCATGGCCTTAATAAAATGGAGAGATTCTTACTCAGTTGGAATTGATCAATTTGATGAGGAACATAAAGTGATTGTAAAACTAATCAATGAAATGTTCGAAATTGTGAAAGCAAGTGACATCAAGATATCAGTGAGTTATGAAGTTGACCAATTAGCGGATTACACCAGGAAACATTTTGCAAATGAAGAGGCCGCCATGGAAAAGGCAGGTTTCAATCTTCTTGATGAACACAAAGCCATACACAAAAAACTTATGGAAGAAGTAACTGATTTCAAAGAGCAGATAGAAAACAACACAGCTGGAATAAATTCTGCTTTCTATCTCTTTTTAAGAGATTGGCTACTCAACCACATACTCGAAGAAGATATGAAATACAGTGACTGCCTTTCCAGGGCTATGAACGACAACTAAATGCGGCGTAGCATAAAAAAACAAGCCAAATGATTACACTCGATCTGACTGCCGAAATTATGCCAATCCCGGCAGTCAGACCCTGCACCAGACTACATCGCAACAATCGGGAGATATTCCGGATCCCAGCGCATCTTCCGAAGTAACTCAGCCATACGAGCCTCGTCCCCTTCATGCTGGAAAGTAGAAAAAACGCATGGCCGGCTAACACCACTTGCCACTGCAGACATTGCAACTGCCAAAGCTACTTTTCTGCTCACCTCTTTGAGGGAATTCACTGGTGGCACCAGGCAGCCATTCTCCATTTCAGCCTTAGATACACATGAGGATACGGCGTGAGCAGCAGCAGTAAAAAACTGTGGCAACACTTCCCTTGCACCGGAACCGAGTACACCAAGCCCGACCCCCGGAAAGACAAACACATTATTACATTGTCCTATGCTGTGAGTTACGCCATTATGCGTTACCGGCTCAAACGGACTTCCGGTTGCCACCAGCGCCCTGCCATCCGTCCATTTATAAATATCCTCTGGTAGAGCCTCGGTCATTGAGGTAGGATTGGAAAGTGGCATAATTACAGGTCTATCAGTATTTGCGAGCACTGCCTCAATCACTTCTCTGGTAAAGCATCCTCCCTGCCCCGATGTACCGATTAAAACAGTAACCCTTGCTTCCTTTACGGCTTCTGTCAGAGATATCTTTGACGAATCCTTAAGCCAGGTAAACTGCTCTTTGTCCTTTGCAAATTTATACTTATACTCCTCCAGATCACGGTCACTGGTGACAACACCCCTCGAGTCGAGGGTGAAAATTCTATCCTTTGCTTCCTGTTCAGTGAGTCCCGCCTCGACAAGTGCAATTCCTATTTGTTCCGCTATTCCAATACCACCAGCCCCAGCCCCGTGCACCAGGAAAACCTGATCCTCAAGCCTCTCAAGCTTGATACGCATCGCTGTCAAAATACCGGCCAGGGTTATAGCTCCTGTGCCTTGAATATCATCATTAAATGATATCAAGTCATGAAGGTATGAATCGCGAATTGCAAAGGCATTCTGCTTGGAAAAATCTTCCCACTGACACAAAGCATTAGGAAACACATTTCTGAATGCATGCGCAAAACGTCCTATAAGGTCAAGATATTCATCACCTTTTAAACGATGGTGACGCCATCCTAAATATTCGTTATCAGCGAGCAAGGCTTCATTATCGGTTCCGACATCAAGCGAAACTGGCAGACAATGCCAGGGGGCAACACCAGCCCCCTGCGTGTAAAGCATGAGCTTACCAAGACAAATAGCTATGCCTCCGGCACCCTGATCTCCAATCCCCAAAATTCCCTGATTATCAGTAACCACGGCCACTCTGATATCGCGATGAAGATATCTGCGTAGAATATTCTCAGCCTGGTCAATATTACCTGGGTAGAAATGGAGACCATTAGCCTGGCGAAACATGGATGAATACTGTTGGACAGCAAGGGCTACGGTGGGTGTATAAATTATCCCCATCAGATTTTCAATATCACTCTTAATAAGTGCATGGGCCAGCACCACATTACGATCAAAAAGTGATCGTAAATAGATGAATTTTTCTAATGGCTTATCCTTGGAGTTAACTTTAATAAGAGAATTTTCAACCTGATGTTCCATGCTTCTGACAGCAGGAGGTAAAGCCGCTTCAAGCCCAAGTCGTTTACGTTCAGCCAGGCTAAAGGCTGTTCCCTTGTTCACATAGCTGATACTATGAACAGCTACGCCACTGGAATAGACAAGGATTTCCCTCGTGTTTCCGTATTCATCATACTTGAAGCCATATTGATTCTCAGACATTTCGTCACTCCCGACCATTTAGTTACACTGGAAAATTGACTTTTGACCTGCAATCCTCCATAATATGCCACTATGACAAACTGGAAAAAAATTCTACAGAACTCGATAAATAGCCCTGCCGAACTTACACGCCATTTTGATTTTGATACTACTGCATTAGAAGCTACTTGTGCAAGCTTTCCAATGCGAATCAATCCGTATTATTTGGGTCTTATTCAATCGGTGAATGACCCTCTATGGAAACAGGCCGTTCCGGATCCCATGGAACTCAATGACTCCATATGCGTACCGGATCCACTAGCTGAAGAACACTTAAGTCCGGTTCCGAATCTCGTTCATAAGTATCCGGACAGAGTTCTTTTTCTGGTTGCCAGTGAATGTGCCATGTATTGCAGGTTCTGCACCAGAAAGCGTAAAGTGGGTACACCCTCAATGCTCATCACTGAGGAATCAATTGAGGCCGGGATTCGATATATCAAAGAACATACGAAAATCAGGGAAGTTCTTATTTCAGGTGGCGACCCGCTTCTGCTATCAGACAGAAAACTTGATTTATTGCTCACACGTCTTCGGGCAATCCCCACCGTTGAAGTCATTCGAATTGGAACCCGAATACCCTGCACCCTGCCCATGCGTGTGACAAAAGAACTTGCCACAATGTTAAAAAAACACCATCCGCTCTATATTAACACTCACTTTAACCACCCCAGAGAACTTACAACAGAAGCAATTCAGGCCTGTGAGCTTCTGGCAAACGCTGGTATTCCCCTCGGCTGTCAGACTGTTCTTCTAAAAGGAGTCAATGACGATCCGCTAACCCTGCAAGAACTCTTTCTAGGCCTGCTTCGTATGCGGGTTAAGCCTTATTATCTTTTTCAGGGAGATCTCACCAGAGGAACCAATCACTTCCGCACCCACACCCGGAACGGAGTCAAAATCATGCGGCAACTCATTGGAACCATATCTGGAATGGCAATACCAACCTTTGCACTCGATGCACCTGGTGGAAAAGGAAAGATTCCACTCACTCCCGATTATATACTGAGCAGCAACAAGGAGCTTTCATTTCGTAATTACTCCGGTAAACTTTGTTCGTATCCTGAAAACGGCGACCCCATTTAGGGATACTCAAGTTTTTGTTCAACAATTTTCTCTTTTTATTCAAACACCGGCAGTATACTTTCAAGCACTAACCTAAAAGACCTTGACTTCCAACTTACTGTTTTGTAACTCTAATTACTATCTTTACTGTGCAGTTAGTGTCGCAGTAAGGCTGGCACAATGACTGAACTCATTTTGTGAACGATTTTGACGGACAAGTTAATCGCCGCAAATACGATAGCCGGTTAACAGTAAGTCTATGGCCAACGGTTCACCCCGATCCCCGGCCTGAAAGAAAACTCTCATTTTCTATACATCTGCCGATATGTCTCTACTCTCATCAACCTATATCAAAGAACTCCCCAAACGTTTTCTTGTGAGTATCTGGTTCGGTATTCTCTCTTTTCTATTTTTTTATCTGTTACCTTTATTCATCCTTGATCACATCCTTCTTTCCTTGTCACCCGCTCTGTGGGGTAGTGTTGCTATCTCGCTCACACTCTTTGGCGCAATCGGTATGCACCCGAGAATGGATATGGATCACTTACTGATCCACAGTTTCACGTGTATGGTTTTGTTTGGAATACTCTTTGGGCTATATACGATCATGCTTGTTACTCTCAATCGATTTTCCATTTGCAGTCAGGCTGCATTGGCGGAGTTTTTTTTATATTTTCTGCTGGCAACAGCGCTCATTGTTTATTCACTTTGCGATTTAATTCATCGTACGATTAATCGACTATTTTTTTATAATCTTCCGGATTGTCGAACATTGCTCTGTGATCTTGGCGGCCGGATCGCCTCCTCACTGTACTTGCCTGATCTGGTTGAGGTGCTCATATCCGAATTACCTGAACGGCTGCGAATAACCCGCGTTGGTCTAATGATCATGGAAGAAAAGCGCAGTCGCCTATACCCTGAGAATCTGCGATTTGGCTCTCATCTCTGGTCGGAAAGTCAACTTATTGATCTGTTGCGTGCAGGCAAGCATTTTTTTTTCTGTAAACCAGTGCCCAATTCCCCGGATCTTTCCAGCGAATTACTGGAAATACAAAAAGCTGGTTTTTCTCTGGTCTACGGATTACAGGGAGGTTCCAAGTTTGGCGGTATGCTGCTACTTGGGCCGAGGAAGGACGGTTGTCGATATAGCAATCGTGATATTCAGATTTTCAGCATTCTGGCAAACCATGTTACCATAGCGGTTGAAAATGCACTGCATTACGAAACCCTTTCCGAAAGTAAAAATCAACTTCAGCGACTCAACAACAAACTGCTGCAAGCTGAAAAACTTGCAGCCCTTGGCGAGATGACAGCTATCCTTGCCCATGAGTTAAGAAATCCTCTTGGCATTATTCGCAGTTCCGCACAGTTTTTAGTGACTGGGGAGCGCAAACCGGAGATGCAGGAGGAATTATTACATTATATTGTTGATGAGGTGGACAGCCTGAATCTGGTCATCAACAATCTGCTTGGACTGGCTCGTCATAAACCACCCCGCTTCCGTAAAGTGGATCTCAAAAAAGAGCTAGTCGATTTTGTATCCAAGTGGAAACATTCTGACGACCATAATAGAAAAGTGGAAATTGACGTTTCCTTCCCTGAACACCTACCGGTTTTGTATGCCGACTTCAAGCAGCTCAGACAGGTACTACTCAACTGTATTAGCAACAGTGAAGAGGCCATGTCCGATGGTGGCCGGATCATCATTTCTGTGCGTGAACTTGAAAATGAACGTATTGAAATCCTTTTGACCGACACCGGGCCTGGCCTGGCAGATGAGGATCTTAAACTGGTTTTTAAAAAGTTCTTCACCACCAAAAAAAAAGGCGTTGGCCTGGGACTACCTGTCTGCCGTCAGATTGTTCGTACGCATAACGGCAGCATTAGCTTAATCAATGAAAAAGAGGGCGGCGCTTCGATTATTATTCACTTACCACTAAGACCACTGGTAAACATTGGAGCAAATAAACGGGTTCCCCAGGTATCCGTATCAACACGACTGGAAGAAAAATAAAGATGGAAAGACGCATACTGATCATTGATGATGAAGAGCGAATGCGCCGCCTTTTTGCATTGGTCCTGACCGAGGAAGGCTATGTGGTCAAGACGGCAGGCGACGGCATAGAGGGTATAGTACTCTGGCAGCTTATGCAGCCGGATGTGGTGTTGACAGATTTAAAAATGCCACGAGCCGATGGGCTTGAGGTTCTTGATTTTCGGAATCAACAATTCCAGCAAGTACCTCTGATTATAATGACAGCGTACGGCACTGTCCAGAGTGCTGTAACTGCCATGAAGCAGGGTGCGTATGATTATCTGACCAAACCGGTTGATAATGAACAATTGATCGAAGTTGTGGCCAGGGCTATACGAGACAATAACAACCCAAAAGGAGTGTCACAAATTTCCGCAGTACAGGCAGGTCAGATGATAGGTTCGTCCCCTGTTATGAGAAAGGTGTACGAAGATATTACCCTGATTGCAACGACCAGAATATCCGTATTAATAACCGGTGAATCTGGAACTGGCAAAGAACTGGTTGCCAGGGCAATTCATGCTCATTCAAAACGCCCCAGCAGCCCTTTTATTCGGGTGAATTGTGCAGCCATCCCTCGAGACCTGCTAGAAAGTGAGCTCTTCGGTCACCTCCGTGGTGCATTCACAGGTGCGGTTACTAACCGCACAGGTGCTTTTGTCCTTGCCGACGGTGGCACGTTATTTCTTGATGAAATCGGCGATCTTCCCCTTGAACTGCAACCCAAGATTCTACATGCAGTGGAGGAAAAGTCTGTCACACCTGTCGGAGCCACTAAACCACAAACATTGGATGTCAAGATTATTACCGCTACAAATCATAACCTCGATGAGATGGTACAATGTGGACAGTTTCGCAGTGATCTCTACTATCGACTCAACACTTTTCACTTTCCTCTGCCACCATTGAGAAAACGTGGAAAAGATCTGATTGAGCTTGTCGAATATCATCTAGACCTCTTCTGCCGTGAACAGGGAAAAGAATCCTTGAACATTAGCGCAGAGGCCCTGAATTTACTTAATAGATACCCGTGGCCAGGAAATGTTCGCGAGCTTCGTAACGTACTGGAACGAATGGTGTTGACTTGTAAAAACACTACCATAACAGAAGAAATGTTGCCGGAGAAAGTGCGATCTCAAACTGGAGTAAAGAAGAAACCAAACATGAATTTGTTTGACCTGACAGCCCATGAGAAACAACTTATTGTTGCAGCGCTGGAGCAGTGCGGCTGGAATCAATCAGAATCAGCAAGAAAACTTGGTATCAGCCGCAATACCCTGCGCTACCGCATGAAGAAATACAATATTACCCAGATTAAATAAAAGTCAGATTCGATAGAAAAAAAACTTATGCGACCAGAGTAAAGCCTTCGCCGGTCTCAAACTTTTCGCGGATCAGCGCCAGACTCACACCAAGTTTTAACTGGTAGTGTGGTTTATCCACAAAACTTGCCCAATCTCCACCCCATTCAATAGTTTCTCCCATTCCGGCTTCAGCCGCACGATCATAAGCAGCACCTCCCGTGATGTAACCTCCAGTTTCTGTAAAAATGCCAATATCCCATGCAATTCCGAAATTATGGTTGCTTCTACCGCCCTGAGCATTAGTAACTATGGGGCCGGGATTGTCCCCCCTGCCCTGCCTGAATAATCTATTCTGGTCGGCATAGGTTCTTGATCCTGAAATGATCTTTGCCTTTATGCCCTTAGCCACAATTTTTTTCATAAAAATTCTTGACTCTTTCTGGGCAGACAGAGCAAGGGTTCCGATATTTCTTTCAGTACGGAAATCAAACTCCATAATTTCCGTTTTTAACAGGTCGGCCTGCGCCTCAAACTCATTCGCGGCCTTTTCGGTGAACGCCCCCCATATCCCGTCGAGCTTCCCCGTATACAAGCCGTCACTTTTAAGCAATCGTTGAAAAAATAACACGTCATCTGGAAAGAGTCGTACACTCATAGTGGTCTCCTGTTTATCTCAGCAATGTATGTTGGACAGTTGAGCCCCCTGCGGGTCAAGGAATCTGCACGCACTGAACCTTCAGACTGGTCTGCATTCCATATTTTTTGATAGATATCCATATTCTTTCATTCCCCTCCAGTCAAATGCGTAAAAAAAAGCGTTTCCAATGCACCAGAGAACCTAATCTGATACCTCCGATCCGAAGATGTGCCTTAAAAAGCAAAAAGCATGTATGACCAAGGCGACTTGTAATCATTTGAGAAGAGAGCTGTTTTAAAAGCGTTCTGTTGTTTTCCCTCTACTTTCTATAGTTTTAAAAGACTAGCGACGGATTCATTTCTTCGGGTCGCATCACATTCCAGTTGTGGTATCTGGGTATAGTTACCTGCAGCCAGATCTCCCCGCACCTTGGTAATTATCTCTTTACGAGAAAGTCTGTTTTGACATGCACGCATTTGTTTGCAGAAGAAGTACGTAAACGCCCCATGCCAGTTATTCTCAATCAAAGCGTCCGCACTGGTCTGCTCGGAGCGGCATCCCGCCCACAAAACATGATGGACAACAGGCAGCTGTATGAATTTTCTTGCGAGTCCGCGTGAAGCCCGGCCTTCAATCTGCTTAAACGCCTGAAGTGATGGCGGCGGCATATATCGTGGCTTGCGGGTCAAGAGAAAATCTATCGCCCTGACCCCAGTGCCGCTGTGACAGGTGTCGAGATACACCTCCAGTATCACATTTTCAGGCAGAGTAGCGAAGAGATCGTGCAATTCGTCATCGGTAATAATGAAATTTGGATCCCATGCATCACCAGCCTGATCCAAATCATGGGGGCAAAATGCTTCATCTGCCGCATCATCCTCATCGCCGCTCAAATCTGGAACCTGGGTACCATGACTGGAAAAGCTGAAGACAATATAATTATATTTACCAGCTTTGGCCTCATCCACCATTGCCTCTAGATTATTCATGATGTTTGCCTTTGTGGCATCTGCATCAGTTAAAATAGTGATATCCTTATTTGCAAATCCAAAGAGTTCCTGGAGTAGTGATGACATGTCCTGTACATCGTTGACACATCCACGCAATGCGGCACCTGGGAAGTTCTTGAAATTGTTGACACCAACGCATAGTGCTTTTTTTCCCATAACCTTTTCTCCTTGATCTTTTAGTTTTCAGGTTCTATTCCTTATTTCGGAATCATCACCAGGAGCACAATCTGTTGTGTTTGGCTTTGTTGAATGCATAGCAAAAACCAATCCATTTTTTAAACCCTGGTGATCTTTTGCTCACTTTAAAGTGCTAAGCACCTCCAATCACTGCACAGGTACCAAAGCAAGAGTAGAAAGACTCCCCCCATGATAAGCTCATTTGTCATAAAAGTGGTCGTTTTCACCCTACTGACTCCGACGCACTAGTGGGGGGGGTGGTGTATATCAACCGTAGGTAATCTGATATTACCCTGTATGTAACGCTCGACTGTTTTTTCCTGTTCATATTTTTTTGAGAGAAAGTCAGACAACAAAGCGGGCGGACTTTTACTTAAAACAGCATTACTTGCACTCATCTTCTCCTCTTTATTGTTTTTTGTTCTGTTAGGGTTTTTTTTCAAATCACAGTACTTCGCAGAATGCGAGAAAACAATATTTACACCAATCAATTTTTCATTTGCTTTTTATCGCTGATATCCCCCGATAGCTGAACCTGTAAAGGTCTTGAGTCAGAACTTTCGTCCCTCTTCTCTCCCTCAACTGCATGATATGCACCAGTACTGGTGGTGCATATCCACCGATTTTGGGTACGGCTTCGGTTCAAAATCGTGGTTTCTTCTGTTTTAGGAAACCAATAACAGGAAATTTTGGCGCAAAAAAGAGATGAAAGGCCTTATGGAAAGGGGCCTTTGGGGCTTTTTAAAAAAAATTGCTGCAGAATATTCAGCATTGGTACGTGTATTGCTAATTTATCAATGTCAAATAGCATTACACAGGCTAAGGGGAAGCCGTAAATTGGTCTTAAGCTGGTTAAACAGTTGTCAGACATACCCCACTACTGGATATGATAATTCTATGGAAAGGAGCAACACATGAATCGTTTAGTTGTCCGAAAAAATCTCTGCCACGGCCTACTATTGACGGTATTTATTTCGTTTTTCGCCATGTCCTCTTTTGGGGCGGTGCTCAATCCTTTTCCTAAACAGGACAGAGCATTGGCACCACAGTACCAGCAGCTCTCTCCCAAATATCGTCAAGTCCAGCCTTCCAGAGAGTTGGAACAGTTCAGACAGGATATTGCCATATTCCAATGCCCAGAACTCCAGGCACTTCAAGTTCGATTGATGAGTAAACATCAATCCGCCAGGACAGGAGCTGATAAAGAATATTACAGGGGGTTTTTAAATGAGCTTTCTCGTGCAAAGGTTAAGAAAGAATGTAATTAATTAGCCATCCTGAAGGAGTTACATATTATGCGCAATCATTTATTCGCCATGTTACTCATCGGTCTGATCGTTTGTTGTTCCGGTTTCATCCTGGTGAAACCAGGAATGACTGAACAATTGTCTGAAAAAGGGCAGAGTTTGCTGAAAGAAATTGAAATGATGAGGCCTTCCCAAGCGACAGAAGGGTATCTTCCAAGCCTGAAAACTGCCACCAGCGATATATTACTAGAGAAGAATGCGGATCTTATCCTCCTCCAGGAGAGGAACAGGATGTGGCTTCTAATAGGTATTATTTGCTCCACCCCTGTTATCTTGGCTATGGTCTTATTCTGTCTAAAAAATCTTGACCACTGTGCCGAAGAAAGCCTGGTGAATGCTATCGGACTTGTGCTTGTTATAGAAGGAACCATGTTTATTACTGTTTCTGCATTAACAAGCGAACAGCTTACGGCCCCGATCGGCATTCTCGGTGCCATTGCCGGCTACTTGTTCGGATCAGCTAAACGCAGGGCTGCTGAAGGATCCTGATCCAACGATTTAACAAACTTTTCAGTATCGCTAGTCTCGTTTCACAGGTTAATAACACTTTGCTACCTGATTGTTCATTAACAAATTTATGGGCCTCAACCGATTGAAAACAGGAAAAGTCATGAGTGAAATATTTGTCGGGATTGTAGAAAACGGTCTGTTTCAACTCTTATCCCCTAAGCCCGAAGTTGACACTCAGCTCAGGCTGACGACTTCTGGAATGCATCATTCTGTTCCTCCCGAAAATGGTGAGCTCAACCTTGTTGAGTACGAGGCAAATGCAATTGCTGTTGTAGGTCAGGCAAACAGCAATTGGATCTATTCGGCAAGTGTTGTCGATACTGGTGAGCCGATCGTAACAGCTTTAGTGAAACATATATTTGGGCGATAATCCTCAATATACATGTAACGTTACCAAATTATTTCCGGTGAGCGATTACATTTTGTTGTTTTTTTTATTCAGTGTCAATCTTAAGCTCAACAATGGGCAACTCCCAGCTTTCTACCTCACAGCGGTCGACAAATGTACCATCTCTGATATCAGTGCGATGTCGCACGGTGATTGCAATAATCTTTGCAACTTTAATGAATTGCAGTCGGGATTGCCAGTGTTTGGCTGCACTTTTCGACAAGCGGGCCACGGCTATTCCCTTGCTTGTCAGTTCCAGGTGTTTGTTACGCTCTTCCAACTGCAGGGTATCACCGGCTTTTAATCTACTCAGCTCTTTGTGTATGGGATGGCATGATGGTTTACTTCCACCATAGTCGATAAACAGTTCTTTCATTCCTAGAATTTCATAGTGAAAATGTGGCAGTTTTTCTGCTTCCACTCGATCAACTGTTTTGCGAAAAATTTCTTCCCCCTTCAGGAGTGCGGTATGGGGATTTTTTGGCTTTTTGTTTTTGTTTTTGTTTTGCAGTGAAAAAAGATGGAGTGACTCTCTTGCCCGTGACATGGCAACATAAAAGAGACGTCGCTCTTCTTCGAGTTCTGTCCCCTGTTTCTGCTGCCAGTTTTCTGCCAGAATAAAAATATGATTAAATTCCATACCCTTTACGGAGTGAACCGTGGAAAGGAAGACTCCGTTTCCAATGTTCCCGGATCGACGCTGGTCACTCAGTGTTTCATAGATATAATCCAGAATGTCCGATATAGGCTGGGAGGTGTCAGCTGTTTCTTCAGCCCAGTCTTTAATGATACTGCGAAGATTATCCTGCCAGATAGTATCTTCATCCCGATTTGACGGTAACAGGTTCAATAGAGTGTTGGCTTGCATTTCTTTGGTGATATTTTTCTGTAAATAGTTCAGGAGTTTTTTATGTTCCCGGATACGGGTAAAAGTGGGGAAATTATATCTGCCCCAATTGGTTGAAACAGGAATGTTTTCTTGTTCAAACAGGGTTCGGAGTAAATCAAGATCCTTCCACTCCCTACTTAAAATTGCGCAGTCTGGATAAGTGAAATTATTTTCAAGTTGTTGCAGCTTTTTGATTTCCTGTAAAACTGATATCGCTTGTGTGTTCTCGTCCGCAACGGTAAGAACTGCGACCCTGCCCTTTCTTTCCGGATCGCTCTGTTGCAAATTGCCGCCCGGTGGCAGCGTTTTTCTGCCGCTGTTTATCCTTATTGGATGTTCGGTTTTCATTCTGTCTTGATTATGACGAATAAGCTGATTGGAAACAGCGACAATATAAGCGGTTGAGCGGTAATTTTCTGTTAGATGGTGAATGTCCGCCTTGTAATCCCGATGAAATTTACGAATAAATTCAACATTTGTGCCCCTGAAACGATAGATATTCTGATCATCATCACCAACTGCCATGATGGTCATCTTTTCCTCACTTGCACTAAGATTCCGGCCGGCCAGAAGGGAAATCAGGGTATATTGTTCCTCGTCAATGTCCTGATATTCATCTACCAGAATATGGCTGAACCTGTTAATCAACTCATCCCGTGGCTCTCCGTCACCAAAGCCTAAAACATCACTTTCTCCTCTTAGCAGTTTTATGGCATCCCGGATCAGCTCTGAAAAATCGATCTCTGTTTTAGCCTTATCAAGAATCTGTTCCGTTAGTGAGCGGCCGGTTATACGAAGAGCCAGGCCATGGAAGGTGAGTGTTGTCACTCTCTGCATGTCACGTCCTATCAGATCCTTCATCTGTTTTCGCAGGCTTGTAACGGCAGAACGATTATAGCAGAGAGCAAGGATGGAGCCGGGGCGAACCCGTTTAACCCGAAGAAGAAAAGCGATACGATGGGCGACCACCCTGGTTTTTCCCGATCCAGGCCCCGCAAGAACCAGAATATTACTGGATGTTTTTGCAGAAACAATGGCCTCCTGGGCAGGGTTGTGAAGATCATCAACAATCTGCTGGTAGGACTGCTCACTGGTTGCCCGCTGCAATGTTTTTTCACGGCCCGGAAAAAAGCGTTTGATAAAGTCTTCCTTTTCATCCTGAAAGTAGGAGTTCACCAGACCCCTTGCTGCATTGATGGTATCCAGCGCCCGTTTTGCATATTCGTTCATCACGTGGATCTGGAAATTGCGTTCACCATAATGGGTTCTGAGTGGAGCAAAATCACTATTTGTATAGCGAACACCTTTTTTATCCATATTCAGCGTTATGGTCATGGCTTGACGAAACACTGCAAGTCCCTGCTGCAGGTCGATTATGGACTGTTCATTCATAAACGTCAGTGCCCGTTCCGCAGCAGCCAGGGGATCTTTCAGGTCGGTAAGAAGCATGTCATGCTTCAGCGCATCAATGATTTTTTCAAGGGTAAATTCAACAAGAATTGCTGCACCTGCCGGAGCCTCGACAGGTACTGCCAAATGCAGCATATTCAGAGCATTAAAAGCTGCCTGCTGACGGATTCTCACCGTTGTGTTCAGGGATTGCCAGTCCCTGTGCAACATCATGGAAAATCGATGATAGCCGCGATCCCGGATACTGACACTGCCCTTTTGTCCTGCGATTCCTTTTCCATCCAATGATAGCCCATGGAGAATCAGGTTCAGGCTGCGTGAGGTGGCGTAGTCATGTCCCATATCCAAAAGTTTTTGATTCACCTGTCTTAAATCGATCTGCAGACGGCTTTCCGTTTCAGTGTCGGGTGCTATCTCTTCAAGAACCTTTAAAAAATCCCGTTCAAGAGAACAGGTTTGTTCCAGTCGTTTTTTGGAGCTGTCCGCAACTTTATGGCGAATATAGGCGGTGAGAGTGGTTTCCTTGTTCAGCACCCCCTGCTCTGCCATGTCTTGCAGGGTACGGATAACACGCTGTGATTCTGTTTCATTTTCGGAGTCATGTTCGGCTTTCTGAAACGAACTGTGCCCCGCCAACTCATCGGCACTAAAACCTCGGTTTGGCGTACGGTTTTCCATGATCGCAGCAAGAATAGAGATCCAGCGTTCCTGCTGACGTTTTGAAAGCCCGAGGGAATCGATCTTTTCTCTGGCCTCTTCAAGATTACGCACCAGGGGAGTACCCTGGAATACTCTGGTGTTGTTTTCATTCCGCTGCAGATACCCGCTCCGTTCCAGCCAGGAGATTGCTGTTCTTACCCTGGTGTCAGCGTCATACATTTCTTCAGAGTCAAGATCCACAACCTCTTGACGCATAAGTTCACCGGTGGTGAGAACCAGTTCCTTTTCTCCCTTGGCCGCATAGCGTAAACCTCGCAGCAGCTGCGCTATTTCGCGTTTGGTCAGTCTTGAAATCGAGCTCAGGGTAAACTGGGTTTCTATATCCTGATCCGTAAAGATAAGGATACATTCGGCTGTATTTCTATCCCGTCCGGCACGTCCTGCTTCCTGCAGATAATTTTCAAGAGAACCGGGGATATCGTAATGGATAACAAGACGCACATTATCCTTGTCAATTCCCATACCAAATGCATTTGTTGCGCATATTATCGGGATATTGCCTTTTATAAAATCTTCCTGAATATTTTTTTTCTCCGACGGGACGAGACCTGCGTGAAATGCCATGGCATTATAGCCTGCAGTTTGCAGGAGTTCAGCCAGTTCTTCAGTGCTTTTTCGCCTGGCACAATAGATAACCACACTACCGGAAGCATGATATCGAATACGGAGCAGTTCCAGAATGGTTTCGTTTTTTTCATAGGGACTTGTGGGATATACTTCATAAATCAGGTTTGAACGCTCATGACCTCCTTCAAATTCGATGATTTTTATTCCAAGTTCCCGCCCGAGTATATCAATGATTTCGATCTTCACATCCTTTTTAGCGGTGGCGGTAAAACACTGTACGGGCGGGATATTGCATTTGTCCCGTTGCGCCATCTCGCGGATAAAACGGATGGAGTAGAGGTAATCCGGTCGGAAATCATGCCCCCATTTGGAGAGACAGTGAGCTTCATCAAATATCCAGGCCCCGATCTCGCGCTGCTTGACGGTGTTAATAAAAGAACTGTTGCGTAATTGCTCGGGCGAAACGTACAAAATACCGATGTCACCCAACCGCACGCCTTCCTGAACAACACGCCGTTCGGGGAGAGTCAACATTCCCGAAAGAGCCGCCGCAACACCGGTGCCTGTCTGGTTGGAAAAATTATCCACTTGATCTTTCATCAGGGCCTGCAGGGGTGAGATGACAATGGATAGAGTGTTTCGGCGATGGTAGCGCATCAGGGCAGGGAGAAGGTAGCAGAGGGATTTGCCGCCGCCTGTGGGTAATGTGGCGAAAACCGATTGGTTGCTGGCTGCAGACTGTACTATTTCCTGCTGCAGACTTTTCCCTTCTTTGGTGGCCGGGGTTGATCTGAAATCGTCAAAGCCGAAAAAATTTTTAAGAAAGTATTTGGGATTATGATGGTTGCTACAGTAGTGGCAATCCTTGTGATTGCACGGGATTTCCCGAAGTTGCTGAAGGATCAGGCGCACCTCCGGGAAATGGTGACGTACCCATGGAGGGAGAACGGAATTCCCACCGGCAACTGTGATCCATGCTGTGACATAGGCCAGTGGCGGATAGCTTATGTTGCCACTGCCAAGTTGATCGAGAAGGTACTGCAAGGCTATTCCACACGCTTTTTCACGGATAAACCAGGAAAAACTTTCAAAAAGATCATCACCTTCAAGAAGTGCTATACCCATCTCGCTCATCGCAGACGACAGGCCACTAAGCAATGACTCCTGATGGAAAAAGCTGCGATAGAGGAGAGGGGCATCAGAACAGGATTCTATCTGGAGCTTGAATGCCTCCCATTGTTCGCAAAATATTTTTCCGGCAAGTTTTGCATCCTGAACAGGATTATTAACGCTGTCCCGGACAATCTGATAATCTTTTACCAGGCGATGGTAAGGATTTTCCGGAAAGGCAAGTGGAGAGAAATACAGAGTGTCGATTACCGGCTTTTGCAGAAGGGCAAGATTCGGTGCCAGCCTGGTCAGATGGGGTACATCGTGAGAGAATATGTTGTGACCAAGGATAAAATCTGCTTCGGCGGCAAGGGCGTCAAAATCAGCCAGTTGCTGTTTGTTGATTTTTCTTCCTGCTTCCAGCAGAAAAGTATCTTCACCACAAACAGCACCAAGCGAATAAATCTCATTTTTCTCGTTGATTTCAATGTCAAAGAGGAAACATTTTTTGAGAAATTCCTGAACGTTCATGGATTATGCTGTTCCTTGTTTGGTGGCATCGCAGGAACAAGGATTGGCGGGTCCCCAGGTGATATTTACTCATCATCATTTCGCCTGGGAACCTGCGTTCCCATCCCAGGAAGTGGTAAATTTATCTTCCTTTCCTTTGGTTTTTTACCTGTGGCATCAACCACACGTCGAACAATTCTTGTAGAAACACGTTTGCCTTTAGCAGTGGGGCCCTTCACAAGGTATTCATCAAAAAATATCTCTACTATATTTGCTTTAGCACGAGGTGATGGCATAAGACTGGCACGAGCACTCTTTTCTTCGCCAAAAGAAAGGAATAGGATTTTTGAGCGTTTATGATGATCAAAGAGCTTATACTCCTTATCAAGAATAAATTTTGGCGTGGTAAAGCGTTTCACATAACAGAGGTTTTCCCGCCCTTCCCTGTACACCATATTAAAGACAAGACCCTTTTTTATCTTTCCAACCCAGCGAACATCATGGCCGACGAAAAGCTTATCAGTTACCTGAATAACTTTGTATACGCCTGTTTCGTAGATCAGCAGTAATCTGTCGTATTCGGAGCACGGAATAGAAAAGTCCGTTTTTTCTCCGCTCATCTTGATCTGATGTCCGAGAAATCCTTCCTCTCTGTCATAGCAAACAGTGAGATTAGATAAGGCAACTCTCCGAACACTAACTTCTGTGAACTCCTTTATTTCTGTTAGTCGTGGATATTCTTCACCATATTTTTTCAATATGGTATCAATATAATTCGTGGTGAAAAGAACCATATCCTTAAGATGGTTTACAATGCTTTTGATCTCTCCGAGAAGAGCTTTGATTTCCTTTTTTTGCTTATTGATATCATAACGGGATATGCGTTTAATACGAATTTCAAGAAGCCTTTCTATATCCTCAGTGACAACCGGACGTTTCAATTCTTTTATAAAAGGCTGCAGGGCTTCATCCACTCCTGCAATCACTGCTTTGTAGCTTGTTTTCTCTTCAATGGTTTTATAGATTCGTTCTTCGATAAATATCTGCTCCAGCAATCGGGCATGCAATCGATCTTCCAGGCGATTTTTATCAATTTCAAGTTCGCGGGTAAGATCAGCAAGAAGTTTTTCTGTGTTATATCGTAAAACTTCCTCGACTGTTGCAGTTCTAGGGACACCATTCTGAACGAGAGTTAGGTTTGGGCTTATGGGGACTTCACAGTCGGTGAATGCATACAGCGCTTTGATGGTATCTTTTGCATAGATTCCACGGGCAAGTTTAATTTCAATTTCAACCTCTTCTGCCGTGTAATCATTAATGGAAATTATTTTGATTTTTCCGGCTTTGGCGGCCTTTTCTACGGAATCAATAAGCGATTGTGTAGTGGTGGTATATGGAATTTCTTTAATGAGAATTGTCTTTTCATTGGCCTCCTCCATCCTTGCACGACAACGAATCTTACCATTTCCATGGTTATAGAGAGAAACATCAACCATTCCACCTTGAGGAAAATCGGGGTAAAGGGTGAATTCTTCATTTCTCAGGATCTTTTTTTGTGCGTTCAGAAGCTCACAAAAATTATGTGGCATAATTTTTGTGGCCATTCCAACTGCGATCCCTTCAGCTCCCTGCAACAGCAATAGTGGAATTTTACTTGGCAGGGTTACAGGTTCCTGCATTCTTCCATCATAGGAGTCAACAAATTCGGTGAGATCCTTATTAAACAGGATTGCACGAGCAAGTGGTGAAAGGCGACACTCTATATAACGGGGAGCTGAGGCGGCATCACCTGTGAAAATATTTCCGTAGTTTCCCTGCCGATCAATAAGAAATCCCTTATTAGCAATATTCACAAGAGCAGCAAAAATGGACTGGTCTCCATGGGGATGGAGTTTCATGGTGGCGCCAACTACGTTTGCCACTTTATGGAACCGTCCGTCATCCATGATATGAAGCGTCTGCAGAATACGACGTTGAACAGGTTTAAGGCCATCATTAATGTCAGGAATGGCACGCTCTTTAATGACATAGGAGGTGTATTCGAGGAAATTATATTCAAAAAGCTGTCGAAGTTTGCCCTGCTGTGAGTCCACTTGTTTTCCTACAGAAGATTTTCCATAATATAGGCTTTACGCTCAGGAGTGTTTTTCCCCATATAAAAGGAAAGCACTTCTGTCATTTCACTAACCGACCCCATCTCCACCTGTCTGAGAATGATATCAGGACCAATAAACTGCTTAAATTCTTTGGGAGATATTTCGCCTAAACCCTTGAATCTTGTTATTTCAACGGCTTTCTTCACCTTTCCACTCCCTTGGAGCTTGCGGGTAGCTTTCTCTTTTTCTTTCTCGGTGTAGCAGTAAAAAGTTTCCTTTTTATTACGCACTCTGAAAATTGGGGTTTCCAAAATATACACATGTCCAAGTTTCACCAATGGTTCAAAGTAGTGAAGAAAAAAGGTGAGTAGCAAATTACGGATATGGAGTCCATCCACATCCGCATCGGTTGCAAGAATAACCTTATCAAAACGAAGATCTGTTATGGATTCCTCTATATTTAAGGCGCGCATGAGAGAATACATCTCATCATTTTTATACAGTAGCGCAAGTTTCTGCCCAAGTACATTCATGGGCTTGCCCTTTAATGAGAAAACCGCTTGAGTTAAAGGATCACGGGAAGAAACAATTGATCCGGCGGCAGATTGTCCCTCGGTGATAAAGATCATGTTTTCTTTATCCCTGGCAGAGGGATTATTCCTCGTTGGGTGATGTTTACAGTCTTTTAACTGCGGGATCTTGAGGGCCACTTTTCTGGCTTTGGCCTTGGCTTCCTTGCGAACACTTTGCAACTCTTTACGTATCTTTTGATTGCGCTGAACCTTCTCGAGAAAACGATCAGCAAGTTCTGTATCTTTATAGAGAGCACTGGACACCGCATCCTTTACCTTATTTACAATCCAGGCACGAATATCAGTGTTACCAAGTTTGTTCTTCGTCTGGGATTCAAAGACCGGTTCAACAATTTTTACAGACAATGTACCCACTATTCCATCACGGACATCATTCGCGGCAAATTTCTTATTGGAAAACTCATTAACCCCTTTTAAAACACCTTCCCGAAAAGCCGAGAGATGGGTTCCCCCCTCACTGGTATAGGTTCCATTAACAAAACTATAGTAGGTGTCGCTGTATCCTTCAGTGTGAGAAAAAGCAAACTCTAACGTGGGATCCTGATAATAGATAGGATCATATATACCCTGCCCCCCAAGTTCCTTATCCAGTAAATCAAGAAGCCCATTGGTGGAGTGGTAACAGGTTTTATCCAGATATATTTTCAATCCGGCATTGAGATAAGCGTAACGCCAAAGTCGTTTATCAACATACTCCCGATCAAAACGAAAGTCAGCGAACAGATTAGAATCCGGGAGGAATTCAACAAGCGTTCCATCAGGTTCACTGCTTTTTCCTTTTTTCTTATCATTAAGTATGCCATTAGAAAAGCTTGCAGAAGCAAATTGCCCTTCACGAAAAGCAGTTACCTTAAAATACTCAGACATGGCGTTTACTGCTTTGGTGCCGACACCATTTAAGCCAACGGAAAATTGAAAAACATCGGTTGAATATTTGGCCCCTGTGTTAATTTTTGAAACACATTCGACCACCTTTCCAAGAGGAATACCACGACCAAAATCGCGTATACAGACACGGCCTTCTTCAGAAATGGAAACGGTTATCTTTTTCCCGGCTCCCATGATAAATTCATCAACGGCATTATCTATCACTTCTTTGAGAAGAATATATATACCATCATCTGGATGAGTACCTGAACCCAGACGCCCAATATACATACCGGGGCGTTTTCGGATATGCTCAAGAGAACTGAGCGTTTTTACTTTACTTTCGTCGTAAACTGGTGGCTTTGGCTGCATGTTAAGAGGCTTGCATGAAATACGCGTAGACTGCGATAGAATTTATAAGGTACTAATAATATGATGAAGCCTTGCAATAGTATTGCATTTTACTATATTTCGCAATAGACGGAATGACACACTGAAAACATAAGAAAATCATTACACACAGGTATATTATTTGCTTATTCAACCCACTCTTCTCAGTATTGCCGGCTCTGATCCATCAGGAGGTGCAGGAATTCAGGCAGACGTAAAAACCATGACTGTAATTGGTGTTTATGGCGCAGCTGCCATCACCTGTCTTACTGTGCAAAATTCACGTGGTGTCCAGGAAATACAACCACTTTCAGCGGGATTTGTTCAGGCGCAGATACAGGCAGTTCTCGAAGACCACGATGTCACACACATTAAGATAGGAATGACCGGCAATGCAGAAATCTTATATTGTCTTGCAAACCTGCTTCGTTCATTTGCTGGTGAGGTTATTTATGATCCGGTGCTTGCCGCTACATCAGGAGCTCCTCTGCTGAAAACAGATGCTTTTTCAGTCCTCAAAGAAAAGCTTTTACCGGAAATATCTTATCTAACCCCAAACACATCGGAATTACAGTTGATCAGTAATACATCGATCAGCACCAAAGAAGATGCCATTGACTGTGCCAGACTGGTACTCAACAAATACCCTCAAATGAAGGCACTTGTAATCAAAGGCGGACATCTTGAGGAATCAGAATTAAATATTTGTGATTTTCTGGTACAGCCCGGTAAAATCATCAGCGAATCAAAACGCAGACGAATTCGGAACCCAAATCTTCACGGTACCGGCTGCACCTACTCATCGGCACTGGCATCTTACTTATGTCTGGGAAATGATGCCGTTACAGCCTTCAAGCTGACAGGTGAATACATGGATAGAATTATCACTGCCGGACTAAATACATCTGTCGCAACAAGCAGAAGTAACGGTCCGCTCCTTCATTTTATACCGTAAATAAAACCAGCTTACTGGGAATTCTCCACAGTTTTACTATCTAAAATTCCATTTAAAGGAATTAAAATGATTGCCTTACAATTCATTTCTCTATATATTTAACGATTTATCAGTGATACAAATTCCTTATTAGTACCAATTACAGCCAAACTTAGACAGGATCCAACGAAAGGAGGTCACAAACAAAGAAAACAGCACCAAACTGACAGAAGGAAGATTAAAAACAGAAGACTCTTTAATCTATTCATTGTTTTATCATTAGGAGAACACAAAATGAAACTTGTATCAAGAATTGCCATTGGTTGCGGATTTGCCCTCGCTCTCGCCTCTACCCCATCTTTTGCCGAGCAACAATTTGTAACCATCGGCACCGGCGGTGTTACCGGCGTTTATTATCCCACTGGTGGCGCTATTTGTCGCCTTGTAAATAAAACAAGAAAAGATCATGGAATCCGTTGCTCAGTTGAGAGTACAGGTGGTTCTATTTACAATCTGAACACCATTGCTGCCGGTGAACTTGATATGGGTGTCGCCCAGTCTGATTGGCAGTATCATGCATATAACGGAACTTCAAAGTTTGAGAAAAAAGGACCAAACAAAAAACTTCGGGCAGTTTTCTCCATTCATCCAGAGCCCTTCACCGTTGTTGCCCGTGCTGATTCCGGTATTAAAGAATTCAAAGATTTGAAAGGTAAACGTGTGAACATTGGTAACCCTGGTTCCGGTCAGCGTGGTACCATGACAGTTCTGATGGATGCCCTTGGTTGGACCACAAAAGATTTCAAACTTGCCTCCGAGTTGAAATCTTCGGAGCAGTCTAAAGCACTTTGTGACAATAAAGTTGATGCTATGGTTTTCGTCGCTGGTCACCCAAGTGGATCCATTAAAGAGGCTACCACTTCATGTGATGCAATACTGGTTAATGTAACAGGACCTGAAGTAGACAAACTTGTCGCAGACAATGACTACTATCGTACCGCTACCATCCCTGGTGGAATGTATCGTGGAACCGATACTGACACTAAAACTTTTGGTGTAGGTGCTACCTTTGTTTCTTCCTCCGATGTTCCTGAAAACGTTATCTACAACGTAGTTAAAGCAGTATTTGAGAACTTTGACTCCTTCCGGAAACTGCATCCAGCATTTAACAATCTGAAAAAAGAAGAAATGATAAAAGATGGTCTCTCTGCTCCTTTGCATGATGGAGCTGCTAAATACTATAAAGAAGCTGGCCTTCTAAAATAGTCCGACTTATAAAAAAGGCGTACTGACAAACAGTACGCCTTTTTTACTTACCCCATATTTTTTCAGTAGTACCTACCTCCTATTACCATTTATGGGAGTTACACTAAGGAACGTACACGAAATAACTTGAACATCTTATTGGCCCCTTGTTCCCTTTCCTGTACTTGAAAACACGTTGCATCCTTCCTGTATGCAACGTGTTTTCAAGTACAGGTGGAGAAAAACATTCTTCGCAATATGTTCAAGCAACTTAGTTCCTTATGAATTCTTTTTTAGGTTTTTCTGAAAAGGGTTTATAAGGAACGTATGCTGACTTGTTTACTGTTCACCAGTATTTGTTCCCATTCCCAAGCAAACATAACTAAAAGGTATCATCGCATGAGTGAAGAAAATTTCGACATAAAAACCGATAAAGAACTTCAGGAGATGATCGCTGAGACAGACTTCGGTGCCCGAAATCCAACGGGTGCTTTTCCTAAAAAAATTCTTTTTTTAGTTCCGCTTATCTGGACTATTTTTCAGCTTTGGTACGCATCTCCTCTTCCATTTATTTTTAATTTTTTTATTATTAACGACACCGAAGCAAGAGCCATTCACCTGGCCTTTGCCGTCTTTCTTTCTTACACAGCTTACCCTACGTTTAAAACTTCTCCGAGAAGCTACATCCCCATTCAGGATTGGGTTCTTGGTATGATTGCAACCTTTTGTGCATCCTATTTATATTTCTTTTATGCAGGACTTGCCGAACGGCCAGGTGATCCAACTCAAATGGATATCATCGTGGCAGTTACCGGTATGATTCTACTGCTTGAAGCAACACGCCGGGCCTTAGGACCACCGCTGATGGTGGTTGCCGCTATATTTTGTATCTATACTTTTGGCGGGCAATTTATGCCGGATGTTATTGCCCATAAGGGAGCGAGCCTGAATAAGGGTATGTCCCATTACTGGCTTGGAACAGAAGGTGTTTTTGGCGTTGCTTTGGGTGTTTCCACTGGTATGGTTTTTATGTTTGTTCTTTTTGGCGCACTCTTAGAATCAGCTGGTGCTGGTAATTATTTTATCCGCACTGCATTTGCCGGGCTTGGACATCTCAAGGGTGGTCCTGCAAAGGCTGCTGTTGTTTCCTCCGGTCTCACTGGGCTTGTGTCAGGTTCTTCCATTGCAAATGTTGTCACCACTGGAACCTTTACCATTCCATTGATGAAAAAAGTTGGCTTTAAAGCTGAAAAAGCCGGAGCCATTGAAGTTGCCTGTTCCACCAATGGTCAGCTTATGCCTCCTGTTATGGGTGCCGCCGCTTTTCTCATGGTCGAGTATGTTGGTATCACCTACCTTGAAGTTATTAAGTGTGCATTTTTACCTGCAATTATCTCTTATATAGCACTTGTTTATATTGTTCACCTTGAAGCCTGTAAGATGGGACTTGAAGGCTTGAAAAAGAGAGTTACACAAACACTTGCCCAGAAATTGCTATCATTTGTATTTAGTTTTTTGTTCATGATTGTCATGGCTGCTGTTACGTATTATGGCATTGGCTGGATCAAGACTGTTGCTGGTAACTTCACTATTTATATCGTGTCGGGCTTACTTGCTATCGCATATCTCGGGCTCATCATGTATGCCACCAAGGTACCTGAACTTGAACAGACACACGACATCAAAGAACTCCCAGAGCTTTGGAAAACTGCGCAGGCAGGATTATATTTTTTACTGCCCATTGTTGTTCTTATGTGGTGCCTGGTTGTAGAACGTTTGTCCCCTGCCCTTTCAGCTTTCTGGGCCACAGTTCTCATGATTGTTATTGTCTTAACTCAACGTCCGTTAAAAGGGTATTTCAGGAAAAGTCAGGATGAGGATTTTTCTTTTAAAAATGGTTTTGATGATTTTATTAACGGACTGGTGTCCGGCGCCAGAAATATGATTGGTATTGGTGTTGCAACTGCAGCAGCAGGTATTGTTGTCGGTACCATCACACTCACGGGTATCGGTCTTGTTATGACTGATTTTGTGGAGTTTATTTCAGGTGGCAACCTGATGCTGGTTCTTTTCTTTACTGCTCTCATCAGCTTAATACTTGGTATGGGACTGCCAACGACCGCAAACTATATTGTTGTTTCCACTCTTATGGCTCCGGTAATTGTAGAGCTTGGTGCCCAGAATGGCCTCATCGTACCTTTGATAGCTGTCCATCTGTTTGTCTTTTACTTTGGAATTCTTGCCGATGATACACCACCTGTGGGGCTAGCTGCCTTTGCGGCTGCAGGGATTTCCGGAGGAGATCCGATCAAAACCGGTATACAGGGTTTCACCTACGACATCAGAACAGCCATCCTGCCATTTATGTTTATCTTTAATACCCAGTTATTAATGATAGGCATTGACAGCTTGTTCGTTCTAGTACTGATTGTTACCGCTGCAATTGCTGCCATGCTGGCATTTGCAGCCGCAACACAGGGTTTTTTCATTGTTAAAAGCCGTCTCTGGGAAACAATTGCACTTCTTTTAGTGACCTTCGTACTCTTCCGGCCGGGATACTTTTGGGGTAAGTTTTTTCCACCTCTTTCCAATGAATCTCCGACCCGTATTGAAACCCTTCTTACAGAAACTCAACCCGGTTCTTCACTACGAGTAATGATCAAGGGTGAAAGCATGAATGGGGATGAGTACACTAAAACCGTTATGCTGCCAGTCGGAGATCAGGCATCTGGTAAGGCCCGCTTAGAAGGAATTGGAATTGAAATACGAGAAGAAGATGGTAAAGTTCTTGTAGACAATGTTATTTTTGGCAGTGCTGCTGAGAAAGTTGGTATAGACTTTGATCAGGAAATCCTGACTATTCAAATGCCAACTGACATACCTCCCAAGCAACTTCTTTTTATACCTGCTTATGCCTTATTTGCTTTTGTATATTTTCTCCAAAGGCGTCGGAAAAAGAAGGAGGGTATCTCACGGCCCAGGTCAAATCAATAGTAGTGTTTTACACCCATCAAGGGAATACTGGCTAACCGTCTATCAGTGGCTATTAGACAAACTTACAACCTAACGACCCAGTGCTGTACTTATCTGTGCAGCACTGGGTCAAGTTGAAAGGTTAAAAGAAAACCTTTTGGAGAGTGTTATGTTTAAAAAAATTTTAGTTCCCATAGATGTTGATCGCCCCATTGCTGCCAAAGCTGTTTACGATTGTGCAGCAACAATAGCCAAACCGTTTGGTGCTGAAATAAAACTCATCTCTGTCATGCCTGGCTTTGGTATGCCGATTGTGGGGTCTTTTATCTCAGACAGAGTTCGTAAAGAAGCTGTCGAACATTTTAGAGACGAACTGCAAACCTTTGTGTCTGCGAACTGTGATGAATCAGTCACCTTCCATATTCGTTCTGGAAAAAACTACGAAGAAGTAGTGAAAATGGCAAAAAAATGGGACGCAGACCTGATTATTGTTTATCATAACAGGTATCGTGAAATCAACGAGGCTTTCAGTCACACCTGCGCCAAACACATTTATCGGGATGCTCCATGCTCCGTCTTACGCCTCAGAAATATTCGCAAAAACGTTGTGTGAGAAAAATAGACAATACACCAAAACTCAACTACATAGAAGTTACAGCCAAGAATGCAGAGAAAACAAAAATTGCCTTTCTTGATTTAACCGGTTGCTCTGGTTGCGAGGTTAATCTGCTCCGGCTTGACACGGCCTTTCTCGATATGATCCAGGATTTTGAGGTCACCAGCTGGCGGATGTTACAGACAGGCACGACCGCTGACTACGATGTTGTTTTTGTGGAGGGTTATGCCTGCAATGACGAACAAGTTGAACTTCTGAAGCAGGCCAGAGCAACCTGTTCCCTTGTTGTGGCTGTGGGAGTGTGCGCAATGTCAGGTCATGTTTTTTCCCAAATTACTCCAGAGAATTTAAAAAATCTCAAGGCATTAGTGTATTCACCAGAGCACCAAACCGTGACGCAATTTGTTAAGCCTGTTGCCGAAGTAGTCAAAGTTGATCACGTTATTCCAGGCTGTCCAGCAAATATCGAGGTGGCAGCAAAATTACTCAATGAGTTACGGCAGTCGCCTGTTACATCCAAGATACAGAAAGTGTATCAACCTAATTATGTGGCAAGGATAGAAGGACACGGAAGTCTCAAGGCGGATTTCAAAAAAGAAACGGCTCATTTTCACCCTGAAGAGGGGGAACGGTTTACAGAGGCTTTGGTGCTGGGGAAACCTTACCTCACCTCTCCAAGGGTGCACAGCAGGATCTGCGGAATCTGTCCCGTGGCACATTGCATCTGTTCCATAAAGGCTATCGAAAATGCTTTAGAGATACAGCCAAATATTCAGAGTAGACGTCTGCGCCGTATTTTTCAGTGTGGGCAAATGGTGCAGAGCCATCTGCTTCATCTCTATTTGATGATTCTGCCATCCATCGCCGAACTTGGATCAAGCCTTGACGTTACCCGCCGTTATCCTGCTGAATTTCATATATTCTTAGAGATAAAGCGTGTCACTGAAGAGTTCTTCGATATCATTGGCGGAGCCCCCCTGCATCCGGTGGCATTAACGGTTGGAGGTTTCTCTAAGGCTCCAGATTCATCGAGACTTTTTAGTCTGGAGGAAAAAATTTCAAGGGTTCTCAACAATTCATTGGATCTGGTACGATTTTTTTCAGAATTCGATTGGCCAGAAGCTGTTACTGCAGCACATATGTTGTGCATTCAGCCGGAGATTAAGGATATCTATCCCATGTTCGGGGTCAGAATCCGCTATAATAATCCTGAGCCTTTTGCAGTTGGTGATTATAGGGAATTTATCAACGAATCCATCGTCCCTGGTTGCCCAAGCAAAGTGGCCTGCCTTGCCCCAAACATCCCCATCAAAACAGGCGCGCTGGCTCGTCTTTTTTATTATCATCAGAGCTTAAATCCAATGGCAGGAAAAGTTCTTAAAGAGAGTAACCTGAAGTTCAGCAACCCCTTTCACACCAATATTGCCCAAGCCATAGAGATTATCCATTACCTTGAAGAAGCAATCCGTCTCTTGGGGTTGCTTCAAAGTGAAGATTTAGGAGAAGTGGTAGTTGACCGGAAAGAAGTCCGCCAACAAGCCTTGGAGAATAGCGGCCTCTGGCCAAAAAAAGGAGTGAGTGCCATAGAAGCACCTAGGGGCCTTTTGTTTCATGAGGCACATATTGACAAACAGGGGAACGTAACCCTATACAATATTATTCCTCCCACGGTTCTCAATCTTGCCAGTCTTGAACAAGAGGCTTCTCTGTTACTTCGGAGTTATCGGACAGAGTCCAATGATAAAAAGACTGCTCTGCTGGAGGAACTGGTTCGAGCCATGGATCCATGCATCACCTGTGCGGTTCATTAATTTGACTTGATCCTGCTGGCCGACAAAGGACAATCCGTTACAATTCAGCTTCGCCTTTCAAATCTCAATACGTTGCACAGTTCCCCCAACTTACCCTTAGCTCCTCTTCATGGCAAGAACACACCTCAATTTGAAAGAGAAAACTGACAATTGGAAGTTTTCTCTTTCAACGAAATCATTAAACACTTTTTTCTAAAATCTTAATTCAAAATGCCAGGATGGAAATGGTGCATATCCATAATTCCTGTTATTTTCATTCCAAAACCGGTTTTGTCTGTGATTGGGTCCACACGAAATTATCCCTTTTCGACACAGTGTTGAACGATATTCATACTTTATGAATTTCTTTGAGATTGCTCTTTTTTCTGCAACAAAATGCACCTCTCTGCTGGGAGACCAGTGTCGTTCACCAAAACCGGTACCAAGTTCCCTGTCCATACTTTTTGCCCTGCCTGATTTCTTATGTTGCCCCATGCTTTTATAGTTGGGTCTGTTGATCTCCTGTTGTCTCTCCTGAAACACCGACAATGCTACAACCCCCATTGCTGTATAATCCCCCCAATCAGCAGCGTATGAATCTTCCATTTGCGTAAAATAGAATCGATTGGTTCTGTTACGACCGGTGCGCCATCCTCCATACTCCTGTGTTTCATAAGGTTGGAGGATATACATGCGCTCATTGGATTGTAGATGAGACTTTTTCCCTGAAATAATATTTCTACCATCCACGGCAATTACGACCCCTATGCGTCTGTTGCTTCTATTGCTTACTCTGATACGATATCGTTCATCGTCTTTTGCTATAATATAGCTTCTCTCCACATTTTTTCTTTCTGATTGAACGGTAAAATTGCGTAGTCTACCACGCTGATCAGAAACTATTTCCATATCCACGGCTGAATACCCAGAATACTTTCCGGCTGAGGCTGGAATAGAAAATAATAAAACAAACAAAATTACCAAAATTCCTTGTATTGATCTTCCGGCAGTCATAATCTTTTCTCCCACTTGTTAAGTTTGATCTCTAATCGAGGCCTGTAATATATTTTCCCCTGTATTGATTAGTAAGATACGACGGTGGGATGGAATTAAAAGGCGACATCAACTGAAATTGGGTTGATGTCGGGATGACGTTATGTATATATTATCGCTACTACAAGGTGATGAGATTTATCTCCAAAATAGCACATTGACTATCTATACAGCAGAGAACTGTAACAAAGGGGTAGGAATAAATTCTATTGAGCAAAACCATGTATCATACGCTTGTCGCACCGCAATTGAAAAATGAATCCTTTCACCCATTCCTCCGATACTGTACAGCCTCTGCTACATGTGAAATCTCCAGTTCTTGTTTGGTATCCATGTCTGCGATAGTTCTTGCAATTTTTAAAATCCGATGATATCCACGTGCTGAAAGACCAAGCTTTTCAACGCTCTTTTCAAGCAAACGAATGGCTGGCGGAGCAAGTGAGCAATATTTCTCAATTTCTCCAGGGCCCATTTGAGCGTTGCAGTGGATATTCCTGTTGTTTTGATATCGAGTTTGCTGAATTTTCCTGCACGCATCCACACGTTTTTTGATCTTACTGGACGGTTCTCCCTGACGCTCATCACTGATTTCTTTAAAAGGAACTGCTGCGACTTCAAGGTGGAGGTCGATACGATCAAGAAGTGGTCCAGACACTTTGCTGTTATACCGTTGAATCTGTTGCGGTGTGCATTGACACTCTCTTATCTTATCGCCATAATACCCACAGGGACAAGGGTTTGAGGCCACAACAAGAACAAAACGAGCAGGGAACTGCAGCGTTTGATGAGCACGGGCGATGGAAACATCTCCTGCTTCCAGAGGTTGACGTAATACTTCTAAAACATGTTTTTTAAATTCGGGGAGTTCATCAAGAAAAAGAACGCCGTTATGGGCAAGAGAGACTTCACCGGGACGCGGAATTTGTCCGCCACCAATAAGTCCGGCATCGGATATGGTATGATGAGGTGCACGAAAAGGTCTCATGGAAACCAGTGGTGCATCTGTTGTCAGCTTTCCTACAATGGAATAAATTTTGGTGGTTTCAAGAGCCTCATCGAAACTCATCCCGGGCAAAATAGTACTGAGCCTTCTTGCAAGCATGGTCTTTCCAGAACCTGGTACTCCCTTCAGGGCAACATTATGCCCGCCGCATGCTGCAATTTCAAAAGCTCGTTTCACATGCTCCTGACCTTTCACTTCCTGAAAATCTACATCATAGGCAATACTGCTCACAAGGAGATCGTCCTGGTTAAGAATTACCGGGTCAAGTTGTAATTTTCCTGCTAGAAAGTCCACGGCCTGATGCAAACTGTTTACGGCAATTACATCTATTCCTTTTACAACTGCTGCTTCCAGTTTATTTGCCTCTGGAACAAGAATACCTTTTAAACCTTCCTCCTTTACCTTTAAGGCTATGGGCAGCACTCCGGGAACATGGCGCAGCTCACCATCAAGCGAAAGTTCACCAAGAATGGCATACTGTTTTAATACATCCGTTGGAAAGAGTTCGGATGCTGCAAGAATACCAAGGGCAATGGGAAGGTCAAAACCGGCACCTCCCTTTTTTATGTCAGCAGGAGCCAGGTTTACCGTTATTCGTTTGGGAGGAAAATCATAGCCGCAGTTCTTAATCGCAGCCTTAACACGTTCTTTACTTTCCCGGACACTTCCATCCGGTAATCCAACAGTCGTGAACATGGGTAAACCGAGGGCAAGATCCACTTCAACCACCACTGACAGACCATCAACCCCAAGTACTGCACCGCTATGAACCTTTGCAAGCATTAGTATTGCGTCCCTTTCTGTTTAATTCGGAGCATAGAACTGCTGCATCTCTTCAGTATAATCACCATCTTTCTTATCATAAATATAAAAAGGTTCCATTATATCCACTCCTTCACCACCATTCTTAACAGCTTCAATCAGCACCAACCGCGCACCTGTTGAAGAACCGGGATAGGAATAAACCAGCTGCATTCTTTTCACTCTGAGACGCTGCTGCTCAAGGAGTAGCAGTAAGGTGGCAAGGCCATTTGCGGGATAAACCATAAGCACTTTCCCTCTGTTCTTCACGGTAACAGCTGCTGCTGAAACGATTTCCAGTAAAGAACAGTAAACCTGATGCCTTGCAATCTCAGCTTCTTTGTTTTTGGATTGCCTTCCACTGCCTGGGGTATAAAAAGGCGGGTTGCAAAGTATCGTGGAAAAGGATTCCGGATTGAAATACTGCGTTATGTTTCGCAGGTCTCCTTCAACGACTTCCATCTGGTTCTGGAACTGATTAAGAACAATATTTTCCCGCACAAGCCCGGCAAGTCTTTCCTGGAGTTCAAAGGCTGTAAGAGATGAAATAGAGCTGCTGGCGCGATAAAGGAGAATAAGTCCAATAACACCACATCCTGCTCCAAGATCCAGAATATGTTCATTTGTATTCAGACGAACAAAGTGAGCAAGAAGCACGGGGTCTATGGAGAACCGATACCCATCCCGGTACTGAAGGCAATGGAGTGCTCCTCCAAAAAGGGTATCTCTGGTCTGCACCGCCTCAGTCAAGCCGTTGAACGTCTTCGCCTTCAGTCAGTTGATTGAAAAGAAGTCCCGTCATAATTTTTGGATAAAAGTATGTGGATTTATGAGGCATTATCAATCCTTTATCAGCTACCTCTTTCACCTGTTTTACCCGTGTGGAATTCATCACGAAAAGAAGAGGCGTTTTTGTTGCTGTGGATGTTTCGGCTCCATTTTCAAGACATGTTTTGACAGCAGCATCCATTGCCTCATCGGGGTCGCTGAAATAGTGTATCAAATTATCAGCTTCACAACGCTTATGATCCAGCTCAAGAGCGCCCTCTATAATTACATCAGAGAGCACAACCACATCGAGTTCCTGCAACTGTTCCGGTTTGTCACTCAGGAGCTTGTCTGCATCCTTTTTCACGATAAGCAACAGGCAGCGATCCTCACCGGGATGATAGACACCAAATGTTTTTGCGATTTTACCGGCCTGCTTCCCTTCCTCTTCCATTCTGGAAAAGACCTCGCATAAGAGTATTTCTCTTGCACCACCTTTTATTTCTTCAAGTTCAAACCATGGTGCAAGGCGTGTACACAGTTCATCAAATGATAACTCTCCAGGCCAATTTAAAAGACGATGGGTGGGAAGTACAGAAAGACCTGCATCTTCCATGGGACAAAGGTACATCATGATATGGTTTGCCGGATCCTTGTCAGAAAAGTTGCTGTTTCGTTCCCTTTGCAGACGTCTGTATTGAAGAGCGGTGGTATAACGATGATGACCGTCGGCAATATATAAAGACTTATCCATAAAATAGTCCTGTACCTTCCTGATAACAGCAGCATCGGTAACACGATACAGGGAATGAATACAACCATCCTCGTCAGTGATACTTCCCATGGGGGTTTGTTCTTTTGCACCATCCATCAGAGTCAAAACCTTATTTTCTTCATCTGAGTAGAGAGAAAATATTGGACTAAACTGTGCCTTTGTTGCCTCAAGCAGGCGCAGCCTGTCACTGATAACGGATTCAAATATCTCTTCATGGGGTTTTACCACCCCTTCACCAAACTCGGACAGTCCAACCAGTGACACTATTCCTTTTCTTGTGAGCATTTTTCCGTTTGGGTGCTTATACTGAACTGTGTACAAATAAAGACTGGGTTGTGTGTCGCGTCTTAACACATCAAGATCCTGCCATTCCTTAAAAAGATCGGCTACATCCTGATACCTAGAATCAGCGCCGACAGTACCACCCGGATTTTTAGTGATGTCCAGCCGGATCATGGAGTAAGGATTTTTTGCTGTGTAGGATTCCACTGCATTTTTGCTGATGACGTCATATGGGGGCGTGACAACATCGTCAAGGCTGCCTATTTTTTCAATATTATAATAAACTCCCTTAAAGGGTGCGATAAAGGCCATGCGGGATAACTCCTTTTTTGCTATAATGGTATATGATGATACGTTTTTTTGATTCTACCGTTATTGATTTGAACAGTAAACAATAACACTTTACCTTGTATACTTTCAAGGCTTACAGCTATTTTGTCCCACTTTTTTTAAACAAAAAAACAGTACAGGAGAACTTACTATGTACGATATTTTCATAAAAACACATTTTGCCGGTGCCCACCATCTGCGCAACTATCCCGGGAGCTGTGAAAGACCTCACGGCCACAACTGGAAAGTCAAGGTGACCGTACGGGCCAGTAAGGTTGATGAGCTTGGTATGGGTATTGATTTTAAACTCTTAAAAAAGATTGTAAATGTGGCTGTTGACGATCTTGACCACCATGATCTCAACAAACTACCACCTTTTCAGAAGCAAAACCCATCGTCTGAACATATTGCAGCACATCTTTTTGAAACACTGCAACCCGACCTGCAGCATGATCGCTACAAACTTCATTGCGTTGAAGTTTGGGAAACGGAAACATCAGGATTAATCTACTACGGACCGGATGAACAATAAACTCAACATCTCGGAAATATTCTACTCCATCCAGGGGGAATCGAGCTATGCTGGTTTTCCCTGTGTCTTTATTCGCTTGAGTGGGTGCAATCTGAGATGTACATATTGCGATGCTGACTACACCTGGCAGGAAGGAGAACCAGAGAATATAGGTACTGTTCTTGAGAGCATTGAACAATACCCCTGTGATCTGGTAGAAGTTACAGGTGGCGAGCCTCTTTTTCAAGAAAATTGTCTTGAACTGCTTTCAAAACTTATCAGCCGAAAAAAGACCGTGCTTCTTGAAAGTAACGGTTCGTTTTCCATTGAGAATGTTTCGCCTGAAGTCATTGTAATTCTTGATGTGAAATGTCCTGACAGTGGATCAAAGGACAGTTTTCATCCTGATAATATCCGGTTGATAACAGATCGAATTGATAAAACTCCAAATTCATGTGAACTTAAATTTGTTCTTTCGACGCAAGCAGATTTTTTATATGCAAAGGATTTTATCCATAAAAACAACTTAATAAACAGACTGCCAATTCTTTTTTCACCAGTACAAAAAGATTTGGCAGCAGCTACTTTAGCTGATTGGATTATGAAAGATGGATTGAATGTTCGACTGCAACTCCAAATACATACCATGCTCTGGCCTGACATTAGTCGGGGTGTATAGAAATATTTATTTGAAACATACCCAGATAAACAACACAATGAAAAAAACAGTTCCAATTGATGACGCCGTGGGAATGGTTCTGCCTCACGATATTACCGAAATTGTTAAAGGCGAATTTAAAGGGAGAGCCTTTAAAAAGGGTCACGTTATACGTGCTGAGGACGTAGACCATTTGAAACGTCTTGGAAAAGAACATATTTATGTCTTGAAACTCGGGCCAAACGAAATACACGAAAATGAGGCAGCTCAAATACTGGCTTCTGCCCTTTCCGGTCCTGGCTGCATGCTTTCATCAGAACCTGTTGAAGGGAAAATTTCCCTTCTTGCAGCACATGATGGCCTTCTCAAAATCAACGAAGAGGCGCTCTATCAATTTAATTTACTTGGTGAAGTAATGTGTGCCACCCTGCAGACTAACACACCCGTCAAAAAAGGTGAAACCATAGCGGCCACCCGCCTTATTCCTCTGGTCTCCGATCGATCCATTGTTTTGAAGGCTGCTCAGATTGCCACCGCCTCAAGCCCCGTTGTTGCAGTAAAAATATTACGCAAGGCAAGAGTCAGCCTTATTATAACCGGTAACGAAGTCTTTCACGGAAGAATCGAAGATAAATTTGAGAATGTTTTACGGGATAAACTTGACAAACTGGGTTCCGAGGTGATTTCAGTCACATTTGCCCCAGATGATATTGATACCATCGGTGAAGCAATTACCAATGCCATAGGTGCAGGAGCAGAGCTGGTTATCACATCAGGTGGCATGTCGGTTGACCCGGATGATGTGACACGAATGGGTATTGAGAAAGCAGGAGCCACTGACTGTTATTACGGAACTCCAGTTCTTCCCGGTGCCATGTTTTTAAGTGGTCACATCGGAGATATCCCGGTACTCGGTCTGCCTGCCTGTGGGATGTTTCATAGCATCACAATATTTGATTTAATCCTGCCGCGGATTCTTACCCGCGAACCAATTGGTCGGGAAGAATTTGCCAGAATGGGACATGGCGGTCTTTGCCGAAACTGTAAACATTGTCAATATCCGGTGTGTAGCTTTGGAAAATAACAACAGATCAGAAAAACAAATTCACTGCAATCTTAACGTCACAGCCCCGGTAGTTGCATGCCAGCTTCTCGCTGACACCAGTGGATTACCAAAAGAACGAATCAAACATGCAATGGTGAAGGGAGCTGTCTGGTTAACACGACCGGGTAAAAAAGAACGGCGCCTGCGTAAAGCAAAATTCAAGCTTCTCCCCGATGATTACGTTCAACTCTTTTACGATGCAAACGTCCTTTCCCAAACTGCTCCTGAGCCTACGTGCATTGCAAGTTATGACGATTACAGTGTCTGGTTTAAGCCACCCTGGCTCCTTAGTGAGGGAAGTCGCTACGGAGACCACTGTTCCCTTCTTCGCCTTGCCGAAAAAAGTAACAGCGAGATAGAGTATCAGCTTGTGCATAGACTTGATCGTGAAGCGTCCGGTATTGTACTTCTTGCCCACAATCGAAATGCTGCAATGCTGCTATCAAAACTTTTTCAGGATAACAAAATAGAGAAAAGATATTTTGCAGAAGTATACGGGAAACCTGAAATACCGATGAAAGGTTTACAACTGACAATGGATATTGACGACAAATCAGCACACACAGAAATTCTGGCAGCATATCCTGGAAAGACTGTACACAATATTATACTTGACATTCAGTTGCATACAGGGCGCCTGCATCAGATACGAAGACATCTTGCGGATTTTGGATATTTTGTAATAGGTGACCAAAGGTATGGTGAGGCGCAACAGAAGGGGCACCATGAACTCCATCTCTGCGCCTGGAAGATCAGTTTTCTATCCCCTTTTACCCGGGAGCAGATTTCTTTTCAGGTACCACGAGCAATGCGGCCTTCTTTTCTTACTGATATTCCTGCAGTAAATTAAAAGCAGAAAATTCATAACAAGAGGCTGAGTGCCAGGTCCGCAGCCTTTTCAGATGCGCCGGCCTCCCCCATCCTGTCACGTACCTCTTCAAGACCTTGCAGGATCAAATCTCTTCTCTTCGTATCATGGAGAATCGCTGAAAGTTCCGTTTCAATGCGCTCTGGATTGACTTCATCCTGAAGAAGCTCAGGTACTATTTCCTTACCTCCGACAAGGTTCACCAGCGAGTAATGATTCAACTCTTTATTCACCAGCAGTCTCGCAATACGGTAAGAACTGGGAGAGAGCTTATAGATCACAACCATTGGAGTACCTAGTAAAGCAAGCTCCAGGGTTACTGTTCCAGACACAACAACTGCTGCATCACAAGCGGCCATCATATCGTAACGGTTTTCCTTTATTATGCGAAAATCAAGATCTGCTCCATATTCATCCAATCCATTCTTGCGAATTTCTTCTTCACTGACAGTGGCAGCAAGAGCTAATAAGAACACCATTTTTTGCTTCTTTTGTTTCTGGCTCTGTTTCTGTAATCGTTGTGCAGTTTGCAACAGTATGGGGAGTAAAGACGCAATTTCCTTCTTTCTGCTTCCCGGCAGTAAGCCTATGCAAGTATGTCTCGGATCAATGGCCTGCTCTCTACAGAATTCTTCTCTTGTCTTTGTACTTTTTACTGAATCAAGTAATGGATGCCCGACATAATCAGCAATAAGCCCGTGACTACGAAAGAATTCCTCTTCAAATGGAAGTATTACTCCCACTCGATCCACTCTTTTTCCAATGGTTTTAACCCGTCCGGGGCGCCAGGCCCATACCTGGGGAGCAATATAGTAAAGAACTGGAATCCCAAGTTTTTTAGCGTACTTGGCAAGCATGAGATTAAAGTCAGGAAAATCTATGATAATAAGAAGTTTTGGACGTGTTTCTTTAAGGGCAGTTCGTAGAACTTTTCTGGCAGTAAGAATATCAGGAAGATGTGAAAAAACCTCGGCCAGACCAACAACCGCTATTTTCCGGGCATCGAAAAGAATAGTAACACCAACGGCTGCAAGCTCTTTGTGTCCCATGCCTGAGAAAGAGAGTTCCGGCCGTTTTGCCAGCATTGCTGTAACTAATCTGGCACCGTGTAAATCACCGGAAGCTTCTCCGGCAATGATCATAACTCTGTTGTTCATCGGTTTGCTGTCATGTCTTCAGCATAAACACCAAGCTTTTGATGATCCTTAATCTGCTTGATCACCTGAAGAGCAACGTCTAACGCCCTGCGCCCTTCATTTCCAGAGACAAGGGGTGTGGTACGATTGCGCACATTTTCGACAAAGTGTAAAATTTCAGAATTTAAGGCATCCCCTTCCGGGAAGGTATTCACAACAACATTTTGCTTGGGCATTCCATTTTCGTAAAATTCACCTTTCTTCAAATGCATGGTCATTATTTTACGATTGGCAAAATCAACATTAATGAACGATCCCGGCTGAAAAATACGCATCCGCCTGGTATTTGTCCGTGCAATTCTGGAAACAGTAACATTGGCTGTTGCACCATTTTCAAAAATCAATCTGGCATTGGCAATGTCTGTAAAATCAGTAACCACTGGTGCACCTACGGTATGAATAGTCTCAAGAGGTGATTTGATAATATTTAATATAATGTCAATGTCATGAATCATCAGATCAAGAACAACATCAACATCAACCCCACGATTCTTAAATGTTGAGATCCGTTGAGATTCGATAAAAACAGGTGTTGTAAGAGAAGGCTGCATTGCCTGTACAGCAGGATTAAAACGTTCAAGATGCCCAACCTGCAAGATCAGCCCCTTTTCGTCACACCTGGCAATGATATCATCTGCTTCTTCAACGGTTGCGGTGATGGGTTTTTCCATGAGCATATCAACACCAGCTTCAATACACTCCAAGGCAACCTCATGGTGCAGGCTGGTTGGCACAACCACAGACACAGCATCAACGAGCTTCAACAGCTCTCTGTAATCACGAAACGCACGGCAGCCATTTTCTGTTGCACTGGCTTCTGCTATGGCTAAATCGACATCGGCAACCCCGACAAGCACAACATCGTCCATGGCTTTATATTTCTGGGCATGGTATTTACCTAAATATCCAACACCTATTACTCCAACTTTCATATAATGCTTTCCTTTATTTCTGCTTCTTTTTTATGATCAGATTCCTAAGTAGGCCTTCTGTATATCCTGATTCTTAAGAAGATTTTCAGCACTGTCACTGATAGTAATCACACCATTTTCCATAACATACCCTCTATCTGCGACATGCAGAGCCTGATTGGCATTCTGTTCCACCAGAAAAATGGTTGTATTGTGTTCTTTGTTAATCTTCTTGACGATCTCAAAAATCTGTTTGATGATCAGGGGAGCAAGCCCCATGGAGGGTTCATCAAGAAGTAAAAGCTTAGGACGTGCCATAAGGGCTCTTGACATGGCAAGCATCTGCTGTTCACCACCACTCAGGGTTCCGCCATCCTGAGTACGCCTTTCTGCCAGAATTGGAAAAAGTGAGAATACATAGTCCAAGTCATCTTTAATACGATCCTTATCATTACGCAGGAAAGCTCCCATATCCAGATTTTCCTGTACCGTAAGCTCCGGGAAAATATGACGTCCTTCAGGAACCTGACAAATTCCCATGGCCACCAATTTTTCAGGCGGGAGTTTCTGGATGGGCTCCCCCTCAAACAGGATTTTACCGGAACGAACCGGTACAATCCCCGAAATGGCCATTAGCGTTGTGGACTTACCTGCGCCATTTGCACCAATGAGAGTAATAATTTCACCACTATTAATCACAAGATCAAGGTTATGTAATACCTGGATATTTCCATAGGCAGCACTTACATTTCGTAATTCAAGCATCGACATCTTCTCCGAGATAAGCCTTTATTACAGCAGGATTTGCACGTACCTCTTCAGGTGTGCCCTGAGCGATCTTTTTCCCGTAATCCATCACAAAAATTCTGTCGGATAGACTCATAACCAATTTCATATCATGTTCAATCAATAAAATGGAATGTCCTTCCTTACAAATCCTTCTGATAAGACTGACCAATGCTTCTGTCTCTTGAGGGTTCATACCAGCAGCAGGTTCATCAAGAAGCAACAGGAATGGCTCAGTCGCAAGCGCACGAGCGATCTCAAGACGACGTTGAGCACCATAAGGGAGATTTCTCGCCTGTTCGTTCACCTCTCTTTCCAGGCCTACCTTTTGAAGGATTTCATAACTCATATCTATGATTCCCTCTTCCTCACGCCTTGTTGCAGGGCCTCTAAAAATAGCACCAAAAATGAGCGACCTGGTACGGCAATGTCGGCCGATCATCACATTTTCAAGAACACTCATGGTGGGAAACAGACGGATGTTTTGAAATGTACGAGCCATCCCCTGTTCAGTGATTTTGTTTGGCTTCATCCCGTTTAGGCGGGTCTCTTTTCGGCTTTCCGGATGACGCAGTATGATGTCACCTGCGCTCGGTGTATAGATCCCGGTCAAACAGTTAAAAAAGGTTGTTTTCCCTGCTCCATTGGGTCCAATAAGTGCTACTATTTCGCCCGGTTTAATATCAAGATCCACACTATCAATTGCCTTGATACCACCGAAGTTTTTAGTCAGTCCCTTCACATTTAAAATTGCTTCACTCATGAATCAATCACTTCTTTTGCTGGTTGTTTTTTAAAGAGATAACTTCGCCTTACGTTGGAAATAATACCATCTGGTTTAAAAACCATCATTACAACAAGAATGCCACCAAAGGCAAGCATTCGATATTCTGACAGAGCCCTCAGATATTCAGGCATTAAAATCAGAATGAGTGCACCAAAAATTACTCCGACAATGGATCCCATTCCACCAAGAACAACGATGGAAAGTATGATAGCTGATTCGAGAAAGGTAAAACTTGCAGGATTTATAAATGTTGTTTTTGCAGCAAAAATAACCCCAACAAGCCCTGCCCAGAAAGCACCAAGGCTAAAAGCAATCAGCTTTGTTCTGGTCTTATCAATTCCCATGGCCTGACAGGCAATTTCATCTTCACGAAGGGCAAGCCACGCCCTGCCAAGGCGTGAATCCTGCAACCTGTTCACCACGAAAATAGTGATGATTACAAGAGCAACCACAATATAATAGATATAAGTAATGCCAGAGTCAAATGACATCTGCATACCAAAAAATCCTGGACGTGCAATGTTTGCTATACCACTTGGCCCCTGGGAAAATTCGCTCCAATTTTCAAGTATAAGCCTGATGATCTCGCCAAAACCGAGTGTTACGATGGCCAGATAATCTCCTCGAAGTCTTAATACGGGAAAGCCGAGTATAATACCAAGAAAGGCTGCAAGCAGTCCCCCAATTGGTAACACTGCCCAAAACCCCATACCAAAATGGAGGTTGAGCAAAGCGTAACTATAAGCTCCAACAGCGTAGAATGCGACATAGCCAAGATCAAGTAACCCTGCCACGCCAACCACGATATTCAAGCCAAGACCCAACACCACAAACATAAGTGCTGTTGTCATAATATTCGTTTGATAGGTGGAAAACAAAGCCGGAAAAAGAAGTGCAAAAGTCAGCACCGCAAGACTTAAAGGATAAAGAAAACGTGGCTCCCTTAAAATTCGCTGCACAAAGGGTTCTGTAAGTTCCTTTTTTATCTTTTTGCGTCCGACCCGCCGATCTTTTCTCAGAAGATAGACTTTAGCAAGAATAGAAAGAACAAAACTGCCAAAAGCTATAAAAAACATATTCTCCCAACGCCAGCTCACGACTCTTTCAATGGGGTCTACCTTAATTACCATGATAGGAAAAGTGAGAAAAGCAAACCAAATTGAAATAAGGAGTGATCGTTTGAGTTCTTTAACTGGAAACATAATTGAATCCCCGATTACACTTTTTTGGTTTCGGCCTTACCAAGAAGACCGGAAGGTTTAAAAATAAGAATGAGAACAAGAAGAGAAAAGGCAAATACGTCTTCATAATCGGAGGACACATATCCGGTGGCAAAACTCTCCGTCAGTCCCAGAACAAGACCGCCCAGCACAGCACCGGGGATTGAACCAATCCCGCCAAGAACGGCTGCAGTAAACGCCTTGATTCCAGCAATAAAGCCGATGTAAAAATTTATTTGACCCACATGAGAAGCGACAAGCAATCCCCCAATAGCAGCAAGGGCTGAACCGATCACAAAGGTTGTAGAAATTACCCTGTCAACATTAATGCCAACGAGTACTGCCATGGTTTTATCCTGAGCAGTCGCACGCATGGCCTTACCGATTTTTGTAAACTTAATCAGAAATGTGAGAGCAATCATCACCAGTGCAGTTGTGACAAGGATGACAAGATCGGATGACCCGACAATGTGCGCCACAGGCTCCATGAAAGCAAACTCAGGAACCAGTGCTGGAAAGGGAAGAAAATCAGAGGTCTGGGCAAGAAGGACATAATTTTGCAAAAAAATAGACATGCCGATGGCACTGATCAAAGGTGCCAGCCTTGGAGCTTTTCGCAGAGGACGGTAGGCGACTTTTTCTATGGTAAAACCATAAGCACTTGACCAGACAGTCGCAGCCAGAGCAGCAATAACAACAATTGCAAGCAGTGGAAAGCCATAAATTGAGAGGACCGTGGCAACAATAAAAGAGGTAAAAGCCCCGATCATATAAATCTCACCATGGGCAAAATTGATCATCCCGATAATACCGTAAACCATGGTATAACCAAGGGCAATCAGAGCATAGATGGATCCCCTGGTAAGACCACCAAAAAAAAGTTCGATAAAATAATCCATAATTACCCAGACTATAAAAAAAGTGCCTGAAACAGAATTTCCTGTTCCAGGCATAATCACACACAAAAAATGTGCAGCTTCTTACTTAACTTCTATATATTTTCCATCTTTAACCTGATACATGACAAAGCCGACACCAACAGCATCGCCTCTTTTGTCAAAATAAATTGATCCTACAGGGGTATCAACTTTTTCGGTCTGTAGGGCTTTAACAACAGCAGCCATATCGGTGGAGCCTGCTTTTTCGATAGCATTCAACAATGCAAGAGCTGCGGAATACGCATTTTCAAAGAAAGCACCGGGGTCAGCATTATACGTTTTTTTATGTGCTTCAATAGCTATGGCTGAAAGAGGATTCTTCGAAGTATCTTTGGGGCCAGTTGCATAAACGCCTTCTGCATTCTTACCAGCCACTTTAATAAAGGTATCATCTTTTACACCATCATCAGAGATGAAGGTTACCTTTAAACGTTTCTTCTTCATCATTGTAACAATTTTTGAAGCTTCAGGATGGTATCCACCAAATAAAACGGTATCAGCACCTTTCCGTTTTATTTTTTGTACAATCGCTGTATAATCAACAGCACCCGGAGTCACACCTTCAAATAAAACTACCTCTGCCTTCCCGGACTTTTCTACAAGTTTCTTTGCAATCTCTGCCAAACCTTTTCCGTAATCACCTTTGTCATGAATAACAGCAATCTTTTTTGATCCAATGGTGTTTATGGCAAATTCTACCATAGAAATTGCCTGGGCATCATTGTGAGCAATAGTACGAAAGAAATTTGGATAATCGCCAGAAAAAGTAAGACCTGTATCTGTGGCAGAAGGAGACATTACGACAACGCCAGCTTCTTTATAGATATGAAGAACTGCTTTGGTAGCACCGGAGCAGATATGCCCAAGAACAACATCTACACCATCTGTTACCAGTTTAGTTGCAGTGTTTGTGGCAACTTCAGGCTTACAAACGTCATCTTCAATCAGAAGCTCAACTTTCTTACCGTTAATTCCACCCCTGGCATTGTATTGTGCAACTACAAGTTCAGCAGCTTTAACTGTGGGCAGTCCATATGATGCAAGATCCCCACTGTGAGCTCCGGCAACCCCAAGTTTAATCGTGTCACCGGCCATTCCTGTAGCGGGAACAGCCAGGGCAAAGCCTAAGGCAACTGCTGCAACAAACAATTTTTTCTGTAATCCTAAGCGCATTGTCATCTCCAAAAGTAATACTGTTTTAATCTTCACCCTTATTTCATTGTTAAATTGAGTCAAAACAGAGAATAGGGGCTAAAACTCTCTGCAAGTGTTAGTATCATTATTTAGTCATTTAGTCAAAAAAGAAGTGGCGGATACTTGTAAACATTTCATGCCGGAAAGAATAATCAATTCGGCTTGAATGCCTTAGGAACGTACACGAAATAACTTGAACATCTCGGAGTCTGCCCCACCTGCTTGCAACTTATTTCGATCCCGTTTCTTGTCAAAATATCACGCTTTTCTCGATTCTTTTTTTATAACTCTATAAAAGTCGTAGAACAACACCCATCATCTGAAAACATGTCACAAAAAAAAACCAGCCTCTATTTTTTGGGTCGACCCTTTAGCCCGTTGTACAGCACCATCATGAAACTGAGAGAATCATTTTATAGCAAGGGCATCAAACGACGTTATAAATTAGACGTTCCTGTCATATCGATTGGAAATCTGACCATGGGAGGTACTGGAAAAACACCCGTTGTCGCATTCCTGGCATCCATACTTCTAAAAAAAGGACTTAAGCCTGCCATAATTTCAAGAGGCTATGGGGGAACAGTAAAGAATAAAGTGAATATAGTTTCAGATGGAAAAGAAATTTTTCTGGATGCTGAAACCGCTGGAGATGAACCATGTTTTCTGGCAAAAAGCCTTCCTGGAGTACCAGTGCTCACTGGAATCGTGAGAGTCCTTCCATGCCGTCATGCCATCGAAAAGTTTGGGTGTAACATCCTGATTCTTGATGATGGATTCCAGCATCTATCCGTTAAACGGGATCTGGATCTGGTCCTTTTCAGTGCTGCAACACTTGCCGGTAATAGTAGAGTGTTCCCTGGTGGTGACCTGCGTGAACCTGTCTCAGCCCTCAAAAGGTGCGATGCTTTTTTGATTACAGGCGTAACTGATACACTTAAGGTACGCTCAAAAAAATTCGGTGAACTCCTGATAAAGCGCTTTCCTGACAAACCGGTTTTTTATACAACCTACCAGGCAACAGGTGCAATCTCTTTAGAGGATAATGCGTCAAGGGAGATTGAATCATTACCAACGCCTCTATTCGGGTTTTGTGGGATTGCCCAGCCTGAGCTCTTTCAGCAAACCGTTACTGCACAGAATATATCGTTGGCAGGATTTATTCCACTCAATGACCACCAGTTATTCAAACAGAGCCTTATCAGCAAAATAACTGCACAGGCTCAGTCAACAAACGCCAGGGGATTCATTACCACCGAAAAAGACCTTGTAAAACTTCACAAAGATACCTTTAAACTTCCATGTTTCGCTCTTAAGATGAGAGTTGAAGCGGATGATGACCTTCTGATCTATCTTGATGAACAAATAGAAAACTTCCCCTCCTGAGGTCCACTCCATATAAACAGCATTCCAAACAAACAGAATGTGAATATCTTCACCAAAAGAAATGTCAAATTTCACCCATTTGTGTCATACATGACACACTGTACCCACAAGACGGAAAAAAGGACACGATGACACAACACCACGGCATCACTTGAAGTTTCCAGGAAACGCCCACCAGAGAACAGGCAAGCATTCCATGGCACACATTTTGCACAATCGTTCTTTATTAACTTAACGAAACATCCCATCTCATTACTATATAAGGATTTCAAATGGCTCCTCTTTCGCTGGACCCGCACCAATATACATTGAAAAAATCAGTTAGTTGTTCAGGAGTTGGGTTGCATTCAGGTGATAAGGTAAGACTCACAATCAGACCTGCTTCTGAAAATTCCGGAATTCGTTTCTATCGCACAGACCTTGATGATAAAAATGGAATCCCCGCCCACATGAACAAAGTAGTTGACACCAGATTAGCCACCACTATTGCCGATAAGGAAATGTACGTTTCCACTACCGAGCATGTCATGGCCGCCCTTCAAGGCTTTGGCATTGATAATGCAAATATTGAAATCAATGGCGCTGAAGTACCTATCATGGATGGAAGTGCCGGCCCTTTCATACTTCTATTAAAACGTGCAGGCTTAAAAAAGCAAAATGCCATGCGAAAGTTTTTGCGTATCACCAAAGAGATATCATTTACTTCCGGCGACACCACAATAAAAATTCTTCCTTACGAAGGGTATAAAATAAGTAGTGAAATTTACTTTGAAGGTTCAATTATTGATAAGCAGACCTACTCGTTAGATATTAACCAGGAAAGATTCAGCAACGAAATATCTCAAGCCAGAACATTTGGGTATGTTGAACAAGTTGAAGAGCTGTGGGCTAATGGATTGGCTCAGGGCGGAAATCTTGACAACGTAATAGCCATCCACTGGGATAGAAACAGCATCCTCAATGAAGGCGGACTACGATTTGGTGATGAATTTATTCGCCACAAAGTTTTAGATCTTATTGGTGACCTTGCCCTGATGGGTTGTCCGATACTTGGCCATATTGTAGCCACCAGAAGCGGTCATACTCAGCATCTTGGTTTTATGAAAACCGTGGCCGAAGCTACTGACTGCTGGGAAATAGTCGAACTTGAAACCAGTAATGGCAATTCAGCTTTTCACCAGGTTGCCTTAACAACAAAATCCTTGGGTGAACAAATCATTCCTTTTTTCGCTCCCCAGGCAACCCCATCCAAGTCAGGTTATGCCGCTGCAGCGTGCTGATTTGGATAAGTAGAAGATTATTGTCTACCCCCTGTAATTTGCCTTATGCAAGCAGGGGTTTTCTTCTGTAACCCCTACTGTCCAATAGGTTTTACCAATACACGTTTCTTTCTCCGCCCATCAAACTCTCCGAAAAAAACCTGTTCCCCAAGTTCCAACTAACTGGCCACCTGCCACAACCACAACAATTTCCCGCCCCACAATAATATCCCTTTGCATGTGGGCATCAGCATTGTCGTCATATCCATTACGCCTGTACTGCTCGTGGTGCATGAGGGGCAAGTCTTTCAAGCCATAATTTTTTATGGTCGTGTCTCCTGTCAACCTCTCTTTTTTACTATCGTAATCACAACTATTCAGAACCCCGCACAATGTGGTGCCCCGCTAAATAGCTATAGATAATCTTCAATAATAATATCGTCTATCTGTTCATTCTGCATATACTTTCTGGCATACTCCAGGTACAAACCGGATTTAACCAACAGTTCAAAAAGATCCGGGCAAATATGACCATCATTTCGCATAGAGCTCATAATTTTAAGGCAACTACTGAGTTTCTTAGGTTTTTTATAAGGCCTATCTGCTGCCGTTAATGCCTCAAAAATATCAGCCACTGCCATAATTCGCTCGGGAATTGAAAGCTGTTCCGCAGTTAAACTTCTCGGATACCCGCTACCATCGAGTTTTTCATGGTGGTTGCCCGCCCAATCTGGAACTCGTCTAATTTCCTTGGGGAAAGGAAGGGTATGCAGCATTTCAACGGTCTGCACAACATGATCATTAATCTTATAACGTTCTTCTTCAGTGAGGGTTCCTTTAGCAACGGATAAGTTGTACAGCTCCCCTTGATTATAACTGTAATCGGGCACTGCCATGGTTATATTGCAGGGGTTGTCACCATAGGGATTTCCACCATCAAGCCGGGGAAAAATATGCTCGGGTTTATCGGCCAATAATGTCTCAGTAACCGGTAAAGAAACTTGCAAATCCATATTGTTTCTGGCTTCTTCATCATTGGATAACCCCAAACGATTATCAAAATTTCGTTGCCATGTCTGTCTCGAAATTTTTTCAAGGCGCTCTATCTTGCCAGGTTCCATAAACTCTCCACCCAAGTTGCATTCTGCAATATAGGAAAAGTCATCCTGCAGCTCATGGCGGCGGGTATCACGTTTCTTTTTTAGCTGAAATTCCTGATCAGGGTTCGCCAGAAGTCCCTTATAAAAAACAATATCAGTATCACGCCAGAGAACTTCAAAACGTGTTCGTACTTCATGGATACGGTTATAAATGGTTTCTAGCTTTGTCGCCTTATCCACAACATACTCAGGAGTAGTCACCTTTCCACAATCATGAAGCCAGGACGCAACATACAGTTCATAGCGTTCGTCTTCTGAAAGTTCAAAATCTCCAAAAGGGCCATGTGTTGCAGAAGAGGCTGCTTTTGCAAGCATACCCGCAATCACAGGTACCCGCTGACAATGTCCTCCGGTATATGGTGATTTTGTATCAATGGCCCCTGCTATCAGACGGACGAAAGAATCAAAAAGATCCTTCTGGGCACGAATAAGCCGATTATTATCTAGAGCAAGTGCCGCATTTGAAGCAAGAGCTTCCACATAGGCTGTTTTGTCTTCTGAAAAACCGATGATTTCTCCGCTACTCTCATCTCTTGCATTCACCAGATGGAGCAGACCTATCACTTCATCCTGACGATTTAACAGAGGGATGACGAGAAGTGAATCGCAGCCATATTCTGCTTTCTCATGTAAGCGCAGGATTGGCAGAGACATACCTGCCAGGGAAACTCCAACATCATCAACAACCTTAGTCTGTGCACTTTTAATAACAGATGCTTCAAGTGTCTGTTTTCCTGCTTCATCACCAAGAGTTATGGCATCAATGGGAATTTCCCCCTCACCAAAACACACAGCGGATTTGCTATTACATACCAGAACATAGGAAAAGCTTTTTCCATCGTCACTGACTAAGCCTATTCCACCTCCATCTGCACCAGTAATAGACTGCGCCTCTTTCACAATCATATCCAAAACCTTACCCATCTGTTTTTCTGCAGACAGGGCCCTGGCAATCTCCACAAAACGCTTGATTGCCTTCTGCATCACTGTCATGCTGGAGGCAAGTTGGTCGACTTCACAAATTCTTGATTGAATACTAAGGGGAGCGTCCAACTTAAAATTTCGTATATTTTCAGCCTGAAAGGAAAGAACCCGCAGTGGTTCTGCAATGCGACGTGAAAAATAAATACCAAGAGCAAGGGCTACAAGTACGACTAAAAAGGTAATTAGAAAATTCCGCTTCCTGGTTGCTTGAATATTTTTCATCAACTCGTCAAAAGGTGCTCCTATGGCAATATAAATTCCTCTGCTGCCATCATCTGCAACCTGCCTTATATGGCCAAACCATTTTTCCCCATCGACCTCTACAACATGCCCACCTGTAAATTGTGCTGCTATGCTTTTTTCATAAAGGATATTGATTGCTTTATTATCAAGATCTTTAACATGCAAACTCCCCCCATGATCTGAAGTTCCTGATTCCTGAATTTTCATCAAATCAGCTTCATCTGCGCTTAATATAACCCTGCCATTGATATCCAGTAGCACAATTTGCGTCGACTGAGTTATTTTCTGTTCCTGCAAAAGAACACCAAGGTCGCTAAGAACAGAATCGGCACCTACAACCCCTGCCCCCTGTAGTAATGAACGGGAAGTGGTAACGCCCAACTCTCGGGTTGTAAAAAAAATATATGGCTCTGTGATTACAACATTACTGTTTGATATCGAACTCTTATACCATTCCCTTTCCCTGGGATCAAACCCCCTGAAATCTTCCTCTCTTGTGCCTAAAAGAGTGAGTTCAGAATCAAAATACGAAAACTGAACCTTCCTGTTTCTATCGGATGCCGGTGGAATTGTTTTCATACTGTACGCTGCCAGAGCAGGTGCGGAAGTAGCCTGGCGAATCTGTTCTTTGTCCCTTAGGGACTGAATCATATAAAATGACCCGTCACCGTATCCAACATAGATTGATTCCATCCATGGAATAGTGATGAAAGACTGGTTAAAATAGGGGAGGAGAACAGACATTTTTTCTACTTCACCGCCTTCAAGACTATTCAGAACCGATGACATTGAGACAAAACTCTTTACAGAATTAATAAGACCTGAAAGTTTTTCCTCTATTTGTATTGAACTCAGTTCAAAAATAGTTTCTGTGGATTCAAGCGTTGCTTTTTTCTGGGTTTCATAGGAATACAACGTGACAACAAGACCTAGAGAAACGAGCAAAGCACTGAAAATTAAACCAATAAGAAGAGATAAGTTACATCGAAAAGGTTTTTTTAGCGTTTCACCGGCGTATGTTTTTTTCTTCATCAGTTCATCCCATTATACAGCAGGTTTACCTATCCCACCTATAAAAGTGCCCCCCACTCACCGGCAAGTTCTTTTTGCTTCCTGACTATGGCTGGTGGTATTTCTTTACTTATTGTATGAACGCCCAAGGAGTATTCCTGTAGTACCTGATTCAATGCCTGCCATTCCTCCTTATTACTTACACTTTTTCCTTCACGGGCGTGCCAGCCATTTCGTTCCCAGCCTTTGAGTCAGTTGCCTGCTCCATATTTTCATGAACCGGAACTGGTACAGAGATGTAGTGGCAAGCGGCGTTTTAGAAAGTGTAAGAAGAATGCGTGAAACATTTTCAGAACATAAAGAACCAGATGAAATTTTTCTCGCATCAGGGATAATCTATTTCCACTCTAATTACAGCACAAAACTCCAATAGGGGTTTCCTATCAATGTCATAGTTTTTTTTCGAAATTAACTATTGGACTTTCCGGCACGCTTGCTCTAACATTCATCAATATTTATTTGGCAACCCGCAATATCAACTTTTTTTTACACATACTGGTCATTTCCAGTAAAACCTGCCTTATACATAAAAAAACCCACAGTATATTCCTATGTTAAAAACAGTTACAAGACCTGAGCTCCAGAAGCAACTAAAAATAAATTCTGAAAAATGCATTGAATGTAAACTGTGCCGCAAAGAATGTAATTTTTTACAGAATTACGGCTCTCCCAAACAAATAGCGGACACCTACGTCCCGGCATCTAAAGATGATTACATCATCTCTTTCGAGTGCAGTCTCTGCGGGCTTTGCGGTGCTGTATGCCCTGTGGGTATCAATCCCGCAGCTATGTTTCTGGAAATGCGTCGCGAAGCATTTTCAAATGGAGTGCAGAATTTAGCGAACTACGGCGTTATCCTTAATTACGAGAAACGAGGGAACTCTAAGTCATATTCATATTACGCCCTGCCTGAAAACTGTACCACTATATTGTTTCCAGGATGCACCCTCCCCGGCACCAGGCCTGATAAAGTTAAGAGTCTTTTTGACCATCTACAGAAAACAATAGTCAATCTAGGCATAGTGCTGGACTGTTGCACCAAGCCATCACATGATCTTGGCAGAGAAGAACATTTTCAGGCCATGTTCAGTGAGATGCAGGACTACCTCCTGCAAAATGGCGTGAAAAACATTCTGGTTGCCTGTCCAAACTGCTACATGGTTTTCAAACAGTACGGAGGCAGTCTTCAGGTAAAAACAATTTATGAACACCTGGCAGAGACCTCTTTGCCTGCAACAGCAGCCATTTCTGCGACTGTGACAGTCCATGACCCCTGCAGGACCAGAGATGAAGAGCAAATACATGCCGCCATCCGCCAGCTCACCACAAAAAAAGCATTAACAATCAAGGAAATGAAGCACCATGGTCCCAAAACTATCTGTTGTGGAGAGGGTGGTTCGGTGGGCTGCATAAATCCCGATTACTCAAAAAACTGGGGACGCCGCCGAAAAGAAGAAGCAGGTGGTGACATGATTCTTACATATTGTGCGGGATGTGCCAATTTTCTAGGATCAGTAAACCCTACCAGCCATATACTTGATTTACTTTTTGAGCCCGAAGCGACTCTTGCCGGTAAGGTAAAGATTTCTAAAGCTCCTTGGACTTATCTCAATCGACTGCGTCTCAAAAACCATTTTAAAAAGAAAATCAATGCTGCTGTGTCCCGTGAAAGGACTTTTACCGGGGAAAACAACAAGAACAAAAGTGGATTGCTCAAAAAGTTTGCCTTTTTTGCAGCACTTATAGCTGTAATTATTACAGTTCGCATGACCGGCGTTACTCAACACCTCGAGCCGGAAAAACTTCGGGCTTTTATCGAAAGTTATGGATCCTTGGCACCGTTTATTTATATATTGACATATACAGTTGCGCCTGCTCTTTTTCTTCCCGGCCTACCAATCACCATAGCCGGGGGTATCCTTTTTGGTCCGTTCTGGGGGGTTGTCTACAGCATTGTCGGTTCAACGGCAGGCGCCTGTGTCGCCTTTTTCATCTCACGCCGTGTCGGCAGAGCCTGGATAGAAAAAAAACTGCAGAGCTCGAAACTACAGCAACTGGACACGATGGTTGAAGAGCACGGCTGGAAGGCAGTTGCCTTCACCCGCCTGATCCCGCTTTTCCCCTTTAACCTCCTTAATTACGCTTTTGGCCTTACCAAAATAAGATTTGTCCACTATGCAGTCACCTCTTTTATCTGCATGCTTCCAGCCTGCATTGCCTTCATTGTTTTCTCCAGCTCTTTACTGGAAGTCATCAAGGGTAACGTGACACCATCATTTATAATCGGCATCCTCCTGATAGCTGGAGTGTCTTTAATTCCCTTTATTTATAAAAAAATTGAATTCCAGTATCAAAAAATAACAAAATAATAGTTAAACAAATGGAAAAAGAATTGACCAAATGTTCCGAAAATGACAGCGTCAAGCAAATTCTTAAAAGAAAGCCTGGGTACTGCTCTTCATGCTGGGTGTTGCTGTGGGTGGCACAGCAATTATCTACAAGTATTTTTATTTTCTTGACGCCTTTTTCTATACCTGTGAATTCTACTGGCTGTTTAATGTTAACAACCTGCAGGCTGCAATGGTGGCATCATCACCGACAACAGTATCCCGCTTAAACATACGGAAAATTACTACAGGGTCAACTGGAATAAAATGCCTCCTGTGGGAAGCGAAGTTGAAATGGTTTTGAAATCGATATTTTAGGAAGAAAATGGGGACATCGATGATACTTTTAGTACGTAGCTCGTTTTTGAAATCCATAACACGGAGAATCTTCAAAATTCGAATGTTATGATTCAGATCAATCCCTTTGGCTCTTTTAATGAAGCCGAATAAACGCATACATAACGACCGACTCACCCATGCGATGTTCGGTCGTTAATCACACATTTTGCGAAGTATGGCTAGATCCCTTTTGGTGCAACCCGAGTACAATCATTTTTTTTGTGCGTCTCAGCTGATTCCGTCGATGACATCTTCTTTTTGTCCCCTTTTATGTCGTCGGCAAAAAGACTTACTCCACGTTCCATAGCACAAAAATCACCACACATTGTACAGGTTTTCTGATTTTCAGGAGATCTTGATCGTCGTATTTCTTCCGCCTTTTCTGGAAACATGAGGAGTTTAAAATGTTCATCCCAGTTCATATCACGGCGACTGAGAGCCACCTTTTTTTCAAGCTCGCGACGTTCCGGATATTTTGCAATATCACCAATTCTTGCAGCTAACCTTGTTGCCCGAACCCCCTCTCTAACATCATCTTCATTTGGTAATGCTAAGTGCTCAGATGGGGTAATGTAACAGATTAAGTCAGCACCATATCTTGCTGAATTGGCGGCTCCTATTGCAGACGTTATGTGGTCATACCCGGCCCCTGAATCTGCAGGCAACGGCCCAAGAACATAATAGGGTGCACCTCCACTCATTCGCTTTTCAAGCATGATATTCCCCTCAATTTCATCAAGTGGTACATGCCCCGGCCCTTCAACCATCATCTGGCAACCCATATCACGTCCAAGTTCAGCAAGCTCACAGTTAATCACCATCTCTGCCATTTGTGCCCGATCATGACTGTCATGAATAGCACCTGCCCTTATTCCGTTTCCAAGTGACAAAACAGCATCATATTTTTTCATCAAAGCACAAACTCTATCAAACTCTTCATAGAGCGGATTTTCACAGTTGTTATATTCCATCCAGGAAACCATAAATGTACCCCCTTTTGAAACAAGTCCTCCATAGCGATACCCCTGTTTCCTCAATCGTTCTATAGAGTATCTGTTTATTCCGCAGTGAATAGCCATAAATGATATACCATCTTCAAGCTGTCTTTCTATAAGCTCAAAAAGGTACTCTTTGTCCAGCTTATTAGGGTTGTGATACTTCCTGCCTGCCTCAGAAAATGCCTGATACAAAGGCACATTTCCGACAGGAAGTGAACAGGCATCCAGAATCATGCGTCGTATTTCATCAAGATTACCACCTGTTGAAAGTTCCATCAGAGTGTCTGCTTTTTCCTCTTCGGCAACTCTCGCTTTTCGTACCTCCAGATCAAAATCGGCAATATCTGATGATGTTCCAATTGACGCATTCACCTTGGTTCGTAGTCCAAAACCTATGCCCACTGCATTTTGCTGTTTACGATTTGGGTTTGCTGGAATAACAATCCGTCCCTCTGCAACCCGTTCACAGATCCAGGCTGCCGCAAGCCCTTCCTGTTCTGCAACTTGAGTCATCTCCCTGGTGATAGTTCCTTTTCTGGCGAGTTCAATTTGAGTTTCCACAATACTTTCTCCTCTATCCTATCTTTTTAATTTTTTCCGCTTGGGCATAAAAAAAGTCCGTAACACATCTTTCAATGTATTACGGACTTGTACGGACTACTTTATCCTTGTTTTCCAGGCAGGTCTTCTGACTTTACGGATCATTCTCAAGTCACGCCTTCCCATTGATACTTCCAACAGTGGCACCTATGTGACCATTGTCCCCGCTTACAGCGTTGGCCCAACGTTACGGATTCTCACCGTATTTCCTTTTCACCGCATTGCATACGGCACCTGGAAAATATATAATTGTGAAGATTATATACTCAACAATCTTTTTTTTGTAAACCATCCAGAGCTTTCCTTGTAAAGATCTGGCATCATAATTATCGTGAGGCTCCTTAGAGGTGAGAATTTGTAACTTTTACAATCATATGAAAGAATAGATACATAAACAAAACAACAAAAAAACAAAAACACAAAAACATGTTCCCCACAGACTTCCTGAAAACAGTTCCAAAGACTCCCGGTGTCTATATGATGCTCAATAAACAGTCACGGATTTTATATATTGGAAAGGCAAAAAACCTCAAAAACAGACTCACCTCATACTCCCGTTTTTCAGGAACTGATCACAACAAGACAACGGTTATGCTCACAAAAGTGCACAAGGTTGACACCCTGCTCACAAACACCGAAAAAGAGGCTTTGCTCCTGGAAGCATCACTCATAAAAAAGCATAAACCAAAATATAACATTCTTCTACGTGATGACAAAAACTATCCGCTCATTAAAGTGACCGTCCAGGACACCTGGCCACGCATCCACATGACCCGTAAGCGGTTAAAAGACGGGGCTAAATACTTTGGCCCTTATGCATCAAGTTCTTCAATGTGGGCAACGTTACGACTTCTTTCCAATATGTTTCCCCTGCGGAAATGTAAGGGAAATAAGGTTCGTCCCCGCAATAGACCCTGCCTTAATTTACAGATGGGACAGTGCCTGGGGCCATGTGTTAATCTGGCCGATCCTGTACTCTATATGGATCAGGTAAAAAAAGTTATCATGGTGCTTGAAGGGAAAAACAGAAGTCTGGTGAGTGAGCTTAAACAGGAAATGGAAAAAGCCTCACAAGCTCTACTCTTTGAAAGAGCAGCTGAACTACGAGACCAGATATCTGCACTTGCAAAAACCCTGGAAAAACAAATTATTGTTTCATCCCATTTCAAAAATCAGGATGTATTTGGCTATAGAAGACAGGGAACCTCTGTCGCCATTGCGCTGATTTTTGTCAGGGAAGGATTAATAACCAACAGTCGCAATTTTTTCATCAGTAATCCTGTAGAAAATGACACCACCATACTTTCACAGGCACTTGGCCAATATTACGATTCTAAAACCATCCCGGCCAAGGAGATACTGCTCCCCTTTCCAATTGAAGATTCGACAATTCTCGAAGAACATTACACTGAACTTCTCGGTAGCACAGTCCGTTTGCACGTTCCTCAACGCGGCGATAAAGTGCAATTACTCCAGATGGCAAATTCAAATGCCGCTCACGTCTTTGATGAAAAGGAGAAAAAAGAACGTTCCTGGCAGGGACTTGCAGCTTCCATGGAAAAACTTCTCCACCTTGATACTATTCCTGACCACATTGAATGTCTGGACATATCAAATACCAGCGGCAAGCAAGCAGTTGGGTCACTTGTCTGTTTTAAAAGAGGTGAAGCAGCAAAAAACATGTTCAGGCATTACAAGATAAAAACAGTTGACGGCCCTGATGATTATGCGATGATGAAAGAGGTTTTAGAGAGACGGTTCACTCGTGGAATCAATGAGAACAACCTCCCTGATCTTTTCATTGTTGACGGCGGACGCGGTCAGCTTGGCATGGCTATGCATGTTGCAGATAAGCTTGGTATTCGTGACGAGCTTGACTGGATTGGTATAGCAAAAGAAAAACAATCAGAGGGAGAAAAACTATACAAACCCGGTCGCAAAAATCCCATCCTGTTAAAAGGCCACAATCCCGTTCTTCTCTATCTTATGAATATTAGAGATGAGTCACATCGATTCGGGGTCACGTTTCACAGAAAACTTCGGGCAAAAGTATCCATTGCTTCAAGTCTTGATACAATTCCAGGAATTGGCAGGGATCGCAAAGAAAAACTCCTGAAACACTTTGGCAGCGTGAAACGTATCAGCATGGCATCCCTTGCAGAATTAAAGGCAGTGCCTGGAATCGGGACTAGTACAGCCGTAACCATTTACAATCATTTCAATATATAAATCAAATGCTAACCGAAGAAGAAATGCTTGCACGCCTGAAGCCGGGATGTATCTGCAAAGGAATAAAACTGCACATCATCCTGACAGCCATAGAAAACGGTGCCGACACCTATGAAGAAATTGTAAAACGTACCAATATTGGTGGCGGATCGTGCAACTCAAAACGATGCAGAGCAAAAGTTGCAACCTTACTGGGAAAACAAAGTTAACAAATCTCCTTAACTCTCCTCCGTTGGTTGCCCCTGTCCCATTCCATTTATTTGCTGCATAATCCTCAGGATCTGCGTTAGCAGGCATGGCAAAGTCATAAAAAAAGAAACCAAGCCCTTGATAAAATGGTTTTCTATTTACTTTCATAGGAGTTATATAATCAAACAATTATATTAATTGCATAACATGTCATTCCGGTACAGATCAGAATGACACGTTACTCTCTACCTTTCGTACTTTACTTCGACAATTTCCGTGAACAATTATGACATTTGCCAACGAACCCCTTTTAATATTTGATGGAGCCTGTGGAACCACGCTCCAAACAATGAACATTGATCCTGCTGCCTGGGACGGCCTTGATGGCTGTAACGAGTATCTAAATATTTCAGATCCCGATTCCATAGTAGAACTTCACCGGAAATTTCTGGCAGCTGGTGCAATGGTAGTTGAAACCAACACATTTGGTTCTTCATCGGTGGTGCTTTCTGAATATGGGCTTGAAAGCAGAGTTGCCGAACTTAATCGTGCAGCAGTTGCCAATGCAAAAAAGGCCGTTGCTGAGTTTTCAACCAAAGAGTCTCCCCGTTACATTGTCGGTTCCATTGGACCCACCACAAAGCTTCCCGTCCTAGGCCACATTTCACCGAAGAACCTGGCTGCAACTATTACAGAGCAGATGCGAACTCTGCTTGACGAAGGTGTTGATGCCTTAATTGTTGAGACCTGCCAGGATCTGTTACAGATTAAAACCTCACTTGTTGCCTGTTTTGACCTGCTTGAAAAAGAAGGCGTGGATATCCCGGTTCTTGCTTCTGTAACCTTTGAACAACAAGGCACCATGCTGGTTGGTACCGATATCGGTGCAGTTTGTGCAACCATTGCCCCTTTTCCGGTTTTTTCATTGGGACTCAACTGTGCAACAGGACCCACAGATATGGCGCCGCACATTGATTATCTCTGCAAAAACTGGACAAAACGTATCTCCTGTATCCCCAACCAGGGCATGCCTGAGGTGGTCAACGGAAAAACTCATTATCCTCTGACTCCCACGCAATACGGCCAACACATGTATGATTTTGTCACTAACAAAGGTGTTTCCATTGTTGGCGGCTGCTGTGGAACATCACCTGAACACATCAAAACGTTGGTGGCTGCTTTGCAAGGTGCATCTCCTGCGGACCGTAAAGAGGTGCTGAAGTGAAAAAGATCATAAGCAATACAAAACTCAATCAGGTAGCAAGCCTTTACCGGGCAGTTGATATTGTGCAGCAGCCTGCACCTCTTATCGTTGGGGAACGTTCCAACCCCACCGGCTCAAAAAAATTCCGGGAACTGCTCATCGCCAACGACTACGAGGGTTGCCTGCAAGTTGGGCTTGATCAGGAGCGTCTAGGCGCCCATGTTGTTGATCTCAGTGTTGCCTGGGCAGGACGTGATGAGGAGCATGATCTTGTAAAACTTGTGCAAATGTATGGCCGGACGTTAAAAGCTCCACTAATGATTGATTCCACATCTCCTGCTGTGATCGGAAAAGCTCTCGCTGCTTATCCCGGAAGAGCAATTGTAAATTCTATAAACCTTGAAGATGGTGGCGAAAACCTCGATACTATCTGTTCCCATGTCAAAAAATATGGCGCCTGTGTTACAGCACTTACCATCGATGAATCCGGCATGGCCATGGATTGTGATGCAAAGTTTGCTATTGCTGAACGTTTATATCGGCTAGTTACAGAAAAACATGGCATTGCTGCAGATTCTCTCTTCTTCGACACCCTGACGTTCACCGTAGGATCAGGTGATGAAAAACTCCGTGACGCAGCTATACAAACCCTGGATGCCATTAAACGCATTAAGGCGGAATTACCGGGATGTCATACTATTCTTGGCCTTTCAAACATATCTTTTGGCCTGCCTGTTCCAGCAAGGAAAGTATTAAATGCTGTTTTTCTTCACGAAGCAATCGAAGCAGGGCTTGATGCTGTGATCATTGACCCCACAAACTGCATAAATCTTGATACCATTGATAAAGAAGCTGTCTCGTTGGCACTTGATCTTTTATATGATCGCACTGACAAGAATGACCAGCCTTTAATGAGCTATATCAAATACTTTGAAGATCATGACATCGAAGATGATTCTGCTGACAATGAAGAAGCAAGCCCTGAAGAAATGATCCGGGAACGAATCATGCGCGGGAATCAACAGGACCTCCCTGATATTCTTCGCATGCTCCTTGATCGCTATTCGGCGCTTGAAATTATTAACGACCATCTGGTTGCAGCAATGCGTGAGGTTGGTGTTCTTTTTGGATCAGGAGAAATGCTCCTTCCATTTGTGCTTCAATCTGCAGAGGTTATGCGTAAATCCGTTGATATTCTGGAACCTTTTATGGAGACAAGTGACCGATCCGATGCACCATGTATCCTTTTGGCCACTGTTCAGGGAGATGTCCATGATATCGGGAAAAACCTTGTAAATATAATCCTTAGTAATAATGGGTACAGGGTAATTGATATCGGGATCAAGGTGACTGCTGAAACCATAATCGAAACGGTCAAAAACAATTCGGATATTGATATTATCTGCTTGAGCGGCCTGCTTGTGAAATCCGCCATAATCATGCAGGAAAGCATGGAAAAGTATAGGTTGGCAGGCATTAACACACCAATCCTTTTAGGCGGTGCTGCTCTTACACGAAAATTTGTGGCAGAAAACTGTGTACCACAATATGATGCGCAGGTGGTGTATTGCCGTGATGCTTTTTCAGGCTTAAAAGCAATTCAGGATTTTGAAAAAGGCGTTTTAGAATCAAGCTCGTGGAAAGATACCGGAAAAAAACACCCCCGTACCGGAAACATTAAGAAGTCAGAAGTTACAGTTCTTGAGACTATCCCCGAATCACCATTTACAGGTACCAGAACCCTTGAGGTTGACCCATCTAATTTCCTGCCACTCTTAAACCGACAGATACTTTTCCGCGGCCGCTGGGGCTATAAACGAGGTAAACTTGATGATGCAGAATACCAGGCGCTTTTAGACAAAACCGTCATCCCGGAATTTAATGCAATTCACAAGCGGATTATACAAGAGAACCTGTTGAAACCCACAGTTCGTTATGGCTGGTTTTCCTGCAAAAGAGAACAGGAAAGTTTAATTGTAAGCCACGAAGATAAAACATTCACCTTCCCACTGCCAAGACAACGGAGGGAACCAAACCAGAGCCTTGTTGATTTTTTCAGAACAGAACAGCAGGGAAATGACTTAATAGGCTTTTTTGTGGTAACACTTGGAGAAAAAATGGCTGCACGCTGCAAGGAACTCTACGGTGCAGATAAGTATCATGAATACTTGTTACTTCACGGTTTTGGGGTAGAAATAGCTGAAGCCCTAGCCGAATACACCCATAACCTTATGCGCAAGGAACTACAAATTGAAGCATCCGGACAACGTTACAGCTTTGGCTATTCTGCATGCCCGGAACTAGATCTACAGCAACCACTGTTTGAACTTCTTCAAGCTGAAGAAATTGGCGTTAAACTTAGCTCGTCCATGGAAATGGTTCCCGAGTTGAGTGTTTCTGCCATGATACTACACCATCCGCAGGCACATTATTTTTCGGTGTGAGAACTTTTCAACAGTTAAACTCACCTGGCAGCCCGTACGATTATTGAATAACCCGAATATCGGCTACGAATTTCGGGTTATTCAACAATGCCTTGTGTCAGGTAACCTTGTATTAAAATTGCGTTGACTCATCGTAATCGTCGTCATCGTATAGGTCCATGTCACCCATTACGTTGAGGAAGACTCCTAAAGATTCACACAAGTTTTTTACAGTTTTGCTGTGTATAAGCTTTTCTTCTGACGTTTTTGCTTTTTCCATATCTTTCAGTGAAATCAACACTTCGTTTGAAATACCCGTCATTATTTCATCAATATCCATTGTGTCTCCGTTTTTTTGTTTTTAAAAGTTACACTACTATACTACTATAATTGGGATTTCAAACATTTGTAAGGTTTTTTACAACTACTAATAAAGCCTAGCGTAATCAGCACATACCGCTACAAGCACTGTGAAGGCATGCCTGTTGCCACTTCTATCGTTCACAACCCCCCCTCTTTTTACGATCTGGGACAAATATCGTTCAGGTCGGCTTCTGTTTTTCGTTACTTATCTTAGAGGCCCCTCATTTCCCGGCTTGTAAGGCGCACTTTTGGTCTTGTTTTGATACCGGATCTTGACACCCCTTGAAAAGCATGGTCTGGTGAGGAAAGTCAGGCACGATTTGAAGCATAGAGAATGCAGCACCATCACTTTTTCTGTGACAAATGCAACAAAATCATGAACCTTCAATGGCAGACCTTTAAAGAGTCACTCTTTCAATGCAGCGGAAAAGGTATCTGGTGCTGCCGTCACTGCGGCTTCCTGCACGAGGATGACACAGCGCCCGAAAAATTCCATGCCCGTGACCACGCACAGGCTCATTTCGAGCTTCTCACTAAGAACCGAAACCCCATAATAAGCGGTGCATTGGGCGCCGCCTTATGAAACCCAAAAAGTAATATAAAGGAGGTGTCTATGATATAGAACGCTTAAAACAGGAGGTTTGAACTTGATCTGTCGAAGCTCCGGTTGGTCTAAATAGTACCGATAAAAGCGTAACAGAAAGAAACAACAATTTATAATTATTGGGAGGATCTAAAAATGAAGAAAATATCTACTATGATGAGAAGGGCATTGATTGTCCTGCTTATATCCCATGTTTCCCAGGGAATGGCTCTTGCCGGGGACGTGGTAAAAAGTAGCTATAGTCCGATTGTAATCAATGAATCATTTGAAAAAACCATGACTCGCATGAAAGCTGCAAAATCTGATGTGATGAAGCGTCAGATGGATTTGCTCGATGAACGATATGACTTGAGCGACCGATCGGCTGAGGGCGTGATGATGTCTAGGGGAAAAAAGTCTGTTCAGGAAGGTGTGCGGGTCAAACTCCCCGAGGGTATGTCCTGGGAAAAACTAGCCGCGATGCCCCCTGAAGAGGTTCAAAAAAAGGATCTTTGGCCTAAAGGGTTCCTCCCCCTCCCGCATCCGAATCATTCGGAAGGGGGCATGCTCTTCCCCAAGTTCCATATCGATGAAGCAAAAAAACAGGAGGGGCGGGACCTTACTCGATTCGATCTTGATTTTGATCTGCCGGATCACCTCTTGCCCGAATTTCCTCCAGCTATCTTCCTGACAACGCGACCTGATCTTGGTGATGTCTCCCAAGGTAAAGTCGTCACCATGATGAACTACTATGAATTGTTCAACGGAATTCTTAATCCAAAGCAGATCGATGGGCTCAGGTTACTGGTCACGCCCTTTCCTCAACAACAGTTCAACCAGACCGAAGACCGTCGGTCCGAGCTCCCAAGTCGTGGGGTTACATGCTTTGACTGCCACGTGAACGGTCACAGCAATGGTGCAACTCACCTGGTAGGCGACATCCGCCCTCAGGAATTCAGACATCGACTGGATACCCCTACCCTCCGTGGAGTAAATATACAACGCCTCTTTGGATCTCAGCGGGCGTTGAAGAGTGTTGAGGATTTCACGGAATTTGAACAACGGGCTGCTTATTTTGACGGCGATCCCGTCATCGCCACCAAAAAAGGGGTGAACATCCTCGAACGTGGAAGCCAGGTTCATAACATGGCGGAGTTCCAGTCCATCCTGGACTTTCCACCTGCGCCTAAGTTGAACATTTACGGCAAGCTGGATGAAAAAAAGGCCTCGAAATCCGAACTACGTGGACAGGAAATCTTTCATGGCAAAGCTCAATGTGCCACCTGTCATCCAGCTCCGTATTACACAGACAATACCATGCACAACCTGAAGGCGGAGCGCTTTTTTACACCCCAGATGATTAACGGTCGTTATGCTTCTGCTGACGGGCCTATTAAGACTTTTCCTCTGCGAGGTATTAAAGATTCCCCACCCTACCTCCATGACGGGCGGTTGTTAACCCTGGAAGACACTGTGGAGTTCTTCAATCTGATTCAGGAACTTAAGTTGACGAATGATGAGAAAAAGGATCTGGTGGCTTTTATGAGAGCCCTTTAGAAAATTCAAGTGGTGTGGATGCTGACGTGTAAAAGTATCTGCAAATGGATGACCAATCCTGGAAAACGGGACAGCCCCCATTCAACACACTATGGACTGAAAGTCCTAAGTGTGTTGGATGGTTTTTAAGGGTGAATACTATTATAATTGGGTGATTTTAGACATTTGATCAGGAAAACTTTTCCCAATTTCTTACTAACTCAACAAGAGTTCTTACTCCGGTTCCTGAGGGTCCACCAGGGATATATGATTTCTTTGTAAAATTCCAGGCAGTTCCTGCGATATCAAGATGCGTCCAGGGAGTATCACCGACAAATTTTTGCAGGTAAGCTGCGGCTGTGATGGTTCCGGCAGGACGTCCGCCAGAATTCTTAATATCTGCAATATCGGAATCAATCTGTTCAATATGCTCTTCATCTATTGGTAGCTGCCAAAGGGGTTCCCCGCATTTTGCACCAGCTGCAAGCACACGATCTACTAATTTTTGATTATTCCCAAGAAGTCCAGTCCGATGATGACCAAGCCCTAATATCACTGCACCAGTTAATGTAGCCAAATCAACAACACAGGTTGGACTGAATTTTTTTATCCCATAAGCAAGTGCATCTGCGAGGATAAGCCTCCCTTCAGCATCGGTGTTTACAATTTCAGAAGTGATCCCGCCATAATGGCGTATAATATCCCCGGGTTTTAACGCAGAGCTTCCGCCCATGTTGTCGGTTGCAGGTATAATAGCCACCACATTCACATCCGGATTTTCTTCACCTATGACAGCCATGGCAGAGAGTGCGGCAGCTCCACCACACATATCATACTTCATCTCCTGCATACCAGCTGAAGGTTTAATACTTATACCACCGGAATCGAAGGTGAGCCCTTTGCCAACGATCATAATTGTCTGAGCCTGTTTGTTTTTTGAATGATATTCGAGAATAACCAATTTGGGAGGTTCAGCAGATCCCTGATTTACTCCAATAATTCCACCCATTTTAAGGCGTTTCATTTGACTCTTGCCAAGAATGGTACAGGTCATTTTATATTTATCTGCAAGTTCAGTAGCATAAGAAGCAAAACTTGCAGGTAGCCATCCATTTCCAGGCTCATTGGCCATATCCCTTGCTACACATACAGCTTTTGCTGAAGCCTGTGCTCTCTTTAAACCCTTTAGTAAAGCTTTCCGGTTTTTAGCAGAAGAGAACGTTATTTCTCTGATTCCTTTAAATGGAGGTTTTTTCTTGTCTTCATTTTTATATTTACGGAAAGAATAATCACCAAGCAATACACCCTCCACAAGACATTCGGCAATATCCAATTCTTTCATTTTACTAATCGACGGTAAACTGAGATATAGAGAATCAGCTTTTATCTCCTTAACCTTAACTGCAATATTTCCTCCAACTTTCCGACACATTTCTCTCAATTGATTAGCATCTTTGTCTTGGGTACAACCCAATCCTACAAATAACGTTCTTCCGGCAAAGCCCTTTGTTGCCGAGGTATTTTGTGAGTACACAAGCAGATTGTCATTAACATCTGCCTTAAAATCCTTTAGTGCGACAGCTCTATCCAACTCCTTTGACACCAGAGTTTGAGGAACAATTGCACTCCCTTTTTTATCCTGCTGCAAACAATAAATAAGCACATCACCCCGAAAGATCTCTGCTTTCTCTCGGCTGATGGTGAGTTTTGTTGTGACCATTATATTTTCTCCGGAAATTGAATTGCAAAACAACGTTACAGACAAGCTCAGTTACGTTTTTATTTTGATACAAGTATAGCCGTTCACATCTGTTTGGCAAAGAACTAAAATTACAGTATAATACATGTAATTAATCTCATTTCAGGAACGGGAACGAAATAAGTTAGGCACATTACACTGCAATTGTTTTGTCACCTGTACTAAAAAAACCTTGTATACTATCTGTATGTAACGTTTTTTTCAAGTACCAGCGGCGAACCAAAGGGCAAGTAAGGTGTTCAGGTTATTTTGTGTACGCTTCTTATTCTTTGGAGAAGGTCTTGGTCAGTACACTTATCATTGCTGTTGTTCTTGCTGTTGCTATTTCTGCCTTCTGTTCAATTCTTGAGGCTGTGTTGTATTCAATCTCCTCATCCCAGGTTGAGATGCTCAAGAAACAGGGTCATGCTTCAGCCCCCCTGCTCCAGGAACTTCGGGAAGATATCGAGGAGCCCATCACAGCCATCCTCACCATGAACACAACTGCTCATACCATTGGGGCTGCAGTTGCAGGAGCCTCTGCAGCTGCAGTCTTTGGAGAACAGAACCTCTTTTTGTTCTCGATTGTATTTACACTTGTCATCCTGCTTTTTTCAGAAATCCTGCCGAAAACAATTGGTGTCAGTTACGCTGTGTTGCTGGCACCTTATATTGCTCGTCCTTTGCAATGGATGATCGTCTTATTAAAGCCCATCGTCTGGCTCTGCCAAATTATGACCCGACTTATTCCCCAGCCGGAAAATACCGATTCAATTTCTGCTGAAGAGCTCCAAACCATAGCTGCACTTTCACGGCAATCCGGTGAAATTGGCGCTGATCAGGAACGTGTTATTTTTAATATTTTAGAGCTTGGTAATAAAATTGTTCGTGATGTTATGACACCTCGTACTGTAACCTTCTCACTTGATGAGAATTATACAGTTGCAGAGGCTATGGAACAGAGTACCCATCTCTCGAGCCATAGCCGGGTGCCCGTATATAACAATGAAACAGACAATGTAACCGGTCTGATAATGCGTCGTGATGTCTTGCTGGCCGCTGCTGAACAAAACCATACAACCAGATTAAAGGATCTCAAATCCCCTGTTAACTTTGTTGCCGAGACATCTCCACTTAACCGCATCCTTATCGAATTCTTTGACCGCCATCAGCATCTTTTTGTTGTGGTCGATGAATATGGCGCTGTTACAGGAGTTATATCAATGGAAGACATTCTTGAAGAGATTATTGGACGGGAAATCATGGATGAATCTGACAAAACTCAGGATATGAGAGAACTTGCAAGAAAACTAAACAGGCAAATGCCAGGGACATTAAAAAGATAGAAACTGTTTCACCTTATACCATAGATGGTGGTCAGATCGTTAACTGTGCATAATTCTCAGTGGGCTGAAGCGTTCAATGTTCAGCAACTGATACCTTATATAGGATACAGCTATCATAAACCTTGCAGGAGCTTGACGATGAATGTTCAAAAAGATATCCACTCATTTCCAACCAGAGATAAGCTTACTGCTGAGCTGACTGTTGTAATAACAGACCTGCTCAGGAAAGGAATCGCTCAAAATGGCCGGGCAAGCCTTGCTGTGTCTGGTGGTTCAACACCTGTTCAACTTTTTAAAAGTCTCTCCACCATCGATCTACCCTGGGAAAACGTTACCATTACTCTGGTCGATGAGCGCTGGGTCAGCCCGACTGATCCCGACTCCAATGAAAATCTGGTAAGAACACACCTTCTGCAAAATAGCGCTGCGGTTGCTCTCTTTACTGGCATGAAGAATTCCGCAAGAACTGCCAGTGAGGGAGAAACAGAATCCGCCAAACAGTTACAAAAGATCAATCGCCCCTTTGATGTGTTACTCCTTGGTATGGGAAATGATGGGCATACAGCATCTCTTTTTCCGGGAGCCGCTAAACTTCCCCTGGCAACGGATATGCACTCAGGAAAAATTTGTGTGGGTATTGCTCCTGTTACAGCACCCCATGAACGAATGACTCTGACCCTTCCAGTAATTCTTGAATCAAAACAGATTATTCTTCATATTACCGGACAGAACAAAAAAGATGTACTGGAACAGGCATTTGGTGAGGGGCTCATGGAAGAAATGCCTATTCGTTTTATTCTGAGAAATCAGACACAAAAACAAAAAAACAATTTCAAGATCTACTGGGCAAAATAAGAGATAATGCTTATGCATAAAGAAATCGAACACGTTGCGAACTGCCAAACAATGGTGCTGATATTATTTATATTCCGTAACTACTCACAGAGCACCGAACATTTTCACGGTTTGACTGGATTGCGTATGAAGAAGACAACTGCGCCAGTCGACCTGCAGAAATTTGTTGCATTTTGTACGTAGTTACACCTCATAGTTTCTTTAAACTACACTACTTAGCCAATGAGTAATGACTTTATTCCTTGCCAAATTTATGGATACATTCTCCAACATTTTCATTTATTTTGATAAAGAAGAGAAAACCTCACTCTCAAGGAGACGTTATGAGCTCTCAACACAAAAGCAATACTCGTAAGGAACGTATAGAAAAGCTTAAAAGAGCCTTTGCCTACAATATTTTCTACAAACAGGGGGTTACCACCAGAACAGCTACCTTGAATGATTACTATCTTGCAGTGTCCTATACTCTCAGGGATCGGATGCAGCACCTCTTTGTCAATTCAGTTGAAGCACTATTCGAAAAAGACTCCAAGATAGTCTGTTATCTTTCTGCAGAATTTCTCATGGGTCCACACCTTCACAACAACCTGGTTAATCTTGGCCTCTATGATGACTTTGAACAGGCTGCCAGGGAAAGCGGCCTGGATTTAAAAGAACTTATCAACCATGAAGAGGAACCAGGTCTGGGCAATGGTGGACTAGGAAGGCTGGCCGCCTGTTATCTTGACTCGCTCTCCTCACAGCAAATCCCTGCCATCGGCTATGGTATTCGCTACGAGTACGGCATGTTTGATCAGGAAATCGTTGACGGCTGGCAAAAAGAACTGAGCGACCGCTGGCTGCACCCGGGAAATCCCTGGGAAATTAAAAAAGCTGACAGGTCCTGTGACGTCGGATTCGGCGGCCATACCGAAATATATCATTGCGAGCAGGGCAACCGGAGAACCCGCTGGATTCCTGCCCGGGTTATCACCGGAATTCCCTACGACACCCCTGTTCCAGGTTACAAAGTCAACAATATTAACGTGCTTCGCTTGTGGAGCGCTGAAGCTCCAGTCTCCTTTGATTTTGCAGATTTTAACACCGGTGATTATTACGGCGCAGTGGAAGATAAAATGAAGGCCGAGACTATCACTAAAGTATTGTACCCCAACGATGAACAGTTTCAGGGTAAACAACTGCGCCTGGAACAGCAGTTCTTTTTTGTTTCCTGTTCTCTGCAGGATATGATCCGCATCCACCTGTTCATGAATGAGTCACTGGACAATTTCTATGATGGTTTTGCAGCTCAACTGAACGATACCCATCCATCCGTTGCGGTACCGGAACTTATGCGTTTATTGATGGATGTTCATCTCTATGATTGGGACAAGGCCTGGGAAATAACCCGTAAGACTCTATGTTACACCAACCACACCCTTCTCCCCGAAGCCATGGAAAAATGGCAGATTGACCTGTTTAACAACCTGTTGCCTCGCCATCTGGAAATCATCTTTGAAATAAACAGGCTTTTCCTTGATGAGGTACGAATCAAATATCCCTGTGACGAAGGTCGTCTGAGCAGGATGTCCATTATCGATGAGTCCGGCCCAAGATATATCCGGATGGCAAACCTTGCCTGTATTGGTTCAAAAGCCATTAACGGTGTGGCTGTCATGCATACGGATCTATTACGTAAACATGTTCTTGCCGACTGGAATAGTATGTACCCCGGTAAAATACGTAATGTCACCAATGGTGTTACCCCAAGGCGCTGGATTGCAGTGAGTAACCCACGTTTGACCAGCCTGATAACTGGAGCCATTGGTGAGAAATGGCTTACCAATCTTGATGAGCTGAAATCACTTGAAAATTTTGTCGATGATACTGCATTTTGTGATGCCTGGCGCAAAGTAAAAGAAGAGAATAAACAGGACATTGCAGACATAATTTTTAGCAAAATAAATCAAGTTATCGATCCATGTGCCATGTTCGACGTCCAGGTCAAACGAATCCATGAATACAAACGCCAGCATTTAAATGTACTCCACATCATCACTCTGTATAACCGCATTAAAGCTAATCCGGATATACAGATGCCTTCCCGCCTTTTTGTTTTCGGTGGCAAGGCAGCACCCGGCTATTTTATGGCTAAACGGATGATTAAATTTATCACTTCTGTGGCCCAGGTGGTGAATAATGATCCAGATGTTCGTGATCGACTCAAGGTCTTTTTTATTCCGAATTATAATGTTAAAATAGGCCATATTGTCTACCCCATGACCGACCTGTCTGAACAGATTTCCCAGGCAGGCATGGAAGCCTCCGGTACCGGCAATATGAAGTTTTCCATGAATGGAGCGCTGACCATTGGTACTCTTGACGGTGCTAACGTAGAAATTCGTGAAGAAGTCGGGGCGGAAAACTTTTTTCTCTTTGGTCTCAATGTAGACGAAGTTATGAAGCTCCGGGCCTCCGGGTATAACCCCAGAGATTATTACAACAGTAATGATGAACTGAAACAGGTTATTGATCTTATCGCATCGGGTCATTTCTCTCAAGGTGATCGGGAACTGTTCCGTCCACTGGTCGACTCATTACTTTATAATGACCAGTACACACTCTTTGCTGATTATCAGGACTATCTTGATTGTCAGGACAAAGTTGGAAAGACCTTCCTGGATAAAAGTCGTTGGACAAAAATGTCCATCTTAAATGTTGCCCGGATGGGTAAATTCTCTTCAGACAGATCAATTATGGATTACAGTAGAAAAATTTGGGATGTTAAGGCATCTCCGGTTGAACTGAAATGGGAACGACTGCCCCAAAATGGTGTCCTATTTACCCCCCAAGGCAAAAGAAATGAAGAGGAAGGATAGCCATGAGTGGTGATAAAAAAGCATGTGACTTTACAATTTTTGGTGTGCTCGGTGATCTCTCAAGGCGTAAACTGCTTCCGTCTCTGTATCAACTTGACAAGGTTGGCCTACTGGACAAGGATACCCGTATAATCGGAGTAGCCCGCCACGAACTCAGCCGGGACGATTTTGTTGCCAAAATGCGGGAAAACCTTGAAACTTTTGTCAAGGAAGAGCTTGACCAGGCAGTGGTAGAACGCTTGCTTGCACGCCTCAACTATGTCCTTATCAATCTGGATTTACCCGATGAATACAGACGTCTGGGAGAAGTGATTGACCAGGAAAAACGGATATTAATAAACTATTTTTCAGTTGCTCCTTTTCTTTTTGACGATATTTGTAAAGGACTTGCCCATGCAAATATTGTCACTCAGGAAACAAGGGTAGTGCTTGAAAAACCCATAGGTCGTGACCTTGAAACTTCTCGGGAAATTAACGACACCGTGGCCAAAGTCTTTACCGAAGAGCAGATATATCGCATAGACCATTATCTTGGTAAAGAAACTGTTATGAATCTGTTGGCTCTGCGCTTTGCAAATTCCATCTTTACTACCAACTGGGATCATAACACCATAGATCATGTCCAGATTACCGTGGCAGAAGAAGTTGGAATAGAAGGTCGATGGGGATATTTTGACGGATCAGGTCAAACACGGGATATGGTGCAAAACCACCTGATGCAGATCCTGACCCTGGTGGCAATGGAACCGCCGGTTAATATGGATGGTGATTCAATTCGCAATGAAAAGCTGAAGGTTCTTAAAGCACTACGCCCCATAACCGCTGACACTATTGAAGAAAAAACCGTTCGTGGACAGTATACAGCAGGCTTTATCAAGGGGCAGGCTGTTCCCGGCTATCTTGAGGAAGATGGTGGCAATCCACAATCCACAACGGAAAGTTTTGTCGCCCTGCGAGTTGATATCGACAACTGGCGCTGGGCCGATGTCCCTTTTTATCTGCGTACCGGAAAACGATTGACAGCCAAGCGCTCCGAGGTTGTCATTAATTTTAAACGGCTTCCCCACAATATTTTCAAAGACAGTTACAAAAACATTCCACACAACAAACTCATTATACGTTTACAACCCGATGAAGGTGTTGAAATTGAAATGATGAATAAAATTCCCGGTATCGGTAAAGGCATCAAGCTACAAAAAACCGTACTGGATTTGAGCTTTTCAGATGCTTTCACGGGAGAACGTGTGGCTGATGCCTATGAACGACTCATTCTTGAAACGATGCACGGCAACCAGTCTCTTTTTATCCGTCGGGATGAGGTTGAACGCTCCTGGCAATGGATTGACACCATTCAGAATGGTTGGAAACAATCCAATGAGCCGCCTAAACAGTACACTGCAGGTACCTGGGGACCGGTTGCCTCGGTAGCTTTACTGGCCCGTGATGGACGGGAGTGGGAAGAGTAACGGAGTAATCATCCTGGTATTAATCATAAGATGGAAATTATAGCGCTATAGTTACGAAATTCCTGGAAACCTTTTTACCGTGAATGCTACGAAACATTACCATATGAAACCCTACTCAACTAATATCGGCCATCGTTATCCTACAGGTACCACCGTTTCTGCTGACGGCACAAACTTCTGTATTTTTTCAAGACATGCTACCGCCGTTCAGCTTCTTCTTTATGAGAAACCCGACTCCAGCAGTCCATTTCAGACCATTGACCTTGATCCGGTGGTGAATCGAAACTTTTTCTTCTGGCATGTCTTTGTGGAAGGCATGACCGGAAAAGAGAAATTCTCATACACCTGGAAAGTTGATGGCCCTGATAACGGTGATTCCGGCCACCGGTTTGATCCTTCCGTTGAATTATTAGATCCATGGGCCAAGGCAGTGACCGATGTTGTATGGAAAAGAAAGTATAACCGCGATTCGAAACAAGAGACCGGTGCCACCTCTATGCGGGCAATGGTTATACCGGAAAGCGACTACGACTGGGAAGGAGATACACCTCTGCATCACCCCTGTGAAAAAGACATCATTTATGAGCTCCATGTTGGAGGATTTACACGTCATCCCTCAGCAAAGGTAAGCAATCCAGGAACCTTTGCTGGACTTATAGAAAAGGTTCCTTATTTACAGGATCTTGGAGTGACCGCCGTGGAGCTTTTACCGGTGATGGCCTTCGATAGCCAAGATCTTCCTGATAATGCACGAGATCTTGGTCTTCAGAATTATTGGGGTTATTCCACCCATTCTTTTTTTAGTCCCCATGCCGGGTACTGTATTGATCCGTTGTCCGGGAACCACAGAGATGAATTTCGTGATATGGTTAAAGCATTACATAAAGCAGGGATCAGCGTTATTCTGGATGTGGCGTTTAACCATACAGCAGAAGGCGGAATCGATGGCCCTATTATTAATTTCAAGGGACTGATGAACCGTGATTTTTATCACCTCGAAGAGCATGATCGCAGTATTTATAAAAATTATAGCGGCTGTGGGAATACTGTAAACTGCAATCATCCACTGGTGGCCCGTTTTATCATCCATTCTCTTGAATACTGGGTCAGAGAGTTCCATATAGATGGCTTCAGATTTGATCTGGCTTCAATTCTTGCACGGGGAGAAGACGGTGCTCCAATGTATCATGCTCCCGTGATCTGGAACATAGAATTCTCCCATATTCTCAGCCACACCCAGCTTATAGCTGAAGCGTGGGATGCAGGTGGTTTATATCAGGTAGGCGGCTTTCCCGGTTATCGCTGGGCAGAATGGAATGGACGTTATCGTGATTTGATCCGGCAATATGTAAAAGGTGATCCGGGACTTGTTCCCGAGTTTGCCACCAGATTGACCGGCTCCAGTGACCTCTATCAGAGTTCGGGACGACAACCCACCAGTTCCATCAATTTTATCAGTTGTCATGATGGCTTCACTCTTTATGATATGGTCTGCTATAACGAGAAACATAATGAGGCGAATGGAGAAGCTAATCGTGACGGTGACAATCACAATCACAGTAGGAATTATGGCGAAGAAGGCCCCACTGATGACCCCGTAATTACAGCACTTAGACAAAAACAGGTGAAGAATTTCATGGCCATACTTATGCTCAGCCAGGGCGTACCCATGATCCTTGCCGGAGACGAAATTATGCGCAGTCAGCAGGGCAATAATAACTGCTACTGCCAGGATAATGAATTGAGTTGGACAGACTGGAGCCTGCTCGAAAAGAATAAGGAAATGTTCTGTTTCACAAAGGGCATGATCGCCCTGCGTAAGCGCCATCCCTCCCTTATGCAAAAAAGGTTTCTCCATGGAACAAAACCTGAAGATAGAACAATGGCAGATATCAGTTGGCATGGTGCCACCTTAAACAAACCGGGGTGGGACAATTCTGAGTCCAGGATACTTGCCTGTACCTTAAGTAGAGTGGAACCTGATGAGGAAGATTTGCACATTATGTTCAATATGTCTCAGAAAGATGTCACCATGGAGTTGCCACTGCTTACCAAAGAGAATTGGCATCTGGCAGTGGACACCGCCCGCTCCAACCAAAAAGATCTGGTCGAAGTAGAAAGACAACAACCCATTACCGGCAAAACAATTCGGGTAAAATCCAATAGTGTTGTTGTCTGTGAAAGCAGATAAGGGAAAATAATTTACCCTTCTATTTATTCAGCAAGGGCAGACAGTTCCATTAGCAGTTTCTCTCCCGTCCCGTCTCTTATAATGTCTATTATGACTTTATCTCCTACACTATGCCGCTCAAGTTCTGTTCGGATATCGTCCCAGGATCGTACTTGCCGGCCAGCGACAGCTGTTATAATATCACCTAACACAATTTCATTGGAGAACTGCTGTGTCGGGCGGAGACCGGCTTTATGTGCAGGCCCTCCGGCTTGTACACCGAGTACTAAAACACCCTCAATACCCAATCGTTTTACAAGCCGTGCATCGGCAAGTGTGACACCAATCCCAGGACGAATAAGTTTTCCACTCCGGATAAGTTGTGGAACCACACGATTAACTTCACTCACAGGGACAGCAAAGCCAATACCTGCATATGTCCCTGATGGTGAATATATTGCAGTATTCACACCAATTAAGCGTGCTGCACTATCCAGTAGTGGTCCGCCTGAATTCCCGGGATTAATGGCAGCGTCGGTCTGAATCATATTCCGTATTTTCCTTCCAGTAATTGCGGTAATCTCCCGACCCAGTGCTGAAATAATTCCCGATGTTATTGTCTGATCGAGTCCAAATGGATTTCCCACAGCGAAAACCTTCTGTCCGACCTGCAAATTGACAGATTCACCGACGGGTATTGGCTGTAAGAGATGTGCCGGAGCATCAATTTGTAAAACAGCAAGATCTTTATCAGGGGCAGCGCCCACAAGTACAGCTTTCCATGTGCTATGATCTGCCATGGTCACTTCTATTCGATTTGCATCACTAATTACATGGTAATTTGTAACAACTCGTCCATCCTTATCCCAGATAAAACCTGATCCTGTTCCTTGAGGAATCTCGACTGCGTTCAATGAAAACATATTTCTTCGTAAAGCTATTGTGGTGATATACACAACAGATGGAGAAATAGATTTAAATAGTTCTATGGTGTTTTGCTCATCCTGGGCAAGATCACCTCTTGCGGTAATAGCACGTGGTGTGGCCGTGGAATCAAAGAGCCGCCTCTCGAAAGGTTGAAAAAGAAGAAAAAACCCGAGAAGAAGAATAATAATTATAGCAAGTGGTGATACCTTGCCTGTTTGAGACCTGATCATAATTTTTAATCTCAAAAAAGTTATAGGTTTAGAAAAAACTTCGCAATCATAAAATAAGCCAGAACACCAAGAATATCAATGGCGGTTGTGACAAATGGCCCTGTAGCAATGGCTGCATCAATATCAAAACGTTTCAAAATTAACGGAATAATCGTGCCTATGGTGGCTGCCATCGCCATGGAAAAGAATATCGAAAGCCCTACCACCAGCCCAAGAAGTTTTGGCTCTGCATAGCCAAAATATGCGAGCACTCCGAGGAATCCACCATAGAGAATACCGAGAATAATTCCCACTCTCATCTCTTTGAAGATAATCTTTCGAAAATCTTCCATGTTTATGCGGCCCGTGGCCATACCTCGTACAACAATGGTGGATGACTGAGTGGCTATATTGCCCCCCATACCCATAATAATAGGTATAAAGGAAGCAAGGGCAAGTACCTGAGTCAGTTCTTTTTCAAACGAACCAATAATAAAAAGGGCCATTACACCACCAATCCAGGATGCAAATAACCAGGGGGCACGAAGAATTACATTTTCAGAGGTAGATTTTAAAAGAATTTCACGATCCTTACCGGCACCGGCCATCTGCAGAAAAGCTTCGGTGGCCTCTTCACGCATAACATCAATGATATCATCGACGGTTACAATGCCGACCAGCCTGTAATTTGCATCAACAACAGGTACTGCAAGAAGATTATACTGGGAAATCACATGGGCAACTTCTTCCTGATCAGTGTCTATTGATACTGACAGAACATTTTCCCGCATTATATTTTTGAGCTGTTTATCCGGTGGGTTGGTAATCAATTCACGAAGTGAAACAACCCCTGCAAGTTTACCATCACCAAATGTGATGTAGAGATAAAAGACCATCTCTTTTTCTTCACTGCGTTTTTGCACCTTGGCAATTGCTTCACCAACACTTAACTCTTCGTCAAGGTTCATGAAGTTTGGCGACATGAGTCCACCTGCACTTTCAGGATGATATTGAAGAAGTTCATCAACTTCCTCACGATCTTCCTGTTCCATTTCAGCGCGAATTTCAGCACCGAATTCATCGGGTAAGGCTTCGATGATATCCGCAGCATCATTTGAGGCCATCTCACTGATAATATCTGCCATAAACTTGGGGCTAAGATTTTTCACCAGTGAAACCATAACAGATTCATCAAGTTCGCTTAAAAACTCACCGACCTGATCTGTTTGAGCCATAATCTTAAAAACTTCATCACGTTCAATCTCAGAAAGATGTCTGAAAACCCAAGCTGTGTCGGCAGGATGTGTTTTTGTGATCAGTTTAAGGAGGTTATCACTGGCATTTCGATGGTTTAGTCTGCGGATCATGTCCAGCAAAAGTTTTCCTTCGGTTCCAATAAGTTCTTTTTTTTCAATCTTCCCCATTACCACCACCAGTTGAATAGACTCTTGAATTGAGTTTTTTTTAAAGACGCACAAACTTGACTTACTTTTACATAAACGCTACATAATACATTCAACAGAACAATTCCGTCAATTTGATTTACTCGATTCCTGCACTTTCCTGAATTTAATTTTCATGAACACAAAAAACAGTGACTCACAATTTAATCCAGAAGAGTTGAAAAAACTATTTTCTCACGCCTATACTCTTCAAGAGGCAGGGAAACTTGAGGATGCACTGCTTGCCTACGATACGTTGCTGACTCTCATCCCAGACTCCCCCCTGCTCCATTTTAATTGCGGTCTTGCATGGTTTGGGCTGAAAGATTTTTCAAAAGCTGCATCACATTATGCAAAAGCTGTCACTAACGCTCCTGAAGACCCGGATATCCATTATAATCGAGGTTTGAATTTCAGACGATTACTCAGGTTTACTGATGCAGCGAAATCCTTTGAAGATGCTTGTAAAGCCGGCGATACCACAGTAGATACTTTGTACAACCTTGCACTTTGTTACCAGGATTTGGAGGATTTTCCTAAAGCCAGTCGTATATATGAGACTATTCTTTCGCAGGTTCCATCCCACCAGTCAAGCCTCAATAACTTTGCCTATCTGTGTCATAAATCAGGGGATATGAAACAGGCGGAAGCTCTCTATAGTCAGCTGCTCAAATTAAATCCGGAACATCTGGCTGCGCAGCATATGCTATGTTCCCTCACGGGCGTGACTCCTGACACTGTTCCTCTTGAATATGTGGAATCGGTATTTGATACTTATGCCGATGATTTTGAACACAGCCTTATTGAAAACCTACAATACAAAACGCCCACCGCTTTGTATGAACTCTACTGTGATCATTTTCATGGAGTAGTGCAAACCACCTGTCTTGACCTTGGCTGTGGAACAGGGCTGGCCGGGGAACAGTTTAAAAAGTGCTGCAGTGAACTTATTGGTATGGATATTTCACAAAAGATGCTTGATGTTGCTGGAGAAAAAAACATTTACGACACACTCATGAAAGATGACATCATCAGTTTTCTTCAAACAAACACGCAAAAATGTGACCTTATTGTGGCGGCGGATGTTTTCACCTACATGGGTGATCTTGAAGCTGTTTTTAAAGAATGCTGTACCGTAATTAAAAAATCCGGGCTTTTACTTTTTTCTGTTGAAGAAGCAGGAAACAACAGTAACAAAAAGTTTAAACTGAAACAAACAGGACGATTTGGCCACTCGGAAAAATACATTAAAACCTTATGCAAACAGACAGGATGGACAATTATCGACCATAAACTATCGGATCTGAGACAGGAAAAAGGGGAATGGGTAAGGGGACATTTATTTATTTTACAGCAATAATGACGCTGTTAAGTATTCTTTAAAAATAGTTACTACGCTGCACAAGCCAGCATAGTATCAACCCTATGGACATGGAGAAGAGGCCAACCATTCGCAAATGTTCGGTTTTCATTTCACTGAGTTTTCTTAACCAGTCACGCATTGATTCCGGAAAGACCACATAGGGCATTCCCTCAAGAATCAATACCATCCCCATCAATAATAACAACATTTTCATAACTCTTTCCCTGACGATTTGGTATATTACCACAAGAGAGCTCTTCTAAAACAGAATGGCCTAGGCTCTTGCTATTTAACAAGACAATTACTACTATAAAATAAATTTTTTCCAACAACTCATATCAAGCACATACAATAAAAAAAAATGAGCGAAACAAAACAATCAAAATATAGTGAAGCCGGTGTTGACATAGACAAGGGAAATGCATTTGTCAATGGAATAAAAGACATTGTTGCTTCCACTCATCAACCTGGCGTATTAAATGACATCGGCGGTTTTTCAAGTCTTTTTGCCATTAATACTGACAGGTACAAACAACCTATTCTTGTTACATCCACCGATGGTGTTGGAACAAAACTTGAGATTGCAAAACGCTGCAAGAAACATGACACAATAGGGATTGATCTTGTTGCCATGTGCGTCAATGACATTATTGTGTGTGGCGCAAAACCTCTCTGTTTTCTTGATTATTATTCTGTCGGAAAGCTTGATCTCGATGTTGCAACTGAGGTTGTAAAAGGAATTGCAGAAGGCTGCATCCAATCTCAATGCTCGCTTGTCGGCGGAGAAACCGCTGAGATGCCAGGTTTGTATAAAACGGGCGACTACGACCTTGCAGGGTTTGTCGTTGGCATAGGTGATAGGGATGAGCTGATCGACGGCTCTGAAATTCATGTTGGGAATAAGATCATAGGTCTTAGATCATCAGGACTACACTCCAATGGCTTTTCTCTGGTTCGCAAAATCTGCTTCACTGATCATGATTTTAATGTAGATCAATACATTGACGAACTTGGCTGTACACTTGGTGAAGAACTCTTAAAACCAACAAGAATTTATGTTCAGTCAGTCCTTTCCGTACTGAGAAGTTTCAAATTAAACGGGATTGTTCATAATACCGGAGGCGGATTTGTTGACAATATTCCACGCATCCTTCCTGCAGGATGTAAGGCTGAGATTTTCACAAGTCGATGGGATGCCCAACCTATATTCAGTTTTCTTGCCGAAAAAGGACATGTTTCCCCAGGGGAAATGTACCGAACATTTAATATGGGAATTGGCCTGATGGTTGCGGTGGATGAAGATAAAGTTGAAGATATCATCCACCTTTTCAACGCCCATGGCGAAGATGCTTTTCTGATAGGTGAAATCACTGCTCAGCAGGAAGGTGAAGAGCAGGTAAATTTACTTTTTGAACGACGCAAAGTGAAAGGAGACGAGTAAAACACTAAACGCTAAACGCCACAATCACTTGTACCGCCGTGTATCTTGTCAAGAGCATGTGCCAGGCACGGCAGCAGCACAGCAAGATTCTCTCTTGCTGCTTTTTCACTTCCCGGAAGATTAATAATCAGAGACTTGCCACGAATCCCGGCACGCCCGCGAGAAAGAACAGCATTAGGTGTCTTTTTCAAACTTTCAGCCCGCATGGCCTCAGCCATTCCAGGGATATCCTTCTCTATCACATCCACCATGGCTTCAGGTGTCACGTCTGTTGGCGCAACACCTGTTCCACCGGTGGTAATGATAAGATCAACTTTTTCGTCATCCACCCAGGCAATAAGCGTTTTTTGTATAGACTCCACCTGGTCAGGAACAATCGCATAGGCTTTTTGTTGATACCCTAAATCCTGCAATGTCTGCAAAAGATAGGGGCCGCTTGTATCTTCACGCTCTCCCCGCGACCCCTTATCACTCATGGTAAGAACACCAAAAGAAAATCGAGCTGTATCCAGATCCATTGTGATATGTACCAACCTATGCTGCTGTCCGTGCAGCTACAATTTTATCCGCAATCTGAGCGGGAACTTCTTCGTAGTGAGAAAAAGCAAGAGTAAATTTGCCAAGGCCGCCAGTCATTGCCGTGAGATCAACTGCATAAAGAAGAACTTCAGATTGTGGAACCTGGGCATTAATCACCTCACGCCCATTGGCTGAGTCCATCCCCATAACTTTTCCACGCCTGGAATTCAAATCACCCATGACATCACCGACATGCTCTTTTCCTACCATTATGGTCATATCCATGAATGGCTCAAGTAGAACAAGGCCTGCTTCCTGTGCCCCTTTTTTAAAGGCCAGGGAACCAGCAATTTTGAAAGCCATCTCAGATGAATCAACATTATGAAACGATCCATCTATCAACGTGATTTTGATATCCACGACCGGATAGCCGGCAAGGACTCCTTTTTCCATGGCCTCAATGATGCCTTTCTCTACAGCAGGACGATATTGCTGTGGAATAGCACCGCCAACAATTTTATCCTCAAATTCAAAACCGTTTCCATTATTAGGAGCAATTTCTATGGTACAATCACCAAATTGTCCACGCCCGCCACTCTGTTTTTTATGTTTCCCCTGGACTGTTGCAGTACCACGTATGGTCTCTTTATAGGGAATCGTGGGAACACTGAGAGCCATCTGCACCCCAAATTTGCGTTTAATGCGAGCTCCAACAACATCAAGATGTACTTTCCCGACACCGGACAGAAGTACTTCTCCAGTCTGGGCCTCTCTTGTAAGTCTAAGCGTGAGATCTTCATCAAGCATCCGGGTAATGGAAGAGAAGACTTTTTCTTCATCCCCCTGTGCTGCAGTAATAGCAAATGAAATCACTGGAGACATCACATCAAGTTCATCATATATGATGGGGGCTGATGCATCACAAAGAGTGTCACCGGTTGTCGTTTCTTTTAATTTTGCAACGGCTACTATCATTCCAGGGCCTGCGTTGTCAATCGGTCGTTGCTCCTTTCCTTCTGGGATAAAAAGATGGCCGAAACGCTCTTCAGTTTTTTTACTGGCGTTATAAAACGAGTCTCCTGAAAGAGTACCTGAGTAAATTCTAAATAGAGTCAAACGCCCGGCATAGGGATCAGCCATTGTTTTAAACACCTGCGCTGAAAACTTTTCATCAGCGAGAGGCATTCTTTCAATGGGCTCACCTGCGGTATCAACACCCATCATGGGTGCTCTGTCCGCTGGCGATGGAAGAGTAACGTTAATCATATCAAGCAATGGAGTGGTACCATAATTATGTGTGGCTGCTCCAACACAGACTGGAACAATACGTCCCCGGGCAACACCCTGTTTCAAACCGGCGGTAAGATCATCCATTGAGAGTTCGCCATCTTCCAAAAATTTTTCTATCAGGTCATCGTCGGTTTCAGCAACCTTCTCCATCAATGTTTCACGATATCTGGAAACAGTATCTGCAAGATCATCAGGAATTTCAGTTTCAATAACGGAGCCACTTCCCTTTTCATCAAAGAGATAGGCTTTGTTGCTCATAATATCAACAAGCCCTTTAAAGTTTTCCTCTTCTCCAATGGGTACATGCAAAATAACGGGAGTTAAAGGAAGGGATTCATTAATTTGATCAATGGTGCGGGTAAAGTCTGCACGTTCACGATCAAGTTTATTAATCATGATGAGGGATGGAAGAGATCTGTCTACAATAAAGTCTGCAAATTTTATTGTCTGTCCTTTAACACCAAGTACTGCTCCGACAATAAAAACTGCGGCATCAGCAACCTGCGTTGCCATGAACGTTTCATTAATAAAATTATCGTCACCAGGAGTATCCATAAGAAAAACATCATGCTTTTTCCAGGAATAATTGTGAAAGGAGGTGTTAATTGAAATATTACGCTGCACTTCTTCGTCTTCAAAATCAAGCGCGGAACTTCCGTCATCAACTTTACCAAGACGATTGATCTTACCTGCCGTAAACAGCATGGCCTCAGCCAAAGAAGTTTTTCCACAACTACCATGTCCAATGATCGCGATGTTTCTTATCTTACTGATATCCTGCATGCAAACCTCCTTGAAAATTACGCCCCGCAAAAAAACAAGGACCTTATCCCGAAAGAATCTGAGTTCTTAATCAAATTCAGATAACAACGAAGATAATAACGAATAAAACCAGTACTCATATATTCAATATCACCAATGAAAGTCAAGGATGTTCGATCATTCCAGACGCATTCCAGCCAAATAATTTAAAGTGGGAAAAGAACACTACTTTCTGTGGCAATGGAAAACAAAAAACGGTATTATCAAAAAACGCATGCACCCTCAATCCCTACAGATATCAACTTCCTGATCATAAGTGAAAAACAAAGCAAAACAGAGTGGCAAAATCGCAAAATCTGCCGCCACCGTCTCTATTGCAGTGATGTGCAGTCGCGTTCTCGGTCTTGTAAGAGAACAAATCTTTGCCGGAATGTTCGGTGCTGGGATGGCTTATGATGCTTTTGTTGTCGCCTTTCGTATTCCAAATCTGCTTCGGGATCTTTTTGCTGAAGGAGCATTATCTGCCGCATTCATAACGGTTTTCACAGATTACGACACGAATCGTACCAGGGAAGAGACCTGGCAACTAGCCTCTAATGTTTTGGTTTTCTTTGGAATTCTACTATCCCTACTCACCCTGGTGGGTATCTTTTTTGCAGAACCTCTGGTTAATCTTCTAGCCTCTGATTTTTCTGCAATTGAAGGAAAAACAGCGCTTACCATCTTGCTCACCAGTATCATGCTACCATTTCTGGTGGTCATTTCACTCGCTGCGGTTGTTATGGGTATCCTCAACTCCAAAGGAAAGTTTTTCGTACCCGCCATGGCTTCCGCTTTTTTCAACCTCGGCTCCATTGTCGGCGGTGTAAGCCTTGCCTTTATTCTGCCTAAATTTGGTCATCCTGCCATTGTAGGCATGGCCATAGGTACGTTAATTGGCGGAACCCTTCAGCTTATGGTTCAGTTCCCTGCCCTCTTAAAATGCGGATTCAAATTCACTCCACGTTTACGTATAAAAGATCCGGGACTAAAACGTATCATAACCCTCATGATTCCAGCAATAATCGGTCTCTCCCCAACACAGATCAATATTTTCATCAATACCAATTTTGCATCATCCTGTGTTGAAGGCTCTGTCTCCTGGCTTAACTACGCTTTTCGTCTGGTACAACTTCCTATTGGCATCTTTGGAGTTGCCCTTGCAATTGCCGCCATGCCAGTTCTTGCCAAACATGCTGCAAAAAAAGATATCAATGGAATGAAGGAGACCATGGTTTCATCACTTACTATGGTTTTCAGCTTAACTATCCCAGCAAGTATTGGCCTTATGATCCTTGCAGAACCAATTATCCATATAATTTTTGAACGTGGAGCCTTCACAGCTTTTGACACCAGCGCAACGGCAAATGCACTTATTTTGTATGCAATCGGTCTTTTTGCCTACTCATCAAATAAAATTCTGGTGCCTGTTTTTTATGCCCTGGAAGATACAAAGTATCCACTTTTCGCCTCATTTATTGCTGTTGGAGCTAATATCCTGATTATTACTTTTACCATCGAGAAATTTCAACATCTGGCCATCGCCCTTTCTACTTCCTGCTCAATGATTCTTAATTTTCTCTTCCTGAGTGTTGTGCTGTATATCAAGACCGGAGGCTATTCTGTCAGTTATCTCTTCAAAGCTCTTGGCAAAATTGCTGCGTCAGGAGCAGTGATGGCACTCCTTCTGCTATGGAGCAGAAGTTTCCTTACGGCGCAGTTAAATGGAGGACTCTTGCAGGCTTGCATAGTACTTGCTGCCCAAATTGTTGTAGCTTCCACTTTATATATAACTCTTCTTCACTTTATGAAACTACAGGAGTTAAACAGTGTAACATCTAAAATCCGCGAAAGATTCAGCCGATAATCTCTTTTTGCTTCTCGAACCAATCGAAAAAAGCACTTGCTTTATTCGTAATACTACCTAGAATACAGGCGCAGAAGAATTTATTACCACTCTTGTTCGCATCACAAGAACCTCATATCAACTGTGCAAACCGTCCTGATTGGAATTGCGCAGTTTTTTTTATTTCAGCACTTAGGAACGTACACGAAACAACTTGAACATCTCACTTGCCCTTTTTTCAAGCACAGGTGGCAGAAATATTGCGGCGTGACATGCTCAACTTATTTCGTTCCAGTTCCTTCCTTTAATCAGTATGGAAAAAATTATGACATCATTTGAAGACCTGGGCATTGACGACTCTATTTTGAAAGGCATCTCAGAATTGGGATTTAAGCAACCAACACCTGTTCAGGAAAAAGTAATCCCACTGATGCTCAAGGAACAGGTTGACCTTGTGAGTCTCGCACAAACAGGAACCGGAAAAACGGCAGCCTTTGGAATTCCTCTTATCCATTGGGCAGACCCTGCAAAAAAACATACTCAGGGCCTGGTTCTCTGCCCTACCCGTGAACTTTGTATTCAAGTAGCAAATGACATTAAGGCCTTAGCAAAATATATCCCAAAACTTTCTGTCTTATCAGTTTATGGGGGTACCCGTATCGACCAGCAGATGAACAGTCTGCGCAGAGGAGTACAAATAGTTATTGCGACTCCAGGCCGCTTAAAAGATCTATTGAACCGTAAGGCAATCAATCTTTCACACATTAATTATGTCGTGTTTGATGAAGCCGATGAAATGCTGCAAATGGGTTTTAAAGATGACCTGACCGAAATTCTTGCCCACACCCCTAAAGAGAAAAACACCCTTCTCTTTTCCGCAACCATGCCAAAAGAAGTTGCCATGATTGCCAGAAAGTATATGTCAAATCCAGTAGAACTCACTATTGGAACCAAAAATGCCGGTGCTGAAAATGTTCGACATGAGTTTTACCTGGTTCATCCACGCAACAGGTATCTGGCTCTGAAACGAATCGTAGATAACAACCCTAATAACTACTCGATTATTTTTTGCAGAACCAGACGTGAAACCCATGATGTTGCCGGTAAGCTTATTCAGGATGGGTACAATGCTGACGCTCTGCATGGAGATCTCTCTCAGGCACAGCGTGACCAAGTGATGGGTAAGTTTCGTTGCAAAAATATTCAGATCCTGGTTGCCACCGATGTTGCAGCTCGTGGACTTGATGTTACTGATCTCACCCATGTCATCAACTATAATCTTCCCGATGAACCCGCTGCCTATACCCACAGAAGTGGTCGTACAGGACGTGCAGGGCGCAAAGGAACTGCCATTGTCATTCTGGCAGCCAATGAACAGTATAAACTCAGGCAAATCGAGAATAAAATCCAGAAAAAGTTTATTAAATGTTTGATCCCCACAGGGGGGCAGATTTGCAATAAACAGTTAGTCAACCTTATTGATGAGGTGAACAACGTACAGGTGAATGAGGATCAGATTTCTCCATTGTATGATGACATCTCAGAAAAACTTGCTCACTTGGATCGTGATGATCTAATAAAACGTTTTCTCTCTTTGGAGTTCAACCGTTTTCTGGAATATTACAAGAATGCCTCTGATCTGAATGTCACAGATATGGCAAAGCAGGGAGCAAGAAAAGACAGAAATAAAAAAGATACACTCCGTGATTCGCGTCCTAAACAGAAGTACACCACGTTTAGTCTCAATGTTGGCAGACGGCAGGGGATTATACCTCAAGGATTAATTGGGAAAATAAACGAAATCCAGGATGTGGGTCGGATAAAGATTGGTCGCATAGAAATCTTAAGAAACTCTGCTACTCTTGAAGTGGACAGCAGATATACGTCACAGGTCTTAAGTGCCTTTCAACAATCAGAAATCAACGGCAAAACGGTCTCTATCGAAGTTGCCAGAGCCCTTCCTGCAAAAAAAGCATACCAAGGAAAACGAAAAGGAAGCTTTCAGCGTAAAGCTCGCAGATAACACATGAACCTTGCAGTATACTGTGCTGTACGCATGGAAAGGTAGATACTGAGATCAGCCCCCATATTCCATTCAGCGAATACGGGGGGCTGAACAGTTTCCCGCTACTCCTTATCTTTCAAGGAATTACGTATTTCTTCAAGTTCGTCCCTTAAGACATCAAGCTCACTTTGTTTTGCAAGGTTCATCTTTTTCATAACTGATTCTACTTTGTCTTCAACCTGCTTTTGGAATTCCAGGCGGGATTCCTCAGAACGGGCAACCAAATCTTCAACCAATGCTTTTCCTTCCTGTTCTGTAATTTTTCCTTTTTCCACAAATTCTTTTGCAATTGCTTCTATTTTTTCTTTAGTAAGAGCAACAGCACCAATTCCTGTTAATAATGTTTTTTTTAGTAAATCAATCATACAATCACTCCTGTATTTTATTGAAAAAACTCATGGCCGTTTCGGCTGCCTCATCAAGGGTTCGACAATTCTGAACACCTGACGCCAAATGGTGCCCAAAAAGAAAATTACTGCTGTAATAATGGGTAAACTGTTTCAATCTCCCCAAACGACGTTCCGGTAAAAACCGATCCTGCAGCAATTCAATAAAACGAAAATAAATATCAGGGATATTTATCTCAGGTACACTGGACGAATGATAAACATCTCTTGCAATTTCTGCAAACAACCATGGCTTACAAACAGCACCTCTGCCAATCATTAATCCATCAGCACCCGAACGTTCAAGACATTTTTTTGCATCAGAAACACTGAATATACCACCATTTGCCAACACAGGTATAGTAACTGCCTGTTTTACTTTTCCAATCCAATCCCAACGGGGCTTTCGACAAAACTTTTCCCCCTGTAACCGACCGTGAACAGTCAACAAATTGACTCCCCCGTCTTCCAGCATTTTACAAAAAGCAAGTAACGCTTTTTTATCAAGTGTTTTTCCAAGGCGTATTTTAGCGCTAATCGGAAGGTGGGTAGCAGCCCTTAAGGTAGCAATGGTTGTCCGTACACTGTCAAACGGCATAAAAGCTCCTGCCCTTTGCTTTCGCAACACAGGAGCTGGGCATCCCAGGTTTAAATCAATCCCCTGAGCATTCAACAGGTGCAACCGTTCAACTGCCGGGATAATATCCTGATTGGGACCTGCAAAAATCTGATAAAAAAATGGGGATTCCTCAGGAGTTCGGCAAAGAAAAGGCGAGACAATTTCATTCTCAATTGGAAGCCTCATTACTGAGAGCATTTCACTGAAAAACAACCCGACTCCACCAAGCTCAAGAATGAGAAGACGAAGAGCAGAATGGGACAGACCTACCATGGGGGCAAGAGCAAGCGGAGGCTGACATTCTAAAACCGGAAGGATTCTTTCTAAACGATTAGAAGGTTTTGCTTCTTGAATTACTGTATCGGCGGAAATGTACATAAGAACGTGCTGCTCTGTGGGCAGAATGTATTTGTGTATTAAGTGTTAGGTATCGGTCTCTGGTATCTAACATGGGAAGGATTCCCACAATTTTAAATTTCCCGATATAATTAAATAAGCCGTTTCTAATTACTGTTTATTATACTCTTAACCAGAGACTCCAAAACTGGCTCATTAAACTGAACATGTACAGAATAATCGTTGCTTAAAGAATCCTGCTGACGAACAGCAACAATACGACCTATACAATCTATTCCTTTTCCTCCAGGTTCAAACAACGAGGTTTTAATCCCTCGTCCGAGCAACAACCTGGCATGTTCTTTACGGGAGATCCTGATACAAAAAGATAAGCCTCCTGCAGAGATATCTGCAATTTTCCCCTTGAAACTCTTCGGGCTGTTTTTACCTGATTCATTTAGCAAAGTATGCTTCACAATTAATTTCACAGGATACCTGGGATGCTGTCTTCTATCCTCACCCGAGCTTTCAAGAAGATCAGGTAATGCCTCGGATTTAAGACAATAATCGATGAGACATGGTTTCAACCCTGGAAACGTATCAAGCAATTTAAGAAAACCCTCTCTCTCAAGGGATTGCACGTCGGTCTTTCCGAATGCACTAAGGGAGACAGTCCAGAGAGAAACATCAAAAAAAGGTTCAGCACCAATTATTTCTCCGGGGCCTATTTTTTTTATAAATATTTCTTCATTTCCACGCCAATATGTCAACCTGGCATTTCCAGAATTCACAAAATAGAGCATAGGATTGTTAGCACCCTGCTCAACAATGACGGTACCGGAGGCATATTCCACGTTATCCAATGTATAATACAGTGCATTAAACTCTTCTGTTGTCATAGAATCATACAAATCCTGCCAGATGCTGATATGACTACGTGAGATTGTAGAAGACTGTTCCTCCTCTATGATTTCATCAGCTTTAATAGCCTCTGCCAGTGCATTGGGGTCAACCTCAAGGATACGGTCTCGTAACAATTCAGCTAGTTCAAATTGTTTTCCCCTCGCTGCTTCTATACATTTTTCATACAGCAACTGGCTGGCTTCCGTTGTCCTGTTCCTGCCAAGCAAGGTTGTGACTTCTTCAGTAATTCGTTGACTGTCTCTTGTGGTAAGGTTTACGCGTGCAGGGTCGCCAGCAAAAGAAACTGATTTGATGCCAGTATCAGGGCTTTGCTGCTGAGATTTTTTAGCATGATCTTTTTTAATTAAACGAGGTTTAAGGATATGCAGGGTCTGATGTACTACCTTCGCCACCGGATCATCTTTGGGACAAATTTGTCCTTTACGCTCCTCGAGTATCATTTCAAGGAGATTAACAGCGCGTATTGAGTCACTCAAACGAACCTGAACAGCTAGACTCTGCAAGAGTTTATCATTAACAGCCGGAGAGAAAGAATCGCGCTGTGATAATAAATCAAGAAAAGCTTCCGTTCTGCCCGACTCTCCCAATTGCCCAATATAGCCAACCAGACCAGGTTTTAATTCATCATCTACAATAGGCAGAGCCTCTAGGAGATACGCTCCTTGATTTGTTTCTGCGACCTCACTTATGCAATCAATAACCTGTTGTTGAATACGAATATCTTCATTTTCAAGACATGGCATTATCAATGGGATAAGTTCCTCATTATCCATTGCGGTGATCATCAGAATGATGTTTCTGACTCCGTACCATGGTAGATCTTTTTGAAGATAGTCTTTGAACACTGCAACAGCAACATAACCTGTGGCAGGGACAATGCCGATTAAACGAAGCCTGTCTTCTCTTTCTTTACTGGAAAGCAGGGTATCAAGAAGATGGATGGTTGCTTTACGGCCAAGGTGGATAAGTATTTTTTCGGCTTGTTGACGTCTACTCCCATGCCCGTGTAAACAGACAAGGGTTAATTCTTCAAGAAGATAAACGGTGGCCATTGCTTCCTGGGATCTGCTTACAATACTCTTGATAGCATTATTCTTTTCTAAGATTCCCGACTGGATTTGATGGAAAATTTCAAGAAGATATTCACACTCTCCCCATAAACCTTCTTCAAGCACTCTGACTCCATATTCCTGTAATTGTCGACAAACAGTACCACAAACTGAAAGAAAGGTGGTCTCTATTCGAAGCCATCGAAGTAGGATGTCTGTGATAATTTTTATACTATTATAGTATTTCTGCTGCTGAAGACCAGCCATACACAAACTAAGTGCCATTAGAGCACGTTCTCGTACCTGGGAATCTTCACTACAGGTATATTCCCCAAGCTTTTCAAATAATGTAGCTATCCATTCCCTGTCACCGTCCTCATAATATGTAGAGATAAGAGCAGACAGTCCCCCAACTAACTCATCATTAAACAGAGCCTCGTGATTGCCCGTGTTTAGCATGGCCACAAGCTTCAACATACGGCGTTTAGCACGTTGTCGTTCTTCATGCTCGAGAAGCTGTTTTGTTGTTTTCTGAGCTTCTTTTTGTCTGTCTATATCAATTTCCATCTGTTGTTGATGTACCGTTTTAACGATCAAACTCAGTGGAAAAAAAGAGTGTGTACCGTGAACTATGCGCAAAAGCCGTTAGCCATTAGAACAATTGGGCTAACGGCTGGCTGCTGTATCAGGGCGGTTAGAAACAGGGACGAAAGAAGTCGAGTGTATTACGTGCGCGCTCCTTATCTTTCAACTTATTGAATAGGCTCACCGAAGGCATTCAGGGCCTTGGAAGCCGTTACATCCACTGTAACATACATGGTGAGAGTGGTATCGGATAAGGGACCATTAGGTTCGATATTCATCATACAGGTTTTGTTGGGTTTAGTAAAAGCAAGGATCACGTGGGAACTTGAGACTTCACCGGCAAGTTTCCACTTATTCTTCTTCATGGAAGCAATGATAAAATCTTTTAAAGAATGAACCTCCACCCTTCCCTTGTAATGAATAATTCCACCACGAAAAGAGTCTGTACGAATAGATATACTGTTTTTATTGGAGTATTTCATTTCAACTGGCAGCTCAATATCCTCATAATTTCCAATAGTGCTGGCTAAAGGAGCATAGCTTTCATCACCACTAATAGACATGGCTGTGGAACTGGTGTCTACTCCACCAATACAACCGGAAAGCGCAATGGAAGCTACTATAATCAAACCGAACACAAAGCTCTTATTCTCTCTTTTTTCGTTTTTCATCATCATTTCTCCAATCTTTCAAGTTAACAGCTTTCCGGCCTGTTTTAATAAACAAATTTGCTTACAGCGCTATCAGTCTAAATGAGGTAATTCAGTATCAAGGTTTTGTCGAGGATTTTGTGCGATAACGGGAGATTATCTTCTAAAAACTGACAATTGACTGTTGCTTCCATTTCCAACCTGGCAATTATTAAGCATCAATCCCGCCTACACACATATATTTAATTTCCAGATATTCTTCAATGCCATACTTTGAACCTTCCCTGCCAATCCCCGACGCTTTCATTCCGCCAAAAGGTGCCGCTTCTGATGAAAGAACCCCAGTATTTACCCCTACCATTCCATACTCAAGAGCTTCTGCTACTCTCCAGCAACGCCCCATATCACGGCTGAAAAAATACGCTGCGAGACCATATTCTGAGTCATTGGCCATGGCGACACCTTCTGCTTCTTCTTTAAAAATAAAAAGGGGAGCAACCGGACCAAAGGTTTCCTCTTTTGCAATTTTCATATCACTGGTCACATCCACTAGAATAGTTGGTTCAAAGAAGAACCCACTATCCCCAGAACGTTTACCGCCTGCAAGAATTCTTGCCCCTTTGTCCACCGCGTCCCGTATCTGATCCTCAACCTTAATAACAGCATTTAAATCAATTAACGGCCCCTGATTCATACCTGCGTCAAAGCCGGAGCCGACTCTCAACTGCTTTTTCACAGCTTGGGTTAATTTTTCTGCAAATAGTTCATACACACCTTCCTGCACAATAAATCGATTGGCACAAACACAGGTTTGACCGGAATTTCTATACTTGGATGCTACAGCATCGACAATAGCTGCATCTATATCTGCATCGTTGAAAACGATAAATGGTGCATGACCGCCAAGTTCCAAAGAAACTTTTTTCACGGTTTCACTACAGGCCGCCATTAATTTTTTTCCGACAGGAGTGGATCCGGTAAAACTCAACTTACGAACAATATCACTGGATGTAAGCACTGCTCCTATTTCTTTTGCAGGACCGGTGATAACGTTGAAAACGCCTTTAGGAATTCCAGCACGGTGGGCAAGTTCTGCAAGTGCCAATGCTGAAAATGGCGTTTGAGCGGCAGGCTTCACAATCACTGTACACCCTGCAGCAAGTGCGGGTGATGCTTTTCTTGTAATCATGGCTGAGGGGAAATTCCATGGAGTAATCGCTGCACACACACCTATAGGTTCCTTGAGAACTACAATTCGTTTCCCTTTCTGAGACATGGGGATGGTATCGCCATATACACGTTTTGCCTCTTCAGCAAACCACTCCACATAGGAGGCACCATATAGAACCTCACCTTCGGCCTCAACAAGAGGTTTACCCTGTTCAGTTGTCATGATTTTGGCAAGATCTGATTTGTGCTCAACAATCAAGGCAAACCATTTTTTTAAATACTCGGAACGTTCTTTGGCTGTAAGTTTGCTCCAGAGAACAAATGCCTGCTGACTAGCCCTTATAGCATTTTGGGTATCTCTGGCACCAAGTGATGGAACTGTTCCAACGATAGAATTGTCCGCAGGATTATTAACCTCTATAGATTCGCCTGATCCAAGCCATTCTCCATTGATATAACATTCCTGCCTGAAAAGGGCGGGATCCTGTAATTTCATTATTCACCTCTAAAAAATAGATACGCAATTAGCCTTAAAAAATACTTTGAATCACTCTACCATAAGCGTTTTCATAAATCATCTACCTGGCTTCTATACTCTACTATTTTTATTTAACACGTAGTTGAATGTTTCTGAACAACGTTTATTATGGTGTTTGCAATTAAAACATTATTCTCTGGGGCATCATCTTTTCTTATTGTATTCCAGAACAAAACTATTTGGTCAACATCTAATAAAATGCGAAATATCACAGCCGTCCACATCAGAAAAGAACCAATACGATTAAGCCAGTTTTTAAAACTTGCCAATGTTGTTCAGGATGGACTTGAAGCAAAGATAAGAATAACAGAAGGCGAAGTACTGGTTAATGGTGCGTTGGAAACACGCCGTGGAAGAAAACTGGTTGCTGCTGACATTGTCAGGATTGACAACATGGACTTTCAGGTGACACAGCTAAAAGACAAGCGGTGATTAGGGAAGTGTCACTAAATCTGCCTGTATGGAGTACAGTTTTACTTCATGCTCAAGTCCCCGTATTTTTCTTGACGCCTCGTCCTGGATGGGGAATACTTCTTTTACATCATTATAAACCGCCTCGGTGATTAAAATCTTCCCTGATTCCGTTAACGATGCAATACGCTGGGCAATATTTACCTCAGTCCCAACAACCGTATAGTCAAGTCTTCTTGAAGAGCCGACATTTCCATGAAAGACCTCTCCCCTGCTGACTCCGATCCCAAGGCCAAGATTTTTAAATACATCAGACTTCTTCAGCCATTTATTTCGTAACTCTTCAAAGCCCAAAGCAAGCTCTACAGCTGTATAAATGGCAGCTTCTGAAGGTTTCTCCAGTTCCATGGGTGAGCCAAATGCAACCAGTGCCGCATCACCCATAAATTTGTCAAGGGTTCCTTTCCATGAGAAGGCTACATCGGAGAAAAGATCGAAGAATTCCGTAAGAAACAGATGGATGTCATGGTGTGAAAGATGCTGTACAGCCATGGTGAAATTTCTAATATCGGCAAAGAGAAGGCTGAGATTCTTCACCCCACCTAGCTCCATAAAGCTTTTACCGGAACTAAGTAGAATTTCTGCAACTTCCGGGGCAACATACTGTTCAAACAAAGCGCGGGTACGAGCGTTTTCCTCACGCCCTTCCATATATGTAACATTCTCAAGAGCCATGATGGCCTGGCCGCAAATCACAGACAACATTTCAAGGTCAGATTGACTGTATACGACCTCTTCTGCCGTCTGGCTGATATTAATAACTCCCAATATTTTTTTTTCACTCCCCACAAGCGGAAAAGAAATAGAAGCTGTTATTTCAGATCGTTGAAGATATTTTGAAAGTGGAGAATTTTCCTGACTCTCTCTGTTTAAAATCACAGCTTCCCCATGTTCATAAACCCATCCTGCAATCTGTTCGCCTGATTTCACTGCTACTTTGCGAGCTACTGCTTCATCCATTCCTCGCGATGCTACAACACGCATGCACTCATCTTCCTCTACAAACATCATAACAGATATGGCTGGCACATTAATCTGCAGACTTATAGCATCGAGTAGCAGCTCGTAAACCTCCTTTAGAGATGTAGCAGCAATAAATTTCTCACCAAGTTTATATAAAGGAAGCATTGTTTGAAGGCGGCTATTTTCTTCACGAAGCGCCGAAAGTGCAAATGCTTCCTGAACGGCTTTCACAAGCTCAGTGGTGTTGAGAGGTGCCTCAAGAACTCTGCTGAAACCATGGTTCATTGCCTTAACAACCATATCCATATCAGCATGACAGACAACCAACAATCCTATGAGTTCGGGGTCAGCCTGCCTGATAACATCAAAGGTATCATTGACGTTATTCCCTGGAAGCATGGCATCAACTATTACCAGATTAAACTTTACAAGCATTGCCATTTCAATGGCTTGTTCACCACCATAGGCGCAAAACACCTCGTAGCCGATGTTATCAAGCGCCATGCGGCATGTATCTGAAATTGATTCCTTTCCATCTATGACAAGGATCTTTTTAGAAGACATGTGGAATACTCGTGAAGTTAAATTGTTTTTTGCAAGATCAAAACAGTATGTTTAATAAATAGTATCATCCTCAATATCTGCTTTCAAGGGTTAGATTTCTTTTTTCTCTCTTTATGGTATTGATGATTTATTTAATAGTATTCATAGGGAAACATCGATCTTTTTTCTCTCAACTTGCTTTCTTATAATAATTTGGAGTCTTTTAACTCTTCACGATTCCTGTTTCAGGAATGTAAAATTTATGAAAACTCAAAGACCATTAGCAGAACGTATGCGCCCGCAATCGCTCAACGATATCGTTGGCCAGAAAGATCTCCTTGGAAAGGGAAAACTCCTGGACAGTATGCTGGAATCAGGCACTCTTCCATCTCTGATTCTCTGGGGACCCCCAGGAACAGGAAAAACAACACTTGCCAGGATTCTTGCACGATCAACTACAGCTCATTTTGTTTATTTTTCAGCTGTTTTATCCGGTGTAAAAGAAGTACGCAAGATTGTAGCTCAGGCTGAAAAATCACTTGCCACTGAACAACGCGGCACCATTTTCTTTATCGATGAGATTCATCGCTTCAACAAGAGTCAACAGGATGCTCTTCTTCCCCATGTGGAAAGCGGCCTCTTCACTCTTATCGGTGCCACAACCGAAAACCCTTCATTCCAGGTGATTGCCCCCCTTCTTTCCCGTTGTCGGGTATTAATTCTTGAATCCCTGAGCAAAAAAGACCTCGCTATCATACTGGACCGTGCCCTTAATGACAGGGAACATGGTCTTGGCAAACATGGCCTCACGTTTGCTTCCAACAGCCTGGAAATATTATCAGAACTTGCCGACGGAGATGCACGAAACGGGCTTAATACTCTCGACATTGCAGCAACAATCATTCTTCATCGTATGAAAACGCAGTCCGACACACCTGGCATAATAACAAAAGAAGATATCATAGAAGCAGCACAACAATCCCTGCTTCGATATGATAAAGGTGGTGAAGAGCATTACAATCTCATCTCAGCACTCCATAAGAGTCTTCGAGATTCTGATCCGGATGGCAGCCTATACTGGCTCTACAGAATGCTCGAATCAGGAGAAGATCCATTATATATATGTAGACGCCTGATTCGCTTTGCCTCTGAAGATATCGGACTATCCGACCCACAAGCATTGGTTCATACAATGTCCTGCAGGGACGCCTATCATACACTCGGTCTGCCGGAAGGAAAATTAGCAATTGCTCAGGCCGTTACCTATCTCGCGACAGCCCCTAAAAGTAACAGTCTTTACACTGCCGAATCAAAAGTTAGAAAATGTATTCACAAATCGGGATCACTTCCCGTACCGCTACACTTACGCAATGCACCAACAAAATTAATGAAGGATCTCAATTACGGAAAAGATTACAGGTATGCCCATGATTGCGATGGAGCATTGGTTGCTCAAGATCACTTACCCATTGGAATCCAATCTGAACATTTTTATACCCCCTCAACCCGGGGATATGAAGCACTGATTAAAGATCGTTTACAAAAGTGGCAAGCCATCCTGCAACAGAGAAAAAACAATGTATGAGAGACCTCTATTCAGGTCACGTTTTCTTATTTACGACAAACGTTTGAGAGCAGAGACAAGCAGGGTTTACGACACTGAACGTTGGAAAACAGCACAATAACGTGTTTGACTGTATTCAAAAAAAAAGGTGTTTTTGGAATTCTCCAAAAACACCTTTCAAATAGCTTTTAGAAAGCTATATGGTCCCAGTTACATTTAGCAACCAAATGCTTTCTGCAGATCGGGTACTACCTGTTTTTTACGGCTCATCATACCATCAACCCACATGGAAGTTCCGTCTAATTTTCCTCCAAAAGCGCCTTCGATAAGTGCTTCATCATCAGAAACAACAACCAGCTGTGTTCCTTCTTTAACGACATCGGTGAGCATAAGAAGCACAGAGTGGCGTCCGTCAGCTTTTACTTCCTGAGCAGCTGCAAGAAGATCAGAACGAATAGCTTCAACCTGATCAAGACTGGCAAGCTCAAGCTGGCCAATGCCAATTTTATTACCTTTCATATCGAAATCTTTGTAATCACGGAAAAGAAGATCTTTTGCAGGAACTCCAGCAACCGAAGATTTTGCTTTCAACATATCCATGAAAAGAGCATCGGTATCATCAACACCAGCAGTAACTTTCAGCTCAGCAACAGCTGCCTTGTCATCATCAGTACAGGTGGGGGATTTGAAATTAACGGTGTCAGAAAGGATAGCTGAGAGCAGTCCACCAGCCACATCTTTAGCAATAGCAACGCCAGCATCTTTATACATTTTGTTCAACACAGTTCCGGTACAGCCCACAGGCTCAACACGAACAAGAATAGGTTGATTGGTTGTTACATCACCCACTTTATGATGATCGACGATGGCTACAATTTCAGCATCAGTCATACCTGCAGGGCCCTGTCCGATATCACTAAAATCAACAAGAGCAACAGTTTTACCAGCACAATCCATCATCTTCTCAGGGGCAGTAAGACCAAATTTCTCCAAAACAACAGTTGATTCAGGATTAAGTTCTGCGAGAGAAGACTGCATACAGGCTTTAGCATCCTGGCCCTGTGCATTCAAAAGAGCAGCGAGACCGATGGCTGCAGTAACTGAATCGGTATCAGGATTAGAGTGACCCGTTACGAAAATTGTCATTGTGTTTCCTCCGTACAAAATTTATTAATAAAATATACCCCATTTTGGGATTGCTTACCTGCTATTAAATTGTTGGGAACAATAGTGCTTTAGCCGTTTCTAGTCAAGTGGAAATCTAAATCGTACTGGAAATATAATAGAACGTACGACAGAGTTATATACCGTGACTTTGAAGGGTGGTTGAGGTACCATTGTCGGGTGATATCTACTATTAAATATCCTTCAAACGGTTCTTTAAATGAATCCTTCTAAAGAAAAAAAACAGAAATCTCCTCCTGCAAAACCTAAATCCTGGCTTATTCCATCTATTCTTGCAGCTTTACTGGTTTGTGCCATCGGCGGATTTGGCTTTTACTATTCAGATTCAAAATTACCCTCTCAAGTTCAAACAGCACCAGAAGAGACAGCTCCACGGATACCATCCCCTTCTGAGAAAAAAGCAACGAATGATACAGGAAAAGAGTTTGTTGATCCATTTGGTCAAAGTGCGAGTTCAGTTGATATCGAGTCAGATTTATTAATTCTCGCGGTTTCATCCGAACAAACAGATGTAAAATCCTTCGAAGAAACTGGCAAACCGCATATTGCGCAGGAAGTACTTCAACAAAAAGACTCTGTCCCTAAAAACAATTCCATCTGTGATACATCTGAAAAACAGTTGGATGCATTTTATCACCATCTTGATAACCAGCCCTATATGGCTGCTTATAAGTTTTCCCCATCAAGTAAAGCCCACTTCACAGAACTGGTCACAAAACTGCTTGCTAATCCGCCGCAGGTCACACGAGAATCCGATGATCTTTATACAATTCTTAAAAATACCGCCCATTTTTTTCGAGTTTCAGGAAAGAACAACATCCTGATGATGAAAGGAATCCTTGATCATGAAAAAGCCAGTCTGGAGCAGATACTTTCTGATTATTACCTGCTGGTCACCACCCCCGAATGCAGCATGACCAGTTATGGTAATATTGATAAAGATGCACTTTATGAATATGCCTGTTTTTTTCTCAATACCATGGGGGGACGACTCTATCTTTTTAGACGTGATTCCTTGTCACGGATGGTCGTCACCTATTACGCTATTCTTCTTGTTGATCAGGCAAACATTCAGAACAACAACCGACATGGTATCTCATTACGACCGGCGGTTAATATGCTGATTTCTGAAATGGAGTCCGGAGGATATTCCTTAAAAGGATCTGAGATATACCTTGACAAACTCTACAATCTAAAAGAGAAATATCAGTAAGCTATCTCCCTTTTACAACCAGATATTTATTTTTATATCTCCAAGTTATAGACTTTACAGGTATCCACTCACTCTTTGCGTCCACCTATTATGCAACAAGACGCCCCACAACCATACAGTTCGCAAGCCTATCCATATATCCGGAATGCCTTGACACTTTCTGATGATGTCATAAACCTCTCCCCTTAATCCTTTTCTAAATAATAGACACAATGAACTCTAAGCAATTTAATAAAGAATTTTTCGACTTTTTACAAAAGTGCCCTACTCCTTTTCACACAACTGAATACCTGAAAAACGCTTTCCAGGAGGCAGGCTTCACAGCCCTTCATGAGGATAGAGACTGGGAGATAGGGAGTAGCAATGGATATTACTGTATTCGTGACAATGGTACAATTATTGGGATTAAACTGGCAGAAAATCTTCCAATGAAAAAGGCGTGGCGGATGACAGCTGCTCATTCAGACAGTCCATCACTTCAAATAAAACCCAACCCATTAAAAAGCAGTGAGGCCATGCAACAGCTTTGCGTAGAGGTGTATGGCGGACCACTCCTTGCCACATGGTTTGACCGTGACCTCGGCATTGGTGGGCGTGTTAGTGTGCTCGCTGATAATGACACGTTAAGAACATGTGTCATCGATTTTAAAAGACCCGTGGCCATCATTCCCAGCCTTGCCATCCACCTTGACAGGAATGCCAACAAAGACCATAGCATTGAAAAACAAAAGCATCTATATCCACTTATTTGTCAAACCGTTGAAAAAGAGATTTCTTTTGATGAAATTCTTCTTCAGCAGATAAAAAACGAATATCCGGACCTGGTAGTTTGCAAAATACTTGGTTTTGACCTGTTTTGTTATGACACGAACCCTCCGCAATTTATAGGTTTAAATAATGACTTTATTGCAGCAGGAAGATTAGACAATCTCGTCAGTTGTTTCATAGGGATCAAAGCAATACTTAATGGTGGTACAGAAGAAAATTCACTTTTCCTATGCAGTAATCATGAAGAAATCGGTTCAGCCAGCTTTGCAGGAGCCAAGGGAAATTTCCTCTCTACAGTCCTGGAACGACTCATACCTGAGGCATCACTCCGGAGTAAACTCCTTCATCAATCCTGTCTTCTCTCAATGGATAACGCACATGCGGTGCATCCAAACTTCCCAGAGAAACATGACCCTGAGCATTTGCCCATGTTAAATCATGGCCCGGTCATTAAACATAATGCCAATCAACGATATGCCACCACCAGCAAAACAGCTGCAATATACAAGATGATTGCAGGAAAACTTAACATTCCAGTCCAGGAATTTGCTATGAATAATGACCTGGCCTGTGGATCAACAATTGGTCCCATTGCAGCTACAAACCTTGGAATACAAACTGTCGATTTGGGTGTTCCAAGCCTTGCAATGCATTCCATTCGGGAGACAATCGGGAGCCAGGATCCCTATATGCTTTACCAGACCATTGCCCACTTTTATTCATGTGCTGCCTTGCCCAGAGTTGTATCGTAAATGAAAAAAAATTACTTTCCTGCACATCTTTTTCTGTTTTTCATTTTTTTAGTGTTATTTTGCGCCCCCTGTTTTGCTTCTCAGCTCAAGCAATCAATACAAAAATACGCAAACCTTGAAGTCAGCCCTCTGGCAATGAAACGTCTTGTACCCTACAATACGCTTATAAACAAATATGCTCAGTACACTTTTTTCAGACGACACCATAAGGTCAGTCCCGATTTCATCCGCGCCTTAATCCTTGCAGAATCCAGTGCTAACCCCAAAGCTGTTTCACCAAAAGGGGCAATGGGGCTTGGTCAAATCATTTTTCCAACCGGGAAGCAGGCAGCTCTTGAGCTTTCAAGATCAAAATTCAACTTCCCCGGTCTTAACCGGCAGAAACTGTATCACCTGCAAAAAGAGGATCTCTTTGATCCAGCCGTCAATATCCTTCTGACATGCTATTTGATCTCAAAGTATAATTACAAATTTAATGGAAAGTTAGAGCTTGTTTTGTCGGCCTGGAATGCTGGCGAATACCATAAAGATTTAAAAAAGGGACAACCGGCTCCTTACAAAGAGACGCACAATCTCATTGGAAAGGTTAATGGATATTACATCGACCTTCTTCAAAAACGAAAGCGCCTATCTGTTAAACATCGAAACCAATAAGGTAAGTGGTGTCCGGTTTTCAACTTCGGCCAGTATCAATGCTGATCACACCCACAATTATCATGATCATGGCCACCATGGTCTGTATTGTTTTGGTTTTCTTTCTTTATGGGCACAGGAAAACCACTTAAAACGACTTTCCTTTCTTTCCTTCTGAAGATCTTTGTTTTCAACCACCCGACAACAGGTTTAATTGAGATCAACAGCAAAAGAATCGTTGCTGACAGTTTTATACTATGGGGAATTATATTTGCTGCTTCTCCCAGGACAGCCGTCGGTACAATACCAAAGAACAAATATATCCGATCAACCAGTAAACCAAATACCAACGCAAAACCAGAGAGGACAATAAGATATCGAAATGTCGCTTTTCGACCAAGAATTCCATACATAGTCGTCAAAGAAGTCACATTTGTACCCGGTCCCGCAAGCAGAAAGACCAGGGCCGCTCCAGGACTGACACCCTTGAGTATGAGTGCTGCTGCAACCGGTGTTGAGGCGGTGGCACAGATATAGATTGGCACACCGACAACCAGCATAATCAACATTGAATGAAGTCCGCCACCTAAATATCTGGCCATAATATCATCAGGAATAATTGCAGTTATAGTACCGGCGATTATTAATCCAGCAAAAAACCATAGAGCGATATCTCCCCAGACCGCCCCTACTCCAAACTTCAGGCCGGCCACTATCTTTTCGAAGACAGTATGATGTCTCCGATGTTCTTTCGGATCACAATCAATACCATCACAGCAATTATCGACGGGGCAGGCAAGAGCTGAAGGAGAGAGTTCTTCCTGCTGAGGTCTATTAATACTATTTTCCAGAAAACCGGCACTAATTGCAGTGATAAATGCGGCCACAGGACGGACAACAGTCATGATAGGATCAAGCAGAGCATAGGTTATAGCAATTGAATCAACCCCCGATTCAGGTGTTGCGATAAGAAAAGCCGTCGTCGCCCCTTTGTTTGCCCCCTGTTTCTTTAATGATGCTGCCGCCGGCAACACACCGCATGATCAGAGCGGCAACGGAACACCAAACAGAGCAGCCTTAACAACTGACATAAAGCGCCCTTTTCCAAGATGATTGAAAATGACTGTCGGACTTAGAATAACTCTCAATAATCCGGAAATAAGTATACCCATTAAAATATAAAATGAGGAATCAAGAAGGATATCCCATATTGCAAAAATGATTTTTTGTAAAACTTCCATTGTCACACTCTCTGCATTACAAAGTCTTTCTTTCTATTTTTCTCTTACATGTTCCAAAGCAGTCCCAATTAAAACATTTACATGAGTGTCATCCAGAGAATAGTAAAGGACTGCTCCTGCTCTTCTGTTTTTTACAAGCTGTATTGTCCGCAACAACCTTAATTGATGGCTCACAGCAGACTCACTGATAGCAAGCAACGCAGCCAGATCACAGACACACATCTCCTGTTTTTCAAGCGCTGTTAAAATTCGCAACCGACTGGGATCACCAAGCGCTTTAAACGTCTGGGATAACAACTCAATTTCGTCACCAGCCAATGCTGATTTTCGGGCAGCTTCCACCTGATCTGCATGAATAATACGGCATTTACATTGATCTTCTTTCATATTAATACCTTACTCCATAAAACCTGTAACAAGAAAAATAAGAAGGTTACAAATATAACCAGGACACTTACCCCGGTTTTCCCGTTCATACCTAGGCCAGTCGGCCTATGTTGCTGACTGCACATATGACCATCTGCTCATACTCACACGTGCAATGTCGTTTGTCAAGCACTCTTTAGAATTCTCGATATTTCATATCGACTCCAAACAAAGCCAAGAGTAAGAACACTCTACCGCACAGCCAAGCCTACACTCTAATAATTATTGGAAATTCTGTTCAAGATTGATCCAACTGGGCAAATTTTCATTTGAAAAGAAAACCTGTTATTGATTTTCCCAAGAGTCTCCAGCTTAAAGCAGTCGATGAGGCATGCTCTCCGTCTTTGACGCAGTCGAAATATGAATATAATCGAGTTTACGCTGAAGTTCCCCGATAGTGCTGGCTCCGCCGTAGGTGAGGCCGGATCGCAATCCGCCCACGATATCGGCAACAATCTGGTCTTCATCCTCGCGATAGGGCACATCCACGGAAACACCTTCTGCGGTTTTCCATTCAGCCATGCCCCCATGGTATTCATCCTGGACATCGCTGGACGCCATACCCCGGTAAACCTTTACCTGGCTTTCATTGTCGTCCCTATCTGTGCGGGTCATTGTGGAGCCAGGTGTGGGACGGGTACCGGCCAGCATGCTGCCAACCATGACGAAATCGGCCCCAAAGGCCAGTGCTTTGACAATATCTCCCGAGGTGCGAATGCCACCATCGGCAACTATAGATCGATCCACACGTGCGCAATGTTTGATGGCGGTAAGATTGGGTACGCCAAAACCGGTCTTGATTCGGGTGGTACAGACTGATCCGCCGCCGATACCGACCTTAATAATATCTGCACTGCAGGAGGCCAGGTAGTCCGCCCCGGCATAGGTGCCCACGTTCCCGGCCATTATACAGGCATCCTTACCCACCAGATCCCGTAGATGCCCTAGGGTCCGGCCCACATATTTAGCGTGGCCATGTGCCACATCAATACAGAAGAAATTTGCTCCCGCATCCTTTAATGCGTCGGCCCTAATTAAATCGGCTTCTGCACACCCGATAGAAACGAAGGTGGGAAATTTGCAAGCTTTGAACATGGCCACGTTGTCATCGATGCTCATGAATCGGTGCAAAACACCAACACCCCCTTTTTTGCCAATGTAATTAGCCATCTCACTTTCGGTGATGGTATCCATGTTAGACGTCATGATTGGTAAGCTCAATTTTAATTTTTCGCTTTTATCAATCATGGATATATCAACAACCCGGCGCGATTCCCAATGGTTGTAGGATGGTACAAGCAGTACATCATCATAAGTAATAGCTTCCCCCATATTGTCTCCTTTATTTGTTTGTCAAACTCGTAACGAAACCTAACGTTTCCTCACATCGATTAGCCTTATTTCGTGCCACCGCTATAAAAGAGGAGCATAGTACCATTAAGTCAAAATTGCTACCTTATCCATTTGTAATCTATACAAGCTTTTCCAAACACGTTCGTGAAAAACTAAATAGTCTTATGGCTGGATACTCGCTTAAATGCAAAAAACTTGTAAGGAGTTGCCAGTCGACACGACTAAATGGTACAATCAGTCATCAGGTATCTGGCATCATCCATGCAGAATCGAGCATACGATATCTGCGAAAATAGTTTTAAATGATTAGAGTGAAAGACACCTTCAGGATTTTTCAAAACAGAGATTCCAACTAAGTAAGGAGATAATCATGAGTGACACTCTTATATTTGTTTACAATGCAGATAGTGGATTGTTCAACACGCTTACCGATACAGCGCATAAACTATTTTCCCCCAAGACATATGAATGTAATCTTTGTGCCATGACCTTTTCCGGGATTGGAATGAAACAGGAATGGAGGAAGTTCATTGACACAATTGATCTGCCTCTTGAATTTCTGCATAAAGATGAATTTAAAGACAAATACAAGACAGAGGTCGAACTACCGGCCATCTTTCTCAAATCAGGAAATGACCTGAACCTCAGCATTGATGCGGAAGCTATAAACAAATGTAAAGAGATTGACGAACTAAAGCAGCTTATCAGGGAAATAATTTCAGTCTGATGGTGGAACTTTTTCGTCTTTATCGTATCGTTTGATTTTGGCTACAAAAAAAGGATTTGCATGTCGCAAAAAACATGTACCAACAGAATAATATTCACTTAATTTACTGTGTTGACGCACATTCTACGAAGTCACGCATTATTGTTTAACGTTTAACAAATATACGGTATGCTGGTACTTAGCACTAAGTATCTAAAACGAATTCTGCCGTCCAGCGTGCATTATTTAGTTGATCGGCAAATAAAAGTACAAGCACATTTTTCATGGATACTTTTTCTATTTGAATATTTATTACTTATACAAAGACAATAGCCCTTGAAACCCACAGAAACGAAGAATAATACGTATTTTCATAAAGTAATTGACTGTCAATATGCATGTCCCGCACACACTCCTGTGCCGGAATATATCCGCTTGATAGCAAATCGGGACTACAACAAAGCATATATGATCAACTGGGAATCAAATGTTTTCCCCGGTATTCTCGGCAGAATTTGTGACAGGCCCTGCGAACCAGCCTGCCGTCGTGGACGGGTGGAGGGCGATCCTGTTGCAATATGCAGACTTAAAAGGGTCGCCGCTGATTTTCGTGGAGATATCCTGCCGCTGTTACCCAAAATCCCTCAAAAAAAGAATGGAAAACGCGTCGCACTTATTGGCGGCGGCCCTGCTTCGCTGACGGTTGCCCGTGATCTCGCAGTTCTGGGTTACGAACTCGACCTTTTCGACAATCAGTCAAGAGCCGGTGGTTTCATGCGTAGCCAGGTGCCATCTTTCAGATTGCCGGAAGAAGTACTTAATACCGAGGTAAACTATATCCTCGACATGGGGATAAACACCATATTTAATCACTATGTAACAAGTCTTAAAGAGATTCTCAGTAAAGGGTACGATGCCATTTTTATTGGCACTGGTGCTCCCCGTGGTCGTGACTTTCAGGATCTTCCAGGCCGTCAGGAGGGCGATGCGTCCATCTCTGTTGGCATTGAATGGTTGGCTGGTGTGGTTTTCGATCATGTGGAGAAAACGGGAAAGAAAGTGCTCGTCCTTGGCGGTGGCAATACGGCCATGGATTGCTGTCGAACTGCCAGAAGACTTGGAGGAGAGGACGTAAAGGTTGTTGTCCGCAGCCCCCGGGCAGACATGAAAGCTTCAAAATGGGAAATAGAAGATGCCATCAGCGAAGATATTCCCATTGTCGAAAATCATGTTCCTCTGGAATTTGTGATCAGAAACGGAATTCTGGTCGGCATGCGTTTTGAGAAGGTTGAGGCGCACTACGATGAAAAAGGCAAGCGTTCGCTGATTCCTACTGGAGAAGAACCCGTATATATGGAATGTGATGAAGTTTTGTTAGCCGTGGGGCAGTTCAATGCCTTTCCATGGATTGAAGAAGACAGTGGCTTAAGATTTACCAAACGTGGTCTGCCAGTCCTGGATAAGTCCACCTTACAAACAGATATCAAAAATGTTTTTGTCGGTGGTGATGCAGCCTTTGGCCCGGCAAACGTCATTACCGCAGTGGCTCATGGTCACCAGGCGGCTATCTCCATTGACCTCTATTGTCGGGGCAGGGATCTGCAGGACAGGCCGCAACCCAAAGTAACCCTTGATGACCAGAAGCTCGATTTCCACGACTGGGTTTATGACAGTCATATAAGTGACGATACACGCCAGCTGGTTCCTCACGTTGCAAAAGCCAAATCTCTAAAAGATCGTCTCGTGGAAGTTGAACTCGGATTTGATATCAAAACCAGCAGAACAGAATCCGAACGCTGTTACAATTGTGATGTGCAAACCGTGTTTGATGCATCCTTGTGTATCGAATGTGACGCCTGTGTCGATATCTGCCCGACAAGTTGTATCACTTTCATTGAAAACGCTAACGAACATGAATTGCGCCAAAGTCTTGCTATTCCCGCAAAGAATTTGGAGCAAGATCTTTATGTTTCAACTGTGCTGCCCACGGGAAGAGTTATGGTTAAAGACGAAAATGCCTGTCTCCATTGCGGTCTCTGCTCAGAACGCTGTCCCACAGCCGCCTGGAAGATGCTCAAGTTTGTCTACAAATCTGCTGTGGCAGGAGATAGTCCATGAAAATTAAGCGAGTAAACGACTTTGTTGTCCGATTTGCCAATGTGAACGGCTCCGGATCCGCCAGCGCCAACGCTCTGCTTGCCAACACGATTTTCCGCCTTGGCGTTCCCATCAGTCCAAAGAATATTTTCCCTTCAAATATTCAAGGGCTACCGACATGGTATGAAGTTCGTATCAACGGAAAAGGTTATTTGGCCCGCCGGGGTGGTGTTGATTTCATGGTGGCGGTAAACGGTCAGACCTTTAAGCAGGATTACGATATGGTGGAGCCTGGAGGGTATTTTTTATACGATTCCACACGACAATTACCCGATGAATTCCAGCGCCGGGATCTCACGCACATTGATATTCCATTGACTGATATCTGCAATAAAGAATTTATCGATCCGCGACTGCGGCAGCTGCTGAAAAATATCATTTATATTGGCGCCGTGGCCTTTCTGCTTGATATCTCCTTTGATGCTATTTCCGGGGCTATTACCAAACAATTCAGCAAAAAACCAAAACTGGCAGAACCTAATATACGAGCCCTTGAAATCGGCTTTAACTATGCTCGCGCTCACCACCCGGCTAGTTGCGATCTCTCAATCCAGCCAAGTTCTGCCGTTGGCGATCGAATTATGATGGATGGAAATACCGCTGCAGGCCTTGGAGCCCTATATGCAGGGGCAACTGTTGTCGGGTGGTACCCAATCACTCCTTCAACATCAGTTGTTGAGGCATTTGAGTATTTTGCAAACCGTTACCGGATAGACAAGAAGAGTGGTAAAAAGAATTTTGCAGTGATTCAGGCAGAAGATGAACTGGCTGCCATTGGTATTGCCATTGGCGCTGGCTGGAGTGGTTCCCGCGCATTTACAGCCACTTCAGGACCTGGGCTTTCCTTGATGACCGAATTCCTCGGGCTTGCTTATTTTGCCGAGATTCCCCTTGTACTTGTAAACGTACAGCGCTGCGGACCAAGCACCGGCATGCCCACACGCACCCAACAAGCCGATCTGCTGGCATCGGCATACGCATCCCACGGCGATACTCGTAATGTTCTACTCTTTCCAAGTGATCCCCATGAATGTTTTCAGATGACAGCAGATGCCTTTGATCTTGCCGACCGCTTACAGACGCCGATCATTGTCATGAGCGACCTTGATCTCGGTATGAACACTCATCTCTGTAAACCTCTTAACTGGGATGATAAACGGGAATATGATCATGGTAAAGTGATGAGTGCTAAAGAGTTAGATAATCTTAAAACACCATGGGGACGGTATCTTGATATTGATGGGGACGGTATTTGCTATCGTACCTATCCCGGTACTCACCCGACAAAAGGGGCCTATGTTACCCGTGGCACCTCACACAATGAATATGCAGCCTATACTGAAGAAAGTCAGGCCTACGAGCGTGGAATGAAACGACTGATGAGGAAGTGGGAAACTGCGCGTAGGCTTGTGCCTTTGCCTGAAATTACCATCAGAGATAACAAATCAAAGATCGGCGCACTTTATTTCGGAACGACAACCAGTGCTGCACGCGAAGCACTGGATCAATTGGCGGAGTTATCCATCACTATCAATGATATGCGAATACTGGCATACCCTTTTCAGGAAGAAGTATTTGATTTTATAAATCAGCATGATCTTGTTTTCGTTATTGAACAAAATCGAGATTCACAGATGAAAATTTTATTATCCAGTGAATGCCAGGTGTCTCCCGGCAAACTCGACTCCGTCACCCATTTCAATGGGCTTCCCATAACCGCCTCAATAATCACCAAACAGATCCACACATCTTTACTTAATGGCAGGCAGAATCTGCATCCCGCACTTCCTGCAAAGGAGAATGAAGCATGAGTTATGTAAGACCCTCGGTTCGCCATCCTGATGCCGAAACAAACAACCTGGGATACACGAAAAAGCATTACGAAGGTTCGATTTCATCACTTTGTGCCGGCTGTGGCCACGATTCCATCAGCAATGCTATTATTACGGCTTGCTTTGAAATGGATCTCGAACCGCATCATATTGTAAAACTTTCCGGTATCGGCTGTTCTTCAAAAACCCCGGCATATTTCCTGGGTAACTCACATGGCTTTAATTCCGTGCACGGACGTATGCCATCGGTTGCAACAGGTGCCAATATGGCAAACAGGGATCTTATTTATCTTGGTGTATCGGGTGATGGTGATACGGCATCAATCGGCATGGGGCAGTTTGCACATGTTGTCAGGCGTAACCTCAACATGGTCTATGTTGTCATGAACAATGGTTGCTACGGCCTTACCAAAGGCCAGGATTCGGCAACAGCGGACAAGGGATCGAAAACGAAGAAGGGACGCCAGGTGTCACTGGAAGCTATTGATCTGTGTGAAATGGCGATTCAGGGCGGAGCCGGTTTTGTTGCTCGGGGTTTTTCCGGCGACAGGAAACAGGTCGTTGCAATGCTAAAAGCCGCCTTTTCCCATACCGGATTGGCATTTCTTGATATTCTATCCCCATGTGTAACCTTTAACAATGTACCGACATCAACAAAAAGCTATTCCTGGGTTCGTCAACATATGGATGCAACACACACCTTCGATTTCATACCATACTGCCAGGAGATTACCACCGACTACACGAATGGTTCAACAACTCCGATCATCCTGCATGATGGTAGCACTCTCGAACTTTGTAAACTTAAAGACAATGCAGACATTACTCGTAAAAGTACGGCCATTGCTGCACTTGAAAAAGCAAAAGAGGAAAGTCACATCCTCACCGGTATTCTGTATCTGGATCCTGAAAGCAAAGACACTCATGCTGTTATGAATACATCGAGAACTCCGTTGAACGTAATGAGCGAGAGTGAACTCTGTCCTGGAAACAAAGCGTTACAGGACATTAACGACAACTTCCGTTAAGAAATTTTTCATCAGTATCTTGACTCGCACCACACTGTGCCATATGTTTTGATAAACAATACAAGTGATAGCAGTTCATAGAAGAGGCAGACGCTGTTGTGAGACGGGAACGGAAAACCTTGTGTCTGTATTAGATAGCCTGATTGACTTTGATAGAGGCAAGTCGGCTTTTTAAAAATTCTTCCAAAAAGGGGATATGTATCATGACAGCAGAAAGACATAAACCGGAATTTATAGTACGCGGTAATGGAGTAGATGGGATGCTTGCCGAGGATAGTAATTTAACCCATTGGAAATGCGGCAACTGCGCTTTTACTTTTACCGCAGCCACCTTGCCGGAAGAGTGTCCGGAGTGCAAGGAGAAATGTGATTTTAAAAATATCACCTGCTACACACCGGACTGCGGAGGACCTGGGAACATTGATACAAGACTGTGAACAAGGACACTGATGGAAACACAATCTCAAGGGTAAAAAAATGACACAAGTGACTACAGCAACAGATGGGCTCACCTGCACGCAGCCTGATTCTGACTTGTCAGGTGTGACCATTGTTGGATTAAATCCCGAAGTACCATTAAAAGATTACCTTGAAGCCATGGAACTGGCAAAGGTAGAGGCAGTTAAGCACATGGAGGATTACATGCTGATGTCATGGTATGATCGGGATCGTGATTTTGAATCACCACAACACGCCACCGAATCCGATGATCCATCTGGCGTTCCCGGGTATGTGCTTTACGGACTCAATCACGGTGCAACCCTTAAGGTGGATGTTGAAACAGGGAGGTTTGTATTCTTTTTCACTCCAGTAGAATTTTGAGGGATGCTAAAATTGCTGCGCTCAATTAAAAATTCAGCAAAGCACAACGGAGGATGAACCATGCAAAAGAAAGTTGACTGGGAAAAAGAATTGGACAAAGCACTGGAACGATCAAAAAGCGAAGGAAAGCCGATTTTCCTGGATTTTTTCAACCCTCAATGAATTGGCTGTCAACAGATGGATGCGGGTACGTATCCAAACGAAGCAGTTAGTAACTTTATAAATCAGAACGTAGTTCCTTTACAAGTTGCCTCAGATCAGCAACCAATGGCATCAGACTTTAAAGTAACGTGGACACCGACTTTACTCATTCTCGACCAGGAAGGGAATGAACATCATCGAACGGTGGGATTTATGAGCGCCGAGGAGTTGATACCTTCTCTATTGCTAGGTATCGGTAATCTGCATTTTAATGGCAATGATTTCAAAAAAGCGCTCAGCAGTTACGAAAAGATTATATCAGATTTCTCAGAAAGTGATTCTGCCCCTGAAGCAATTTTTCAGAAAGGGGTCAGCCTTTACAAAAGTACCAATGATCCAAAACTGCTCAAAAAAGCTTATGAGCACTTACAGGATAAATATCCTGTGAGTCAATGGACTAAGCGAGCTTATCCTTATCGACTTATTCAGTAGTTTCTGATTTTTAGCGTGTAGTGTAGCAGTGTGACTAGAGAATTATAATATCAATCCAACAGGAGGTTGTAGTATGCCGGAGAAAATGCAGGTCTATAAATGTGAACTCTGTGGAAATATCGTTGAAGTGCTTCATGGAGGGGGAAGTGATCTTGTGTGTTGTGGAGAAAACATGGTTCATGTTAAGGAGAATACCGTTGATGCAGCTAAAGAGAAGCATGTACCTGTGGTAGAAAAAATTGATGGTGGATTTAAGATTTCGGTTGGCAGCGTTCCTCACCCAATGGAAGAAAAACATTATATTGAATGGATTGAGGCAAGTACCGAAGACGGCAGGGTGTTCCGAAAATTCCTGAGTCCCGGCATGGTCGCAGAAGCTGTTTTTATGATTGATGCAGATTCAATCACAGCCCGGGAATACTGTAACCTGCATGGGTTATGGAAGGGATAAACCCCTTGCTGGATACTGATGCTTATACGGAAGAGAACCAATTTGTTTTGTTGGGTTTTTTGAGATTGCACCATTGAAAAAAGGTTGCTGAGTGACTTTCTTTAAAGGTTTCTGGAAATTTTTGGGACCTTTCAAGGCGTCATTCTGGAGCTTGAAGATGCAATCCCATCGGAACATAATCTCTTCCGTATTTCTTCCACTCGTTTCCGGTTTACACCAAAATCGGAATTACTCCTTCAAAAATTCAGCCAGTCCCTCACTGTCATAGAAGGCTTTCTCGAAAAACAGGCCAGCGCCCGGTGCAGTATGATGAGCTGGTAAAACATCAGAATGTCCTTCGAGTATATTCTGAATATTTTCCTTCGTCAGGCGGTGACATCCTACCTCGACCATAATTCCAACCATCCGTCGAACCATATGCCAGAGAAAGTGAGACCCGACAACGCGGATCTTGAGAATTTCCTTCTCTGTAAAAACCTCAATTTTATGAATCAATACCTTGGTTGATTTTTTCAACTCTTTTTTTTCGGCAAAAGCAGCAAAATCATGCATGCCTGTCATCAGCGATCCGGCATGCTGCATAGCGGGCAGATCCAACTCCGCTTGCACCCACCAGTCATACCGTTTGCCAAAGGCCGACTTTTCTGTACGGAGCTGATATATATAGCTTCTGGCTATACAGTTATGACGTGCATGGAAACGTAATCCCGCCGCCTCAACTGACTTTACGGCAATATCTTTAGGCAGGGTCTGATTGAGTTTTCGTGCAACTTCATGCGGCCCGATATCAGCTACGACCTCAAGATGGGCCACATATTCTAGAGCATGAACTCCCGCATCGGTTCGTCCACAGCCTTGAAGATCCATCGGGACTTCACCAAAAACACGCACAGCACCCTTCAGTACATCCCCCTGGACAGTCCTGGCATCCATTTGTTTCTGCCAGCCGCTGAAATTGGTGCCGTCATACTCAAGTGTAAGTCTATAGCGGCGTCGTTTATTTTTTCTACCCATATTATTCTCGTTATTCCGGATCGAAGACTTGAGGCAGTCTTTAGGCCTCATGATTTACTCATACGTTTTTTTACATGATGAGTACCACGGCCGGATGGTCTGTTTTTGTTGCTCTTATGAGAATTCAAATTCTCATTGATCTCTGATTCCGTCTTGAGCTTTACATAATTCTGATAACGTTCCAGGTGCAGTGCCCCCTCTTTAATTGCCTGCAACACTGCACATCCACGTTCATTTCCGTGGCCGCAATTGGTAAATCGGCACTGCAAAGCAAGATCATGGATATCATAAAAGTTGTCATCCATCCCATCGTTTACGGCAAGAATACCAACCTCTCGCATTCCTGGGGTATCTATTAACATGGCACCCTGCTCAAGAACAAAAAGTTGACGACGAACCGTCGTATGTCGTCCTTCCCCGGAAGTGCTTACTGTCTGTGTTCTCAAGGTGTCATCTCCTCGGAGTTGGTTGATGAGCGTACTCTTTCCAACTCCTGAGGAACCAACAAGGCAGTATGTTTTCCCGCATCCCATGCTCTCTTTTACCTGATTCAAGCCAGCACCGGTGACATTACTGAGAGCAATAACCCTGGCGGTAATCCCTGCGTCACGAATTTCCGTTATGAGTTGTTCCAATACGTCTGTACTCACCAGATCCGTTTTGGTCAGAATAATTACTGGTACAACATGGCCTTCCGTCGCCATTACCAGATACCGTTCAAGCCTACTCACATTAAAATCATAGTGACACGATTGAGCAATGAAGATCACATCAATATTTGCTGCGATCATCTGCAACCTGGTACTCTTGCCTGCTGATTTACGGCGCAGAAATGATTTCCTTGGCAGAACAGCATGGATACTCGCATACTCTTCTGAGTCCTGGTTATCCATACATACCCAATCACCGACACATGCCATATCAATGGACGACGTGGTTGCTTTCATGAATTTGCGTGTTGCCTTTGCAGGTTCATCACCATGTTCAGACATGACAATATACTGCCCCCTGTCAACCACCGTTACCCTGGCTATTCGTTGCTCATCGGCACAGAATGTACGAGCATGGTTCTTAAACCAACTATTCATTCCAAGTTCTTTCAATTCCATGGAAATACATCCCATTTTTCGCCCTGACTGTTCATCTGTTATTCCCTGTTCTTTGTCACCTGACAAAGTCATCAGGTGTCAGATTTTTTCATTCTGTGCCCTGGCTTTACTTGAATTTCAATACAAAATGACTCAACCTGCTGCTCTTTGGCTTGATCAATATACGTATTCATCTCGGCAAGGTGAATCTCCTGCAACGCTTCAATCGTATTGCCGAATTTACAGTCAAAATCCCAATAATCGACGCCCTTCGGCAGCGCTTTTTTACGCTCTCGTTTAACGTATTTTTTAACATCGTGTTTTACACCTTCCACCAGTCTATCGACTTTAATTTTCGGGTGGGTCAATTTATAAATTTTCCTCATTTGTATCCTTTTTAAAATATGAAAAAATCCTTCAAGTAGTATTACAGAATCCTGATAAATGGTCAAAAGGGATGGCCCTTGTTGACAAGTTTTTACTGAAAAATCTTTACCACACATTGGCTGGTTTGCCAACTCTGCCATGTAAAAGGAAGGTGGGCGTATTTCGCAGTATATCTTTAAAGTTCGATGTTTTGCTTTTAATCCGGGGCCGAATGCAAGCCATGGAATGGTCATGGGAAAAGCAGTGCTCTGTCGGGAACGTTTTTCGCGGTGATGTTCCCCTTCGGGAACATCACTACTATGGAACAAGCAACAATTCTGTTTCTTGTTCTTCTGTTTGTCCGTCTCCAGTTTTTTCAACCTCATTGAAACCATCTCCTTTCAACAAACACTACGTTGTATCATGCTAAAGTTAAGTGTTAAATGAAATGAACCCAAAGCACGAAACAGTTTTTTGTACTGCATGAGGTGTTTTACAATCGTCCATGGTCAGACTGGCATGCCTGTTGCTAAGGTACGGCAAGCACTAACAGGAGTTCAATTTTATTGGCATCAAGACGCTTCAGGGCGAGATTGAGAAGTCGGAAGTCAGTGTGCTGAGTGAAAATATCATTAAAAGCTGTTTGCAATAGAAGACTCTCTTTTCAGAATGACTTTCCTTGTATGTTTTCAACTCATCGTAGAAATCCCAAACTTGTTGTCATACATTTTCAAGGATTTCCTGTTTTTTTGTGCTCGGTACAATGATAAGGCCTTTGGAAATATGGGATACAAAGTTGGCCGGAAGAGCCCCCTCGGTAGCAATTTGTATTTTGAGAAATTACCGGCACTTCGTTTATGAATACGGAATTAAGGAAAATTATAGAGACACCACATGGAGATTAAGATGGCAGAACAAAAGTTAGCAGAGTCACCACTGGAATTTACAACTATCGATAAGAAATCCCTGGCACAGGAAATTTCAGAGAGTGCTCCGGGGGCGATATTGGTGATTGGTGTGGCTTTGGCGGCATATTTTATAGCGCCCTGGCTTAAGCAGTACCCCCTTTTTAAAACGTATCTTTCTTTAAAAGATTTTATCCTTGCCATTCTGTTTGGCATTATGGTCAAAAATACCGTGGGAGTCCCGAAAATATTTGAAGCTGGCCTGCGATTTTCCACTATTCTGACCAAGACAGGTATCGTTATCATGGGGGCGAAATACTCCATGGCAGGATTAGTTAAAGTTGGTGGCCCTGCACTGCTTTATATTGCAATCTTTCTCTTTGGTACGGCAATTATCATGATGTGGGTCGGAAAGAAGTTGAAAATGTCTCCTGCCCTTGCAGCCTGTCTTGCCTCTGGTTTGTCTGTCTGCGGTGTTTCAGCCACTATCGCCATTGCACCCGCCGTGGGGGCGAAAAACAAGGACATGGCTTACTCCATTGCCGTGGTACTAATGTTCGGGCTTCTGGCTCTACTCGTCTTTCCGATAATTGGTAAAACATTGAACCTCAGCGACGCACAATACGGAGCCTTTGCAGGGGTTGGTATCGTCAATTCCGCCCAGGTGTTGGCTGCAGGTTTTGCATATAGTGAAGAAGCCGGTCTAATCGCCGGAATTTATAACATTGGCAGGGTTCTTTTTCTACCGTTTGTTGTTCTGATGCTTGCCATTATGGCTGCAAGCCGTGAAGCTGCTTCCGGTGGAGAAATTGTGAAAATTAACAAGTTCAAACTGATCGTGGACAAGTTTCCCCTCTTTGTAATTGGTTTCCTTTTCATTGTTTGTCTTAACACCATGGGGATGTTCACCGAGCCGGAAATTCACCAGGCGAAGGTTTTTATGAATTGGGCATTTCTGCTCGGATTTGCAAGTATCGGTCTGACAACCAGACTCGCCGACCTGAAAGCTGCTGGATGGTCTGGATTTCTCATGGGTTTTATTGTCGCAACTGTTAAGGCTGGACTGGCACTGGCGGTGGTTATGCTCTTGATGTAATACCATCACTCTTTTATTAATTTATAGAAAAATCATTTAAACAAGGAGAAAAACAAATGGCACTATCAAAAACAAGAAAGCAGGATATTTCGGTAAGTCTTATAGGTCTAGCAATGGTAATTCTTGCCGTCTTTCTGAAATAAACCTCGGGAGTCGAAAATAAATAACACATTGTTTTTGCATCCATACTTCAGGCCGTCTTCAGCCACTTCTCAATCACAAAACTCTCGACGTAGCCCTGCTGCGCCTGCGGTTTTGTTTAATCGGGTTGGCTAAATATGAGCAAGATCATGGCGCATATTCCGATGACTTATTCCTTTCCGACTCTTTAACTGAACTCTGTGTTTCATCCAGATTGTATGGGTGAAACACTCCTCAATTTTCGATAAAAATCGTATTAAATAACTTATTCCCAGGATTCCCTTGGCACGAAGACAAAAGTGAAAGCTGATAGAATTGAGTATTGCGATTAAGGAGAATCTATATGTTTAAGCACATACTTCTTGCAACAAATGGTTCAGAATCAGCCCAAAAAGCAGAAGATCACGCCCTGTATTTAACCAGGATCAGTGGTGTAGCTTTAACAGTTGTGCACGTTATCGATGACAGCCTGTGTCACTACGGTCATGTGGATCAACTGGTGAGTGGGGAGAGCAAGGATAGCTTTGTTGCATACGTCATCTCGGAAGCTGAAGCCGCATCAAGGGAGATAATAAACGAATTTTCCAGGAAGGCAGCCTCCCTGGATGTGGAGTACAGCTTGATTTCCAGGCATGGGGAGGTAGCAGTGGAGATTGCGGCTGCTGCTAAACAAGCTCAAGCTGATCTGATTATCATGGGGGGGCAGCATCCCGTCAGAGGTAAAAGAGTCAGGTTTGCAACCCTTGCCGATAATGTGACCGCTCAAACAGCCTGCAACACCATGATTCTCAGATGAAACCACTTGACCGGGATTATTAAATTAGTTACTTGTCGAACTGAGTCAGTATTATTTCCAACCCGACAAGTCGGAAACTTTTTAGTATCGGAGGATAAGTGCCTTGTGGGATATGTAAGTTGTTACTTTCATAAATGCTCTTTAAAATTCGTGTTTTTTATTACAGCTTGTATCGACTACTGCACTGAAACGTAAAGTTCTTCTTTTCCCTCACATTCCCTGCGTTGAACCTGAACAAAGGTTGCGGCCCGTCAAAACCCTTTCTTTAAGGGAAGGAAAAACACACCTATGCTCCGTCACTGTGCCATTATCATTGTACTCTCCTTTATGATTCAGGTAGTCGGATTCTCCGAGACAGAAGCCAGTCAACAGGAGAAGGAACTGACACCGCCAATTATTTATCTCGGGATAATCACGCTTTATCACCCACTGGTGATGTATAAGAATTACCAGCCGTTTGTGGATTATTTAAGCAAAACTACTCCCTACAATTTTGAACTGAAAATAAGCCAGGATTATCTAAGTGTCATCAAGATGCTGAGAGATGGTGTTGTAGATATTGCCATGCTGGGAGGACAGACATATCTTGCCGCCAGGAAAGCGGGCTGTGTCAAGCCATTTCTGGCTGCCTTGAATTCAGACGGGAAGCCGTATTACCATGGAGCTTTTATTGCCAGAGCGGATAACAATACCATAAGAGAAATACAGGACATCAAGGGGAAACGTTTCGCTTTTGCATCTGAACATTCCACCTCCGGAAATCTTGCACCTCTGTATCACCTCTATGCAAAGAAGAGTATACACCTTGAAGATTTTGCCGCGTACAAAAATTTAAGGTACCATGATTCAGTGGCAAGGGAGGTACTCAGGGGAAATTTTGATATGGGCGTGGTACTCGATTCTGTTGCCAGAAAGTATCAAGAAATGGGGATAAAGGTTATTGATAAGACCGATTCGTTACCGGGTTTTTTGCTTGTCGTTCGGTCTGGTATAGATTCTAAGCTGCTTCAATCTCTGGAAGATACGCTCCTTGGCCTGGATTATGATAATCCTGCACATAGGGCTGTTATGAATCTGTGGGATGTCAACATACGGTTTGGTTTTTCCAGGGTCACTGATTCCGACTACGATCTAATCAGGAACATGGCCTCATATCTGACCAGTAAAGGAGTTCTCTTGAGAGGAAGCGATGAAATTTTTTCTGAGTGTTCAAAGTAAGTTTATTCTCATAAGTTCTCTTTGTATCTTTATTTTTGCAGGATTGTTCGGATACCTGATTATACAAAGGGAAAAGAAGCTCTATACCGAGGATGCAATTCACCAGGCAAAAACTATTGCTGAAATTTCAGGAGTAATTTTCACCAATGCCTTGGTTTACAAGGAGGTCGGTCTTGTAGAAAATGTGGGGATGACAGATTATCTCGATTACTACGTTTCAGACATGATGCTCAAGGACAAGCGTATTATATATTTGCTTATCCTTGACCCTGATGGCAAGGTGCTCTCGCACAGTAATATCAGGGAGTATGGAAAGGTATATACGGATCCGGTAACAAAAAAGGCCCTTAAGGCTACGCTCATAACAGTACAACGCTTAAAGAATACAAATGGCAGCGATATGGTTGATGTCGCTGCCCCCTTGAGAATAAGTACTAAAAACTGGGGCGTCTGTCGGGTTGGTTTTTCGTTGGAAGATGTGAATAAAGGGGTCAAGGCACTGCGAAACGAAATGTTTATAATGACATCCCTCGTACTTCTGGGATCATTGATTGTTATTGGTATTACCGGTAAAGCATTTGCCACACCTCTTGTAAATTTGGCAAAAGCTATGGACCAGATTACCGAAAAGGGAAATCTGGATATCCACTACCCTGAATCAACTCGTCGGAAGGATGAGATAGGCAGACTTCAGATAAGTTTTTCCTGGATGATTAAACGATTGCGTGAGGCAAATCGGGAACAGAAAAATACCATGGAGCTCATGTGCCAAACAGAAAAAATGGCAACAGTTGGGAGTCTGGCAGCGGGAGTTGCTCATGAAATAAATAACCCTCTCGGAGGTGTTGTTCTCTGCTTTAAAAATTTCACCGAGAGTGATATGGATGAGGCGTCCAGGAAGATGCACATTGAGGTGATCAATTCAGGACTTCTCAAAATACAGACCACGGTACAGGGGCTTCTTGATTTCTCAAGAAAAACACCAATCGCCATTACACCGTCCTCTATAAATTCGATCCTGGATACAAGCCTCAAACTGGCGGACAGTTTTCTGAGTAAAAAGAATATCACTGTCGTCAGGAAACCCTGTGCCGTTATGCCGTTGGTTTCGGTTGATCCGGCCAAGATCGAGCAGGTTTTTCTCAATATTATAATTAATGCAGTCCATGCCATGGGTGACCAAGGGACCCTCTTTTTTGAAATGACAAACGAAAATGACATGTGCCACGTCTCGATAACTGATACCGGACCCGGAATAGATCCTCAGGTTTTGCAGAGAATCTTTGATCCTTTTTTTACCACAAAGGATCCAGGGAAGGGAACGGGGCTTGGGCTTGCCGTTTGCCGATCTATTGTTGCTCAGCATGGTGGACGCATCAAAGCTGAATCAACAAAGAGGCGTGGAGCAAACTTTATCATAAGCCTTCCTCTCATGGAATCTTAACAAATATGAAAAACACTATTCTGTTTATAGAAGACGAACGTTCGATACGGCTTGGGGGGGGCCACCTGCTTACCGCTTCCGACTATGAAGTTACAACATGTAAGGATGGCAATGAGGGGCTGAGGGCACTTATTGAACAGAACTATGATCTGATTATAACGGATCTTAGGCTACCGGGATTGAACGGCATGGAGATCCTGTCCGCATCCAGGGAATTATGCCCTGAAACCGGTATTATTATCATTACCGGTTACCCGGAGATAGATACTGCTGTTTCGGCCATAAAAAAAGGCGCTTTTAACTATCTGAGTAAACCCTTCAACAGTGATGCCCTCCTCAATATTGTTGAAAGATATTTCCGTTATCGAGCTCTTCAGCTTAAAAACGATTTGCCCAGAGAAAATGTTAGGGAAAAAAGCCAGTCAAGCCATTTTGTTGGTGAGAGTTCCGCTCTGAAAAGACTCCTTGAGCGCCTGATCACTGTTGCTCGAACTGATCTTCCTGTTTGGGTTCAGGGTAACAGCGGCACTGGCAAAGAGCTTGTGGCTAATGCTCTCCATAATTTGAGTAAGAGAAAGGACAAGCCGTACCTGAAAATAAACTGCTCAGCCACCCCTGAAGATCTTCTCGAAACAGTACTTTTTGGCCATGAGAAAGGTTTTTTTACCGGGGCTTTTCAGACAAGAAAAGGTAAATTTGAAGTTGCTGATGGCGGCACCATTTTTTTTGATGAAATAGGCGATATGCCCCTTAGCCTGCAGGCACGACTTCTCACAGTGCTTGATAAGCAAATAATTAGTCGGCTTGGAAGCCATAAAAGTATCAAGGTGAATGTGAGAACGATTTTTGCCACGGCCAAAGATTTGAAAAAGGCTGTTAAGGAGCGGACATTCAGGGAGGATCTATTTTACCGAATTAATGTTATTCCCATTCAGTTGCCTCCGTTACTGGAAAAAGACTGGAAATAACAGCAAACTGTTAGCCATTACCGAGAATCTTGTTTTCCTTTTGTTTAACCACAAAGGCATCCACACTTTTCTTTCAGCTCTCTTCTCATGGAGTCTAAATAAACATGACACACAATATTTTGCTTATAGAAGATGAGCTTTCAATGCGGCTTGGAGTCAGCCACTCGCTCATTGCTTCCAACTATGACGTTACATCATGTGAGGATGGCAATGAGGGACTGGCGATGCTCTCCAGGCAGAACTTTGATCTGATTATAACGGATCTCAGACTGCCAGGATTGAACGGCATGGAGATTCTATCCAAAGCCAGAGAAATATGTCCTGAAACAGGTGTTATTATCATTACCGGCTACCCGGAGATAAATACTGCTGTTTCAGCCATTAAAAAAGGCGCCTTTGATTATTTGAGTAAGCCTTTCAGCAATGAGGCTCTTCTCATTGTCGTTGACCGATATTTCCGTTATCGAGAACTCCAGCTTGAAAATGACCAGCTCAGGGAGACTGTCAGGGGGAAAAGTGAGTCAGAGCATTTTATCGGTGATAGTTCTGCTATGAAGGCGGTTTTTGACCGCCTGGCCACTATTGCTCCAACCGATGTTCCTGTTCGCATTCAGGGAGAAAGCGGTACTGGTAAGGAACTTGTAGCGAGTGCTCTCCATAATTTGAGCCAGAGAAAGGACAAGGTATATCTGAAAATAAACTGTGCTGCCATTCCTGAAAATCTTCTTGAATCAGAACTCTTTGGTCATGAGAAAGGTGCTTTTACAGGTGCTGTTCAGGCGAAGAAAGGTAAGTTTGAAGTTGCGGATGGAGGAACAATTTTCTTTGATGAAATTGGAGAATTACCCCTCAGCTTGCAGGCAAAACTTCTCAGAGTACTTGAGGAGCATGAAATTACCAGGCTTGGAAGCCATAAAAGTATCAAGGTGGATGTAAGAACGATTTTTGCCACGGCTAAGGATTTAAAAAAGGCTATCGAGGAACGGACATTCAGGGAGGATCTGTTTTACAGGATCAATGTTGTTCCCATCCGGTTACCTCCGCTACGGGAAAGAGGCGAAGACATATCCACTCTTGCCGAGCATTTTCTTAAAATCTATTCGGCTAAGTATGGGAAAGAAGGGGTCGACATTTCTCCTGATGCCTATAAAAGCCTTCTTGCCTATGACTATCCGGGTAACGTGAGAGAACTCAAAAACGCAATAGAAAGGGCTATTCTTCTCTCAACCGGAAGTCATATCCATGTTACACATTTGCCTTCGGAATGCAGAAAAATAGCCGAAGACCTTCCTTGCATCACGGAAGATATGCCCTTGAGTGAAGGTGTTATGTGCTATGAGAGACAAAGGATTCTCAAGGCTATTGAGGAAACCAAAGGACGGAAAATTGAAGCTGCAGCCAAACTGGGTATTAGTAGAAAGGTTCTCTGGAAAAAGCTCAAAGACCTGGACATTGAGTGTTAGTGGTTTATCTTTTGTAAGCTGTTCCGTTGTTGTATCAAGAAAATAGGGGTCATTATGTTGTGAGTTTAAGGGGGTAAACCAGTAACCGTGCCACATAGATCATCGAGCATTTTTCTTTTTTCTATATTACTTAATTTGTCATGGTTCAACTGAGGTTCCCAGCTTCGAATTGCCTGCAAGCTCCCCTTAAAATTAGCCAGCCTAACTTCAACATCAACAAGACATCTATCATATCCACCAATTAACAACATGCAAAGCACATCACTATTTTGTATTGCACCCGGGAGTGATTAGCTGTTGTATATCATTAAAGAGAATGTGATATCCTTAATATAACCGGTCACTTTTTCCAATTCTCTTTTGATGAACTTTCTCATCAGCTTCTTGACGCATATCTTAATCTGCTATATGTTTGGTAAACAGCATAAGCAATAATTCATAGAAAAAGCCAAAGTCGTCGTACGACGAGGATGGAAAGCCTTGGATCTTTTTTAAGACAGCCGGGTTGCCTTTGAAAGACGATGATCCGGATTTTTTTTATTCCGAAACCCAAAAGATAAAAAACGGAATTTAGCTAAATCGATACCCCATCTTAACGATTTGCTGGAGGCTACTATGCCTGATTTACTTATTTGGCAGGAAAGACAAATAAAGAAAATGCGGCAGGAACTGAACGATATTTTCGAAGAAATATGTCGAGACTTTCCCAGTTCTACCGTTCCCTGCACGATACCACCTGATTTTCATATTCAAGAAACAAATGACACTATTATTGTCCGGGGTAAACTATATACTTTTGATTCAAGTGAGTTGCAGATCACGGTATCAGAAGATACTCTCAAGATTATAGGAGTGCGACAGAGAGATATTGTCTGGCAAAATGGTGAAGTGACCCCGGGAGGCTCTTTTTCTATAACAATCAAGCTTCCCGGCAAGGTCGATCCAAATATTACCAGAGCTTCCTTTGTGAAAAATATTCTTAAAATTGTTATGCCAAAATACCAGAGAGGCATGATGAAAAGGATACATATTGACACTGATTAAGTAATGACTAACACATAAACATAGACATTAAAATGGTTTTGGGAACCTCAAACTAAGGAGTCAGCAATGGTAGCATTACCAAAACGCACTGAGTTGAAAATAGATGAATTACGTTGGCGACTCGACCTTTCCACATTACCCTTTGACACCACCGATGACATAGAGCCACTTGAAGAAATTATTGGCCAGGATCGAGGGATTGAGGCATTCCGCTTTGGCATGGATATTGACAAACCAGGTTATAATGTTCTTGTCACCGGGCAACCTCGAAGTGGCCGTCTGGATGTAGTAAAGAAGCTTCTTAACCAGATCGCAAAAAAGAATAAGCCCCCCTGTGAATTTTGCTATGTCAATAATTTCAAGAATCCGGAAGCTCCCCTGCTTCTGCGTTTTGCTGCAGGAATAGGCAGTCGTTTCAAAGAAGATGTACATGCCTTTATAAAAACATTAAAAACTGAAATACCACTTCTCTTCGAAAGTCAGGATTATATTGCCAGAAAAAAAGCCCTTATGGAGGCGTATGAGAAACGGCGTCTTGCTTTTTTTAAGGCCCTAAATAAGAGAGTGGAAGAACAAGGTTTTACACTGGTTTCCATGCAGAGCGATCCAATGCAGCGCCCGAAGTTGATGCCGATTGTTGATAAAGAACCCATGCCCATCCATAATCTCGAGGAAATGGTTAAAAAAGGTCGCTTTCCTGAGGCTGAATACAAAGATATTAAGAAAAAATTCAAGAAATTGAAAAAAGATATCGACCAGATGTTCTTTGAGATTAATGATCTCCAAAAAGAAGTACGGGAAAAAGGAATTGAGACGGATAAACATACGTTCACTACCACCGCCTCGGAATACATGGCTCCGCTTCTAAATAATTATACGCAAAAAGAGGCAAAGAAATATCTTGCCGCAATGCTGAAAAATCTTGCTGATAATCTTGGGATTTTCTTTACTAAATCCCAAGCTAATCAGCAGGAACAAATGATATCGATGATGCAACAGCCAGGTGATCCTTTTATGGCTTATCAGGTCAACTTGCTGGTGGACAATTCCGAACAGAAAAAACAACCGATCATTATCGAATCCTATCCCACTTACCGCAACCTCTTTGGATCCATCGAACGAGTGGTGGATAATCGCGGTGTCTGGCGGACGGATTTCACTAAGATCAAAGTAGGATCCTTTTTAAAAGCTAATGGCGGATATTTAGTCCTCAATTTGCATGACCTGCTAACTGAACCGGGTGTCTGGTCGGCGCTTAAAAGAGCGCTTAAGACTAAAATGATGGAAATTCAGACTTTTGATCCAGCCTACTGGTTTAGCTCATCAGGCATCAAACCGGAAGCAATTGAGACCGATATCAAAGTTATATTGCTGGCTGATCCACACCTCTATCAGCTTCTTCTCCACTATGATGAGGATGTGCCGGAGATTTTTAAAGTCCGGGCGGATTTTGACCAATCAATGAACAAAACGGATGACTCTATCACAAAATTTACGGCGTTTATCCGCAGTATTACAAAAGATGAACAGCTGCGGGATTTTGATAAAAGTGGAGTTGCTGCACTTGTTGAGCAGAGCGTTCGAATGACCGGTCGTAAAGAAAAAATCTCAACCAGTTTTCCTCGTATTACCGATCTTATCCGGGAGGCAGATTACTGGGCAGGCCAAAAGAATGCAAAAGTGATTGGAGAAGAACATGTGGACAAAGCAATACAAGCACATATTCATCGCTCAAACCTGATTGAGGAAAAAATCCAGGAAATGATTGATCGGGGCAGTATGATGATTGACACCACCGGCAGTGTTGTTGGACAAGTCAACGGATTGTCCGTGTACATGCTGGGTGATTATATGTTTGGGCGCCCGTCCCGAATCACTGCTACGACTTCCATGGGTAAGGCGGGTGTAATTAATATTGAACGGGAAGCAAAGCTTGCAGGGCCGATCCATAATAAAGGTGTGTTTATTCTAAGCGGTTATCTACGGCAAAAATTTGCCCAGGACAAACCTCTGACCCTCAGTGCCAGCTTGGCTTTTGAGCAGTCATACTCAGGCGTGGAAGGAGACAGCGCGTCATCCACAGAAATATATGCTCTTCTTTCAAGTTTGTCCGAGGTTCCCATTAAACAAAACATTGCAATAACCGGATCGGTTAATCAAAATGGAGAAATTCAAGCTATAGGTGGAGCCAACGCTAAAATCGAAGGCTTTTACGACTGTTGTAAAAGTAGTGGCCTTACCGGCGAGCAGGGCGTGCTTATTCCGGCCACCAATGTTGCAGATTTGATGCTTCGGAAAGATGTAGTGGATTCGGTTAAGAAAGGGGAATTTCATGTCTATGCCGTCAAAACCATTGATGAGGGGATAGAAATCCTTACAGGTATGACTGCTGGTAAATGTTCGAAAAATGGTAACTATCCTAAAAAAAGTATACATTTTCTTGTGGACAAAAAGCTGAAAGAACTGGCCGAGGGGATGTTTAAATTCGGTGAAGATAAAGAGAATTCATAACAAAGAAGGAGTATACAATGGTGCAACTAAAAGGAAGTCAGACAGAAAAAAATATCATCACTGCTTTTGCTGGTGAATCGCAGGCCCGTAACCGTTACACCTATTTTGCGTCAAAAGCTAAAGAAGATGGATTTGTTCAGATATCGCATATCTTTGAGGAAACAGCGAATCAGGAAAAGGAACACGCCAAAAGGTTATTTAAAATGCTTGAAGGAGGAGAGGCGGAAGTTCTTGGCTCATTTCCTGCCGGGGTAATTGGTTCTACCGTTGACAATTTGCTCGCTGCTGCAGCGGGAGAAGAATACGAGCAGGCAATCATGTACCCGGGATTTGCCAAAACTGCCAGGGAAGAGGGCTTTCCAGATATTTCTTCAGTATTCTTGTCCATTGCCGTAGCTGAAACACAGCACGAAAAGCGCTACAGGGACCTGGCTGCCAATATTAAAGCAGGACAGGTTTTTAAGAGGGAAGGTAAAGAAAACACAACCTGGCGTTGTCGAAACTGTGGCTATCTGCATACAGGTGAAGAAGCGCCTGATATATGCCCCGCCTGCGATCACGCGCAGTCCCATTTTGAACTGCTTGGTGAGAACTGGTAGGAAAGTGATCCCTGTTTACTCCTCAGTAAACAGGGATGGGCCAAAAGAAATGTATTAAAAAAAAAGATGCGCTTCACAATAGCTGTCATGCTTACACTTCACACGCTTTAAGGGAGAGACTCTATGCAAACTGAAGAAGCAATTCGTGGTCGAAGATCTGTAAAACAGTATGATCCAGACCATCAGATGACCGATGATGATATCCAGCAACTCCTCTCGTTAGCGTTACTGTCTCCTACTGCTTTTAATATTCAAAATTGGCGTTTTGTTGTTGTCTCTGACCCAAAGCTGCGAAAGCAAATCAGGGAAGTTTCCTGGGATCAGGCACAGGTAACGGATACATCACTTTTCATTGTGCTTTGTGCAAATTTGATGGCATGGGAACAAGCCGGCCGGTATTGGGTGAAGGCCGCCAAAGAAGTTAAGGATTTCATGATCCCGGCCATTAATGAGTACTATCGTGGCAAAGAACAAGTTCAAAGAGATGAGGCCATGAGATCCTGCGGTATTGCAGCTCAAACTTTAATGCTGGCTGCAAAATCAATGGGCTATGATTCGTGTCCGATGGATGGTTTTGATTTTGAAAAAGTTGCAGAATTGATCAAACTTCCAGATGATCATGTGATCGCGATGTTCATAGCAATTGGTAAAGGAACGAAAGACCCCTGGCCTCGGCCGGGACAATTGAATTTGGACGAAGTTGTAATTAAAAATTCATTTGCTTGAACGCCCTTGCATCATAAAGGGGACAAAACAAGTAATAATTGGTCGAGTAGACTGATTTCACCATATCATCTGATGATGATGTATTTACTAATGCTTTTGCGTCCAACACGAAATCACCTTGCAATTACCTGTCACCTATCAAAAAAGGTCTATTAAATTATGAATAAAAAATTTATATCGTCTATTTTAGTGGTAGCATCTATGCTATTTTCATCAGCGGTATGTGCTGACCAGGCCAAAGGTTTGAATGTTCTCATAACAGCTTCTGAGCGTCAGGCACAAATGATGGCTATGGTGCTATCTGTACAAACTATAAAAAAACATGGCAAAGAGGTAAACATGGTTCTTTGCGGTTCTGCAGGTGATCTTACTCTAAGATCGACCAAAACAGAAATAATGAAACCATCTGATAAATCGCCCACACAGCTGCTTAATGCATTGTTAAAGATGGGCGCATCAGTAGAAATATGTCCACTGTATCTGCCGAGTGTTGGTAAGTCTAAGTCTGATCTCATCGAAGGCATAACAGTCGCTAAACCACCCGTAGTTGCTGGTCGATTATTAGATACTGATTACAAGAACTTAAGTTATTAGAAAAGATAGAGCATGGCGGAGCGGCTAAAGGAGCACTACAGGGAGAGTTGAAGTAATAAAGCAGATCAAACCTTGGCTATTTTTAAGGTTCTGTCACTTATGATATTTTTCGCCAGCCTTAATTGTATAAGCCCGATATAGCTGTTCAAGAAGAAACAGACGTACCATATCGTGGGTGAAAGTCATCCGGGAAAAAGAAAGCAGGAGATCCGCCTCCGCAAGCACTTCTGAAGAGTGTCCCGTAGGGCCGCCTATAAGAAATGCGGCCTGTTTGCGCCCTTCCTGCTCCCAGCGTGAAATAAGATCGGCAAGCCCCTCCGAACTCACCTGCTTACCACTGGAATCGAGGACTACCTTGAGAGTCGCCGGAGGGAGAGCTCCAAGCAACATACGCCCCTCTTCCTGCCGCTGCTGTTCCTCAGTCCTGCTTTCCTTTCTTTTAACTTTCAAGACGCTTATATTCAGACCTGTATAATGTTTCAAGCGACCGGAGTATTCTTTAATCCCCTGATCAATAAATGAATCTTTGGTCTTTCCAAGAAACGGCAGTTCAAGTTTCATGGGCTAACAGTGAATAATGATCTGTTGGTCCATGAGTTCCTGCAATTTTTGACAAAACTCCTCGTAGGATATCACAGTGTTGATTCCAGGACAGGATTCACTGATAGTCTTATAATTGTTCTCGTCAGACAACATTGATGGATGCAACGGCCACTGAGCACATCGCCATGGTCGCCCCTTATGAACAATACATCCTTCATCGTAAAAAATACAATTCCCGTCAACTGTTTTCATCTGCACAACATTGCCGGTTACTCGCCAGTATTTATTTCTTACCTCTTCAACGGAAAGCCCAAGAGCCTCAACCATTCGTTTCTGATCTTTTTCATCAAGCGAGACTGTTGTTTCACCATGGCAGCAATAGCCGCACTGGGTACATGTAAATATATCTTTTATATTTGCCATTTTTTGTTTTAAATATTTTTCAACTGAAGGTTACCAGGTTCGTAAAAAGCTTCCTTTTACTACCTTTTAAAGCACTCAAGCATTTCCTATATAATCCTGATAAGTGGAAATATCTATTCCATAAAGAGCCGCAGCCCGTTTCCATTTCTCATCATCAGGAACATCAAAAATAATTGAATCCTCGGCAGGGATCGTGAGCCACCCCTGAGATATCAGTTCCTGTTCAAGTTGTCCAGGCCCCCACCCTGCATAGCCTATTGCAAAAATAAACTTTTCCGGCCCTCGTCCATAGGCAATATCTTCAAGAACTTTTGTGTCTCTGGACATGTATACAGTAGAACTGACCTCAATGTGATTATCTGTAGCATAATCTGACTGATAGAGAATAAATGCAGCATTTGGTTCTACCGGCCCTCCCATATAAATAGGAGCAATTAAATTTTCCGGAACCGGCAGGCCATTAGTAAGAAGGACTTCCTCTAAGGATAGTTGCGGGTTTGGCTTGTTGATTGCTATTCCAACCGTTCCTTCATGGCTATGAGAGCAGATATAAATCACCTGCTCTGCAAAGCGCAGATCAGGCATCTGTAATGTGGATAATAAAAACGATCCTGTCAGTGAATCGATTATCGGTTTTTTAGACTGTTCCATTGAGTTATACCTTTCTGCAGAGCAAAACAGCGTGAAAGACGCTCACCAACCTTTTTTTATATTGTGAAGCCCTCTCACACTAACAGATCTATTTGATTATGGTCAAGAGGTGTTCGATATTGGGAACGGGAGCCGAAATACGCTGAGCATAGTACCCCGCATTCTTTTTTACTATATATTCCTTTTCATTTCCATTTTGCCCTATGTTTTACGGCCAGGATTTGCTACTCTAAAAAGAGTGAAGCATTTGTCAATAGTACCTTAAAATTAGGGGTTTTCCATGGGAATAAAAGAACAAATCGACCGTCTCCTCCGTGCAGAACATTATGATCCTTTTCAGATTCTGGGAGTACATTTCGCAGATAAAGGAAAGTATTCTGCCGCAACCATCCGCTGTTTCCAGCCAAGTGCCAGATCAGTAGCACTTCTTATCGATGGTCAGGAAATCCCTATGGAAAAGGTGCGCGACGAAGGCATCTTTGAAGCATGCGTTGATTGTGAAAAAATCAATGATTCTGACCTTGATCCCTATACTTACCAGTACAAAATCACTTATAACGATGGCGTTGAACAGACAATCAATGACCCATACAGATTTATGCCCATCTTAAGTGAAGAGGACAGATTCCTCTTTAATTTTGGCACCAACTATGAACTGTATAACCATATTGGTGCACATCCAGGTATGTATTCACAAATTGAAGGTACGATTTTTCGTGTCTGGGCACCATCTGCCACCCGAGTTTCGGTGATTGGAAACTTCAACAGCTGGGATGGAAGAGTAAATCCCATGAGAAGTCTTGGCAACTCTGGCATATGGGAACTTTTTTTTCCGGGAATTGGCGAAAATGAAATTTACAAGTTTGAAATACGTACTACTCAGGGTGAAATCCTTGAAAAATCTGACCCCTTTCAATTTTTTGGAGAATTTCGACCTAAGACTGCTTCCATAGTTCGCTATCTCGACCACTATCAATGGAAGGATCAGGATTGGCAGGAATCGAAAAAGAGCATAAATCCTTACGATAGTGCCATGTCCATTTATGAAGTGCATCCCGGATCATGGCAACGCGACCCTAAGAACCCGGATCGCTTTCTCACTTTTAAGGAACTCGCCGACAAACTTATTCCCTATGTAAAGAAGCTTGGATTTACCCATATTGAGATCATGCCGGTCATGGAACATCCACTGGATGAATCATGGGGATACCAGATAACCGGACCATTCAGTATGACCAGCAGGTACGGAATACCTGAAGACTTTATGTTTTTCGTGGATAGCTGTCATGCTGCAGGTATTGGTGTTATTCTTGATTGGGTTCCCGCTCATTTCCCGAAAGACGCACATAGCCTCGCTCGATTTGACGGAACAGCACTCTATGAACATGACGACCCCAGAAAAGGTGCCCACCCCGAATGGGGCACCTTTATTTACAATTATGGCCGTAAAGAAGTGAGTAATTTTCTTATTGCCAATGCTCTATTCTGGATCGACAAGTACCACATAGACGGATTACGGGTTGATGCTGTGGCCTCCATGCTTTATCTCGACTATTCACGAAAGGATGGCGAATGGTTACCAAACAATTATGGTGGAAGAGAAAATCTTGAAGCCATTGAATTTATCAAACATCTCAACTCAATTGTGTATGATCGTCACCCAGGCACACTGATGATCGCAGAAGAATCCACAAGTTTTTACGGAGTCTCAAAACCTGCCGATGCAGGCGGCCTTGGATTCGGTTTTAAATGGAATATGGGCTGGATGAATGACATTCTCGATTATTTTGAAAAAGACCCGATTTACAGAAGGTACCATCATAACAGCCTCACGTTTTCTATTATGTATGCCTTTTCCGAAAACTTTATCCTGCCGCTGTCACATGATGAAGTTGTACACGGAAAAAAATCGCTACTTGATAAAATGCCCGGAGATCTTTGGCAGAAATTTGCCAATCTCAGGCTCCTGTTTCTCTGTATGTGGATGCATCCTGGAAAAAAACTTTTATTTATGGGCAATGAGTTTGGTCAGTGGCGTGAATGGGATTGCAAACATAGCCTGGACTTTCATCTTTTGCATGAAAATGAATTACATAAGGAGATGCTGACATTTTTCGAAAAGCTGAACACATTATACAAAAATAATGCGAGCCTGTGGGAACAGGATTTCAGCCAGGAGGGATTTCAGTGGATGGATCTTGAAGATCGGGAAAATTCTATTATCTCTTATACCCGTTATGCAAAAAACCGTGATGATCATCTGGTGTGTTTATTAAACTTTACTCCACAGACCTTCTACGGATATAAAATGGGATTGCCAACAGGATCAAATTACGAACAGATATTCTGTTCAGATCAGAGTCGGTTTGGCGGAAGTGATGCTGCAAGTAAAACCATATACAAGTCCATCGCAGAGCCCTATGCACAGGCACAATTCCATGCAAACGTAACGGTTCCACCACTTGCTGGTATTATCTTAAAGCCTGTTAACTGATCAAAACACGTCGCTACAAGGGAATCTCCACTGTCACGGAGGTTCCTTTTGTCACTTCAGATTCAATGGTTATGACTCCGCCATGTTCTTCAACAATCTTGGCAGACATTGCCATGCCCAAACCTGTACCTTCCGGTTTCGTTGTAAAGTAAGGATCGAACACCCGGCTCAGATTATCCGGTTCAATTCCGCTTCCCGTATCTGACACAGTCACCTTGATACTGTCATCAGTTTTGGCTGTGTGCACAGTTAAGGTTCCACCAAATTCCATTGCCTGAATTCCATTCAAAAACAGGTTCAAAAACACCTGATTCAACCTATCTTCATCCGCTTGAATCATTGGCAACACTTCCGGAAAATCGGTAACCATCCGTACGCCAGCAGCTTCTGCATCAATACAGAGTAATGAAACGCCCTTATTCAGTATCTTATGTAAATCAACATCTACTTTCTGCAAAGTCTGAGGTCTTGCATAATCAAGCAATTCAGCGATACTTCGATTGAGCCGCTCCACTTCCTGTACCAGTATTTCCGCTGTTTTCTTATCAGGGTTTTCAGCTGAAAATTTTGATTGCAGAACAAGTGCCAAGCCTTTAATTGAGCTTAATGGGTTCCTGAGTTCATGAGCAACGCCGGCTGCCATCTTACCAAGAGCTGCCAAACGTTCACTTCTTCTCAATTCTTTCTCGAGTTTTTTCACCTGACTGAGATCCTGCATCATCAGGAGTGTCCCGACGAAGGTATCATCACTGTCAATGATTGCAAGACGACTGAGCTGCACGGTATGGCTGATTCCTGAACCGCAGCTTAATTGGACTTCTTTTTGATAAAGTTCCTTTTGTGGTGTCCCTGGAGTTTTGAATGCTGCATAAATATCGGGCATTTCATTGAAAACAGTCGAATTCCCACCCAGAGCTTTTTTCTCACTGATACCAGTTAATTCCTGAGAAAATCTGTTGTATAAAATTATTCCACCATTGGTATCCGTTGCAATAAGTCCAACCGGCAGAGATGAAATCAGGATATCCCGAAATGCTTCGACCCTTCTAAGCCTGCTCTGTGAGCCTTTTAAACCCTGAAGAGTTAAGATAGAGAGCCAGCCTCCAAATCCCACCAGAAAAAGAACAATAGATAAAATAATAATCTCAAGCTTTTGTCTCTTGAGCCTCTCATTAAATGGTTGCATATCAAGTTCAACAAGGATCACATACTTTTCTTTATTTAAAGCTTCTATTTTTTGACGCCACTGGGGACTGGCAAAATGATGTTGCATTATCATGTGCCCCTTTTCTCCACGAGCAATAAGAGCTGGTGGTAGCTGTCTCAATTGTTTCAGAAATCTTTTTCCAATTGGTGGAAAAAAAGCTGCTACCTGAAAAACAGCTTTGTTTTGTTCTTTGCTGATACGGAAGCTAAAGGGTCTGATATCGGTCCTCTCTCCATCCAGAGCAGCCAGAAACTCCTGGGTTTGTTTTGAGACATGTTCTTCACCTGCTTCCGGCAGAGAGTCAGCAAGTATCTCTCCTTTACTGTCAACAAGAGCAACAATCTTTACTCCAGGGTGCTCTGAGGCATGTTCAAGAACACTCTGAACATTTCCCGGCCAAAGATCCTCAAGATCCTTTCCACCACGTAGGCCAGAAAAAATAGAACTTCTGGCACTTGATGCAACAACGCGGATCAACGTAATCCCTTTTTCAAGGAAAATATCTGTCATTAATGCTTTATCCCGTCTGTAATTATTCATTGCAAAAACTGTTATAATTATAGCAAGTAAGCTAAAAGCAGCAGCGAGAACCCAGGGAGAAACTCTGGCCAGATAGTGTCTTTTTATAATTTGCATAAATCTTTCTGCGGAGGAGTAACAATCTTTTCAAAAATCACCTTGGTAATCATATACGTTGGCTTGATACCACTATATCCAAGGGAACCTGAAGCCAGCGTTTCCCCTCTATGCAAGGGATTATCAGAGGCATAGTAGGCATACCGGGTTTTTATATCACGAGGAACATGTCCCTGAATTATAGCTGCGCTGATCGCACGCTGATAATGTCCACCCTCCATTTCAAGGCCAACTGCCTTCCAGCTTGAAGTATGGAACCTGGCAAGTACATCACGATTTTGCAAAGATGTTCCGAGTACGGTGACAATTGGTCCGACATGTATCGGGTACCCATCCTCAAAGTCACTCACAGCAAGATCATTTTCAACAATGTAATTATTTGGAGTACCTTCCATAACATGGGCAGTGGCCAGCATGATATCACCTTTATTGCCTGGGAGCGTTCCTGCCTTTCCCATGATATTTACAGATTTTATTGAGAATGTAATTGTTTGATCTGCAAAATGACCTGGGCAGAGCAATTCATCAAGTATATCAAAAGCCTGAGCGCCAAAAGCATAGTCGATAACAACGATGACCGGTTTTTCTTTTTCAATATATTGAAAATCACAATGAATAGACGGGTGCAGATTATCTTTTTTGTTTTTGGAGGTGTCAAAAATCATGACATCAATACCTGATTCAGAAGTATCACGTAAATAACTAAAGCCAAATGCTAAAGCAAACTGATTGATCTCATCATCTAAATTACGAAGCTCTGCTACCATATCATACAGATCATCTGGAACTGTTTTCCCCTGTTCCTTTAAATATCCTGCGCCATAACAAATAGTCCTCATTGAGTGCATATTAGCACTCAGGACATGGATTGGCCTCTCGTGCAGCCCAAGATCATGAAGATTTCGTTTAACATTATTTGCCCAGAGAGTAGCATACTTATGGCGCCCAATCATTTCTTGTAAAGAAGGTGTAAAATAAACCGTCAGCAGCGAGTCCTTTGATTTTGATTCTTCGATTATGCGTTGCCCCATCTCATAGATGATTGCAAAAAGACCATTGTTATGGTTCCCGTTTTTCCCATGATGTACTTCAAAACTGTCAAAGCTTTCACGAGTTTCCCGGTATGTTCTTCCTAAAATGATTGAAAGGTTCCAGATGGCCTGATCCAATGCTGAACCTTCAAGGGGAGTGTCATTCTGAATGATGCTTTTGAGATCATGCCATTCTGAACAGGTACCTTCCTCTTTGTGACATATCTGCCTATGAATTTTCTGAGATTCGATATTCAAGAAAGTAATATGGGTCATTATATCGTATATCTCTGTGAGGCCGCGGGTAATTACAAAACAAATTTCTTTGTCCGATACAATGTAGGAATGTCTGCGTCGTTTCAGGGGTGTTATTTTTTCAAAGGAGGTGTCATGAAAATCTTCATTGGCCGTAAGAATAATACGATTACATTTTTCAATGCCACGTGGCATACGATCCATAACATATTTAAGGCCCTGAAGTTCAACAATTCGATGATCACTCATAGAACCATAAATTTCCGGGTCAAACTGCTGTAAGGACTCTGATAGTTTTTCTCCCGACCTTCCTGACGGCTTATAATATCCGCGTAAAATCAATGCGTCTGCAATGGTTTTAAACGTTCCTATTGCAAGACGGGCACGTTGTGATTTTGAAAGTTCTTCCATATCAAACTCCTGTCAAAATATGATTAAGACATTAGAAGCAATACACCTCTGAGGCTATTGCATATAGAATAGCGCACAACAACCTGACATTCCCAGAATATTTTGCCAACTCTACAAAAAAAAACAAAAAAAAAGAGGGTAAGCCAAATTTTGGCTTACCCTCTTCTCAATCAAGAGACAAATAAATGTCTTAGATCATATTTTGCTCACGTTGGCTGCAGCAGGACCTTTAGGACCTTCGGTGATTTCAAACTGAACTCGATCACCTTCATTCAAGGTTTTAAAACCATCACTTACAATAGCAGAGTAGTGTACAAATACATCTTTTCCACCTTCCTGCTCGAGAAAACCAAAACCCTTAGCCTCATTAAACCATTTCACTGTGCCTTCTAACATAATAACCTTGTCCTTAGTACTGATCAACTACGTGATCGTGCTTTTTTTGTTGTACAAGTAACATTTTTCCCGAAACATCGGAAAAAATAACTCAATTAATTAATTTTGAGCCGCAAATTCATTCCCCATACAATTAATACGTTGACACAACATACACAATCATTTTTAAAATTACCACACAAATTTTTGACAATTTGTGTTTTTAAATGTCAATAAAAAAAACAAACCACACCATAAGCTTTAATATCAACACATTAAGTGACATCATTGGGGAAAAATATTTTTTATCGTACATCACAAATCAAGGTATTCACGTTTGAATTCACCTGCTTTTCAATGAAACGTCTCTGCGAGGTACCATGTTCATTCAACGGCTGCCTGGCAATATGAGTTTCAACAAAGAGGGCTCGTACCCTTCCGGAGCCTCATACCCCAAAAGATTGATTGTTGTTGCAGCAACACTTGCAAGTCCTGCATTCTCAACATGCTGCAACGAATAAGAATTACTATTGAAATACGGTTTTACTATAAATGGAACCGGATTCCTGGTATGGGCAACCATTGCTGTACGTTCTCCTTTTTTATCCGTCCACATACAGTCTGCGTTTCCATGATCAGCTGTAATAATCGCTACTCCACCAGCTTTTTCAAGTACAGGAAGAACTCTTTTCAGCATCAAATCCACTGTTTCCACTGCAATACGTACAGATATCGGCACTCCTGTATGACCAACCATATCTCCATTGGCATAGTTCAATCGAATAAATTTATATTTATTGCTGTGTATAGCATCAATGACCTTATCTGTGATTTCTGAGGCCTTCATCCATGGGCGCAGATCAAACGTGACCTTATCCGATTCTATTTCAACATACTTTTCCAATTCTTCGTTGATGTAACCGGATTTATTCCCATTCCAGAAGTAGGTTACGTGCCCGAATTTCTGAGTCTCTGAAATTGCATAGGATGTAACCCCTGCTGCACAGAGATACTCACCCATTGTTCCAGCTATTGCTGGAGGTTCGACTAAATAATGCTTAGGAATCATCGCATCCCCGTCGTATTGCATCATTCCTGCAAAAAACACTTCCGGGTGACGCTGTCTGTTAAAGGCAGTAAAATCCTTCTCCTCAAAGGCCTGTGACAATTCAATGGCTCTATCACCCCTGAAATTAAAGAGAATGACACTATCACCATCCTCTATGCAACCCACAGGCTCCCCGTCACGCTCGATGACAAAGCTATCCATATATTGATCGATCATAGCCTGATCTTCCTTGTAAAATGTCTGGATAGCCTCACAGGCGGTATTAAATCTTCTCCCCTCACCAAGCACATGAGCTTTCCAGCCTTTTTCAACTATTCCCCAATCAGCACCATAGCGATCCATGGTGACGGTCATTCGGCCGCCACCTGAAGCAATGCAGTAATCTCTGCCATTTGTAGACATACTTTTAAGTTTTTCTTCAAGTGGACCAAAATATTCAAGTCCACTTTTAGGTGAGACATCACGACCATCCACCAGGCCATGTACTCGAACATTTTGTACATCCTCTTTTTCACACTGCCCCAGCATGATATTTAACTGTTCAATATGACTATGCACATTACCATCGGAAACCAAACCAATAAAATGTAGCGTTCCACCATTATCAGTTCGTTTTTTTATCTCCCTCCAGGACTCCCCCTGAAACAGATCCCCTGAATGAAGCGCTTCATTTACCAGTTTTGCACCCTGAGAAAAAATCCTGCCCGAACCAAGTGCATTATGTCCGACTTCAGAATTCCCCATATCGCCATCTGATGGCAGCCCAACTGCTGTTCCGTGGGCTTTAAGGTTTGTAACCAGCTCCCCTTTGAGTAACTCATCAAGTATCGGAGTATAAGCCATATGTACACCGTCACTATCATCCTGGGGACCGATCCCCACACCATCCATAATGATTGTTACAACAGGACCTGGAAAATCGTTATAGCCGGACAATGGCTGCAGTTTTAGCTCAGACATATGCATTCCTTGTGTGTTTTAGTATATCCTGCTTATTTTTCAGCAATTTGCGTACAAATATCATTCGAGATATCGTCAATACTTCTTCCACTCACCTTGATTTCAAGATCAGCAACTTCACGATAAAGAGGCAAACGTATATTAAAAAGATCTTTAGCACCATCCAGGTCTTGTAAAAGTGGTCGTTTTTTGATCTTCTTTTTCACATTTGGATGAGCATAAATAGTATTCATTATTTCATCAAAATCAGAATGAAGATAGACGATTTTTCCAACTTTCCTGATATTAGGAACATTAAAGAAGCCCCCACCCGTTGAAATAATAGTATCACAAACCACCTTTTCAAGCCATGTTGCCACCATTCGTTCAAGTTCTCTAAAGCGCGGCTCACCAAAGTTTGCAAATATTTTCTTTACTCTGGTATTGGCAAAACTTTCGATAAGGTCATCGCAATCAACTGCAAACTTTCCAGTTTGTTCAGCCAGCATTCTGGCAGTTCTCCCCTTCCCCACTCCCATAAAACCAATTAAAACTATATTTCCATTTGCTCCTTTTTTAGCTTTCATTTTAACTCCAACGTTTTCCTGAAGAGGAATTTTTCGTATTTATTTCTGCACGTATTCCAGTCAAACAAACTGGTTAAGTTTTGTGCCGTTGTGTGCTCAAGATGAATGGGATCTTTTACAAATGTGAGTAATCTTTCAGCCAGCTTGCCAGGTTCATATAAATAGTTCTTGTTATACAGTTCAGGATAGGAAAGATCATCTGGAAGCAGAGGATAACAACCTGCCCGAACCCCTTCAAGAACAGAAATACCAAAAAATTCATGTTTGGCTGTGGAAATAATTATATCGCCCTGATGAAGTAATTTTGCGTACTCTTCAGAGGATTCTGCATAACCAAAATGAAGAATTTCCTTTTCCAGACGAACAACCGCGTCTACGAAACATGCGGGTTTTTTCACAAAAGATTCGCCCATTACGATGAGACGAAAAGATACATTCTTTTCCTGTAAATAATAAAGGGAATCGAAGAACAACTCAGGCCCCTTATCATGCTCCCATCGATGATTCCAAACAATAACAGGTGGACCACTATTCTGCTTGTTTGAATGTGTATTAGCCTTATCGATAAAGGAATAGTCCATTCCCGGATAGAGTACCACACTCTTTTCCCTGATTTCATCAACACAGGCAGGTAATTTTATATCTGTTGCTTTTTTCAAAGATGAGCTGATTGCACTTAAAAAACTTTCCAAATTAAAGCTTGAATTAAAAGCGCAGGAATCAGATGCAAGTGCAGTGGTGAAGTTAATAGCAGTAAACTGGCGAATGGTGGGGTCGGTCGTCTGCCCCGGATATACAAATTGATTCTCATGAAAATAGGTGACAATGCGTGCATCTCTATTCCACCCTGCAACTGATACCAGCAGCGAGCGTAAAACTGCAACATCTACAAAAGTGGAACAGAGCACAGTATCAAAAATCCTTTTCTCTTCAGGGATTTTTTTTAGCTCCTGAACAAACCATGGTGCCGACAACTGCATTCGCACCTTCCACTTGCGCGCAGGAAGAGTTAACAGAGTGTAATCGGCTTCAACTGTTTTCCGTAAACCATTCAGGAAGAGCTTATGTGAGCCTCCATAATAAGGTTCGATAACCAGCACTCGGCGCATTATTTTTCTCCACCCTTGAGTGCATCCTCTAAATACTTATCGAAAGGTCGTACTTCAGCAATGGCGTAACCACATCCTGGCGGTAGCTTGCCTCCACAGAAATAAAGGCTTTTATCAGGGAAATTTGTACAAAGCGGTAACCTGTTATCGTGATCACGACAAAGACTCTGATCAGTGAGCCATGTGCAGGAAAATTGAAGAAATCCCTGATCGTCTTTACCAGTTATTTGGAATCGCTCATATTCAGGATATTTGTCTAACACTGCATAATATTCTTTTTCAGATCGCAACCAGCCTCGCGCTCCTTCCAGGTTAATCTTTCGACAGCAATTGCCACAACAGTGACAATTTCCTGTAATAAGAACTACCTTTCCTAACATCCGCATACGCAAATATCGAATCAGTCCCATGAAGGAATACGTACTGAGCAGTTGTGAAATTTTTACCATCTTATTGCCTATGATGATGGTTCTTTCATGAAAGATTACGATGCTTCACGTTTACCACCGCCTATCATTCGAAATAAGGCACGAGCAATCGGTCTCACCACAGACCCAAAAACGCTCCGCTTTGTAAGGGAAAAGCGATATAAAGAGAGTAAGTACGCAAACATGAGCACCTGCACTGAAGAACTCAGTCAGGCCAACCAGATCTTTCTCCAATACAAGATTCCAATCATTGTTTCAGATGGCAGATCAATTGAGGAAACAGCAACCCAGGTTGCTCAACTGCTATCGCTGGAACATCTTCCACGTCTATAGATTTCTTGCTGATTCCTTACTCCATTCAACCTGTAATTAAAGGGTTTTTACGACGCCATCATTCAAGAGTTCCTAAATAATTAAAGGTTGGAAGTTTTGAGTATTTGCCGCTACAACTCAATCTTTCGCTTAACTCTTCCATCTCTTTCTTACCCATATTCATGTTGCTTAAGTCGATTACAGCATAGTCAAGACCTACAGATTTTAATTCAAACAGATAAGGTAGTAAGGAAAAAGGTCGTACGGGGATCGTGGCAGTAACATTCTCTTTTTTAACCAGTATAAACTCTTCCTGTTTGGGGCTTGTAAGCGTTTTGTTGTATTGAAAATGTTCGGGGTCAAGTCTTGCCGTAAAAAGTGCAGGAGCACCATATACTGTGAGACCAAGCTTGAGCTCACTGTGGTATCTTCGATATCTGGCGATAAGTTCGATCAGTATTTTTTTATCACTTTCAATGGAGAGTTGTGCTGATTCAAGCCCACCCTCTTCCATTAGTACTACGGACTGGCTGTTCAGCAGACTCACAGTATAGTCAGAAGAGAGATGCACACGTTGTTCATTTTTAAAAAAAATGAACTGTGTTATGTGACCGAGCTGAAAGTTCCTAAACCCAGATCGAATAAGCAACTGAATTTGCTTCTTTAATCTCCCCTGTTCCCCTTCAAACAATACTGGTGGTAAACACCATATAAGATCTCGTATTCGTCTACCGAGGAAACGCTTTAGCTGCCCTGTCTGACTCATATTCACCTTGTTAACAGGGATCAGATATCGGGCGGGATTCAAAGGAAGTCCCTTGAAAAGAGATTTTGCTGAATCCACTCGAAGCCATAAATCCAATGGATTTTTTACTTTTCTGACAGCTTTATGTGTTTTTTTGCTAACGTATACTCTCGGGTTTTTGATTTCCGGGATTTCATCGTCTGCAAGCGGAGAGGCCAGATCAGCCATTACTTGTGATACCTGAGCACTCTTTTCAGAATACAGTTCGTCTAGCTTCGCCCTGCTTTGGCGAATATCAGGAAGTGCGATGGTAAGCCTGGTTCCATCTTTTTTGACATCAACCCTATAAACATCAATTTTTGATGAACTTTTGTATAAATCCCAGTCAGGAGCAAGAATCTGAACCTTTGTGCCGGTTGGAGCCATTTCCACAGCATCATTTCCTGATCGAAGTTCTTTCAGCGTAAAGGCAAGTCGTTCCCCGGATGGTTCTGCATGAAATCGCAAGCGATCCCCCTGAGAAAGTTCTTCTTTTAAACTGAGCTTTGCGTATAGTCTGTCTTCAAAGGTTCTGATAGCGCCAAGCCTGCCAAGAAAGTCACCCATATTTCCGGAATGATACGGCGTTATTGCTGCCACTGGCTGCGGCGAAAAGAAGTAACCGGAAGATGATTTTCTTCCCATCGCACGGTTACTGAGAATATTTGCCTTTGCTAAGGTTTCCGAGAAGTTGTCAACATTTGCATCCAGCACCATACGGTAAGCTTTAACAATATTTGAAACGTAATGAGCAGACCTCAGGCGTCCTTCAATTTTTAGTGAAGCCACCCCTGCAGCGATTAAAGCAGGAACAGCCTCTAAAGCGGAAAGATCGTTCATTGAGAAAAGATACTGCCCCTTTCCCGTTCCTGCTTTTGACTTTTGTTGTTGTTTTATCTGTGACCTCGGTTTCCCCCCCTGCTTGCTACGCCAACTATAATGACGACGACAGGGTTGCACACATTTCCCCCGTAACCCACTCTTTCCGCCTAAATACGAGGAAAACAGACAAAGACCTGAATAGGAAAAACACATCGCGCCATGGACGAAAACTTCAATTTCAACATCACTCTTTTGACAAAGAAGTTCGATCTCTTTAAGGGTGAGTTCACGAGCAAGGACTACACGCTCAAAACCCATGGTTTGAAAACCCTGCAACGCCATTGAATTATTAGCAGAAAGTAGCGTAGATGCATGGAGAGGCACCCCCGGAAAGTACTCACGAACAATTCTTACAAGACCAAGATCCTGGACAATAAGCCCATCTGTTTTCATGGCATCAAGGTACCCGAGGGTTTCCACAGCCTGAGAGAGGTCCTGTTCCCGAATAAGACTATTGGCAGCAATATAGATCTTCTTCCCGTTGTTACGGCAGTATTGTACCATGGAAAAAATTTCTTCAAGGCGTAAATCCCGTGCAAGATTTCGAGCATTTAATGATGGGGCGCCGACATACACGGCATCTGCGCCAGCATCCATTGCTGCAAGGAAATTTTCAGTGTTGCCGGCTGGTGCAAGAAGTTCCATAATTTTTTTCAATGTAAGTAAAAAGAGAATGTTCTTTGGTGTTTACAATGGCTTACTTACTGTTCACCAGTGTTATAGGATTGCCTGGAAATTCCTTGGGTTAGATTTCTTTGTGATCGAGCAATAACACTTCATCCTGGCCGCCATTTTCTTCAAACATTACCTGGATTCGTTCATGGATTCGCACGGTAGTCTTTAACCCGACATAGTCAGCCCGAATTGGAAGCTCGCGCCCTCCCCTGTCAACAAGAACGGCAAGTTGTACACTCCGCGGCCTTCCATGATCCATTAACGCTTCAAGGGCTGCGCGAATGGTTCTGCCGGTGAAGAGGACGTCGTCAACCAGGATAATATCCATATCCTCAACCTTAAAGTCGATATCTGTTGTTTTTACCACAGGGTTTTGGGACATAAGACTCCAGTCATCCCGGTAAAGATTAATATCAAGGCTGCCGTACGGAATAAGCTGTGATGTCTGTGCCTTAATATACGTTCTCATACGCTGAGCCAGAAAAACGCCGCACGTATGAATCCCTACTATGGCAAGGTTGTCAGGCTTATGATTTTTTTCAAGAACCTGAAGACTTAATCGATTTATTGCAAGGGTAATTTCATCAGAACTTAACAGTATACTCGTTGCCATAATTATCCCCTAAACCCTGTCCCAGAAAAAATTAATCCCTTTATCATTTACTCTGTTAATGGCTTCAGGAAACGCCTCGCATTCAGCAGTAAAAACCTTCGCAGCAATATCATCAGGAGTATCTTCGTAATCAAGTACAACAGTTTGTTGATGAATAATCGGGCCTTCATCGTATACTCCGTTGGCAAAATGGACAGTACAGCCACTCACCATGCAACCACGTTTTTTGATAGCTTTGTGAACTCTTGAACCATAAAAACCATCTCCACAAAAGGCAGGAATAAGTGATGGATGGATATTAATAACAGCACGACTTAACGCAGATGGAGCCTGATACAATTTCAGATATCCTGCAAGGACGATGATGTCCAGCTCATAATTCAACAAGATAGAATTGATCGCATCATTATCTGCAGCATAAAATGCAGGATAGCCATAGTTCTCAGCTTTTTTAAGGCCAAGAGCATCAGCAACATTTGATATTACCACCTGTACCTCAGCCTGAAGCGTTCCAGCCTGAATTCTTTCATGGAAATTATCAAGTGTACGCCCACTCCCGGAAAGCAATACTGCCATTTTCAGCATATCAACTACCCTCTATTTGAAATAATCGTTGCGATCTACATCGACTTCATCGAGCCATGCGGAAATGCTTGTATCATAAACGGAGGTAAGTTTAAACACTTTTGCTGCCAGCCGAAATCGTGTTTTTAAGCTTGTGTTGCCGGTCTCTTTGATTTCTTTTAATACTTGCGGGTAATCTGCAGGATCAACAATAACTGTTACATCCTGGAAATTCTTAGCAGCTGCACGCAGCATGGTTGGCCCACCAATATCAATGTTTTCAATTGCATCACCCAGTGTACAGTTGGGATCTGCAACTGTTTTTTCAAATGCGTACAGGTTTACGGCGATGATATCAATATTTTTCAGTCCATGTTCTGCACACTGCTCTTGATGATCTTTATTTGCTCTTTGATTCAAAATCCCACCATGTATTTTGGGATGGAGAGTTTTCACACGGCCATCAAGCATTTCAGGAAAACCTGTGAAGTCAGAAACATCCATAACGTCAATGCCGGCTTCACGAATTTTTGCAGCGGTACCTCCAGTGGATAAAATCTCTATACCAAGACCTGCTAATTCTTTGGCAAATACTTCTATCCCTGATTTGTCAGTAAGACTGATTAATGCTCTTTCTACTTTGTTCATTGTAAGCTTCCTTTTCGTTTATTATTCACCTTTGCGAATAAAATCCTTTATTTTACGACGATCGCGTTTACCGGGCTTCTTAGCAGGCATTGTCTGTCCGGCATAAAACAAAGATCGTTCCTGCCTTTGTTCTTCGCGGTTTTGAATGGATTCCCCGGTTTCCTCGTACATGGTTCTTGCTACAGTTGCAGGACCTCTTCGACCGGAAAGACCGAGCACAACGACAATCCACTCAACCCGGCCTTTATGAATAGTAAGTGTATCGCCAATCTGAACAGGTTTGGAAGGTTTGGTACGCCTACCGTTCAGAAAAACCTTACCACCAGAGGCTGCTTTTGTAGCCAGACTTCGCGTTTTAAAGAATCTGGCCGCCCATAGCCATTTATCGATTCGTATCTGAGGTTGGTCATCCATTTTTGTGTGCCTGCCGGAGAAACTGTATTACTTTGCCTTAGGAAGATAGACAATTTACACTGAAAAGCAGGAAATGGATAGAAAAAGATAGCAAACAGGAAACAGAATGATTGATTGAGTGATTAACTCCACTTCTATTTCAAACTTGTCGAACAAGCCAAAAAGGTGTAAAGAATGCAATCAAATATTCCAAATCAATTATACCAACAACAACTTCTAACACTGGTGAACAGTCACTATGCCAGTATAAGTCCTGGTGGTATCTTCAAGCTCTTAACTTTAAATGCAATTTCCGGTTTCTTGTTTTTTCTGACAGGAATCAGGGAGTAAGGCACTAAAAAAACTGGAACCTACATGCTCGTCAAAGACCTTCTTGATAGTCATAAGACAACCTTTAGTTTTGAATTTTTTCCACCCAAAGAAGATGCAGCGGCAGATCATCTCTTAAAAACAATTTCAAACCTCATGCCTCTTGGCCCATCATACGTGAGTGTTACCTATGGGGCTGGGGGCTCAACCAGAGACAGAACTCATGATCTGGTTGTGCGCATCAAAGAACAAACGAATATCACTGTAGTTTCCCACCTTACCTGTGTCGGTAGTACGCGCACTGAAATGCATAATATCTTAGAAAAATATCAGCAGGCTGATATTCAAAACATTCTTGCATTACATGGCGATCCTCCTGGACATCAAAAGAATTTTGTGGAACCAGCCGATTCTTTTGCGTATGCAGCAGACCTCGTAGCCTACATTAAAAAACATTTCCCGAAGATGTGCATCGGTGTCGCAGGATTTCCTGAAGGGCACCCTGCGACACCTAATCGTTTACAGGAAATTGATCACCTTAAAGAAAAGGTAGATGCCGGTGCCGATTATATTGTGACTCAGCTCTTCTTTGAGAACAGGGATTATTACGACTATTGTGAACGATGTGAGCTTGCAGGGATTCACGTACCAATTGTTGCTGGCATTATGCCCGTAAGCACAAAACACGGCTTAATTCGAACTGCAGAACTGGCAAGTGGCGCCAGGATTCCTGCACGATTATTAAAAGCTGTCTATCGTGCCGAAAACGATCAATATGTGGAGAAAGTTGGTATTCACTGGGCAACAGAACAGATTCGTGACCTTCTTGATAATGATGTCCGGGGAATTCAATTTTTCACCCTCAATTCTTCCCAGGCTACTCTGGAGATATATAATTCTCTGGGCGTTCGTGATTCAACTCAGCTTCGGTATAAATATTAAACCATGAATATTCAGTCTGTCGGAATTAAAAACATTCAGACTCCTGTTCGCATTCGGGAGAAGAATGGCGGTTTACAGAACAGTGTTGCAACAGTATCTCTTCAGGCTAGTATGCCTGGAGAATATCGAGATAGCTGTGTCATTACATTCACCTCAGTTCTCAACAAATACATGGATGAATTGAGTGTAACGAACTTTCCTGACCTGCTGGCTGAAATACAAGACGGTTTGCGAGCAGAAAGTGCAAGGGTTGAAATGTCCTTCCCCTATTTTATTGAGAAAAAGGCACCTGTTACAGCAACCAGAAGCCTGATGGAATACGAATGCAGCTTTACGGGAGAGGTTGGTACAGATAGTGATTTCATTCTTTCTGTAAAGGTTCCCATCACTACCTTATGCCCTTGCTCCAAAGAAATCAGTGAAGCTGGAGCACATAATCAACGCGCAGAAGTTACCTTGAGTGTAAAATTTAAGAAATTTATCTGGGTGGAGGATCTGATTCGACTCATAGAGGATTCTGCATCCTGCGAACTCTGGGCACTGCTTAAGCGTCCTGACGAAAAGTATGTTACAGAACGGGCTTACAAAAATCCGATGTTTGTTGAAGATGTGGTACGAAAAGTTGCCGTATCAGCATTGGATAATAAAAAGATCACCTGGTTCTCTGCAAGTGTAGAAAGTTTTGAATCCATACACAAACATAGCGCTTATGCCTATGTTGATTCCAATGAAATCCGCTGATTAAAAAACCAGCACCAGGTATTGGCTCTTCAACGCTAACGAAAAGTGTAAATCGAGGACATCCCAAATTAAAAAAAATCATGTCCCCCATTCTTTTTTTCCTTCTATTTTCTTCTATTTTCCTTTTACGAGCGGGAGTACTCGTAATTTTTAATGCCCCGCGGCTTTGAGTGGAATACATTTTGCAATAAAAACGTAACGGCTTCATCCAGTCCTTGCATTATAACTTTATTGCAGTGAGTGAACACTTGAGTAAAGCGACGAATATCACAGCAGTTCCGTCCTCGAATACCGTATCCAGGCGGACTGATGTGAATAAAACCACATCATCCTTTGACGAAAAGGTGAAAGTTGAAACAGCAGATCTGCTGCTCAGCTCCACCGGACAGTATTCTCGGTGGCAGTCACTTCGTCAAAATAATGACAGAGCTGCAGCACGACTTGCAGATGTTTTATTGCAACGACATCTGCTGCTTATGGCGAATAACCATGGTGAAAAGGTCGACTGGAGACGTTTTGATACCTTTACCCAAACGTTAAGTCAAGCAGGTATTCACCTGTATGATTCCCGTTACTTTCTTGATCAATCAGAATCTCGACTCGTTCCCACTGAGACAAATGGCCGTCAAAAAACTGACGATAGTTTTGTTGAACTGGAGCAGTCTTTGCCATTGCCCCAAGCTCCCCCCGGTGCAGCGAATGTACCGGCCACAATTACTGCTTTTGTTGAGCCACAACATACTCTATCTACTCAGATTAAGGCGCAACCAGGAACTCCCGTTGTACACACTCCCCAATCAACAAACTCTCCTGCCAGTGCGGCCCAGGTCTCAGCTTCGCCTTCTCTGTTAAATGATGAGTATAGTCTGATTTTCAATGTGATTTGCAGACCCATTGGTTTACAGATGACATCCTTTGGGTATGGTGACGAAAATATTACCCTGTTGCCGCTTGGTGAAATTGCAACCGCATTAGATCTGAAAATTGATATTGACCCCGCAGCAGCCAAGGCCACAGGTTGGTTTATTTCTGAAGATCGAACATTTTCACTTGATATTAATAAGCAGGAGTTGCGCATAGCTGGAGATACCGTTCCGTGGCAAAAAAATGCTGCTTTTGTCTATGACAATGAAATTTATGTCGATTCCAGAGCATTTAGTTCATGGCTTCCTCTGGATTTTGATATTTCCCGCTCAGAGTTATCTGTATCGATCACTCCTAGAGAAAAGCTGCCCTTGCAGGCAAAGATGGAACGGGAAGAACGTCGTCTGCGGTTGCGCAGCAATAGTGTTGAGGCTTTACAATATCCGGTTCGTGCACTTGAGTATGATTTGTTTTCTATTCCTGTAATGGATGTGAGTATGTCCGGTGGGTTTGACCAGAAGGAGTTTAAAAGTTCCGATACAAAGTCTAGCTACTCACTCCTTGGACGTGGCGATCTGTTTTATATGAGTTCAGAGTATTTTGTTTCAGGCTATGAAGATGACCCTTTGAATACAGCACGGATCAGATTGGAACGAGTTGCTCCTGCCGCTGATTTACTTGGCCCGTTACAGGCGACTCAAATGAGTTTGGGAGATATTTTACCTGCCTCTTTCGCCATTCTTGACAGACCAAGTCCTGAACGGGGTATTACTTTCAGTAATGCTGATTTGGTCAGGACATCAGATTTTGACTTGACCACATTTGAAGGAAATGTATTGCCGGGCTGGGAAGTGGAGTTGCATTACAATGGCACTCTGCTCGACTCCGCCTTGGTGGGAGCTGACGGCAGGTACTATTTTGAAGATGTTCCTCTCTTTTATGGTAATAACGATTTTCAAGTCATCGCCTATGGCCCCCAGGGACAAAAAGAAATAATAGATGATCAAGCGATTCCTGTTGGCTCGGAGATGCTTCCTTCCGGGGAGTATCAGTATGACCTGTCTCTTTCCCAACGAGAAAAAACTATTTGGGGAATTGATGAAAAAGGGCGTCCCCCTGAAGACAATAGTGCGCGTTTCAGGGGGAATTATAAGTACGGGCTTACAGATTCGCTCTCTGTCGCTTTAGGGCTGGCAAGTGTAGAATTTAACAAGGAACGCCACAATTACCTTCAGGCAGGATTTTCAGGCAGTACCTCTTTCCTGTATGGGCAGGTAGATTATCTCTATGACACTGCCAGTGGGAGTGGTTTGTCCGCCTTAGCTCAGACATCCGTCGGATCTGTTGACATCAAGGCAAAGCATGAATGGTTTTCAGATTTTGTTATGGAAAACCGTCCTAATAGTGTTTTGGAATCCAAGTCGGAATTAACTATTCAGGGAATGCTCCCTGAGACAAAATTGTCTAGCCCCATTTCCTATGGCCTGTCCTATGAAAATACCAATTACTCAGATTACATTACTTCAAAAATTGGCGCCCGTCTTTCAAGTCGGATGGCAGGTGTACACGTAACCAACAATACCTATTGGAATTATAATGATACCAGACCGGGTGAAGGCAATTTAATTGATGGAAACCTTAACGTATCCGGCAATGCGGGGCCCGTACGGATACTAGCGGGAATGCAGTATGACCTTGGCGAAAAAAATAAAATCACTCGGTACAGCCTTTCAAGTCACTGGCAAATGAATAATACGCTGAGTGGTGGATTTGACCTGATTCATGATGACGATCTTTATCAACGAACAACGGCTACAGCAAGGCTTGATTGGGATGCCGGTTTTGCAACGTTTTCTCCACATCTTTCCTATGACAGTGATAACAATGTCAGTGTAGCTGCCACCATGTCTTTTTCTCTGGGGCCGGATCCGGTGAGTCCCAGCTGGGCAATTGCTATGAGTTCAGAAAGAAAGGCAAACAGCGGCGCTGCAAAAGCTCTGGTCTATCATGATGCAAATAATAATCAAGTATTTGATGAGGGTGATACGCAGCTTCCTGAGGTCGACGTGCTTGCAACTCAGGCCAGAAAATCTGCTGCAACAGGCGAGAGTGGGCATGCTGCCATTACTGGCCTGACAGCCTACAGTCCCACGGACATTAAGGTGGACGTTGACACTTTGGAAGATCCTTTCTGGCAGCCCTCACTTGCAGGGACAGCTATTCTTCCACGACCCGGACATGTTGATTATGTCGAATTCCCTGTGGTTTCTACGGGAGAGGTAGACGGAACGGTCTACTCCACAGATGGGCAGGGAGTGATGAAGAATCTCGCTTTTGTGCAGTTGGAGTTGCTTGATTCTGAAGGAAATATAGTGCAATCCATTCGATCTGAATATGATGGTTTTTATCTTTTTGAAAAAGTTTTCCCAGGAGATTATACGTTGCGGGTGAGTCCTGATGATCCGCAGGGTTCCGTTTTGGCAGGTGGTCAGGAGCTGAAGGTAACCATCGGTAACGATGGAACCATTGCCAGCGGTATGGATATCCGCCTTCAGGGACCGGATGGAAATAACAGGCAGAATGTTGCACCGGTGGGGAGTGGTCGTGGGGAAAATATTTCGGCTATAGAACCAGTGAAGCCTTCATCCACGGTGGAGAATCCTCGGGCAATTGCTGACATTCTTGAGCCAGAGCCTATGCCAACCTTTGTGGCAGAATCACTGGTGAAAGAAAGGATGGACATTGTACCTGAAATTTCCAGCTCTTTGGGTCAGGCTCAGGAAATTGCAGCAACTGACACTATTCAGAATCTTGAAAGAGTGTATGGGTTAGTTACAGGGCCGACTGCCAGAAGGTTAAATGAACCTTCTGGGAAACTGATCCAGGAGGGTGCTTCACTTGTTCAATCAACACAAAGGAAAGATACAGGAGGATCACGCTTTGAAGCGATTCCTTTACCAATTGCTCAATTTCGGCCAATCGGCGAAGTTGTTACTCTTGCAGCTGTTAACAGGAACGCTCAAAACAAATCACTCAAAGTGTATCAAGATACATCTGACTCATTCCCTGATGGTAAATTACAAAAATTGAGGGGTGTAGTGTAAGCATGTAACCCATTTATATGCTTAGTATAAGGATTTAACGTAATTTTGCAAAAAAGAGATAAACTGTATGGAACAGCTTGCCGATAAGGAACTTATATGGAAAAGCAAAGGGCTCTTTCCAAATAAACGGCACTGTCTTGTATCCAACGACAGTAGCTTTAAGAATTATTAGGTAGGAGAAATATTATGTGGAAAACCAGGAAAAAAAGTACGTTTCTTGCGAGTGCTGCTCTCTTAGGAATTGTTGCATTGTCAGGGACGACAGTTACAGCAGGAACTGTGGATGTGCCGATTACCGCTACTGTTACATCATCCCTTGTTGAAGATATGACAACAGCGATGAATTTTGGCTCTATTGAACTTATCCCTGCTGGTGATACCATAGTTATTAATGCAAGTGGTGCTGGTAGTGGCGCTGGTGGTGCAGCCGCAGTACCCGCCTCATCGGGTGCATCAGTGGTTACCGGTGGAACCAGTGCTCTGATAACCATTTCCTCGCCCATCGGTTTTGATGTTGATGTATCATATGAGGTGAGTGTCGTTCTAACAGATGGCACCACCAGTGCTACCATGAGCCTCATTGACGCTAACTCTGGCGGGGGAACCACCGATGGTACTGTCACGCACGCTGCTGGGGTTGATACGCTGATACATGTTGGTGGATCACTGGTCCTTCCTTCAGGTGCAACAACTGGTACCTATACTGGTAGCACTGCTGTTACCATGAATTACACATGATGCAACATCGCCTGAGCATTTTCTTTATGCTTGCAACCATGTTGCCAGGCCTGTTCACCGCTTCTGCCACTTTGGCAGGAGAGGTGAGCCAGGTCACCCCCATCGATCTCGGTATCATTGACCTTCATCCCAGTGGCGATACCATCATTATTGCCGCAGAAAACGGCCCGGTACTTGCGACATGTAGCCGCTCCCTGATAACAGGGAGCCATAGCGGCCGGCTCCTTCTCACATCCACGGAAGCGGAGCATGTCGATATCACCTACCCACTCTCTGCTACCCTTTCGGACGGTACGCGTATTCTCAGCATTACTGACATCCCCTCTCATTCTCAATATAATCTTACGGGAGTCGACCTTCCCGGTGGCGGCGCCACGGTCACTATCAGTATCGGTGGGAAGCTCATATTACCCGGCAATACAGTTTATGGAAACTATAGTGGTTCCATGACCATCCAACTAAACTTTCTTTAACCAGGAGATAGTATTTATGCTTATTATGCGACGTTCACCCCGGAAGCAGAAACTGTTTTTGAAGAGTATGCCAATGGTGTTGGTTTGTCTTCTGCTGGCCCAGTTTCCTGGTGCTGCTCAGGCGGCAACAAAAATGCTGATGATAAATCCGGTGCGGATGATATTCACCGATCGGCAACGTTCCATAACTGCCAATGTCATAAATACTTCACAGGAGTCGATAACGTATAAACTCTCCTTGGTCACCATGCGAAAAGGGGCAAACGGGAAACTCTATAAGCCGGAGACTGAAACAGAAGAAGAACAGATGGTAAAAAAAATGATTCGCTTTGCACCCCGCAGGGCAACCATTGAGGCGGGGAAACGTCAGGTTGTTAAATTGATGGTGCGCAAGCCCAGGGAACTGCCACGGGGAGAATACCAAACCCGTCTCCGCCTCACGCCTTTGTCTACGGATAAATCCTCTTCTGCAAAAGTTGACAATAGTGAAAGAACAGGCACTGCGATTGATTTGGATATCATTGTTGAATCCACCTTCCCGATAATCATTCAGCATGGCGGATTGACGGCAGATGTTGCTCCGCAGGCTATTGCGGTGAAAGATTTCCCTCAGGCTCCAGCAGGCATTGCTGCCGTAGTTTCTTTTTCCCGCAGTGGAGACGGCTCTGCATTTGGCAACGTGTTTCTTCGCTTTATTCCCAACGATCGCCCCGGGGACAGTCGTGAAATCGGCAGGTCACAGGGGGTTGCCATCTATCTTCCGGACACAGAGAAAACAGTGACTATTCCTCTCACTGGAATCAACCGCCAGGAACTCTCCACCGGAACAGTTCGGGTGGAATACCAACCGGGTACAGGCATAGTTACGAGACGTAAACAGAAACATGGCTCACAGGGAGTTGTGAGAGACTTTGCTATGTAAGACTAAGTGATCCCCGCTGTGTCAGGATAGTTATCGGCTCCTTTGTGGAAGTGCTCTGGGGGGGGCCCGTTCCTAAGCCGCCATTTTTGCCTGAACTGAATTAATTTTCTCCATGATATCAGCTTCACTTGCAGGTGTGAGGAGAATATCACCAACCCCATACTTTACAGCCTTTATAACCTTTGTTCGTGTCCACTCGGGGCCTACTGCAATAAGCGGCAAAGAACTTGCCGCACTGATTTTTATAGCGACCCCCAATCCCTGTTCGTCAACGGTTGCCATAACAAGAAAAACTGCCTTCACATTACCTGGAAGATAGTCACTGATACTCTCTTTATAATCCAGCACCTTATAAGCTTTTCCCTGTTTATTTAATACAGCTGTTATTGTCGAGCAGACACCACCATCATTGCTCAGGATGACAAACTCAGGAGTGCGTCCTCCCTCCCCCCCGCCTGCTGCTCTAACTCCAGTCGCACCAAAGTCTGTACCAGCATCAGCCTTACCACTTCCACCTACATTAGCTTTTGCTTTTTCAACGGTCTGTGCATCATCCGCAGCCGTTTCTTCTCCCAGCAGTTCAAGTTGAAAGAGAGATGGTGGAACAAGTAGCTGCAGGTTACCAAGGGATTTATCACCAATGCTAACCCTGCTCGTTGCCATATAATAGGAACCATCAGGCATGGGGGCATCTGACTCTGTATCTACTTTCATTGGTACAATCTGTTCCAGGCCGGTTTTTATAAAACGAATCTTATCCGGATATTGTTCTTCAAACACCTTTGTATAAACGCCTGAAATAATATTTGCTATTTCACCGTATGCATCCTCTGTGTCATCGTTAAAATCTTCTCCTGCAACACTTTTTTCAAGTTCACCCGGCGGGAGCATAATGAGTGTCCCACCAATGAATATTGCATCTTTTAAACTCATGTAAAGATAACTCTTCCCTGCAATATCTCCAACCACATCCATATGTGCAAGGATTTGTTTTCCAGACGCCTCATCAAAGAAGTAGTCTTCTTTATTCACCAGGCGAGTTGTATGTTCTGAAAGTTTTACTTCAGTACCAAGCATATCCCCAAGTTCTTTACCCATACGGGCATGAGATTCTTTTAAACAGGCATCAACACGTTTTTTCTGTTTTTCTACATCAAATGGCTTAGCATTTGTTGCTGTTTGACCTGCTAGTGCAGCATCACTGTCTGAAGCGGGTTGATTTTCATCTGTTGCTTTTTCGGGTGTTGTCCCATTCTCTGTTACGTCGGAGACGGCATCCTGCTCAGCATTTTCCTGTACATCAAGCCCAAAAGACTCTGCAGGAACGAGTACAATCAGCTGCCCCATTTCCGCATCATTTAAAGTCATTGCAGCAGAGACCTGATAATAGCTTTGATTTGGAATAGGTTTGTCGGACTCCACATCCACTTTCATGGGGGTGATTACTTCCAGATTCTTACGAATGAAACGAAAATTCTTTGAGTACATTTCTTCAAATGTTTTGGTATATGCACCCGCTACAATATTTGCTATTTCACCATAGGAATCCTCAATTTCCTCACTGTAATCTTCGGATGAGACAGATTCTTCAAGCTCATTATCAGGAAGCATAATGAGGGTTCCACCAAGGCGGATTGCATCTTTAACAGTAACAAGAATACAACCGTCCCCTTCAATCTCTCCAGATAATTGCATTTCCGCAAAAACAAGTTTTCCGGAGGGCTCATCAAAAAAATCTTCTTTAGAAATAAGCCGTGTTGAAAAATCTGACATGGACATTGTTGCGCCCATAAGTCCACCAACTTCTTCGGCGACCCGCTCCTGTGTGAGCTCAAATATTTTATCTATTTTCTTTTTAGCTTTATCAACAGACATAATTTAGAATTATAAAGAGAAGTTTTGAATTTCATCACCTATAATAAAGTATCGACTGATGACAAGTATTTCTTAACCCAACTTTAACAATTTGAAAGGAAAAACACGAGATAAACCTAGACACTGCCATGACATGACATTGCAAAAATGAATGAGCACTAATCACCACTTGAGCAGATATATTTCAACTCTATCAGAAAAACCTCATTATTCATGGTAAAATAAACCGCTACCCGATGAGCACCCGCCATTCCACTGGTACGAAAGGAGTCCCCAATAATGGTGGTTGGAATGGCAATTTCAATATTTTTCCCATCCTCACCAAATGCAACCTTCATATTTCCGGCAACCATATTGGCGATTTCGCCAATGGCATCCTTAACATCTTCGTTAAGTTCAGTAACTTCCATTCCTAAAAAAGAGCCGGTTATATCTTTTGCAACTACAGCAGGACAATGCACAGCCAGCATCCCGCGAATATCTTTACCAAGACCTATCATACTCGTGATATTGGCAGGAATATCCCCATCTTTTCCTTCTACCGTCTCTCCAACTTCAAGATCAACCATAAGCATGGTTGAAAAAACCTCAGTTGTTGCATCAATTATAGCTTGACCTACGTTCATATATTGTTTCATCCATTTACGAAAAATCTGATTACAAAATAGACAAACTGTCATGTATCCTTTTTAAAACCCGTTGTATTTATAGTCGTAAAAAGGATACATTCACAGGCTGTTATTTTTCCAAATCCATCTCCACCATAAAAGTACCAACTCCTGTATCAAATGTTATGATTACTTTTTCAATTTGCTTGTCGGATTGAAAACTGTATTGGGAACCTGCTATTGTAGAAGGAAGAGACAGGTCTATGTCACGACCTTTCTCAGAAAGAATGGTTTTCACATTCCCTCCAAGCATATTTGCTATTTCACCAACAGCATCGTGAACATCTTCATTAATTTCTTCAACATCCATCATTAGAAAACTTGACGTAATTGCCATGGCAACAGTGTAAGGAAAATGGACAGCCAGAACCCCTTTGTGCGTGCCGGCAAGACCAATCATCCCGGTGATTGAATCCTGTAGCTGCCCATGCTCTGTCATTATTTCTTTAACAGTTATTTCCATCATGACCATGGAGGAAAAAATATCCATGGTCGCTTCAATCAACTTATCCTGAATCTCCACGCCACTCTCCTTCTATACGAGTTCATTACAAAAGTGGCCCAAGAACCTCATTAACCTTATCAGGGGTGAAAGGCTTTTTGATTGCCCCAACAGCTCCAAGCGATTTCGCTTCACCTATTATATCATCACCAGTCTCGGTTGATATCATCAATACCGGGATATCTTTTATAGCATCTCTGGTGGATTTTTCACGAAGGAAACTAATTCCATCCATATTGGGCATATTGATATCACTAAGCACTATATCTACGCTCTCACTCTCCAGCACCTCAAGTGCTTCAAGTCCATCTGCTGCTTCGTAAATATTATCAAAATCTATTCCTGCCTGGCGTAAAGATCTGCCTATGATTTTTCTCATGGTGCTGGAATCATCAACCAACAATACATTCTTACCCATTCCTTACCTCCTGTAATACAAAATTATGAATTGACTCGAGGGCTGTTTGTCTTGAACACTCAAGATTGCCACTCGATTCTTTTTCCTTAACCCGACCAAGGAACATACACGAAACAACTTGGACGTCTCGGAGTCTGCCCTTACCGACTTGCCCTTTGTTCCCGTTCCCCAACTCGAGCTTTTTAAGGGACTAGTATAAACAATATCAGTTTTTTAGAATAAAAATCAAATAACTTTCAAAAATAATTTTTAAACCGGACAAATCCTTATATGGACTATTTTTTGCAAGGATCCAATCAAATAAACCTCAAATTTGGCTGGGAATGAAAAAATATCCTATAATTATACTTGTTATCCTGATTTTATTACCATCTTTGGCTGCTGCCAAAAGTGTGTTGACCAGAATCAATAAAATTCAAAATAAATCTTCTATTGAATTATACTGTTCATTCACAGAGCTACCTCTATACCACTCAAGTATCAAAGGAAAACGAGTTGATCTCATTCTTGAAAAAACCACTTTGAAACCAGATTTTACCTTTTTTGATACAGATGACAAGATAGTCAAAATTTTGTCACAGAACAAAAACAACAAAACAATCCTCTCCTTCTTTTTTAGATATCCACCACAGCGATTTGATATTGTACCTAATCAGAAGGACAACAAACTCACTGTCACGATTCTACTTGGTAACCCATACAGCCTTGCACTTCCTGATTTCTCTTCAAGACTTGCCGGGCTAACAATACTTGAAAGAACAACAAAAGATTTTTCTAATCCACTCATTGCATCGCCCTATGCTGCTGACTGGAAAAGTTTCTTTACGCTCTATGAGTCCAAAGTCCATTTTTCAATGCCGGTTCAGTACACAATACTGCCCTTTCCCGCCATGGCATATCTCCTTCCAGAGAGAGAGGAAAACAGGGATCTTCTTGGTGAAGAGATCTATTCATTGGCCAGACAAGAACTATGGCACAGTATTCTCCCCCTGCTTCTAGAGCGGATTACCAAGGAAAAAGACCCTGAGATCAAGAAAAAACTTGCCCTCACTTACGGGGATGTTCTGTCGCGGGACAATAATTTTACTGATGCTTTTAAACAGTTCTACCTTCTTTCAGAAGAATATGCGGAAGAGGACATCGGTACTTTTGCAAAATACCTCCTCATCCTTCTGCGGGCACGCTTTGAAGATCCGTTTATTGCGGATTTTGAATTCCGAAACTTAAATGAATCAATGACTCCATCGCATCCTCTCGCCCCTTATTTTCTCATCAGTCAGCTGGAAACTGCTCTTGCAACGGAACAATATTCTCGTATGCATGACTTACTTGCAAGGGACGAGTTTGCGTATCCCGGTGATACAGCAATGATCAGAGATTTACGACAGGCTGATTTCTGGTATGGCACAGGCGATCTTATCAAGGCTTATATAGGATATCAGCTCCTTGAAAAACATGAGCTATTACTGGATAAAACATTTTCTTTAAATGGGTATTGCGACACTCTCTATCAGCAAAAACAGTATAAGGATGCTTCCCGTTGTTTTGCGTTGCTCAGTGGACACATCAAAGAGAAAGAAAGACTTGGCCTAATCTCTTACCGGCAGTATCTGGCAGAGCTTCACTTTAAATCTCCCGACGAAATGGTGGATTATTTTGCCCGCCTTGAACACACTTACCCCGGCACAGAGGCAGGATTCAGAGGTGCTTTAAAGAAAACAGATCTCCAATACTTGCTCCTTGAAAACTGGGATGAAACTGCAATTCGTTTTTACAATGCCTTAGCCGAAAAGTCTATCACACGCGCCGGCAGAGAAGAGGCAAGTTTCAAAGAAGCTCTGGTATACCGCTTGATGGGTAAAAATATTCAAAGTATCGAACTCATCATGGACTTTTTAAGGAATTTCAGAAATGGTGAATTATACCATTCAGCTCAGGCACTTCTCATTGAGCTATTTCCCCTTGTAATTACAGAGTATGTTGCAAGCGAACAGTATATGGAAGCCCTGATTCTAGCAAAAAAGAACAGAAAATTATTTCTCAAGAACTGGGTAGACATTGCACTGCTTGCAAAGATCGCTGGCGCCTACAATTCCCTTGGAATTTACCAGGAGGCGTCAAAACTTTACCTTTATCTGATAGCTCTTTCATCAGAAGACCGAAAAGAACAGTACTATGTGCCATTGATGAGTGCAGCATATGACCACGGTGCCTATGATGTTGTAGAAGATTATTCAGATCAGTACAGTTTCAGATACCCTGACGGCGCATTTAAAACAGAAATACTCATTCTTCGCATTAAAAGCATGCTTGCAGAAGAACGATACCAGGATGCAGTAAAGATACTTCCCGAAACGATACCGGCAACTGAAGAATTCTCACTACTTGCTTCCACCTTATACTTCCATGAAAACAATTTTGCACAGGTGGTGGAAATTCTCGACAGACAAGTCGAAATCACAGATGGAAAACTGGCCAGAAGTACTTTTATGCTTGCTGAAAGTCTCTATCAACTCAATCGATTTAACAAATCCAAATCAATCTTCTCAAAAATCCCCCGAGAGTCAACCCACCACGACCAGGCACAATTCCGGTTGGCAGAACTCTTAAAAAAAGACGGACAAAGTGAAGCTTCACTAACAATATACAAAGATCTTGTCGAAACAGGAAAGAATCCCCTGTGGGTCAGATTAGCGAAAAAGGAACTGGAGCTAAATGATGTCCTGCAATAATAACCAGAATATTTTTTTAACGGAATACGAAAAGAAATCATGAAACCACTTGAGCCATTTGATTCAAACATGCAGCTGTTACAGAAGGTTATGGACCTGCGTTCTACAAAGCAACGTATTATTGCTACCAATATTGCCAATGCAGAGACACCGGGGTATGCCAGAAAAGTATTCGAATTTGAAACGCAGCTGCAACAGGCACTTGCAGCAAATCCAGGTAAACTTGAGACCACACACAGCAGACATATTCCTTTTTCTCCTTCTACCATACATTCTGTATCAGGGAACGTACATGAAATCAAAGGAACCGAAGTAATTGGTGATGAAAATGGAGTGAGTGTTGATATGGAAATGATAGATCTGTCAGAGAATCAACTACTCTATGAAACAGCTGCCCAGTTGCTGAAGAAAAAATTCGCACTACTTAAGTATATGGTTTCAGAAGGAAAATAATATCACATCAACCCTTTAAGAGGCTCCCATGGATATCTTCACAAGCATGGATGTGAGTGCTTCTGCACTCAAAGCTCAACGCATACGACTTAATACAATCAGTTCCAACCTTGCCAACGTGGAAACAACTTCCACCCCGGAAGGTGGTCCTTATAAAAAGAAGTCCGTCTATTTTCAATCAAAACCCATTCCTTTCAGGGAAGCACTGGACAGGTCCATTCAAGGAGTCGAGGTAACCAAAATAATAGAAGATACTTCAGAACCTAAAAAGGTCTATGACCCATCCCACCCTGATGCTGCAGAAGATGGGTATGTGGAAATGCCAAACATCAGCGTACTCAAAGAAATGGTGGATATGATGTCTGCCACTCGCGCATATGAAGCAAATACAACCGTCATAAAATCAGCAAAACGTATGGCTCTGAAAGCATTGGAAATAGGGAGGTAATGAGCAATGAATCCAATTATCAACAGTACTCCAGGAGTACCCCCTCTGGTGTTAAATCCTGCAGATATCAACCCTGTTGCCAGAGCAGGTTCTGACTTCTCTCAAATGATACAATCCACCATCGACAAGACTGTCAAAGCGGAGTCTGAGGGGGATAAAGCCATTGAAGGTTTGCAAAGCGGGCAGGCCAAAAACCTTCATGACGTTATGATCAGCGTGGAAAAGGCAGACATTTCACTGAAGATGCTGGTTCAATTTCGTAACAAGGCCCTACAAGCGTACGAAGAAATTATGAGAATGCAGATATAATGTTGAGGAACACGCACTAAAGAACTTGCCAAAGCCAAGTATTGTAGAAAAAAATTAAAACCCAGGAACGTGAATGTTCCTGGCATGTTAAAAGGGATTTTTTCATGGCCGAAAAAGACATCATAGAAAAAGAAGCGCCCACGGAAGAAGAGTTCAAGATTCCTGAGAGAAAAAATCTGCTGACTCTTATCAAGGACTGGCCTCTCTCCAAGAAAATTTCTCTGGCTGCAGTCACGGTTATCTCCATGATAGTGTTTGCTATCATTATCACTCAAGCACGCACTGCTGATTACCAGTTACTGTATGCGAATCTTACCGAAAAAGATGCCGCAGCCATAGTTTCCTCGCTTAAAGGACAGCGAATTGATTATCAACTCAAGAATGGTGGTAAAAATATCTGGATACCAGCAGGAGAGCTCTACGAAACACGGTTGGAACTCGCATCAGGAGGCCTCCCGTCAGGAGGTGGAGTTGGATTTGAGGTGTTTGATAAACAATCATTTGCCCTCACAGATTTTGTGCAAAAAGTAAACTACACAAGAGCATTACAGGGAGAGCTTGCAAGAACAATCACGTCGCTAAGGCCTGTTGAAGCTACCAGGGTTCATCTGGTCATTCCAGAAAAACGTTTATTTAGAAACCAGCAAAAAAAATCAACAGCTTCCATTATTGTAACTCTGAGCAAAACTGGTAAACTTGACAAAAGCCAGGTTCAGGGAATCATCCACCTGGTGTCTGGATCTGTTGAAGGGCTGAGTGCTGATGGGGTAAAAGTTATAGACAGTACCGGTAATGTTCTTGAAGGAACAAGTAAACGCAACGATGAGCAATTATTTTCCGTTGATATGCTCGTCTTTCAACAGCAACTTGAACATCGACTGGAAGTAAGAGCACAGGATCTACTCAATAAAACCATGGGAAAAGGACAGGCCATGGTGAGAGTGACCGCAGCACTCGACTTTGCAAAAGTTGAAAAAACAGAAGAGTTCTTTGATGCTGACGAACCAGTTATTCGAAGTGAACAGACCCAGCAGGAAAGTAGTGGTGAGCAGAATAGTGGAGGAATACCGGGTGTTGAATCCAACCTTCAGGGCAACACCCAAAAGACAGCCGGAAACCCTCCCCCAACAAGCAAATCATCCCGAACAACGAATTACGAGATTAGTAAAACCATCAGTAAAACCATTAATCCCATAGGAACAATCAAAAAACTTTCAGTTTCAGTTTTGCTCGCAGACAAAATAATTCCTGCAAAAGATGAGACCAGTCAGCCAACATCTGAATCAAGAAGTGAGAATGATCTCAAAGCTGTTGAAAAAATGGTCTCCAGTGCCCTGGGCCTTGATACTGAACGGGGGGATAACATCAACGTTACCTCAATGCCTTTTGTCACAACAACCGATGACCAGATGCTGACCGATGGAGTACCTGCAAACCTGCTCTATGAATACTTACCACTCATAAAAATTGGCCTTCTTGCTTTTGGGGCCCTGCTTTTCTATTTTCTTCTGGTCAGACCCCTTATCAAAACCATAAAAACAGAAGTTACTGAACATAACAGTACTGTTACGGAACTTGAACAGGCCGTTCAGGATATGAACGATGCGAAGGAACAGGAAAACCGCAAAGCAGAAGTTGCGAATTTAGCTGAAGATAGTGAGCTTGATGCTGTCATAACCCTTCGCAATGAAATCATGCAGAATCATGTTCCCACTGCATACATAATTAAAAACTGGATTAATGAAGGCTGATTTATGAATTTTGATACACTGACAGGACTCAACAAAGCAGCAGTATTATTAATGTGCCTTGGGGAAGAGGCATCTGCAAAAATATTTGAAGAACTGAGTGATGAGGAAATTGGCCTGGTAACGCGTACAATAGCCACCATCGACCATATACCAGAGGATGTGAAGACTAAGGTTTTCAGTAACTTTGCCGAGTCACAAGGACAATTTGCGGGTCTCTTTATCAAAGGGAGTGATTTTGCAAAAAAAGCTATCTCCTCACTTGATTCAGATGATCGAACTGAAGATCTTCTTGATCAATTTATTTCTGGTACCGAATCCCGCCCACTTGAAACCATTGCTCTCATGCAGCCGGCCATGGTAGCAGGCTTACTTGAAAAAGAACATCCCCAAACAGTGTCTCTGGTTCTTTCAACTCAACACGTGAGTCATGCAAGTGAAATTCTGTCTCATCTACCAGAAGAGGTGCGAGCTGATGTTATATATCGTATTGCAAAAATTGAGCAGGTCTCCGCTGATGTTATCACAAAAATAGAAGAATCCCTACATCGGGAAATCGGACAAGTGGGAAATAAAAACCAGCGACAGGTTGGTGGGATTGATAAAGTTGTTGATATCCTTAATAGCATGAAAAACAGTATTGACGCAGATATTCTTGACGATATTGAAGAGAACGATCCTGATATGGTTGAAGAGATCAGGAAGCTTATGTTCACCTTCGAAAATCTCACAACCCTTGATGGCCGTTCACTGCAGATGATCCTGCGGGAAGTTAATAATGATACTCTCACCATGGCTCTTAAAACTGCATCGGAGGAGATGCAGGAAAAAATATTTGCAAATATGTCTGCTCGTGCTGCTGATATGATCCGTGACGACCTGGATGCCATGGGGCCTGTCCGTCTCTCTGAAGTTGAAGCAATGCAGCAATCCATTGTGAAAATTGCAATGAAGCTTGAAGAAGAAGGAAAGCTGGTGCTTGGAACCGGAGGCGGCGATGAGCTTGTCTAGGTTTTACAAAAGCAATACAGAGTTTCAGGCACAATCAGTCCTGAACAAATCCAGTGATATTAATGATGAACCTGTCTGGGAGTCAATTGTCAAAGATGAACAGATTGTTCCGGAAGACAATGTGCCAGACACTATTACTGAATCACCGGAAACAAATCCTGCTCCTGAGATGGCTGAAGAGCCTGATCGCTCTCCACCCCTGGATGCGCCTTCCACACCTGCGCAACCTGAGGTCACAATTGATATAGAAACCATAGAACAAAATGCCTTTTTATCTGGAGTTGAGGCAGGAAGAAAACAGGCTGAAGATGACTTTGAAAACAATGCTCAAACCTTCATGTGCATTTGCAGGGAACTGGATTCACTACGAGAAACAATCCTTGTAAATAGCACAACAGAGATGAAGGAGTTGGTTCTTGCTATCAGTGAGAAAATCATCCGCCATTCAGTCACAGAGCAGAATGAAACCATAGTTGCAACTATCAATGATGCCATAAGACTAGCGGTTAAATCCGATGAGTTCCAAATTCAGATAAACCCTGAGGATCTTGCTGCTATTGAGACAAGAAAACAGGAGATTATTGACAATGTAAGTGGACTCAACAATATCGTTTTGCTGGCTGATCCAAATATTGAAAGAGGCGGCTGCAAACTGGAGTCCACGTGCTGCACTATTGATGCCACCATGACAGGCCAGATTAAGGTTATTCATGATTCTATTATGGCAACGGACAACCTGCAAGAAACATAACTGCTAACTGCTAACTGCTAACTGCTCACAGAGCACCGAAGGACAGTAGATGAAACCAGTGAACACAGGTATTTTATGACACTTTTCTCAGGATCAATTGAAGATATCCATCCTATCCGTATTTGGGGAAAAGTTTCCCGTATTGTTGGTTTAATTATTGAAGGTTATTGTCCTTACGCCTCTGTGGGTTCCCTTTGCGAAATCACTCCCATGGACAATTCTGATCCGATACTGGCAGAAATTGTTGGATTTAAAGATTCAAGGGCCTTGCTGATGCCATTAGGAGAACTGCGCGGACTTGGACCGGGAAGTAAAATACGAGTCATCAAACCCAGTGCCACGATCAAGGTGGGTTATAATCTTCTTGGCCGTGTAATTGATGCAATGGAGAATCCAATTGATGGACAACCTGCCCCCCTTCTCGAAGAAGAAAAGCAAATTTACTCCCTTCCTCCCGGCCCCATGGAAAGGAAAAATATAAGTGAACCGCTTGATCTCGGGATTCGTGCGATTAATGGTCTCATTACCTGTGGTATGGGGCAGCGTATGGGGATCATGGCAGGTTCAGGTGTCGGGAAAAGTGTTCTTCTTGGCATGATGGCGCGTTATGCCCGTGCGGATATTAATGTAATCGCACTTATCGGCGAGCGTGGCAGAGAAGTTCGTGAATTTATCGAACGAGACCTTGGCCCCGAAGGGCTGGCACGTTCGGTAATTGTTGTTGTCACCTCGGACCAATCTCCTTTGCTTCGGATGCGAGGTGCATTTGTAGCAACCTCAATTGCAGAATTTTTTTGCAAGAAAGGAAAAAACGTTCTTTTAATGATGGATTCTGTAACCAGATTTGCCATGGCCATGCGGGAAATAGGTCTTGCAATTGGTGAACCGCCAACAACAAAAGGCTACACCCCTTCTGTTTTCGCAACGCTTCCTAAACTGCTTGAACGTGCAGGAAGATTTAGAGGAGAAGGTTCAATTACAGGTCTCTATACCGTACTTGTTGATGGAGATGATATGAACGAACCCGTTGCAGACTCAGTACGATCTATCCTGGATGGACATATTGTTCTCTCTCGAGCTCTGGCTGCAAAAAATCACTATCCCGCCATTGATATTATGAATTCAGCAAGTCGCATCATGCGTGAAATCACCCATACACGTCATATTGAGCTTGCAGGCAGAGCCAGGAATGTTCTTGCCACATACACTGAAGCTGAAGACCTTATCAACATTGGTGCGTATGCGAAAGGATCAAACCCTAAAATAGATTTTGCTGTGAGCAAAATTGATTCCATAAATTCCTTCCTCTGCCAGGGATATGACGAAACAACTCCTCTTAAAGAGACGATTGAATCACTTGGGATGCTGCTGAGTGAGAGAAAAGATGACACAGGGACTCGTCTCGACAGGCGCGAAACTGACAGATAATACAATTTGTAAAGCAAAATAAAAGAAGATGAACCATGTCACCTAAACCTTTTTCACTGGATTCCGTTCTCAGATTCAGAAAACGTCAGGAAGATCTTGCCCAGGAACAGTTTATTCGTAAACGACTTGCAGCAGACAAAGCTACTGAAAATCTGATAACAGCAGAAAGCACCTTAAAAAAACTGATCCACTCTTTAGAAGAAAAACAGATCCATGGCATTACCATTGACGAACTGTCACGCTATGAGGAACGTATTCAATTTGAACAGGCACAAACCAAAGAACTTCAAAAGAAGTTAAAACAAAAGCAGAAAGCAGCACAGCAAAAACGACAGAACCTTCTGGAAAAAAGAAAAGAACACAAAACACTCACCACTCTCAAGGCGCAACAAAATAAAAGCTGGAAGGAGTATGTGGACAAAAAGGAGGCGGCAATGCTGGATGAAATTGCTATTCTCCATCATGATCGTACTCTCAATTGATATCTTTCCCTTCAGGAACGATTTGTATTTAATAATAAGCTACTTTACATAAAGGAGTTCCCATGCGTTCAAGAGCCAACATATCCCTACTAGTACCCCTGTTCCTCGTCATAGGATTTTCATCTTCATTGAGCCTGGCCGCCGGGCAGGCTGTGGAAGCCAAGGAAACTGCTGCAACAGAGACGCTTAAAGTCACAGAGAAAACATCATTCGACTCAGTTGAAGAAAGACGTTTATATGCTGTCTTACAAAATGAACGTGACCATCTTGAAGAAGAGAAAAAAGTTATTGCACTTAAAGAGAAGGAGCTAAAGACTCTACAGGAGGAAGCCGATAAGAAACTTGAGCTACTTGATGAAAAGCTTGCAGAATTGCTGAAAGTACAGGCAAAAATAGAAGATCTCCTGGCAGAAAAGGATGTCAGGGAGATTAAGAAAACTAAAGATTTGAGCCTTATATACGCAAAAATGACACCAGACAGAGCCGCCCTTGCAATGACAGCACTTGACGAACAGCTTGCGGCAAACCTTCTGGCAACAATGAAAGTGAAATCAGCAGCAAAAATACTTGATCGAATGGATAAGCGTAAGGCTTCCCAGCTGAGCACAACCTTTGCGACCATTAAAGTGGAGTAAAATAGAATGGAAACAGTCCTTCTCAGTCCTGATACTACGGCTTCGGCTCGGAAACCAGCTTCTCAACAAGGAATAATGGGTACCCAGTCCGATGATAACCAGGATTTTTCTCCTTTGATGGATGAAGCCGTAGAAAATATTGAGAATGGTCAAAGCCCTCAAGATCCAGAAACACAACAGAACACAGACCACCCCGAAAACAGTTTCCTGGATAGCCTTCAGGATGATAATGATATAGATAGATCACCCCAATCTATGCTTTTTGCCGAAACAGCAAATACTACAATTAATCTCAATACTGCTGGCATTGATAGAGTACCTGTTGCCAACTCTCCACTGGAGAAACCCTCCATTGCTCAAAAACCTGTTGCCAACTCTCCACTGGAAAAAGCCTCCATTGCTCAAAAACCTGTTGCCAACTCTCCACTGGAAAAAGCCTCCATTGCTAATTCTACCATCGTAATACCTACAGATGATGCCACGACTCTTCAAATGGAAGCAGAGGGAACAAGTACCAATCAATTAAAAGAACTGGCCCCTCAAATACAAGCAAAAATGGCTGTCACAAGTAAAAACACTGAAGCACCCGCCCTTGCTCCAGGCATTACTAACAGTACGGTTCCGACCTCAAAGGTCGAAAGCTTTTTGTTGCAACAGATCCATCAAATACTTGATCAGGGCAAAGAAAATGGAACACTTATAGTTCGTGGAAACGAATTGGCCAGTGGCAAACTTCCAAGTCAAATAAATGACTTACACAATTTGTCCAATCCAATACTGTCCGACACTAATGCAGAAAATGGAACTATTCAACCAAGTCAAACAGGCATATCATTACCAATAATTGAAGACAGCAGCAGAAATACCCCAAAATCTGCAAAACTTGCAGGTGTCCACCAGGATGTCTCTGAGCAATTTCTCAATGCAAAACTCGGGCAATCAAAAAGAAATACAAACGATGGTTCAGAGCAAAGAAACTCTGAGCAGAAAGGATTCAACCAGACACATAAAGAAGAATCGCAACAAGCTGCAACTTCGCTGGGTAATACTGTAACTAACACAAAAGTGGTAGAATCTTCTTTTGGTCAGCTATTCGGACAAGTATCCAGCACAACACCCCAAACAACAAGTATTGAAGGAAAATTTGCACCAGGAGCACATCCTCTAATTCCTCAAAAAGAGCTGGTTGATAACCTGATTAAACGCTTCAATATTAATCCCAGGTTGCAAACCAGCAAGATTAGCATGCAGCTGCACCCGGTGGAACTTGGTGCCCTCAAGATCGACATTCTAGTAAAGAATGACTCCCTTTCAGCAAACATTGTCGCACAGAGTCGACAGGTCATGGAAACACTGGAAAAAAACATGCCGCGTCTCCGTGCAGTTCTTGAAGATCAAGGTTTTACAATTGATGCGTTTGAAATTACCATGGAGAATGGTGGTGAAAACCAGAAAGAATTATCCCAGGAACAGTTCAGCTCTCAGCAGCAGGAATTTACACGTAACGAATCATCTTCGAAAAACAATGAATCATTTGATGCTGTGCTGAACTCCCAGGAAGAATCGGGAAAAACAGATGAAGAAACATCTGGTGTTAACCTAAGAGTATAGAAAGGTCTCACCAAATTCCTTCAACATTGAATAAGGAATCAACCATGACAGATATATCTAGCATCTTTGCACCTCCCCCTGAACCAAATTCAACACCGACGTACAAGAACGACAGTGATGAAGACATCATGGGAAAAGAGGATTTTCTTACTCTTCTGGTTGCACAACTACAGAACCAAGACCCATTAAACCCTGATGATGCCTCAGAATTCACATCACAGCTTGCAGAATTCAGTTCCCTTGAACAACTGCAGAACCTGAACGATTCCATGGAAGGTCTGGCTAGCGCACAACAGCAGTCCGACAGATTTGCCACCATGGGTCTCCTTGGTCAAGAGGTTATTTATGCCGACAGCACTTTCAGCTTTGATGGAACTCCTGTGAATGTTGGATACCAGCTTGATGGCATGGCTGACTCGGTCTCCATGACAATCCGGGATGACAACGGTACAACAGTCGCAACACTCAATCCCACTGAAATGACACACGGGAATCACTTTCTTGAGTGGAATGGCCTGGATAACGAAGGAATTGAAGTCCCTGCGGGAGATTATCATATTGTTCTGCAGGCAACTGCCGCCGGAGAAGATTCCACAATTGCTGTTTCCCCATTGGTTCAATCAGAAGTAACTGGTGTTGATTTCAATAACAATACGGGTGAAGCAATTCTTCATACCATTGCTGGCGCAGAAGTCAGCGCAGGATTAATCATTGCGGTTTATCAACCGAACCAGCTTTACAATAGAGACGACACAGAAAATGACGACAATGATGTTATAGAAGATGTTGTAAAAAACATAACGACTGGTGTTACAGGGACGTCAACACCTCAAGCAACCAAAGAATCTGCTCCCACGGATGAAGACCAGATCAAACAGGATAGACTCCACTATCAATTAGTTGGATAACTTTTCCGTTAAATCCCACACAGAGAGGATTCATTCATGGGTATCACAAGTGCATTATACAGCGGCGTCAGTGGGCTTAACAGTAACTCACAGGCAATGGGCGTGATTGGAAACAATCTTGCAAACACAAATACCCTTGGTTTCAAAGGGGGACGAACTATTTTTTCAGATCTCCTTTCCAGTAATATTAGTGGTTCCGGAGGTGCATCTCAAGTAGGACGTGGTGTAAATGTTTCTAAGGTTGATAGTATTTTCAGCCAGGGTACCTTTGAAACTACAGCTATAAATACTGATGTAGCCATTGAGGGTGAAGGTTTTTTTATACTCAAAGAAGCCGGTAATGACCAATCCTATTACACTCGAGCTGGTGCCTTTCGCTTTGATTCAGATGGATTTCTTGTCAATCCTGAAGGGTATAATGTACAGGGTGCTTACTTTGATGATGCTGGAGAACTTATACCAGGTGGCTTTGGAGATATTCAAGTGAAAGACGATGGACCTTCTCCAGCTCAAGCTACAAATACTCTGGATTTGATCGCCAACCTGGATGCGACCTCACAAGTGCTGCCTGCATTTAATTATGTCAATCCTGCTGCGCCCTACGACCCTGCCTTAAATCCTATTGATAGCGGGACATACAACTATTCATCCTCAACTCAGATTTTTGATTCGTTAGGCACAGCACATCTTGTGAACTTGTATTTCCGGAAAGAAGCAAATGACTCATGGAATGTGCACTGGACAGCTGAAGATGTTAATGGTGGTGCATTAAATCCAGACCCGGCCGCCGCACCACTCAATGATCTTTCGGGTGTTCCTCTGGTTTTTTCACCTGAAGGAAAACTTATAGATATTAATGGTGCGACTTCTGAAGACCCGCTTTTCATACCCGTTACAGCCGACATAGCAGCCATGGATTTTGGAAATGGCTCAGCTCCTGTTGATATTACTATTGACTTTGATATGACCCAGTTTAACTCCAGATCAGATGTCATTTCTCAAGGTCAAAATGGTTTTGCCGCAGGAACCCTGACCAATATTGGAATCAACGACGAAGGCGTGGTTGTCGCAACATATTCCAATGGTGAGCAAACAAACATTGCATCTCTTGTCCTGGCTAAATTCAACAATCCAGGCGGACTCGAAATGGTGGGTTCCAATATGTATACCGGTACTGCTGCCTCTGGAGATCCACGGTCCGGCCTTCCCGGCACGGAACTTGGAAAAATATTCACAAAATCTCTTGAACAATCCAATGTGGACATGGGACAGGAATTTGTTAAGATGATCACCACCCAGAGAGGGTTTGAAGCCAACTCAAAAATCATTACTGTTGTTGACGAACTTCTGGGACAATTAATTAATCTGAAGCGATAAGTTCTCACAGAGTACCGAATATTTTCATAATCCGACCAGATTGCGTTAACTAACACTGGTGAACAATGGGTAAGCCAGTGTTAGAAGAACTCTATGTTTTCACTCTCCATCCTGCCAATTCCTGGTTCCACGCACTGTCATTTTTCTGACACACTCCTTTTTCTGACCACTTCCAACTTCCTCCCGAGAGGAAAAACAGTCGTAAATTCAATGTGAAGAAGAAACACACACGCCTTCGAATAATTAGGAATGTATTTTGCATTGTTTTTTTAAACTCCAGAATATAAGCTTAATTATATACTTCTAGACACCATTTTCTGTAGCGGAGGATTTTTCTTTGGATATTGCAACAATACTCGGCCTGATTGTAGCACTTGGCCTCATGCTTATGGCTATTCTTCAGGGTGGGCCACTGGGCATTTTCATCAATGTACCATCTGTTCTGATCGTTGGTGGGGGAACCATTGGTGTAGCACTGGTTCATTATCCGCTCAGTGATATTATGGGTGCCGTCTCCATCGCCAAAAAAACGGTTCTCAATAAAGACGAATCGCCACATGAACTGATCGTTCAGTTGATGGAATTTGCCAATAAAGCCCGAAAAGAAGGTATTCTCTCACTTCAAGGCATGATGGACACCGTAGAGGATGCGTTTCTCTTAAAAGCCATGCAGATGGCAGTTGACGGACAGGAGCCTGAAACGTTACGTGCCATGCTCGGCACTGAAGTTGAGTATCTCCAGGAACGCCATACTAAAGGACAGGATATTTTTGTTTCACTGGCAGGATACGCCCCTGCCATGGGAATGGTTGGTACTCTTATTGGCCTTGTCCAGATGCTTATGAATATGAGTGACCCGGATTCCATTGGACCTGCCATGGCTGTTGCCCTGCTCACCACATTGTACGGCGCTGTTCTTGCGAATGTATTTTTTGCACCAATGGCGGGTAAACTTGCAAATAGATCCGCATCTGAAACACTGATAAAAAATCTGGTCATAGAAGGAATGCAATCCATTTTATCCGGTGAAAACCCCAGGATAATGGAACAGAAACTTCACGCGTTTATCGCTCCTAAACTTAGAGAATCAACATTCAAGTAGAGGACTCCCTGTAATTATGGCTGATGACGACAAAAAGATACCTCAAGAGGTCAAATGTCCCAAATGCGTATGCGTTAAAGGTGCACCTGCCTGGATGACAACCTTTGCAGATCTTGTTACCCTGCTTCTTACTTTTTTCGTTCTACTGCTTTCCATGGCCAATATGGAGGAAATAAAATTTGCTGAAGCGTCGGCATCTATCAGAAGTGCTTTTGGTGCTCATTCGCTCCCGGCGCCAAGTGAGTTTTCCATACCGATTATCCCCTCTCCTCCAATCTCGAAATTTTCACCCATCCAGAACGAGACTGCATCTAAAGTCTACAAACGAATACAGTCACAACTCAAATCCGATAATATTCCTGAGGACGTTGAGCTCATAAAAAAAGAAGATGATACCATTATCCTTCGCATAAACGATGCTATCCTCTTTAAAAAAGGTTCCTCCGTTGTTTCCCCCACTGCGTATTCAACCCTTAGAAACCTTGCAGATATTATTCGTCCCCTTCCCATGCGCTTGCGTATAGAAGGTCACACAGATTCCACACCTTTTTCTAAAAGGAAAATCAGTAACTGGAATCTTTCAACGGACAGAGCAGTTTCAATTATGCGTTTTTTTAAGAAAAGCAACCTCCTTCCATTGGATAGAATGTCAGCTGTTGGGTATGGAGCAGACCGGCCAGTGGTTCCAAATACCAATGAAACAAACATGGCAAAAAACAGAAGAGTTGATTTTGTTCTTCGTACCAATAACACCAAAGGGATTGGAGCTAAAGGCACAAAAGCCGGAGAGCTACCACTTTAAACAGTTACAAGGATTTTATCATGGCAAAAAACGACAAAAAGAAACAAGATCAGGAAGATGGTGCTGAAGAAGGTGGAGGCGGAAAGAAAAAACTTATTATAATTATAGCCGCTGCTGTTGTTCTGTTACTCATTATTGGAGGAGCTGCCTACTTTTTCTTATTAAAACCTGAACCTGTTGAAGAAGAAGTTGACCCCGGCCTTGATGTGCCAGTTCCTGAAATCACCCAGAGTACAACAATTGGCCCCATGATCGAAATTAAAGAGTTCATTGTAAACATTATAAGCGAAGAAGATCGTCACTATGTAAAAGCATCCTTCACCATTGAACTGAACAAAGAGGAGGCAGTAGAAGAGACGAATCAAAGAATGGCGCAAATACGAGATGCTATTTTATTGCTGATTGGCAATAAAACCTACGAAGAGCTTCAGGACTTGCAAGGAAAAAAACAACTGAAAGCTGAGCTGGTCTCCAAGATTAATTCATTCCTGCAGACTGGAAAAGTAAAGGCCATTTATTTCACCGATTTTGTTGTCCAATAACTCCAGGAAATAGTAGTGGAAGCAATTTTAAATAGAGAACAGATTGCCGAGCTCCTTGAGGGGATCAAAAGTGGCAGAGTGTCCACGGATCTGCAAGGTGATGACTCCACCGCAAGCTCCGTAAATTTCAGTCCACTGAATCTTTTCGATATGTCTGATTCTGCTGACACACAGCAGCGGATTCCAAACCTGGATATCATACTCGACAATTTTGCTTCACGCTTTGGTATCACCCTGACCAATCAATTACAGAAAACTGTTACTGTAACACGTACAGAAATTAACAGTTCCAGCTTTCAAGAGTACATGATGTCCCAAAAAGATGCCGGAGCATTTGGTGTTTTAGGCATGGCTCCACTAAAAAGTGGCGCCTTAATGGTACTAGACTCCGGGCTTTGTTATTCACTTATTGAGATCATGCTTGGTGCATCATCTGAAATATCGCCGCTTCTTCTTGATCGCAAACCAACATCAATTGAATTAAATGTTTTAAAATCCATTATGCTTACAGCCTGTGGTGATATTGACAAATCCCTGGAACAAATCACAGAGATTGAGTCTTCAATTGTTAAAGTGGAATCGAATTCAAGACTTGTTTCCATCGCCGAGCCTGATGCTGAGATACTGGCCGGAAGATTTCAACTTAAAGTTGGCAGTATATCGGGAACATTTGATCTTGTTTTTCCGGTCGTAACTCTTGATCCCTTGCGTGAACAGCTACGGGATCTCTTAACAGTCAAAACAGTCCGTCAATCCGGATGGCATGATTTACTGATTGAAGAAATAAACAAAATGTCCACAACTGTTGTTGCCCAATCTGGAACGATTACCATGCCGGTGCGTAAAGTTATGAAACTCAAAAAAGGTGATGTTCTCAGCATTGATTACGACCCTAATTCACCACTCAAAATACTTGTTGAAGATAATCTTAAATTTTTTGCCATCCCTGGAACAATCAAAGGGAAAAAAGCCATCAACCTGACCGGTATATATGGTCAAGGAGAATAATATGGATACAGTTGATATACGCCAAAGCTCAAAACCTCAACCAGAGGAAATCAAAGAACTTTTAGATGGAACTGACATGGATGCAGCACCAGGTTCAAGCAATATAAAGGCATCCTCCGGACCTGCTGACCAAGCCGGTTCCGCCGAACGGAGCCTTGAATTTCTTTACGATGTTCCCCTGCAGATTTCCGTTGAAGTTGGACGCAGTAAAATTCTGCTGAAAGATCTGTTAAAGATGGGTGAAGGCTATGTTATTGAACTTGATAAACTGGCTGGGGATCCGCTTGATCTCTATGTAAACTCACGACTCATTGCCAAAGGTGAGGCCGTTATGGTTGGTGATAAATTTGGTATTCGGCTCACCGACGTCGTAAGTCCAGTAGATCGAATTGAGCAACTGGGATAGGGGGGGTGAAAATGATGTTTGAAAGTACTGACCCCACACTTTTTTCCACAAGCCTCAGAATGATATGGGGATTACTCATTGTATTGGGAATTCTGTTTGCGATATACGGAATTATGAGAAAAAGGCTTTCTTTTGCACAATCAAACAGTAAATCAAAAATCCAGATTAAAGAAATACGTCATCTTATGCCTAAAAAATCACTCTGTCTTGTGGAGGTTGATGGACAGAATTTTCTGCTGGGGATTGGTACTGATACCATCACATTACTCGCACCCCTTGAAGGCAGCAAAGACACGTCCTTTCATGCAAAACTAGCTGTGGCAGAACAGAATGGACAGTAACCCTTACCATACCCCGTCTAAAAGCCTTATCCGTTTCCGCTTTCTTTTCATATTTCTTTTCATACTGATTATCCCTTCTCTTTGCCATGCTGTCAGCGTCCCTACAATCAGTTTTGGTGTGGAAAATGCTGAGGATCCTGCACAGGTATCGACCGGACTGCAAATACTTTTTCTCCTGACCATCCTCTCCATCGCACCTGCTATTCTTCTGATGACAACCTGCTTCACCCGAATTATTATCGTGCTTGGATTTATTCGACTGGCCATGGGAACCCAGAACATGCCGCCCACTCAGATATTGATCGGACTCTCGCTCTTTTTAAGCTTTTTCATCATGGCCCCAACCATTAACAAAATCAACGATGAAGCCTTGCAACCATATCTTGCAGAAGAAATATCCCAGCAGGAAGCCTTGGATAAAGCTGTTGAACCAATGCGGGATTTCATGTTTTCCCAGGTAAAGGAATCAGATCTGTTAATGCTCTCAGACATCACCTTGACCGATGAACCATATGACAAAAATGACATCCCAACCATGACTCTCATTCCAGCATTTATGCTTTCTGAGCTCAAACGCGCTTTTCAGATGGGATTTATGATTTATGTTCCCTTTTTAGTAATCGATATGATTGTTGCATCCATCCTCATGTCCATGGGTATGATGATGTTACCTCCTGTAATTATATCCATGCCGTTCAAACTGCTCCTTTTTGTGCTGGTTGATGGCTGGGCTTTAATTGTAGGTTCTCTAATCAATAGTTTTCAGGCCTGATATGACTGATGAATTCGTTGTAGACATTTGCAGACGTGCTGTCCAGGTGACTCTCATGATTTCAGCTCCCATGCTCCTTGCCGGAATGCTTATTGGTCTCATCGTCTCTATTTTCCAGGCAACCACACAAATCAATGAGCAGACGCTTACTTTTGTTCCTAAAATTGTTGTCGTTTTTATCACCCTTCTCCTCATGACCCCCTGGATGATTCATACCATGGTGTCATTTACAGCAGAAATTTTCTCTATCATTGCAACTTTTTAAACGGCTTTGGATATTCAACTTATCCCCATAAGCGAGTTTCAACTTTTCCTTATCTGCCTTGCACGAGTTGCAGGATTTGTTGCAGCCATTCCAGTTCTTATGGCTAATCAAACACCACCTCAGCTCAAGGCAGGGCTTGTCTTTATGATCGCTCTGGTTCTCTTTCCCGTTATGGAACCCTTTATCCCACCGATAACTTTTGAACCTGGAACATTTCTCCTGCTCACAATATCAGAAGTATTGCTTGGCGCTGCCATAGGCCTTGTAGCACGGATGATTTTCACTGCCGTAGAGTATGGTGGCACAATTATTGGTTACCAGATGGGGTTTGCAGCCGCCAATGTCTATGACCCTTCAAGTGAACGTCAACTTGCTCTTATTTCTCAATTTCAAAATGTTTTTGCCATACTTATCTTTCTGGTAATTGATGGACACCATATCTTCTTCCAGGTTGCTGTAGAGTCGTATAAAATACTTCCTCCAGGCGTTTTTAATATTTCCGGTGAGGCTATTCCCTATCTTTTAAAATTATCATCACGAATTTTCTTTCTTGGCATTCAGTTCAGTGCTCCAATCCTTGCAGTGCTTCTTCTTTCGGGCCTGATTCTTGGTATTCTGGCCAGGGTTTTCCCGCAATTAAACGTTTTTTTACTCTCCTTTCCCATCAATATCGGCATCTCGTTTACCGTCATTGCTTTGACACTTCCACTGGTTACTATCTTGTTAAGACGAGAATTTGACAATCTTGGAGAACGAATTTTCACCCTGCTGCGACTCCTCAACTAGAAATACCTGTATTCATAATCTGCTCTTCTTGGCAAAATACTTGCATGAATTGATCATTATTAACAATCAACTTATATGATGTGCCCATATGGCTGAAGAATCATCAAGTGGCGGAGAAAAAACAGAAGAACCGTCGGCAAAACGAAGAGACGACTTTAGGAAAAAAGGCCAGGTTGCGCAAAGTAAAGAAGTTCAGACTGCAGTACTCTTCACAATCGTACTCCTCCTTTGGATCTTCTACATGCCTTACTTCTGGAACGGATTATCTGAATTACTTTCAAGTATTTGGAGGAACACTGAATCGTTTGGCGGTACACCAGGTGATGTGGAAAACCTCTCTTTCTTTCTTGTAAAAGAGATGGCCATACTCCTGGTACCACTCTTTTTTTTAGTAATGGTTGTAGGTTTTTTTTCAAGCATATTTCAAATCGGCTGGCTTTTCACCACTCAACCGTTAACACCCGATTTTTCAAAACTGAATCCCATTAAAGGTTTTGGTCGAATGTTTTCCATGAAAAGTTTGGTCGATCTGGTCAAATCAGTCCTCAAAGTTATCCTTATCGGCTGGATTGCCTACGCAACTGTTTACAGCCATTTTGAAGAAGCGTTAATTCTGATCGACACCAGTGTCTCTGAAACAATCCTTTTTCTTGGCCGAACAGCCACGCTTATTCTCGCAAAAGTGTGTGCAATCCTCATCCTCATTGCAGCCATTGATTTCGCCTATACACGGTATGAGATGGAAGAAAAAATGAAAATGACCAAACAGGAAGTGAAGGAAGAGTTCAAGGAAATGGAAGGTGATCCCTATATTAAAAGTCAAATCAGAAGAATCCAACAGGAAATGGCTCGTAAACGTATGATGGCCGAAGTTCCAGAGGCTGACGTGGTTATAACCAATCCTACTCACCTTTCCATTGCCATAAAGTATGACACAGAAACCATGGATGCACCCGTTATTATAGCTAAAGGTTCCGACCATGTTGCCATGAAGATCAGAGAAATCGCCAGAGAAAACGAAATCCCCCTGGTAGAAAACCCACCAGTGGCTCGCTTATTGCATAAAGTTGACCTGGGAGCTGCCATCCCGGAGGAAATGTTCAAGGCAGTGGCTGAAATACTCGCACACGTTTATTCATTAAAAAGTAAGGCAAAAGACAGGCAATGGAATTAACCGGCCAGAAAAATATCTTTACCAGAATACAATGGAGAGGATTGCTTCAGCGTGCAGACATTATGGCCGCATTTGGTCTGGTTGGTATCCTGATGATCATGATCATCCCCCTGCCGGCTCTGCTGCTGGACCTGTTCTTATCCATGAACATAACCATTGCCCTGCTCATCCTGGTTATCAGCCTTTTTACTGTGAAAGCCATTGATTTTTCAATCTTTCCATCCATCCTTTTGGCGACCACTCTCTTCAGACTTGCTCTCAATGTAGCCTCAACTCGTTTAATTTTAATTAAAGGCCACGAGGGACCTGCCGCTGCCGGATCTGTTATTCAATCTTTTGGACAATTCGTTGTTGGCGGGAATTACGTTGTTGGCCTGGTTATTTTCATCATACTCGTACTCATCAACTTCATGGTCATTACCAAAGGTGCCGGACGCGTGGCTGAAGTTGCAGCAAGATTCACCCTTGATGCCATGCCCGGCAAACAGATGGCCATCGACGCCGACCTGAATGCCGGACTCATCGATGAGGATACTGCAAGAACCCGTAGAGAAGAGATCAGCAATGAGGCAAACTTCCATGGCGCCATGGACGGTGCTTCTAAATTTGTAAAGGGAGATGCCATTGCAGGTATCATTATCACCCTTGTCAATATCGGGGCCGGTTTCATCATCGGCGTGCTGCAAAAAGGAATGCCCATGGCTGAGGCTGCAGCTAACTACACAATCCTTACGGTGGGCGACGGCCTTGTTGGTCAGATCCCGGCCCTTATCATCTCAACTGCGGCAGGACTTCTAGTAACACGCTCCACAGGTGACAAGGATTTTGGTTCGGATATAAAGACACAGTTCAGTAGATACTCAACAGCCTTCTGGCTTGTTTCCCTAATCCTTATCGTAATGGCACTCATACCCGGCCTGCCATTCATCCCATTTCTCCTGCTTTCCATGGCGCTTGCTTTTACCGCCTATCAATTAGACAAATCCAAGAAACTTCTTGAGCAGCAGAAAGAAAAAGATGCAGTAGCGGCAACTGAGCCATTACCCAAAAAGGAAGAAAACTACGAAGAGCTTCTCAATGTTGAGCTCCTGCAACTTGAGGTCGGTTACGGCCTTATACCCTTTGTTGACGCAGCACAAGATGGCGAATTGCTTGTCCGTATCCAGTCTATTCGCAGGCAGTTTGCATCCAATAATGGTTTTATTGTTCCACCGGTTCACATTAAAGACAATCTTCAACTCACCCCCAATCAGTATGTCCTTGCTTTAAAGGGCGTTGAGATTGCAAGTGCCGAAATGCTCCCAGGCCACTTCATGGCCATGGATCCCGGCATGGTTACGGAAAAGATCAAGGGTGTTGCCACTGAAGAACCAGCATTCGGCCTGCCGGCAATCTGGATCACTGAAGACAAAAAAGAACGTGCTCAGATTGCCGGATACACTGTAGTTGATTGTACAACGGTCATGGCCACTCATATTTCAGAAATAATCAAACAACATGCCCATGAACTGATCGGCAGACAGGAAGTGCAAAACCTTATTGACAACCTTGCCAAAACATATCCAAAACTTGTTGAAGAACTGGTTCCCAACGTTCTTAATCTTGGAACCATTATGCGTATCCTGCAGAACCTGCTTGCGGAGGGTGTTTCCATTCGGGATTTACGCACCATTCTCGAATCCATGGCTGATTGGGTTCCTGTTACAAAAGACACTGACATACTCACAGAATATGTACGCCACGCATTGGCCAGAACTATCAGCCACGACCTTGCAGTTAATAATGTTATTCCCCTCATTTCTCTGGCAAAAAACGTTGAAGAAGAGATCGCGCAATCGATACAACATAAAGAGACAGGAAGTTTTCTTGCGATTGACCCGGCAAAAGCCCAACTTATTCTCGATTCCATAGGCGAGGCAATACCACTTTTTGAAGGTGGACAACGCCCAACCCTGCTTGCTGCGCCGCAAATACGCCCCCATGTGAGAAAACTGACAGAACGATACTACCCGCAACTGGTTGTTATCTCCCACAACGAGATTCTTCCAAATATCAAAATACGATCCATTGGCAGCGTGAACTTAGATGCAAGTTAGAATCTTTGAATCTCAAGATCTCGCCTCCGGCCTTAAAATGGTTAAAGATGAATTAGGGCCTGATGCCCTGATTTTATCAACGAAAACCATACGCTCCGGAAAATTAGGGATGCTTGGTAAAAAATACATTGAAATCACCGCTGCAGTTGATTCCATGTGGCCACATAAAGGGGGAACCTCCGTTGCTAAACCAATCAAGCACAAACCTGCCATCGCCACCACCGACGACAAAAAACAGGACGAAACACCCCTCACGTACAACTCATCCTTACAGTTAAACCGTCGCACTACTTCAGCTGATCAGGAAGTGATGCCCGTTGTCCCGATTCGAACTCAACCTCCGAAGACTGAAGATCAAACAGATCTACAAATTGAAGTGAGTGAGCTCAAAGGAATGATCAAAAACCTTGGTCAGGAAATGCTCCGCCTCAACACCTCAAATCGATCCCCCACTGCACCTCCAGGATCAGATCCATCCTCGGTAGCCAGTGAGAGTTCACTGAGATCATTGCACCAACGACTCCTTGATTATGGCATCAGCCCAGATACCGCCCAGACGATATCAACTTTTGCGAAAGAATCTCTCACCCTTGAAGAGCTGTCAGATCCATTCAAACAACAACAGTACGTTGCAGAAACTATTCAGGAACGGATTCAGGTCAACACAGATATTTTTAAAGATGTAAAAAGGCAACATCGTGTTGCTCTTGTTGGCCCGACAGGCGTTGGCAAGACAACCACACTTGCAAAAATTGCTGCCCGTTTCCTCGTCAAGCACTCACCAAATATTGGTTTCATTACCATTGATACTTATAGGATTGCTGCTGTTGAGCAACTGAAGGTCTATGGAGATATTATGAACATACCTGTCGAGGTTGTTTTAAGTCCTGAACAACTTGAAAATGCATTACTAAACTTTCGCGAGAAAGATCTTGTTCTTATTGATACTGCAGGACGCAGCCCCCAGGACGAACTATCCATAAACGAGTTGGCTTCTTTTCTTCGCCCTGACTTTTCCATTAAAAAACACCTGGTTCTTTCAGCCACTACCCGTGAGAATGAACTGTTTAACGCAATGCAGCGCTTCTCGGTTCTTGGAATAGACAACACTATTATTACAAAAACTGACGAATGTACAAGTCTTGGACTACTACTCGACATCCAGGTCCAGGAAGAAATACCTTTTTCTTATATAACCAATGGACAAAGAGTCCCTGAGGATATCATGGAAGCAAACAAAGAAACCCTGTCTCAGCTTATCATGTCACCCGGTAAAGGATTAGTATATGAATAATTTATATTCTGCTAAACAGGATCAAGCAGGAACTCTGAGAAATATGGAAGATACGACACGATCAACAGACACACAAGAATCTCCCACACGAGTCTTTTCCATAACAAGCGGTAAAGGTGGTGTTGGTAAAACAGCAGTCGTTGCAAATACAGCTACAGCCATGGCCAAGATGGGTAAAAAAGTACTCATACTTGATGCTGATCTTGGCCTTGCCAATATTGATGTGGTTTTTGGCCTTGCTCCCCGCTACAACCTCAATCATTTTTTTGCAGGAGACATGGATCTGGGCTCTATTCTGGCAGATGGCCCATATGGAATAAAGATTCTTCCAGCTGGCTCTGGTGTTCAAAATTTCACCAGGCTCGATTCCAAACAAAAGCTCAAGCTTCTCGATGGGCTTGATCAAATGCATAACCAATTTGACTTTGTACTTATCGACACAGAAGCTGGCATTTCTGAAAATGTTACCTATTTCAACACAGCAGCCCAGGAAATTATTGTTGTTACAACTCCCGATCCAACTGCAATAACAGATGCCTACGCCTTGATGAAACTCCTTTCAACTCAATACCATGAAAAACGTTTTAACCTTGTGGTTAACCAAATACAGCACGAGAATGAAGCACTTGATGTATATCGAAAGCTGACAATGGTGTCCAATCGGTATCTTGACATCTCCATTGACTTTTTAGGATCTATCCCGGCTGATAAACAGATGACAGATGCCATTCGAAAACAACGCGTCATAGTCGATTTGTATCCCTCATCTAAAATATCAACCGCATTTCATTCACTTTCAGTAACCATCTGTTCAGAACAACCAGTATCAACCCCAAAAGGAGGAGTTCAGTTTTTCTGGAAAAAGCTCCTCGATATAGGTGGAAGAGGATAAACGATGCCCTACACTCAACACCATCTCCCGGAAGATCGATCAACTCTTATCACAGAACATCTCGCTCTTGTTGATATTATAGCAGGAAGGATGGTAACCCAGGTTCCAGCCTTTATGAACCGTGATGATATACGAAGTGCCGGGATGATGGGTCTAATAGATGCCGCCAACAAGTTCCAACCTGAAAAAAAGATTAAATTTAAAACATTTGCTGAATACCGAGTCCGTGGCGCAATCCTTGATGAGATGAGAAAACTTGACTGGTTTTCAAGATCTCTGAGAGAAAAGCAGACCAACCTTAACAGGTGTATGACAGAACTTGAAAGAAAACTTGGCCGCTTACCAGATGAACAGGAAATGGCAGAAAAGCTTGAACTGTCGTTGGAAAACTATCAGCAATTACTTGGTCAGGTCAGTCATCTGGGGTGTGTCAGCTTAAATGAAACTCTGGATCATTCAGATACCGGGAGATCTTTCCAGGACGCCCTGATAGACACCCATAAAAGTGCCTCGCCGGTAAACATCTTCGAACAACATGAACTGACTCACGTAATAGCAGAAATACTTGAACAACTTTCAAAAAAAGAAAAACTTGTTATTTCACTTTACTATTACGAGGAACTCACTCAGAAAGAAATTGCTGAAATTCTCGAAGTCTCAGAAGGTCGTGTTTCACAACTTCATAGCCAGGCATTGATTAAATTGAAAACAAAGGTACAAAACAATGTTGATTGAGACCCTGGAATCAGATGAAATGATACAAACCACAAACATTATGGGGTGATATATGTTTAGGTTTCTTCTTCTCCTCACACTCTTTTTAAATTTCTTTCAACCCGCATGCTTTGCCCTTACTGCTCCTTTCAACAAGGATACTGACGGTACTCCAAACACTTTCGTTAAACGAAAAAGTATCACCATTGGCCCACCAAAAGTTGAAACTGCCATTGCAGATTTCCTTATGGAAAAACGTGAGGAACACCCCATTGCTAAAATTGAAAACCTTGAGACACTCCAGCAAAAAAGTGGCTTCTTAACAGCAAAAAAACTCTCACTTACTGCATTAACTCTAAGTCTTATCATCTTGATATTATGGCGTTCCATTGTACTTGCAAGACGTTCATCAAAACAATCAGCATTGCTTGCAGAACAGGCAAGATATATTGACGAAATACAGTCAAAACTCGCTCAAAATGCTGAAATAGTCGAACGAGAAGAACATTTTAAGAAAAATCTGCAGCATGCAGAAATGACAACTGAACTCCAGAAGTCACGATCGTCTTTTGTACATCAACGAAACAGCCAGCGTCCACCTGAGCGCTATGAATATGCAAAGAGCATGTTCAAATCAGGTATGGCCACTGCCGAGATCTCAGCAGCACTGGGAATGTCAAATATCGAGATAACTCAGCTTATTAAACTTTCATCTTTACGCAAACAGGCAGAGCAGCTCAAACAGAACTAAAGTATTCTTTCTTTACCTAACCCGACAAGTCGGAAACTTTTAGTATCGCTGGATAAGTACCTTGTGGGGATGTGTACGTTGGTAATTTCATAAATGCTCTTTAAAATTCGTGTTCTTTATTACAGCTTTTATGGAGTAAGGCACTAAAGGTTTATCAGCAAACAGCCGATCCGTAAAGAGAAGACAAATACACTCAATACAACTCTAACACCTTTTTACAACACCATGGGATCAGGAAAATACAGTGCACTGGCAGGAGCCATATCCAGAGAGCAACGACTGGCCAACATTGCAACAAATTTAGCCAACGTAAATACCATTGGGTACAAAAAGACCAGAATGAGTTTTGAGTCTCTCCTTCGAGGAGAACAGCAAACAAAGCAGGCCAATGGCATCAATTACAGCCGGGTACGAGAAAACTTCACAGAGTTTACAGAAGGCCCTATCAAGGGAACAGGCAATCCGCTTGATATGGCCATTCATGGCGATGGTTTTTTCAAAGTGCAGAGCCAGGATGGAATGAAATACACGAGACGAGGCGACTTTCACACAGACCAGGATGGCACTCTTTTAACCGGCAACAATATGCCGGTACTCGATAATGGTAATGCACCAATACTCATACCGGATACCGACACTTCAAAAATTTCCGTAAACAGCCTTGGAGAAGTCTCCATTCTTTCCCTTGACGGAACTCGTGAGGTTATTGGAACAATCGCTGTTTATACAATAAATGACAATAAAAACCTGAAGCGAGAATCTGACACTCTCTTTTCCTTAAAAGAGGCTGGACAGGAAATTCTCACAGAAGAACCTAGCCTTGCCATTTCCAGCCTTGAAGTATCAAACGTTAATATAACCGAAGAAATGGCCTTAATGATTGAAAGTACACGCACATTTGAAAGTTATCAAAAAGTTATCAAAGCATATTCTACTCTTGGCCAGAAACAGGATGAACTTGGAACCGTTGGATAAACGTAATCGGTTCTCGGTATTGGGTAACTGACGAGCAACATAGGAAGAATCCTCACAGAAATTTCACTTTTCCAATACATACAAAAATGCTTCCCGCCTCTTGGGGAATACTGAAACACCACAAAAAAAGGACTCTCATGATACGATCACTTTGGACCGGCACCACCGGCATGAACGCTCAACAGTTGAATCTTGATGTTATTGCGAACAATCTTGCCAATGTTTCAACCACCGGATTTAAAAAGAGTCGCGCTGATTTTCAGGATCTCATGTACCAGATCATGCGGGTTCCGGGTTCCCAGTCTTCTGTTGACACCGAATCTCCAACAGGCATCCAGGTTGGCCTGGGAGTTCGCCCGGCCGCTGTACAAAAACTTTTTACGCAGGGCGATCTTATCCAGACCGGCAATGAACTTGATGTAGCCATAGAAGGTGCTGGTTTTTATCAGGTTGAGCTGCCAAACGGTGAAACAGCTTATACCCGGGCAGGGGCCTTTAAACGGGATGGGGATGGCAGAGTAACCACATCCGATGGATACCCCATCACACCCGGAATCACCATTCCCGATGGCTCCAGACAAATTACCATCAGTGAAACAGGCGTTGTCAGTGCAATAATTGGTGATGACACATCAAGTACGGAGATTGGGAATTTTGAAACAGTCACGTTCACAAACAATGGCGGCCTTCTTGCCGTTGGACGAAATCTATTCAGAGATACCGATGCATCCGGGACTCCCCAGGCAGGCACTCCCGGTGATGATGGCTACGGGCTTTTACTGCAGAGCTTTATTGAAGGATCAAATGTCAATATTGTTGAAGAGATGGCTACAATGATCACCACTCAGCGCGCCTATGAAATAAACTCAAAGACTATTCAGACGTCGGATGAAATGATGCAAACCACAAACAATATGGTGTAACTTATGCTTAGGTTTCTTCTCTCGTTCCTATTTGTATTCCCTGTTCTGCAAGGTTCCTGTTTTGCCCTGACAGTGACCTTTCATGAAGAGGCAGAGGTTACTGCGTCTCATGTAATTCTTGCTGATGTAGCTGCGTTTGATAAAGATTCGGCACTTGCAAAAGCTCTGGCGAGTAAACAAATTGCATTTTCACCAAAAGCTGGAGCAAGTATAACTGTCAACAAAGGGAGTATCAAAGACAAACTTCTCAGGCAGATTCCCGAAACCACACAGGTTACATGGGAAGGTGCTCCATCTACTCTTGTTACCCGCCTGGGGATTTCCATTGGCCCACAGGATATTGAAGCTGCTATTACAGAGTATCTTTTTGCCAAAAGCGATGATCTCCCCCGTGCAGATTACAGTTTTGTACCGCACGAGCTTCCACTCCCATTTACTATCCCGACAGGGGCAGTCGAAATAGATGTTATACCGGCTAATCCTGATGTTATTGGAAGCCGGAGATTTACACTTATTTATAAAGTTGACGGTACAATCGTAAAAAACATTTCTATTCGCGGCAAACTCAAGGCCATGACTCCCGTTGCAGTACTTACGCAAAATGTTAAACGGGGATCGATCCTGCATCCGAACATGGTTCAGTTGCAAACGAAAGATCTTGGGAAACTTCGTTCCCCCTGCACAGATCTGAGGGAGGTGCTGGGAAAAAGACTCACCAGATCACTTCGCTCAGGCGTTGTTCTTGATCTGAGTTCAATCGAATTTCCACCAGTTATCCGAAAAGGCCAGCTGGTCAAAATACTCTTGCGTAACAAAGGCCTGCAACTCAGTGCTACTGGAATTTCATCCATGAACGGCAAGCAGGATCAGATTATTCGGGTCATTAACGCAGGATCAAAAAAAATGATATACTGCAAGGTTTTGTCTCCTGGGATTGTAGAGGTGCAAATCTAACATGAAAAATATACTGTTATTCGTTTTCATTGCATTTTTCCTTAGTTCCTGCTCCTCGCGGAATGACGATGTGGTGGATCTCCCTGAACCTCTTGAGGAAATCCAAAGCCAACGTCAATCAGAAAGAACCGCTGGATCTCTCTGGCCGGGTGAACAGCATTCACTGTATGCCGATCACAAGGCAAGAACCATTGGAGATATCGTTACTATAACAATTTCTGAAAAAGCCAGTGCCAGTAAATCAGCAACAACATCCACCGACCGCTCTTCCAGTATGACCGCCGGAATTCCGAGTCTTTTTGGCCTTGAAAATTCCGCATGGCTTGCCAATAATCCCAATATTGGTATTGCAAATCTTGTTGAGGCCAATTTTGCAAATAAGTTTGCCGGAACCGGTACAACTGTGAGAAAAGAAGATTTAATCGCCTCACTGACTACCCAGGTTATAGATGTTTACCCAAACGGCAATTTGAAGATAAGGGGTGGAAAAGAAGTACGGGTGAACAATGAAACACAAGTTATTTATATGACAGGAATCATCCGACCCGTTGATATCATGGCAAACAATACAGTGGCCTCAAAGCATGTATTAAATGCCAAAATCTCATACACCGGAAAAGGTGCCATCAGTGACAAACAAAAACCTGGTTGGCTCATGCGAACGCTCGACAACGTATGGCCTTTCTAAGGAAATGATTTTAATGAAAAAAAACCTTACAACACTTTTCACTTCATCAATTCTCATCCTCTTTGTGTTCTGCTCAGCATGCCCTGGCGCACGCATTAAAGATATCGCAGAACTGCGCGGGGTACGCAACAATCAACTTATTGGTTATGGACTTGTAACCGGACTTGCCGGTACCGGCGATGACCTGAAAAAAGTTCTCTTCACCAGACAGGCACTCTACAATATGCTGGTTCGCCAGGGAATAACAGTGAATCCTGAGGAATTTGATACTATCAAGGTAAAAAATGTTGCAGCCGTTATGGTGACCGCAGCATTACCACCTTTTGGGAAACCAGGTTCCACAATTGATGTTCAGGTCGCATCCATTGGTGATGCCACAAGTCTTGCCGGAGGTAACCTCCTGATGACACCCTTAAAAGGACCCGATGGAAAAGTGTATGCAGTATCACAGGGACCACTGACCATTGGTGCTTTTTCTTTTGGTGGGAAAGCAGCAAAAGCCCAGAAAAATCATCCCACAGTCGGCAGAATAACAAGTGGTGCTATAATTGAGAGAAAGTCACCAGGAACTTTTGCAGAAGATGGTACGCTGGCATATAGCCTGCGTAGTGCTGATTTTACCACTGCAAATAACATGAGCAATAAGATCAATGAAAAATATGGTCCCGGCACAGCCTTTCCCATGGATTCGACAACTGTTAAAGTCATTATTCCTGAACTGCATCTTAAAAACAAAGTTCAATTTGTTGCATCCATTGAAGGTATGCGCATTGATACTGACGCCAATGCAAGAGTTGTCGTTAATGAACGTACCGGCACAATTGTAATGGGTCAGAATGTGCGGCTATCCACCGTTGCAGTTTCCCATGGTAACCTTTCTCTGATCATCAAAGAGTCTGTCGATGTCACCCAACCCAATCCTTTAGCACTTGGCCAAACGGTTGCGACACCAAATACCCAGGTTGACGTTATCGAAGATGATGGAGAATTAATGATTGTAGAAGAAGGTGTGTCCATTGGTGAAGTTGCCAGCGCCTTGAATGCAATTGGCGCAACCCCAAGAGATTTGATTGCAATTTTCCAGGCAATTAAAGTGGCAGGAGCAATGCACGGAGAACTTATTGTTTTATAGGTTACCATAATGAATATATCATCAATTGATCCCAGAGCAACACCTACTGCCGGTAACATTAAAAATGATGCCACTGATCCTAAAGAACAAAAACTGCGTTCCCTACGTTCGTCCTGCCGTGAATTTGAAGCTATTTATATAAATGAAATGTATAAAACCATGCGAAAGACCGTCCCCGACTCCGGTTTATTTAAAAAAGATATGGGTAATACTTTGTATCAGGAAATGCTTGATATGGAGATGGCAAAACTCACAGCTGAAGGTGATGGAATGGGCATCGGTAAAGCGATGTATGAACAACTCAAAGAGCAACATTTCCCTGATAAAGACTGATAAAACCCTGCGATCCATCCTCCCGTCTTTTTTGCAGACCGGGTAGAACAAAACCACTCTGCATTTGTCACTTTCATACTCCAGACAGAACAAAAAACTTCGAAAGAATCTATAAGGCACTAAACTTCCTCCTCCAACCAACCGATAGAGTATGCAAGGGAAAAACAAAACCACTCTTGTATTGCCTGCAAGGATGCAGGTAACTCTCGCAAGGAGGCGAAAACAATGGCAAATACTATTAGCAGCCAGGCACATCAGAATTCACACGCACTGCGGCAACACAACAATCAGAATCCAGATCGCCTGGCAGAAAAAAAATCTGCAAAGACAGACGTCTCCACTCCACAGGTGAAAGACTCTGTATTAATCAGTTATCACGAGGAAGTATCAATGACCTATTCCAGCACACTCACCATTCAAACCGGAGATGGGCAGGATCAATACAGCTTACTCCGTGGCCTGGTTACAAGCATGCTCAAAGAGCAGGGCATTGATTTCAAGGTAGCAAATGGCGATCAGAAAATTGATATTAGTTCAATCACTCCTGAGGAAGCTACAGAACTTATTAGGGATGACGGCTATTTTGGAGTTGCTCAAACCTCTGATCGTATAGTAGATTTTGCCATAGGTATTGCAGGAGGAGACCCTTCTCGACTGGATGCAATCAAAGAAGGAGTCGAAAAAGGATTTACTGAGGCACTCGAAGCTTTTGGCGGCTGGTTGCCTGATATTTCCTACGACACCTATGATGCAGCAATGAACAAACTTGATACCTGGGCTGAAAGTAACAGCGCTCAGCAGGTATCGTAATCAGATAGACAGGGGAACAAAATGAGTGTTGAATTTAGAGGAGTCGGCGGCCTTGGACAAATAGGAAGCATCAACAAAACCGGAAAAGCCCAAACTGACTCAAAAACAGACTCTACCCGGAAAAGTGATCAGGTTCAATTTTCTTCAGTCCTGCAGGAAGTGAATAAAGCACAGGCCGGAACTGATAAAAACAGTGTACGTGCTGAACGAGTTGCAGAGCTGAAAGAACAGGTTGCCAATGGCTCCTATGAGCCAGATCTGAATAAAGTCGCTTCAAGTCTTCTTCAGTTTCTGATGGAGGACAAATAATCATGCCTGCCGGAACAACACACGAATATCTTATTCGTCTCCGTGATGTTATCCTTGAAGAACGGGAGTTTACAAAAGTTCTTGATATGGAATCACTCGCTGTTGCAATGCAGGAGAAAGAAGAGCTCATTCAAGTTCTGGCACATGTAAATGTTTTAGATGAAGAAGACAAAGAAATTGCAAGTATCATTCGTCATGAAAACAGACGTAACGCATATCTTTTCAAAGCCACCCTTGGCTGGATAAGAGAGACTATGGAATTCTTTGGTAAACGAACCGTTGCATCCTCTTACTCAGCGGACGCAGCAATGATTAATTCAAAAGTCAACGGTAGACTTCTTTCAGGACAGGTGTAAAATGGCAGGTTTATCCTCAGCACTGAACGCCGGTAAAACTGCATTAGGCGTTAATCAAAAATCCATTGAGATCATAGGAAATAATATTTCCAATGTAAACACCGAAGGATACTCACGCCAAAGCGCAGATCTTACCCCCTACCCCTCCTTGAATTTTGGTGATTTTTTCATTGGCCAGGGTGTTGTTGTTTCCAATGTCAGCCGTGATCATGATGTTTTTGTCACAAACATGCTGCAGGAAAAATCCATTGAATTTGGATTGCAGGAAGGGCAAACCAGAGCATTAGCCGAACTTGAACGCATTTTCAATATTAGCGAAGAAAACCTATCCACTGAAGTTAACCGTTTTTTTGATTCCTGGCAGGAACTGTCTGCCAATCCATCAGGTCTCGTTGAACGAGATATCGTTATCCAACGTGGAGAATTGCTTGCAGAGAAATTCAACCTTACGATTAACGATCTCAATCGAGTTAAGGACAATATCAACGACTCTCTTGTTTCCAAAATTGATGGTGTCAATTCACAAATCACAGAAATTGCAGAACTAAACGAACGGATATTCACCATTGAAGTTCAGGGTCAAACTGCAAACGGCGCCCGCGACCGTCGTGATATGCTTGCCCAAAGCCTGTCCAAATCTCTTGGAGCCCAGACATATTACGATTCCAAAGGTATGATGGCTGTGCAATTACCAGGTGGATTACCTCTGGTACAGGGTAATATGACCATGGAGATTGAGGGCGTTAAAAATGGTTCGGATCTAGATCTTGTTCTACACACTGGCGGTGTAGTACGTCCCATAGAACTTAATAACCTTGGCGGGGAATTTGCAGGACTTGTTCATATTCGTGACCAGTTTATCCCTTCAATAAAAGATGATCTGGATAAACTGGCATACGAAATCAGTGGTGCTGTAAATGATGTTCATTACACAGGTGCAGGACTCGATGGAACAACGAATCAAAATTTCTTCTCGGTTCATCCAGCTCCTGGCCCTCCGCCACCGGCACCACCTGACCCCTGGGTAGATGCAGCCCGTAATATGTCGGTCCTCATCACCGATTCAAACCATGTCGCAGCAGCTGAAGTGTCAGCAAATGTAGCTCCAGGTGATAACCGGAATGCACTTCTTATCTCAAATATAGGCGAAGACTTCCTCATTGACGGAAATGATAACTTTGGTTCCTATTACGGAAAGTTAACCGCAAGGATAGGTATCGAATCCAATCAAAATCAACTTGCCCTTGGTGGCGCTGAAGATGCAATGATTCAATTGCAAAATCTTCGTGACGGACTTTCCGGTGTATCACTCGATGAAGAAATGATTAACCTGATCCAATTTCAACGTGGATTTGAATCATCTGCCAAATTTCTCTCCACCATTGATGAAATGATGGGATCTCTGATAAATTTGAGACGATAATCGATTTCCTGGGAGATATATCATGAAAACCACTGAAGGGACAACGTATCGCATGCTCCAGACGAACCTGACTCGTATTAACAGCCAACTGGAAGAGCTTCGGGTTCAAGGTGCAACAGGGATCAAACTCAATAAAGCCTCCGATGATCCGTCTTCTATACGTCCCGTACTCACAACTCGCACCCAGTTAATGCATACCGACAGATACCTGGAAACCATGGGTGTCACACTTGATAAAATGCAGGCCACAGATGGCCATATGGGACATATAGAAAATATCTTACAGCGTGTTAAGGAAATCACCGTTAACTCCATCAATGGTGCCATGTCCGAAGAAGACATGGTTACTTTTGCCGACGAAGTTAATCAAATGAAACAAGAATTACTTGACTCAGCAAACGCAAAGGTTGACGGTAAGTATATTTTTTCCGGATACGCGGAAAACACAAAACCATTTGAAAGAAACAGTGCTTACGATCCTGCCCTCTATGATGAGACAGATTCCACAACCTGGGCATACCTATACATGGGTACCCCCAACCCAACTGAACTTGAAATCACTCCTGGTGAGAAACTTGAATCAAATATTACCGGAAACGATTTGTTTCTTGGTGTCTCAAACACCTATTGGACTGACTCAACTACACCTGCTACTGGTCCGCCTCCTTCAAATCTGCCCCCCGAGCAACACAGAGTAGATATCTTCAGTTTACTCGAAAGAACAGAAGAAGCCTTGCGCACTAGAATGGTTGACTTGGAGGACGCAAATGCATTTGATGCGGTTGGAAATACAGCCGCGGCAGATGCACTCAGAAACAAACTGGAAGGGAAAGTTGACACCCTTGAGCTTGCTGCAAATCAGGGTAGACGATTACGCAGTCAACTTGGCAATCGTGCGTCCAGAGTTGATGTGGCCATGTTTCATCAGATGGATGTAAAGATTGATCTTCAACAGGTATTGTCAAGATATCAGGATGCGGATGCCATAGAAACATTCAATGCAATCATGCAACAGGAAACAGCCCTTCAAGCTGCCCTCAGCATTACGTCCAAAGTATCACAAATCTCAATTCTTGATTACTTCTAGAAATATTTATTTGACAAGTTCATAAAAAGATGAAATCTTGATAACTAAGGCGCATCGTAACTAAACAAAAAATGTAGCAACAAAGAAGGTAACGAATTTTTTTACAGCGCTATCTTATTTCACCATTTGACTTTCACTATCATTAAGCATAACGTTAGTTAGGTCATTTTATATTTTCAACTGTTATGCACTATTTTTCCTGGAGCGCAATATGCTCGTTCTTACCAGAAAAGCCGGTGAAGGAATTGTCATTGGCGATGATGTCACAATTAAAGTTATTGAAATGAAAGGGGGCGGCGTCCGTATTGGAATTGACGCTCCAAAAAGTAAAAAAATTTACCGTCAGGAAATCTATGACCGCATAACTGAAGAGAACAAAATAGCAACACAATGGGATATGGATGCCCTCAATTCTCTTAGCACAAACCTTTCAACTAAGAAGAAAGATAAATGAAAACCATACAAACGCGATTCGGCGAAGTTGAATATGATCCTGAAAATCTGCTTTACTTTCCAGCAGGAATGATCGGTTTCCCTACCCTGCATGAGTTCATCGTCATGCCAAACAAAAAAGAGGGTCCTCTCTTTTGGATACAGAGCGTAGACGAACCTGAGATTGCTTTTGTTCTTACTGATCCCAGTAATTTTTTTCCAAAATATCACGTGGCACCTGATGAATCTGAAAAAAATTCATTAAACATCACTGCCGATGATGACTGTTATATTCTTTCTGTTGTGACAGTACCACCAGATCAAAAAATAACTTTGAACCTTGCAGCTCCCATCCTTTTCTCTCCCAAAACAAATAGAGCCATTCAGACGATTCTGGAACATGGTGATTACAAGTCTAAAACTCCCCTACCATCTTAATTGGAAGTTTTCTCCCCTTGATTGAAAGCCAAATGGTAACGCATTTGGCTTTTTTTATTTTTATCCATCAGTCTCCCCGACATTCCTATTTTCCTTACACACCCGCAACTTTCGCTACATTGTACCGTGGCGCAACGCAACCCTGCCTGCTCTGAGCCTGTTGTTTCTTCAGGTGTTGAATGGCAGGTTCAAGACAAATGAATACATCCTGCTTATTCGTAACTTTTCCCTAAAGAAATGTTCCCCCACTGACGAAATGTATAATAACTGCGAGGAACACCCGAGAGAACAACATTACGTTTGTGACATGATTGACATTGACGCCAAAGCACCCCATCAAGGAGGATTTTCAAATGGCACTTACAATCAACACAAACGTTCCATCTTTAAATGCACAACGTAATTTAAGTAAATCACAAAACGATCTTTCCCGATCCATGCAACGCCTCTCATCCGGCCTGAGAATCAACTCGGCCAAAGACGATGCTGCAGGGCTTGCCATTTCTGATAGAATGACTTCCCAGATCAGAGGACTGAATCAGGCTGCACGTAACTCGAACGATGGTATATCCATGGCTCAGACTGCGGAGGGAGCACTGCAGGAGACAACTAATATCCTGCAACGTATGCGCGAGCTGGCTATCCAGTCTGCCAACGACACCAACAGCTCATCGGACCGGGCATCCCTCCAGGCCGAAATCAACCAGCTTCAGCAGGAAGTCACTCGCATCGCCAGCAGCACTTCCTTTAACAACAGAAATGTCCTTGATGGCAACCTGAACAATGCCCAGTTTCAGGTGGGAGCTAATGCCAATGAGACCATCTCCTTTTCCATTCCTTCTGCAAAGGCGCCGGACTTGGGGATAAACAACCTGAAGTCAGAAGCAGCAGGAGGGCCCCCTCTTCTCGGTATCGAAACTGCGACTGGCCCTGTTGCCGACACCAGTGCCGGCAACAACGTAGCATTACAGGAACTGGAAATCGTTGGTCCTGATGGTACCGAAAAGGTCAACATTGCAGCCCAGGACAATGCCATGACCATCGCCAATACTGTCAATCTGGAATCTGCCATCACCGGAGTTACAGCCGAAGCCCGCACCACGGCTACCATTTCAGACCTGATAAGTGACGGCACCATTGGTTTTGATCTCCAAGGCAGCAACGCCGATCCCATTTCCATCAGTGCAACCGTTGAAACGGACGACCTTTCCTTTCTTGCTCGAGCCATCAATGAGCAGGCAGGCAAGACTGGAATTCTGGCTACCTTGAGTGGTGATAAAAAGAGTATCGAGCTAACCCATCCCGAAGGCGAGGATATCAAGATTGCAGATTATACGCACAGTGATGATAACGCAGCGTCCACCATTACCATAAAAGGAAACGAAGGGGACGGTGTAGCCTTGGTAGGTAATACAGGAAGCACAACTGACTCCACCGTTATTGGCGGTGAAATCTCATTTTACAGCACGGGAATCTTTAATATCAACAGCGACGTGGATGGCGGCTTAGGTTCTCTTTTGCCCACTGTCGCAAGCGTAGCCAATGCAAGTACCCTTAACTCCGTTGACGATATCGATATCAGCACCGTGGAAGGGTCTGCCGAGGCCATAAAAACCATTGATGGAGCAATCAGCCAAATCGACACCATCCGCGGGGATCTCGGTGCTATTCAGAACCGTTTTGAGTCAACCATCTCCAACCTGCAAAATGTCTCCGAAAATCTTTCTGCTGCCCGCAGCCGGATTCTCGATGCAGATATCGCCCAGGAGACTTCTGCCATGACCAAAAACAATATCCTGCAACAGGCTGGCGTTTCCATCCTGACCCAGGCCAACCAAACACCTCAGCTTGCCCTACAGTTGTTACAGGGGTAAAAAAAAATATTGGTACCGGGGATGTGGCATTCAATTTAAGATTCCCGTTCTTCAATTGAATTGAGGAACGGGATTTTTTTCTTCAACAAAAACAAAAAACAAAAAATGTTTATTTATAATTTCAACACATTCCACAGAGATGCTTTGAAATTAAAATCAAAATTAAAATTAATTTCGATTTTCTTCTAAACTTTCTCATCTACTTCGACGATATGATTATTAAGGAAAAAAAAAGAGAAATATTATTTTTTCCTTAATATTTTTTTTCAAACAACCGATACTCAAAATGTAACATTAAAATTCAGACAAAAAGGAGGTACCACAACACACACTTTGCAACAAACAAGCAGTAAAGAGTACTTGCAGGGCAAGGATGCCCGAACACACCCCAAAACGAATATTCACGGAGGAATATCATGGGTTTATCTATTAATACAAACGTAATGTCTCTCAACGCTCAACGTAACTTGGGCAACTCTCAAAACGACCTTGCAAAATCAATGCAGCGTCTTTCATCTGGTCTTCGCATCAACTCAGCAAAAGATGATGCTGCTGGACTGGCTATTTCAGATCGTATGACCTCGCAGATCCGCGGTCTGAATCAAGCAGTAAGAAACTCTAACGATGGTATTTCTCTTGCACAAACCGCTGAAGGTGCATTGCAGGAAACTACCAACATCCTTCAACGTATGCGTGAGCTGGCTGTCCAGTCTGCAAACGACACCAACAGTGCTTCTGATCGATCTTCCCTTCAGTCTGAGGTTAATCAGCTGAAACAAGAAATAACCAGAATCGCTGACACCACATCTTTCAACGGCAAAAATCTACTTGATGGAAGTATGACATCGGCTCAGTTCCAGGTAGGTGCTAATGCTAATCAAACAATTTCTTTTGGCATTAACTCAGCCGCATCGACGAAGCTTGGTAACGAATCTCTTACCTCCAACAATGAAGGTACTACTAGTATTGAAGCGGCAGTTGCCGCTACTTCTAATGCCGTCTTAGCTCAGACCCTTACCATAGTAGGTCCCGAAGGTTCTGGTACTATTTCCGACACCAAGCTAACAGACGGTACCAGTGCAAATGCAATCGCAGGACTGGTAAATGATTTGTCAGCAGACACTGGAGTAACCGCTGAAGCGCTAACTACTGCCACATTAGACACCCTCAGTGCTGATGGTACTGTTGGGTTCACTCTACAGGGAACAAATGATACTGCTATTTCAATCAGTGCTACGGTCACTACGACTAATCTGTCGTCTTTAGCCCAAGCGATTAATGACCAAGCAGGAGTTACAGGTATTAGTGCATCTTTAGCAGGTGACAATAAAAGTATAACCTTAACCCAGGCCGCAGGCCACGATATTAAGCTTGCCTCTTTTACACACTCTGTGGGTGCTACTGCTTCACTAGAGATAACAGGTAATGAAGATGCCCATTTAGATACTGATACATCTGCTGCAATATCAATGTCAAGTGGTGGCAACGCTGAGGCTACAGTCGGCGGTGAAGTAAGTTTTTCTAGCTCAGGAAGCTTTAATGTCAGCAGTAATGTCGCCACAACCGCTGGATCATTATTCAATAATGCCGCAGCTGATGATGCTAACGTCAGCACACTGAGCTCCATTGACAATGTGGATATCACCACGGTTGAAGGTTCAGCAAATGCTATCAAATCAATTGACGGCGCCATAATGCAGATCGACAACATGCGTGGTGAGCTTGGTGCAATCCAAAACCGCTTTGAATCAACCATCGCGAACCTGTCAAATGTTTCAGAGAACCTCTCCGCGGCCCGTAGTCGAATCCTCGATGCGGATATAGCTCAAGAGACTTCTGCAATGACCAAAAACAACATCCTGCAACAAGCTGGTGTATCCATCCTTGCCCAGGCAAACCAGGCTCCGCAGTTGGCATTATCACTGCTTGGCTAATTTAGCTTTACCCTTTTTCCCTCACAGGGGTGGTTCGTCATCCCTGTGAGGCCAATATATTTTTAAACATAGTAAGGAAAGCTAACAACACCTTCCATGGAAGAGGATAAAAATGAATATTGATGCGCTAGCCAATACTGGAAACAACGCTCAGGCGCGATCACCGGTTGCAGATCAGGTTGATATGCAGCGTAAGAATAAAGAAAAAATTGCTGACACCCCTCAGGCTTCATCTTCTGAGAAGATGGTTCAACCGGAAGAATTGTTGAGCCAGATTAAGTCAGTTACAGAGGATGGGCTCTACAGTGTGCGCTTTGAAAGAGATGACAACGCAGAACTTATCGTCAAAATATTTGACAATGAGACTGAAGAAATTATCCGCCAGATACCTGCTGAGGAGCTATTACAACTTCGACAGACACTTGAAGATTTACGTGGGAATATAGTTGATACCGTTGGGTAAAAGCACCTCACAACAACACGCAACTCGCTGGTATCATAAAACATAACCTATTTTGCCAATCCGACAATATGGGTATGTCCTGAAATAGCAGAGGTACATTATGGCTAATATAACATTCAGTGGTTTAGCCACAGGCATGGACACGGATTCCATCGTCACTCAGTTAATGGAAATCGAACGATTCCCCATTGATCGACTTGAAGCAAAAAAAGAATCTGAAACGGAAAAGCTTGCGGCTTATGAACAATTTAAAGCCATCATGGATGACTTAAAGAGTGCTGCCGGCGCCATGACTCTCACCAGTCAGGTGAGAACCAGTAAAATCAATCTTAGCCCTGAAGCTGCTTATTCTGCCACAGCCAGCAGTGCAATGAGCGGCAGTTACGATATCTCAGTTGCTCAGCTTTCCCAGGTACAGAAAAACATCAGTGAAGGCTGGTCGTCAAACACAGAACCTCTTTTGGGCACTGGCACGTTCACTATAAACGATACAGATATCGTTATTAACGAGTCAAACAACTCTCTTTCAGGACTTGCCGAAGCAATTAATGCAATTTCCGACACCACTGGTGTAAGTGCTACGATCATTAATAATGGCAGTGATACTGATCCCTATCATCTTGTTTTCACTGGCGTGGATTCTTCCTCTTCTTTTACTATCAGCAGCGACCTGGAAGATGGCGATACCAACCCCATCGCCTTTGCCACCACCCAGGCACAGACAGCACAACAGGCTGTTGTTTTTATTGATGGTATACAAGTTGTCAGTGATACCAACACAATAAGTAGTGCCATCAACGGTATCACCTTAAATTTGAACGAACTGAGCGAAACATCATATGCAGGGACTCCTGAAACGGGTGTAGACCCGTGGGACTGGGCCGACCCTCCTGTTTATGTGACGAATCAGATGACTGTCACGCCGGACACTGATAGTCTTAAGGAAAAATTGACGACATTTGTCTCCAGCTACAACAAAGCCATGGAGTTTATTCTTTCCGGATATGCCAGATTTGGTGGTTCTGCTACAAGCACCAATGAAGATGGTACAGAAGAAGAGCTTTTAGGTTCAGTGCTTCGCGGAGATGCTTCCATAAACAGTATTAAAAGAGGATTACAATCTATACTCACTACTACTGTTAATACCAGTGGCTCTCTAAGTGTTTTATCTCAACTGGGCATTACAACTCAAACGAACGGAACCTTACGCCAGAACAACACCGACCTGGATGAGGCCTTGGCAGATAATTACGAAGCCACTGTGAGTCTTCTCTCTGGTGAAGGTGATGTTGACGGTGTCATGAAAAATTTCAACTACTATCTTCTTGATATCACCAGTGGAACCGACGGTTTTTACGCCAATAAAAAGACCAACTACGACCGCTTAATCAGGCGCCTGGATGACAATATAAGCCGTATGGAACCACGAATGGAAAAAAAAGAATCCATGTTACGAGCAAAGTTCACGGCTATGGAACAACTGGTAAGCGGTTTAAATGCTCAGGGTGATTTCCTCACGCAACAAATGGATATGCTCTCCAATATGATGACAAGGAAATAATAATGAATGCCTACATGCAACAATATAAGCAGAATTCAATAGAGACTGCTTCGCCTGAACAGATTTTAATCCTGCTCTACGATGGTGCCATTCGCTTTACTCGTCAGGCCATTGCAGCCAGTGAACAAAAAGACCAGATAGCTAAACTTGGAAGAATCAGTAAGGTTTTTGCCATTATTGTTGAGTTTTCCAATACTCTCAACCATGATATTGGTGGTGAAATTGCGGCTGATCTTGACGGATTGTACCAATTTATGTTGCGAGAACTGAGCAAAGCAAGAACTGAAACAGACGAAAAAAGCCTCCATGTTGTTGAAGGTCTACTCGTTGATCTTCGCACAACCTGGGGAGAAGCAATTCTTAAAAACAAAGCGGAAATAAAACAGCAGGAAGAAAGCAGCCAGCTTGGCTCAAATAAAACTGTAGCTGTCGCAGGGTAATGAAAACATGGAACATAATACTAATCAATTAGATTCTTTCCTTGAAACATCCATTGATCAATACACAGAAATTTTAGTGTTGATGGAATCAATCACTCAAACCACTACGTGTCCTTGTATGGAAAAGATTACACTAACAAGTGAACAAATACTGGAAAAACAAAAAGCAGCAACTGAAACAGATAAAAAACTATTAGATCTTCTTGCGAACACACCTGTAAAGATGATGGATAACAAGAAAATAAAGAAACGGACAGACTTGGTACAACAGGTTCTAAAGCAGAATACACTGATCACTCCTAAAATTACCACTATTAAGGCTCTAATGGAGAACGAATTACAACAGATTAAAAAAGGCCGTTTTGCGATGAAAGGATATCAGCAAACAGAAATTCAACATGGTAGCAATCTTAACAACAGTCTATGAAAACCACTGAAGACTTGTTCCGTGACAGTATCAATCAATACAAAACATTGATAACAGACGCTTCTGCTCTCAGTGAGATCATACCAAATCTTTCACCGGACGAAATTCTTCATCGTTGCAAAGACCTCAAAAAACAACAACATGAACAACTGCTAATAGATAATTTTATCGTTGAAATAATGGTTACTTCAGGCCCGCAAATATTAGAAACACCGTATATCGGAGAATACCAGCGAATACTGAATGAAGCCATGACAGCATTCGATGCGGTTGCTGTGCAAGCTAAAGCAATAAGAAAAACCATTACTCACCTGTGATATTGTATATTGTTTTTCTTTCCCCCAACTTTTCAGTACTTTCTTGATACAAACGTATAGAAATGATACACTCTTTGTATTAGAATAATCTTTTATAATTTTTTTTACACAAGGATTTCCCGTGACTAATACCAATCTTTTTTTAACCAAAATTTCCGATGAAAAACCTGTTCGCCTTTTTCTGCCTATCATTGATGCTGATGATAGATTAGTGATTCAGTGTGTTTTAAAAAAAACACAAACGACCCACTTCCAGTTGTTATTCAAGCACGGCTCCCTGCCAGTAAACAAAATTGACAAAGGCACTTCCTGCCTCATTAATATAGACCTTGGCGGCAAGAGTGTCTCCATAGAAAGTAAGATTTTAGAAATTATCAACAATCAGACCTTAGAAATGGTTCTTCAAAAAACCATCACTCATGAGCAAATGCGTGAATATTTCAGGGTTGATTGTACTATACCTATAATTCTTTCATCGATGATACCTGAAGAATTTAACAGCTCTCACGATAATTGGAAAATACCCGGAACAACTGTTGATCTCAGTGGAGCTGGACTTAGAGCAAGTTTTGCCACAGAACCGCCTAAAAATACCCAGGTTCGTTTAGAGTTGGCCTTACCAACCACTGAGACTACGATTATAAAAACCCTTGCATCCCCTGTTCGGATTTCACAACTCACCGACAAGCTATGGGATGCAGCATACCAATTTGACCAAATTGAAGATGAAGATCAGGACGCCATTATTGGCTGTTGCCTTGGTGAACAAAGACGCCTGCTCCGTTTGAAGGTTAAAGTAACAAAAAATTGAAAGGATCGTGCATTGGCTGCTTCAATATCAGAAACAATTAAAAGTTTACCCGACAGTGAATATGCAAAGATAGATATTCCAACCATCACTGGTCACAGAATACGGTTGAATTGTATCTACAAAGAATCTGATTCACCTTACTTCTTTCTGATGTTTCCACCGAAGGCACTTCCAGAAGATATTGACACAGAAGAGACTTGTCCTGTCTCCATTACCATCGACGAAACTACTCTTACTCTCAGCGCAAAAATCGTTGCTATCAAGGGGGATCGAACGCTTGAGTTAATTGCAAAGAAAAGCGTTAATCCAGAAAGCTTACGTGAGTATTTCCGCATTGACACCAAGGTCCTCATTAACGCCAGTTTCAATCCTCAATCCATGGACACTCAAAATCGTCCATGGTCTCTTGATGGCCAAACACTTGACATTTCCGGCAGTGGCGTGCTGGCCATTTTTCCGGATGAACCCCCAACTAAACACCGGATCAATCTGTCCATTGATATCCATGAGAATCAGAATTGTATTGAATGCCTTGGACACGTTGTGAGAGTAAAACGATTGCGTAGAGCAAAGTATCAGGTATCCTTTCATTTTGACTCCATATCAACGAAAGATAAAGACTCAATTATCTCTTTTTGCCTTAAAGAACAGAGAAATCGACTGCGTTACAAGATACAAACAATTGATTAACACCTTATAGACTGAAGGTCCTCTCCCCTCTACCGAAAGAGTAGCATGAGTACAATTAATGCACTTACCGCTATCAACCCCGTCGGCACCGCCACATCGGATTCCAGCAGCAGCAGACAACAATCACAACAGCAGGCAAAACCCGGTCAGACCTTTTCGGCAACTGTTCTTGAATCTGCAGGAAACAACAAGGTTTATCTCGATATTTTTGGCGACAAAATACTTGCCAGCAGTGACAAAGTCACCTTGAGTCCCGGTACCAGACTTAATCTGGAAATTCTTTCCACTAAGCCCCTGCTCGAACTCAAGATTATTTCCAGAACCCCTGAATTGTTTTTTGGGAAAACCTTAACACTCCTCGGGAAAAACCTTGATATCAGTGCTCTCTTTCAATCGTTGAATTCACTTGCCTCTCCACTTCCTGGCAAGCTCAGCCAAGCTTCACAAGCCGGAATACACTCTTTTTACAATCTTCAACAAACACACATTGGAAACAAAGATGGTGGTGCGCTATTAAAACAACTGATTGACAGACTTGGACTAGCTCCCGAAACAGTACCAGCCAAGGACAAAGGAAATGCTGTGGGCCAAACACTCAAAGCGGCATTGCTGGAAATAACCTCGATTGTGCGAGAAGGTGGTGCCATAGCGGATGGAGCCAACAGATTACTTGGTACCCTGGACGTATATCAATTGGCACAGCTTCGCCTGGCAACGGAAAATATATTTTTATTCCCACTCCCTCTACCATTTTTAGCTAACGGATATCTTCTTGTGGAACAAGATACTGAGTCAGACAAAGGGCTGAGCGAATCAGATACACTACGATTCTCACTGCACCTCACGCTCGAACCATTGGGAAATATAGAAATTACTTTTCTTCAAACCAAAGATGGTTTGTATATACGTTTTTCCTGTGAATCCACTGATAAAAAGGAATTTACCAGCGACTTTCAAAATGACCTGAAAGAGATGATCAGCTCCACAGAAGTCCTTGGCCTGAGCTTCACCGATACCGCTGGAGACGCCGCAGGAGATCTCATTCAGCAACTTGTGCCGAATGGTAAAACCATACTTGATACCAAGATATGATGTGAGCAATGAAAAAGAAAGAACTGGAAAAAGCAGTTGCCATTCTCTATGATTCGCAAAAATCATCGTCTCCCAAGGTCATAGCATCCGGTAAGGGAGAAGTTGCCAGGAAAATAATCGAGACTGCCAGAGAAGCTGGAGTTCATATCCAGGAAGACGCTAATCTTGTTGAATTACTTTCAAAAATTGACCTGGGCAAAGAGATACCTGCTGAATTGTATCAGACCGTTGCTGAAGTCCTGGCATTTGTCTATCAGGTCAATGAAAAATTTAAAAATAAATTGAAACCTTGAGGTTAAAAGACGGGATTATAATCGAAGAAGTGATTTGTCGTTATATTTCGATAAGTACGCGTTTTACTTCTTGCGACAAAGGAGTTAGTAACGGCTCCGGTTGCGGTAAACCTCACCCCTTCCAGAAATTCACCATCAGTAACACCCGTTGCGGCAAAAGAGATGTTACGAGAGTCGATTAAATCTTCCACCCGAAACACCTTTTCCAGGTCATATATTCCATGTTTATTGGCTTCACTACGATCAGAGTCGTTTTCATAGGCTATTTTTCCTTCCAGGTAGCCGCCAAGACAACGAATAGCAGCTGCTGCTACAGTTCCTTCAGGTGCAAAACCATAGCCCATATAAATATCAGCCTTCTCCCCATTAATTGCAGCAAGGCACCCGGAAATTTCGCCTTCTTCAATAAGTTTTATGCGTGCGCCACAGCTTCTTACCTCATGTATCATCCCTTGATGCCTTTTGCGGTTCAGGATACAAACGGTGACGTTCTCCGTATACTTCCGGAGAACTCTTGCCACGCGCTTTACATTAGTTGCAGGTGACTGGTTAATATCAATCACTTCACCAACTGACGGCCCCACAACAATTTTTGACATACGAAGGTTAGGAACAGGTCGTATAGTTCCTTCTTCAGCAATAATTGTATATGAGGTGGCATTATTCTTACCATCTGCGGCAGCACGATGAGCCTCAAGCGCCACAATCATAAGATCCATATCCGGCCCACCCTCCCCTAACATTTCGGGCAGTTTGAATATTTCGTCACGATTACTAAACCTGTCATTGACAACCCTTGCATTGATCATCAATCTATTCAGAGTCTTGTTAATTGCCCTTCTTGTTTCATTAAGAATATCATCACGATTCCCAAGCCCCTGAATTCGAGCAGCGGTGAGCGCCGCAATCTCAGTGGCTCTGACAATTTCCATTCCATAGTTAATATTCATGATTTAATCGGTTTCCTGTGTTAACTCTCGAATTCTACTTAACAGCGCAGCACTCTGGCGTTTTAACAAAACACCTTTTGCCGTATCTTTTATTTTCATTGGCTGTCTAAATTCATCAATAAGCTCAATATCCAGAGGTGCAGCGACAAGATTCTCGGCAGCTTCCTGCATTTCTTTAGGGGTGGGAAGGATTATCCCGAAAAGCTGATAAGGCGTGTGAACCAGAGCATGGCCCCTGTTATAGTAAGCTGCAGCAAAGCCACCATCGACATTTATTGCAACACCATCAGCAGATGCCATCTGCTTTCCTTTCGAATAATCCACGGGAGTATGGCCATAGACTACCCGTTGAATGCCAAACTCGTCTTTTAATTTCTGTTTGAAAGCATCACTCTGCATGTTTTTCTTCCAATAGAGTGACCTTTCTGTATGCCTTTCCTCATCAAGTAGAAAATATCGCTCAAATGTTTTCATTGCATGTTTGCCGAAAAAGGGTGATTTAGGCCCACACCAGAGATAGAAAAACAGAGCCTGATCTTTCTCATCCTGTGGCTCGTCAGCTACATATCGTTTTCCTACCCGTTCAATGGTCTCCTGTATAAAATCAAGTAATTCCCTTCCACTTTTCCCTAAAAATTCTTCAAATTCTCCGTCCACTGTTGAGGGAACGAGAGCATGAATATTCAGGCTATTATTATGTATATGATATGTTTTTCCCTTTTTAAAAAAATAACCAAGTAAACGTTTAATTTTTGTATTGGTGGTAAATTGACGGGTAAGATCATCTATAACGTCCTGCTCTTCTGCTGTCAGCCTGGAAGGATCAGCAAAGTCAATTGTTGGGAAATGGGCATCATTCAGTTCAGAAATATCACCATCTCTTACCATTACAGCCAGTCGGTCAAGCCAGAGCCTGGATTCCATCTCATATTCCGGGAATTTACGAATGGTTTGTTCTTCGAGCTTAAACTGTATAATCGTAAGGGCTTTTTCCATGCTTCTGCCCTTTCCGGTTTTTGCCTTGAATTTCCCGGTGATCTTCTCAACAGGATATGTTTTCTCGGCAAAAGCAGTTAGCTTTGAACTATCAAAATGGAGGCGGGCCATCAATTCAAAATGATCGTAGCGGCTGGTTATACGCATAGCCTCCGCAACCAGTGACTTGTTGCCCGAAACAGCTCCCATCCATAAGATATCATGATTGCCCAAGACATAATCAACCATATCTTTATAGGCAGCTGAGGAAAGAATACGTATAATTTTATCCGGTTGTGGGCCGCGATCAAAAATATCGCCCAATACGAGAATACGATCCAGCAAGATTTGACGAATAGAATGTGCCAGATGGCTGATCAATCGTTGAGAAAGAATCGGTTCTTCAAAAACCTGGTCAGGGACAGGAAGTCCTGAAATTAGACGTTTGATGGTATTCCGAAACTCAGGAGGAAATATATCGCCTTTTCTGTGCCTGAGGTTGGATAATCTATATTTCAGGATCTGCACAAGACAAAAAATAACATCCTGAGTATCCATTAGAATATTTTTTTCAGCAAAATATTCTTTTTTTCGTATAATTTTGGTTAGATATTGAATTTTAACAACACTAAAAGTCTTGGGCAGTGCTTCACGGCAAGTCTGATAGAGCATCCCGAAACGACCACGGAGGATGGCCTTAAACCTATCCCCCTCCCCGTGCAGATCACTGATCCAAAGAGTGACAGGTATATTGGAGTTAAGCTCATTTTCCAGATGCAATAACTGCTGTGCCAGTTTATCAAGCTCATTGGTTTGCAGTCGAAAACTCTCTTCCTTCATTCCACTTTCCCCTCTTTGTCTTGAAATCGACAATTATCACTGCCCTCTTTCATGAGCCAACTCTTCAGGAGTCATATTCCAAAATGGCGTTCCATCACTGGTAAGTCGAACTTTAAACTCATAATGCTCACCCTTTTTTATCTTAGATGCCATAAAAACATCCTCGCCATTTATTTCTGCCCAGCTTCCCTTTATTTTGACCATATCTCCACGTTTAATTCCCGTATCCTTGGCCGTTGCAAACCAGACGGGACAAATATGAACAACGATTTTATCCCCGCCTTCATCTAGAATAAGCGCTGTAGCCTTGGACATTCCCGGCAGAGGTTTAAGCTTTTTAAATTTTTCAACCCGCCCTTTGAGTTTATCCAGCTCCCTTGAACTATACAATTGATTATATTCATCATTATCCCCCCAACCTTGCTGTTCTTTTTCAGATCCGGCATAAAGAGGATCCGTAAAGATCACACAGAAAAAAGACACCAGGGCGGCAAGACAGAATGTTTTTTTGAGAAGTACCTGCATAAGTTAATCTCCGGAAAGTTTATAGATCGATTAATACTATCCACGCGTAACCATCCTAACAAATTATCTTTATAATAAATATCTGACGGCCGGATAGCAAGGATTATGAATTATTGAGAATATATTTGTCTCAATTTCTTCACTGTTATTCATCATGAAAAGATAATTTTAAAGCTCTTCACTGGATTATTTCATTAAACTTTCTTATAGTTGCAACGAAAAAAGTGTATAATCTGATATTTCACTACTCACAAAAAACAAGTAAACGTAATCAGAACTCATTATTTCATAGGATTTTTATGCAAACTTTCCCAAAACTCGATACCCCAAACCGTATTTCTTCACTCTTTTATCCACGCCGCAGCGAAGTAACGCCACTTCCAGAAGGAGCAATTGATCTGGAAATTGAAACTGAGCCTGGTGTGTCCATTGGCTGTAGACTCTATATCCATGATATCAGCAGCCCCAACATTATCTTTTTTCATGGCAATGGTGAGATTGTTGCAGACTATGACGACATCGGACCGTTATACAATCATGTCGGTATCAATCTGCTTGTCATGGATTATCGGGGATATGGATGGAGCACTGGCAGTCCCGGTGTTGCTTCAATGCTCTCCGATGCCGAAGTCCTTTTTGGTGAAGTCCAAAAATGGTTAAGCCATCATGCATATACAGGTGCTCTCTTCATTATGGGCCGTTCACTTGGCTCCATATCTGCCATTGACCTTGCCACCAAACACGGTGATGACGTCAAAGGTTTGCTTATTGAAAGTGGAATTGCTGATACCGTCCCTCTTGCCAAATCCCTTGGGCTTGATATCGGCGGAATTGATTTTACAGAAGAAGATGGTTTTCAAAATATTGAAAAAATAGGAAAAGTAACTATTCCGACTTTTATATTGCATGGCGCAAAAGATGAGATAATTCCAGCCCATGAAGCTGAGAAACTTCAATCATACAGTGGCGCAAGAACTAAAGAATTTGTCGTTATCCCCGGTGCCACTCACAATACCATGATCCTGACAGGTGGAAAGCTCTATTTCCAGACCATTAAAACCTTCATTGATAAAGTTACAGGGGCAACAAATTGGCGCCGTCATAGAAAAACAACAAGGACTAATTCAGAGGAGTAATACAGAATGAAAAACAATGCTTCTCTTTCCATCCTGGTTCTACTGATTACAGGTTTACTGCCCCTGCTGCTCTCCTCTTGTGTTGCAACAAACACTGAATCCCGGAGCGCAAATATCGCCCCTGCTTCAGACCTTATCCGCGTTGGTGTCTCAAGCAATGCTCCTCCTCTTGTTTACTCAAAGGACGGCGAGATACTCGGACTCGAAGCTGATTTTGCGAGAAAACTTGGGGAATTCACCGGAAAGCAAATCAAATTTGTTGAATTAAAATGGGACAAACAAATCGAGGCCCTTGAAAACAACACGATCGATATCATCATGTCAGGAATGTCCATCACCCAGCCCAGACAGTATCGAATTGCTTTTACGAATCCCTATCTGCGCTCCGGTCAAATCCTTCTTGTTCGCCTTGAAGAAAAAGCACGATTTTCCACAGGAATATACAGCTTGATGAACTCGAATTACGTCATAGGTACCATAAAAGATACCACTGGCGATCTGTTTATTTCAATGACCATTAATGATGTCAAAGTGAAAACATTCGACAAATCCACTGATGCAGTAAACGCTCTCATCAATAAAGAAATCGATGCGTTTGTTTACGACGCCCCCATGATCTGTCATTATGCAGCTATCAATGAAAACAATAAACTAACCCCAATCCTCACACTCGCCACAGAAGAATACATCGCATGGGGAATCCGCAAGCAAGACAGTGAATTACTGAATCAGGCCAACGCATTCATTGCTGATCTAAAAAGCAAGCAGCAGTTACAGCATATGATTCGCACATGGATTCCCTTTATGTAGGATATGTTATGACAACAGATACCAAAAAACGAAAAGACTATCTCAGCTGGGATGAATATTTTATGGCTGTTGCACTTCTTTCCGCTGAAAGAAGCAAAGACCCCAGCACCCAGGTTGGTGCCTGTGTAGCTAATAGTGATCACAAAATCGTGGGTGTCGGATATAACGGTTTTCCCTGGGGCTGTTCTGACGATGAACTCCCCTGGGCAAGGGAAGGAAGTTATCTTGACACAAAATATCCCTATGTTTGTCACGCAGAACTCAATGCTGTTCTTAACTCCACGGCCCCTAATCTAAAAGATTGTAGAATTTACGTGGGGCTTTTTCCCTGTAACGAGTGTACAAAAGTGATCATTCAATCAGGAATTAAAGAAATTATTTATCTTTCGGACAAGTATGGTGACACTGATTCCGTAAAAGCTTCCAAACGAATGTTGGATCAGTCAAACACTGTATACAGGCAGTTTGAGGGGCGGGGGAAGGAAGTCAATATCAAGTTATTTGTCTGACGTTCCCTGATCCTACTGAAACAAAAGTGTTACGTTTGCGCTGTCCATCAATGCATCTGCGCCATGGGGTAAAGTTAGGTTATCTTTTCCATGTCCAATTGGGAAATTCCCCCATATTGGCATGCCACTGGATTTTGTAAGCTCAAGAACCCGTCTCCAGACTTCTTCATGAAAACGGATTTTCTCCAGACTATCCTGTTTCTGGTTTAGTGAAAAATCACCTAAAATAATCCCGGAAGGCTGATTCAATTTTCCACAGTGCCAGAGTTGAGTAAACATCCTGTCCAGCTTGTAAAGTGGTTCTCCAACATCTTCCAGAAAAAGAATGTTTCCTTTCCAGTCCTGATCAATGGGCGTTGACAGTATACTCATCAAACTGCACAAATTGCCTCCAATGAGTTTCCCCTGAACAGGAGGGCCATTTCGTAAGACTTCAATTTTCCAAGATTTTATAGGTTTATCCCAATTTCCGGTAAGGGATGCGTAAAAGCGTTGCCGGCTTTCATTGTTGATCGAGGAAAGGCTGGTGAGCACAGGTCCATGAAGGCTAATCAGGTTATTTGTTTGATGTATTGCACAATGGAGAATAGTAATATCTGAAAAACCAATGAGAATTTTTTGTTCTTTTTTTATATCATCCGGATTTAAAAAAGGGAGAAGGCGTAACGAGCCAAAACCACCACGAAGAGCCAGAAGGGCTGGTATTTCCGGATCATCCCACATTTTATGGAATTCAACAGCACGGTTAGTATCGGTGTCGGCAAGGTATCCGGTCCCCGGCCAGAGATTCCGCGGGAATTTTGTTTGAAAGCCCATATCGTTAAGGATGGACAAACCTTGTTTAAGGGCTGCTATATCCTGCATCTGTCCTGCAGGAGCAATGATCCCTATGCAGTCGCCGGGTTGTAAAGATTTTGGGAGGCAGTTTCTATTCATGATGTAGTTTGTGAAAAAGTAAATGGAGACCATGTAAAGTGAGCATCGTGTCAACTTCTTCAATATTTTTGCTAAACGGTGCAATTAGATGAGCCATACCGCCAGTTGCAATAACCTTTAATGGTTCGCCGTTGGGACACAATTCAGCGCGTATTTTTTGAGTAAGTCCATCTACCATTGATCCATATCCATTTAACACTCCACTCTTCATGGCATCAACTGTATTTCGACCAATAACCTGTGGCGGGGGTGTCGAAATGTCAATTTGAGGGAGTTTTGCTGTACGCTTTGAGAGCGCATCAAGTGAAATTGCAAGGCCCGGTAGAATTGTTCCACCAAGATATTCACATTTTGCAGAAACGCAGTCAAAGGTAATTGCTGTGCCAAAGTCAATAATAAGCAGATTTTGTTTATATCGTTCCCAGGCTGCGACGGCATTGACGAGCCTGTCTGCGCCGACCTCTTCAGGATAATCAGTTTTTATTGTTATAATATTTTTAATAGTGTGTGCTGAAACTACTAAAAGAGCTTTTTTAAGATATTTTGAAAAATAGGCTTCAATACAGGAGATCCAAGCAGCTTCAAGTGCTGGTACCACGCTTGCGATTATAACACCATCAATATCCTTCTTATTGATTTGTGCCATTGAAAAGAGGGAGTGATACCATATGGCAAGCTCGTCATTGAGTCTTTCAGTGTCGGATTTTAGTCGCCATCGACCAACTAGTTTATCTCCATCAAAAAGTCCGGTAACTGTGTGTGAATTGCCGACATCTATGGTGAAAAGCATGGGGGGATTTCCTACGCATGTAAAGTTTTTAGGAACGTACACGAAAAAACGCGTTCAAGTTATTTCGTATACGTTCCTGATCTTGTGAATCAGTTAGAATGTCTGCTGAACTAATCCTGAAAATATGTTAGAAAATATGTTAGAAAATATGTTATTCTAGAACAGAAGTAATGAATCATTTCACTAATCCTATAAAATAAATAAATATAAAGCAATGTCTGATATCATACTTGTTTATACAACTTTTGAAGAAAAGGAAGAGGCTTTGAAACTTGTACGAATACTTCTTGAAAAGCATCTCATTGCCTGCGCTCAGATAGATTCAGCGGTAGATTCATTGTACTGGTGGGATGGCGAAATTGAACAGGCAAAAGAATACCGAATTGTAATGAAGAGCAGTCAATCTTTATGGGAACAGTTGGAACAGGAAATATCTACATATCATTCCTATGATGTTCCGGAAATTCTGGCTATACCGGTATCGTCAATAGGCAAAGAATACAAGCAGTGGATGCAGGGAGTACTGCAACAATGAGTGATGAAAAGAAGAAACCTGAAAAGAAATTATCCTATCGGCAAAGAAAACTTGGAAAATTCGTTTGCCACTGTTGCAAAAAGGAGTTGCCATATTGCCTGAGTTGCCCCTGTGGATTTATGATTTGTGAAGAATGCTTTAATGAAAACCTATGGGGGATATCCAACGGACCTACTTGGATTTGCCCTGATTGTGAAAGAATTCGTATGACTTGATTATAATAAACAAAGGGCGACTATGAAAAAAAATGGAATGTTTTTATTTTTATTTGTGCTTTTCTGCGCTGTGGGCTTGTTCTTCTTCTTAAAAGAAACTCTGGAAAAAGAAGTTCTTGCCGCTGATTTTCTCCCAAGTGACGTTCTATTTTATGGTGAGCAGGTCGAATTTACTGAACTGTATTCACAGTTTTTAGACAGTCGCCTGGGGCAAACCTTGAAAAACCTCGATTATAAGCAAATTGCGGCAGAACTCGGGGATCAGGGAAAGCCCATGCTTGAGCTTGAGTACTTTCAAAAAAAGATACATGCTATCCTTGACGATCCTGCATTTAATGAGCTTTTTGGAAAACAATTTTCAGTGGCTCTTTTCCCTGCAAATTCATTTTCTGCAAATAATCCAGCCAAAGCTTTAGGGAAACGTTTGCTGCTCATTGCAAAACCTCGTCATAATGTGAAAATACTACAATTTCTTGCCCCTCTATTGAGTCAGGATATTCAACAATCAACCGCTCAGTATGGTTCTCATATTATCACAAGGTATAAGCTGGATGAATCAAATACCATTTCAACTGCCACTGTTAAAGGTTTGGTTCTCGTCGGACTTGAGGAACGGTTAGTAAGAAAAGCTTTAGACCGTTTTGATACAAAACAGGACACGTTAAGCGGAAATAAGGAATTCCAGAGATTGCGAAAAAACTTTCAGGGCACAAAACTGTTCAGCTATCTTTCGTTACCCTCTTTATTTGAACAGGGGAAGATGATTAGCAAAAATCTTCAAGCTGCTGAGAAAAAGGAATTCTTAAGACTTCTCGAACATTGGCGAGGTTGGGGAGCCGCGGCCTATGGAGCCTGGCACGACAAGGAGGTGTTTAAGGATAAAACAGAGATCCTTTTTGAAAAAAACACTCTGGACAGTCGAGTAGCCCGTCTCTTTGATGTTCAACCTGCCTTGAATCGAACCCTTGGAATGGTACCTGCCGAAACCCTCTTCTATTATTGGACAAATACCCTGAATATTTCCCTGCTCTGGGAATTGTATTCCGCAACCATTATTCAGCAACAACCACATTCCCTGGACTTACTCCGAAGGGAATTACGAGACAGTGTTGGAGTTGGTCTGGAAGAGCTACTCGACATGATAGATAAAGAGTTTGCCGTTGTTGTAAAAGATGTGGGAACTAACGGTGTACCTCTTCCCAAAGTTGCTGCAATAATACAGTTGAAGAACCCAGAGCGTTTTCTGAAAATATTCCACACATTGCTTGAAGAAGCTGAGATTCCACTTAGCCGGAAGAAATTTGATAGTCATACTATTACTTTCTGGGGAATTGCTCCACAAGGTGGCTTGCAACCGGCATTTACTTTGGTAGATGAGTATCTATTACTTTCAAATTCTTTTGATCTTGTTACACAAATTATCACCCTTAAAAGCGTCGCTAGCACAAATCTTTTAAATAGTGCGAATATGCAGGAGCTTGAAAAGGGGCTGAAGGAGAAAAACAATTCAGCCGCCTATGTCCACATTGCACTTTTAGCCGATGCTTTAAAAGATATGGCAAGCTGGGCTGCTTCCATGGCAAATATTCAGGGGCCTGAAGTGGCAAAGGATGCTGATATTATAGTGAATCAACTTATTTTACCATTACTTGACGGCCTTGCTATGTATACAAAGCTTGGTTCTCGAAGCGTTATTACTAAAGATTCTATTATTCTTGAGTCTATTATAACTGTTACACAATAAAGTCAGCACATAACCGGATAAAAACTTATGGAAAAACTCGTCGATGAATTACAACAGGTTGTGCCTTTTAAAGAGAGCACAGATATCGGTGACATTGTTTTAATTGTTGCCAAAGAACCACAGATGCTTGTTTATGCACTGGTCACAGACATCACAAGAGACACAACAAGAAAGGATGAATGGTGGCATCTTGCACTAACTTTTCTCACCGTACCACCACAGGAAATTACCTGGACCTTGCGCACAGCCCAAATGACCGGAAAGGAAATCTTTACCATGGGTGGTGAAGAACGTTTTGTAAAAGCTGTGAATCTTACTCCTGCAATTGCACCTGAACCTGTACTTGATGAACCACCAACTGCTAAAAAATCAAAGGTCCCTGCTGCAGGATCTTTTTTGAAGCGAGTGAAATAATGACTGCCTGGTCTGAACGTATGCTTATCGAGCGGATACGCGAAGCTAGCAAAGGCTCTGCTGATGGTTTGATTACATCCATTGGTGATGACTGTTGTGAGATTTTCTCCAGTGGCTCCTTCCTTATTTCCACAGACAGCCTGATTGATTCAATTCATTTTAATCGAAGTTTTCACCCTCCACACCTACTGGGGCGTAAATCAATTGCAGTAAACTTAAGTGATATTGCTGCCATGGGAGGCAGACCCAGATTTGTTCTGCTCTCCCTCAGCTTACCCGAAAATCTTGAATGGGAGTGGATAGCTGCATGGCTTGATGGGGCGCTTGAAATCCTAAATGAATATGATTGCATGCTCATTGGTGGCGACACAGTAAAATCAAAAGAACTTGGCATTACTGTAACTGTGCTTGGTGAACCTGTGGGGGACAGTGCTATTTATAGAACTGGGGCAAAAGACGGTGATACTATCTGGGTTTCCGGGCCGCTTGGTTCTGCAGGAGCCGGCCTTGCACTACTTAGTTGCGACCATTTACAGCCCGTTTCAGCCGATAAGGCTGTATTTGATGCACTGCTTAAGGCCCACTTGAATCCTGTTCCGAAAATAGCCCTTGGCCTTGCGCTTGCGAGGTCAGGACATGTAAGCTCAATGCAGGACATTTCAGATGGTCTTGCGACAGATATGGCTCATATCTGTAAGGCCTCAGGAGTGTTAGCCCTTATCCACGCAGAACGTCTGCCCTATCTTCCTGAACTACAAATTGCAGCGGATCAATTAGAAATGGAAATTGAAGACCTGATTCTTCGTGCCGGGGAGGATTATCAGCTTCTGTTTACTGTAAAAAAGGGGCAAGAAACCTTGTTCCGCCAGTCGCTTCGCGAAACAGAGCCGGGAATTTTCAAAATTGGAGAAATTTCTTCAGGTAATGGTGTTTTTTTGAAAAAGAAATCAAAAATTGAAGAAATATCTTTTCAGGGGTACGAGCATTGAAGAGGTGGTTATAAAATGGCCTAACCACACTAACCGTTACTGGCAAACGCTTAACGATATTAATGTTCTGCCTTAGATCTCCACTTATGGTATCATATGAGTGAAGACGGTTAGAATTCTTTTTAAAAAGGTGCTACCCACCGACTCCATTACATTTTACAATGGTTGAATCATAATGGAAAACATTTCACCTGAGCTTTGGTGGTAATCAGTTTTTTTTTATGCTAGAAGTCATATTTTTTTAAATCTCACTAATTTTTCCTGGAATATTTTTTAATTCATCAAATATCATGCAAAACATACGAAACTTTTCAATCATTGCCCATATCGACCATGGAAAATCCACCCTCGCAGACAGAATGATTCAATTATGCCAACAAGTTAGTGATCGTGATTTTCAAGATCAGTTACTTGACAATATGGATATTGAGCGAGAACGTGGTATCACCATCAAAAGTCAAACCATCTGCCTTCCTTATACGTCCAAGGATGGAAAAAAGTATATCCTCAACCTGGTTGACACTCCGGGTCATGTTGATTTCAGCTATGAAGTTTCACGTGCTCTCAGTTCCTGTGAAGGTGCCTTACTCCTCGTTGATGCAGCACAAGGCGTTGAAGCGCAGACACTTGCAAATCTCTATCTTGCCATGGAAAATAATCTGGAAATCATTCCTGTCATAAACAAAATTGATTTACCATCTGCCGACCCCGAGGGTGTAGCTTTGCAGATAGAAGAAGATCTTGGTCTTGACGGAGCACTCATCCAACAATGTTCTGCAAAAACAGGCCTTGGCGTTGAAAATATATTAGAAGCCATTGTTAAATATATTCCACCTCCTGTGGGTGATAAAAATGCTCCTCTTCAAGCATTAATATTTGACGCTAATTATGATCCATTCCGTGGAACCATTATTTCGGTTAAAATTATTAATGGGACAGTCAAAGCCGGCAATACCATTAAATTCATGTCTAACAACTCAGAATACCGGGTAGAAGAAGTCGGGTTATTTCGGGTCAAACGAAAAGCTGTAAAAACGTTGAGTGCTGGAGAGGTTGGTTATCTACTTGCTGGTGTAAAAACCGTGAGCGACACAAGACCTGGTGACACCATCACCCTTGCAGACAACCCAAGTGCTGAAGCCCTGGAAGGTTTCAAGGAAGTTCAACAGGTCGTTTTCTCTTCCATCTATCCCATTTCCACAGATGACTATGAAGCATTGACCACTGCACTTGAAAAACTACAACTAAATGATGCTGCACTCATATTTGAAAAAGATACATCAGCCGCACTTGGCTTTGGTTTTCGCTGCGGATTTTTAGGACTCCTTCACCTTGAAGTCATTCAAGAGCGCCTCGAGCGTGAGTTTGATATTTCACTTATCCTCACTGTACCATCTGTTAAGTATAACTTTTATTTAAAAGATACAACCATGCTTGAAGTTGACAATCCTGCTTACTTTCCCGACCCAATGCAAATTGACAGGGTTGAAGAGCCTTACATCAAAGCGACCATTCTTATTCCCGACAAATATATGGGGGCATTGATGACACTCTGCATGGAACGAAGGGGTGATAATACAAACTATCACTACCCCATGCCGGGAAGAATTGAGTTCACCTGTGAGCTCCCTCTGGCCGAGGTAATTTATGACTTTTATGACAAATTAAAATCAATCACTCAAGGATATGGCTCATTTGATTACGAATTATATGACTACCGTAAGAGCGATCTGGTAAAACTCGACATCCTTGTAAACGGTGAAATAGTGGATGCCCTCTCCCAACTTGCCCATCGTGATAATGCAAGAGCGCGTGGTTTACGCGCATGCGAACGTCTTAAGGAGGAAATCCCGAGACAAATGTTCAAGATTGCTATTCAGGCTGCAATCGGAGGCACTATCGTAGCACGAACGAATATTTCCGCTCTGCGTAAAGATGTAACAGCTAAGTGCTATGGTGGTGATATAAGTCGAAAACGAAAGCTTCTGGAAAAACAGAAAGCCGGTAAAAAACGAATGAAAACAGTGGGGAATGTTGATATTCCTCAAAAAGCTTTCCTCGCCGTTTTAAAATCCGAATAATGGAGAAAATTCTTTTCGGTACCTTTTGAGCATGACGCTCAGCGAACAGAAGTTATCAGCAACTGATAACCGACACCTGATATAGAAAAAATTCCCACAGAATTTGTGATTTTCAGATACTAGATATATATATACAAAAAAAGGGGTTACTGATCAAAATAATCAGTAACCCCTTTTACAAATCTGGAAATTTCATTACGCATTACAACTTATTTTGTGAATTGAACATCCCTTCCCGTCAAGAACATTCACACCCCTTTGAGCCATGATCAAGAGAAGTTCCTCTTTGGTAAATTGAGAATTCTTTTGATTCGACACATAGACGAGACAATCCATGCAGATATTAAAAGAATATTTATCTACTTCTTCAATAACCTCCCAGCAAAGTTTAGATTTGTCTTCTCTTGCTGAGCATTCCTGAGATTCGTGACACTTCATAATCTCCCAACACGGCCATTCAGAACGAATTGACATAAAAGTATCCCCTTACATGAAACGTTATACTAGCTACCCTTCTTATGCGGAAGAGCAATAATAAAAACACAGGTAAGTATACGTATTACGGGAGAAGAAGCTAGCCTATTTTAGCAAAAGATGCAAGAGCTGTTTCTAGCTCATCTTTTCCCATACCATTTTTAGCCGAAAAGACAATACGTTGTCCACTAGCAATAGTATGTCCTGCATCGAGTGCAGCAGCATTTTTGTCTCTTTGATTTCCAGACAACTTATCCGCCTTGGTATAAACAGGTAAGCATTGGATATTGTGCTGTTTCAACCAAGATATAAGTTGTGTGTCCTGCTTTTTTGCACCGTGTCTGATATCCATGATAACTACAACACAACACAAGGTACTCCGCATTTCCAGATACCCAGTAATGAGTTTTTGCCAGTTATCCTGCATACCTCGACCTACTTTTGCAAAACCATACCCAGGAAGATCTACAAGATATGCTTCATCTCCAAGCTGAAAGAAATTGAGCCCCTGGGTTTTTCCGGGCCGTCCGCTCACCTTGACCAATCCTTTTCTTCCAACCAGAGTATTAATGAGAGAAGACTTTCCAACATTAGACCGGCCGGCAAAAGCAATTTCAGGAAGCGTTGGATCCGGAAGCTGAGCCAGTTTATGAACACTCAGTAAAAAATTAATATCGACAAACTTCATATAACTTTACTGAGGCGATACTCTATTATCCCTTCTGCCCCACCTTTAGTAAGAGCTGGGATAAGCTCACGAACAATATCTGAAGAAACAACAGTCTCGACGGAAAACCATTCGACATTATAAAGATTCGCCACTGTGGGAGCATTCAAACTAGGCAGTAGATCAATGACGTTTTTTAACCTGTCTTTCGGGACATTCATCTTTAACCCAACAATACGTTCAGCCTTCAAAGACCCTTGAAGCATAAGAGCAATATTTTCAATTTTTTCACGTTTCCAGGGATCACTCCAAGCTTCTTTATTGGCAATAAATTGTGTATTGGACTCCATCAGTTCATAAATAATACGCAACCCATGGGCTCTTATTGTACTTTCTGTCTCCGTAACCTCTACAATGGCATCAACAAGCCCGGAAACGACCTTAGCTTCAGTCGCTCCCCACGAAAATTCGATCTCAACGTTGATATTTTTTTCAGCAAAAAAACGTTTACTCACATTCACCAGCTCGGTGGATATTTTTTTCCCCTCAAGATCCTCAATGCAGGTAATATCAGAATCTCCTTTTACAGCAATTACCCAGCGGGTAGGTTTCCTGCTCACCTTAGAGTAGACAAGTTCACTGACAATTATTGCTTCAGATTGATTTTCTATTGTCCAATCTTTGCCGGTGATTCCGGCATCCAGCATTCCTGATTCCACATACCGGGACATTTCCTGAGGCCGACAGATTGAGCAGGCCAGTTCCGGATCATCGATCTCTGGAAAATAATTTCTTGCTTTCGGTTTAATCAACCAGCCTGCTTTTTCAAAAAGTTCAATAGTTGCCTTTTCAAGACTTCCCTTAGGCAGGCCCAGTTTAAGTTCATTCATATTATTCTCCAAAATCATATTCCATTTAGTTGTGTGGAATATTTGTTTTATTTTTTCCCGTAAACCACTGCTGGATCAAACACTCTCTCTCCAATAATTTCAACTTCACCGTTTACCACCCGGCGAAAAAAACAGGAGCAATACCCTTTGTGACAAGCGGCACCACCTAGCTGTTCAACCTTAAAAACAACAGTGTCCTGATCACAATCGATCAGGATTTCATGAATTTTTTGCACATGCCCGGATGATTCACCCTTAAGCCACAGTTTCTGTCGTGATCTACTCCAGTAATGAGCCTTGCCGGTAGCCAGGGTTTTTCCCCAGGCCTCCTTGTTTATATAGGCAAGCATCAATACTTCACCACTTTTAGCATCCTGAACGATTGCAGGCAGAAGCCCTTGACTATCTTTTGCGAAATCTAATTCTATCATAACGATTATTCCTGAGCAGCCCTCTTCTTTTCCAGGGCCTGTTCTCTTTTCCGTTCTTTTCCAATATAATTAATCATACAGGAAGTTCTGATCTGACAATAATCATCTGGGTGACGACATTCAGCCTCTTCAGATTCCATAAATTCTTTAAATTTTTCGCATTCTAATTTCACATTTTACTCCATTTCCCGAGCCCGTGATGAAAGACTGCTAAAATGACCAGCTAAAACAGCTTAAAACAATGGGCTGACACCACGGATTTAGAGGAAACATTTCCAAATTGATATAAGACAGCGCAATGTATGACTGTCTCTATCATTTGTCAAGAAACAGCTTTGATACCACTAAAGAAAAGTCACCGCAACTGGTGCACAGTTAGTAAGCCAGAACTCCTTTCAGTCCCTCCTTGAGGGGGGGGGGAAAGAACCTTGTCAGAACAATTTCTAAAAAAAAACCAGCAAAGAGCAGACTCCGAAAAACTATTCTGTAAGATACTAACAATTCCCCATTATAGCTGCCACAAAACATTGCCAAAGCCCAAATAATAGTTTAAAGTGTACTGTTCAAATAAGAGTTATTAACATATTCCAACCAGATTGAAGGAGCATAAGTTCTTTAGATGATACAGGTAGAAAAAAACAATAAAGTCACAGTTGCACTTATCGGTACTCTTGACAATGAGACCGTTTTTGAAACCATTGAACAATCAGATCCATTGGTCATCCAACTTGGAGAAGAAGGAACGCCAAAACCGATCCAACGCATCCTGTTGGGAATGCAGGTAGGAGAAATGCGCAAAGTACATCTTGAAGCCGAGCAAGGCCCATATGGTATACGACGCAGTGATCTCATTCAGGAAATCCCCAAGAGTCCATTTGCTGATAAAATAGAACCGAAGGTTGGTCTTGTTATTTCCATGAATGTTGACAGTGGTGGTGTCACCCATCAAGTCCCTGCAACCATTGTTGAGATAAAAGAAGACAGCATCCTGATAGACTACAACCACCCCCTTGCAGGCCACTCACTCAACTACGAAATAACCGTACTGGAAATAGAAAAAAATTAACAATACTGTTTTGCAATAAATATCCCCTGCCCCAATTTTATCCAGAGATAGGCTCATTCACCACAAAAAACAGTACATTGTGGTGAATGACAACCTTCCTCCTGTTTGCCTTCCGATCTATTTTTTTTTACCATATCCTTTTTTTAAAAAAATCCCTGTACATTCAATTGTGCCTAAGTATAGAATAAATAATCTATACCGATTTTTATTTAATAAAAACAGTTGAGAGATTTTTATTACTCTTTCAGCAAATTTCCACTTTTAGTTTGGCAGGAGCCGGCTTATGCAAATAGAAGATGATGAGATACTCCAAGGTTTTATAGAAGAATCATTAGAACATCTCGCCGACATAGAAAATGACCTCCTGGCCATTGAAGAAGACGGGGCCAATATCGACGAGGATCTGGTTAACAAGGTATTCAGGGCAGCACATTCCATTAAAGGCGGTGCAGGATTTATGGGTCTTACTGTTATCCAGGATCTTTCCCATGTTATGGAAAATGTACTGGGACTCATTCGTAGTTCCAAATTGGTGCCTACTCCTGAAATCATCAATGTCCTTCTTCAGGCATCTGACAAACTTAACACAATGATTGAGGATGTCAGCAACTCCAACAACTATGATATTGAGGAACATCTGGTTCCTCTAAATGCCATATATGAAGGTGATTTCACACAACCTGCTACCGAGGAAGCTACGACAGAAGCAGCAGTTGTTGAAACTGTTTCTGCGCCTGAAGTTGTAGAAACTGTACCGGAACCAGAGCCTGCCGTGGCCGCAGAACCCATTGCAAAACCTGTGGTTCAAGCGCCTCTCAAAACGCAGTCACCACCTGCGAAAAAAATTGCTGCAAAAGTGATAGTAGATAGCAGTATCAGAGTGCATGTAAGTCTGTTGGATTCACTCATGACACTTGCAGGTGAGTTGGTTCTCAGTCGTAATCAACTCCTGCAAACCTTATCCTCAGGAGATACTCAAAATGCAGAAAATGTTGGTCAACGAATTGATTTAATTACCTCAGAACTACAAGAGGCAATTATGTTGACGCGCATGCAGCCAATTGGAAACGTTTTTGGGAAATTTCCACGAGTAGTACGAGATCTTTCCTCAAAGCTCAACAAAACTATTGACCTTACAATCGTTGGTAAAGATGTAGAGCTGGATAAAACTATTATTGAATCCATCAATGACCCCCTGACCCATCTTATTAGAAATTCTGTCGATCACGGTATTGAGTTACCTGCTGAGCGTACAAAAATAGGTAAATCTCCAAAAGGACTGGTTGTCCTCAAAGCATATCATGCTGCCGGTCAGGTTGTAATTGAGATCAGTGACGATGGTAAAGGACTTGATGGTGACATTCTTGCAGCAGCAGCAATTAATAAAGGTTTAATTACTCCCGAGCAGGCACAGCTGATGTCTGACAAGGAAAAAATCAACCTGATACTCCTTCCAGGTTTCTCCACAGCCAAAGAGGTTACTGATGTTTCGGGTCGTGGCGTGGGGATGGATGTTGTTAAGACCAATCTTGATCAGCTTGGAGGTCAGGTTGAAATCATTTCAGAAGTTGGCCGAGGTACCACCATCTCCATTAAACTTCCACTCACCCTTGCAATTATCCCCTGTCAGATCATTATGACTGGTGGCGAACGTTATGCAATTCCTCAGGTTAATCTTGAAGAATTACTCCGCATTCCTGCAGGGCAGGTAAAAGAAAGGATTGAAAAGGTTGGAAACGCTGAAGTGGTAAGACTTCGTGGAAATCTTCTGCCGCTCATTCGTCTTGCCGATGTTCTTGGTATAAAAAGAACATATTATGATCAGGAAAAAGATACATTTATGGATGATCGAAGAGAGATGATTTGCGATCGTCGAGGTAAAGAGACACCACTGAACCCCAAAGAAGAAGCCGCTCTACGAGCACGGGAACTTGCCATTAAAGATGGCGAGCGATCACCTGATGACAGGCGCTATGCAGCATCCAGTGCTTTAAATATTGTTGTTGTATCAAATGGTTCCCTTAAATATGGCTTAATTGTTGACAAGCTTCAGGATTCTGAAGAAATTGTCATCAAGCCACTCGGAAAACACCTGCAGGCCTGTAAAGGCTACGCCGGTGCAACCATTATGGGCGATGGCCGTATTGCATTGATTCTTGATGTTGCAAACATTGCTATCATGGCTGAACTCACATCAATTGATGGGTCCGATAGAGCCAGTGAGGTTGCCCAGGCCGCAGAAGATCTCGTAAAGGCGCAAAAAGATAAGCAGGCTTTGCTAACCTTTAGAAGCTCAGAACAAGAACAATTTGCTGTTCCCCTTAACCAAGTGGAAAGAATTGAAAAAATAAAACGCTCAGACATTGAAGAGCTTGGCGGTAAACGGGTTATGCAATACCGGGGAGGTAGTCTCTCACTCCTTTCGGTTGATGACGTCGCCATGGTTGAGCCAATCGCTGATCAAGAGGACCTGCTTGTTATCGTTTTTAATATCGCGTCACAAATTGTAGGCCTTCTGGCCATTGGCCCCATAGATGCGATGCAAATTTCTGTGTCAGTAGATGATGTCACTCTCAAGCAAACTGGAATCATGGGATCAACAATCATCGATGGCCAGACAACCATGCTTGTTGATATCTTTGAAATTGTTGGGACATTATTTCCAGAATGGTTTGAAGACCAGGAGGTTTATGAAGCTCCAGATGATGACGGTGTTGTTCCGACAATACTCATTGCTGAAGACTCAAAATTCTTTATGAATCAGGTCAAAAGCTATATGACAGATTCAGGATATGATGTCATAGGAGCTGAAGATGGAGCAATTGCCTGGGATCTCCTTCAGCAGCATGGTGATGAAATAACCGTTGTGGTAACTGATATTGAGATGCCTAATATGAATGGCTTTGAACTCACAGAAACCATACGAAAAGACGCGCGTTTTTCAAAAACACCCATTATTGCACTGACCACACTCGCAGGTGAAGAAGATGTTGCAAAGGGGAAGGAAGTCGGAGTTGATGAATATCACATCAAACTTGACAAGGAAAAACTAATGGCCTCTGTACACCATTTTGTCAAACAGCTTCATTGATACATTGCCCTCAGCATGAAAAACGTGAGATAAGCGTAGATTTCGAAAGCATTTATAAGGGACTAAAATACAACATTTTTAATTGTTTCACTGGGAGAAAATTACATGGATAGGGAAAATACTGGAACAAATAAAAACCTTGTGGAGCTGTCAACCTTCCTCGTTGGGGATGCTCTTTGCGGAATGGATATATTGAAAATCCAGGAGATCAATAAACTTATTGATATGACATCCGTACCGCAGGCTCCAAGTTATGTTCTTGGAATACTAAACCTACGTGGACAGATTATCACAAGTATTGATCTCAGTAAAAAACTTGGACTTGGTGAAACAAATCTGTCCAATGATCCAAGAAACATAATCGTCAATTCCAAAGGTGAACATATTGGCCTGCTGGTAAAGAAAATCAGCGATGTCGTTCAGGCAGACACCTCTAAATTTGAGCCCCCACCGTCAAATATGGGTGGTATTCAAGGTGAATTCTTTACTGGCGTATATAAAACAAAAGATAAACTTATCGGAATTCTCGACGTTGAGAAGGTTCTGAGATTAGAAGACAATAAAAAATGATTATAGGTAAAAAACTGCGTGTACTGGTTGTTGATGACACCATTGTCTACCGAAAAGCAGTCTCTGATATTTTATCTGAGATACCAGGGGTTGAGGTAGTAGGTGTTGCTCATAATGGCAAAATTGCCATGTCTAAAATTGCTAGCCTTAAACCGGATTTACTCACACTTGATATTGAAATGCCTGTTATGAATGGTATTGAAGTATTGAGAGGATTACAATGCAAGCACCCTAACGTTGGTGCTATTATGGTCTCCACACTAACAAGTGATGGTGGTGAGATGACCATGAAAGCTCTGGAACTCGGGGCTTTTGACTTTATTCTCAAGCCCACATCCAGAAATCCTGAGGAAAGTAAACGACAGCTAAAAAATGCTCTCGCACCCATTATAAGAGAGTTTAAACGTTCCAGAACTGCAGCTTCACTGTTGGGTAATAAAGGTAAATTTAACAAAACAACCAGACCTGCCCTGCGTAATAATCCCCTTAAACCATTGTCAGAAAGACGTCTTCCTCCTGCTCATACCGTTGAAAAAACCACTTTTCAAGCAAAACCCGTCAGGCGTGGAAAATCAGAAATTATTACAATTGGTATTTCAACCGGTGGCCCTAATGCGCTTACTCAAATGCTCCCCATGTTACCTGGCAATTTGGGTGTTCCCATTGTCATTGTTCAGCATATGCCTCCAGTTTTCACAAAATCCCTGGCTAGCAGTCTAAATGCGAAATGCGCTTTAACTGTTAAAGAAGCTGAAGATAGAGAAGACTTATTGAACAATACGGTATATATTGCTCCCGGCGGCAAACAGATGCAACTTACTGCAAGCGCCGATGGTCGTAACAGACAGATAAAAATCACCAATGCTCCTCCTGAGAACTCCTGCAAACCCTCTGCTGATTATCTTTTTAGATCGGTTGGTGACTATTATGTCGGTAGAACCACAGCAGTTATAATGACAGGAATGGGGTCTGATGGGACCAAAGGTCTCGAAATATTAAAACAGAAAGGTGCTATGATCATAGCTCAAAATGAGGATACCTGCGTTGTATTTGGTATGCCCAAAAAACCAATTGAATCAGGCTTAGCTGATGTGATCGCCCCTTTAAATAAACTTGCCGATGAAATTGTAAAAAGTGTCCGCTAGAAACATGACCGGAATGTCTAGTCTCTGGCAGGCTATTAGCTTCCGACTCTTTCAAAGGACTCTTTAAGAGAAAAATGATAAAGATAAGCCCTGCAGAGCTTAAAACCATAGCTCAATACATCCAGGATATATCAGGTATATATCTTGACCAAAGTAAGTCGTATCTTTTTGAAACCAGGCTTTCATCTATTGCAGAAGAGCTTGGTTGCTCATCATATCAGGAACTGTACAACCAGGCCAGAAAAGATCCCAGTAAAAAAATCGAACGGCAGATTATAGATGCAATTTCCACAAATGAAACACTATTCTTTAGAGACAATGGCCCGTTTGAACTCCTCAAACATAAAATTCTACCAGAAATCATTGATCTTCGGACTCCAAGTTCTCCACGATTGAAAACAAACATTAAAATATGGAGTGCCGCCTCCTCAACGGGTCAGGAGCTCTATTCTGTCGCCATGACCATTCGTGACTTGCTCGGAACACAAATTGATAAATTCAATTTCAAACTTCTTGGCACAGACATTTCCGACAATGCTGTAAGACAGGCCAGCTATGGTAAATATAACAAATTTGAGATTGAGCGTGGCCTGCCTCGTCAAACCTTACAAAAATATTTCACCCTGTTTGGCGATTCCTGGAAGGTAAAAGATCAATTACGCGGTATGGTTAATTTCCGCAAACTCAATCTGATGCTTCCCTTTACAGGTCTTGGTAAATTTGACATTATCCTTTGTCGAAACGTTGCTATTTACTTCACTCTTGCTGACAGAAAAAAACTTTTCAACAAATTAGCTGATAGTCTTGCGGATGATGGTTTTCTAATTATAGGCTCAACCGAATCACTCACAGGTATTTGTCCACGTTTTATACCGAAAAGACACTTGCGTGCAATTTTCTACCAGAAAAAAAAATGAGGTTCTGTGATGAATAATCTAACAATACTTGTAGTCGATGATGATCCTGTTATCAGAAAACTTCTGGAACAGCGCCTTATCAGAGAACATTATGACGTTCTTCTGGCTGAAGATGGCCAAAAGGGAAATGATCTTCTATCAACTAATCATATTGATGTAGTTCTTACAGATCTTATGATGCCTGGCGACATAGGCGGAATTGAAGTTCTGGAGTTTGCAAAAGAACTTGAGAGGAATATAGATGTAATATTGATAACTGCCCACTCTTCAATAGATACAGCCGTTGAAGCCATGAAAAAGGGTGCATCTGACTATCTTGAAAAGCCCATTAACTTCACAGAGCTTTTTCTCAGGCTTGAAAAAATTTCTACCATGCGGGGACTTTTACGAAGCGCACAAGATTTACGCCAAGCCATGGATGTGACAGAAAGCACTGCTGCAAAAACAATTCAAAACCTGGAAGTTACAGCAGCCACCCTTCAGGATCAGCTGGATAGTATTGAAACTATCCTTACCTCTGACACCATGATTGCCGAGGAAAAGGTGTCGGATTCACTTAACGTTATCCTAAACTGGAAGTAAAAAAACATAACCCACTCTTATTGAACATCGAGCAACAAGATCCCCGGGCTATCATAACCTATAACACCAGTAAAATTAGCATCATCAAGCAGAGCATTTTCAAGGTTTGCATCGCTAAGATTAGCACCTGATAAATCGGCTTTATATAAATCAGCTTCTGACAGATCCGCACCAGAAAGATCAGCACCACTCAGATTTGCTCCTTTTAGATTAGCACCTTCAAGATCAACATTCTTTAAGATTGCCTTGCTTAGGTTAGCGCCTTCAAGATCTGCCCCATCTAAATTTTCTCCACTGAGATTTACACCCTGCAAGTCACACCCATAACAATGATTGGAATCAAGAAGCACCGCAGCATTTCTCAAAACCTCTGTTGAAGGTTCAACTGAAGAAAACATATTTAATACACTTTGCACTATTCCCTCAGATTCTTCCGGAACATCAATTGACTGAGGACTGTCTTCTGCAACACTCCTTTTATCGTTATTAACAAGACCTTCGACCTTGCTCTCGTCAGCAAACGCTTCATTCAGTAAAACGCCCTCTGTTTCTTTTGATTCTTCAATAGTATTATCGTTTAGTTGACTTTGGTAAGGCTCTTTTTTAGTTTCAGCAAATTCTGGCAAATCTTCGGTGACCATAGTACCTTCCTGAATACGAACTTCATCAATAGCCGGTGCAACTTTCGCAGCAGGTGCCCCTGCACTCTGACTTGGAAGCATTTCTTCTGATGTTTCTGCGTAGGCAAATGTGACACTCTCTACCGGATCTACAGTTTCTGTTTCCTGAGTTATTTTTTCTTCTATTGTTTTAGCTGGAATTACGGGAGGAGTTTCTTCAAAATCCTTTCTCATTCCAATATTCAATGCCTTAGGGTCCTGAGGTGTTTTAGACTTAACTATATCTTCAACATATACAGATTCTTCAACATCGCTGATTTTATCACTGGCATAGGGAGTTGTGGTGATCATTTTCCCATCCAGCATTGTCCCTACCATATATGCACCAACAAAAATCGTTCCTGTTAAATCAGCACCCCGCATATCGGTATTGGCAAGATCTGCTCCGGAAAAATTTGCTTCACGTAAATCAGCATTCTGAAGATTGGCTTCGGAAAGATTGGCGAGTGCCAATTTCGAACGAGACAGATTAGCCCCGTCAAGATTTGTACCTGAAAGATCAAGACGACTTAGATTGGCGCCACTTAGATCACATTGGGGACAACTCCTGGTCTCTATAAGAATATTTATATTATTCTGTACCTCCGTTGATGTAGAGAGATTTCCAGCATTCACATGATTTGCCAGTAACGAAAGTGATAAGAGAGTTAGCCACGCAAATCCTGACTTTTTACAGCGTCCTCTTAAGAGGTGAAAGTGTCGTGGTATTATTTTCAGCCGCTTACGATTAAATGCACTTTCAGTTTTCTTCTTTTTCAGGATAGAAATCAAAGAGTAAGGAACGAAACAAACAAATCGCTGCAAACAAAACATAAAGGCTCCTTGAAGAAACAACAAATAATAATGGATTGAAGAATACATTTTCTCTCAGATACATACTCTATTTTTTTAATAAGAGTCAAGAATCTCATATTCCTTAGAGAAAATGATTTTAAAAAACCACGATTAAACTATAATGCCAATTTTAACCTTACTATTCAGTTATAGGATATAACTGAATACATTTTTTCACTTTTACCAAACAGTATTCAACGGCAATTTTCTGTTACAAATAAAACTTGACACCCTCATGAATAGCTGTACCTTAATGAAAAATTAAGTGTTGCAAAAATGTGGCGCAACACAGCATGGAATACCTTTTACGTTTACAAATCAAAACGTTATTAATTTATTATTATCTCGGCCGAATGTACGATTGAATGAGGCCTCATTTATATTTACCGGTTTGAAACGCATCGTTAATGACCGGCTCATTTGATCACGTCGCTGTGTATCAAGTACCAGGAGGAGTAGAATGGACATTAAGAATTTAGAAAAGGAACACAATGAGGGTATTAAATCGCTGCCTTCAGATGAACGCCGTAAATTCCTGCAAATGGGACTTGCGGTCACAGGGGTTTTCCTCGGCGGAACACTTCTTACACTGACTTCAATTTCTACTGCTAGAGGTGGAAATGCTGATTCTGTAATACCAGCTGACGGGCAATACCCCTATACCAAACACTACAGCATGATCATACGTCAGAATAACTGTATTGATTGTGAAAAATGTATGGATGCTTGCGTAGAAACCAATCGTGTTCCTGTCGGCCATGGAGCATGGAGAACAACTATCCAGGAACGACTGACCACCGTTGATGGTGTTGAGATACGGGAATTCAGGCCCATCCTCTGCAACCAGTGTAATCGCCCTCCCTGTGTTCGTGTTTGTCCTACCAGAGCAACATATAAAGATCCCGAGACAGGAATTGTAGTCATGGACTACAAAAAATGTATTGGCTGTAAAACCTGTATGGCTGCATGTCCATATAATGCCAGATACTTTAATCATGAAAAATATTCCATCGATAAATGCGACTTCTGTATTGATACACGTCTTGCGGCAGGAGAAAAGCAAACTGCCTGTGTCGTTGCCTGTCCCGCTGATGTTCGAGTATTTGGTGATCTTAAGGATACCAGCTCTGAAATCTACAAATTACTGCACAAACCAGACAATAAAATTTGGGTTATCCGTCCAGAATGCGGTGCGCTACCAAATGTATTTTACATGAATGCATAAAATACCATGAGTAGCATTAGCAAACTCCCAATAGACAACAAGGAGCCTTACACCATCATGGATACTACCGTACCTCGCCTAAATTACAGGAGAATGTAACAATGAAGAAAAATATATTTATCGCTTCCGGCATTGCTTTACTTGCCGGAAGTTTCCTGCTGGTCAGCAACGCAGCAGCCACAGATGATTACGATGTCAAAGCATTCGGACCTAAGAGTCCAATAATCTGGAACAAACCCGCCAAAGCTTTTTTTGAACATCGAACACATACAGATGACGTTGGTCTTGAATGCAGTGCCTGTCACGGTGAAATCTTTGCCATGCAACGAGGTGTTGCTGAAAGAACCGGAAAATTCACCATGGCATCCCTCGCCGATGGCATGTTTTGTGGAGCCTGTCATGATGGAGAAGATGCTTTTGCTTCCGATACTAACTGCGCAGCATGTCATGAAATACCTGCAGATCCTGTCGTATGGACAAAACCTGTTAAAGCAGTTGTTTTTTATCATAAAGCCCATACCGAAGACTTTGGCACAGAATGCATTTCCTGCCATGATGAAATTTTCCCCATGAAAGTCGGAGTTGCCGAAAACTCTTCAAACTTCACCATGAAGTCCCTTTATGAAGGGAAGTATTGCGGTGCATGTCATGACGGTGAAACTGCCTTTGCCTCCAACACTCGCTGCAACACCTGCCACATTGGCAAGAAAGGTTACGACCGCATGATGAAGAGCGATCCACACACTGAAAGCGATGGCCATTGATTCTTGTATTGATACAATTCATTCAACAAACAATGAGAAAAAATAGAAAATAATTTTAAAACTCATCAGGCTTCAGGCCTGATACAATATCATTGCAGGAGAAGAAAATGGCGAACAATTCACTAACAGAAACTTTTAGCCAGACGGAGGATACGCGTGTGGCAACACCCGGGATTAACCGGGCTATGGTTTTATTCTTAATTATTACAATAGTCGGTATTGGTCTCGGAGCATCGAGTTTTATCGTTGGCCATGAAGCTGTCTATAACAATACCCGCGAAGTTCCATGGGGATTATTAATTGCCACCTATGCATTCTGGGCAATTACCTCCACAGGACTTTGTATTTATGCTGCTATCTCTCATCTTTTTGGCGGTACACGCATGGCGATAGTCAGTAACAGAATGGTATGGATGTCAATCATCTGTATTCTCGCTGCTTTTGCAACAATTGGAGTTGAGATTGCAAGCCCTCACAGGATGATCATCTACAACATTCTTTCACCAAACCCTACTTCCAACATCTGGTGGATGGGGACACTGTACGGAATGGCTGTTGGCTGTATGATTATTGAGTTCTTTGGTATCATAAAAGGGATTGCCCGTTTTGCTGTAATCTTTGGAACAATGGCTGCTGTTGCTGAAGTACTTGCCAATAGCTGTCTAGGCGGTGTGTTTGCAACTCTTCCTGCCAGGCCATACTGGTATGGAGGACAACTTCCAATCTACTTCTTAACCGCAGCTTTTCTTTCAGGTGCGGCTGCAACTATTCTTTTCAACTACCTTGCCTACAAAATACGAGGTGCTGAAATGAGTGAAGCTGTGAAACTTGGTATGAAAAGTGCTGGAAAAGCAATGACACTTGTGCTTATACTTTACTCTGTTGCAACGTTCTGGCGTCTTATAATGTATTTTGTTGGTGGCACAGAACTTGGCCGTATTGCTGCCGAGGCGTTGGTCACTGGCCCCCTTGCCTTTAACTTCTGGTTTCTTGAAGTTTGCATTGGTCTAATTATCCCACTGATACTTATAATCATTTCTCGTCTTCAGAATGTCGCCATGATGGCCACAGCAGGCTTCATGATTCTTGTTGGTCAGTTTTTTGCTCGTTACGACATGGTTGCGGCAGGACTTCTTGTCTCTGGAACTCTTGGATGGGACAATGTTCCGACCTATTTCGATTATGTACCATCACTTATTGAGTGGGCAGTTATAGGTGGATCCATCGGTCTTGTTGGCTTCGGTTTCCTCGTGGGCGAACGAGTCTTTGGAAAGATTTTTGACCAGAAAGAACATCACTAATTAAAGTAGCACAGTAAGGAGGCTGTATATCTGCAGCCTCCTTACTTACTGTAAACACGTTTCCCCCCCTTCCCTATCTCTTCGTCCCCAAACTTTCGATAATAACATGAATATTGTCCAGCTTAATGCAACCGCTAAGCGGTGACTTCTTTGCAAGGATATAATATTCATAGAATATCAGATCAGGCAATGGATTCCTTATCCAGATATTCATGGCCCGGTAACGTGCGTGAACTTCGTCATGTCATGGAAAGAGCTTCTTTGTTATGCGAAGGCTCAACTATTTTTCCTGAACATTTTCAGATTCAAAACCCAACTCACCCTGCGTCAACGTCTCCAAGAGAAATGTCCTGGGTAAACGCTACAGCGCCACTCCCTCCTTACATTAGTGAAAGAGACGAAATCATCGACATTTTAAAAAGAGCCAGGGGGAATAAAACCAAAGCTGCACGCATGCTCAACCTAGATAGATCAACCCTCTACCGTAAAATGCAACGAATTGGCATTGCACCTAATATTGCCAAACCGATACCAACAACAAAAAACAAATTGTAGCAATTGATTGAGGGAATCCGCAGTATAACTGGCTACATTGAGGGCTTTCCGATTGTACTTTACCCACCACATACCCTTCTCTATCATTCAGGCACACGCTGTGCAACAGATATTAAAAGCACAGACTTGTGGCAAAACATGCCACACCAACGTCGCATTGTGTGGTTTTCTGTCTTTTTTTACTACATTTGTGTGGTGAAGTTATGTTGTTGATCCACCATATCTCGCAATTCATTTTACAACTGGATGAATACAATGGAACCATTTAGGAGAAATGAAATACTTCTGGCCATCAGGGAACTCTCTGCTTCTGACTCCGGCGAGATCGCTGGAGCCGACAAACTCCTTGAGAAGTGCTGTGAAATTATCATGCACAACCAGGAATATTGCCTTATCTGGGCTGGTAGGCGCGATGAGGGGGGCAAAACAATAACACCCTTGGTAGCATTTACCTCAGCTAATATACCCGATTGCGATTGTCTGCACCTTGTGGAACAGGTTATTGCAGAAATGAATGGCGCCAATCCTGCTGCAAAAGCACTTCGTTCAAGTAATTTCGTAATTCATCAGGATATTCGTGCCTCTGTTGATCTTGAAGGACTGCGTGAAATTTCACTCAAAACCGGATTCAGGTCATGTTCTGCATGGCCCCTCAAATATAAATCCAGAGAATTTGGCGTCATCAGTATCCACTCTAAAAAAGTTAATGGTTTCACAAAAGAAGAGGTCTCTTTTTTACAAACAGTGATTGCAGATATATCGCTTGCCCTCTATTCACAAGAGTTAACGAGAAATATCCAGGTTGAACGGGACTTTAACAAAGAAATTGTTGACACAATGCAGGCATTGCTTATCTCCATTTCGCCATGTGGGAAAATTCTCTCATTTAATCAAAAAGCAGAAGAAGTAACCGGATACAAAGAAAAAGATGTTGTCGATAAATATTGGGTTGATGTTCTTATGGCGGAAGACCATCGAAAAGCAAACCAGCAGCTCCTCAGCAATGTCTTTAAAGGTGAAAAAGAACATATAAATTTTGAATCCTGCTTAGTCACCAAGGATCAACAAAATCGGTTTATCCACTGGCATGCATCCTTTAGACAAAACCTCAAGCAGGGAAAACTCGGCTTAGTTCTTTTGGGAAAAGATATAACAGGAAAACTCAAAATAGATCATGATCTCAAACAGGCAATAGTTCAATGGGAAAATATTTTTTCTGCAATACAGGATCCCGCACTCATTGTTTCCACTGACTCAGTGATTCTTGATGCAAATCCTGCCACATTCACGGCCGCACGAAAAACACGATCAGAAATCATTGGACATAAAATTTGCGAAACTTTACACCTTGGACGAGCCAAGGGAATCCCCTGCCCTCTTGAAGAACTAATAGCAACACAACAGAGTCGAATAATCGAAACACAACTCCGCGGATTGCATGGCAACTACCTTCTCACAGTTAGCCCGCTCCATTTTTCTGCTGGTAGCGAGGATGCTTCGCTTCTTGTTGCAAGAGATCTCACAGAAGAAGAGCTGAGGAAGGCGGACGAAGAACTGAGAAAAGCCGAAGCATTACGCTCTGCACAACTTGCCGCTGTTGGTGAATTGGCAGCAGGTGTGGCCCATGAAATCAACAACCCTATCAATGGAATCATTAATTATGCACAAATAATCATGGATAGTCCCGAAGATCCTGATAACATCAATGTGCTGAAACGTATACAAAAAGAAGGAAAACGTATTGCTTCTATCGTTTCCAATCTCCTTGATTTTTCCAGAAGACATGAGGAATTACCAGAAGAGATTCCCATAGAAACTATTATTAACAATTGTCTGGAACTTATAAATCACCGACTTAAAAAAGATATGATCCTGCTGGAAATTGATTTGCCGCAGGATCTGCCAATGGTATTTTGTGACAGCCATCAAATACAGCAGGTGTTACTTAATATTCTTTCCAATGCCAGATATGCACTGAATGATCGTTACCCCAGACAGAGCCCGAACAAAAAACTAATTATTAATGGGAGTATAATCACTCATTCAAAGAAAAAATTTGTCCGTGTCACTCTCACCGACCACGGCGTTGGAATAGAACAGGATTTGATTGACAGGGTATTTGACCCCTTTTACTCAACCAAACCCGAAGGAAAAGGAACGGGCCTCGGACTCAGCATCAGCCATGGCCTCATGCAGGACAACAAGGGATCACTCAGAATACACAGTGAATTTGGTGTTTCAACAAGCCTCCTTGTTGACCTTCCGATACCTGACATCTAAGGAGTACTCAATGAACAGAAATACCAAATCGATCTTACTACTCTCCGCACTATTCCTCCTTGCTGCTGTATTGTTATTTTTTTTTGATAGTAAAATCAGTGACAGTGGCTCAGCCAGTACTTTCACTCCTTACTGTATACTATCTTTTGTGGTTCTCCTTGTTCTTTACGGAATTACTGTGTTTATTTCCACCAGCGACTCTATCAATTTCCAGAAAGAAAAGGATCTTTTACAACAAAATCTCGAAACTTGTACAGAGTCATTAACTACTGTTCAATCCACCCTTGATGATGCGGTTGAAAAAAAGACCTTTGAAATGGCTGTAATCAATGGATCGTTGAATCGTGAAATCGCAGAACGTATTCAGGCAGAAGCTGAAGGTCTTAAACTGAGAAAACGTCTTCACACCATCCTTAATTCCGCTGGAGATGGTATTTTCGGAATAGACACACAGGGATGCGTAACCTTTTTAAACAACAAAGCCACTGAACTCCTGGGATGGACCGAAGAGGAACTCATTGGCATATCTCACCATGATCTTGTTCATCATACCCGTAAGAATGGCATTCCTTATCCTGTTGAAGAATGTCCCATTTATATGGCCTATAAAGATGGACAGATTCATCATGAGACCGATGATGTTTTCTGGACTAAGTCAGGAAAAAGTTTTTCCGTTGAGTACACATCCACTCCTCTTCTTGAAAATCAAAAAACAATCACCGGTGCAGTTGTAGTTTTTAAAGATATCAGTAAGGCGAAAAAACTTGAAAGACATCTCGACCTTATTGTTAATGCAGCCGGCGAGGGTATTTTGGGTCTTGATATTGAGGGGAAGGTCACTTTTATAAATAAGGCAGCCTCCATCATGCTTGGATGGGAAATGGAGGAATTAGTTGGCAAATCCTACCATCAACTTGTTCATCATAGCCATCCCGATGGAGAGAAATACAGCGAAGAAGATTGTCCTATTTTCATGTCCTGCAGAGATGGTCAAGTTCATTTTAAATCAGATGATGTTTTTTGGGCTAAAGATGGCAGCAGTTTTTCCGTTGAATATAATTCAACACCAATTATTGAAGGAAATCAGCTTACTGGCACCGTTATCGTATTTCGCGACCTCACCACATTTTCCAAATAAGGAACGGGGTATAATTCTTCACTGGAGTTACCATGGAAAATCAAACCACTGTTAATGTCCCAATCCTCGTTGTAGACGATGAAGAGTCTTTACGACACACTTTTAAAATTTTTCTCAAACGTGAAGGGTATGGACCCATCGTCTTAGCTTCTAATTTTGAAGAGGCATTGGGAAAACTCACTTCACAGCCATTTGATCTCATTATCAGTGATATCGTACTTGGTGGAAGTACGGGGATAGATCTTCTCAAGCGCATAAGAGAACTTAATATTTCATGCCCTGTAATTATGGTTACCGGGTACCCAACCGTTGACACAGCTTCCGAAGCTCTGCGTTTTGGTGCCTTTGATTATATTCAAAAACCAGTTGAAAAAGAACAGCTCTTGAAAACGGTTCGCCTTGCCCTTCAGCAGCAACGCCTGAAACTTGAAAGACAAAAAGCTGAAGAAGAAAAAGAACAGTATCGCTCATACCTTGACACCCTCTTTGCTAGTGTTTCCGACAGCATCATAACAATTGACAGGGAAATGAATGTGGTAAAAATGAATCAATCCGCAATTTGCTTTTTAGGGGGGATCATTCCGGAAGTCAAAGAAGGTGCTAACCTGGCAGTAGTTTGTGCCAACAATGCCACATGTTTTTTCAAAGAAGATACTGAAAAAGTTTTACGATCAGGAGTTGAAATTAAAGAACACCGTATCGAATTTACTACAGCGTCTATGAATCATAAAGTCATCTCCATCTGTATCTCACCTTTAGAAGATGGTCGAGGTGGGTTTCATGGTGTGGTCATAGTTATTCGTGACATGACAGCCATCGTTGAACAGGGGCATTCGAAACAGCGAACTTCATTTCATCGAATAATCGGAGCTAGCCCTGTCATGCAAACCGTTTATACAATGATTGAGAATGTCGGAAAAGTTGATTCTGCAGTACTGATAACAGGCGAAAGTGGAACCGGAAAGGAACTTGCCACAGAAGCACTTCATCTTGAAAGCCACCGGAAAAACCGCCCACTTATTAAAGTTGACTGCACCGCAATCCCAGAAAGTCTCCTTGAAAGTGAACTTTTTGGCCATAAAAAAGGTTCTTTCACCGGCGCTGATCGGGATCGCATGGGACGAATTCTTCAAGCTGATGGCGGAACACTTTTTCTGGATGAGATTGGTGACATCTCACCCATGATGCAGCTAAGGCTGCTGCGTTTTCTCCAGGAAAAAACCTTTTATCCAGTGGGACACGACACTGCAATCCAGGTAGATGTCCGAATTATTGCAGCTACCAATGTGAATTTACGTGAACAGGTGCAAAAAGGAATCTTCAGGGAAGATCTCTATTTCAGACTCCGGGTCATTGACATTATCCTTCCACCCTTGAGAGAACGTACAGGGGACATTCCCCTGCTCACAAACAAGTTCATCCAGCAGTATGCTAAGCAAATGAGAAAGCCTATTTCAGGCATTTCTGACCAGGCCATGAGTTTACTTTCAGACTTTCAATGGCCGGGGAATATCCGGGAACTTCAGCATATTATTGAACGCTCCTGTGTACTCTGCAATAGTTCAACCATTTCAAAGGAACAGCTTCCTGACGAAATTTTACATCAGCAACCTAACCCACCCATTCCGCTGACATCAGGATTTCAACAGGGCCTCCCCCCCCACATTCCTCAACCTCCGCAACCTTCTTCACTCAACCATACCTTTCATAATAATAGCCTTGAAAGTCGAATCATCGCTGCTCTACAAAAAAGTGGTGGTAATAAAGCGAAGGCAGCGAGGCTTCTTGCCATAGATCGCTCAACTTTATACCGTAAGTTAAAAGAACTTAAGATAGATCTTTCCACCTTCGATCTCTAATCCCTTCCCGCCACACTTGTGTGCGCTCACAAGTGTGGGACACACCACATTTGTGTGGCACCAAGCACCGTGCTCCACATTTCGTCTTGAAACAATTCAATCTACTGTTTCTATAGCTATATTTACGTAAAACACTCTTAATTCCTTAGTTTTATTCTTCACCACCTCACACCGCCACACTGGTGAAAATATAACAACACTCCCATATTACTTTCTACAAACATGCAGTTACTAATATTATTATTCACATATACCCATTGGCACCATATGTGCATAAAGTCAAATTAAAGTGGATAAGTAAACACACAAAAGGAACATAGATGCAGGTATTTTCCAATACAGGACACTCTTTCCCCAAAACACTTGATGAGTTTAAAAACCTTTTCCTGGAGGAAAACATCAGTCTGGAATTCCTGTTTCAGAAACGATGGCCCCAAGGCTTTGTCTGTCCATACTGCGCATGGCAAAACGAAGAACTGCGCCCTGCTAAAACAATGATTTGCAGCCACTGTGGACACCCCACATCCATTTCGACCAATACAATCATGCACGGTACTAAAAAGCCACTTTCCCAATGGCTCATCTGTATCTGGTGGCTTACGTCATCGCCTGGCGGAAAGAGTGCTAAAGACCTGCAGAGATTATTACACCTCTCAAGTTATCAAACAGCCTGGGCATGGTTGCAGAAGTTACGAATGGCCATGGCACTGGCAGACAAAAAAAAATGCTCCAAAACTGTTGAAATATCATCGAACACAATATCCTTCGGAGGTGAAAACCTTGCCAAAACACCAATTCTTGCTGCAGCTGAAATCATCCTTCCGGCAGGTATCACAGGCCGTATAAAAATGGCCTCTGTTGAATCTGTAAACCGCAAAACAGTAAACAGTTTTTTAAACAGGAAAGTTGAACCGGGATCGTCACTCATTGTTCCTGATGAAGTCAGCTATCAAAACATTAACAGGAATAGCTTCATAAGTGTCGCCAGTTCCACCATTTACAAAACCAGAGAAATAACAGAAAGCTTTAAACTCTGGATTAATACAATTCATCGTGGTGGTGTTGCTGCTAAACATTTACAGCTTTATCTCGACGAATTTTGTTTCCATAGCAATGCTGCAATGCTACCGGACAGAGAGGCTATATTTAATCTTCTCCTATCAGGTGCCCTCAGCAAGAAGTCTCTTTCCTATAAAAATTTAACTTCACAACCAACAAAGGAGTAAAACATGTCTCAGATACAGACAGGATTATTAGTGCTCCTCCTTACACTTCTTGGTGTAGTTGGATACAACGTCTATCTGCATGAAACAACCCCTAATGAAATTTCATACACAAAATTTGTCCAACTTTTAAAAGATGGCAAAATAAAACAGGTACATCTTAAGGGCGGACTGGTTACAGGAGAAGATATTCTTAAACACGAATTCAGTTCCTATGTTCCGCATGTTCCTTCGCTGATGCCTATACTGGACAGCCGGTCCATTAAAATTACCGCCGAAAAAGACAGCGGCAATTTTGACAGATTTATTAGCTCAATGGTTCCAATATTTTTGATTTTTGGTGGGTACTTAATCTTTTCTAGAATGCAGACGGGTGGAACCCCCGGTTTTGGGAAAGATAAAGGAAAAACCTTTCAGCCCAAAAAGAACACCGGCCTCACCTTTGATGATGTCGCAGGAATTAGTGAGGCAAGAATCGAACTCGTTGAAATAGTCGAGTCATTAAAACATCCCGATAAACTCTCAAGTCTTGGTGGATATATCCCTAAAGGTGTTCTTCTCCAGGGCCCCCCCGGAACCGGTAAAACCTTGCTTGCTAAAGCCATTGCAGGAGAAGCATCTGTTCCTTTTTTTTCAATAGGCGGCTCTGACTTTGTTGAAATGTTTGTGGGAGTTGGGGCATCACGAGTACGTGAACTTTTTACCGAGGCTAAAAAGAATGCTCCATGCATCGTATTCATCGATGAAATTGATGCAATAGGTGGAAAAAGAAGTGGTGGCAATGCCAGTGGTTCCAGTGACGAGCGCGAACAAACGTTGAATGCCTTGCTGGTAGAAATGGATGGCTTTGATTCAGATCAGACAGTCATCATAATTGCTGCAACAAATCGACCTGACATCCTTGATCCGGCGCTCCTGAGACCCGGGCGCTTTGACCGCCAGGTAACCATTTCTCTGCCGGATGTAAAAGGACGCCGGAAAATCCTGGAAGTTCATGCAAAAAAGATTGTACTTTCACATGGCACAAACCTCTCTAATATCGCCAGATCAATACCGGGATTCAGTGGTGCTGAAATTGCGAATCTTGTTAATGAGGCTGCCCTTATGGCAGCTCGTAAAAACAAATCTGCCGTGGAAAGTTCAGACTTCGATGCCGCAAAAGACAAAATAAGCTTAGGACTTGAGCGGAATAATGTTGTTGTTAATGAAAAAGACAGGCGTGTAACAGCATATCACGAAGCAGGACATGCTATAACCGCTAGACTTCTGCCTGACACAGACCCTGTCCACAAAATATCCATCATCCCACGCGGTCAGGCTCTTGGACTTACGCAACAATTACCCCTCGATGACAGGTACACTTACTCGCGTGAGTATCTCATCAACAGGATAAAAACACTTCTGGGTGGACGTGCTGCCGAAGAGATAATTTTCAATCACCAAACAACCGGTGCCAGCAATGACCTTATAGGAGCCACTGAAATTGCCAGTCGTCTTGTTTGTGAATTTGGCATGAGTACTACCATTGGCCCGATTGCGTATATGCAGGATCAGAGTGGGTTTCTTGGAGGTGGAAGTACAATAAGACCGTATAGCGAAAAAACAGCCGAACGTATTGACAATGAAATCAAAGGAATCATAGAACAGTGCCACGATGAAACCAAAGAACTTCTAATTGCAAACAATAAATTTCTGCATAAACTTGCGGAAGCACTTCTAGTCAATGAAACAGTGGATAGTGAAGAATTCGATATCGTTCACCATTGTTATGTAAACGAAAAAAATATTGAAAAAGATTTGATGAAAACACGTAAGGAGGGATAAACACATTTTTTCATACAAACAAGATTAAACTGAGGGTGACCACTCACTGGGCCCCGGATATTTTCACGATCTAATGGAATTACACATGACTAGACACCGGTGTTTAACGGTAAGTCAGTGCTGTTTTCAGTACCCCCTTAAGGGGCTGTAAGTTTTTGTACCGATCGGCCTGAAAAAATTTCCATCACTCCATAAGGGTGATACAACATCAGCGTTTCTTGAAACTATTTTGTTTACCCGGTGAGTCGTTACAACTGAGGTTTTGATTTATTAAAAAAGGAGGAAGAGTAATGCGAATACGAAAAAAGATTATGCTAACAGCGCTTACGCTAACTGTTGGTACCACAATGTTTTTACCGGTCACAACGTGGTCTATGACTGCTGATGATGCTCCTGAAACAGTTACCATTGATGTTATGAGTAATCTTTATGGCCCCGTTGAATTTAATCATGAAATGCATGTGGAGTACGCCAGTTGTCAGGAATGTCATCACCATACCACCGGAGAGATTATAGCAGATCCTAATTGTGCACGTTGTCATCACAGTCACGATGAAAATGACGTAGTCAGCTGTAGCGAATGTCATGTGGCTGATCGTTTTAATGAGGAATATATTAAAACACTTGAAGATCCAAAACTGTTTCACATTGACAAACCAGGCCTCAAGGGAGCGTATCACCTCAACTGTATTGGTTGTCATGATATCACATCGGGCCCTGTAGGATGTGTTGAATGTCATACTATGACAGAGGCTGGAGAAAAAATGTTTAATACAGGTGCCTTTGCTCCTGCCAAAGGAACATCATCATCTGGCCATTAATGATCAGGATATTCAATGACCAGTGTTAAGAGAGGAAACCAAATGAATATAAATGAAAAGTTGAGTCGTAGACGTTTTCTAAAAGGCGGACTCGCATCCACAGCAGCCGTTGCGGTACTTAAAAATAAAAACACTCAAGCATCGGGAAATTTTGAAGGATATCCTGATGGCATGGGTGTTTTAGTAGACCTTACCCGCTGTGTTGGCTGTCGATCCTGTGAGGCTGCGTGTAACAAAGAACAGGAACTTCCGGAGCCTGCTAAACCCTTTACCGACTTTTCTGTCTTTGATGAGATTCACCATGGTCAAAAGAGGCGTACTGATGAAACTACCTATACCATAGTAAATCGCTACGATGTACCGGAACTTCCCCATCCACTTTTCAAAAAGTTCCAGTGCAATCATTGTAACGAGCCAGCCTGCCTGACGTCCTGTTTTGTAAATGCGTATACTAAAACTCCTGAAGGCGCAGTTATATATAACTCAAAAGTATGTGTTGGTTGTCGGACCTGTATGATAGCCTGTCCTTTCTATGTCCCAACGTTTAAATACTCCAGTGCTTTCAGTCCTACAATAATGAAATGTATCTTCTGTTATGATACTCGTCTGAAACAGGGACAGGCACCTGCTTGTGTTGACGCATGTCCCCAGGAAGCTTTAACATTTGCAAAGCGTACTGATTGTATCAGCATTGGACGGCAACGTATTCGTAACACCCCTGGAAAATATGTTGATCATATTTATGGTGAACATGAAGTTGGTGGTACCGCCTGGATGTATCTTTCGAGTGTGTCTTTTGACAAAGTTGGTTTTGACACAAATGTACCAAAAGAACCTATCATTAATATGGTAAAAGATTTCCTTGCAATCGTTCCCATGGTACTCACCATATGGCCTGGACTCTTTGTAGGATTCCATTTACTTGCAACACGAAAAGAGAAGGTTATAGAAATGGAAAAAGAGAAAGAGAAAGAGAAAGAACTCGCTAAACAAAAAGAAAACGATGAGAAGGAGGAGCAGGTATGAAACTCTTTTCAAAAGAAAGACCTGAGATTCCAATCGTCCACCACCTCAAAGAAGATGGCACAGAATGGACAATAAAAGAAAAGCTTTGGTTAGGACTCTCCCCTTCCGATTACAAAAAACAGTACTTTAGAAATCCTGTTAACTGGTTGATGATGTTTATTTTTGCAGTTGGCGTTCCTCTTATTCTTGGACGGTACATGTACGGTCTGGGTTGGGTTACACATTCATCAAATGATTACCCATGGGGGCTCTTTCTTGGATTTGGCCTTTTTGCAATGGTTCCACTCTCAGCATCAGGATTTATGCTTGGTACCACTGTAGAGCTTTTTGGCAGAAAGGATTTTCATGCCATTGAACGGCTGGCTCTGTTGAATGGTCTTCTTGGTTACTTTTTTGCTGTACTTTTTCTGGAAATGGACCTTGGAATGCCCTGGCGTCTGCCCTATCCAATGTTTGTTTCAATAGGACCCGCTGCCGTACTCTTTCTTGTGGCCTGGCATGTTGCCATCTATCTCTCGGTTCAGATAGCGGAAGTCCTGCCTGCATTTTTTGAATGGTGCGGATGGCTGAAAGGAAAACGTATAATCAGAAAATTTGTGCTGGGTCTTACCATAGCCGGAATCATTCTCTCCACACTCCACCAGGGAGCTTTGGGTGCCTTGTTCACTTATGCCCCGACAAAAATTCATCCACTGTGGATATCAACAAATTACCAATGGATCCATTTCTTCTGTTCGTCAATTTTTGCAGGACTTTCCATGGTCATCATAGCCTCAACACTCATCAAGAATTATATGGGATGGCGCTGCGATGATGAGTTTAAAAACAATCTGGATTACATCACCATCGGTCTTGCCAAAGGCGCATCGTATGCCATGATAACCTATCTAATCATCAAAATCGTCGCCATAGCTCACGACCAGGAATGGTCATACCTTCTCACTGGGTGGGGAAGCTACTACATTCTTGAACTTGGTGTAGCAGTAGTTCTCCCAATGTTTATCTTTGCAATAGGTATCAGAAACAAATGGGTAACACTGATTAGAGTTGGCGCTTTTATCGCAGTAATTGGAATCGTCTGGAATCGACTCAATACCGCTCTTATTTGTTACAACTGGCAGATGTATCAAGAGATTCCTCACTGGAAGGAAGTATGGATTACAGTAACCATTTACGCCCTCTACTTCCTGACTTATCGCTTTATCGTTTATCGTCTGCCCATCGTTTATGGGTGGAAGGGTGAAACATAATTAGTCAGGAAAAACTCAACCTACCAAAGCTGCACTCTCTTTTGAAGTGTAGCTCTGGTAGACACTGAAATTTTATAGGAGAGAGAAAAATGAAGAACATTTTTTCCCAAATTTCATTAAAACGTATTTTCTCTCTATTTACTATCAGTACCACCTTAATGCTTATTGTTGTGTTTTTTTTTGCATGCAAACAGTATTTTCTCTATCGACATTGTGAAAAACTCGTTGATTCAAGCCAGCAATTACTGTTTCAATTCACAGGAATCAAAGAGCATATTAACGCAACTCTTTTAAACAAAAAAACTCTTAACAGTACAGAACTGATAAAGGAAATTCAGGGACTGGATATTCAACTCCAATCAATTCTTGACGATATCCTTGTTCCTGAAGAGTTCAAACTTTCATTTATCAGTCAGCTTGATCTTGTGAACATTACAGTATCATTAAGAAGTATTCAAAATAATACAGACACTCCTTCTGGAGGAGAGCTTTCCTCACTATCAACACAGCTTCGGAACATTCAGTCAAAATTAAACAGCTTCCATATGCTGATCAGCAGATACACACAAAAGCAGCTCCTCGGGCTTCAGCAGGCACTCGTTGGGCTTCTCGCCATCGTCATTGCAGTGGTTAGTATCATGCTTCTCGTGATAAACAAATACATTACGTCTCCTATCATTCACTATTGTAAATCACTGTTCCCTGACGAAAGTGACAACATAACTTTATTTTCACTCCACAAAACAATAGAAAATCTGGCAATGGGAGAAAATGAAAAAGCTCACGTACCAAACGTTTCAGATACGGATGAACTTGCACGCCTCTATCGGTATAGTTCTATTGGACACCTCCTTGGAGGGCTTAGCCATGAGCTTACCAATCTTTCAAATGGAGCGATTAACTACACCCAGGCGATACTTGACATAAGTACGGATCTACAACTTGACAGCGACTCAAAGCAGCTTTTGCAAAAACTTTTCAAAGAAGAAAGAAAAATGTCACATCTTCTTACAAATATGACAACATTCACCAGTGGAAGTAAAACAGGTGAAGCAAAGGCTCTAACCGTTGACGAGCTCTTTGAACAGGTAAAGTCACTGGTTCGTGGTACTTTTAAGAATGAAGGTATAGAGCTGAATATCGTTTTAAGCGATCCTGCGGTTATGCTGAACAATCACGTCGGTGACCTGCAACTTGTTATCTTATCAGCACTGCAAAATTGCAGAATTGCTCTCAATAGGAGGTACACAACCGGTGGAGCGGGATTGAAAAAAATTTCGATTACACTTGATGAAACCGCCCTGAGTCAGCATAAGGTTTCAATAAACATCCAGGACAACGGGGCACCTCCTGGTTCAACCCGAACTGATGATAACTCGCAAGGTTCATGGCATAACATTAATTTCTGCAAGGCTTTTCTTGGTACTTTTGATGGAAGTATTGATGTTCGTAGAAATAATGATGAAAATAATATCTGCACGATCACAATCCCTCTTCAAAGCAAACAAAATACCTGATTGCCATGTACCATTCTGTCTATTTCCTGGGACGTACACGGAATAACTCAAACACCCTTCTTGCCCTTTGTTCCCGTTCCTAATACAATTCCTATTGTAACTATTTATTATTACGCTTCCATACCCATGGCGGTACTGGAGCTGGATCCCGCCAAAGTCCAATCCGGTTTTTTCGTGCCATTTTCTCATATTCATACCATTTTTTACAAATAACTTCTTTGCAATAGTACACATGAACCCAGGCAAAACCACTTTTCAACAATTCCTCATTAAGAGATCTCCCGTCAGCCATGATTACAGATGCAACCATTCGCCCATAATCATCCCAATCCTTAACCTCCAACTGAACAGATGTATTTTTAACGAGACGTGTTGTGAATTTTTTAGCGGCCTTTGAATACGCTTGATAATATTCTGGAGTATCAATTCCCCAAAGCCTGACCTTGATACTTTTTGATTTAAAAATGACTCTTATGGTATCCCCATCAATAACTCTGTCTACCTTTACACTGTGTTTTTGTCCTGCGACAGTTGAACATGGTAAAAAGATCAGAGGAGCGATAGCTAAAACGAATAAAACAATCCTGACATTGTGAACATACATTTTTCTTTGAGCACTTGGTGTTTTCATTGCAATTAGTATTCAACTCCCGTAAATAAAACTCTCTTTGTCGTCAGTTCAATTAGCTTCTGGCCAGGTTTGTAAAAAATATACTGCTTCACCAGGCGCTCGCTGAGCTGATATGGGCATAATTTCGTAGTTACACAACTCTACTATCTGAATTTATTTATAAAAAGAATTAAAAGCTCCTTGTTATTCTTTCTCAGCCTGTGATAAGCTCTAGATATAATCAAACAGTAGTAATGGAAAACTGCTAAAATTACTATTATACTGAAATTATTTATTGTAAAATTACCTCCTTATGACAAACAATGATAATAAACTTTCTCAATCCGAAGAAGAGACACGTGACTTTCTGCTCAGTCTTTCTCTGTTCGACAGCTTTGACGTAAACGAACTGACACTGCTGGCCAGGCACATGAGCTATATTCATTTACAGCGTGGTGAGTTTCTTTTTGTTGAAGGGGAAAAAGGTGATTTCCTGGGATTTGTTGTGCAGGGTGTCCTTGAAGTATTAAAAAAGTCTGCTACTGGTGAAAATATTATCATAGCGCGACTTGCCAAAGGCAGTTCCATTGGTGAAATGGCGCTCATTGATAAATCACCCAGATCTGCAACAGTAGTTTCGCGACAACCGACAACTATGATCACATTGACCGCCAAGGGTTTCGACAAACTCCTGAACAAATCGCCAGCGACAGGAGTTAAGATCATCCAAAAAATCTCAAGACTCTTAAGCCTGAACATGCGCAGAACATCCAGTAAACTTGCTGATTTGTTACATATGTACCCAATATGAACCTCTACTTTCAGCCTGTTAAACAATTTCGACTATAAAAATGCCAGCATACCCCACCATACTTTTTGCAGACCGTACTCCTGAAAAACAGATTACCTGCATACAACTCTTTGAGAAATATGCACCCTCGAATGTATATTTCTGTTCAGACTCCGATGGTCTTTTTGCAAAAATAGACTCCCATCATCCAGATATTCTTTTTCTTGAGCTTCTGCTCAGTCCTGAACAGGAGAGCATAGCGATGCTCGACTCTATTCAGGAGAAGTATCCAGATCTTCTGATTATTACAGCTATTCCACATGAGAATCATGAGCTGGAACAGGAAATCATAACACGGAACCTTTTCTTCTATGTCAATACGCCATATGAGGCCGGAGAAATAAAACTCGCCCTGAAACGTTCTACCACAAAGCTTAATTTCAATACTCCTGTTCATGCAACGGAGCCTGCAAAAAGACTCCCGCCTTTTTATGGAATAATCGGTGAAACACGAGTAATGCAGAATTTATTTAATCTCATTACTAAAGTTGCAGAAGACGACTTTGCAACAGTTCTTGTACGTGGAGAATCAGGGACAGGGAAAGAACTGGTTGCAAAAGCTATTCATCTTCATTCCAACAGAAAGGGTAATAATTTTGTACCGGTCAATTGTGCTGCCATCCCTGACGACCTTCTTGAAAGTGAATTATTTGGCTACACCAAAGGTGCTTTTACCGGTGCGGCACAAAATAAAACCGGAAGAATTGAATATGCCGACAAAGGAACTCTGTTTCTCGATGAAATCGGAGACATGAAGCCCTCCTTGCAAGCCAAACTTTTACGAGTGCTTCAGGAAAGAGAATTTGAGCCTGTTGGAAGTCTTAAAGCAACGCCTGTTGACACTCGTATAGTTGCAGCAACCCATTGTGATCTCGAGAAAATGGTATCTGAAGGAAAGTTTCGTGAAGATCTCTATTATCGGCTTTCAGTTATTCCTTTAACTATTCCACCCTTAAAAGACAGAATAGAAGATATCCCCATATTGCTCGATTCTTTTCTTACGTTGCACGCTACCAAAAGAGGCAGGGAAAAATTCACAATTCCCATTTCTGTTATGGCGGCTCTTCTCTCGTACGAATGGAGGGGGAATGTTCGAGAGCTTGAAAACCTCGTTCAACAACTGGCTATACTGTGTAGTGGGAAAGAAATCCAACTTGAAGATCTGCCTGAACGCCTTCTACTGGATTTTCATCCTGACGAGGTGGATCATGGTACGATTGCAACAATCCTTAAGAAAGCATCAATGGATGCCGTTCTCCACGACACCACACAAAATCCATCCACAACCATAATGCCGTCAAGGGATGAATGGGAAGATGGCCAGGTGGATTTCAAAGAATTAATCAATGATTATGAGGCTCAATTAATCATTAAGGCCATGAAGATGACCGATGGAAATAAAAAAGAAGCAGCAAAATTGCTGAACTTGAAACGAACCACATTACTTGAAAAGATTAAAAAGAAGAATTTACAGGGTATGTGGGAATAACGTTAAGGGTACCAGACCGCCAGGGGAACTGTCCGCGATTAGCGCGACAGAGATCCCCTCCCCTGCCCTGTTGACCTGCTGGCTGGCCAATTAGCCTTCTTTTTTATTTCACAAGTCTGATCGCGAGAGGGCATACAAAACAAATATTCAGCATTTCATGTACATGCACCTTGCTAATCTAAAATGCCCTACTACGATTCAGGATTGCAAATAAAAGAAATCGTATTTCAGTTAAAAAACCTCGAACATGTCCGATTTTGCGCAGTTTCTCCACTTTTAGGATGAAACCTGTAATAAGGATTCTAAAACTGTTCAAAAATATCTTTTTTTGCTTCCGGAAGTGAGAAAGGCTGATGAACAAGAGGAACATCCTTTATGCAGGGAACACGTTCCTCAAGAGATCTTTTGTCCTTCTTGTAAAATATACCTGTTGGAATTTTATCTCCCCACTCCAGAGACTTTCTGAAAGCCTCTACACGGTCATAAGGGTCGTAGTCACTTTCCAGTTTGTAGACTCTTTCCTTATACCAGTGAAGGGTATTCACTTTGTTAAAAGAGACGCAATTCTGCAGTATGTCCACCATGGCAAAACCTTTATGGTTGATTGCCTGTTTCATGATTTCTTTAAGAAATGGCAGTCCAGAGGCACCGGCAAAACCCCTTGCTACAAAACTACAATCAAGCGAAATAGCCATTGCAAGAGGATTCAATTGTGAAGAAAAACTGCCGTAAGGTTGGGATTTTGTAATTGTACCTTCTGCGGTGGTCGGTGAGGCCTGTCCTTTAGTCAAACCATAGATCTGGTTATTGTGGACAAAGAGTTTTATATTAACATTTCTCCTGATGGCATGAAGCAGATGATTACCACCTTCTCCATAACAGTCACCATCCCCGGCAATTGCTATTACCAGCATCTCATGATTAGCAAGTTTAAGACCGGTGGCAACCGGAAGAGTCCTGCCATGAAGCCCATTAAAGGTGTTACATTTCATATAATGAGGCATCTTTGCCCCCTGGCCAATACCAGAGACCAACGTCAGCTGCTCAGGACCAATATCAAGTTCAACCAAGGCTCTTTTTAAGGTGTTCAAAATTGCAAAATTACCACAGCCAGGACACCAGGATGGTTTTTGACCTTTATAATCATCGAAGGTAATCATTGATTTCTCCCAACAGGTAGTCGAGTCCAAAAGGACGGCCATCAAATTTATTAATTCTGGCATTAAACTCAAAGCCGGTTTCCATTCTCATGAGCTGGGCAAATTGACCTGAGGCATTATTTTCGACACAAAGAGTAAGCTTTGCCTTATTAAGCATTCCCACGTAGTCAAAATCATTAGTCAGTGGGAAAGGGTAGACCTCACTGAAATGAAGCATCGCAATTGAGTGCTGATCGGCAAGACGCTCAACCGCCTCTTTCAAAACACCAAAGGTCGATCCATACCCGGTTAAAATAATATCTGGCTTCTCGGAGCCATAGAGGGAGGGAGGAGCAATCTCTTGTTGTATGAGAGGAAGTTTTTTGTGATATCTTTTTTCCACCATCATGTTACGAGTCTTTGCGTCTTCAATTATATGCCCATCCTGGTCATGTTCGTCACTGTCAAACACCACCAGATGTTTTGAGGCACCAGGAATTGCCAAAGGAGAAATACCATCTTCGGAGTATGCATAACGTTGGTAAGACTGTGTATTTATCAGTTCTTCCCCACGGAGACGAAAATCTTCATAATTGAGTAATTGATTATCTATATCATCAACGACCCATTGAGAGTCTGCCAGATACTGGTCCGACTGAATAATCACAGGGATTTGATATTTCTCAGCCAAATGAAAGGCTCTGTTGGTAAGAAGAAGAGCCTGTTCCGGGGTACCAGGCGTAAAAACAACCTTGGGAAATTCTCCATGCCCCCCAAAAATAACAAAGAAGAGATCGCTTTGTTCCGTCCTGGTTGGCAGACCTGTTGCAGGTCCTGGTCGCTGCACCTCAGCAATTACAACCGGCGTTTCTGTTATTCCGGCAAGAGAAATTCCTTCAGTCATCAAAGCAAATCCGCCTCCTGAGGTTCCTGTCATGGCCCGAACTCCGGCGTAGGATGCTCCCAAGGCCATGTTTATGGCAGATATCTCATCTTCAGCCTGTTCCACTATTACACCATGTTTTTCTGCCTTGGAAATCAGATAGAGCATAATGGAGGTGGCTGGGGTCATTGGGTATGCCGAGTAGAATTTACATCCGCTTAGCAACGCTCCCATCCCAATGGCCTGGTTTCCATTCATTAAGAGGCGTTTTTTGTTCTGTTCAGTCAATTCTATGGGCATAAAACGTTTTTTTGAGTCAACGTTTTGCAACACAAAATCGAGCCCTGCCTGTGCTGCACTCGTTTGCGATGCAACGACTCCTTCGCTTGCAACGGGAATAAAGCCAGGGATAATTCTGGTGAAGTCCAAAAGAGTTTCAAGCCCTACAGATCCAAGAATGGCACCAGCTGCGACAGAGCTTGTCATCACTTGATTGAGATCAAGGCCTGTGATGATATCTGAACAAGGTATTTGAATAAATTCAGGTTGGGAATAATGTTGCTCGACGGCTGTTCTGTCGTACAGAATCAATCCATCCTCATTGAGATCCTGAGCATGAATTTCAATGGTTTCCTGGTTTAAGGCAAGTAATATATCAATTGTATTTCGTGACGAAGCAACCGGATGGTTGGCGATACGGATTTGGTAAAAATTATGCCCCCCCTTGATTCGGGACATATAGTCTTGGTGTGTGAAGGTATAAAAACCTGCTTCACTGAAGCATTTGGCAAGAAGACTCCCAATGAACTGCATTCCTTGGCCTGCAGCCCCCCCTATTCTGATCGTATATTCACTTACCATACCAGTAGTCCCCCAGTAACTTTGAATTATACGAGAACATTCAGTCTTAATGTTGTACTATAGTGCTGGTTAGGGGTTTTGCAACAAACTTTTTAGATGTGCAATAAGAATGTAAGTGAGGAAACAGATTAACTATCAATACCCAGAGTTTAAAGATTATCCCTCTTGCAATGACACGTTGCGGCATTATCTTATCAAGAAGGAAGGACATCATGTCCACTTCGGTTAGGGAATATGAAAAGGCTGTTGCACTTCAGGGGTTTTTGTGGTCGATAAAGAAACTTGGGGGAACCTTCATAGAAGTGGAAATGAAATAGGGAAAGAAAAATAAAACTAGAGGAGGATCTTATGCATGACAAGCGAGAACTGTGTGATAAAATTGTAGAAATATACCCGGAATTAGGCCAGTGTGAAATTGACATCATGGTGGACTGGGATAAAGATAAAAATGTTTGGGTGGTTGATTTAAAAAAGGATGAGCACGAGCTCATTCATTACTTGGAAGAACCTGATGCTGATAACTGTATGGACAGCAAACAATGTGTGTCTCTTGGGCTTGAGATCGCACAACTTGTTAAAAATATCAAAGGAGAGCAATACTGATAGAAGGCCGTTGGCTCTTGGCGAATAAGCTGGTTTTCTACTACGACTACCAGCTTATTGTTATTGGGTTGTTATGAGTGGTTTCATCCTTTTTGATCGAATATCCTTAAAAGCGGGATGATTTAAAATAACGATTTCTTCAACAGAGAGGTGCAAAATGTCTGTTATAGAATGTGGTGGAAAAACAATAGAATTTGATGATGACGGATTTCTTTCTAAACTTGAGGATTGGAATGAAGATGTTGCTCAAGTGCTGGCATCGCGTGAGGGTGTTGACACTTTGTCTAAGGAACAGATGGAAATAATATCTTTTATGCGAGAGTATTATTTGAAATTCAATGTATTTCCCATCTTGAACCAACTATGCAAAATTGTTCACCAACCAAGAGGCTGCGTTAACGAACAATTCATTAATCCTGAAAAAGCATGGAAGATCGCTGGTCTTCCAAAACTCAGTGGGATTCACTTTATTTCCATGGACGGCATAAATTATAAAATGGAAGAATGTTGCTAGCTGATAGGAGAAAAAAATGACTACACCAAAACATTGTCCAGGATTTGAGCGTTTTAGAAGCCTTAACTCATTCCTCTGTAAATGCCCGGATTGTGGGGAAGAGCAAGAAATATTCTCCGATGAATTTGACAAAAAGCGCTCCTGTAAAAAGTGTAAAAAAACAATTGATTTTACGCAATGTGCATTTTATGCAGGTACAGAAGAATCGACATCTGCCTGAAATACAAAACGACACGGTCTCAAATGATACAAATTAGCATCTTGATGCGTGCCAGGCAATGTGATAAGTCCGGATAATGGCATAAGCATAGCATCATAGAGAAATCCAAAGTCGTCGCAAGACGAAGATGAGAAGTTCTGGGTCATTTTTTTAGATAGCCGGCTTGCCTTTGAAAGAAGGTTATCCGGCTTTTTTCTTTTCACAAGAGATGAAACGTAGACCTCCCTTCCAGGAAATATCGTCAAAACCACAGGGTTCAAACTACCTATTGGGGGGCAAAGAATCGTTAAAGAGATCAGAGTGAAACCAGTTTTTTCTGTCCCATCTGTTCACAAATATGGTCGGCAAAACCCTTTCCGGCTTCCTTATTGACATTAAAAACCAGATCAACCCCAGCCTCCTGCAGTACTTTAATCTGGTCATCAAAAGCCACAACAGCAGCTATGCGAGCATTAATCCCTCTTGCTTTTATACGTTTGACAGCATACAGATTAGCCTCAAAACTAGGTATAGCCAAGATCACAAGTTTAATAGCCGTGTCATGAAGTTGAACACGTTCCCAAAAGTCATGGTCTATTGCATCCCCCTGAATAACATTAAATCCCTTGGCAATGTGATAATTAACCCTGTCGAGATCATAATCTATCCCGACTATTCTCTTCCCATATATTTTGTTCAAGGTTTCATAAGCTGCAGCACCAACACGCCCCATACCAAAAACCACAGCATCAACATCACCCACCGAAACCAGTTTGTCATCAGGTAAGCGTTCTTTAGTTTCAAAACGCCTCAGGAATTCATGCAGCCGACTATAAATTGTATCGGACGCTTTGTTAAGTGGTGAAGCCAAAACAAATGTAAGCGACAAGGACAAGGCAAAAATCACCAACCATTCGCTATTAAGCCATCCCTTTGATGCCGCAAGTGCGCCAATAATCAGACCAAATTCAGAGTACGTTGCAAGGCTGAGGGAAGCAAGGGTTGATGTTCTTGCTCTTAGTTTAAAACGCGTTAACAGAAGATAAAACAAAGCAACTTTTATTGGAATTGCAAGAACAAGAAGCATCGACACACCGAAAGTTGTCAAAGTTGGCAGCCCGGACAACCCAATAGTTAAAAAGAAACCAACCAACAGAAAATCCTTAAAACTTAAAATTGCTTTGGCCAGTTCGCGGGTTTTTGCATGTTCTGCCAGCAGCATCCCTATGAGAAGTGCGCCAAGATCTGGTTTAAGGCCAACAAGTTCAAAAAGATTTGCACCAGCAAGGGGAATCAAAAGCCCTAGTAAAATTAACAACTCACCATGGCCGCTTCGAACCATTAAAGCCAGGATGGGCTTTCGTAATAGTAGTAATCCTATAAGAGCTAACGCCCAGGGTGAAGGAATTTTCCCACTGGAAAGAGTGAGAAATATTACAGCAAAAATATCCTGAATAATCAGGATACCGATGGCAATTCGTCCATGTTTTGAATTCATCTCCCCTTTCTCTTCCAGGACTTTTACCGTAAAAACGGTACTGGAAAAACTGAGCGCAAAGGCTATCAATAGCGACATTCGCCAGTCAACATCTGCAAAGATGGAGAGAGCAGTATAGGAAAGGAAATATATCAATATACCCAGAAAGACCACCGTCACGGCCATATGTATGGATGCAACTGCCCAAATTTCAGGTCTCAGCAAACTTTTAACACGAACCTTTAAACCTATACTGAATAAGAGAAGCAGAACACCGGCATCAGCAAGTTCTTGAAGCTGCTCCCCACCGTGAATTCCAGATACATTCAGTACAAAACCGGCTGCAAGAAAACCTAGCAATGGTGGTAAACCAATTTGTTTAACCAGGAACCCAAAAACAAAGGCCACCAAGATCATTACGATATCCATTCAACACCTCAGTCCTCAATAAATTCAGGAAATAAAAAAAAGAGTACAAAACATGGTTCCTTGACCCAAGTCAAAGACTTTATGTAATATAATGATACACTGTTACCATAATCAATCAAAAAGAACCTTTAATCAAACGAGGATACCATTATGAAAATAAAACGAAAAATAATTGAAATCGATGAAGAACTTTGCGATGGCTGCGGAATGTGTGTTCCCGACTGTGCGGAAGGTTCCCTGGTAATCATCGATGGAAAAGCAAAAATGATTTCCGACAACCTTTGTGACGGCCTTGGAGCCTGTCTTGGATCCTGCCCTACTGGAGCCTTAAAAATAATAGAGCGCGAAGCTGAAGACTTTGATGAGGAGGCGGTTGAGAAACACCTGGCTAAACAAAACACTGATGAAACAAAAGAAGTGCCTAGAGCTTCAGGATGCCCTTCTGCACAGCTGAAAACATTTTTGCCCCAGACTCCAACTCCCTGCCAAACTGCCAATAGCCCAATAGCGATGGCGACTGGTGGTGGCACTTCCTCTCTCACCCACTGGCCAGTACAAATTCGTCTAGTTCCACCAACTGCTCCCTTTCTCCAGGGTGCTGACCTGTTGGTTGCCGCTGATTGCTGTGCTGTTTCTGCTCCAAACTTTCAGTTGGATTACCTCGCTGGAAAAGTTGTAATGATGGGTTGCCCCAAGTTTGATGACGCAGAAAGTTACGTGCAGCGATTTAGTGAAATCATTGCAAATTGTAATCTCAACAGCCTGACCATTCTCATCATGGAAGTCCCCTGCTGTTCTTCCATGAACGGAATCATCCAACAGGCCATTGAGCGTGCTGGGAAAAGTGTCCCAGTTGAACAGATTACCATTTCTACACAGGGTGCAGTAGTAGAACGTAAAAACTGGTAAATACGTATTACTCAAAAAAAAAGAGGGGGCGACTGTATAAATATATGCAGGCCCTCTTTTCCAGTATTTCAGGAAACACCAACTATCCATATTTCCAAAAAGGATGTAACGCTAATTAGTTATAGGACTGCTGGTCATTTTAACTTTACGAGGTTTGCATTTCTTAAAATTAAGCGATTTCCAGATTGCATAACCAAAAGACCAAAGGGCTGAAGCAGTTGAAACAGTGGCCTACCAAAGAGAAACATCTCTTCTTCTAATATTTGTATCGATCTTGTAACAACTTTGTCACGGAATTGCAGATCACAATTCACCGCATCTTCAAGTATTGCAATCATTTCTTCAGAATTTTCAAGAAGTTTCACAGTAAGTTCTGTACAATCAGGTAACGGATTAGCAAGATCATATTCTGTGACCAGATTTTTAAGTGTGTCCTCCTGTGATACAATTTCATACCGACTCAACAGATCCCTCTCAACAAGTGAAAGACTTTCTTCAGGCTCCCAACATTTCAAAACACCGCAAGCCATGGGCCGATTATCATAAATGGTGCACCCCCGTGTCTTGGGATCATAGTAACAGCAGACCCATTCCTTCCCTGTCCCTCGAAGTTTAATGATTTCGGCTTTTGTTGCCTGTACACGATTGGTCACAGGATTATAAGCAAACTCCCCCTTACGGATGGTTACAAGATCCTTGCGTGGAATAAGTCCCTTATTTAGTAATGCAATATCAACACTATGAAGGGCAGCCCCTCCCTTAGTGCAACATACTCCACACTGTTTACAGGATGTCTGTTGTATATCCATCTTTTTCTATCACTCGTCTTTTTATCTTCATAGCATAACACCTTACAGGCCCTCAGGCTTTCCCCATTGCAGTTCCATACAGACATATACACTACTTCAACATATCAGGCATTTGATAAAACTATTCATTCAAGAGTTACCTACTGGCTCTAAGTGCTGTTATTGCGGCAATGCAACCCATCAATAGCAAAAAAGCCTCCCCTTTTTACGACCGATCTTATTAACCCTCAATCCCACAGATCGTCTCCCATCCTCTATTTCAGCTTAGATGAGCCAAGGGTTCACAACCTACATTGGCTCATCGGAAAAAGCTGAAAAAGAAATTAATTAGACTTAATAGAAAATATATCATCTTTTCTATTGACAGCCCCCTCTGATTTGAGTAGTTTGCCGCGGTCGCTGAGTGAGGGAGCTGCTGCAGATAGCATCTTCCAAACAATCGACAGGCGAGTTGATTTTAATGTTGACACGAACGATTTGTT
>JAESPV010000026.1 GCA_016765495.1 Desulfocapsa sp. | reverse complement strand
ATCTTATGTAACCGGTACAGTAGACTCTTTATTGCCATATCTTCAAAAAGGGCAGGTACTTTGCCTGGAGAGCACCACTTATCCGGGAACAACTGAAGAGGAATTAAAACCCAGAATAGAAAAACAAGGCCTGGTAGTTGGTACAGATTTTTTCCTTATTTATTCCCCTGAACGGGAAGATCCTGCTAATCCCAATTTTACTACCAGTACTATTCCAAAGGTTTGTGGGGCTGACACAGAGAATTGTCAACAAGCCGGCTTAGCTCTATATAATCAGGTGATTGATAAGGTAGTCCCGGTATCATCAACAAAAGCTGCCGAAATGACCAAGTTGCTGGAGAACATCTACAGAGCCGTAAATATAGGTTTAGTTAATGAGCTTAAGGTCGTTGCCGATCAGATGGATATTGATATTTGGGAAGTAATTGATGCAGCGGCCACTAAGCCCTTTGGCTTTACCCCGTTTTATCCTGGCCCAGGTCTTGGAGGGCATTGTATCCCCATAGATCCATTCTATCTTACCTGGAAGGCTCGGGAGTATGGAATTCATACACGTTTTATAGAGTTGTCCGGAGATATTAATACTAATATGCCAGAGTGGGTGATGGGAAAAGTCATGGATTCTCTGAATAGCCGCAGGAAGGCTCTTTCCGGATCCAAGGTGCTGGTTTTAGGAATTGCTTACAAAAAAAATGTTGACGATATGCGGGAATCACCTTCCGTAGAACTAATGGCCTTACTGCAAAAGAAAGGTGCAGATGTTCTTTACTCGGATTCCTATGTCCCTAAATTCCCTCCAATGCGAAAATACAAATTTGATCTTGAATCAACACCGCTAAGTCCTCAGATTATTGAACAGTCCGATTGCATTCTTATTGCCACTAACCATGATAATGTTGATTATGATATGATTCTCAAACATGCTGACTTGATTGTTGATACCCGAGGCGTTTTTCGAGGGAAGCATTCAAATGTGGTTAAGGCATAATGACTATTGATCGTCTCGGAGTTTAGGATGAAAATTGTTACAATAGTAGGTGTACGCTCTTAGTACAGACCTCATAAAACAAGTTTTAAAATGGCTTATTTTCTGGACACTTTTGATATCGGGTTTTCTCCGACTTCAACCATCATCCACTTTCCAGATGGCAGGCGTGCACCAAGAGTAGTCAGTTTACGGCAAAGTTGTTCTTGAGCGGCTCGCCTTTTGGGCTGTTGTATTGGCTCTAGGCGAACAATTACCTCAGTTGCACTGGATTTCACCCAGCCATGACAATTCGTAATGGCGTAAAACAGATCGACTACATCATTTTCTTGGTCATAATATTGCCTCAACCAGCATACCATCTGTTTTCGCACGTTCCAAACTGAACTAGTAACGAAATCAAAAAGGTTTTTGCCCTCATTGTCAATTCGCTGAAAAGACTTGTGGCTTTCCAAATCCGAAACGTCTACTTTTTCTGGCAACTTATCTTTTTCCTGTTTGTCTGTGATGATCTCTGACTCCAGGACTATAGTGGACCCCATATTTGAGACAGTCGGTTAAGGTACAAAATAAACTGTTTCGGAGGGGATCGTGAAACGAAAAAAATATAGTAATGACCTCAAAACGAAGGTCGCCTTATCTGCTATCAAGGCACAGAGTACAAACAATGAAATCGCTTCAGAGTTTGGAGTCCATACCAGTCAGGTAAACAGGTGGAAGAAACAGGCTATTGATGGTTTGTCTGGTGTTTTCGGGGGGAAGCAAGGGAAAACCATAAAAACCATGGAAAATGAACGAGACCTTCTTTTTCAGCAAATCGGTAAACTCCAGGTTGAGTTGGACTGGTTAAAAAAAAATACTGGTCATCTGCTATGAGCCTTACTGATAAACGTAACTGCATAGAACCTGCCCATGACAGGATTAGTATTGCCCGTCAATGTGAACTCATTGGGTTGTCGCGATCAAGTCATTATCGACATTCAGCCCAGCCTGTTGAGTCCCCAGAGAATCTAGCTCTTATGGCAATCATAGACGAGGAATACACTGCACATCCTTTCTATGGCTCAAGACAGATGAGNAATGTTTTACGTCGTATGGGATGCAAAGTGAACAGAAAACGGATTCAGCGCCTGATGCGGTTAATGGGTATTCAGTCGATAGCTCCCAAGCCAAACACCAGTAAAGCACACCCAAAGCATAAGGTGTACCCATACCTCCTCAGAAATATGGACATCATATGTGTTGACCAAGTCTGGTCAACTGATATAACCTATATTCCCTTTTCTGGTGGGTTTGTCTACCTGGTAGCAGTCATAGACTGGTTTAGCCGGTACGTGCTGTCTTGGGAGATATCAATCAACATGGAGACAGATTTCTGTATATCTGCACTGGAGACAGCCATGAGGCGTTACGGACAACCAGAGATATTCAATACGGATCAGGGGGCTCAGTTTACCAGTAAGGCGTTTACAGACGTTCTCAAGGATGCGGAAGTACTGATAAGCATNGACGGCAGAGGGCGGGCGTTGGACAATGTGTTTATCGAGCGTCTTTGGAGAACCGTTAAGTATGAGGAGATTTATCCAAAAGAGTATTGGTCAGTTGCAGAATTGATCAATTCTTTAAAGGATTACTTTAAGTTCTACAACAACCAAAGACCACATACCAGTCTCAATGGGAATACCCCAGGGGAGGTGTATGGAAATTGCACGCAAGGCGTAAACTTGTTAAATAACGGCTCGCTTCGCTTGCCGGAAGTAGGTTTAACGCATTAGGGACCCGAGAATGGGGGGGGGAGAGGAAAGGCCGGGCNTGCTTACACACACGCCCGCCTCCCATTCTCAAGTCACTCACCACGGCGCTCGGGTCGCTCCTCAGCGTTGCCCTATCCTCCGGGTGAGTAATGAAACGATAACGGAAGATAGGAAATTTTCAAAGAACAAAATACTAAGGATACGAGCTGTACCACGAATAGACTGCGCTCGAAAATTGCTTAACTTTGCCTTATTTTTGTCTTGACTATGGGGTCCACTTTATGCTTCCTTGGTCACATGTTTTGTAAATTCAACAACATACGACTATTCGTCCAGCGACTATCTACACACGATTGCCTGATTAACGCCTCACAACTCACAACAAACTGACTTCACAGTCGTTTGGCAAGCTAGAAACTCAACCCGTTTCTAGCTCCATTCCCTTACAATATATTCTGCGTACAGATTAAAACACTCTCTACTGCGCAGTAAGTGGCTCAATTCTCGTTAGCAAAGGTGGCTCACTTTTCGTTAGCGTTGAAGTTTCCACAAATCAAGCAATAAAATCACAATTTTCCCCTCAATCCCTGTCATAATAGGGATTGGCAAAAAGTACGCTTCAGTCGGATGAACCGCTTTAGTTCAATTAGTCTAAATTACGATGTACGTACTGGTTAGAAAAATCAACTTACGAGTGTTGGCTGGCGAATCTTTAGAATTACTGTCTCTTTATACCTTTAAGTAACTTTTTGTGTGAAATATAGGTGGAGCTATAAAATATTTCTTTATTTAATTATTATTGTGAGTATATTTCGTGGGTGTTTTATTGTAAAAAAAAGATTGTTTGACTCTTGATTGAAAGATTCCTTGTGAAAGCGGTGGTTGTAATGAAGGTAATTTTGTTGATGGGAATGGTTTTTGGGTTCAGTTTGTTATCCTGTGTTGACGGCAGTTATGCTAATACTAGGGATGGACATTCGGTTATTTCTCTGATATCTTTGAAGTTAGATGCTGATAAGGTGGATGATCTTGTGCAAGATATTAGCAAACAAACAAACCATACTATACACATCGAAGAAAGTCTTAGGGGTGAGATTGTTTCTGGGGATTTTGTAGAGGTATCCATAGAACAGTTTTTTCATAGAATATTTAAACAGAAAAATATTGTGGTAGATATAGATACCTATGGTAAAATTGTTGTTGTTCGTCAATTTGGTGGCAGCATGGAACTCTCAAATATCACTGAAAGTTCTCTTAACCCCCAAGTTGCTTTGTCGAATGTGAGAATGTCTGAGTTGGAAGATATCTTTTCCAAGGAAGATGACATATATCAAGCTTGGCGAAGACAGGCTGATGCTATTGTGCCGTTTAGTGATGTTACAAAAAAAGAATATGACGAGTTTATTTTACTTGAAGCAATAGCATATGAGGTAGAAAAACAGGATGCTACAAGGATAGTGGCATTGTCAAATGTAACACAACTAGAAGCCCAGGAAATTTTTGAGTCCGAAGAGGCAAGGGGTTTATTGGTAAGGCAGGATACTAAGAGCAATATAGCATTAAGCAATATGACTCATACTGAATTTATGGAAGGAATAGTGGTAAGGGAGTATGTTAATAATAATTCTAGTCAAACAGTTCCTTTTTCAACAGTGACTTATTCAGAATTCCAGATGTCAAAAGAATAATGTTGGTACCCAAATTTTGTTATTGTCCTTGCAAAATATGCGTAAAAGTACTAACTTGAAACTAAGGATTGTTAATCAGATTATAAAATATCAAACCAAAAAGAGGTGTAGAATGAAAGCAAAAAAAATGATTTTATCTAGTTTTATAACATTAGGACTAATGTTCGGTGGTGTTGCCTATGCAGCAGATTTAGATGGTGCTATAATTGAAAGAATTGGTGTAAATCCTGATGTGTCTGGATATACCACTTCTTCAAATATTGTTTTTGTATCACATAGTTCTTTTCCTGCAGGGACGGCCTTACAGTGCGTTCTGCATAAAGATATGGGCGATGCTGGGTTGGCGACAGCTTTGACTGCAATGTCTCTTGGCAAGTCTGTTTGGCTTCGTGTCGGTTCTACTGATGTTACCAAGATAACTACTGCAACGATTATGTATTTAAATAAATAACAGCTGGCAGAGTTTTAATGCCGGAGAGGTGAGAACACTCCTCCGGCATTTTTAAATAAATATTGTTTGTAACGATTGTTTTTTTCTTCGCATTCCTCTAGATTACTCTTCTCTCTACATTTCGATTATAAAACACCAAAAGACGAAATAATGCGTTTGGTGATTCCACCAAATAAGATATGAAATTCAGTGATTTTTTTGGTACTCAGACTGTTCGTCAAGCTTCTTTTATTTTACTTTTAGTCGGTGTTCTTGCTAAATTTGCAGGTTTTTTCCGAGAAACCTTGATTGCACATGAGTTCGGTATTTCTGCTGATTATGATTTGTTCTTAATTGTCTTTGTTGTTCCGGCAGCCATCGCTATTACTGTGAATTATACTGTTTCCTATGCCCTTACTCCCTTTTACCAAAAAATAAGTTTTAGATTTGGTTCAAAGTTAGCACGTAATCTAGTATTACGAATTTTCTTTTTTGGGGGGAGTTTCTTCATTTGTTGTTCTGCTACTACGGTTATGTTTGCAGAATATGTTGTTTCCATTTGTGCGTTGACTGCAGTTGAGTCAGATCAGCAGTTGGCGATCCAGTTCCTTTCTATCCTTATATGGTTGCTCCCATTGTATTTTGGAGTAGCTGTTATGCAGACTATTTTACAGGCAGAACGGTTCTTTTTTTTATCAAGTATTGGGCCTTTGATACAAAATGCTTGTGTCGTTTTGGTACTACTGATTTTTCGCAATGCTGGTATCGTTTCCCTTGCTTATGCTTGGTGTCTTGGGTTGTTCCTATGGCTTTCCTGGCTAGTGTTTGCTGTTTATTACAGTCAATGGAAAGACGAATGTAGTTTGGCTTCGATTGTAGAATGTTCTCCTAAATATTTATTGGGAGCATTTTTCGTTTCCAGTGTTCAAATTTTATTCATTGAAATATGGTCACAACTTTATGTGGTTTTTGACAGGGTTGCAGCGCAACTGTTTCGTTTGGAGGATGGTAGTATTGCTATTTTAGGGTATGCAACTACTCTTTATATTATGGTACTCTCAGTTTTTGCGATGTCAATAGGACGGGCTATATTCCCATTTCTTTCCGCACAGGTTGCTGCTGGTGACAAAGCTGAACAAATAAAACTCTTGTCAGGTGGGATACGTTGGATGGTACTTATTTCATTGCCTGTCACGGGGGGACTCTTCGCTTTGTCTGAGGAGGTTGTGCAGCTGGTTTATCAACGAGGGAATTTCGATGCTGCAGCAACAATTGCTACTGCTGGAGCATTGAAGATTTTTTGTGTCGGTTTGCCTTTTGAATCGGTTTACGTAATTCTTGTTGGCTATTTTTATTCGCTCCGCGATTATCGTGGGCTGATGATAGTGTCTTTGTTTTCAATCATAGTTAAAATATTAATAGGTGTTTGTTTGACAGATTCATTTGGGCATTTAGGTCTTGCTGCCTCAACAGCAGGAGCTGTTGTCTGTCGAACCTTATTTCTAGCCTTCAGACTTAAAAGATATCATGTTTCGTTTCTAGATAATTCCGAAACACTCTCTTTGCTTTGGAAGTCACTGCTTGCTATCTTACCTGGTACGTTACTTGTTATTTATGGTTTCCCCCTTTTTTCACCATTTATACTTGTATTTAATGAAATTCCGGCATTTTCAAATATTATTATTATACTTGTTGGGTTTTTCGTTGTCTTTGGAACCTATTGTTTGGTTCTAAGGATTTTCCGAGTTCCCGAGTGGTTTGTTTTTGTGAAAAAGATGCAAGGTGTTGTGGATTATATGAAAAAATAATTACATTCTTTAGTCCCTTATTCAACGAAATTAAACAAGATACCGGTTTATCCTGGTTAGATATCTTCATACTTATGTTTTTAACAAATAATACTAAATTTATAAGTAATCTGAAATTATTTGATTGGTTTGTCTTTAGCTATATTTTGCTTATTCTGCTTACTCGTCAGGTTCCTTATCACCAATTTTTTAGTTATGGTTCCACTACATTGTTGCTAATTGTTTACCTAAGTCGAAAGTTACTGTTAGACTCAAGTATTCATTTCCCTGCACCGGTCTTTATTTTGATTGTCGGATATTATCTTTTTTCAGTTTTTATCAGTTTGTTATTCTCAAATTATATGCTTGCTGGCTCTCAGCAATTAGCTAGAGAAATTGCTTTTTTTCTTATTCTTTTTATCTTTTTTGATTATGTCCGTAGCCAGAGGCAGTGGGAAACCATTGTTTTAGCACTTGTGTGGTGTGGTGGTTTGGCGGTGTTGAGCATTCTCATGGAAGGTTTGTACGTATTTTTTTCAGGAGGAGATTTGTTAGGTGGTGATGCGAGAATTGGTGGAATATTTGCTAATCCAAATGTCGCTGGACTCTTGATCTCTATTTGTTTTCCGGTAACTATTGGTTTTCTGCAATGGAAGCAGGCAACGCAAGTAAAGAATATGCATTTGTTTATATCTGTCACCATACTTTTAACCTTTGTTGCTGCTGTCTTAACCGTTTCCAGAGGCCTTTTTTTAGGATTTTTCTTTTCAATGATTTTTCTACATTTTGAGGGCGTGTGGAAGGTACGCTATAAGCTGTTTCTAGTTTTAGCAAGCGTTCTGCTTATTGTTCTGGTTTTGGGTTTGTTTTTTATTGATACTGAGATGCTGGCATCCTTTAAAATATCGATGCGTCTCGATCGTGGTTTAGCTGGGCGAGGGTTTATTTGGGAAAGAGCTTGGGAAATCTTTTATGCGCACCCTATCTTAGGCACAGGACCGGGTACATTTTTGCATTATATTCTTTCTCCCGCTGAACTACGACCCTATGGCACGGTTGAATACATTCGGTATATGTATTTCCAACACGCTGATATGTCGTTGATGCATGTACCAGGTATTTTTTCAGGTGTGATATCGAATAGTGCTCATAATCTTTGGCTGGATACAGCAGCAAATACTGGAATAGTAGGAGTTATTGCAGTAGCTTTAATCTTTCTAGTATTCGGGGTTGTTGCAATGAACAAACTTCATGTTTTCCAACGAAACAAACAAGAGCCCTATTATTGGGTTGTAAGAGGATGTCTTGTAGGATTATTCGTGTTTTTTTTGCGCAGTCAATTTGAGGTATCCGGTATACTCCGAGGTGCTTTGAGTGAAAGTCTGCCGTTATGGTTAACGTTTCTTCTTATTATAAGTTGTCCTATAGAGGCAAAAGCTAAAAGTGGTGACACGAAGGAACAATTATAATACTGTTTGTTAAAGACTGAAGTTTCCTTGAAATTAAGCTACAGTACTTGAGATATAGATACATGTGGGAATAGATGTTGGGAATAGTTTCAGCTCTATGTTAGATTAGAGAGTAAGTGGTATATATTGTAATTAAAACATCTTACTTGCCCTTTGTTTCGCCACCCGTACTTGAAAAAAATTCGGCGTGATATGTTCAAGCTATTTCGTACCCGTTCCTTAGATGAATTATGGCGGAAGCAGCATTGAGCGATGATTCTCAACCGGTTTGCCCATTGCCAGTGCAAAACCCGCAATTTTTTTTGTCAAAACGCTGTTTCTCATGGTGGCTTGAGGAATCGAGGATTTGAACTATGAAAATTTACAGGAAACTTTAGTGGAGAGTAATGGCTGAAAAACAAAAAACAATAAACCGTATTTATTGTCTATGTCCTGGAATTAAATGGGATAATCCAACAACAGGTGGCTTATTGTATAATTATATTTTAATTGACGCCTTAAAAAAACACTATGGAGCGGAAACTGTAATTCCTTTAGATCTAATGGGCGTTTGCCAGACAAGTTCATGGGGGAAATTACGTGTTCTTGCCAACGTAAAATATGTACTGTTTTTCCTTCGGACAAAATTTAACAAGTTCGATCTCATTTTAGTTGATAGTCGTGCAAATTCACTTTTGTTGTTTCCCTTATTATTTTTACGATTTTTTTCTTCAGTTTCGATTGGGCTAACGGTGTTTCATATATATTTCCATTTATCCGGGCGTCAGGGAGTGAGCAGAGTGATTGAAAAATGTTGTGAAAAAATGTTTATTCGCTGTGCTTCCTTTATCATAACAATTAGTCGGTCAACCCTGCAGGGTATTACACAGCTTTCAGGAAGAAAAGAGTTTGGAGATATTCCAATTTGGATAATACCACCAGGCTTGAAGACAGTAGATAATGCTGTTGTAAGGCGAGAAGTTAAGGGAGCATCCCGTAAATGCAATATTTTATACGTAGGAAACTGTGAGGATTCACGTAAGGGACTTGTATATCTTATTCGTGCTGTTTCTAATTTGCGTCATTCTCATTTTAAACTCTTTTTGGTCGGGAAATATAATAAAATGAGCTCATCTCATAAGTCCCTTACTTTATGTATTGCTGATAATAACGTAGCTGAAAAGGTACAATTTCTAGGGCGTATATCAGATGAGAAGCTTGATGAGCTGTATCGGAAGGCAGATATTTTCGCTTTTCCATCATTGTGGGAGGGGTATGGGATAGTGTTGGCTGAAGCCATGACTTATGGCTTACCAGTGGTATCAACAAATGTCAGTGCTATCCCTGAAATCGTCAGTAATGGTGAAAATGGTATTTTGGTTAATCCCGGAAATGTGAAACAACTTACTGAAGCTCTTGATGAGTTAATGGGCAATGATAATCTTCGCCGGGAAATGGGTGAAAAAAGTATAGAAATTGCAAACAGTTTTAAAAATTGGGATGAAGTAGGTAAGGTACTTGTTAAAAAAATTGAGTTGTTTCTAGATCAAAAAACTGTGGAGATTACATGAGCAGGGTTGTTGTGATCATCTATCTTCTTGCGTATAAGCTTGATCAATTACATATACCTATTGTTCCAGAAGTGATTAATCGTGTTTTTGTTAGGCTACTGTTTAGCTGTTATGTCGGCTTAGGGGCTCGCCTGGGAGAAAATGTTCGATTGGGCTATGGTGGTTTAGGCATTGTAATTCATAAAGAAGCAATTATTGGTAATAATGTAGTAATTGGTGCCGGTGTGACCCTAGGGGGCTCTCCCCGAAAAGTTGGTGTTCCTGTAATAGGAGATAATTGTACTATTTATAACGGAGCCCAAATTGTTGGGCCGATCACGATAGGCAATAATTGTATCGTTGGTGCTGGTTCTGTTGTCTTAGAAAATGTCCCTGATGAATGTATAGTTGCTGGAGTGCCGGCAAAAATTATTAAAAGGGAAATTGATATTTCCCAATACCGTTAAAAATAAAAAATATTTTCAGTACTTTTTTTTTAGGTTTTATTATTAATATTACTAATAAAAAATAGCGAGTTAATTGAATGAATGTTAATAATGTTTTGATGCGGATATCTTGCTGGGTGATCGTTTACTTTACTGTTGTTGCGATCGTGATGGGAACATCTCTGGCGATGGCAAATATTTATTGGCCCATGTTTCAGGCAGCAACTTCCGGATCTGGAAGTAAAGCACACTATGATATCAGAGTTCCTGCTGACCATGCAACTATTCAGGGTGCGATAAACGCAGCAAAAGAAGGTGATGTTATTCTTGTTGCAGATGGTGTTTATACTGGGCCAGGTAATAAAGAAATCTGGTTTAATAAGCCGGTGATTATTCGGTCTGAAAATGGACCGAGTAAGACAATCATTGACTGTGAGGGGAGCGGGCGTGCATTTATTTTCCATAATGATTCAGGGAAAAGTGGGCAACTGGATGGCTTTACCATTAAAAATGGTAAAGCTGCCTGGATAAATGGTGCTGGCTCTTGGGGAGGAGGTGGAGGGGGTGGTATTATTATTATTAACGCGTCGCCAGTTATTAAAAATTGTATTATTACCAACTGCGTTGCAACAAGTGATGAGGCCGCTTTTGGTGCAGGGATTATGATAAGTGGTTCAAGGGCTGTTATTAAAAACTGTACTATCTCAAATAATATTATAGCATTACCGCTTGGTGGAGACCCGGCATCTAATCCGCAGGGTGGTGCAGGCATTGTTATAATGAACGGTTCTACTCCAATAATTTCAGGATGTACTATCACTGGCAATAAAACTACCGGGTGGTCAACGGGTGGTGGGATATATGTTAAAGGTTCAAGTCCGATAATATCAAATTGTATAATTTCTTATAACGAATCAAATATCAATTATCCAGTTGATGATACCTTGTCGGAAACTGAATATAGTGTATCAAACTCAGGTGGGATTAGTTACAGGGAATTTTCTGGTGGTTTGATAGAGAATACTACAATATCTCATAACAAGTCGCAGGAAAGAGCAGGGTTGGGGGCGTTTCAATCTTCTCCAACAGTAAGAAATTGTATAATAGAGTATAACGAAGCAACTGTGGATGGTGGTGGTGGTGTTGGGCTGTATTGGAATTCCAACGCTCAGTTTTTCGATACCATTATCCGAAATAACCGGGCAGAAGATGTGAATTCAGTGAATAATGTATACGCAGATCCTTATGGTGCTGGCATAAGTGTTTGGAATTTCCATCCTTCAGAAACAGGGCCATCATTTATACGTTGTATCATAGAAAATAATCAAGCAGTGGGTGCTGGAAGTGCCGGCGGTGGTATTAATTTTTATGGGACTTCGGCGACAGTTTCCGGTTGTATTATACGAAATAATAGTGCAGATAATCGGGCGGGTATTTCTATATCAGCTGCAAGTAAAGCAATCATTAAAAACTCACTGATAGTTGGTAATATTTCCAATGAATATGGAGGAGGTATTTCATGTTACTTTGGCGCTGATGCAGTGATTACAAACAATACTGTGGTTGATAATGTTGCCAATAATAAAAGCGGGAAAACTGGGTGGACTTCTTCTTTGCTTAGCTTTCAATCAGATCCTATTGTCACAAATACTATTTTCTGGGGGAATAATATTCCTGGTTTAGTTGTAAATGCCAGTGCTCCTGTAATTACTTACTCTAATATTGAAGGGGGATGGGCAGGTGCTGGAAATATCAGTATTAATCCGTTGTTTGCAGGGGCGGGGGACTTTCATTTAACAGCTGGTTCGCCTGGTATTAATAGTGGCAATAATGATGCATTGGAAATAGGGCAAACCGATCTGGATGGAAACACCCGTGTGCAGGATGGGACTGTTGATCTTGGTGCATATGAGTTGTAAATTTTCTTATAGCACAACTTTTAGAGTCAGGTTTTGTGAATTAATGTTACGCAGAGGGATCATATGGTTTCTTGGGTAACCGTTGTTGATCAGGAAAGCCATGAAATTAGCATTTTGTTCAGGTAGAAACTCGCCTCATACCGTGCGTTGGGTAAATAGTTTGGCGCAACGCGGGCATGAAATTTTACTCATTAGTGTTCATTGTACTGGTGACCCTTTAGACAGTCGTATCAAGATCAAGTTGTTACCTTTTCCTCCTGGGATTGGCTATTACCTTAATTCCCCATTGGCTGCAGTGGCTTTGAGACAATTTGCTCCCGACCTGCTTCATATACATTCTGCAAGTGGTTACGGCACTCTTGGACGACTTATGCGTTTTCATCCCTGTATATTGTCGGTATGGGGAAGTGATGTTTATGATGTGCCATGGCAATCACCTACGAAACGAAAAATTGTATTAAAAAATCTTCATAATGCAGATTTTATTTGTTCAACCAGTCATTGCATGGCGGCGGAAACAAAACGTTTATGCCCGGAAATCGAAGATATTACCGTTACTCCGTTTGGTATAGATATCGATAAATTTTTTCCCAATATTACTGAGAAAAAAGAAGAAATTATTAATGTTGGAACAGTCAAACGGTTAGAACAGAAATATGCTGTGGACACTTTAATAAAAGCGTTTGCAAAAACAAGAGATGACTTGCAGGTCAGCACTCCTGATCTTGCGTCTAAATTAAGACTCACAATCGTTGGTGAAGGTTCGGAATTGGAAAGTCTTATTTTACTGTCTGAAAAGCTTGATGTTAATGCTGTTACAGAGTTTGTCGGCGCTATTCCTCACGATCAGGTTCCGAGTTTATTAAATAGTTTTGATATCTTTGTAGCCCTCAGTCGTTTGGATAGTGAGAGTTTTGGTGTAGCAATATTAGAGGCTTCTGCCTGCAATGTGCCAGTTGTAGTTTCGAATGTTAGTGGATTTGCTGAGGTTGTAGAGGACAATAAGACCGGTCTTATTGTACCGCGAGATGATGTTGTTGCCGCAAGTAACGCAATTATGAGACTTGTGCAGAGTGAAAAGACACGGCGTCAATTGGGCTGCAACGGTAGAACTCATGTTAAAAAAAAATATGATTGGGAATACTGCGTGGATCTGATGGAACAGGTTTACGAAAAAGTGTTGAGCTAGAGCTTGATGTTTATCTTAAAACATACTGCACAATTAACAAAAATATTTTATAAAGTAAGGACGTATCAACGCTTAGGATTGTACAATCTTTTCTGTGTGTTTCTTTATCGGACAGCATTGAGATTTCAGATTTTCCAAAAGTTGATGAATGCTCCTCTGTGTGAAGCATCTTTTGATCCACTGTTTGAGATTTCTGATCTTGCAGGCTTGAAAGATACACGCTCAACATTACTAACTGAGGAAGCTGACACTCTTGTCGAAGGGATGTTCTCTTGTTTTTCTTACCATTCCCATTTTTACGGTATACCACCTGACTGGTTTTTAAATCCTTTTAAGCAAACGCATTTTAACGCTGAAGGATCGCATTGGTCAACGATAAGTGATTTTGCTGACAATGCAGGAGACATTAAGTGTATATGGGAAATCTCCCGTTTTGATTGGATTCTTACTTTAGTATGTGCGTTTATTCAGACTGGAAAACAGAGTTATCTGCTAACAGCTAATAACTGGGTTGCTGATTGGAATAACAAGAACCCCTTGCAGAGAGGCGTAAATTGGAAGTGCGGTCAGGAGGCAAGTATAAGGGTGATGCAGGTTTTACTCGCATCGTTATTTTTGGGACAACACGTTAAACCAACAGAGGCGTTAATACGTTTTGTAGTTGATCATGCTGAGCGAATTTCTCCAACTATTTACTATGCCATGGCTCAGGATAATAATCATGGCACAAGTGAAGCTGCTGCGCTTTTCGTTATTGGTTCATGGTTGTTGGCCCAGGAAACTCAATCCGACCATGTAAAAGCAAAAAAGGCGCGTCGTTGGCAGAAACAGGGGCGAAAATGGCTGGAGAATCGAATGGCACGTCTCGTTGAAGATGACGGTAGCTTTTCTCAATATTCTGTCAATTATCATAGGGTTCTTCTGGATACTGTCTGTTATGTTGAGTATTGGAGGAACCTTTTGGGGGAACAACCATTTAGTGATCTGTTTTATCTGAAAGCAAGAGCAGCAACTCGCTGGTTATATGTTTTTACAAACAGGGAAAATGGTGATGCGCCTAACATCGGAGCCAACGATGGCGCCCGTTTGTTTAATCTGTCAACGGCTTCTTACAGGGATTATCGGCCGTCTGTTCAGCTTGCCAGTCGATTATTTATGCAAAAACCAGCCTATCCACAAGGGAAATATGATCAAGTGCTGGAGTGGTTGAAGCTGTCTTTTTCTCAGTCTGATTATTCTTGGTTATCAATGGAAAAAAAATCCAGGCTGTTTAATGGTGGAGGATATGGTTATCTTACTAGAGGAAAAGTTGAAGTATTTATCCGATATCCTGTTTTTAAATTCAGACCTGGACACGCTGACGCCCTTCATGTTGATCTCTGGTACGGTTGTGTTAATGTGATCCGTGACGCAGGTACATATAGCTATAACACTAGTGCTCGATGGATGAATTATTTTCCGGGAACTCGTGCACACTCAACAGTTGAGTTTGATGGGCATGACCAAATGGTGCGTGTCGGCAGGTTTTTGTTCGGTAATTGGCTGCAAGTAAATCATGTGTCGTCAATTCAGACAACAGCCGAAGGAGTAACCTGGTCGGTTGGATATAAAGACTCAACAGGGGCGGAGCATAGGCGTGAACTATTCGTCTCTGATCACACAATAATAATTAAAGATCAGGTGAAAGGTTTTAAAAAAAAGGCGATTGTACGCTGGCGTTTACATCCTGTTAAATGGATCCTGAAACAGTGTACCTGCATTTCAGATATTGCAACTATCCAAATTTCTTCAACAAGACCTATATCTTCTATAAAAATTGGCACTGGTTATGAATCCAGACATTATCAGGAGAAATCATCTTTGCCCGTATTAATAATAGAAGTGAATGAGGAATGTGAAGTGCTGACCCAAATTACTTTACAGAAAAGGGACGTATCGATAAAAGAAATATGAAAGTTCTTTATTTTCATCAACATTTCTCAACTCCCCAAGGAGCTACTGGGATAAGATCTTATGAGATGGCTAAACATCTTGTGGAACGCGGGCACCAAGTCACTATGGTCTGTGGTTCATATGGAGGTGGAAAGTCTGGTTTAAATAATACGTTTGTTCGTGGCGTCCGGAGAGGTCAGATAGATGGAATCGATTTGATTGAATTAGAACTGCCATATTCAAATCATGATGGTTTCATTAAGCGATCGGCTATTTTTATAAAATTTGCAGTAAAAAGTACTTTTATTGTTTTACGTGAACCATGTGACCTCATTTTTACAACCTCTACGCCTTTGACTGCTGGTATCCCTGGGATTGTTGCAAAATATATCAGAAACAAACCATTTGTTTTTGAAGTGCGTGATCTCTGGCCGGAACTGCCACGGGCAATGGGAGTTATTCGTAATCCTGTTGCCCTTGGTTTGATGGATTTACTTGAGCGTGTTTCTTATCGTGCCGCTAATGGTTGCATAGGTTTGTCGCCAGGGATTGTGGAAGGAATCAGGAAGAAAAGTAACGCTGAAAAAGCAATTTCCATGATCCCAAATGGTTCTGATCTTGAGTTGTTTGATCCTGGCAATAGTGAAGAATGGCGTCCGGAAGAAGTTCGCTCGGATGACTTTATGGCTGTGTTCACTGGTGCTCACGGCATTGCTAATGGTTTGGATTCAGTATTAGACGCTGCTTGTGTCCTTAGGCAAAGGAAAAACGATTCTATAAAGTTTGTGTTTATTGGTGATGGGAAGCTGAAACAGACACTAAAAAAACGTGCTCAACGCGAAGAGCTACGAAATTGTCTTTTTCTTGATCCTGTTCCAAAACAAAAACTTGCAAAATTACTTCAGGGAGCAGATGCCGGTCTTATGATTCTGGCTGACATTCCTGCTTTTTATTACGGTACTTCACCAAATAAGTTTTTTGATTATATTGCTGCAGGATTACCTGTGGTGAACAATTATCCTGGTTGGTTGGCAGAAATAATAGAAAAAAATAAGTGCGGGGTTGTTGTAGAGCCAGGTAATGCTGAAAAATTTGCTGATATTCTGGAAAACCTTGCAGCGAACAAAAACGACCTGCTAACCATGGGGAGGAATGCACGTATGCTTGCTGTAAAGGAGTTTTCGAGGAAAAAACTAGCACGCTCTTTTGTTGATTATCTTGAGGAAATTGCAGGTGAAAATAAGTCTGAAGCGCATATTTGATGTAGTACTAGTAGTCCTGTCGGTACCAGTTTTGGTTCCTGTATTATTAGTTTTGTTTATAGTCGTCAGGGGAGGGATTGGCTCTCCTGTTTTGTTTAAACAAAAGCGACCTGGGTTTCAAACGCAACCTTTCGTGTTGTATAAGTTCAGGACAATGCGAAATATTTATGACGAAAAAGGAGAGCTTTTGCCCGATGAAAAACGGCTTACAGGGTTTGGCCGTTTTTTGCGCAGTACCAGCCTTGATGAACTTCCTGAGATATACAATGTTCTCACAGGAACGATGAGTTTTGTAGGGCCGCGACCTTTACTTCTTGAGTATCTTCATTTATATACAGCCGAGCAGGTTCGTCGGCACGAAATGAAACCCGGGATTACTGGTTGGGCTCAGGTTAATGGTCGAAATACGCTCTCCTGGGAAGAGCGTTTCCGCTTGGATGTCTGGTATGTGGATAACCAGTCTTTTTTGTTGGATATTAAAATTCTTGCCATAACAGTCAAGCAAGTACTTCTCCGAGATGGGATCAATGAAGAAGGGCACGCAACAATGACTAAATTCACGGGGACGGAATAAGGTGGTTTATTGTAAAGAAAAGATTTTTGTCTTTGGAGCAAGCGGTCATGCGAAGGTCGTTATTGATATTCTTGAAAAACAGGGACTTTTTGAAATAGCTGCCATTGTTGATGACAATAAACAACTTAAAGGAAAATCATTCTGTAATTATACGATTATTGGTGGAAAAGAGGAGTTGTTGCAGTTTGATAACTGCGGGACAAACAAGGGTATTGTTGCCATCGGTAATAATGAAGTTCGCTGTTTAATTGGTCAGTGGTTGGAAGAACATCAGTATAAACTTATAGTAGCAGTGCATCCCTCCTCGCAAATCGGGAGAGATGTTTATATTGGAGCAGGAAGTGTTGTGATGGCTAATGCTGTAATTAATCCTTCTGCAACAATTGGTGAAAATGTTATAGTCAATACAGGCGCTATTGTTGACCATGATTGTATTATTGGTGATGCCGTTCATTTAGCCCCTGGAACAGTAGTTTGTGGTACCGTACAAATTGGGAGGCAAACATTTTTAGGGACAGGTTCTACAGTTATTCAAAACCTTACCATTGGTGATAGGGTTTTGGTCAGTGCAGGAACAACTGTTTATAAAAATATTCCCGATAACAGTAATGTTGTGGGAGTGCGGTAATTATAATTATATACGTATGAGTAATATATTTGGAGTATCATTGTGCCTGAAAGAATATTTTTATCACCTCCTCATATTGGTAATACAGAACTAGACTTGGTGAAAGAGGTTTTTGATTCTAATTATATTGCCCCGGTAGGACCTATGCTTGGTACATTTGAAAAAGCAATGGCCGAGTATGTAAATATATCCAATACCCTTGCGGTTAGTAGTGGCACTGCTGCTATACATCTTATCCTCAGGCACCTTGGACTGCAATCTGGTGATGTCGTCCTGGCATCGACTTTGAATTTTATAGGTAGTGTTGCTCCGGTAATATACGAAGGAGGAAACTTAATTTTTATTGATGCGGAATCTGAAAGTTGGAATATGAATCCTGATCGTCTGGAAGAGGGTCTTGAAGAATGTCGTCTTACAGGGAAAAATGTAAAGGCGGTAATTGCAACAGACCTGTACGGACAGTGTGTTGATCTGGATCGGATTAAAGGTGTTTGTGATAAATATGGAGTTCCAGTTATTGTTGATTCTGCTGAATCCTTAGGGGCTGAATATAAAAATAAGCCTGCAGGATATGGAGCTTATGCCAGTATTTACTCTTTTAACGGCAATAAAATAATTACTACTTCAGGTGGTGGGGTGTTGGCTTCTGAAGATAAAGAGTTGATTGAGCACGCCAGGAAATTATCAACTCAGGCACGGGATGATTTTCCATATTACCAACACAGTGAACTTGGGTTTAACTATCGAATGAGTAATGTCTTGGCTGCCATAGGGGTGGGGCAATTAAAGGTTCTTGATGAGCGTGTTATCCGTAAGCGGGCGATTAATCGGAGCTATCGTAAGTTGTTGGCAGAGGTATCAGGTCTTTCTTTTATGCCCGCCCCGAGTTATGGAAGAACAAATTGTTGGTTAACGGTAATACAGCTGGATCCTAAAATAGTTTCGGCAACACCAGAGGAAGTTCGATCTGCCCTTGAAAAGGAAAATATAGAAACCCGTCCAGTTTGGAAACCAATGCACATGCAACCGGTATTTGCAAACACCCATGTGATAAAAGGTTGTGTAGCAGAACGTATATTTTCAAATGGTTTGTGTCTGCCCTCAGGGACAAATATGTCAGATGGTGATATTGAACGAGTTGTTAACTGTATCGTGAAAATCATATGAAAGATGATAAAGATGAATAAATTGGAATCCGTAAATGCACATGAGTCAGGAACATCACCTGCACATTTGGCGGTAGCGAATGAAATTGATTTATACGAAATTATAGCGATTTTCAAAAGATATCGATGGCTGATGATTGGAGTAGTGTTTTTTGTATCTTTAGCAACAGTATCGTTTGCACTTCTGCTGCCCAAGGTATACCGAGCAGAGGTTGTTATCACCCCCCCTTCGATCAAAGATGTTGAACAATTAAACATTTTTGACATGGAAACGAGTAAGAAGGAAAATGATTTTGGGAATTATTTTTATGTAATCCAAGAGGAAAATCTTTATGATAAATTTATTAGATTCCTCAGCAGCAAACAATTACAGCATAATTTTTTTAAAGAGAATAACCTACTGGATTATTGGAAAGACGAAGGTGATAATGAGGTAAACTTTTTGGAAGTTTTTCATAAAAAATTCAGTGATAAAATTGCGATAGATGATTTAAGGTATCAAAATAAGAATGAGTTGGAGACAGTTGTAATTACCTTGGAAGGAGGTGATGAAAAACTGATTGTTGAATGGTTAAATAAGTATGTTGTTTATGTGGACAAATACACTATTGAATCAATAATAAATGGTATTACCACAAAGGCGCAACTTCAGATAGAAGGAATCAGTAGACAAATAAATAGCTTGCGAGATGTTGAGAAATCCCGTCGGTTGGATTTGATCGAACAATACAAGGAAGCGGTATTGGTTGCAGATTCCCTTGGGATGACAGATCAAGTGAGTATTTCATTTGTTCCATATAGTAAACTTGCAAAAAAAATGGATATAACATTGGATCCTGGAGATTCCCCCTTATACCTGCGCGGCAGCAAAGCATTGCAGGCTGGGTTGAGTGTTTTGCAACAGCGTAAAAATGATGATCCTTTTATTTCTAATCTCCGTAATCTCCAGCAACGTATGAAATATCTTTCGCATTTGGATGTAGAGAAAGCTGGAATCAACGCTGCGTCTATTGACCAATTCGCTTTTGTGAGTGGTGAGTCTGTTAAACCGAATCGTAAGTTGATAATCGTGATAGGCTTTCTGTTGGGTTGTTTGATGGCTTTGTTTGCTGTTCTTATTAAAAACTGGCAAACATCGGCAAACGAAAAGGTGAAAAATACTGATCGTAGCTTGCAAGCTTGAAATAAGCGATGGTGAAAATAGAGAAATTATTAGTCATTTTCTGGAACTAGACCAGAAGCAATTAAAATGGCTCCGTTGACTTAAGAGCTTGAGACATATCCGATAGTGCAGTCAATAGTTTGTGTACGTTCTTTAGCTGCACTATCAAGCGCAATTTGCGTACCAATGAAGAAACAAGCTGGGCTCAAAACACTTCTATTCTTTTTCTTTGCTGTCAACCTATTGGTTCGGGGGCAAATTGTATTTTCCTCTGTAGACTTCCTGTTGTCATTATATGTGGTGGCGTTTTTAGCAATTTTTATTGGCATAATTGCTTTCCCAAAACATTTAAGATACCCGTTGTGGGCATTTTCGTTGAGTTTTCCTTTGTATGGTGTCCCGAGTGCATTGTATACAGGTGCATCGGTTTTAGAGTTTTTGTTGTCCGCACAGTCCATAGCACTGCTTATTGTATCCATACAAAGAGATGTTGACCTGATTAGGGATAAGCTGGTATCACGGTTTCTATTGTTATATGTTCTATATTCTTTCCTCTCGGTATTCTTGTTTCCCACTAGCGATTATACGATGTTGCTGCAACCTGCAATGTTCTTAAGCGGGTGGGAGCATGTGTTGTATTCAAATAACTGGACATCACTCTATTCTCTTGCCAGTCTTAACCGATTGGCTCTTTTTGTTTTTTCTGCTTTACTGATAGTTTGTCAGAAAGATGGGAAAAGAATACTTAAAGGAATATTCGTGGGAATGCTGATCTCTGGTATTGTTGCGGCGATGATTGGTGTATTACATCAGTGGGATATACTGAATTTTAATTTTTCTGCAAGCCAAAGGCATGAAGGGAGACTGCAATCTGTATTTGCACATCCTATTTGCTTTTCAATGTATATTTCCCTGGTAGCTCCATTTATTCTTTATAGTTTTCTCCAGGACAGTATTTGTCGGAAATGGAAGCTTGTATTGTATGGTGTAATGTTTTTGTTCGCAATTGCACTCGTTTATTCAGGGTCTCGAGCGAGTTGGCTTGTTTACCCTTTTTGTTTGGCAGCAGGTGGGGGCACCGTATACTATCTGAAACAAGGAAAACACCTACTCGCAAGAGCCATTAATTGTTTTTTCATAGTTGCTGTTATATCTGTAGTTGCAGGATTCATTATCGCCAGTCAGGGAAAAGGCCGGTTTATGGATTCCTCCAATTCAACTGGTATGGTTGTGAGTGCTGAGACGTTAAAAATAAAGTTTTCTCAGATGCTGCAGCCTGTTGATCGTCTGAAAATTGTTCAGGATACGTTATTAATAGTAAAAGAAGCGCCATTTTTTGGATTGGGGTATGAGTCATTTGGCTGGCATACCTATATTTTATCACAAATTCCACAATCAATGTATTCCGGAAATGGAAGAGAAATAAAATCCTGGGCAACGCCACATAATATGTATCTTACGCATCTGGTGAACGGTGGTGTTGTTGGGTTATTGTTGTGGCTTACTCTTATTGGCATTGTCTGTAGTGTATTGATTGCTGATGTTAGAGTCAATAATGCTTTGGATAATATTCCCGTACTTTTTTGTATTGTATCATTCCACTTATATGGCATGGCCGAGTCTATGCAATTTAATCCCCTGATCTGGTATATCATTTTTCTTTGTATTGCTTATGCCACTGCGATAAGGGGGGCTGTTGTCTTCGACGGTTTGTTGAGCTTTTTTCAAAGATGGTTCGTTGTCTGCTGTGTATTTGTGTTACTGGGAGGTGCAGCATATGTTGCTAACTTTCAATCGTCGAAAATTGCTGGCAAATATGGACTTATTAAGTATTATGACCCGAGCAATTTAGAGCAGGTTTTGTATTCTGGTTTTAACCCACCCGTTAGTACCCCTTTCGGTATGATTCGCTGGATGGGAAAAAGAGGTTCTGTTGAAATAACCAATGCTGGAGTGATGGAATTTGATATGATTGTTCGCCATCCTGATATTATAGGAAATCCTGTGTTGGTTACTGTTTGTGTCGGTGGAAAAGTAATTGATAAAATACGTTTTACTAAGAGCGAAATAAAAAAACGGAGATATTATTTTTCAAAGTTAGTTGTTGGAAAAAAAATGAATATACGTGTTTCCAGAACGTGGAATCCAAAGAGATTTGGCGCACAGTGGGGGCGGATACAAGGTATTGCTATCACCGCTCCACGATATCTGACTGATATTCCTGAAAATGGGATTGGATTTTCTGTATGGGAAACGATGTTGGGAGAACTCCCTGGATGGGCAGAGCCTGGCCAGCAATACCGCTGGTCAGAAAAGAGTGCAACAATTCGTGTCGATGACATATTGCAGCAGCATGGTGCTACATTATATTTACGTTCTCGTCATCCTGATGTTATCAAAAAACCGGTTGAAGTACAGATTAAGGTAGATGGAAAAGAGGTGGATTCAGTCGTGATTTCCACTGCAAACTGGCAACGTTTGTTCATAGATAAGAAGCTGCTTGTTGGGAAGAAAGCACTGAGCTTATATGTGAGTCGTACCTGGAATCCTGAACTAATGGGAATATCGGCAGATAATCGAGATCTTGGAATTGCAGTTGCAATACCGTAACTCTGTGTAAAAGTCACTTTAAATGAATAAAAAGACAATACGATATATTTTAATTAATCGCTGGGCAGCTTTTATACATGATTTGGTTTGGGTTGTTTTAGCCATCGTCCTGGCGTATTGGTTCCGGTATAATCTGGAGGTTATTCCGCAGGTAGATTACAATTCCCTCATCTCACTGTTGCTTATCTCCGTGCCTGTGCACGGGGTGGTGTTCTGGCTTTTTTATTTATATCGTGGCTTTTGGCGTTTTGCTTCCATACCCGACCTTATCAGGATATTAAAATCCGTTAGTCTTGGTGCTGTTATTGTTACGGCCGTTTGCGCTCTTGTGACGCGGTTTGATGGTGTTCCCCGATCGGTATTCTTATTGTATCCATTACTACTTGCTGGTGGAATGTCATTGTCTCGCATAGCCTATAGGTGGTTGACAAGACAAAAGTTTAGGGTATCTGCAAGGGACGGTAAAAGAACGCTCATAGTAGGGGCAGGAAGTGGAGGGGAACTACTTGTGAGAGACTTACTGCAGCGGGTGGAATATCAGCCAATTGCATTTGTTGATGATGATACTACTAAATTAAACAGAGACATTCACGGCATTAAGGTAATGGGGAAAAAAGCAGATCTTGGGGAGTTAGTACGCTCCCTGTCAATTGAGCTTGTTTTGCTGGCTATTCCGTCTGCTGATAAGAAGACTGTACATTGTTTTGTAAACCAATGTAACCAAATCAACGTTCCATGTCAGATTCTCCCGTCAGTTTTTGAAATGGCAGGACGCGGTGTTGATGCTGACAGTTTACGAAAAGTAACTGTAGAGGATCTCCTGGGGAGAGAACCTGTATTGCTTAACACCAAAGCGATTAGTAGTTATCTTAAGGGAAAAGTAGTGCTGGTAACCGGTGGTGGTGGCTCTATCGGTTCTGAGCTTTGCAGGCAGCTGGCCAATCAGGAACCAAGGGTATTAATAGTGTATGATAATGGTGAATTTAACCTTTATAGCATAGATTATGAATTACGAGAAAAATTTCCTGAGTTGAATCTCGAATCAGTGTTGGGTGATGTTAAGGATATTGATCGCGTGAACTGGGTTTTTAAAACATTTTCTCCGGAAGTTGTTTTTCATGCTGCCGCCTATAAACATGTACCCATGGTAGAGATGAATCCGGCTGAAGGAGTTAATAATAATATTTTTGGGACTAAGGTTGTTGCTGATGCGGCTGTTGATCACTTTGTCGATCGGTTTGTGATGGTTTCCACCGATAAGGCAGTTAACCCTGCCAATATTATGGGAACGACTAAGCGAGTTGCTGAAATTTACTGCCAAAATCTTGCGGCCCTTTCTAAGACGAAATTTATTACCACACGATTCGGTAATGTTCTTGGTTCTGCAGGGTCGGTTGTGCCGCTGTTTCAAAAACAGATTGAAAGTGGTGGGCCGGTGACTGTGACGCATAAGGATATTACTCGATATTTTATGACTATTCCTGAGTCCGTTGGTCTTATTCTGCAGGCAGGTTCCATGGGAAAAGGTGGGGAAATATTTGTACTTGATATGGGGAAGCCTGTTTTGATACGAAACTTGGCAGAGCAGATGATTAGACTTTCTGGTGTATCTTCTGGGGGGGCTGTCGAAATCGTTTATACAGGATTACGTCCCGGGGAAAAACTATATGAAGAGATCCTTCATGAGAGTGAAGGACTGGAGCCAACGGATCATCCTAAACTTCTGCTGGCGAGAAGCAGGGAGGTTGATTGGGACTGGTTGAGTGCTGAATTTAAGAGTTTGCAGATTGCTACACGTTCAAGAGATATTAAGCTGCTAAAGAGCCATTTGCAGAATATTGTTCCTGAGTTTAAAGAATTTCGTGAATGAGGGCTGCAAGGGTAAATATAAAAAAGGCTGATTTCGATTGGAAACCTACCGAACTACAATAGTACAGGATAAAATTATTCATGCAGTATATTCAGCACTTGAGAACACTTGAGAAGATATGAGTGAAAAGATAGGAGAGGTTCTTGTAAACTACGAGGCATGTACCCAACAGGATATTAAACAAGCCCTTGATATTCAGCAAAAAGTCGGTGGTAGATTAGGCTCCATACTGTTAAATGTTGGAGCAGTAACAGAGGAACAACTGCTTGTTGCACTGTCCACACAACTCTCTGTCCCGCTTTATCGAAAGAACAGTAATAATCTGAAACCATATCTGCCAACCGGTATAACAAGAGATTTTTTTGTCTCCTTTAAAATGTGCCTTTGTCGTCAATCCGATGATGGCTTACAGCTGGTTACCACAGATCCACTTGCTCAGGAATTAATAGCCCGAGTGGAACTGACATGCCATACGTCTTTGTCTATTCTGCTTGCCAGTGAATCTGAAATTGACCAGTTGCTGGCAGAGTTGATTGAAGGTTCCAACTCAGATAATACGTTACAATCCAGTACTCTTGAATTTGGTGATGAACTGGATAAACTGAAAGAACTGGCTTCAGAAGCTCCTGTTATAAAATTGGTCAATCGTATTATTTCCAAAGCTGTTGAAACAAGAGCCTCGGATATACATTTTGAATCTTTTCGCTATAAGCCAAGAGTCAGATTTCGTACTGATGGATTGTTAAAAACGGTGGAACAGATTCCGTCTTCTCTGCAAGTCTCTGTCATAGCGAGATTGAAGCTTATCTCCGGAATGAATATTGCCGAAAGTCGCTTACCTCAGGATGGGCGGATATCCCTGAGAGTTGCGGGGAAAGAGATTGATATACGGGCATCGTCAGTACCAACGTCTTTTGGCGAAAGCTTTGTCCTGCGTATTCTAAAAAAAGAAGATATCAGTTATTCTCTGGACAGTTTGGGCTTTTACCCGGATCATTTGGAGATGATAAGGGAATTGATTGCCAGGCCCAATGGCATTTATCTTACCACCGGCCCAACCGGATCCGGGAAAACAACAACCCTTTACTCGGCTCTAACGGAATTAAATCAGGAACAACGAAAAATCATAACCGTTGAAGATCCTGTTGAATATGAATTAGCTGGAGTCAGCCAGATCCACGTTCAGGAAAAAATAGATTATACCTTTGCCAGTGCACTCAGATCAATTCTTCGTCAGGATCCTGATATTATAATGATTGGAGAAATACGAGATAAAGAAACTGCTAAGATTGCGGTGCAATCTGCATTGACAGGTCACCTTGTTCTTTCAACCCTGCATACAAACAGTGCTCTGGCATCCGTTACCAGGCTACTCGACATGGGAGTGGAGAGTTTTCTGATTAAAGCAACCGTGGTTGGGTTAATGGCACAGAGGCTGGTACGATTACTGTGTAAGTATTGCGCCAAACCGGACGAACACTATCAGGGAATTGCCTCAACGTATAATCTGGAAACTTTGCTTAGTAAATATCCGCATATATCCCTTAACCCACAAAAAGCCTGTGGTTGTGAACAATGCAATGACACTGGTTATTTCGGTCGTATGGTGATTGCCGAAGTCGTGCCGTTTGATCGGAAAATACAACAGGCCATGGAAGAGGGAAGCCTTAAAGACGATGCGTCAATGTATGGATATCGAACAATGCTCGAAGATGGATTGTGCAAATATGCTGAAGGCTTAACTTCAATTGACGAGATAGCCAAAATTGTCCGATGAACGAGAAGATAATTCTGAAATATAAAGGTAGAAGTGCCACTGGTGAAAAAGTAACTGGACAGTTTGTCGGTGAATATGCCGAGTTTCAAAAACAACTTCAATCTCGTGGAATCCTTTTACTGCAGGTGAAGGAGGTTCGTCTTAAACGTAAAAAGGGAGCCTTTACAGCAGCAGACTTCCTCATGGCGATAGAACAGCTATACCATCTTCTCACTTCCGGTATGCGTTTGGATATAGCATTGCAAACCATAATGGAATCGTTACAAAAAGAAAAATCCCTGCGATTTTGGCAGAGAGTTCTGGATGGTGTCAAGCAGGGTGAGCTCTTTTCCCAGGCCATAGTTAAGGGTTCGGAGGAAGCTGCCGGTTGGCAGGTGCCACAACTGTATTCAAGTATGATTGCCATTGGTGAGGAAGTCGGAGATATAGGAAGTTCTCTCAAACGCCTTCTCGCCCATATGGAGTTTCGAAAATCTTTAAAATCAGAAATGATATCAGCTCTTTCTTATCCCGCATTTCTTATTGTTATGAGTATTGCGGCAATTGTAATTGTTGTGATGGTTATAGTACCCCGCTTTGCAACTGTTTTTCAACCTGATGAATTGGCTAATCTACCACTGGTTTCAAGAATTGTTTTTTCTCTTGGGGATCTGAGCGGTGAAACTGGTCAAATAATCATGCTTTTCTTCATGGCTCTCTTATTACTTGCCTGGTTATGGCAAGAACGGTTGAAACCGGTAATTTCCAATGTGTTTATTCTTGCTCTTCATGGCTTTCCGCTTACCAGGAAACCATTACAACATCTTGATTTGGCAGATATTTACACAGCTCTTGGCGCCATGCTTGAAGGTGGAATAGGCTTGCATCACTCTCTAACGCAAGCTGCAAAGGTTGCTCGTGTTCCTGCCCTTGCGTTTTTGCTCGATCAAACCGCAATCCATGTAAAAGAAGGGCAATCCATCCATTCTCTATGGGCAGCCAGTAACCTTGTTCCTCCGGAAGATGTTTCGCTTGTTGCAGTTGGTGAGTCTTCAGCTGGTCTTGGGAAAATATGCCTCCGGCTTGGTCAACGCCATATGGAACAGTTTCGTTTACAAGTTAGAGGGTTAATGTCTCTGTTTGAGCCGGTGATGATACTTTGTCTCGGATGTGCCATCGGTTTTGTGGTCACCGGCATTTTATTGGCCGTGTTGAGTATGACAGATGTGGTTGCTTTGTGATGGGTGTGATACAATAAAGTGACGGTAAGTATGTGTGTTTTTTTGAATATCCAATATCGAAAGATGAAGGAAAGGAAAATCCAAATTAGTCAAGAAAGTCAGGCGATTAAGAGTGTAGTAAGCATATCACTTTTTTGTATTACACCGCTCCGTAGCAGGAGGGGGTTTACCTTGATGGAGCTGTTAATTGTGATATCTCTTGCAGCATTTATTGTTTCACTGGTAACACCAAGAGCCATGTTTATGTATGATCGACTTTCTGCAAGGCTTGAACAGTTGCAATGGAAAGGCTTGGCAGACAGAACTTCCTACGAGGCATTTATCCGACAGAAAACCTGTGTGTTGACCATAATGGATGAATTAGACAATAGTGGGGAAACAATAACACTAAAGTGTGGAAATAATACAGTTTACGAATCTGAACTGAACGAAAAATCGATCAATATGGAGTTCTACGAATTTTTGAAAGATGAACCTTTAACCTACAATGCCAAGGGGATACGCATATCAACTGTTTATAAGTACGGCCATGCAGAAGAACCGGGGGAGCAACTTTGAGAGTACGTCTTTACTGCCGCGCCAAAGAAGGTTTTTCTCTCGTTGAAATACTCATTGGCGTTGTTGTGCTCTCCATAGCAATTATGACCCTTGCAGCGGCTCTAAGACAGGCCTTCCAATGGCAGTTTCGGCAAGGTATGTATGAAGAAATACTTATCACAGGAAGTTCTATCATCAACGAGATCGTCAGTGACCAGATAGAAAAAGATGTTGAACAGAGCCAGACAGAGGGTGGAACATTAAATGGTTTTTCCTATACCTGGACATGCAATCCGTTTCTTGCGGATAATAATTATGAATTTTCCCAGGATAACCCGCTTAACAGTGGAAATACAGGGTTTTTTCGTGTAGTCTTGCAACATTGTACCTTAAATATCAGTAAAAACAGGATGAGCAGAGAATTCGAATTTTATCGAACGCAATATTGTTGCCCCATAAACGTAAACGATGTGCCTTAGTGAATAAATTTTACCAAACAACAATAAGTACATGAAGCAGAAAGGCTTTACCCTGATCGAATTGCTGGTTTCAATTATTCTGGTCAGTTATATGTTGACTCTGGCCTCCGTCGCCCTGCGAAACATGTTACTTTCCTGGGAAAAACTTGCTGTTTCATATCCTGTAGAGGTGCTGGGATTCCATCGTTTGCAAAGTGTGATACAGAGCCTGATTCCTTACACAACTCAGCATGCTGATATTTATGGTAACAGGCGTGATACCATTGCTTTCTTTATGGACAGAAAAAAAACAAGCTGTTCTTTTATTACTGGTTCCCCCTTGAAAGGGCCAGGTCCTGCCTTAATAACAATATACAGGGAAGGCGCAGAATTAATGATTGCAGAAACGCCGCTTTATGCTAACAACACAGATTATAACAATCCGGAAGAGAATAAAAGCACTTTCCGTATGAGTCTGGTGAATCATGTGGCCGAGATCCAGTTCAGCTATCAGGACAGGGAGTGGGTTCGGCCTGATTTTGAATATCCCTATCCTGCCAGCATACGGCTGCACATTCAGTTTGAAGATGATACAAATTCGGAATACATTTTTTCAGTACGAAGTGATTTTCCTGAAAAGTTGCAATTAATGCAGAAAATGGGCCAGGATGCTTAATTCCGAAAAAGGGTCAGCACTCGTTATAATTCTGGTAATCTCTACTCTTCTTTTGGCCTCATCGTTCTGGGCCGTCAGTACATATAAAGAAGGTGTGCGGACCACAGAACAGTTCCTCGATAAAATGCAGGCCAGACTAGGAGCAGAATCGGCACTGCAAATACTCAAATATTATGGCGCTACCGGACAATTCGGGAGTTCCACATTGAGTCGGCAACTACCCGAGAAATTAAATTTCCCTAATACAATCCGCCTGACCGGTGATGAATATACTCTTTCCCTGCAAGATATGACAGTTACAGTTTCTCTGCTTGATTCCTCGGCGCTGTTAAACTGTTTTTATATGGATATAAAAACACTTGCCCGCCTTTTGTATGCATTCGGTATGGAAGATGAGCAGCTTTCAGTTTATGTGAACAGCTATCGAGACTGGATAGATAAAAATGACTTTCATCATGTAAACGGAGCAGAATCGTACTACTATAAACATGAATTAAAAGCGGCATTTTCCCCTAGAAACAGTAAGGCCATGCAAAGTCCCTGGGAAATGTCGCTCATTAAAGGCATGGATGACACCAGATGGAAAGAATTACGTTCATTTTTGATGCTTTCGCCAAAACCGGGGCTCAATATCCAAACCATGAGTCCTCGTATGCTTTCAGCTCATTTCGGGGTTGATATGTCCCAGGCGCTGCAACTGGCAAGGTATAGACGTGAAAATGGATATTTGACAAATTCCACAATAGAAGCTACGATAGGCCGAATTTTTGTCGACGAATATAGTGGCTTAAATAACTTTCCTTCTCGTATTGTGCGTTTGCGTATTGAAGCAAGTGCAGGAGATGCCAGGGAACGATATTTGGGGTGGGTGACATTTATTCCGGACAGACAGGGACCATTCAGAATATTGTCGTGGACAGAAGGAGGAGGAGATGAGTAAACTTGCCGCAGTGGTATTGTCATTTATCAAAAACCGTTGGCCGGATCGTATCTCTTATCTCAGTTCTGAAGAGTGTAGTTTTATCAGCCGTTCAGTACCCGAAGGTACGAAAGTTAACAGCTCTCTGGTTAAGCTGAATTACAACGTTCTTTCACCGTTCCCTGCTCCTGAAACTGTTTATTTAGCGTCAGATACAAAGATACTGCTCTGGTTCCTGCGTCCTCGGCCAGATCAAACAGGCGGTGGACGAATTGTTCTGCCAGAAGGGTTGTTGCTGGCTAAGGGATATCTGGCCGATACATCAGATGCGGTTTTAATATGCAGAAAAGAAAGCCAGTCAGAATTTATTATTGTAAAGAATGGAACCTTGGTCTCGCAGTTTGTCAAACTGGATCATAATCAGGAGATGAGCAGTGCTCTGCTGGCTCTGCTCTGTCGTGAGCATTCTTTGGTTTCGCCGGATGTACAACAAATAGATGACGTTGAACGTTCCGGGTTGCTCTCTCGTGGATTAACCCGCTTATCACTTAAAGAGATAAGCGGATTTTGGCTTTCCGGAATAAAAGGTAATTATGAATTTCTGGAACTGGCCGGGAAGTTGCTGCCGGCTATTTTGCTTGTGATACTACTCTATTCAAGCATCCAGATTGGTGGCGCATGGTTTTATAAACAGAAGATTACCTCGAGCAGACAAACTCTCGAATCCCTGCAGGTTGAGCTGGATCCCTTGCTTAAGCAGCGCCACATGGAAGAAAAAGAGGTTGATTTCTGGTCGACTTTTATAGAAAACGAAACAAACACGCTGTCACTGGTTGCAGCATATCAGCTTGTTGCAGAAGCTGTTCTTGCTGTGGATGGTGAGTTGATACGCTGGAATGGAGTTAAGAACAGTGTAACGTTTATGGTGTTGCTTGATGATGCAGCTTTATTGATGAATACCTTGCGCCAGGATGCACGGTTGCTTTCTGTGCGTTTTGATGGTGCAGTTAGGAAAGACCGAAAAACAGATAGAGAACGAGCTACTTTCCGTTTGGAGCTTGGTGCTGTGTCGATGTTAAGAAAAGATGAATAACGAGTATCGATTCTCGAATGATGAAAAAAAATGTAAGCAGTAATTAAACTCCAGCCGTCTACTTTTCGAATAAAAACCGAAGGTAAGCATGCGGTTCAAGTTCATTCTCCTTAACCGTCTCTCTCAAGTTGTACTGCAGGGCACTGGCTTTCGCACCATCAGGGGGGGCTGAGTAAATGAACGATACAACCACCATCAATTCCTCCCTGCAAGGTCTGACTTGTCTATGCTGAAAATTATGTCAATCGCTGGCGCACGCCCCAACTTTATGAAACTGGCATCCATTGCAAGAGCCATCCGTTCCCATAATGAAAAAGGCTCCACCCCTGCGGTGGAACATATAATTGTTCATACCGGACAACATTATGATAAAAAGATGTCAGATTCTTTTTTTATTGACCTTAACATCCCACAGCCCGATATCAACTTGGAGGTCGGCTCGGGAAGTCATGCCAGCCAAACGGCGGATATTATGCAACGCTTTGAGCCGGTACTGCTCGAACAACTTCCGGATGCTCTGCTGGTCGTTGGTGATGTGAATTCCACCATTGCCTGTACCCTGGTGGCCTCAAAAATAGAATACCCGGAAGGTCATTCCCGCAGACGTCCGATAATTGTTCATGTAGAAGCAGGGTTACGATCCTTTGACAGGGGCATGCCCGAGGAGATAAACCGCATCCTCACCGATGCAATCAGCGATATACTCTTTACCACAGAAGAACAATGTCTCACCCACCTGCAAAATGAGGGTATTGCCAAAGAGAAAGTGTATTTCACCGGAAATGTGATGATTGATACACTTATGCAACATGTGGAACAGGCTGCTCAATCTACAATAAAAGAGCAACTCCATATTACCGGAGAATACACACTGGTCACTCTGCATCGTCCGTCAAATGTTGACAGGCAGGAAACCCTGCAACCGCTGGTCAAATGTATTGAAGAAATAGCTTCAACAAAACATATAGTTTTTCCTGTGCATCCTCGAACATTCAATAAAATGAAGGAGTTTTCACTGTTGGACGCATTGGAAAAGAATCCCAATATTACCCTTGCCGGACCCCTTGGTTACCTTGACTTTCTAAATCTGATAAAAGATGCATCTGTTGTGATAACTGATTCTGGTGGCATTCAGGAAGAAACCACGGTACTCAAGGTGCCTTGTGTTACACTAAGAGAAAACACAGAGCGACCCGTTACAGTGGATATTGGTACTAATTATCTAATAGGTGTTGACCCTGATAAAATAAAAGAAACAGTGTTTAATATATTTTCCGGAAAAGGAAAAAAGGGAGCTATTCCTCCGCAATGGGATGGAAAAACCGGAGAGCGTATTTTGAAAGTTATACTGTCTGTTCATTAATTCGATGCCCTTCAGATCTCATGACACAGCAGCGGGTGCAATACAATAAAATGACAAATTAACTCAAAACATTGCATCACAATTTCTTCGCCACCTCAAGATATTTAGTGTACGTTCCAACGTAACAAATTATACGACCAAACAATTTTTTGTATTGCACCCAAATAATGGAAAGAGAAAAACAACTTCTGGTAATCATTTTAGCATTACTCCTGCTTAGGCTATGGTTTGTGGAGCCTTATATAGCTGTTTTACACTCAGGGCAAACAGAATACGCTACCTTGCAGCGCTCGATGGCAAAAGCCACCCGGCTTCTACAAGAAATGAGTGTTCAGGGTGAATATCTGGAAAAGGTAAGAGAAGTCAGCCGGAAAAATAGTGCCAGTCTGATGGAAGTGGAAGGAACAACCCGTGATGCGCTGGCTGCCATGCAAAAAAAATTACGAACGTTTCTCGAGGAGATGGATTTTGAAGTTACCAGTGTTACCTGGGGAGAGCCATATCCTGTTGAAGGAGCACAATATATGCGTTTGCCCATTTCCTTTGTGGCATCGTCAAGCTCCGTCGGCATGCATACATTCTTTGAACTTATTGGTCGGCGTAAGCCTCTGGTTCTTTTTGACAGCTTAATAGTAAGTGCGCACAGGAATAAATTGAATGTTCAGGGGCAGGTTATAGCATTTACCCGAATGAAAGAAAATAAGAAATAGTGTATTAAACCATGAAACCAGTCGTGTTATTCTATATTTTTTTAATTATACTGACTCTACTGTTGGGTAGCAACCGTGTATGGCATGTTTTCTTTCCATCAACTGTGGAGTTGAAGACACAGGATTCCTCAGTTTTCTTTCCTGAAATTCCCGCACAATTTACAGATGTGCATCTTGCCGATGTTTCTGTCGCAAAATTATGGGGCATTGATGCTGGAGAAGTAGCAGTTAAGACGAGGGATTTTGAAAATGCGACCTGGGATATTACGCTACAGGAGAATACCTGGTTGCTTCAGACAAAAGAAAATCCTGATACCCGTTGGATGTTTTATGGTGTTATACAACGTTCCACAGGGATGGTGGCATTATTTTTCAATGAGGTAGAAAGGTTTAAACTGGTTACAACAGGAGAGTTTTTCTTCGAACTGAAGGTACAGCAGGCAAGCTCAAGTAAAATAACTTTACGTGACCCTGAAGGTAATGATTACATCCTCGGTCTTTTTAATTTAAAAAATGATATTGAAATTGAAACAAAAAAATCAGCTAATAAATAAAGGTCTTTTCCTCATTGTCTTTTTGGTATGCCAGGTGCTGCTCAGTGCCTGTGCAGAACCGGATGTGGTGCATTTCAATCCTGAACTTGAACGTTTAAAACAGGAAAGAGATGCAGTACGCGTAAGCAGCTTTAATCAGGCAAATCTACAAGAAGAGTCTACCAGGGCAATATCTGTGGAAAACAGACACGAATTTGCGATTCACGACACCATAATAGTAGAGTCAGGCGCTTCCATTAGCGGTTTGAATGGCTTTGGTCTTGCCGATGGAGTGGAGCCACTCCCTCTGCTGTCTGGTACTTTTCTGCCTGCAGAAGAGCATGAGAAGAATGAAAAGCTGATGGTTTCCGTTGAAGCCATGGAACTCAGCAGTTTTATCCATATGATTTATGGAAGCTACCTGAAAGTTAATTATATGGTGGATCCAAGTGTGGAAAAACGAAAGGATTCCGTTACCGTTCACATGCAGGAAGCTGTACCGTACCCCGCATTTAAGAAGTTGATCAAAGAACTGCTGGGGAAATACAATGTCACAGCCAGGAAAAAAGAAGGGATTGTTTTTCTCGAATCATCAAAAAAGAAAAAGGTCGTAGACGAAGAGTATCTGATCTTCACTGGCTATAGCCTGCCGGAAAGTGTTGCAGATGAAGAACAGGTTCTTATACTGGTGCCTTTCAGGTATGTTGATCCCAATCAATTCGTTGGTGTTTTTAACAGCTTGCATCCTTTGAAGAGCTCAAGCTTTCGCATGACTCTACCCGGAAATTCCCTGATGATAAGAGATGATGCCGAATCAGTCAGAAAATTACTGGGGCTTATAGCTGCGATAGATAAACCCTACCTGAGCGATCAGCTGGTTCGTCTGCTCTCCCTTGATTATATTGTACCGGAAGATTTGGTAAAGAGACTGGAAGAACTCTTGCCTTCTTTTGGGGTTCCTGTGCTGAGTGAGTCGTCTAAAGCCGGTATCCGGCTGTTGGCCATGCCTGAAATATCTGCTCTTTTTCTACTCAGTTCCAGCGAAGAGTGGCTTGAGACAGCTCTGCGCTTGAGCGATCAATTGGACGGCCCCATGGCTCTGGGTCCTGAACCTCGTATTTTTATCTATCGCCCCCATAACAGAAAAGCATCAGTTCTGGCTGAAATTATCAATGGTTTACGCAGTGGTGGCAATGCAGACGGCGGCAGAGTGCAAAAAGAACAGGGATATGAAGATCTTTCGCAAGATAAAAAAGCACAACTCCCCGAACCGCCTAAAACCTATAAAACAGGTGGTACAGCACTGAAGGAAGGGAAGCTGGTCATAACTGTGGATGAAGGCCGCAATGCGCTGGTTATTTATACAACTCCAGTGGTATATCAGGAGCTGGAAAGAGTTTTGCAAGATCTCGATACCATAACCAGGCAGGTTCTCGTAGAGATAACCATTGCTGAAGTAACCCTCACCGACAGTCTTCAGTACGGAGTGGAGTGGTTTTTTAAGAATTCAGGTAACAAGGGGAGTGGTTTTATATCTACCCTTGGGAATTTGGGAATTGGCGGTAGCGGTGTTTTCTCTCTTTTTACCTCAACAGGGGGTGATTTTACCGCAATACTTAATGCCTTTGCCGAAGACGATCTGGTTAATATTCTGGCCAATCCAAGACTTGTGGTCCTGGATAACGAATCTGCCAGTTTTTCAGTGGGAACTGATGTTCCGGTGGTAACAAGTGAGGCTACCAGTGAAGATCTGCCGTCTGACCCTAATGCTCCTTCTGTGTTGAGAAATATAGAATATCGCAAAACCGGAATTAGTGTAACTGTCACACCAACCATCTACTCCAACGGCACGCTCCGTCTTGAGATCGACCAGAATCTCAGTGAAGCACAGAAAAATGACGTTTCTCCTGATACGGGTTCACCACTTGTATTAGATAGAAGTTCCTCCACCACCGTTATCTTAAAAAGTGGTGAAGCCATTCTCCTCGCCGGACTTATTTCAGAAACAAAATCCAGTGGAAACCAGCGTATTCCGCTGCTTGGCGATATTCCATGGATAGGGAATCTTTTTAAAACAAGCTCGGAGCAGGTAACAAAAACAGAACTGATGATGCAGGTGAGACCTGTTATATTAGACAGTCCTGCAGATATGCGGATCCAAACTTTGGAATATGAGAAGATAACCAAGGATTTACTGCGGTTGAATAAGTTTTTCGACAAGTGAAAAAAATACTTGACAATTATCAGGAGGAAAACGTATAATTATTTTAATTATTTTAATTATTTTAATTGTTTCTGATTTTTGTGATAAAATTCCTTGCAAAAGCGACTAATTTTTAATAAAAAAAACAGTAACGTTTAGTTAACATTAAAAAGGAGGGATTATATCTAAGGTCTTTGGGTGTGTTTGAGTGGTAATCCCGCTCTTTTTAGTAAAAGTTGTTTCAGGTTGTAGAGATAGTCTCTGCTGACTGGAAAAAAAAGAAAGTATAGGAGAAAAGAATGAAGAAGGTATTAAAAAAAGCTGCGCTTGCAACACTTGGCCTCTCTTTGGTTGCTGGTAGTGCTGGGGCTGTGTCTTTGAGTGTTATGAATGATCTGACTGCTGGAGGAGCTGCAAATGTTGGTCCGGCTTATATTGCAAATGAGGCATATAACACGAGTACGGTTAATGTGATAACACCGTTTGGGCCGAATGATTCTGTTGGTTCTCTTGGTATGTTTGTAACTACCACCGGAGTAAATAGTCCAACAAAATTAGTTTTTTCAATGGATAATGCTGATTTTACTGCTGCGGACAGCACATACTATCTCTATGCTTGGGATGATGGCAATTATGACATTGCTGAGCTGGGACTACCCATTATAGGTTCAACTAGTAATCCTGTAGTAGGAAACCTTGCTAATGGAGAGTTGACATTTGTAGGGCCTCTGTCTCATAATGGTGGTGGTTTGCTTGCTGCTGGCACCAGACTTGTAATAGGCTCAACAGGTACTGCTGCTACAGCTGAACCAACCGATGGTGTTAACTGGTCTCTGCATGCTGGCTTAAGTCTTGATGATAGTGTTACATTGACCGTGGTTGAATCTGGACCTTTTGCAGGTGATCAAACTGCATCAGCAACAATTGGACAAATGGTTAATCAGTACACCTTGTGCGTAAAACCTGCTAATGATGTGTTTGATGCGGTAATCAATCTTGACTCAAGTCCTGCAAAAGTTAATTTTCTACCAGCTGCTACCCCTGTCTTAATAGATGCATCGACATACACCCTTACTAACCGTAATGAAGTTAATACTACTGCCTCTGTAACAGGATGCAATGATACTACTAATTACTTCCCCAATGCAGGTACATTTTTTCTTGCACAGGATACAGATGATGGTTCAGTGGTTAAGATTCACGGGGTGCTGACAAGTAGTGTTGCTGACCAGGCTCTTCAACTGGGTGGTGATGTTAGTATGAAAGCAACTATTGGTGCAACTACCCAAGTTAGTGTTCCTTATACTACAAGTGTAGGTTGGGTGACTGCTCTGGCTACAGATACTATCAATGATACTGCTGGTGGTACAACAACTGATTTCTTGTTTGATGCTACAGTAGATGGTAGCCCTATTGATATTAGAACATTTGGGTTCTCAGTTGTTTCAGAGCCTGCTGCTAACTTCTATCAGATTACGTATGCTTTACCCACTGGTGTAAGTGCTGGTGCATGGACATTGGGAGAAGGCTATGATAGCATTATCACTTACTTTCCAATTGGATATCCTGGATACAATGCATTCCTGAAAGCGACTAACAGGTTTAATGAGACTGCAACAATGGCACTCAATGCAACATGTGAAAACACTACCGACGGTGTACAGATGCAGGTAAATGGAACTCTTGCTAACGTTCCAGCAAATAATCATGTAACGTTCACTTCTGGTGACATAGTTACTGCTTTAGGACTTGATGGTACAAAGGCATATCAGTGCGCTATTGAAGTAGTATCAAATGCTCCTGCGGCACTTATGCAGGTAAGTGGTATTCAGATCGGTCCTGATGGAAGAACTGCGCTTCCATTGTACAATATTGCAAATACTAATTTGTCTCAATAGTCATTAGTCAATAGATTGTAGGTTTGGATCTTTAAAAGGTCTCTCGAAGAATATTCGAGAGACCTTTTTTTTTATGGTGGAGATGTGTTAGTATGTGGGCGATATTTTGATGTTGAACGGGATAAATTTACCAGAGAATGTCGAAATTTGATATTCAAAAAATACATTTCTTTTCTACAGCCCAGTACATCAGAAGAAAATGCAATTACATAAGAAAACAAATGAGTAAAAAACAAACAAAAACAGAAAACATCACATCCAACAACAAAGGTTTTTCACTAATCGAGCTTCTCATCGTCATGATTATCATGGGCTTACTCGCTTCTTTGGTAGGTCCAAGGCTATTCGGAAAACTGGGAATGGCAAAAGAAAAAACCGCTCGTTCTCAAATCGCGATGTTGATGACCTCTCTTGGTACTTATCGCCTTGATATTGGTTCTTTCCCTAGCGAAGATGAAGGTCTAACGGTACTAATGAAAAATAAATCCAACCATAAAAAATGGGACGGTCCATATCTTGCCAAAGATCTCCCCATAGATCCGTGGGGATCTGCGTATATTTACAAAAATCCCGGTACTCATGGAGAAATAGATATTATCTCCTTGGGGCTAGATGGCAAAGAAGGTGGTGAAGGTGAAAAAGAAGATATCGGTAGCTGGAATTAAAACCAGATTGTTTTTCAGGGAGCTGTCGTGCTAGAGTGTTTAATGATTCTTTTTCGTCACCGTGTCATATTGTTGGCTACAACTGTTAATGAAATAAAAGCACGTTATAAAGGTACGGTTTTAGGGCTTGCCTGGATGGTTTTGTATCCCATATTATTTCTTCTGTTGTATTCTGTAATTTATCTTTTCGTTTTTAAGGTACGCCTGCCCGCTTATACGCCTTTTGAATATGTTCTCCTGATTTTTGCTGGTCTTGTTCCTTTTCTGGGGTTTGCTGAAGCTCTTGGGAATGGAGTCGGTTCTGTAACTGCCAATAGCGGGCTAGTGAAAAATACCATGTTTCCCATTGAGCTTATTCCTGTTAAAGCAGTACTCACTGCATCGTTAACCATGATCGTTGGGATAATGATACTACTGATAGTTCTATGGTGTCGTGGATTGTTTTTTACCACCCAATTCCTGGTACCTGTGATTTTTCTCATGCAGATTATATTTACCATTGGTCTTATCTGGATTTTATCTGCCCTGAATGTATTTATGCGGGATCTTTCCACAATGGTTGGAGTTGTGACTCTTTTTTTGATGTTGATATCTCCTATTGCATATACAAATGAGATGATTCCTGAAAAACTAATGACACTTATGTACGCTAATCCACTGTACTACCTTATCACAATGTATCGGGAAGCAATGATTTATGGTTTGTTTTCCAGGGATCTTTTTATCACTTTTGCTCTCATTAGCTTCCTTACCTATTGCACCGGATTTTTTTTGTTTAAACGTTTAAAAGTCGTTTTCGCCGATTATGTCTGATTATGTGATCCAACTGTCTGGTATTGGCAAACAGTATAAAGTGTTTCGGAACAAACGGCACCGGATCTTGGATTTACTCGGGATTCCCGTCTCCTCCAGAAAGTATGATGAATTCTGGGCATTGCGTGATATCGATATTTCCATTCCAAAAGGTGCCAGAATAGGTCTTATTGGTCATAATGGTGCAGGAAAATCAACTCTGCTTAAAATTATTTCCGGTCAGATAAGCCCAACTATTGGTAGGAGTACAGTAAAAGGAGAAATACAGGCACTGATGGAGCTTGGTACCGGGTTTCATCCCGAATTTACAGGTCGCGAAAATATTTTCTCTTCATTGGCGTATCAGGGGATAACCGGTGCCGTGGCTCTGGAAAAGTACCATAATATTCTCACCTTCTCCGAGCTTGAAGACTTTATTGATAATCCGGTAAAAACCTACTCTGCCGGCATGTATGCTCGTCTTGCCTTTTCTGCTGCCACGGCGATTCAGCCTGAAATTTTAATTATTGATGAAATTTTAGGGGCAGGAGATGCCTATTTTGGTGGTAAGTGTGTAGGACGAATGAAGGAGCTAACCAGTGGAGGAACAACGGTTCTTTTTGTTTCCCATGATATGTCTTCGGTTCAACAGTTATGTGAAAAAGTTATCTGGATTGACCGTGGTCGTATCCGTTGTTCGGGCAGCACCCTTGATATTTCTAAAAAATACTTAAAAAATATTCGACGCCGTGAAGAAGAACGGTTAAGCATAATCAATCAAAAACTCCTCCCGGATCATTCTAAAAGAACAAGCGATCCTCAAAACAAAGCTGAAAAAAACCTGCTCTTTCATTTCGTTGTTGATGATTGGAAAACTCCGCTACAGCCACATCCTATTAATCGCCTGACTATTTCGGATACCATTGAAGTTATAGGAAAGATAGATGTGGGCAATGCGGCTGATAATGATTTAAACTGTGCGAATCATGTAATTGTGCAACGTAATGTGATGGAGTGGAGTGATTCTGAAACACGAGATGGAAAGTATTGTCGCAGCTTCAGTGATGTTGGAGGAAGCTATTTACATGCACCTTTTCAATTTCGCTTGAGTGGGGTCAAAGAGCTGGATACGTGCTTGAATGTACAGATCGAATATTATGATCTTGGAGATGAAAAATTTCATGTTGAACTGTTTTCAGGTGGTCAATATCGTAGAATAGGAACAATTATACCTCAAGACAGCAGGTGCTGGAAACATGTTACTTTCCCGCTATATGAAGAAGAGATCAAAACAATTGAACATGTAAATGAAGAAAAGAGTAAAACTGAACCTGAGACTGACACTGAAACAGTTCAGGTCAATGACGAAGAACGCTATGGCAGCGGTGAGGTAAAGATAACTTCCTTTACCTTTTATGATTCGGAGCATTCAAAAAGAAATACACTGGTCAGTGGCGAAAAGGCCATTGCCAAAATGTATATTGAATCAAAAACACCCATTATTGATCCCGTTGCGGTTATTGCCATATATCGACTGGACGGAATTTGTGCACTACAGGTTATATCAAGTCTGAATGGTGTTTCTTTTGGAAAAGTCGATGGTAATAGTGAGCTTACTATTGTCTTTGATCCCTTATTATTAGGGGCAGGAGATTATATCATATCAATTGCTTTATTTAAAGAGTTTGATGTGTTAGCAGCTTCTGAACCTGCTGCCTATGATCTTCATGATCGTTGCTATTCATTAAAGGTTATTCCCCCGGAAGGTATTAACGTTGATCTTGGCATTGTCAATCAACCTGTTAAGTGGATATTTTCCAACAAAATACAGGCAGATAATGAGTGATTATTACGAACAAAATAATCTTTGGGACAGGGAACTGACGGATCAGGAAAAAGAGCGTATTATTCTTTTTTCCAAAATGATTCCAGGTGATGTTGAGTCAATACTCGATGCTGGCTGTGGAAGCGGAACGTTGACGAATAGTGTTCGGGGCTACACAATTACAGGTGTTGATCGAAGCAGGGCAGCTCTAAAGCATTATCAGCATAAGCAGGTTCACGGGAGTTTAGATAATCTGCTTTGCTTTGATGACGATTCTTTTGACTTGGTTGTCTGTAGTGATGTGCTTGAACATCTACCTGTGGATATTTATTCGAAAACCATAAATGAATTAAAACGAGTTTCAAAAAAATATATTTTAATTATATCGCCCAACAATGAAGATCTCGAAGCAAATCAGGGCAAATGTATCAATTGCAGTACTGTTTTTCATATTAACTATCATATACGATCATTAGGTGTGGAAGCCATTATTACCTTGTTCAGGGACGATTACGCCCCATTGGTGTATACGTATTTCGGAGAACCATGGAGTAGCGATCCGCCACAGAAGTACTCTTTGAAACGGAGTTTAGGCAAGGGGTATAAACATTGGGAGAATGCACTTTGTCCTTTATGCGGCACCATACAGGAAGGCGATATTGAGTATGATTTAGAAACTGATAAACTTATTAATTCCGGTCTTGATGGTTTTTTTAATCACCCGACAGAAGTAATGATTTTGTTTGCCTGCATTAAAGCAAAGAAAAAGTTTTGTGATTTCGAGATGTTTTCTTCAGATAAAAACGCTATGTTGTCTGAAAAAAAGATTCCGGATATTTCTGTGTTTCATAGGCAATATATCGATACGTCCAATGCTGCATTTATTAAGGAGAGGTCTCATTTTTATCCGCTGACTTCGTATATTCTGAAAAATTCCGAGAATAACTGGATTGACCCTCCAGAAGAATCTCCTTTCGAATGCTGCTTTTTTGGAGATAATGGCAGTCAGTTTGATCATGCGCTGTTTGTTATTCCGTTTTTACATAAAGGACAAACATTATTTATCACATATATTGATATTGAGCTAAGGGAAACGGTACAGGTGAATAGTTATTGCCTTGAAAGAGGATATATTCATCTTCTTGATATAGTATTTACCGGTTCCAACGAGAGTAAAACTGTATCTGTGGTACTTCCTGACGAGTTGGTACCGTCCAATGAGGGCTTGCAGTTCGAACTTCTTATAAAAGGAAAAAAAGCGTCATCTGTGCCCATTCCGTTTCTTGAATTTTATCTTGATAAAAGTCCCTCCACGCTCTCTATTATAGACGAGAAAAATGTGGATTTCCTGGAACAGCCCTATGTATTGACAGAGTTTGCAAATTATAAACCACTGTTAGCAGGTCAGATAATTTGGGCTCCAGTGGAGTCATACATGTATCATCATCACTATAAATGCTTATACTGGAACATTGCTACCCTGGCAGAGTATCAACATGATTTAATCTGCCGGAAAGTACATGTAAAAGAGATGGTTTCCTATAAACGCTTTCTCCAGTTGAATGCTATCCAGAATAGACTTGGTGATAGACAGAAAGAGTTAAGTCAGGGACAAAGTAAGCTTGGTGAGGATCTGGGCAAGCTTGGCGAGGGACAAGATACACTTCGTAACGAACTGTTATTATCAATAAATGATATATATGGTGTTAAGGAAAGTGTGTATGCATTATCCAATACAGTGGACAGGTTGTTGCACACAATAAGACATCCGTTGAAGGTTCTGTTTGAACGTGTTTGGAGTCGAAAACCTGAAATACTCCCTGAATCATTAAGGGGAAAAAAACATTTACTTATCCTTACGCCGGATGTGAAAATTGACAGACGTACGGTGCAGATGTGTCAAAGTATTATTTCAAGGTTTGATATACGCTGTACAATTATTGCGGCGTTGAAGGACGAAGATACCTTCACTAATGAAATGTTGCAGGTAAAGCGAATTAATCCTCATAAAACAAAAAAATATCGTGCTCCTGTTGGTGCTTGGGAATCTGAGGCTGAGTTTGACTTGGACAATTTTTACTGGCTCCATTTTCAATATCTCCATATGGCCATGGAGGAAAATATAGATTGTTTGATGTGCTGTGATCTGCCTGTATTGCCTGCAGCAGTTTATGCTGCAAAATGTAAAAGTGTACCTCTTATTTATGATGCCCATGAACTCTACCCGGAACAGGCAATTTTCCCGGAAAACAAACGTGAATTATATACCAGGGTGGAAAGGGAATTTGTTGCATACCCCGATCTGGTAATAACGGTAAATGATAGCATTGCCGGGGAAATGGCTAAGCGATACGGTATAAAAAAACCGAAAGTAATATTGAATGCTTTAGATGCTCCTGATACATTTGATATACACCATCGTTATAATTATTTTAGAGAGAAGTTACCTGTGTCTGAAGGAACTAAAATAGTTCTTTTTCAGGGGGGCTATTCTCCAAACAGGAATCTGGATTTGTTTGTAAAGTCAGCAAAGTATCTGGCAGATAGCAATGTCGTATTAGTACTTATGGGATTTGGTGAATATCAACGCGATTTGGAAAAAATTGCTGAAAAGGATCATATGCTTAATCATCGGGTCTTTTTCTTTCCTGCAGTTGACCAGTCTGTATTACTGCACTACTCAGCATCAGCAGATGTTGGGATTATTCCCTATCCCCATACTGATCTGAATAGTTATTACTGTACACCAAATAAGCTTTTTGAATTTATTCAGGCAGGCTTGCCAATTATAGCTCAGGATTCTCCTGAATTAAATCGCTTTGTTCGGGAAAACAACATTGGTAATAGCCGAAAAATGGAATCTGCAGAAGATATTGCCGTGGTAATCAATAATTATTTTTCAGAAAAGAAGGATTACAGACAGCAGTTATTGCATCTAAGGGAAAAAATTTGCTGGTCTGTGGAGGAAGTGAAATTTTGCGATATGTTTTGTGATGTTGTCAGGGACTGAACAAATAATATGGTTATTTAGTTCCCAAACGGCATTACATCCTGGACCGGAATAAGTGAAATCAGATTCCCTGGTAATCGTGGGAAATAGCAGGGATAAATAAGTTCCATGGGAATGATTTTGTTATTTCTCCTGTGGAAAAAGTAAAAACAGGACTCCAGCCACTCCATATGCCGTTTGCTTCTTTGGCGCGTACTTTCCAGTAGTAATCAGTGCTTTCATTGAGAAAACTTGCATCAAAATCAAACTGGTTCATTCCTTTGCTGGGTGTTAGTGATAAGAGAGGGTTGAACTGAGGTGCCAGTGGCCAGCGACAGTGTGGATCTTCTGAAATCATTAGTTCATAATCTACAATACTATCTCCGTCAGGGTCAGTTGGCGTTGGCCATGAGACTGATTCGGGAATTGGTAAAACCGTTGCACCGTTTTTGGGGAAGGTTGCGGTCATAATATTTGCTGGTGGTTGGGTAAATGAGCTTTCCTGCCAATCACATTGTACTGTAACCTCAAAAGGGCTGTCAGCCTCAAGCGTTATGGTATTGTCTCCCAGGTGCAGTTTTGGTAATACTTGACGTGCCACCTGAAAATAACTGCGAATGTCTCCCTGAATATTTTCTTCCTGTATCTTGATAAAGAACCGGTAGAGTTCTGGTTCACTGTCCCTGTCAATCCATTCATCAAGAGTGATGATATGAGTACCGGCAGGTGTTTCTTCCTGATGAATCCACTGTTCTCCATCCAGGGATATTGCCCAGTTGACCGATGTTCCTTCTGGTACGGTTAAGTGTAAATCTGCGCCAAGCAAAAAGGACGGAACGGTGAGTTCAATTTTTGTGGCTTTCCCTAAAGGGGTGTTCACCATTCCCACGAGTGACGAATCAAAATATTTGCTTGTTGCCAAAGTACGAGTACGTCTTATTCGTTGTGTATCTCCGTAGAATTGAAGGGATGCTGAAGGTAAAAGAGTGAAATTATAGTTTTGGCCTGGTTTGTAATAGTTGTCCAAAATGAGGATGTTCTCTGGTTCCAGGTCGTATTCCACAAGATCGGCGGCGTTAAAATAGCCTCCTCGGGAAGGGCTGCCGTATGTTCTGTTGAGTAATGTACGATCTGTAAGGGCTTGTTGGACAGAGACCACCCTTGAGTTGTTATGATCAGGAAAAAAATATTCATAATGGGGGTCAAAGAGGTGGTATTCGTTCTGGTAAAAAATCTCCGTTACCACGTGGCCATTCAAACCAATAGTACGACTGTTGCCGCCGATTGAGTCCACCATGCCTTCCAGAACGGCAGCCCATGTGCCGCAGTATCCGCCGCCTGTTGAATTGATTAGTTGCAAAGGGCGACGGCCGACGTCTCCAATAACAGGATAGTTAGCGTATCTGTAGTTACGAAGAAATTCCCATAATAGTTTTGTCTTTTCTTCCCAGTTGTTTGCTGTAACAGTGATTTCTTGAGATAATTCCCGGATAGATCGTACCATTCCCCAGTTGTTTATTTTGAGGATTGGGTTTATTATCGGGTCAACTCCAGTGTTGGTGATACGTAGCAATTCCATTGGCTGGAATATCTGATCAAAGTAATAATATTCACCTGAAACTGGATCGATTTTGCTTCTTCTGGTGTATGAGTTCACACCATCAATCGTCCCGCCCATTGATATTTGCGTCTGATTTTGGGAATTGCTAAGTGTGACAGTTGTGGTTCGTTGTGTTGTGGAGAGAGTGTCATTTTTGATCTTGACCTGTTTTATTGCTTTACTCTGTTCTATTACTTCACCACTATCAGGCAGTACTCGTTCTACATGTAATGTGGTGGCAGTGACAGCAGGTGCTGTAACACAAAAAAACGCAGCAGTTAGAGCATTAAAGATGTAAGTTAGTATGATTCTTTTTTTTGTTAAACGTGGATAACGTGAAATGGTGTAGGAAAGAGTTTGTGATTGTGAATAGGGCAGTTTCATAAGTTGTCTGTAGGTAAAAGTAGGGTTTGTTCGGAAAGTTCGATGGAACACACGGTGTGGTACTGTTCCTTGGGCTACACTTATTTTTGTGGGGGGATTCTGTGCTGGAAACATTTGTTAATAGTTTTAAGTTGTTGCTGGTGGTAATATTTGTAATTTTTGGGTCGGCAGCGATTTCTTTTTGTAAAGAAGCCACTCTAGTCTGTCCTCTACCGGACAAATATACTACTTATGGACCGTTTGACAAGAACGGGATTCCCATGCGTGATTTTGGCGGAACTCTTGGTGTTGTCTATCATCCATTGGTTGTAGCCGAATTTGCGAGTTATTATGATTATCTTTACAAACAGACCGGAGAAGGCAAATATTTAGCGGCCCTGTTGAATATGTCCAACTGGTTGGTGAAACATCAGAATGATCATGGCTATTGGGAATACGAATGGGATAATAGTTACGAAGGTGTTTTTATAGCTGCCCCCTGGGTATCTGCTGTAACTCAGGGGTTTGGTGCACAGTCGTTGTTAAAAGGGTATGCAGCCTCACAGGATAAATCATATCTTGAGGCAGCACGAAAAGCAATTGTTGCAATGGAACAAAATGTTGGTGATGGTGGTGTACGGTTTAAATTGGCAAGGGGTTGTTTTTACGAAGAAATGCCTTCAAATCCTCCAACTCATATTCTTAATGGACATCTTACAGCTTTGCAGGCTATGTGGGAGTTTCTTGAATTAGCAGAAGATGAGCATATCCATCATCTTTTTGATGAAGGTATTGAGGGTCTAAAGTATTTGTTAGTTCATTTTGATACAGGATATTGGTCTAAATATGATCTTTTAATGACGGCAATAGACGTGCAGAAACTATTTTTGATTGTGCCAAAACAGGTTCTTTTACCAGAAATTACAGCATCCATAAGTGGAGTTCATATTCCATTAAAGTTTCAACGTGTAGAGAATTCTAACTTTAAAAGTATTGAGGGAACTTCTTTTCACAGGAAAGATGTCACCATGTTTGCTGCGCAACTTGTTATCCCACCTGACTTAAGAGATATAAATTTGGCTGAAGGTTTAAAAATACAATTCAAGAACAGTTTTTCCAGCCAGTATAAAATGTTTGTATCATGGCCAGAGGAAAAAACAGTATTGCTGCCAATATCTGCAAAAGAAATAGCATTTATAATACCCTCTGGATTGCTTGGGCATCGTACCGGGGTAGCATACCACAATATGGTCATTCAGCAATTGTTACAGTTGTTTAAAGTGACCGGGGATGATGAACTGAGGCAATATGCACAAAAATGGAAGGCTTATTTTGAGCAGTATAATTCGGTTATATCCAGAGAGGAGCAGTAATGTCGGAAGGTATTCCTGCACATCACCGGATTTTTTTCTTAATGAAAAAGGTTGTTGGCTTTAACCTGCTGATACATTTGGTTTTTTTGGTTTCTTTTGCTGAGGGGAAACCTGCACCACTCACCTTACCTGCTCAGACTCCTCTTTTAGCCAGACATTTCCTTGATTTGAATAATGTGATCATGGCTAGTTTACCTGATGGAACCTTAGTGTATAATGTTTTTGAGGTAGCATTGCAGGCCATGGAGGGTTCGGAATCCGCAGGGTTTAGAACGATTAAAAGAGAGAAAGGGTTGATACCCAGAATTGCTACTCCTCAGCCGGTTCTGGACGACCCTTACCAATTTGCTGCTTTCAAATGGCTTGAAGACAAGGCTGAAAGTATTGGTGATGATGGCCTGATATGGTATTACCGCTTTGATAACGTGTATAATGATATTCTTACGCAGGCTCCATGGGCTTCTGCTTTTGGCCAGGCGTATGTTGTGAAGGCCTTTTTATATGCTCTTTTACAGACAGGTGAAGAAAAATATGCTGATTTGGCAACAAGAGCAGCTGTACCATTCTTCATGGACGTGGAAGATGGAGGATTTCAAACAAAACTAATTGACGGCGCCTTATTCTTTGAGGAAATACCTACTATTCCTGCTACTCATATACTGAATGGTCATATGATCAGTACCATTACTTTGCTGGAGGCTGGCAAGCAGCTGGGAAGTACCGAAATCTATGATTTAGGTAAACAGGGAGTTGAAACGTTAATCCATCATTTGGCAAAATATGATTTGGGATATTGGTCGCGTTATGATTTGAATCCTAAGAAAGGGGAATTGATTTTCAGGTTTGTCCCAGATCCTCATTTACAAGAAAGCCCTGTTCTGATTGATAGTGTCTCATTATCGACTGTTGTCGGGGGAAAACGCATTGATTTGGATGTTGGAGCGTTGGATGATACTCGTGGTGCATGGAGAATATCAGGAACCGAGTGGACACATATAGAGTCGGTGAATAAAAAAACAGTAAGAGGGATCCAGAGTGGTCCTGCAAAGCATTGTGGACCAATAAAAGGAGGGAGTATCCAGAATAGCTATGTTATTATGCAGCTCCCTGTGTTGGAGTTTGAAGCATTGAGTGATATCTCTGACTTCCTTTTCCACATTAATTATTTTGACCAGAGTCCCGGATTTTTGAATATTGAGATTCAGGATGTCAGCCATGGTGGTTTTATGGGGTTCAGAACGTTGTCACAGGGGACTATTTATACTTCAGGAAGTAAGAGCTGGAAATCAGCTTATATTCCAGTTAAAAGCTCTGATCTTGCCTGGTATGTTGGCTCTGAATACCAGGTGTATCACATTAAGTTGTTGAAAAAACTATATTTATTGACTGGTCGTGCTGTTTTTGAACATTACGCTGAGAGGTGGCAACGGTATCTGGATATGCACAGTGAAGTGAATGTGGAAGATTCACTGAGTGTGAGGACGGATTGTGGAGAATCAAAAGTAAAAAAGTCACAGATTCAGAAATATTGAAGATATATATGGGAGAAGTTGCAATAATATGTGTGGAATTACCGGAATATTATCAGATGAACTTGATCAGGTTGCCAACGTAGCAAATATGCTCAAAGCAATAGATCATCGTGGGCCTGATGGTCAGGATATCTACCAGGATGACACCCGCAAGTGTACTCTAGGTCATAAGCGTCTTGCCATTATTGACATTGAAGGTGGAAAACAACCGCTGCCAAACGAAGACCAGAAAATATGGATTACCTTTAATGGTTGCATATATAACTATCTGGAGTTGGCTTCCGTTTTACGTCAGAAAGGGCATCGTTTCAGAACACATTCAGATACTGAAGTTATTTTGCATGCCTATGAAGAGTATGGCGAAGAATGTGTGCATAAGTTTATAGGGATGTTTGCTTTTGCCATTTGGGACGGTACTAAACAAAGATTGTTTTGTGCCAGAGATCGGTTGGGAGTAAAGCCATTTTATTATTGGCAACAGCGAAACAGTTTTCTTTTTGCCTCAGAAATAAAAGCATTGCTTGCTACAAGTATAATTGGCAGGGATGTTGACAGGGAAGCATTGCAGGAATATTTGACTTTTCAGGCGCCGGTTTCAGATAATACGCTGTTTGCTGGAATTAAAAAGCTTTTACCTGGTCACCGGATGACAGTTGAAGGGAATGGGCGCGTGGTATCTTTGGATAAATATTGGGATATTTCCTTTGAGCCGGATGTGGAGCATACAGAGGAGTATTTTGTTGATCACTTACGTCTGTTATTGAAAGATGCTGTCAAGATAAGACTTCGTTCAGATGTTCCCCTGGGAACCCACCTGTCAGGTGGGCTTGATTCCAGCACTATCGCCTGTCTGGCATCTTCATATTACGGAAGTGGAGAGGCTATTCATACCTTTACCGGTGCATTCTCCGAGGGGAAGGAGTTTAATGAAACAGAATATGCTGATATTGTGGCGCGGGATATTGGTGCAATACCTCATTTGACAGAGCCAACAGCATCTGATTTCCTGAAATTGTTGCCAAAGATTATTTTTCATATGGATGAACCCGCTGCCGGTCCCGGTGTTTTCCCACAGTTTATGGTGTCAAAACTTGCTTCTGAAAATGTGAAAGTTGTATTGGGCGGACAGGGTGGAGATGAAATATTTTCCGGATATGCCCGATATCTTGTTGGCTACCTTGAAGAGTGTTTAAAGGGAGCCATTGAAAAAACATCTGAGACCGCAAAATATGCAGCCACTCTTTCATCAATTATACCCAGTTTGCCAATGTTACAGCAATATATTCCACTATTGCGAACGTTCTGGCAGCAAGGTCTTTTCGAACCAATGGAAGAACGATATTTCCGTTTAATGGATCGCTCGGCTGCAAGTAAGGAAATTTTTAATAGTGATGTTTTCACAGGTCATGAAAATGTTAAAGCCAAATTTAATGAAATATTTCTAGGTTCGGATGCCACTTCGTTTCTGAATCGAATGCTCTATTTTGATTTAAAAGTGCACCTTCCAGCGCTTCTGCATGTTGAAGACCGAACGAGTATGGCCTGGGGAATTGAATCGAGAGTACCGTTGCTCGATCATCGCATTTGTGAATTTATTGCTCATGTACCTACAACGATAAAATTTAAAAATGGTGAACCAAAACATCTGTTTAAGAAAGCAATAAAACATATTATTCCGGATCAGATACTGGAACGAAAAGACAAAATGGGATTCCCTGTTCCTCTGCAACAGTGGTATAAGTCGGAATTAAAAGAATTTGTTCAGGATATTTTACTTGGGGATCGTGCTGTTCAGCGTGGAATTTTCAATACTGTAAAGTTGGAAGAGACAATATTCAAAGAACAATCTTTTGGCAGAGCAGTGTGGGGAGCTTTGTGCCTGGAATTGTGGTTTCAGGAGTTTATTGATGAATAATTCCCATGGCAGCATCGTTATGTTTACCATGGATCGTCAGGTTGATAGGCGAATTCTTCTGGAAGCAGAAAGCCTTATGGCTGACGGGTGGACTGTGACAATAGTTGCCATGTGTTCCAAAGAAAATGAACGCCATGATCCTGATTATGTGGTTCGTCTTCAAACTGGGGGCAGCGGTTCTGTCTCAGGAGATTCCTTTATTCTGTCAGGAGCACGGTTGTTACTTAAATTGTTTCCGCAGAATGGAATGATTGTTCGGTATTCAAAAGCTATTGTGTGGAAATATATACGTAAGCCGGAATCTTTTTATACTCGTCTGTTTTCTCAGGAAATTAAAAAATACAAAGCTGATGTGTATGTTGCTCATGATTTACCTATGATGCCTGTTGCTGTTGCTGCGGCAGACTATCATGGTGGGAAACTGGTCTATGATAGTCATGAATTATTTGTGGAACAGGAGTTGAGCAGATTTGAAAAACAAATGTGGATGAATATCGAAAAAACACACATGCCTTCTTTTGATATTGTTATCACTGTAAACGGATCAATTGCCAGAGAATTGGAACAACGTTATTCTCTTTCCAGGGTTGAAGTAGTTCATAATTGTGAATTATTACCTGAAAGGAAACTGGTGAAACAACAGAAATTATTTCATGACCGGTTTTCCTTAGTGGATGATGCTGTAATAATGTTGTTTCAGGGAGGATTAAGTGCAGGACGTAATATCGAAACCTTAATATGTGCTATGGAACATATTTCTTTGCCCGGTTTACACCTTGTTATTTTAGGTGATGGTGCTGCTGGAGCTTCATTGCAGCGTCTATGTCGGAGAATAGGGGGCGAACGGCAAGTGCATTTTCATCCAGCAGTTCCCCAAAGAGAACTGCTGCAATATACCGCATCTGCAGATGTTGGTATTATTCCTTATCAATCAACCTGTCTGAATAACTATTATTGTACTCCGAATAAATTGTTCGAATTCATTGCTGCTGGAATTCCTATTATTGCCACTGATTTACCAGAGATAAGGACTTTTGTTTTGAATAATGGTTTAGGAGTCGTAGGGGACACTGCAGAAGCTGCGCAAGTTGCATGTCTTGTGGAGCAATTCTTTTCTGATACGGAAAAGTTGGAGGGTTTTAGGCGATCCGTCGAAAAGGCTGGAAAAACAATTAATTGGCAGTGTGAAGGGGAAATCATTAAAAAATTATATCGTAACCTCTCCAATTTTACTCAATAAACAGATAATCAGTACTATGAAAATTATAACTATCGTTGGTGCGCGGCCTCAATTTGTGAAGGCCGCGGTTGTTTCAAGAGCCATTGCTGAAAACGGGCAGATAAATGAAGTTATTGTGCATACCGGGCAGCATTATGATCCCAATATGAGTGATGTCTTTTTTCAGGAAATGAAGATACCGGAGCCTGACTATCTCTTGGATGTCAACGGTTCAGGTCATGGTGCGATGACAGGGAGGATGCTTGAAAAGATTGAATCAGTTTTATTGAAGGAACAACCTGATTGCATGTTGGTTTATGGTGATACTAATTCAACATTGGCAGGTGCTCTTGCTGCAAGCAAATTGCACATACCTGTTGCCCATGTTGAAGCCGGCTTAAGATCGTTTAACAGAAGAATGCCCGAAGAGATTAATCGCATAGTAACTGATCATGTATCTAGCGTACTGTTTTGTCCTACTGATTCAGCTATTAAGAATCTTGTCGCTGAAGGCATCGGTGTGGGAAAAAAAACATATGAGGTTGACGTTTATCAGGTTGGTGATGTGATGCTGGATGCATCTCTTTATTTTGAACAATTCTCTCGTCCACCAGCGTTTGATTTGCCGGAAAAGTTTATTTTAGCTACGTTGCACCGTGCTGAAAACACTGATAGGCAAAAGAATCTGAAAGACATTTTCGCCGCATTTCATGAGATTGGCAGGAGTTGTCCTGTTGTACTTCCCCTTCACCCACGTACTAGAAAAAAATTGCAGAAAAGTGACATTGAAATAGATCCGGGATACATTCATATCGTTGAACCGGTAAGTTACCTTGTTATGCTATATCTAATCAATAGTTGTGAACTTGTATTGACAGATAGTGGAGGATTACAGAAAGAAGCCAGTTTCTTTGGTAAATCCTGCATTACCTTGAGGGAAGAAACTGAATGGGTTGAATTACTTGAAGTTGGTGTGAATCGATTAGCCGGAGCGAATACCGGAAAAATAGTTAAAGCATGGCAGGATATTCCATGGGAACACAGCTATGATACTCGGATGATGTATGGAAATGGAAAGGCTGCTCAGCAGATTGTCTCTAAGTTGATCGATGGATTTTTGAAGTAACGAGGTTGTACCATGTGTGGAATTGCTGGTTATATTAATAAATCAAAATTGCCAGTTGACAAAGAAAAAATCCATCTGGCTACCAGGCTGGTAAAACACCGCGGCCCTGATGGTGAAGGATTTTTTTTTGGTACCGGTTTTGCTTTTGGTCACCGCAGATTGATGATACATGACCTGTCAAGTAAAGGCCATCAACCAATGGTGTCACGGGATGGCCGATTTGTTCTTGTATATAATGGGGAAATTTATAATTATCTTGAATTGCGGAATGAGCTGCGGGATCAGGGAAGGCGTTTCGTAAGTCAATGTGATACCGAGGTTGTACTGGAGGCCTATCAGGAATGGGGCAGTGATTGCGTTAAAAAATTTAACGGAATGTGGGCATTTGCGATTTATGATGCGACAAAAGAAGTTATCTTCTGTTCGAGAGATCGATTTGGGATTAAACCATTTTATTATGTTGAGTCGTCAGCAACGTTTATTTTTGGTTCGGAAATAAAACAATTACTTCCTTTTCTTTCTAAGCCAACGGCCAATTATGACGTGTTGGTAAATTTCCTTTTGACATCCATCACGGATCATAATGAGGAAACGTTTTTTCAGGATATTGTAAAGTTACCCGCTGGTCATAACCTCATATATTCATTGGCTGAGTGTAAAGTTACAATTGAAAGATATTATCAATTGGAAAAAAAATATACTTTATCTCAATTGTCTCCACTGGAAGCAACGATGCACTACAGGGAACTGCTGGATGACAGTATCTCGTTACGATTACGTTCTGATGTGAGAGTAGGTACATGCTTGAGTGGTGGATTGGATAGTTCTAGTATTGCTACATTGGCTGCAGAAAAATATTGTCCTCTTCATTCAGGCCAAGCTTTTGCTGCTATCACCGCAGTATCAACTCAGAAGGATAATGACGAATCCGCTTACGCTAAGATTGTCGTTGAACATTCTGGGTTGCAATGGATCACTGTTCGTCCGTCATATGCAGATTTTAATGGAATTATAAACAATGTTGCTGTAATTCAGGAAGAACCATTCGGCAGTCCCTCCCTGGTTATGCAATATTTTGTTATGTTGGAAGCAAGAAAAAATGGAATTACTGTATTGCTGGATGGGCAGGGTGGGGATGAAACACTATTGGGCTATCCCAAATACTATGCTGCGTATCTTGTGGAAATATTGCAAAATAATGGAGCCAGGAAAGCTGTTGCCAGTATGAGGAAACTTCTGGCTAATGATGATAATCTGACGTTAAGGAGGCTTGCAATGTATTTGCTAGCTGGGTTATCCGCTTCTTCCCGTTATCGTTATTATTGCAGAAAACATAGTTACATGAAGCAGTTCCCACTTCTACCTGAGCACCTTACAGCTTTCTCAAAATCATGTTATGATATCTTTGCTCTACAGAAATTAGAAAATGTATCCACGAATTTACCTGTCCTTTTGCGCTATGAGGATAAGAGTTCCATGGCACATTCTGTGGAAGCACGATTGCCTTTCCTGGATTATCGTTTGGTCGAATCGGCCTTGTCGTATTCCAGTGAGCTAAAAATTCATAACGGGTGGAGTAAATGGCTTTTGCGGGAGGTAATGAAAAATAAAATGCCTGATAAAATCGTATGGAGACGTGATAAGCGCGGATTTGAAGCTCCAGAAAAAAAGTGGATACCAAGACATCATGCGATAATGAAAAAAGTCATATATGATTCCAGTGTGTTATCTCAATGTTGTGATATGGATAAAATGTTGAAAATGTTTGCCGGATTGGATTTTAGAAGCCAATGGCGGCTTTATAGTGTTGCGCTTTGGGAAAGAGCGTTTCAAGTTACGCATTAAAGGTTTGAATACATTGAAGCAAGTATGGATTCTTAATCACTATGCCAGTGATCCAGGAAGTGCTGGCAGCACTAGACATTACGATCTTTCAGAAAAGCTGTTGTCCCATGGATGGCAGGCAACAATAATTGCTGGGAGTGTGGAACTCAACAGCGGTAAACAGCGATTAAATAAAAAAGAATGTTTTTGTTTAGAAATGCATGGGAAGGTTCCTTTTTTATGGGTTCGCACCTCTATTTATATCGGTAATGGGGTCGGACGAATGATGAACATGTTATTCTATACATACCGCACTTTATTGCCACGGTATACAAGACAGCTTCCACCACCTGATTTAGTCGTAGGCTCAAGTGTTCACCCTTTTGCAGCCTTAGCAGGTGCATTACTTGCAAAAAAACATAATGTTCCTTTTGTGTTTGAAGTGCGCGACCTTTGGCCCCAGACCTTAGTAGATATTGGAAGGTTTAAAGCTGGAAGTGTAAGTGTTCGATTACTTCGTGTTCTTGAGAAGTGGCTCTATCGTAAGGCTACCCGCATAGTGACGCTATTACCAAAAGCTGTTGATTACATTGTTCCCCTTGGTATTTCAAAAAAGAAAATAGTTTGGATACCCAACGGTGTTAGTATGGCAACCCGATCTGTAACCGAAGATAGATCAAAAAAATATAAAGGACAAGATGCTTTTGTTTTAATGTATTTTGGAGCTCATGGGCTGGCAAATGGCCTTGATAATGTTATAAGGGCAATGAAAGTTTTGGAGGAAAAACAACTCGCAGAGAGCAGGATTATTTTACGTTTAATTGGTAACGGGCCATTAAAACCTGCTCTAAAGCAAATGATGAATGATTTGGGATTAAAAAATGTCTTTTTCGAAGACGCCATAAAGAAGGAAGAAATACCCGTGTTGGCTGCGGAGGCTGATGCCTTCATTTTTAATTTAATTGAAGTGCCGGTATTTAAATTTGGTATTAGCTCAAACAAACTTTTTGATTATATGGCTGCAGCAAAACCAGTGTTGTTCTGTTGTGATTCTGCTAACAATCCTATAGAAGAAGCAGGTGCAGGAATTACCATTCCGCCGGGAGACCCAGGTGGGTTAGCTCAAAAAATTGTTGAATTATACGGTATGTCAAACGAAGAAAGGCGAATCATGGGGGAAGCTGGGCGATCATATGTTTGCGATAATCACGAGATCAGTAAATTGTCCAAGAGACTGGGAATGACGTTTGATGATGCTGTTGCCAGTTATTCGACCAGGAAGGATAACGTATAGACTTTTGGCCGTAGCCTGATTTTCCAGTTGGGGGTCTAAGGAACGCACACGAAAAAATTGAGGTGTAATTCTTTCACAATAATAGGTTGTCGGAAATTTGGAATACCCAGGAAAGCTACGTCATCAAGTAATGTTAATGAAACTCAAGAAGATCTCTTTTATTGAGATGTTAATTGTGTTTAAAAGATATTGGCGAAAGTAAGATGTTAGATCGTTCGTATGGTCAGATAGGAACAGCTCTATTGGTGCAGAGTAAAAAGCCTTTCCTGTTGGTTTTTTATGGAATTTTGCTGGTTGAATTATTAGCAATTCAGCATCATACTTCCATCGATTTTTTTATGTTACTTATGGCAGGATGCCTTTTCCTGCTTACTTTGTTCAAACCCTTTTGGGGACTCTGTCTTTTTGTTGCTGCTGTGCCACTTTTAAATGGCATGTCGGTTCTTTATGGGGTGAAAGAAACTTCCTTTGCTTTTACTGTTGTATACCTTGCCTGGTTTCCACGATATTTATTAAATAGAAAAAGTTCTCAGCCTGAAACAACGATATCTCTTCTTACTTATCTTCTGTCGATAATTGTCTTATTGAATTTGTGCCTTGTTGTTTTTCGTGTTGTGGAATGGCCAATTCCGTCAAAGTTTTGGCTTGAATGGGCGAGTAGTTTCCCATCTTTCACGCAGGCTGAGCCTTTATGGCAGGTTAATGCCGCATTGATTCTTCTGAAAGGTCTGGTTTTGTTTCAAATGGTTGAGCTTGAGATAACCGGACATAAAAAATGGGTCATTTTTTCAAGAACTATTTATGTTCAGGCTATTTGTGTTGCTGGGTTTGCACTGTTTCATTGGGTTGATCTCAAGACTAGTGGGGCAGTGTATACTGGTTTGTCTTTGCCGTTTAATGACATCCATTCATACGGAAGTGTAGTTGCTTTATTTTTTATGATTTTCGTTGTTTTGTTTCTGAGTAAATTCGATCAAGAGAGAGACAATAAAAGAAAACCTGACGGTAGAAAAGCATCATACTGGAAGACCGTGCAGTATGGGGTGTTTGTCTTTGTATTTTTTCTTCTTTGTTTGTATTCGTCGTCAAGAATCACATGGCTCGTGTCAGGTACATTAGTATTGGTTGTTTTAGTACAAACCATAAAAAACAAAAAAGTAATAATTGGTGCTATTACTGTCCTGATTGTTCTTTTTGGTATAGCGTCACTGTTTATTCCTACTCTGCTTAAGTCCGACAACGCTGGGTTGTACAGGCTCGGGACATTACTAAATGTTAAGGATTTAGCCGGAGATAGAAATCTTATAGCTCGATATGATCTGTGGGATCGTTCTTTGACTATGGTTCTGGAGTATCCGCTTACTGGCGTTGGGGTAGGGAATGTATACAGGAATATACAATTTTATAAAAGTTCTAAGGAAAGATTACTGGACACTGAGAATTCCCATAATTATTACCTGCAATTTGCAGCAGAGCTAGGTGTACCTTCTCTCATTTTATTTTTATTTATTCTGCTGTCCCTGTATTCTTCACTTGGAGGTGTTACTCAAAGAAGAAAGCAAGCGTTCCCTAAGGGAATTTTTTTACGACCATTTCGTTATGGTCTTGGAGCATATTTGTTGACCATGTTAACTGGTCACCCTCTCCTTCTTGTCAGTCAGCAGTTTTTGTTCTGGCCTATTGTTGCTATTATCTCTAAAGGACAATATTTACAGGAAGATATTCAGTATACATCGGGTATTAGAACGAAAGCTTTTAAAATAATAGGAATAAGCATTTTTTTCCTCTATGTGGTTGGTTTTTGTTCGAATATATATAAGCGGGATCCCTGGACTATTCCAGTTACTTATGGTTTTTATTCGTTGGAGAACTGGAATGGAATTAATATGCGCTGGATATCCGGGAAGGCGGAATACTACCTTCCCGCTGAAAGAAAAGAATTGATTATAAGCGTTGTCGCACTTCCTTTTAACAGTCAAAAACCGAAGGGACTTACTCTCACAATATCCATCAATAATGCTGTGGTTGATCGTGTACATTTTTTAAATGGAGGAAAAAAAATATTAAGTTATAGTGTCTCATCTATAAAAGGCTCGGATATTAAAGTTAACTTTGAGGTTGATAGAGTTTTCAGTCCGTTAAGAATCGGTCTTAGTCAAGATTCCAGGCTACTTGGTATTGCGATTGGTGAATTAAATAGACTGCCTATGGTACCAGCAATTCCCTGTTTACTTATACCTTAGAATTCTGGTTGCTGGCAGAGGATTAATTAGTGATAAAAATGGGAACTGGTTTCATTCAATCAGAATCAAAAATATTTGTTGCAGGCCATCGTGGAATGGTGGGTTCTGCAGTCGTTCGCCGGTTAAGACAGCAGGGGTGCGAAAATTTGGTGCTACGTTCACATGATGAACTGGATCTTCTGGATCAGAATGGAGTTCACCAGTTTCTCAAACAAGAGCAGTTTGACTGCATTATTCTGGCTGCTGCCAAAGTTGGCGGTATTCTTGCGAATTCAATGTATCCTGCAGATTTTATTTATAATAACCTGACAGTGCAAAATAATGTTATTCATGAAGCCTGGCGTTCAGGAGTTCAGAATCTCTTGTTTCTTGGTAGTTCTTGTATTTATCCTAAATTTGCTCCACAGCCAATGAAAGAAGAGCATCTCCTTTCAGGGCCATTAGAGCCAACAAATGAACCATACGCAATAGCTAAAATTGCCGGGATAAAAATGTGTGAGGCTTATAATCGCCAGTATGGAACCGACTATTTCGCAATTATGCCTACTAATTTATATGGCCCAGGGGACAGTTATGGCCTGCAGGATTCCCATGTACTGCCAGCACTGATACGGAAAATGCATGAAGCAAAATGTGGAAAACAGGATTCGGTCATGCTTTGGGGAACCGGAACATCACGAAGGGAATTTTTACACTGTGACGACCTTGCTGCAGCGGTAGTTTTTTTACTAACACTTAAGAAGAAAATTCTCTTTGAATCATTTTCTTTGGACGGTGCCCCTTTGATAAATGTCGGATATGGTAAAGATATTACAATTTTTGATCTGGCCAAAGAAGTACAGCGTATCACAGAGTTTTCAGGAGAGATTAAATGGGATGCAACGAAACCTGACGGAACTCCGCAGAAATTACTTGATACCAGTCGAATTAATAATTTAGGATGGCAGCCTGGTATCTCCTTGTCCGATGGTATTAAAGAGACCTACCTGGAATATTGCACCAAAGAAGAAGTATAGAAAGACTATTTATAAAGTTTTCTGTTATGTTATAACATCAGAATTTTCTGAAATTCTTTTGTTTACCCAGTGAGTAGATGCAACTTATGTGGGAATTGTCCTATGTCAGTTGCCAAATACCAAATACCGAATACCGAATACCGAATACCGAACACCTTCTGCCCGCAGGGCATGATGTTCGTATTTTCCAATAAGGATATAAAACGATGAAAAAAGCTCTTATTACAGGTGTTACCGGACAGGATGGTGCGTATCTTGCCGAATTGCTATTAAATAAAGGATATGAAGTGCACGGTATCAAACGGCGTACTTCACTTTTTAATACCGCTAGAATTGATCACTTGTATCAGGGACCGCACGAGGAAAATCGGCGATTTTTTCTCCATCATGGCGACATGACCGATTCCAGCAGCCTGATTCATATCCTTCAGGAGGTTCAACCCGATGAAATATATAATCTTGCAGCTCAGTCTCATGTGGCTGTTTCATTTGAGGAGCCTGAGTATACAGCGAATTCTGATGCCCTTGGTGCCTTGAGAATACTTGAAGCAATTCGAACCATTGGTCTTGCCGGAAAAACCAGATATTATCAGGCATCAACCTCTGAGCTGTTTGGTAAGGTTCAGGAAGTTCCACAGACAGAAAAAACTCCTTTCTATCCCCGTTCTCCTTATGCAGTTGCTAAGATGTATGCATACTGGATTACTGTTAATTATCGGGAAGCGTATGGGATATATGCTTGTAATGGTATCCTTTTTAATCATGAATCACCTGTTCGTGGTGAAACATTTGTCACCAGAAAGATCACCCGGGCACTTAGTCAAATCGTACTTGGCCTGAAAAAGAGTGTTCATCTTGGAAATCTTGATGCTAAACGTGATTGGGGGCATGCAAAAGATTATGTCGAGATGCAGTGGTTAATGCTTCAGCAGGAAACCCCGGAAGATTTTGTTATTGCCACTGGAAAACAGTATTCGGTTCGTGACTTTGTTAATGCAGCAGCAGCCGAACTTGGAATTACTCTGAAATGGCAGGGGAGTGGAATAGAAGAGCAGGGCATTGTTGACCAGGTACAACAACTTGACACTCAAAAATATGATGTGACTGCCCATGTGAAACCTGGTGATAGTATCGTTAAGGTTGATTCTCGATATTTCCGTCCAACAGAAGTGGAAACATTGCTTGGTGATGCGACCAAGGCAAAGGAAAAACTGGGATGGGTACCACAAATCAGTTTTGAAGAACTTGTGTCCGAAATGGTTCTTCATGATATGGAAGAAGCGCGTCGAGATGCACTTTGTAAGCATGAAGGTTTTCAGGTAAAGACTTATAATGAGTAAAACAGCACTTATCCTTGGAGTATCAGGACAGGACGGAGCTTATCTTGCCAGATTGCTTCTGGAGAAAGGGTATCATGTGGTGGGGTCATCGCGTGATGCGCAGATGTCTTCTTTTGCCAACCTGACAAAGCTTGGTATAAAAGATCAGGTACAGACGGAGTCCGTCTCATCTATAGATTTTCGCAGTGTACTGCAGGTACTGAAACAAGCTAAACCCGACGAAATTTATAATCTTGCTGGTCAGAGTTCTGTTGGGTTGTCCTTTAGCCAGCCCATGGAAACATATGAAAGTATTAGTGTTGGCACGTTAAATCTTTTGGAAGCAATTCGTATGCTAGAGGTGCCTGTAAAGTTTTATAATGCAGGCTCGAGTGAATGCTTTGGTAATACCGATGGTGAAAGAGCGAATGAGGATACACCTTTCAGACCGCGCAGTCCGTACGCAGTAGCAAAAGCTGCAGCATTCTGGCAGGTGGCAAATTATCGTGAAGCCTATGATATTTTTGCCTGCTCCGGATTGTTGTTTAACCATGAGTCCCCTTTGCGACCGGAACGTTTTGTTACCCAAAAGATTGTTCGGGAAGCTTGTCAGATTAAGGCTGGTAAACAGGAAAAAATGAATCTTGGTAATATCTCTGTCAAGCGTGACTGGGGCTGGGCGCCCGAGTATGTTGAGGCAATGTGGCTGATGCTGCAGCAGGATATGGCTGAAGATTATATTATCGCCACAGGGCACACATATAGTCTGGAAGATATTGTCGAAACAGTTTTCGCCTCACTTGATCTGAATTGGAAGGAATATGTGGAGCTAAACCCTGATCTGTTGCGTCCAACTGATATTAAAATATCCTTGGCAGACCCGAGCAAAGCCGAACGTGACTTAGGATGGAAAGCCAAATATACAATGAAAGAAGTGGCCTCCATGATGGTGGATGAGTGTTTAAGGAGTATGCCGAAGTGAGAAAATACTGCAGAACCTCTGGCACTCACTATTCATTGTATACGCATGGGTGATTTTAAAGGTCGTCTCGTTGCGCTCTGGTGCTATAAGGGCTTTGTCCTCAGTATGGTTGCCAGAGAGTTTCGCAGCCGTTATATGGGATCCCTCCTTGGCAGTGTCTGGTCTATTCTCAATCCTCTTGCCCTGATTACTATATATACGGTGATTTTCTCAAGGGTTATGCAGGCCAAATTACCCGGTATTGACGATACAATGGCCTATGGCCTGTTTGTCTGTGCAGGATTGTTGCCCTGGCTTTTTTTTGTCGAGCTTCTCGGTCGCTTTCCTAATATTTTTATTGAACAGGCAACACTGCTGAAAAAAGTCAGTTTTCCAAGAATTACACTTCCAGTTATTGCACTCTGCTCTGCGACCATCAATTTTTTGATAATCTTCAGTCTTTTTCTTTCTTTTTTGTTAATCACAGATCGTTTTCCTGGTTGGGTAGTGCTCGGATATATTCCACTACTTATTATCCAGCAGATGTTTGTGGTTGGTTTGGGAATATTGCTTGCCAGTATCAACGTTTTTTTTCGTGACGTAGGACAATTTGTCAGCGTTGTTATTCAGTTCTGGTTCTGGTTCACGCCCATTGTGTATATAGTAACCATGCTGCCGGAAGAGGCTCAGAGGTTTATCCCTCTTAATCCTATGACCGCTTTCGTTCAAGCCTATCAGGGCATCNTCCTTTANGGGAGGTGGCCGGACTTAATGGCGTTNAANCTNCATNTTATTGGTGCATTGNTTGCNCTNGTCAGTGGTTTTTTTGTTTTTCATCGATTGGCGGATGAGATGGTGGATGAACTGTGAGNAGGCAAATCAGTGTTCATAATCTTGGNAAAAAGTATAAAAGGTATTCCAGTCGCTGGGCCAGATTGAGTGAATGGCTGAGCTTTGGAAANCNNCAGGCTCATCAGGCTACCTGGGTGTTGCGTAATCTCAGTTTTGAGCTTGCGCAAGGTGAATCACTTGGGATTATAGGAGTTAATGGTGCCGGGAAGTCAACCTTATTAAAACTCTTAACCAAAACCTCTGTGCCAAGTGAAGGAACCGTTGAGGTCAATGGTCGTGTTGCGGCGTTACTTGAACTTGGCATGGGTTTTCATCAGGACTTTACAGGTCGCGTCAATGCTCTGATGACTTGCCAAATGATGGGGTATAGTAGTGAAGAAGCCCACGCACTTATTGAAGACATTCGTGAATTCTCGGAACTTGGAGACTATCTGGATCAACCAGTGAGAGTATATTCCACCGGTATGCAGGTACGTTTAGCCTTTAGTGCTGCAACCGTTACCCGCCCTGAAATTTTAATTGTTGATGAGGCCTTATCTGTTGGGGATGCCTACTTTCAGCATAAATGTATTGGTCGTATTCGTGACTATCGAGATCGCGGCACGACATTACTTTTTGTTTCCCATGATCCCGGAGCAGTGAAATCGTTATGTAATCGTGCCATTTTACTTGATGGCGGTACAATCATAAAAGATGGTGTCCCTGACAGCGTTCTTGATTATTATAACTCTGTGATTGCCAGAAAAAATAACGAAGAAGAAATTCGTCAAGTCACAGGAGAAGGTGGACGTGTTTCAACCCGTTCCGGCAACGGTAACGCAAGAATTGTTGATGTGGATATCACCAAAGCAGATGGTCAATCGGTTCGTTCTGTTCTTGTTGGTGAAAAGGTGATTCTCCACTGTTCAGTTGTTTTTCATACTGATATGAAGAATCCTGCAGTAGGGATTCTTCTTCGTGATCGAATGGGGAATGATGTGTATGGGACTAATACCAGTCACTTAGGGCATAAGGAGTTGCAAGTGCAAGCAGAAGATAGGCTTGAATTTGCTTTTACCCTGCACCTGAATGTTGGTGTTGGAAACTATTCTTTCTGTGTTGCTGTCCACGGCGGTGATTCCCATTTGGAAGAAAATTGTGACTGGTGGGACAGGTGTCTTGCCATACAGGTTATTGCAGGAGAAGAGCCATCTTTTGTTGGCGTGGCATCTCTTCCTGCTAGCGTTAAGATTACTACAGGTTCTGCTGAAAAATAAGNGGAATTACTCATGTTGGAAACACAAAATCCTGAAATTGANATCAATCAACTCCTNGAAAAGGTTGGATTGGAGCTGAAGCTGCAANAAANNTCTCNGCAGAATAAACANGTTGAAGGCAGTNCNATTGAGGTNAAGGTCAATGANCCCTATTCATGGAGTCAATTGTCGGAAACGCTGAATGTAGCAGAACAGAATTCCAATGCCGGNGCAGAAGTTACTTCNATGCTTCATTANCGCGGTATTGTAAGAAAAATAGCNNGATTTCTTGGTAANGTNACTNTCTTTCTTGGTNGGGTAATTACTATTCCCCANAGGAANTTNAACAGTTCTATTCTNCACAGTTTACGNATCACNCTTGATGGTATTCGGGATATGAACCGGAATACTGCACTGCTGCAACAGCAGGTNGAACAAATTGATACCAGACTTAAAGAAAANTCCGCAATTATTGATTACCTGAAAACCGGTCTGATCACTCAGGAAAGACGCGTGTCCATTCTTTTAGAAGAACTGCGCAGCCAAGTTGTGGTTTCACAGGAAAATCCCCAGAAGACAATAGAGCGTTTGGATGTTCCTGATATTTTAGACCCTCTTTATCTTGCATTTGAAAATCAATTTCGTGGAACCCGTGAAGAGATTCGGGAGCGTCTGCTCGAATATGTACCCCTTATTAAAAATAGCGGTGCGGGAGTTGAGGGAAGAGAAATTCTGGATATTGGTTGCGGGCGCGGGGAATGGCTTGAAATCATGAAAGATGAAGGGCTGCTCGCAAAAGGCTTGGATCTCAACCATGTACTGATACAGGAATGCAGAAAAAGAGGACTTGAAGTTGTGGAGAATGATGCAATATCATACCTTCGAACACTTTCTGACAACAGTGTTGGAGCAATCACTTCATTTCATCTTATCGAACACTTGGATTTTGAAAGCAGAATAGCACTTTTCGATGAAAGCG
>JAESPV010000025.1 GCA_016765495.1 Desulfocapsa sp. | reverse complement strand
AGTTATATTTCTTCTTGTCGCAAACAAGATATCCCGTCAACGATGGCCTTCGCGTTTTTGTTTAAAGGTGAGTTGCCGGATTTTAGGGATTAAAACTGAAATGCGTAGAAATTACGCTGAATAGTTACCAATCCGTTAAGGGGGGATCCTCTGGCTCTGGTTGTTGAAGATGAACTTTCGTTACGTCTATCCATAAGTGCCGCCCTGGAAAAGGAGGGCTTTGAAGTGATTGAAGCTGAAAATGGCCGGGAGGCGCTGGTTCTTTTTCAAGCAAACAAACCTGATCTTGTCCTACTTGATGTTGTGATGCCGGAAATGGATGGCTTTGAGACCTGTACTGCGATACGCGATCTGCCCGAAGGACAGCATGTACAAATTCTTATGGTGACTGGACTTGATGATTCAGATTCGACTGAACGAGCATTTGAAGTCGGCGCCAACGATTTTGTTGCAAAACCTTTAAATTGGATAATGCTTGGGCATAGGGCCAAATATATGCTCCGGGCCGGTCGGGCATTCCATGAATTAAACAGAAGTGAACGGAGATTGGCCAAAACCCAGGAGCTTGCCATGCTTGGTAACTGGGACTTTGATATTATAAATACTCTTTTTCACTGTTCTCCTGAAGCCAGCCGCCTTTTAGGATTGAGTGTTGACAGGCGGGTTACTTATAAAGATTTTCTGGCACCTGTGATAGCCCAGGAACGTGACAAGGTTAAGCAGAAAATTGATGCCGCAATTTCAAAAAAGACACCATTTAGCGTGAACTACAGGGTTCTTCTTCCTGACGGAAGTTTGCGTTATATCTTGAATAGAGGGGAATTGTTTTTCAATATTAATGGTGTGGCTGAATTTATAGTAGGCGCGGTACAGGATGTGACACAGCTGAAGCGTGCAGAAGAAGAAATACGCACGCTTGCCTTTTATGATGGTTTAACAGGTCTTGCCAATCGGATGTTGTTTATGGATCGCCTTGAACAGGAGATTTCTTATGCAAAACGCCATAAAAAAACCTTTGCATTGTTATTTCTTGATTTGGATCATTTTAAACAGATAAATGATAGTTTTGGTCACCATGTTGGTGATCTTCTGTTGAAGAATGTTGCCGAAACCATGCGTGGATGTCTTCGTACCACAGATACCATAACAAAGTTTACTGGTGATGAGTCTGATTCTCTGATTGCTCGACTTGGGGGCGATGAGTTTACTGTTTTGCTGACGGGCGTGGGGGATCCTGAAAATGCAGCGATTGTTGCTCGAAGAATTCTGCATGAAATGCAACAAACGTATGTGCTGGAAAGTTATGAAATAAATATAACTACAAGTATTGGTATCAGTGTCTTTCCTGCAGATGGTACCAGTGCGGAAGTCTTGTTGAAGCATGCTGATTCAGCAATGTATCATGCAAAAGATACAGGGAAAAATAATTACCAGTTTTACAGGGAATCTCTGAATACAGCAATACGTGAACGTTTGACCTTCAAGATGGATATGAAAAATGGCTTGTCCAGAGACGAATTCATCCTCTATTACCAGCCACAAATTGAACTGTCCACCGGTAAAATTGTTGGTGCCGAAGCGTTAATACGCTGGATACATCCGCAGAGGGGTATGATACCACCCGATAAATTTATTTCAATTGCAGAAGAGTCCGGCTTGATTGTTGATATCAATAAGTGGGTGATTCAAGCTGCATGCAGGCAGAATAAAGAATGGAGAGAGAAAGGTTTTGGTGCGATACGAATTGCAGTTAATTTATCAGGGTATAAACTTGCCAGCCAGAATATCATAGAAGTTATTAGAGATGCGCTTCAGGAAGGCGGGCTTGAAGCAAAATATCTCGAGGTTGAAATTACTAAAAATGTTCTGATGCAGGATACCAGGGAGATTGTGTTGATACTCGATCAGATGAAAGATCTGAGCCTGAGAATTGCCGTGGATGATTTTGGAACAGGGTATTCTTCTCTCAGCTACTTAACATCTTTTCCTGTGGATATTATCAAAATCGACCGTTCTTTTGTCATGGGATGTACTGAGCTTAAAAGCAATCTTGTTATTATTAAGGCGATTATTGCAATGGGCCATAGCCTTGGAATGAAAATTGTCGCTGAAGGGATTGAGACAGAAGAACAGCTTGAACTCTTAAAGAGTCTTGGTGCCGATGAAGGCCAGGGGTTTTATGTCAGCCCACCTGTCTCACCTGAGGAATTTGTTAAACTTCTCAGGTAGCAAGCATTCCAGGTAGTCGGAAAGGTTTTTAGTGAATTGCTTAAAAGAGTCGTGTATTATCAAGAGTATCAATAATTTCTGAAATTATATTCATATACGATTTTTGAGGACACGTTTTGCAGCAATGGGATGAATCAGAGCGGCGCGATGGTGCACGTGAACGCAGGGATATTAGTGACAGAAGAATATCCAGTGAACGTCGTTTTGATTATCGTGAGGCTAATCCACCTGCAAAGCGTTCGCTGAAATCCTGGATACGGTCTTTAGCTAATTCACGTTTGGGTGTTGATCGTCGTAAAGGGGCAGATCGGCGTATGGATAATGATCGTCGTTCCCAACAGTTGCGATCCATCCTTACCCCTGAGGAACTTGCTGATCTTCTAAAGGAATAAATGATTTTCGCCAGGAGCTTGTCATTTGGTGTTCTTTTTGTTGATTGGTTTTTGAACTGGCGGTGGGGGCCAGACATATACACCTGAAATTTTTGGGGGAAGAACAGACTTGGAGTTATGTCTTACTGATATTTTATTACTGCTCTCCCTGCACCAGCTAAAGTCTTTTTTTCCGCCAGAGTATTTCACAGCAAGATCACGGTTCAGTAATACAGTTGCGAGATCCTGTCCATCAAAGTCAACATCGGCAAGCATTCTGAAGTACTTACCTCGTCCTATTCGATGCAGGTGTATAGCTTTTGCATTTTTCAGCAGGGAGTGAACCAGTCGTTTTGCCTGCAGTGCTTTTTCTTTTTCGGCTGTGCAGGTTTTTTTCTTGAGTTCCGGGGTGTCTATCCCCCGCAAGCGAATAACCATATTTTTACCTACAATTGCAGGAGTATTTGGAATGTTGAAAGTGATTGAATCACCGTCATAATTTTTTACGAATTGAACATTGTAGAAATTCTCATACTTTTCAGAGCTTGAGTCTGCAAGAGCAGGAAGGCAAAGAATGGAGGCGACTACTGGAAAGATGAGTGAAAGTATATTCATTGAGTTTTTTTACCAGTACCATACCATTTCAAGTTTTATGGAGTCATCACGAGCAAGACTTGCCGCAGGATCTAATTGATCCATATTCATAAAAAAAGAGGCATCCAAATTAATTCTAATAGAATCTCCCAGTCGCCGACTGGCTTCAACAGCAAAAATTGTCGAGTCAGAATGAATGTCTCGTATGACGCCAAGCAGGATATTTGAATCATCCATATCATTGACAGCAAGTCGCAAACCAGTCATAACGTCGTTTTCGTAAATCGTTGGCAACCAGCCATCATCACGGTCATCATACACATATTCCCCGATGAGTCCCAGATCCATCATGGTATCAGCAATACCAACCAGCGTGTATTCAAAACCGAATGTGGTGGCAGCATAGGAACGGCTCTGGCCAATACGATAATATGCTTCAACTTTGAATAACCATTCCCCGGCAGCCATTTGGAGATCAAGGCCGGTTTGACCAATCTGTTCATAGTACGGGAAGAGCATGGGGGAAGAAGTTTGCTTATGAGAAAATAATAGAATTGGATCCCGGGCTGTGCCGTTAAAATAATAAAGGCCTAAATCTGTTGCACCAAGTGTTGTGGAATAACGAATTGCAATATCAGTATGATGTTGTCCGGCTCCACTCTCATAGACTGCCCTATCTGTGTCCACAGGCAATACTGTTCGATAACGACCGTTCACTCCAGGGAATGTGCGTTCCCGAAACCATGGCAGGACAAATGCTTCAACAACACCCCAGTCATGCGGCACCGTGAGGTGCAGCATCGGCTGGCCAAGCTTTTCTTCCCCATCCAGATCTTCAACCTGATCAGTCTGGTTAATGATGTCCACAAGATGAACAAATTCAGTAGCACCCCAGAAGACCCGTCCGAGGCCGACAGAAATTTCCCAGTTGTCTGTGAAATAGAGCACCTCAGCCAGGCGCAGATCACCATGGCTTCGTTCCTGGTCTTCACTGTCTATTCGATAGAATGGTTCCAATGCGAGATGGAAGGTGTCACGAATCTCATGAAATATTTTAACCGTTATTGCCCCTGATACGGACTGGTTTTTCTGATGCGGCCAGGCACCATTCTCAAAAAAAAGAAATCCCTGTACAGAGATTTCACCATCCACTTCTAATGATTGTGCATTGCTGGAAAGCAGAAGCAGCAAAGCAAGAATACTTGCTGCAGTGGTAAAAAACGTTTTTGGGAAGAGTCTAGCGGACACGCTTTAAACTTGTTGAATTAAAATCTTTATCAGTAAGGCCTGTACGAAAGTTGTAATCATTAAAGAGGAGAGTGGTGGATTTTCCGGTTTGATGGTTCACCATATTCATGCTGTCTGCACGCCAGTATTTTCCGAGATACTGCTGATATCCATCAATAGTAAGCGTTTTTAAAAGACTCTTTTTTCTGTCATAAAATTCTACTTTTAATAATCTGTATTCTGCTGTATCCACCCAGGAGATACGTTTGGTGTAGCCTGAATTCTTTTTATCCACAGGATAGCTTTCTCCAACAAAACAGAGTACTCCCCGATACTCTTCTTCCCGAAGATGTCTATAGGTGTATTTTTCCACTTCCTGACTGGCAATATCCTCATAGGCAAATTCACTGCCCATGAATGAACCTGATTTATTACGGGAGTTAATGCGTTTAACACGTTTTAAGGCGGGCAGATACAACCACTGCTTGTCATCTCCTTTTTTGCGGGAAAAGGTGAGAAAGGCGGTTCCCTTAACATCGCGCGGAGTATCGAAAATGGAAAGAATTTTGTCTCCATCCCCTGGTACTTCAAGCGTTTTGCTGCGAATGGCTCGTTTGCTTTCTTTACCCTGTTTGTTCTTCAGGATCATTGTCATATTTGCGGTGTAATCACCAAAACCGCTGTCACGCCTGTCGGCTTCCATGGCGATGGCCAAGCCTTTTTCTTCTGCGGTTTCTGAATAGGCCAGCTGGACGAAGAGCAGCGGTGCGAAGAGGAAAGAGGCGGTGAGTGTATTACTGAAAAAGAAATTCATTTTTTAGTATCCAGTTTTAAGAGAAGGGTTGGGAGAAAGAAAAAATCGAGAATAATTGCAAAAATAATGGTGATTGTGGTCATCGCTCCCATATGAGCGTTGATCTGGAAACTGGAAAAAGAAAGCACGCCAAATCCGCCAACCAGCGCAAGGGTTGTTATCCAGATAGCAGACCCAACGGTTTTGAAAACATACCTGACAGCATCCTCGGGGCTCATGTTATGTTCCTTGCGGGCGCGTTGATATTTTGAAAGAAAATGGACGGTGTCATCAACTACAATTCCAAGAGTCATGGCAATCATGACTGACACGGCGAGTCCAACCTGTCCAACAAAAATTCCCCATATTCCAAAGGCCATAAAGGCAGGAGTGAGGTTTGGTATAAGACTTAAAATTCCAAGCTTAAAATCACGTAATGCCAGGATCATTATAAATGAAATTAAAACCAGAGCAATGATGGAGCCTTTCAGCATGGATTCGATGTTACGTTTTGAAATATAGGAAAATATAATGGAGAGCCCCGATCCGTAGGTGGTCATTTCCGGTGCGTGGAGTTGCAGCCATTCCCGGCCGCGACGTTCAAGATCAAGTATTTCTGCAGTGCCTATATTTGGAGTGGAAACTGTCATCCGGGAAGCTGATTTGTCAAGGTTGATGCGATCGTTCAGATCAAGGCCAAAGGGAAGACTCATTTCAAAAAGCAGCAGGTACTGGGCTGCCAGATCTCGTTGTTCCGGCAATTTGTACCACAGCGGATCATCACCATGCATGCTCTTGTTAAGGCGCTTCATGATGTCTGTGATGGTGTATACGTGTTTTACTTCAGGTTGTGCGCGAAACCATTCTGCAAAGGCTTCTACTGTCTTCAGGTATTTGGGATCGTTGATCCCGCCTCTCTCACCTGAGTCAAGATCCCAGTCGATGATTTCAAGTCCTGCAAGATGTTCTGCTGAAAAATCAGAGGCAATCCGAAAAGGATAACTGTGGTCAAAATATTTTATAAATTCATCATTAAGATAGATTTTTGATATCCCGGCACTGGTGGCAATGATTAGTACAAGCATTGACCAGAAAATCGGTGTACGGCGTTTAATGACAAGATCTGCGAGAAGTGTAAAAACTCTAATCTGTTTTCCTGTATTGTGTTTTACCCGGAGGGGAAGGACTGCCATAAATGAAGGTAAAAAGAAAATAGAATAGAAAAATGCGGCCATTACCCCCATGGCAACAATATTTCCAAGATCTTTAAAAGGCGGGACATCTGAGAAATTCATGGCCATAAAACCGATTGCAGTACTGACACTGGTTATGAGAACAGGTTTAAGATTAACCTTGATAGACCCCTTTATGGCATCGTATCTGGTAGTACCGTTGCGCATCTGGTAAAAGACCGTGGCAAGGATATGGATAGAGTCTGCAACCGCAAGAGTTAAAATAATAATTGGTGCGTTGGCTGAAGCCGGTGTCAGCACTATTCCCATCCAGCCGGCAAGGCCAATGGCCGTGATAGTGGACAGGATAATTACCAGCAGGGTGGCTACTGTTGCCATTATAGATCTGATGGAAACTATAATAAGAAAGAGCAGGAGTGCAAACATAACGGGAATAAGAGTGCGCATATCCCTTACAGGGGCTTCCCCGAATGCTGTATCAATCATCACTCCACCGGTAAGGTAAATATCAAGAAAGGGATATTTGTCCTTCATGAGCTGATCGAGTGCAAGAGCAGCTTTACTAACCTCTTCAATTTTATAACTTCCATCATCTGGCTTGATGATATTAATGTTGACTGCAGTGACACTTCCTTTCTGGTCAATGAGACTGTTTAAAAGCATGGGCTGAGTGATGGCGATTTGCTTGATTTCAGCTATTGCTTCATCATTGAGTGCTTCTGCGCCAGAGATAAGGTCTGCAACTACAAGGTCATCTTCAAAGGCTTTAGTGTGCTGGTAATTGCTTAAGGAGTCAACACGGCTGGAGAAGGGGATTGTCCAGGCTTGTTCGGTGATGAATTCTATGGCTGCCAGAGTTTTTGCTTCAAAAATATTTCCGGATTTTGGAGCAATAATATACAGAACATTCTCCACCTTGGTATAAGTGTTTTCCAGAGCCTCCAATGCCTGGAGTTGAGGGTTTTCTTTTGAAAAAAACATTCTGGAATCGTTAGAAAAGGTGAGGAACTGCATACCACTGGCAGATATGATTGCAAAACTGAGTAGTGCAAAAATGAATAACCAGCGGTATTTAATGACCACATTTCCTATCCAGTATTCAACTCTCTGCATATTTAACCCTGATTCCTGGAGGCCTGATTGTTCCCGTTCCTCTGTGCGAGACTATGCAGCCTGTTTTTTACCGAAAATTGTTTGAATCCAAATACCACTCAGCAGGTAGGAATAGAGCCAGGTACCAAAGATAATGAGAATAAAGGCTTTGATAATATCCATTGATGTTCCCGTGAGGGAAAATCCGGGGACAAAGCCAAAGAGAAAGGGGCCAAGATAGAGAAATTTGGCAAATTTAAATGCTGAAAAGGCAGTCTTCCACATGTTGGCCTTGGCAATTGTCGCTCCTGCAAAGGCTGCAATACACACCGGCGGGGTAATATTTGAATCTTGGGACAACCAGTAAACAATCATGTGAGCTGCAAGGACATTAACTCCCAGATGAGTAAGTGCTGGAACTGCAACAACTGCAGTGATCAGATAGGCCGCCGTAACAGGTACTCCCATTCCGAGCACCAGTGATGCAAGGGCAATGAGGAGGATGGTGAGAACAAGTGATCCGTCTGCAAGTTCAATAACGATATCAGCAAAGGTGAGTACCAGTCCACTGAAGGTAAGAACGCCGATGATGATACCAATTACTCCAACAGTGGCGCCAATCTGCAGGCTTGACACCGCACCATCACGTGATGCTTCCAGGAATTCCTTGGGGCCTATACGTGTTTCTTTGCGAAACCAGGAAAGTACAATGCAGGAAACAAGGCCAAGGATAGCGGAATAGCCCGGTGAATAGCCACGGAGCATTAAGATGGTAATCACAACAAGAGGGATGGTGTAATACCATTCTGACTTAAATATATCCCATGCGTTCTGTTCTGATTTTTCGCCAACAATGTTGTTTTTCTTGGCTTCATAATGGACCATTACAAAAACAGAGAAAAAATACATAATGGAAGGAAACAGGGCAACCAGCATGATCTGCGAATATGGCAGTCCTGTTAGCTCTGCCATAATAAAGCCACCGGCACCCATGATGGGCGGCATAAACATTCCGCCAATGGATGCTGCTGGTTCAATGGCACCTGCAATATGTGGTTTAAATCCAGCTTTTTTCATCATTGGGATAGTGAATGCACCGGTTGACACAGTATTGGCTATAGCACTGCCGGAGATTGAACCAAAAAGCCCTGAGGCAATAACTGCAACTTTACCGGGGCCGCCAATTTTGTGCCCGACGGCAGCAAGTGGAAAATCAATAAAGAATTTTTGTGCGCCACATTTTTTAAGAAAAGCACCAAAAAGAACAAAAAGAAGAATATAGGTGGCAAGAACATTTGCCATGATTCCAAATATCCCATCACTCTTGTAAAAAATTGAGGTACAAAGGTATGGGAAAGTATCTCCTGCATGGGAGACGAGATCAGGCATATAATCGCCGTACACCCCGTACGCAAGCATAACAACGCCGATAACTACAAAAATAGTACCAACAACCCGCCTGGCAAGCTCAATGCCAAGCAACACACCCACCATGGCAATCCCGATATCAAGGGGTGTTTCAGCGCCAGTTCTGTAATTGATGGCTTCGAAATTGTACATCCAGTATCCAATGGTTACAATGGAGGCGATAATCAATATATAGTCTATGATTCGGCCAATGGTAGATTTTGATTTATACAGTAGAAAAACCAGTACATAGGTGACAATAACATAAATCCCGCGATGATACTGGGTCGCAGCAGGCGACAAAACAGCAGCATAGGAATAGAATAACAGCAGACCTACTGCACAGATATCAAAGAGTATCTGTTCAAATCTTTTCAGTTCATTGTACACGGGAGAAACCTCGTTGGGAGCGTTGTGATGGGAAAGCTAAGGCTAAGGGCTGAAGGCTGAAGATTGGAGGCAAAGAGAAATAGTATTCAAAGACTCGTTGCTTTTCTTCAGTCTTCAGCCTGACAGACTTTACTTTTGGAGGTTACAATATACCTTTCTCTTTCCAGAATTTGATAGCACCTGGATGCATTGGAGTTACGATGCCATTTACACCATTTTCAATAGACATATGTTTGAAAGTTGTTTTCTGGCCAACCATATGGGCAAGGCCTTCATCGGTATAGATGACTTCAAGAAGTTTATAAACAACATCTTCGGGTACATCTTTGTTCGCCACCCAGAGAGCGGAATCCTGAAAAGAAGGGGTATCTGTATCAACGCCCTTATAGGTTCCTGCAGGAATAGTGAGTCTTGAGAAGTAAGGATATTTTTCATAAAAACCGGAAGCAACGGCATCAGCCTCAAGGTCGATCATTGCAATATCATTGGTCTGGGCTGCCATAATAACCGCTCCTGAAGGGAATGCGGTAAAAAGCCAGAAAGCATCGAGTTGCTTGTTGCCAAAAGCTGAGGCTGCATCATTGTACCCCATGGCGTTACGTTTAATTTTGTCCCATACGCCCATGTGGGTGAAAAAGAGTTCGCAGTTTGCAAATGCGCCGGATCCGGCATTACCAACACCAACTTTTTTACCTGCAAGATCTTTTACCGATTTAATACCTGAACCTGCACGAACCACAAGCTGAGCAGGAGCACCGTAGAGATATGCAACGGCCATAACGTTTTCATATGTTTTGGTGTCGTTTTTCATCATGCCATTGGCACCAAGATAAACGTGTCCAGAGTAGACAGTAGCAAAGTCAGATTTTCCTGAGTTAACCTTACGGAGATTCTCAACGGATCCGGCAGAAGATTGAGCCTTAACTGTAAAATCAGCAATCTCTTTTACGGGTTTGTAGACCTGAATGGCATTGGCTACAACCTGAAAGGTGCCACCTGCAGGACCACCGCCGAAAACAATACGTTTTTTAGCGTGAGAATCGGCTGCTGTTGCGAATGTCATGACCATACTAAGACAGATCACAGACATCATACCAAATACTTTATTCATGTTCTTTCCTCCATGGAGAGAGTTGTGAGACAGGAAAATTTGTCTCTGGTTTAAAATGCAGATTGTTCTGCGTAAAAAAAAAGCATTTAAAATGGAATATCTTCATTAAAGGCGGTCTCGTAGATTTTAATGACAGCTTCCAGTGTTGCTTTTCTTGGATTATTTTCAACTGGTCTGGTTACTGTGAGTGCGATTTCTGCCATTTCTGGAATTGCCTCAAATGGAATGTCGAGATCATACAGAGTTGTCGGAATACCAACATCATTATTCAAATTGAAAAGTGCATCAACACAGAGACTGGCAGATTCACGCAGGGTGAGATCATCGGTGTTCTGACCAAGGATTTCAGCAAGAATTGCAAATTTATTTGTATTTCCAATAAGATTATATTCAACCACATAGGGAAGCAGCACCGCATTAGCGAGACCATGAGGAATGCCAAACATGCCGCCCATGGGGTAGGCCATGGCATGAACCAACCCAACTCCTGCTGTGGCCAGGGCCTTACCACCAAGGAGCGATCCCATAAGCATGGCTGAACGAGCTTCCAGGTTGTCGCCATTGGCATAGGCTGCTGGTAGATTGTCTGCGATAAGGCTGATTGCTTCCAATGAATACATCTCTGAGATAGTGTGAGCCTGGGTGGAAGTATATGCTTCCAGCGCGTGGGTAAGGGCATCAATTCCGGTAAAAGCAGTTACATGAGGTGGAAGACTGATGGTGAGTTCAGGGTCAAGGATGGCGGCATCTGGATATAACGGGTCGCCGTTCATGCCAACTTTGGATCCGTTTTTTTCATTGATGAATACGGCTGTGAATGTTACTTCAGCACCGGTACCTGAAGAAGTGGGAACCATGATTTTTGGAACTCCAGGTTTTTTGATAAGCCCAAGTCCTAAGTAATCAACAGCCTTGCCGCCGTTGGTAAGTAAGATTGCAATGGCTTTTGCCACATCCATGGCAGATCCGCCACCTACACCAACAACGCAATCGCATTGAGCTTTAGTGGCAATTTTGCATCCCTTGTCAGCAAGTTTCAAGCCCGGTTCCGGATCAATTTTGTCATAAATGGTAAAAGGAATTTTTGCCTTTTTAAGAGGTGCTGTGATTGGAGAAATCAGACCGGCTTTTACAAGGCCGGGATCAACTACCAGCAAGACATTGCTTCCATTAAAATTTTTAACAGTTTCAGCAAGATTTGCAATGGATCCTGCCCCGAACTGAATTTGCGTGGGCTGTGTCACCGTAAATGTCTGAGAAGTATTCATGAAACATATTCCTTTTTGGATGATATTATGATGGTAATGAACGTTATATACAGCTTGATTTCACCAACACTGGTGAATAGAAAGTAAGCCAGTACTCTTTTTAGTCCCCCTTTGAGGGGGTATAAAAGGCATTGAAGAGGCTATCATAGCAAGTCAGGCTCAAATAAAAAACAAAAATGCATACGTTTGTTCAATAAAAATGAAGAGTACTGTAGGTTTTATTGATATTGAAGAGTAGACGGTGTTTTTCTAATGTAAATTGAGGGAGTAATGGAAAAAAAAGGAAAAAAGATCATTTTAGCAAATCCCAGAGGATTTTGTGCAGGTGTTGAACGGGCAATTTCCACTGTAAATTTAGCTGTGAAACGATATGGAGCACCAATTTTTGTACTTCATGAAATAGTTCACAATAAACATGTGGTGCAGGAACTCGAACGGATAGGGGTGGTTTTTGTCAATGACCTGGTTGAAGTTCCCAGAAATGCCATCTGTGTTTTCAGTGCCCACGGAGTATCGGTGGCAACGGAAATGCGTGCCAGGACACTCGGATTACGTACAATTGATGGTACTTGTCCTCTTGTTGGCTCTGTCCATAATATGGTGGAGACCTACCATGCTGACGGCTATGATGTTTTGATAATCGGTCACCACAAGCATCCAGAGGTGGAAGGGACTGCGGGTCGTGTAAGTGGAAATGTTCATATTGTTGCCACCGAGGAAGAGGCACGGAGTCTCCAGGTACAGGAACCGGGCCGTGTGGCTTACGTCACTCAAACCACATTGAGCCAGGATGATATCAAGGGAATACGAGAGATATTAGTAGAAAGATTCCCTGGTATCAAAGGGCTGGAATCAAATATCTGTTATGCGACTCTGAATCGTCAACGGGTTATGAGGGAGCTAGGTAAATGTTGTGACACTTTGCTTGTTGTTGGATCAAAAAACAGTTCAAATTCCAATAGGCTTCGCGAAGTAGGGGAGCGGGCAGGGATGAAGGGCTACCTTATAGATGATGAGCATGACATTGAAAAACGGTGGTTACACGGTGTGTCCACTCTTTGTATTACAGCCGGGGCATCAGCTCCTGAACGTTTGGTACAGGGAGTAATTGCCTTTTTACGGAAACAGGGATTTGATCAATTTGAAGAGATCGATGGTAAAGAGGAGCGGGTTTCTTTTAAACCTGCGATTCTTGAAAGGAAAAGCTAACTTTTTTCGTAACTCTGATTACACCGCCCCTGCGGTGTAATCAGAGTATACTCAATCGTTACGTTCCTAAGCCAAAGCAGCCTTGATTCTTTTCATTGCTTCTTCAACATTTTCGTAGGAATTAAAAGCAGAAAGCCTGATATACCCTTCACCGCACTTTCCAAATCCTGCTCCAGGTGTACAAACAACTCCTGCTTTACTGAGCAGCATATCAAAGAATTCCCAGGAATCACGCTTTCCTTCAATCCAGATATATGGAGAGTTTTCTCCGCCTGCAAAACCATAACCAAGGTTCTTGATTTCGCTGGCGATAAGATCTGCATTTTTCAAATATCCAGAAACCAGTTCCTGGGCTTGTGCTTTACCAGCTTCACTGTAAACAGCTTCTGCAGCACGCTGGACAGGATAAGAAACACCGTTAAATTTTGTGCAGTGTCGACGGTTCCAGAGTGGATGGATAAGTTGTTTTCCACCCTTTGCATCAAATGCTGCACATTCTTTAGGAACCACAGTATAGGCGCAGCGAGTTCCGGTGAATCCGGCATTTTTGGAGAATGAGCGAAATTCTATGGCAACTTCTTTGGCACCTTCCACTTCATAAATGGATTTTGGCAGGGACTCGTCACGAATAAATGCTTCGTATGCAGCATCAAAGAGAATAAGTGCCTGGTTTTCTTTTGCGTAATCAACCCATGTTTTCAGCTCTGCTTTGGTGATGGTGGAACCTGTAGGATTATTAGGAAAACAGAGATAAATAAGATCCGGTTTTTCAGCTGGCAGACTCGGGACATAGTTATTTTCTTTTGTCGAATCAAGATAGATAATTCCTTTGTATCGACCATCTGCAAAATCTCCGGTACGACCGGCCATAACATTGGTATCAAGATAGACCGGGTAGACTGGATCAGGGATGGCGATTCTGGCATCAGTTGTGAATAACTCCTGAATATTTCCGGAATCGCATTTTGCGCCATCACTTACAAATATTTCATCTGCAGAGATATCTGCTCCCCGAGATTGAAAGTCATTTTTCGCAATGGCCTCACGTAAAAACTCATAGCCCTGTTCCGGTCCGTAGCCACGGAATCCACTATCGGTGGCCATCTCGTCAATGGCTGAATGAAAGGCATCCGTGCAAGCCTGAGGAAGTGCGCGGGTTACATCGCCAATACCAAGACGGATAATATCTTTATCAGGATTAGCTTTCTGGAAATCACCTACTTTTTTTGCAATATTTGAGAAAAGATAAGAGGCCTGAAGTTTCAGGTAATGTTCATTTATTTTAATCATGGGATTGTCGCCTCAACATTAATAGAGTATTGAATTACAAATTTGATTTTTATTGTCATGGAAAATATACTGGAATTCATTGGCTGTCAACGCCAACAGAATTGAAAAATAGAAAAAGGAAAAATCATGTCTACCAGAAAGCATTCTACCATTTATCGAAAAGATTATCAGGTTCCAGATTTTCTTATAAACGAATTACATCTTGATTTTATACTTAGCGATAAAGATTGTGTGGTGCATGCTAAAACTGTTTTTCAAAAAAATCCGGATTCTCAGGTAACAAGTGGAGATCTTTTCCTCCATGGTCAGGGACTTGAGCTTCTCAACATTGCAGTGGATGGTGTGGAATTATCAAGTGATAATTATCAACTGACTAACGATGGTGTGATTTTGCCCGGTATGTCAGACACTTTTATACTTGACCTCAGTACCCGGATCTATCCGGATAAAAATACAGAACTTGAAGGATTGTATCGGTCCAGTGGTAATTTCTGTACTCAGTGTGAGGCTGAAGGGTTTCGCAAGATAACATATTATCTTGACAGACCGGACGTTATGGCACGATTCACTACTCGCATTGAAGCATCCAAAACCAGCTGTCCCGTATTACTCTCAAACGGGAATTTAGTGGAAGAGGGCGATCTTGAAGAAGGTCGTCATTTCGTAATATGGGAAGATCCTTTTCCTAAGCCAAGTTATCTGTTTGCGCTCGTCGCAGGAGATCTTGTTTCTCTTAATGACTCCTTTGAGACAATGTCCGGTCGCGAGATTGATTTAAAGATATTTGTGGAAAAGAGGAATCGTAATAAATGCGGACATGCCATGACTTCCTTGAAGAAAAGTATGCAATGGGATGAAGAGAAATTCGGCCTTGAGTACGACCTTGATATGTATATGATAGTGGCTGTTGATGATTTCAATATGGGCGCCATGGAAAACAAAGGACTGAATGTTTTTAACTCCAAGTATGTACTTGCAAGTAAGGAAACAGCGACTGATCAGGATTATCTCGGTATTGAGGGAGTAATCGGCCATGAATACTTTCACAACTGGACCGGCAACAGAGTAACCTGCCGTGACTGGTTCCAGTTGAGTTTGAAAGAAGGTTTGACTGTGTTTCGTGATCAGGAATTTTCATCAGACATGAATTCTCGTGCCATACAGCGTATTGAAGATGTGCGGGTATTGCGGAATTTTCAATTTCGTGAAGATGCCGGACCCATGGCGCACCCTGTTCGTCCAGATTCTTTTGTCGAAATTAATAATTTCTACACCGTGACTATTTACAATAAGGGTGCTGAAGTGATTCGCATGATGCACACCTTGCTTGGTGCTGAAAACTTTCGCAAAGGAATGGATCTCTATTTTAAGCGACATGATGGACAGGCAGTGACCTGTGATGATTTTGTGTCTGCCATTGCTGATGCTTCCGGAGTTGATCTTGAGCAGTTTAAACTTTGGCACAGTCAATCCGGAACTCCCGAATTACAAATTGAAGAGCATTGGAATAGTAACTCAGGGGAGTATCGCCTGGAAATTGCACAAACCTGCCCATCAACTCCAGGTCAGTTGCAGGAGAATAAAAAAGCATTTCACATCCCACTCTGCTTTGGCCTTCTGGATTCGGCTGGTAAGGATATGAACCCTGGAAAGGATGTATTGCATTTTCGCAGCGAAAGAGAGAGCTATTCCTTTGAAAATCTTCCCGAAAAGCCAGTCTTGTCCCTTTTGCGCGGTTTTTCAGCCCCTGTGAAAATTATGCCATGGCAGGACAGGGAACAGCTTGCCTTTCTTATGGCAAATGATTCAGATCCTTTTAATAGATGGGATGCTGCGTTTCGTCTAAGTGAAGCAGTGATTCTTGAAATTACCAAAAGTTTGCAGAATGGAGAATCACCGACTCTTGACCCATTGTTTGTGGCGGCTGTAAAACGGATTCTGACCGATCAAAGGAGTGACAAATCACTCCTGGGAATGGCGTTAATCCTGCCGGAAGAAAATTATCTTGCTCAGCAAATGACAGTGATTGATCCTGACAATTTGCATGAGGGACGGAAATTTGTTCGTCAGGAACTATGTAGGGTTTTGCATGGTGAATTCAGGCAGATATGGGAAGAAAATTGTGACCAGGGGGAATACAAATTAACACCTGAGTCCATGGGGAAGAGACGTTTGAAGAACGTTTGTCTCTCGTATCTTTTAGCTGGAAATGCTCCCGATCAAACAGATGTGGAGCTTGCATTGCGCCAGTATTATGATGGTCAGAATATGACCGATATCATTGCCGTGCTGGCGGCTATTAGTAACTGCGAGATCCCGGAGCGTCTGGAACTGTTAGAACATTTTTACGAAAAATGGAAAGACGATGTGCTGGTTATGGATAAATGGCTTACCTTACAGGCAACTTCAAGTTTGCCAGGCACTCTTGCGTCGGTACAGGAACTGATGAAGCATCCTGCTTTTTCCATTACAAATCCTAATAAAGTACGTTCATTGATTGGAGCATTTGGCTCAAATCATGTTTGTTTTCATCGTGATAATGGTGAAGGGTATTGTTTTCTGGCCGAGCAAATCCTTGCACTGGATTCTCGAAATCCCCAGATTGCATCCCGCTTAACCACACCATTTTCCACTTGGAAACGTTACGATGGGGCGCGGCAGGTACTTATGAAAAAACAGCTTCAGCGCATTGCAGATAAAAAAGGTCTTTCAGGGGATGTCTCGGAAATGGTACGAAGAAGTCTGCATGTTTGTTTTTTTCCGAATTCCTAGTCACGTCTATGGCAAAATAAACAACGATTGGTGTTTGACGTGCTGTCTTTATGGATTTCGTAAACTTCTTCAGGAGTATGACACTCTACGCATAATTTTCCGGCCACTTTTTTCTTCATACTAAAAAAACGGTTGTGGTCATCATCGTGGGGGAGTGACGGTGTTGTTATTTCCGGGGCCCTGAATAGAAAAAGAAGAATTCCGCTTAAAGTTACTACAAATGCGATATTGATGAATATTGATTTTTTTTTTCTGGTGGTGTGCATGTGGTATTAGGTATTAGGTATTAGTATAAGGTATTGGGAATAGGTTTTCAGCAATTGGTGACTGAAAACCTATAGAGGAAAAAATTCCAATAGGAGTTTTGATATCTCCGGTACAACACTATTTATACAGCCATTTCCAGTTTACTGAACTTAATCATACCTGATCGCAGCCCCAGTGTCACCAGTTCTGCAAGTACTGAATTTAATAACCCATTTTTTCCACTGATTGCAACCATTTTGCTGTGTTTATCATGTCTGGAAATCAAATTATCCATGATGTCAGTGCTGTGCTCAGGGTTTGCTATGGTTCGTGCCACCTGTTCCCCTGATATTATTGCAGGGTAAATACCTTCTCCTGTTAAGCCCGAAGCAAGACCTGCCGCATCACCTGTCAGAAAGATGTTGTCAAAGTTCCATCCCTGATAATCATAGTTGATATATTCGGCCTTCGCAGAGTGTTGATCCAGGTCATAGCCCTGTTTCCTGGCCCAGTTGACGAGGTTGTTCTTTAATTTTCCCGGCCCCATTCTGTTTCTGTCAACATAAGCACCAATGGAAATTGTTTCGGCGTGAGGAAAGATCCAGGCGTAGCCATTACCGAAGAGCTGATTATTAAGATGCCATTCCATTTTGGGGACATCTCCGGCGATTTGATAGTTTATGCCAATCCCCAACCGTTTATTTTCGAGTTTTAAAAATCTTCTTACACGTGAACTTGAACCGTCTGCTCCCACAAGATTGTCAAAACTGATTGCTTCCTCGGTACCGTGTTCTTTATCAACAACACGAACGGTGCCTGTGCTGATTTTTCGAACAATTACCCCTGTGCGAAGTTTTGCCCCGGCATCCTCTGCAAGTTGTGCCATGTATTGGCCAAGCTTTTCACGATTTACTGTGGCAATGATAGGTGCTTTTTCCTGAATAGATATCTCCTGGAAAGGAGTTTTAATGTATTGTTTTGGAAATGATTTTTCGGCGAGTGTTTCAGGAACACGGCTTATTAATCCACTCCAGGTGATCCCTCCGGCACATACCTTTGGACCGATGATCTTTTTTCTTTCAAGAACAAGGGTGTCTATACCAAGTTCAGCAAGAATTTTTGCGCAGGCAAGGCCACCGGGGCCTGCACCGATGATAAGAGTGTGGACATGCATAGGATTATTCTTGAAGACCAGGTTTTTATCCAAAAAACGAAGCTTTCACAAATTCCCTGTTCATCCTTGCAATATGTCTAATTGAAATTCCTTTGGGGCAAACAGCCTCACATTCCCGCTCGTTGGTGCAGTTGCCAAATCCCTCTTTGTCCATTGTAGTTACCATGGCCATGGCGCGTTCTTTCCGTTCAGGTCGTCCCTGAGCTAATAAACTTAATTGAGAAATTTTTGCCCCGGTAAAAAGCATGGCCGCACCATTTGGGCAACTTGCAACGCAGGCGCCACAACCGATACAAGATGCTGCATCCATGGCAAGTTCAGCAGTGGCAGAAGGGATCGGAATTGAATTTCCGTCTGGTGTTCCTCCAGTGTTAACAGAGACATAGCCTCCGGCCTGAATAATCCTGTCAAGTGAACTACGATCAATGACCAGATCTTTACGAATGGGAAATGCTCGGGAACGAAATGGCTCTATAACGAGGGTGTCTCCATCGTCAAAGTGTCGCATATGGAGTTGACAAAGTGTGGTTTCAGGTTCAGGGCCATGGGCAATGCCGTTGATTACAGCCGCACACATACCACAAATACCTTCCCGGCAGTCATGATCAAAGGCCACCGGATCTTGTCCTTCACGGGTCAGTTGTTCATTCAAAACGTCGAGCATTTCCAGGAATGACATATCCGTGGATACATTGCTGAGTTTATAGGTTTCAAAGTCACCCTTTGCTTGAGAGTTTTTTTGACGCCAGATTTCAAGGTTGAGACTAATACTTGTTGTGCTCATAATAGAAAATCTCTGTTATTTATAACTTCGTTGACTTGGAGTCACATTCTCGAAGATTAACGGTTCTTTATGGAGTTTTGGCACTCCACCTTCTCCCTGATATTCCCAAACTGCAACATGGCTGTATCTGGCATCATCACGCTTGGCTTCATTTTCTTCTGTCTGGCTTTCTTCCCGCAGATGACAACCGCATGATTCGGCACGATCCAGTGCGTCAAGGATCATGATTTCTGCAAATTCAAGGAAATCAGCCAGACGTCCTGCCCGTTCAAGGGATTGATTAAGCTCTTTGCCAGTGCCTGGGATATACACATTGTTCCAGAATTTTTTCTGAATTTCCGGGAGCTCAGTCAATGCCTTTTCGAGTCCTTCTTTGTTCCGTGCCATACCGCAATGATCCCAAAGCAGGAGGCCAAGCTCTTTGTGGATTTCATCAACGGTGAACTTTCCCGCAGGACCGCCGTCACTGCTACGTAAAAGTTTGGCGATACGATCCTGAACACTTTTCTTCGCAGCTAAAAACTGTTCATGCCCGTTGTCCACTGTGTCTTGCTCTGTAGAACCCAGGTAGCCTGCGATGGTTGTGCCAATAATAAAATATCCGTCTGCAAGCCCCTGCATGAGGGCACTGGCACCCAGGCGATTAGCTCCATGATCTGAGAAATTACATTCCCCAATGGCAAACAGCCCTGGGATTGTTGTCATCAGATTATAGTCAACCCAAAGCCCCCCCATGGTGTAATGAACAGCGGGATAGATCATCATAGGTTCGTGCAAAGGGTTGGAGTCCGTTATCTTTTCATACATCTGAAAAAGGTTTCCGTATTTCTTGAGGATTGTAGCTTCACCATCCCTGCTGATGGCCTCTGCAAAATCAAGATAGACAGCAAGGTTAGTTGTACCCACACCTTTTCCATCGTCACACTGTTCCTTGGCATTACGGGATGCAACATCACGGGGCACAAGATTTCCAAAACTGGGATATTTGCTTTCGAGATAATAATCGCGCTCATTTTCAGGAATAGAACCGGGCCTTCTCGTATCACCAGATTTTTTGGGAACCCAGACCCTGCCATCATTGCGAAGACTCTCACTCATCAGTGTGAGTTTTGATTGAAAACTACCGTGAACCGGAATACAGGTGGGATGGATTTGGATAAAACAAGGATTGGCAAAACCAGCACCTTTTTTATGTGCCCGCCAAGCGGCTGTGACATTCGAAGCCATGGCGTTGGTGGATAAAAAATAGGCATTACCATAACCGCCGGTGGCAAGAATTACGGCATCCGCTGAATATGTTTCAAGCTTTCCGGTTATTGTGTCCCTTGTAACGATACCCCGGGCTTTCCCGTCAACAAGAACAAGTTCCATCATCTCCTTACGGGTGTGCATGGTAACTTTTCCGGTTTTGATCTGGCGTGCGAGGGCAGAGTAGGCACCGAGCAGAAGCTGTTGCCCTGTCTGGCCGCGCGCATAAAAGGTTCGTGAAACTTGTGCCCCACCAAAAGAACGGTTGGCCAGGGTTCCCCCATATTCCCGGGCAAAGGGAACACCCTGTGCAACGCATTGATCGATGATACTATTGCTGACCTGGGCTAATCTATATACATTGGCTTCGCGTGATCTGAAATCGCCGCCCTTAATGGTGTCATAAAAAAGACGTAGAATGGAGTCGCCATCATTCTGATAGTTTTTTGCTGCATTTATCCCCCCTTGGGCAGCAATGGAGTGAGCACGTCTCGGGCTGTCCTGAATGCAAAATGTCTCTACTTCATACCCCTGTTCAGCAAGAGTTGCAGAAGCAGAGGCTCCGGCAAGACCTGTTCCAACAACAATAATTGAATATTTACGACGATTCGCAGGGTTTACAAGTTTTGAGGAAAAACGATGATTATCCCATTTTTCGGACAAAGGGCCTTCGGGGACATTGGATTTAAGTTCCATGAGTATACCTGTTCAATTCCTGTTCAAAAGATAAAAATAAGGGAGATGGCACTGAATATAAGAAGAAAAAATACGGGAACAATATACGTTAAATTTCTTATCAGCGTATTGTACTTCGGGTGATTAACACCAAATGTCTGCAGCATTGACCAAAACCCGTGAGTTATGTGAATGGCAAGCACTATGAAGGAAGTGATATAAAAGAGTATCACAAGAGGAGAGCTAAACAGATAAGAGATGGTGAGGCTGATTATTCTGTGGTCCCCAAAAGAGACAGCATAGGTATGAATCAGGATATAAAGCAGGATAAAGAATCCGCTGAAGATCATAGTTCTTGAAGCCTGTGAGTATTTAACCGCCCTTTTTTGTACCCTGTATCCGGTACCTCTTGCTTTGCGATTCTGTAGAAAGAGTAATACTCCAGTGACTATATGAATGACAAAGACCAGAAATAGTACGTTACTTAAAAACGAGATGATCAGGGGGTGGCTGTGCAGTTGGTCAGCATAGTCCTGGAAGAGTGGCATAGAGTGGAAAAGAGTTGCGTTTCCAGCTGCATGACTACAGAGGAAAAGAATCAGGAAACTTCCGCTGCAGGCCATTATCCATTTTTTACCAATGGATGATTTGAAAAAATGAATAAAGAGCATAGTATTAATCCATCTGAAAGTAATATTAGGTTTAATCTGTCAGCTATCCATATCATTAATAGTAAAAAAAGTGAACAAAAATGACTAGCTTTGATTTTGAGTTGTGTGAAAAATTGTCAGGTGCTATTGTTGCCAAGGATTTGAAAGAGGAAGTCTCCTGTTAATATGTGCTGGGAAAAGGAAGAAATCATGAAATGCAAAGGACTGATATTTGATCTGGACGGAACACTGCTGGATACTCTTGAGGATCTTGCCATTGCCGGCAATGCAACCCTTGAACATTTTGGTTTTCCTGCTCATCCGGTGGATGCATATCGTTATTTTGTCGGCGAAGGCTTGAAAACATTGATGCAACGAATTATTCCCGCAGCCGATGCAAGTGATGATCAGCTGCTGGAGTACATGAATACGTTTGGAAAAATATATGCTAAATCCTGGCATGTACGTTCTGCTCCCTATAAAGGTATTCCTGAAATGATTACCGCTTTGTCTTCGGCTGGTCTGCAGCTTGCGGTGCTTTCCAATAAACCCCATGAATTCACAAAACACTGTGTGGAATATTTCTTTCCTGAGCATTCATTCGTATGTGTTTTTGGTCAGCGGGAAGGTGTTGCAAAAAAACCCGATCCAGCCGGGGCAATAGAGATTGTTGAAAAAATGGGCCTGGTGGCAGGTGAAATTCTTTACGTTGGCGACACTGCAACAGATATGCAGACTGGAAACAGTGCAGGAATGAGGACCATTGGTGTGGAGTGGGGTTTTCGGGATCATGCAGAACTTCAAAATAATAATGCCTGGAAAATTGTTTCAACTCCAGCAGAGGTAGTATCATATGCCGTTTAATCCTTCTAGCTTAATACCGTATTTACAATATGCAGCACCTCCATTACTGGGCGCATTTATCGGATATTTAACGAATAAAGTGGCTATTAAGATGCTGTTTCGACCACTGACCGCAAAATATCTTTTTGGCATACGCATTCCCATGACTCCAGGAGTGATCCCGTCTAAACGGGGCGACCTTGCAATTAATATTGGTGAGATGGTGGGAAGCCATTTGCTTACCAGTACCGAGATCAGCAAGGCATTGGGAAAGAAAAGTTTTCAGAAAACTCTCTACGAATTGATAGAAAGCAGGGGAGAGGTTCTGCTCCAAAAAGATCATGGTCCGCTGTGCGAAATTGTACCGGAAAAATATCAAAGTTATTATCAGGTTGCAGTTCACGCAATTACTGATCAATCACAAAAAGCTATTCATTCATTTCTTGATTCAGAGTCTTTTGTAAAAATCCTCGAAGAGTCCATAGATGAACAATTTGATCGCCTGCTTGCCACTGATCTGCAAATGTTTCTACCCGGTGCAGATAGAGAAACTGTCTACAAATTTCTGGAAAAAAGTCTGGGGAGAATGCTTGCCAGCCCAGCCATGAACGAGTGGGTTGAAAGTTTTGTTCAGCAAAAGGTGTATGCGGTATTACAGCAGGAAAAAAGTTTAAGTGACATAATGCCTGGTTCCATGCAGGAGTTGATTGTAACGTCCATTGAGAACCAGACGCCGCTTTTGCTCAGTAAACTTGCAGAAATTATTGCAGAACCTGCGATCAGAGATCGTATTGTTACAGGAGTACGCATGGGAGTGGACTCCTTTGTCGCTGGTATGGGGCCAATGGCAGCTCTGGCAAGTGGTTTTCTTACACCCGAGGTAGTGGAAAAAAAAGTAAGAGAATATCTTGAAGAAAAAGAAGAAGATATTGTTGAGTGGCTTCAGAATGATGAAGTGCAGAGCAGGGTTGCGAAAGTTCTCCGTGAACGAAGTGTGGGAATACTTGGTACTCCACTGGTGAAAATGGTGGGAAATGATCATGATGATATGGTGGAGGGTTTTTGTACAAACCTGAGTCAGCAGTTGGCTGCTCTTTTGCAGGAACCGGAAACCACAAATGCCTTTGCCTCCATGATTCGTGATAATATTGAGACACACATAGATGGCGGTAAAATCCCACTGGGTGAAATACTTTTTGATCTAATGGGCGAAGATGGTGTAACACGAGGGAGGAAATGGCTGAAACAGGAAGCTTTTACCATTCTTAAAGCTGAAAAAACCAGAAAAACTCTGGATTCAATGGTTGGGAGTCTGTTGAACAATCTATTGGATCACCGTGTGGGAAAAATATCCAGACTTTTGCCTGCAGGTGTCAGGGAAGGGATCTACGCTTCCCTGCAACGAATGGCTTCTGGTATGCTTGCTGTCGAAGTTCCCGGTCTTGTCGACTCTTTAAATATTCAGAAGATCGTAAAAGAAAAAGTCAATTCACTTGATCTTATGCGCCTGGAACGACTTCTGCTTTCCATTATGGAAGAACAGTTTAAATATATCAATCTTTTTGGGGCGTTACTGGGATTTTTGATAGGATGCTTGAATTTGTTTTTCTTGAATGCTATGTGATGTACTGATTGGAATTTACTGGATTACCGAGTCGTTGCATTAATTTTTTGGTTATTAAGAGGCTATTTTTAATAGCCAAAATAAACAAAGGGGTGATTGCGCTGCTTGCAAAATCCCCCTTTTTGCAATGAAAGAAAATTACCCGCAAATCCACCACTCACCAAATCCTTTCAATCACTTTTCTAACTGTCTGTACCTGTTCATTATTCTGAGCACTTTCCAAAGTGACAAATGATAATGGAAATGTAAATCTTTCCCGTTCCCATGTCACCAGGCGACCTTCTCCAGCCAATATTTCGGCCTGATCTTCAAGCATAAAATTTAAGCCCACACCAGCTTTTATCATGGTGAGAATAGCAGACTCGTCACTGGCAAACATGACAATTTTGGGGCGAAAACCACGTTCAGAGAATATATCTTCCATTAATTGGCAATAAGGGCATTCCGAGGGATTTCCTATCCAGGGGAGTTCTGCCAGATCCCGGTATTCTGCATCTGCAATTTTATCTGCCATTTGGATTGGTCCTACAATCTTGAGGTAATAGGTGACCAGATGTTGAACCACAAACCTGTCATCGTCGCATTCGCCAAAAACAAAACCACCGTGCAACTCATTACTTGCAATGAGTTTGAGGATGTTGCCGGAAATAGACTGGTGAAATCGAAGTGTTGAGCCACTGTCCTGCTGATTGAAATTACGAATAATGTCTTCAATTTTGAGGATTTCAGGATCGCTGTTCAGGCCGATGACGATTTCATTTGTGCTCGATTTGTTGCTGATCTTCTGCTCTTTCTTGACCAGAGATTGTACCAGACCGCCAAGTGTTGCCATGCCCTTTTCCAGTTTATCATCCCATGGGTGGCCGTAACATAAACGGATACAGTGATCGTACTGACCGGTGCCTGAACAGAGGGTGCCCGGTAATATGGAAATATTTTCTTTTTCTGCCAGACGAAAGAGCTTAAGGCTGTCTACGCTGTCCGGTAACTCAACCCAGAGGGTCAAACCTCCTTTGGGGGATGATATTCTAGTCTCTGCAGGAAAATGACGCCCAATGGATTGACTCATATCAGCTGCCTGTCGTCGCAGGCTGTTACGGAGCTTTCTAAGGTGCCTTTCGTATCCGCCAGTCTCCAGAAACAGCGCCAATGCATGCTGCATCAACTGGGAATTTGCCAGGCTGTTATTGAATTGAAGTCGTTTCACTTTTTCTCGATACTTTCCTGCGAGGAGCCAACCGATTCGCATGTCGGGCATGAGATCTTTGGAGAAAGAATTGCAGTGAAGCACCATTCCCTGACTATCAAAATGTTTTAAAGGAAGGGATTTATGTTCTCCAAAATAGAGATTGCTATAGATATTGTCTTCAATAATGGGAACCCCACGCTCGGTGAACAGAGAGACCAGTTCTTCTTTGGCAGCTTCGCCCATATCGAATCCGAGGGGATTTTGGAATGTGGGTATAAAAAGTGCTGCACGAATGTCATGCTCATCCAGGGTGGACTTTAGTTTGTTGGTATCCAGACCGGAGATCGGGTCTGCCGGGATTTCCAGAGCCTGCATGTTGAGATCTTCAATCAGTTGGAGATAACAGAGAAAAGTGGGGGACTCCAAAAGGATGGTATCGCCTGGACGTGCCACACTGCGCAAGCAGAGTTCAATCCCGTTCATGCACCCCCGAGTAATAATAATTTCGCTGGTAATGCCTCTATGAGAGAGGCCAAGGGAACGTTTGCTGATCTCTTTTTTCAATTTTTCGTATCCAGACGGTGCTCCGTAACCGCTGCAACTTCCATCCTGATATCCTGCTGCAGCAGAACGTACAGCCGCTGACATTTGTTTTCCCGGTAAAAGAGAGGTGGCAAGGGCTGCTTCACCAAAAGGAATAAGATCCGGATTGGTGAGGGAACGTTGCATCATGGAGGACAGGACGTTTATGGCCACCTTATGTGACTTTATTTGCGATACACCCTGCTTTGGCAGGGGGAGAATATCGTTTAAAAGAGGTCGGGCAAAGAACCCGGATTTTTCTCTTACCTCAACCAGGCCCCGGTTCTCCAGTTCTTCATAGGCTTGATATACTGTGGACATGGATCGACCTGTGGAAGCCCTCAGTTTTCGCAGAGAAGGAAGTTTATCCCCTGCCAGGTATTCTCCAGCCAAAATCTGTTGTTCCAGCTTGTTGGCTATTTTTAAATATTGATATTCCATGTTGCCATCCTTGCCATCTATTTCTGTACTGGTTGTTTTTCTTCTGTTCTGTATCTGTCCTTGTTTACCACCTCGGTTATAATGATGCAAAGAAAAAAGAAAAGAGTTTGCAAGGCTGTATTAAGCAGCGAGAGAGGAAGGAGGAATGATGAAGCATCAAAGTAAAGAGAAAAATATTTTCTGGCTGATAACGCCGGAAGACAGTAGTAGTTGGGAGGATGAAGGCGTCGGATGTTGTTCAAATGATCAGGGGAAAATGGAGCGCATCCTTTCCACGTCTAAGCTTTTCCTTTGGTACATCATGGCAATTGCATGCACTATTTTTCTGTCCAGGTTGCACTGAGCAAATATTCTGTACCCATTGACAGGGCAGGACAAACAACAAGGTTCTGTGATGATAAGGCAGCCGGATCGGTTATGGAGTTCTCTTTTATGCTATGACTGTTGGTATGCCTGCCGGAGTTGCTTCTCAATCTAGTTAGAAATTATGGAATCACATCAAGGATGTCCATTCTGCTCTACCATTTTACAGCTTTTGGATAAAGGAGGTTATTTCTATGATATCCTGCTCATGTTCAGTCCGGAAGATATAACCGATATCGCCTAGGGCTGCGCTGAAGACGCCCGGTACTGATTGAACCTCCAGAATACTGGAGCCATAGCGCTCCATGATTGCCTGATGGCTGTAGACATAGTTAAAACGGTTCTTGCGGCTTACGTAGCAACAATGGTATTTCCTCTCATACTCCAGAGGGGTGGTTCGGCCATTAATAACTTCGGCCCATAGAGCATAAACATCGATATCATTGGCATAGTTGAACATGTCGGTGGTGTATCCACCCGGTGGCCGCATATTGACTTCCAGGGCTACATAGTCGGTCGAGCCCGTTTTGAAGAATTCGATATGAAAAAATCTCTCTTGGATCTCAAAGGCGGAAACAGCTTTGCGGCCCAACTCTTCGAGCTCCCTGGGGATACTTTTAAGTGAATAATAATAAAGATGGTCTGCGTTGTTCACTACTTCCATGATCCCCTGGCTATAAGTGTGGGCAGTACAGAAGATGATCTTGCCGTCTCGGTTTGTCAGGCCATCAAAGGAGAAAATAGTACCCTTGACAAAACCTTCCATTATATAATCGTGCTTCGGTTTATTCTCAACAAAGGAGAGAAGTTCCTCCTCGTCGTGGATCTTGAAGGTGTCGAGAGCACCAACCCCATCGTCCGGCTTGGCAACAACAGGGTAGCCCACCTCCTTGATGACTTCTTTTGCCTCGGATAGGGTGTGAATAACCTTACCGGGTGCGACCTTGATACCGGCCTTCCGAAAGACCTCCTTCATCCCTGATTTACGACGAATAAACAGCATATCAGCGGGTTTCAGGCCTTTGATGTTAAAATCCTGACGAAGCTTGGCATCGGTGGCCAGCCAATATTCATTATGGGATTCAAGGCGGTCTATTTTGCCGTACTGGTGGGTGAAATGACCACAAGCTTTCAGGAGAGACTCGTAATTATGAAGATCATCAACCATATAGTAGGCGGTCAGTGAATTCTGCACTTCTGGAGTCAAGGACTCTGGAGTCCCGTCTCCGATACCAAGAACATTTACTCCCAGTTCCTTAAGGCAGTTGCAAAAAGGAACGTAATTGGGTGGGAACTGAGGGCAAAGATAAATAAGATTCATAAAGTATTCCTTTCAGTCAATGACCTGTCATGGGGCGGCATAAAAAATAGCCAACTTCTTTTTAAAAATGAAAGGATTTCCATAACAGTATTTTTTTCTATTGGAACTCGAATTAGGACAAGCAAGAAGAGTCTATTACGGTAGTTACTTCTTTTTTGCATCTGTTTTGTCACCGAATAATTTAGCCAGCGGGTTTGCGGAAATACCGTGGGCAACTAAGCTGAGGAATACTGTTAGTACCACAACCATTGCCACGAATTTTGCCTGAGGCACACCCTTGTTTATCACAATAATGGCAAAAACTATACTGGCCAGGCCTCGTGGACCGAACCAGCCGAGGAATAATTTTGCAGATGTACTTTCTCCAGAACCTGCCAATGACAAGTAGATAGGAAGCATACGCACGACGGTAAGACTCAAGAGAGCATATCCCAGCATTTCCCATGTAAGGTATTCAATTGATTGACCAATGACAATGGATCCGAAAAGCATCCAGGTCATGAGGGCCATTGTTTCCCCAATCCCTTCTGCAGCCAGTATCAGTTTGTGGGTGGATTGCTTCGACTTGTATCCAAAAAGCAGGCCGCCGGAAAATGCGGCGATGTACCCACTGCCATGCAGGCTTTGGGCAAGTGCAAAACAGGCGATAGCCAGTCCCACAACCGTCATTTGCTTCCAAACATCGGTCACCCAGCCACGATTATGGCACCACTTGAATAAGCGTGTACCTATGGCGGCAAGGCCTAATCCGACAGCGAGTCCAATTCCAAGTTCTTCAGCTACAAGTGTTAATGCCAGCATGGAGCTACTTCCTTCAGAACTGGTGCCGACAGCCATGGCGATAAAAACAAATAAAATGGGAACACACAAGCCATCGTTAAAGCCACTCTCAATATTTAATCCTTCACGGATCTGTACCGGTACAGCCTTATTACTGATAACAGCTTTACCCAGTGCGGCATCGGTTGCGGCAAGTATGGTACCTAAAATTGCAGCTTCGTATATGGATAAACTGTCAAACAGGAATGAGGCAGCAATGGTACCAAGGAAAATAGCACCGGGAAGCCCTAACAATAACATTCGCAGGGGGATGCGATACTGCTGTTTAAGTACTCTGAAATCAGCATTTGCTGCATCAATGAACAGCACCAGAGCAAGTGTTAAATCAGCAAGTACCCTTAATTCCACATGCGTGGAATCACCATCAAACCAGCCAAGCCCAAGGGGACCCATGAACAAACCGGCAACAACGAATACAATTGGGCCAGATGCGGCAGCTCGTTCAATCCTGCCCGCTATCAAACTGTAACAAAAAACAAACAGTGCCAGAACAGCTAATTCTGTATACATGTTTTTTTCCTGTGCTAAGTTATTTATGATTTCTCTCTTGTCTGTTGGAGACAAACATTCCCACCAGCCATGCAACAACAACTGCCGTAAAAAATTGACCGAAAATTGCCTCCATTTGACAAAGAGCCGCGGCTCCGGCAGTTTGAGGGGTAATGTCACCGTAACCAAGGGTTGTTAGAGTGACCAAACTGAAATAATTAAATGTATGCGATGTATTATTGGTACTCTCTAGAAGGGCACCGCTATACGCACCCGGATCCACAGAATATAACAGGGTGTAAAGTGAACCCCAGAAAAGCCCAATAATAAGGTAAAGACAGAAAGTAGCGTAGAGTTCTTTGCTGGTGACCTTGCGAGCCCTTTTAATCTGGAGCGTGAACGTGTAGATAAGCAGCGCGTAAAAAATGGTGGCAAGCAGCTGTGCACCAATGCGACTAAAAGCGAGTGCATCAAAGAACCCCAGCCAATACAAGATGAGGAGAGGCACAAGCAGGATGGAGCCAATGGAGTGTTGATTCTTTACTTTTGTGATAGCATGCACTGCGACAACAAACGTCATAGACAGTGATACGTGGGCAAGAACAGTAAGAGATGGATACGGTTCCAGGAAAGGACTTCCTACAATGTATAAGAGCAGAAAAAAAAGAAGATTTCTGAAACGATGTGTTTTTACCATATTTTCACTCATCTTGAGCTTGGCAGCTATATGTCTGTTCAATATACCAGCAACAACAGGTATAATTTCATGTCACGCTATGTAAGATCCTTGTGAAGAATAATCGTTTTTGTGGAAAGTTTTTGAAACCTACTCATTGAAAATGACTTCAATATCCGGATTTACTTATTGCTGCTCTGCTGCAACCGGAATCTCTTCAAAGCTACCACCAAGTGCAAGATGGAGATTCACCCGGTTCATCAGTCGCTGACCGGCAACATCCATTTCAGCAATGCGTGATGCTATCCATTTATTTTCAACGATTAAGACATCAAGAAGATTTATTTGACCTATCTCATGCTGCTTCATGGTTTGGTCGTACGCTTTTTTATTTTCTCTCACCTCAATCGTCAGATATTCTTCCCGTTTAAGAAGATGTTCTTCAGCGGCCAGTGACTCTTCCACTTCTTTGAAGGCATTTAGCGCTGCCTGGGCATAGGCGGCAATGGCTCCTTTCTGTACAGCTGTTGCTTTGTCAACTTCAGCTTCAATGGCTCCACCTGTATACAGAGGACCAAACAAACCGGCATTCAGGCCCGCAATGGTATCATTTATAGTGTTTAAACCCACTCCCAGGGAAAAACTAAAGCGGGGGAGGTGGAGCAATTCAGCCTCTTTTTGTTTATAAAACGCAGCAGCCACCCGATGCTCGGCGGCAATAAGATCAGGCCTACGTTCCATTATCGCAGAAGGGATACCTGCTGGAATGGGGGGAGGGACAGCAATGAGTATATCTGCGGTTTTCAGCTCTGCCGATGGATAACGCCCGAGCAGCAGTTCCAGGCTGCGCAGGGCCTTTTCCGAAGCTGACAACGCATTCCGTGCAGCTCCTCTTGCAGAGGCAGCTGAGCCGCGAGCCAGATGAACATCCCGTTCCGTTCCCTTGCCTATTTCCTGCATGGCAACAGCAATCTCAACACGTTTCTGCTGGAGTGTAACCACATCCTCAGCAAACTGGTGCAGGAATTTAGCGGTATTTGCCATAAACCAGCCGTTAGCAACAGATGCTGCCAGTGATTGTCTTGCAAATTGATAGTCTGCCGCAGTTGCTGCTGTTTCCTGCTCGCTGCCGGCAATATCAGTCCCAATACGGCCCCATACATCAGCCTCCCAGGAAATTGCCACCCCGCCGGCTCCTCCTCCCCGACCAGTACCTGATCCTTCATACTCCGTATCGGCATATCCTCCTGCATAACCGACTGTGGGCTTAAGACCAGCTTCTGCCTGCCTGGTCAAGCCATTGGCCTGATCAACCTTGGCTTTAGCAATTTGAAGACCGGGATTTGCCGCAAGTGCCTCGTTTGTAAGTGTGGTCAAGGTTGGATCGTTAAAACTTTTGATCCAGCCATCATCCACAGTACCCTGTTCGGCTTTTTCGGCAAAACTATCCGGTACTCGCTTTTCAACAACATTACCTTTAATCGATGCAGTTGCCTCTTCCTGGGTTGCCACAGGTCCTGCACAGCCGTGGAGAAATAGTATTGTAAGCCCGGCTGCAATACCGTGGGTGAGAGAACGTGTACTGTTGGTGGTAGCCATCATATTTTTACCCTGATTAATTAATGAAAATGTATAAAGTTACGCCAGCTTTCAATCCGCAGTAATATTCTTCGTAAAATTTGAATATGATGGGCACGATGACTATATATTGCCACAACAGCATCACTTCCCATGGGAATATAGAATTCACTCATATCCTCTTCAAGTGTCAGAATTACGGGGATATATCCTTGTGGAAGTTGTTTTGAAAGCGAAAACATATCTTTTTTTGCGGAAAGCTCACCTTCTGCAAGTGCTGGCAGGAGCTGAGCAACTTTAGCTTTAAAGACCCTGCCCGGTATACCAGGATAGATCACCTCTGCCTCATTCCCAATTTTAATATTCTGCATGGGCTCCTGGCTGAAACCGGCAATAAATGTCTCAGTATCAGAATTGATAAAAGTCATCACAGGGGAGATGGGAAACGGGACAGCCATCTGACCTGGACGTGTCATGAGATGGGTAACAAAACCATCGGCGGGTGCTCGGACAATACAACTGTCCAGATTAAACTGAGCCGTGTCTAATTGACCTTCAAGGCTTTTGACCTCTTTTTCATACTGATCAATATCAAATTTTGCGCCACCGGCGAGTTTGACAAGTTTGCGGGAATCTTCCAAACGTTTTCTGGAAAAATCCAGCTGAGCCTGAAGAGTATCTACCTGCCCCTGGTAGGGAACGGGATCAATCTTGAACAGGATATCTCCTGTTTTCAAGGGAACATTGGTTTGTACCGGGATCTCAATTACTTTTCCACGTACATTGGAAACAATATCGGTGGAGACAAAATAACTTCTGGCAACCTTGGATGAAGGATGAAAATAGGCCATGCTCATCAATATGGATCCAAGCATAATCACAGCACCAAGAAATACGGTTGTTATTGTCCACTGGTTGATCGGAATTTTGAAGATTTTGATGATGACCCAACAAAAGCTAAAGTAGATTGTGAGAAGTATCAGTTCCATTTTATGCCGCCTTCGTAACTGCTTTCGATTTTTGTTTAGGAGGATCGGAATGTAACTTTGCTTCAAGATCAGCAACTCGCTCCTGTAAAGCGGCAATGGCAGTTTTTGGGTCAACAGAATCATCGAGTTTTGACGTGTTTCCTTTATGTGACGACATTCCCCAGCCTTTTTCCGGGACATACAGTGTTGCCCATATCCATAGAAACGGCCACAGCGCATGCATCAGAAAGAGACTGACCCATCCTGCTGTATGAATCGCATGCAAATGTGGGTGATTACGTCTTTTTGCAATGTTGTATGGGATATCATGAATATAGATAACGCCATAAAGAAGAATAATTACCACACTAATTAAGATACCCAGTGCGACAAAATCGAGAACCCTGCCTTCCATTTTTAACCTCCATTGAAGTCGGACGTAAATAAGAAAAAAATCAGATTAAATAAATAATTATCAGTAGAACTGGGACAATGTATATAAAATCTAACTGTTACTTGGGTATACACATAAGGTACTTACTTGCAGGTTACCTGCGTCAGTTGTTACAACCAGTCTGTCAGAGCAATACCAATTCCAACCTTGTTTACATAGTTGTTATAATCTATGAGGCTTTCTCCGTAGCCAGTGAAATACTGGACGTATCCTTTAAAGTATTTATAATTCCCAAGGGGGAAACTCCAGCTCAATTCCACCGCACCCTTCTCAAAACCGGATTCTAAGTTGTTTCGTGACATTACGGAGAAAAGATGGTCATTCATTTTGTAAGCTGCCCGGATTTCGTAATGGCCCAGATAATCTGTAATATCAGGGTTGTCGTCATCCTCAATATCTTCCTGAATCCTGTACCAGGGCTTCAGGGCAAGGGCAAAATTACCTCGCTCAACGACAAAATTTGCATAAATCCTGTTCCAGCTCCTGGACAATATACCTCCACGACCATTGGATTGGTGCACAATACCAAGCATATTTCCGGCATTATTAAAGCCGAGGAACTCCCAGTTTGTATTAAACTGTAGCCATCCTTCGGGTTCATGGTTTGTTTCTCTAAATGGTGCGGACGCCTCACCGTTATATACCTGCCAGAAAGACCTATTGGTATAGGCGGCATAAATGTCCATCATCCCAAAAAGATTAACTGCCAGCGGTGACTTTATACTTATCTGGAACTGAGACTCGACATCATCTACTTCTAGTCCCGGATCGCCTATAAAACTTCTGTATACATCGGGGTTATAACCAGTTGTATTATAGGCAGCAAGTAAGACGAAATTGGGTTTATGGGACATCAGGGTAAAGGGCTGGAGGACATGTTCTTTGTCCTGTTGTATTCGTTTAGAAACAAAGGAAGAGTCCATGTCCTGCGCTAATGGTGTTGCTGTGTCGAGATGTTTTTTGCACGCCTGGCGTATGGCACCTATTGTCACAGAATCATCTGCCTGTTGGATCATTTTTGACACACATGCATTCATTTCATCGGCCAAAGCTGATTGGGGAAGAATTGATATGCTTGCAAGCAGGATACCTTTCGTCAGGTATGAGAAGGTTTTTCGATGGTGCTGTTGTGGGATGGTTTTGCAATGTTTCACGTATTTCTCCTTGTTATGTTGAAATTATTATTAACTGGTGTTTGCCATAATTATTAAGTGTGACGATGCAGCAACTGGGGCTTCGTGTCTGGTTGCTTCCAGCCACCGCTGGGATGGTCCTGAAACAAATAAAGATCTGCTGTAACGGCGTTTCCAGCACAGAGTAGTGTTGCGAGATAGAAGAACAGGATTTTTTGTGCAGGAAAGATTTCTCATTGTATTTTCTTTTGTTAAAGGGTGGCTTTCCGGGCAAGGGTTGTTATTCTCTGGAAATCCCCCTGTTCCAGAGCATCCGTTGGAACAAGCCATGAGCCACCGACACAGGCTACATTTTTCAGACTCAAATAGTCTTTGTAATTATTCGGTGAGATACCGCCGGTGGGGCAGAAAGTTGCCTGTGGAAAAGGGCCGCCAATGGATTTTATCATTTTAATCCCACCTGCAGCTTCTGCTGGGAAAAACTTGAATTCCCGTAATCCGTACTCCATACCAAGCATTAACTCAGAGGCAGTTGAGATACCGGGAATGAATGCTATGGAGCCGCTGATGGCAGCTTTGAGAAGGGTTGGGGTAAGTCCCGGACTGATCGCAAAAATACCGCCGGCTGCAGTTACAGCGTTTAAATCAGCTTCAGTGGCCACGGTTCCGGCACCGACAACGGCATCGGGGACTTCTTCGGCAATCCTTCTGATAGCCTCAATGGCCACCGGGGAACGAAGAGTGACTTCCAGTACTTTAACCCCACCTGCAACAAGTGCTTTTGCAAGGGGGACAGCATGGTCAATAGTGTTAATGACAATCACCGGCACCACAGGTCCGGTGTTGAGAATATCCAGAGCAGTGAGTTTCCAGTTTCTTGTGTTTGGCATAAAAATACTCGATTTGAGGTTTGAGGTGTTCGGTGTTTGGATAAAGAGTTAGCTTTCATCTGTATAGGCAAAGATGGAACTTGCTCCTTCTTCGGCACCGAGCAGATTCTTGCGTAAGGGGGCGAAAATCTGTCTGCCCAGTCCGTAACGGCTGGAATCAAGATCGTATTGACAAGGATTACGCTGCTCAAGCTCCTGATCACTTACTTTCAGTTGTAAAATACTGTTATGAGCATCCATACAAATGATATCCCCATCCTGCACCTTGGCCAGTAAGCCCCCGGTAACAGCCTCCGGAGTGCAGTGGATGGCAAAAGGAACCTTGCCGGAAGCACCTGAAAGCCTTCCATCTGTAACAAGACCAACTGTATGGCCCCGATCCATGGTGATGGAAAGGTACGTGATCAATTTATGCAGTTCCGGCATACCGTTGCCACGAGGGCCCTGAAACCGGACCACTGCAACCATATCCCGGTTTAACTTATCCGCTTTGAAGGCCTTTTCGAGTTCCTGCTGGCTGTTGAAAACCATTGCCGGTGCCTCAACAAAGGTCTTCTCTCCGTCGGCAAGGGCCGAGATTTTCATAATTGCCCGGCCAAGATTACCGGACAGTACTTTAATGCCGCCCATTGTTTCAAAGGGTTCAGTTACTGTTGAGATGATTGTCTGATCTCCCGTCTGTTCAGGGCCACTCTTCCAAACTACTTTGTCATTTTCAAGTACAGGAACCTCTAAATATCTTGCAAAGCCTTTTCCAGCCACGGTTTGTAAATCTTCGTGGATAAACCCTCCTTTCAGTAATTCGTTAATAAGAAGAGCCATTCCCCCAGCCTGCTGAAAAGAATTAATATCACCTGAACCGTTTGGATAGATACGCACAAGAAGGGGTGTGACATCTGAAAGTTCTGCGAAATCATTCCAGTCAATGCGTATACCGGCAGCACGGGCAATAGCAACCAAGTGTATAGTTTCATTGGTTGAACCGCCTGTGGCCATAAGGCCGATAATGGCGTTGACGATTGCTTTTTCACTGATAACCTGGGCAAGGGGTGTGTAGTTCGACCCAAGATGAGTAAGTGATGTGATTTGTTCGGCAGCTGATCTGGTGAGTGCACCACGCAATTTGGTACCGGCATTGACAAATGAGCTGCCCGGCAGGTGCATACCCAGCATTTCAGCCATGAGCTGATTGGAGTTCGCTGTTCCGTAAAAAGTACAGGTTCCGGGACTGTGATATGCCTTGATCTCAGAGGCAAGTAATTCGTCGTGATCAATGTCACCTTTGGCAAAGGCTTTCCGAACCTTATTCTTGTCGTTATTAGCAATGCCTGACGTCATGGGCCCTCCAGGAATAAGAATCATGGGGAGATGGCCAAACTGCAACCCACCCATTAGAAGACCCGGTAAAATTTTATCACATATACCGAGAAGGATAACACCGTCAAATACATTGTGGGAAAGCCCAATTACCGTGGACATGGCAATCACGTCACGGCTCATCAGGCTCATGTCCATTCCCGGTTCCCCCTGAGTGACTCCGTCACACATGGCTGGAACACCGCCGGCAAACTGAGCGTTACCGCCGGCTTTTGTGACGGAGGCTTTAATGATTGCGGGATATTCGCCATAAGGCTGGTGTGCTGATACCATATCATTGTACGCTGATATTATACCAATATTAGGAATCGTCTCATCAAGAAGCGAGGCACGACAAGTACCCACACATCCAGCGAGATCATGAGCCAGATTAGAACAGGGAAGTTTATTACGAAAAGCACTATCACCTTTTACTTCTTCCACTCTTTGCAGATAACGTTGACGATGTGACTTACTCCGTTCGATGATTCGATCAGTGACTTTTTGAACTGTTGTATGCATGAAATATCTCCTTATTCTGCCCAATAAATATGAAAAATTTCTTGTAACATTCAGGGGAAGAATAAAAATCCACTGAATAGTTCATGTTTAGGCTCCTGCAAGATTCATTATGGCTTTTCCGTATTCGCTCTTTAAGCTTTTAAGATAGTTCGAATCAATGGAGCCCTTCCAAGTCTTGATTGTATAGAATCGCTTTGGAATGGTGATAGCTTCAGGAGCAAAACCAGTTGCAATTCTGGTCTGCCAGCGAAATTTCTGGATGTGTACTCCAAGAGGATTGATCCCTGCAGCAAGTTCCGAATAGCCCACGGAGTGCAAGCAATCCGCCAGTAGTTCATTTTTGTAGACTCCTCTGGCAAAAAGGCAGGCAACCATGGAGGTCATAAAGGCACGACTCGCTTCATCGCTGATCAGGAAATTCACTGCTCCGTTGATATCTTGTTTTGAATGTTTCTGGTCATAAGAGTAGGCACCACTGTCAAGATGAGAGTGCCTGAAGCCAAGTGATTGTGCAGCGAAAAAGACTTCTCCGGTAGCGTATCCTGCCATTTCCTGACCAAGTACGCAGGCGAAGTCTTCACCTCCGTATTCTTTGGCAGCTTTAAGACTTCCCTGACCAAGCAGCCTGTAAAAATCGTTGACACCATTGCCAAGCATCTCTGTTGCCTGTTGGTAGGCGTCAGCATCTCCAAAGGAGAGCTTCACTATGGTCTCTTTTTCAGCAATCAACCCTTTTTCGCTGGCTTCTGTTGCCCAGGCAAGGGCAACTCCACCTGACATGGCATCCAGTCCATTCTTTTCAATACTATCAAGAATGTTCAAAACAGAACGGGTAGTTGTCACACCCAGCATGGTACCCAGCGAGAAAATGGTTTCATAATCATAGGCAACCTGTTTGAAGGTGTAGCGATGATTGGCATCAAACATTTCCCGTACGTAGCCAACATGGATACAGCCCACCGGACATCCGGAGCAGGCTGAGTTGCGGAGCAGATTGTCCGTGGCAAATCGTTCACCATTAATTGTATCGATGGCCGAGTCACTGGTGGCCTGCAGGTTACGCCAGGGAAGGGACTGGATATCATTTAATCCCTGCAGATTTTCCGGGGTTCCAAGGTTATGGTATTTTCTCATCATATCGGTGGCCGTAACCTGCTGGTACACCTTTGCAAAGAGCTTGCTGTACTCTTTGTTGGCAGGCGCTGAAAAAACCGCATCACCATGAATGAGAATAGCTTTGCAATTTTTGGCTCCGAGTGCTGCACCGCCCCCAAGTCGACCAAAATGACGGTAGGTATCCACATTTATATTGGCCATGGCCGAACCATTTTCTCCGGCAGGTCCAATGCGAAGAATGGTCCGATGTCCGGATCCCTTGGACATACCCCGTAGGATCTTGCCGCTCTCATCCACGTCCATTCCCTTCATAAAGGAAACATCTTTAATCTCAATAGATCTTGAACTTACGCTTACACAGCAGAGTCGTTCAGCTTTTCCAGTAATGACCAGAGCATCCAGGTTGGCAAAACAGAGAGAAAGTGCAGAACGCCCACCGGCATGACTCTCGGTATATTGATTATGATAAGGAGATTTAAAGCTGCAGACAGTCTTACTCATCAGCGGGAAATACCCGGTAAGCGGGCCAATGGCAAAAATGACAGGCTGCCGGGAATCATTCCAGGGTTGCTCAGGTAAACCATATTTGTTGAATATCAACGCAGCAAGTCCACTGCCGCCTGCTTCACTGTTACGGCCGTCAAGCTGGACAATTTGTCCTTTACCGGAGGAAAGGTTCACTACAAGAACTCTAAAATGATCACGAATCATGCTCTCTCCTCCCCATTTATGCTTGGTTCCACTTCTTCCATCTCAAGGCAGTTGTGAGGGCAAAAATCAATACAACGGCCGCAATGGATACAGACATAAACAGCACCGTTATAATCCTGAAAAACAGCATCAATGGGGCAGGCGGTAACGCAGTCACCACAATTAATGCAGAGCTTTTTCTTTACTATCACTCCCCCGCCTTTTCGCTGAGAAAAGGCACCTGTGGGGCAGGCCGCTGCACAGGGCGCAGGGTCGCAGGCAAGGCATTGGCTTGCCTGGAAGCCTGTGGTTAGTCCACCTGAAGACTTGATTCGGATTCCGGCCGTATCCCAGGAGATTTGTTTATGAACCAGCCTTGCACAAGCAAGAGAACAAGAGTGACATCCAATACAACGATGGATCCTGGGTGTGGTGAGTTTCTTCATGTCGTTATTGTGTTGTCTTGTTGGGGGGATCAATAAAGGTGCAATAGTTTCTTGAAGATTTCACCAAAGATCCCTTTAATGTATCTTATGAAAGTGCAGCAAATCTTTTTCCCTGACCATCAGCATTGAGGAGGCTACCATCCATACTACCACGTCCAAGATACAAATCAATAATTCCAAATGTTGGAGCATTGGCCTGCTCAGATACTTCTGCCACCATCTCACGTGGGGTAAACTATTCATCATTGATCTCACGCAGGAAGGTAATCAATGAGTAGTGTACTGGGATTTAAGTGATTGGGAAACAGATCTTTTTGTACTGTGTGAATCAACACCATAGGGCCTTGGTTTGTTTTCTATTCCTGGCGTGGAATGAATCGGTTTAAAAAATTGCTGAAGGTGAAAGGGGTTGGTCAGACCACACAAGGCCTCATCACCCACAAACGCTCGCCTTGACATGACGATATAATTCCAGGTATTATTAATGTACTGTGATGTTTTTTCTAATAAAAGTTCGGTGCTTAATGCTCAGATGGTTCTGAGGAGTGCCTCTTGCTACTATTCACGGAAAGACGGGAGAAGAAGTAAAATGAAAAATTCTGTTCAAACAGGATCCATCATAGGAGGGGTTGGTTTTATTCTGGTTATCATTCTTGTTTTTTGGTTTTTTGGTGAGTCAGGGGTGGAAGTATTGGAAACAGACACGATTTCCTGGGCTGCTGCAGTTGAGAAATGTAAAGTGAAATACAAGTCCCAGAGACCGGCAGGACTGATTAAAGTATCCAATTGCAGGAAGCGGCTTTGGGATGATGAGTATTTCTATTTTTATTGGAGCAAGCCACAATCAATTTTTATTAAAAAGTCTACTGGTGAACAGGTCAGATATGATGGAACATGCCAGGTTGAGAGGAAGACTGGTGAAATTGTCTATATGACTCTTAATGATCGTGAGCTGGTGAAAAAAATAAGGAAGTGATTGCGCGGCACTATAATTTTAACTTGTTTTCCTTGATTCGCTGCTGGGCCTGTTCCAGGATTTCTGTGAGACTTAAAATCTTTGTTTTTGGCGGTGCAAATATCTTTTTGTATTCCTCTTCCGAGTAGTGCTCAGAAACGAATTTTTCAATTGGAAATTGTTGAAACCAGCAATTCAGTATTTTGCTGCAGGGCAAGCCTTTATTTGTGCTTCTGCAGTAGTCAAATGTGAGAAAATGTCCGAGGATTTTACAATATCCTTCTTTTTTATCGTATTCTTCTATCATAATTTTAAACTTTCGAGTATCCCGACACAGGCAGGCAACTGATTTTGTATGTTTGATGTTGAGTCAAAGAAAAGATATACCACTTTTTCAGTGGTTTTGCGAGTAAAGGGAGTGGATTGAGGAGATGACAGATGAAAAACTTTTAACACCTCTTGAAGTTTACAAGATGCTTGAAAAGACAAACTGCAAACAGTGCATGTTGCCAAGCTGTCTTGCCTTTGCCGTTGCTGTAATAGGTGGACAAAAACACCTTGATGACTGTCCCCATCTGACCCGGAGTGTGAAAAATGCTTTATCTGGGAATCTGCAAAAACGTTCCACTGCTGATCCATTACAACCTGAATTTCTGGAAAAGCTGTTGCAAAAGGTGCAGGCGCTTGATTTTACAGCAGTGGCACAGGAACGTGGATGTGATAATGATGCTGATGTTATGCGTGTTACATCATTGGGGAAAGACTTTTATGTGGATCGGAATGGTGTTGTACGTTCCCAGTGTCATATTATCCCTTGGGTTGAAGTTCCCTTACTTTCTTATCTCTGTCATTCAAGTCATCAGCAGATCTCCGGACGCTGGATCTCTTTTCGGGAAATTAAAGGCGGGATTGATTGGCGGGGTCTTTTTCAAAGCCGTTGTGAAATACCGCTCAGACTTCTTGCTGACAGGCACCCGGAACTCCTTTCAGATATTGTAGAGCTTTTTCAGGGAAAGGAAGTGGAAGGATTTGATGCAGATATTGCACTCGTTGTGCATCCTTTTCCTCATATCCCGATTCTTCTCTGTTATCAGGCAGCGGATGGAGATATGGAGTCGGAGTTAAATATTTTTTTTGATGAGTGTTGTGCCATGAACCTGCACATTAAGTCACTTTATACATTATGTGCAGGACTTGTGAAGATGTTTGAGAAAATTGCTCTCAATCATTACTGATTTTATAAGCACCCGTCCAGGATCGCTTCAATTTTTTCTTCTGAATAATCCCGCATTCGCCACACTTTGGCAAGGGTCATTGCATTTGCAGCAATCTTTGGAATATCTGTACCGGGAATATTCAATGCCGTAATACTTGTAGGCGATTTGACTTCACGGAACCAATTGCCAAGAGCTTCTATTCCCTGTGTTGCTTTCTCTTCTATACTTCCTGTGCGTTTATCAAAAACACGTGTCGCAAATTGGGCGAATCGGTCAGGCTGCAGCTTTGCATTGAAGCGCATCCAACCGGGAATAACTGCTGAAAGTCCAGCGCCATGAGGAACATTATAAAATGCTGAAAGGCTGTGCTCAATCATATGCATGGGAAATCCGACCTTACCAAGCCCTGAACTTGTAAGACCATTTAATGCAAGGCTTGCAGTCCACATAAGATCTGCCCTTGCATGATAATCATCCGGGTTGGCCAAGACCCTGTTACAGCTCTCAATGGCGTTCATTACAATTCCTTCCATCAGTCTGTCCTGTACTGGGGTGTAGGGATCTGTTGTGGTAAAATAACATTCCAGTACATGGGAAATGGCATCAATTGCGCCATATGCGGTATAGTCTGCAGGCACCGAGAAGGTGATGGTGGGATCAAGAATAGATGTTTTCGGGAAGAGCTGTTTATTGCCAAAACCAAATTTCTGTGATGTCGCATCGTTTGTGATGACCATCCCCGAATTCATTTCAGATCCGGATGCTGCCAGAGTGAGTACAGTGGTCAGCGGCAAGGGGTTTTTGACACTTTTTTTGCCGGTAAAGAACTTCCATACATCATGTTGAACAGGAGTTCCTGCGCAAATAGCTTTTGCCTCATCGATTACAGAGCCGCCCCCAACTGCGCAGACAACATCACAGTTGTTTTCTCTGGCAAGTTTTATTCCCTTGTGAACATGGGAGAGAAGAGGGTTTGGCTGAACACCGCCATGTTCTGTAATAATTGCAGCAGCGGCATGGAGTGATTGCACGATCTGATCATAAAGACCCCTTTTTTTGATGGAGCCCGTTCCATATACCAGAAGTACTCTTTTTCCAAAGAGCACTGTTTCAGCACCAATTAAAGGAACGGTGTTTTTACCGAAAAGGATTTTAGTGGGATTATGAAAAACGAAGTTTTGCATGGAATGTACCTTGCGAGGAGTTACCCGTAACTAGCCATTGGATAGTTTCAGGGAAAAAGCCATTGTCAGATCAATAAACTGTTCCAAGTCAAGCGTTTCAGCTCGTGCACCCGGTTTAATTTCAGCTTGCGTAATGGTCTCGCAGGTAAGTTGTTTTGCAAGTTTTTTATCGTCTGCACTAAGCGTTCTGAAAAATCCTCCAGCAGTAAGAGTGTTGAGAAGAGTTTTCCGGCGCTGGCTGAATGCTGCCCGTACAATTTTCTGAAAAAGGAATCTGTCATAGGCTCTCCCTGCAACTTTTTCCGGGTCATAAAACTCGATACGAACAACCACAGAATCAATCTTGGGACGGGGATGAAATTCGGCCGGTTTCAGTGTAAGCAGGGGCTTTACCGTGGCACAGCTTTTTAAGAGCACCGTGGGAATACCATACTGTTTTGTGGAAGGAGTTGCTGTTAAACGATCGGCAACTTCTTTTTGTAGCATGACTGTGGCCCAGGCAACTTTCTCCTGATGTTCAATCAGTTTAAATAAAAAGGGATTGGAGATGGAATAGGGGAGGTTTGCCATGATTCTTAAAGGCCCCTTGCTGAGCCGATAAAGCTCATCAAAGTCTGCCTTTAAAATATCCTGGTGTAAGAGTGTTACATTATCAGGAAGATCATTTTTCTTTTCATGGAGTCGAACAATCCCGCTATCCACTTCAAGCCCAACTACCTGTGCTGCCTGTTCTGCAATGGGCAGGGTAAGTGCGCCAAGGCCTACGCCTACTTCTATGATGATATCATTTGGATGTATTTTCCCACATCCTGCAACGGCAGCAGCAGTTGCCTTGTGAACCAGAAAATTTTGACCAAGTTGTTTTTGGGGAGCAAGTTTTTCTTCCCGCAGGGATTTTCGGGTTTCTCCGTAGAGGGTCATAGTTTTCTCTTCTTTTTTATTTTTTTATTTTTTTCGCGAAGAATCTGTTTTTGTCGGCGTTTTTCTCGAATTCTAAGAAAAAGCCGTAGAGTGAAAACATACCAGAAGATAGCAGTGGGGATAGCAAGTACCAATCCTCCACTCATCATAACGATTATAAGCTCATATCCCTGACTGGTAAGAATATGAACAGATTCTTTAAATCCGCGCCCTGAAATAATAACGTCAAGGATGCTATGGATTTTTGTCCAACTGACTTCGTAGGGCGTGATGAAATTGCCGATCACCATGCTGATGTAATAAATTGGTATATAAGAGAAGGGGTTACTGATTACAAGGCTGGAAAAAAGTCCCGCTATGGCTGATGTGCGTGTAAGAAAACATACAGCGATGATCCCAATGGTATGAAAAGGCATTACCGGCATGGTGCCAATCATCGCACCAATAAATGCTCCAAGGGCGATATCTCGCGGGTCACCTTTAATTCTCAGGAATTTGAGATAGTAGTATTGTTTAAGCCGTGTAAATTTCATTTAGCCTGTTTGTTAATATGCGACATGGGAAAAAATTATAGTGTATTGGGCGACTCTAATATGTGGATCTTTCTTCTTTTTTTCTTAATTTTTACAAAAAGTCGCAACGACAAGCCGTAACTGACTATGGTAAAGGGAATTGCCAGAATTGATCCGCCAACAAGCAAAACAATAACAGCTTCATATCCAATTCCTCCAAGGATATGCACGGATTCCATAAACCCGGGTTTTGCAAGCAGGAGATCAAGTATTTCTTTCATTCGTTTCCAGGTAAAGTTGTAGGGAGTTAACGTGTTGCCGATAAGTATTGAAAAATAATACTGGGGAACATAGGTCAGTGGATTGCAAACCAAAAGAGTCGCGAGATATGCAGCGATGGTTGAAGTACGGGTAATAAAGGTTACAAGAACAACGGCAATGGTATGAAAAGGGGCGATGGGGACAATGCCCAGGAATGTACCGATGGCGGTGCCAAAAGCGAGGGCTTGCGGATCTCCCTGTAGCCTGGTGAACTTGATGAAGTAATATCTGGCTGTTCGTTTTGGGTTCATATCTTACCTATAAGGCAGAACGACTGTAAACATCAAGGTCGTAGGAAAACTCAGAGTTTTCGCGATGGGAGTGAACACCAGCAATTGCGATCATTGCACCGTTGTCAGTACAATAGGACGGGCGTGGAATATGCAGTTTCTTCCCATCTTCAGAACACCGTCTTTCCATGAGTTGTCTGAGGCGTGGGTTGGAAGAAACTCCTCCTCCCAGGACTATATTTTGAATACTTTGCTGTGAAGCTGCAAGAAGTGTTTTTTCCACAAGCACTTCAACTGCAGCTTCCTGGAAAGATGCGCAGATATCAGCTAACTGCAGAGGGTTGTTTTTCTGCTTTTCCCTGTTGCAATGATTGAGTACAGATGTTTTGAGTCCTGAAAAACTAAAGTCAAGAGAACCTTTTTCAAGCCAGGAACGAGGAAATTGAATAGCTTCGTTGTCGCCGGATTGTGCTTCATGAGAAATGACAGGGCCTCCAGGGTATGGAAATCCAAGGAGTTTCGCCACCTTATCAAATGCCTCTCCTGCGGCATCATCACGTGTTCTACCAAGAAGGGTGAATTTGGTGAAGGTATCCGCCCGGTAAATGGAGCTTGTACCTCCTGATACAACGAGTGCAATAAAAGGAAATTCAGGCTTGTCCTCTTCAAGAAAAACTGAAAGAATATGGCCTGCCATATGATCAACTCCTACGAAAGGGATTTTGCTGATATAGGATAGAGCCTTGGCATAAGAAAATCCGACCAGAAGTGATCCAATAAGTCCAGGCCCCTGAGTTACGGCGATGAGGTCAATGTCAGAGATGGTGATTTTTGCACGTTTTAAAGACTCGTTTACAACGGGAACAATGGATTCAAGGTGACATCGCGATGCAAGTTCCGGGACCACACCTCCAAAACGGGTATGAATCTGGTCCTGACTGGTAAGCACGGAAGAGAGAAGAGTGGAGTCATCTTGTAATACTGCGGCGGCAGTATCATCGCAGGAGCTTTCAATTCCCAGTGTCAGCATCTATTGGAACCAGTTTTTCTGTTGTTGTTCGCACCGGCAGAAGAAATAACTGCTGGCGAAAAACAAATATTTAGGGTAAGAGGATGCCAATATATTAGTCCTTGTCAGCAAAGTCAATGATGCAGGTCATCATGGAGGAATTGACACCATAGCCCTATGAAAAATATAGACGAAAACAACGAAAATATCGATAGCTTAGTTGATATGTTCTCGCGAACCATCTCCTATCTGCGTCTCTCTCTCACTGATCGCTGCAATTTACGCTGCGTATATTGCATGCCTGAAGACCAGAAAGATGGTTTGAAGATGCTTAAGCATGAGGAGCTCCTTAGCTATGAGGAGTTGCTGCATATTATAGAGCTTGTTGTTGGAATGGGGATGAACAAGATTCGGCTCACTGGTGGAGAGCCACTGGTACGCAAGGGAGTGATGGGTTTTATTTCCTCTTTATCTAAAATTTCCGGGCTCGATGAAATTCGCTTAACTACAAATGGTGTTCTGCTTCATGAAAAGGCGACGGGTCTCTATGATGCCGGTATTCGAAAGCTAAATATTTCACTTGATACCATGCGTCCTGAACGATTTAAAAAAATAACAGGGTTTGATCTTTTTGATCAGGTATGGAAGGGAATTAAAACTGCCGGTGAGCTTGGCTTTGATGTGAAAATCAATGTGGTTGCAATGAAGGGAGTTAATGATGACGAGTTTGTAGATTTTGTACGACTTGCGCTGGAAACTCCGTATCAGGTGCGTTTTATTGAATTTATGCCGGTGGGAGATGATTCCACCTGGAAAGAGGCTTCCTATATTACCTCTTCTGATCTTCAGAAAAGAATTGCTGTGCTTGGTACGCTGAAAGCTTTGCCGGGTCGCAGGATGGATGGCCCGGCAAGGGTTTATTCCCTGACAACGGATGATGGTGCACAAGGAAAGATCGGATTTATAAGCCCAATCAGCCATCATTTTTGTGACACCTGTAATCGTTTGCGGTTGACCTCTGCCGGGCGCCTTCGGGCATGTCTGCTTCACGACAAAGAGGCTGATTTAAAAGCATTGTTGCGTAAAGGTGCAACGGATCAGGAACTCAGAGGGCTTATCAGACGGACCATCCTTGATAAACCCAAAGGGCACACGTTAGCAGAAGATCAGGTCAACTGTTCAGGACAGATGTCACGCATCGGGGGATGATTCCTCGGTTACAGGATAAGATCCCAGCCATTCAAAGTAAGAACAGAGTGCTTTTAAGGTTGTACAACAATCCTTAATATGCTGGTCATCAATATGTCCCATCAAATCAAGGAAGAATAGGTACTTCCACTGCTTTCCCTTGATTGGTCTTGATTCAATTTTCGCAAGATTAATTCCTGCCCTGGCAATTACACTTAAAATTTCATTCAATGCGCCGGGCCGTTCCTTAATGCCCAGAAGTAGAGATGTCCTGTCAGCTCCACTGGGCGTTGGTGATTCTTTACCAATAACCAGGAAACGTGTAGTATTGCCACGATAATCTTCAATTCCTTTAACAACTACCTGCAGTTCATAGGTTTTAATGGCAAGAGACGAAGCAATAGCGCCGATATTGGGGTTGTTGGCAGCCATCTGGGCTGCAGCACCTGTGGAAAACACAGGTAAGGTGGGGCATGTTGGTAAATGCTTGCGAAGCCATTCACGGCATTGAGCCAGCGGCTGGGTGTGTGAGGCCACTGTTTGAATATCTTTAATATCACCTGATTTGCAAACCAGATTGTGGGTGATTTCCATCCGTACTTCGCCACAGATCTTCGTCCTGAACTTCATAAAGGAATCAAGCGTTGAAAATACAGCTCCTTCAATGGAATTTTCAACTGGAACTATTCCATACTGAGTTCGTCCTTTTTCAACCTCAGAAAATACATCAGCAATAGATTCCATGGGGCTGTATGTGGCGGAATGACCAAAGTATTTAACGCCTGCAAGATGAGTGAAAGTGGCCTCGGGACCTAGATAAGAAACAGCAATCTTCTGCTGGGAGAGTCTGCATGTGGTGATAATTTCATGAAAGATTGAATGCAGCGCATCTTTGGGGAAAACACCATCATTCAGTTTGGTTAAACGTTCATATATCTGTCTTTCTCTTAAGGGATCCCATTTGGCACGTTTACTTTCATTTTTTAATTTGCCAATTGTTTTGGCAAGGGAGAGCCGTTCTTTAAGGAGTTCAACAATAGTATTGTCGATTTTGTCGATTCCATCACGAACCGGAGTGAGGTCTTGGGCCATTATTAATCCTTTATGGTATGAAAAGAGAGAGTTTTTTATGGTGTCACAGTATAACAGCGGAATGTAGGGCAAAGGGAAAAGTATGTCAAGTTGTAAAAAAGGACTGGAATAAGCACTGCTGAACAGTTACATTCTATGCGTATTTTGGGGACGTACACGAAATAAGTTGAATATATTACGTTCCCTTTCCTTGTCGCATTTACGCCAAAGTTAAAAAGCGTTACAATTATTTTATAAAAGAGAACAGTAAGTCATGAGTGATAAACCCGTACAGAAAACCTACGAAGAAATAAATGGCCGTATCAAAGCCGGTGAGGCTGTTATTGTCACAGCGGAAGAGATGGTTGAAATTGTAAAAACAAAGGGCGCTGAAGATGCAGCAAGAGAAGTGGATGTTGTTACCACCGGTACCTTCTCGCCCATGTGCTCTTCCGGAGCTTTTTTGAATTTTGGCCAGATGACCCCCACTATTAAAGCATCCAAGGTCTGGATTAATAAGGTTTCTGCCTACGCAGGACTTGCAGCAGTTGATTGTTATATTGGTGCCACAGAACCAGTTGAAGATGATCCTTTAAATAAGCTTTACCCCGGTGAATTTCGTTATGGAGGGGGGCACGTCATTGAGGATCTGCTTGCTGGAAAAAAAGTATTTCTTGAAGCTAAGGCCTATGGAACCGATTGTTACCTTGCGCGAAAAATGAAAAAGGAATTCACCCTGGCAGAACTTCCCTCTGCTTTGCTTTGTAATCCCAGAAATGGATACCAGAATTATAACTGTGCCGTGAATCTATCCGACAAGGCGGTACATACCTATATGGGTACCTTAAAACCCCATTGTAGAAATGCCAATTACTGTAGTGCCGGTAGTTTGAGTCCCCTGTTTAATGATCCACATTATAAAACCATTGGCATAGGAAGCAGGATTTTCTTAGGTGGTGGCATTGGTTATGTGACCTCGCAAGGTACTCAGCACAATCCCAATGCTCCGAGGCATAAAAATGGTACACCGGTTAGACCTGCCGGAACGATAATGGTTCAGGGTGACATGAAACAGATGTCGTCCCGTTACATTCGTGGAATCTCCATTTTGGGATACGGTAATACCATGGCCATTGGCTTAGGTGTGCCAATTCCAATTTTAAATGCTGAAATGGCTGCTTACACGGGTGTTTCCGACGATGAACTTTTTACTCAGGTGATTGATTACGGATATGATTATTCAAACGGTATCAACAAAACCTATGGTGAAGTGAGTTACGCACAACTAAAGTCAGGATCCATTATAGTTAATGGGAAAACTGTTCCTACGGCGCCACTTTCCAGTTTGCCAATGGCCAGAGAAATTGCCGAAACCCTTAAATCCTGGATGAAGGATGGTAAATTTTTACTCAATAAACCGGCTGAATTACTGCCTGATGCTACTATTTCAAAGGGCTGACAACTGGATACTCAAGAAAAATACCAGGTTTTGCTGCAGATCCTGAAACAGTATCCATCTGTTGCTGTGGCATTTTCAGGAGGAGTGGATTCGACGCTTCTACTCTATGCTGCCTGTGAAGCATTGGGGAAAGAACGCGTTTTTGTGCTTCGTGGAGTGTCAGAGCTTGTATCCAAACGGGAAAGTACTGCCGCCGCAGCACTACTTCGTGAATTGAATATCAGCAGCAAACAGATACTGGAGATCAGGCTTTATCCACTGATCTGGCCGGAATTTATCACAAACAGCCCTGAACGTTGCTATTTTTGTAAAAAAAGAATGTATCAAACATTTCAACGTAGCCTTAGCATATCTGATGATCCCGTATTGCTTGATGGAAGTAATGTTGATGACCTGAAGAGTCACAGGCCCGGTTCTAGAGCTATTCAGGAATTTGGTATAAAGACGCCAATGCTTGACGCTGATCTTAATAAAGAAGACATCAGATCATTGGCGAAAAGGTTTCATTTGAGCAACCACGATAAACCATCAAATTCCTGTCTTGCCACGCGTTTGCTTGAAGGAACAGAAATAAAGAGGAAGTTGTTGTTAACAGTTGAAGAATGTGAAGATTTTTTGTTAGAACGTGGTTTTTCTGGATGTCGGGTAAAGCCAAATGGCTTAGATGTTGTTTTGGAACTTGCTGAAAATGATGCAGCACTATTGACAAATTCTCCTGTACATGTTGAAATCATATGCTTCTTTAAGTCGAAGGGGTTTTTGCGAGTTCTTGTGGATCTGCACCCTCGTATTTGAGGGGAGGGTGAGAGATAAGTGACATTTCTTAGAAACTATTAATAACCTGATTCTGAATACCTGCTCAATTACATAGCCAGCTGTTTTTGGTATGTAAGAGTGCGATAATAAAGGATTGTATTGAAAAGTGTACGTTAAAATAAATAAATTAACAGTGTTATTCTTTTGACAATCAACTAGCCTTTTATTAAAGAAACATAGAAGAGATGAGGGGAGCAGCACAGTCTGCATCCTGTTTAATTAGAAAAGAAGTTTCCGGGAGGGATTCATGAACAAAAAGGAATTAGTAGAAAATATTGCAGATGCCGCTGATATTTCCAAGGCCGCTGCTGAGAAAGCATTAAACAGTACTCTTGCAGCCATCGCTGAGACATTGAAAAACGGCGATAAAGTTACCTTGGTAGGTTTTGGTACTTTTTCTGTTTCCAAGCGTGAAGCTCGTAAGGGGAGAAATCCTCAGACCGGAAAAACCATTGATATTCCAGCTAAGAATGTGGCTAAATTTAAAGCTGGCTCTAAACTTTCTGAGGCTATTAACTAACGGTGCTCTGTGAGTAGTTACCCATAAAGAACTTGTTATGATTTGAAAGGCTATTCTGTTACGCAGGATAGCCTTTTTTTTGTGTTTTATGAAAAAATTACGATCTGGATATACCACCGGTGCTTGTGCAGCAGCAGCTGGAAAGGCCGCAGCAATGCTACTTTTGACAGGTATTAAGCACGAAAGTGTTGAAATTCCATTTCCTGATGGTTACAGGGTGAAATTTAAACTTGAATCACTGCAGGTAATTGATCATGTGAAACATATAGCCAAGGCATCCATTATTAAAGATGCTGGCGATGATCCCGATGTGACTAACGGCGCCATTATAGAGGCCACTGTCCGCTATGCAGGAAAAGAGCAATCAGGCGATGAAGTTTTTAAGATTTATGGCGGCAAAGGAGTGGGGACTGTTACTAAAAGGGGACTAGCCATTCCCGTAGGTGAGCCTGCAATCAATCCGGTGCCACGAAAAATGATAAGAGCCGCAGTTGCAGAAGCAGTTCTTGAAAGTAATTGCAATGCTTCCACGCAGCTTGAGATCACTATCTCGATCCCCGAGGGTGAAATACTTGCAGAAAAAACGCTTAATCACCGGCTGGGAATTATTGGCGGTTTATCTGTGCTTGGGACAACTGGAGTTGTAAGACCTGTCTCTGCAGCTGCCTGGACAGCAACCATTGCAACATCTATGGATGTGGCCAAAGCAGCTGGAATTGATGAAGTTATTCTTTCAACAGGAAGAACATCAGAAAAAGCAGTTCAAGAGTACCTTGAATTTCCCGAAGAGGCTCAGGTCATGATGGGCGATTATCTCCACTTCTCCCTTGTCGAAGCTGCAAAACATAATTTCGCCAAAATTCATCTTTCAGCTATGTGGGCCAAGATTATTAAGTGCGGAATGCAGATACCGCAAACCCATGTACGGAATGGGGCACTTGAAATTCCGGCTGCTTTAGAGTTTCTAAAAAAACTTGATTGTAATGCAAAGCTTCTTCAATCCCTTGAAGGTTCCAACACTGCACGGGAAATATATGGACGTTTACTTGATTGTGGAGAAGAAAGGGTTATTGCAAGAGTTTGTGGCGCAGCTAAGGAATATGCTGAAAAGGTTTCCGGACTTGATGTTACTGTTTATCTTGTTGATGCCACAACAAGCATAGTATTTCAAACAGAAGAGGAGCAATGACGATGGGCTGTTCAGTGCTCCATATTATAGGTTTTGACTCTTCATCTGATAAGGCAGTACTCCAGTCAGCACTTGAGACATCCGTTGCTGTTGTTGCTTCGAAACGTTCATATAAAGAGCTCCAAAAACATTGTCTGCGCAACATATGTCCCCCTCTGGTTCCTGTTGTACCCTTGGCAATATGTATCGATACCATAGGGGATTGTCTTAAGAATGGAGATGTGACGGTTCTTGCTTCAGGTGATCCGTTTTTTTTTGGTATTGGCCGTCGCCTTGCACAAGCTTTTCCTGAGCAGAAGATTAGCGTGCATCCTGCACTCTCTTCAATGCAGCTTGCCTTTGCACGTTTTAATATTCCCTGGGATGATGCAGCGTTTGTCAGTCTTCATGGTCGCAGTAATGATCATTGGGCTGCAAGCCTTTTGCAACATGGAAAGACATTTGTGTTCACTGACCCCAAGAACAGTCCTGATATAATTGCAGCGAAACTAATGGATGATTGCGGGAAAAATGCAACTTTAAATCTTAGCGTTTATGTTGCAGAACACCTTGGTTTTGAATCAGAAAGGTTGGTTACCGGTACTCTTGCTGACATTGCAGCGCAAAAATTTGTTGATCCCAATGTGATGATTCTTGTTAATCCAGAGGATCGTTTGGTGACATATCCATGTTTTGGCTTAAAGGAATTCGAGATTTGTCACAGTAGAGGACTTCTTACAAAGAATGAAGTACGTGCTGCTGCAATTCATGCCCTGCGGCTTCCCCGGAAAGGTGTCTTTTGGGATGTGGGAGCTGGTTCCGGATCCGTTGGTCTGGAAGCTGCACGACTATTTCCTGAACTTCAGGTCTTTGCCATTGAAAAGGAAGAAGAACAATGGCAAAACATTGAGGCTAACCGAAAGAAATATGCTGCTTGGAATATGAATCGTATACAAGGGGAAGCACCGGATTCTTTGCAGCAACTTCCAGAGCCGGACAGAATATTTGTTGGTGGCAGTGGTGGAAATCTAAAAGAGATTCTTGAGATTTGTTCGGGACGACTTTTGCCGCATGGGATAATAGTCGTGAATGCTGTTATCTTAAAAACAGCACAGATAGCCCCACGGGTTTTGTCTGAACTTGGATTTGATGTTGAAATTAGTGAGATTTCTGTGCAAAGGTACAAATACCCAGAAGAAAAAAGAGTACAATTTAATCCAATTAAGATCATTGTTGGAAGAAAATTAAGTTAGTGTCCATTCCTTGGGAGTCAGGTAATGAGTAGTGAAAAAAAGATGGAAGCGGTGCCTGTTGCAATCATTGGTGCAGGCCCTGGTGATGTGGAACTTATAACAGTGAAGGGCAGAAGGCTACTGGATGAAGCAGATTGTATTGTCTATGCAGGAAGCCTTGTCAATAGGAGAATACTTGATGGCTGTAAGGCTGATATCTATGATTCTCAAGGAATGAATCTTGGTGAAATTGTGGATACCTTATCCACTGCCTGGCAAAGTGGAAAGAAGGTTGTCCGGCTGCACACCGGAGATCCTTCCATTTTTGGTGCAATAAAAGAACAGATGCAGGCGCTGGATACTTTAGGTATTCCCTATCATGTTGTTCCGGGTGTAAGTTCTGCTTTTGGAGCTGCCGCATCATTGAATGCAGAATTTACTCTTCCTGAAATTTCACAAACCGTCATTATTACTCGTCAGGAAGGTCGAACGCCAGTTCCGGAACTGGAAAAATTACACCTTCTCGCCAGTCATCAAACCACCATGGTAATCTTTTTGTCAGTATCCATGATTGAAACCGTGGTCAGGGAACTGGGGAAAGGTGGGTATCCGATAGATACCCCTGTGGTAGTAGTTGAAAAGGCAACATGGGCTGATGAGACAATTCTTGTCGGCACATTGGAGAGTATTGCATCGCAGGTTCGGGAGGCCGACATACGAAAAACTGCACTGATTTGTGTTGGAAAGGTATTTGCTGATACGGAACTTGAAGCGGTTTCAAAATTGTATGACAGGAGTTTTAGTCATGGCACAAGACAAGCCTCAGAAAAATAAAGGATTATTGGCTGTTTTTACCGGAAATGGAAAAGGGAAAACCACTGCTTCTTTAGGGCTTGCGTTCAGGGCACTTGGTCATGGACAAAAAGTTTGTATTATCCAGTTTATAAAAGGAAGTTGGAAGTATGGAGAACTGGAGTCAGCTAAACAGTTCTCACAGCTCCTTGACTTTCATGTTATGGGACGTGGGTTCACTTGGAAATCCGATGATCTGGATCGTGATAAGGAAGTTGCACTTGAGGCCTGGGAGTTTGCTAAAAAGGTTATCAAAGAAAACAACTATTCTTTGGTTATTCTTGATGAACTGACGTACCTTCCCCATTATAAGATGATTGAGGAGCAGGAAATTCTATCAGTTCTTGGTGCAAAACCTGAAGAATTGCATGTTGTTGTTACAGGACGTTATGCATCGGATGCCTTAATTGAAATGGCTGACCTTGTAACTGAAATGGTGGAAGTGAAACATCCCTTTCAGTCAGGTATTAAAGCCCAAAGGGGATTTGAGTTTTAGTGTCCTGGGATTGTTGACACTGTAAAACCTCCTGAGTACTATGCCAAGTCTATATAAAAAGCGATTTTTTCACATTATCTGGAGAAAATAATGGAATCATTTGATATTCTGTTAGAACGTTCAACTAAGGTACATGGACATATTTGTGCCGGACAGGTTATTGGAGTCCGCCTATCCTTGCTTGGACTTGAAGCAATTGGTATTCAGGACCCAAGAGGTCTTGATAGAAAAAAACTCTATGTCCTGGTGGAAATTGACCGTTGTGCAACGGACGCCATTCAATCGGTGACCGGGTGCAGCCTGGGGAAACGATCCATGCGTTGGATTGACTATGGGGTAATGGCTGCTACTTTTGTAAATCTTGATACCGGTAAGGCCGTGCGAATTGTTGCACGGGAAGAGTCACGTGAACTTTCCAAAAAATATTGCCCTGAAATTGAAAATAAATATGAGCGCCAACTTGGAGCGTACAGAGTGATGCCGCAGGAAGAACTGTTTACCATCGACGAGGTGCATGTTGATATTCCTGAAGAGGATATGCCAGGAAGACCGCTAAAACGTGTGCAGTGTGAATCCTGTGGTGACTGGGTTCAGGATTGTCGTGATGTTGAGAAAGATGGCAAGAGTCTCTGCAGAGGCTGTGTCAACGGAAAATACTATAAGTCTGTGAATTAAAAAATAATAATAAATAATGATTACATTACTTGATTATGGTGCCGGCAATGTCCGTAGTGTCAGAAATGCAATAGGAAAGCTTGGTTACACAGTGCAGGATGTTAAAAGTCCAGCAGATATTATTAGCGCTGAGTGTTTGATTTTTCCAGGTGTTGGGAGCTATGGGTCGGTCATGGAGCGTTTGCAACGTGATGGCTTTGTAGAGCCTCTAATTGAACGAATTCATGCTGATAAACCCGTTCTTGGGATTTGTGTTGCTTTGCAGGCTCTTTTTGAAGGCAGTGAAGAATCTCCTGGTGTTGCCGGCCTTTCAATTTTAAAAGGACAGATAAAACGTTTTGCAGAGACCAACCTGTCAGTGCCTCAAATTGGCTGGAATGGTGTTAATTTGCACAAACAATCTGCTATATTCTCTGGATACAATGGTGAAAAGCTCTATTTTGTCCACTCCTACAGGGCCACTCTTGAAGATGTTGATCAGGAATGGTTGCTCAGCACCACTAATTATGGCGAAGAATTTGTAAGTGGTGTTCAAAAGGGGAACGTTACAGCATTTCAGTTCCATCCTGAAAAAAGCGGTACAGCAGGGCTGAATATTTTAGGGAATTATCTGAAATCTGAAAGAGCTGACACCATCACTGTTTCCGCAAAGGAGATATCAGGGAATCCACAAGAGACAAAGATGGCTAAACGCGTCATTGCCTGTCTTGATGTACGAACCAATGATAATGGGGATCTGGTTGTCACCAAGGGTGATCAGTATGATGTACGTGATAAAGGTGAGGTAAGAAATCTTGGAAAGCCTGTTGAGCTGGCAAAGCGTTATTACGAAGAAGGTGCAGATGAGATAACGTTTCTAAATATCACCGGATTCAGAGATTTTCCCATGGAAGATCAACCCATGCTTGAGGTCTTACAGAGGACTTCAGAGAATGTGTTTGTACCTCTCACCATTGGTGGAGGGATTCGTGCATTTACCGATACTAACGGCAAAGAATACACATCACTTGATGTCGCCTCCGAATATTTCCGTTCCGGTGCTGATAAAATCTCCATTGGTTCCGATGCCTGCTATACTGCGGAAGAGTATTTGAAAACCGGTATAAAAACAGGCAGGAGTTCCATTGAACAGATTTCAATTGTTTACGGAGCACAGGCTGTTGTAATCTCGGTTGACCCAAGGCGTGTGTATGTGAAAGATCCTGAAGACACGGATCACAATACCATTAAAACCATTGTTCCGGGGCCTGAAGGTGAAGAGTATTGCTGGTATCAGTGTACTGTAAAGGGTGGCAGAGAAGGACGCGACCTTGATGCTGTTCAGCTTGTTTCAAGTTGTGAAGCATTGGGTGCCGGGGAGATACTTTTAAATTGTATTGATAAGGATGGGACAAATAGCGGGTTTGATTTTGAGTTGATTAACCACGTAAAAAGTGCTGTTAGTATTCCTGTGATCGCCTCCTCGGGGGCCGGTTCGGCGGCTCATTTTGTAGATGTGTTCAAAAAAACTGATGCAGAAGCTGCGCTTGCTGCCGGGATTTTTCATCGTAAGGAAGTATCCATTGCTGAAGTGAAAGTGGCATTGAAGGATAATGGAGTAGAGACTCGTTGATATTGTAACCAGGAGCGTGTCCGAGAATGCCCTTTTCCCCCAACTCTTCGTTATTTGCAAAGTTGTATCCTCGGAATATCAACTATATGCCTGCTGTAAAATTTCTCAAATGCCTCGATTTGAGCAAAAATTGCTATTCTCGGACAAGCTCCTAGCGAAGGAGTCCGATTGCAGTCAGGATTGCATATATAAATAACCAGCAGAAGATAAATGTTAGAAAGCTGCGATAGTAATGGTTCCGTTTCTGTAAGAGAGCTATCGCAAGAAGCAGTGTTGACGGGACAAAGACTCCAGCAAACATAGGAGAGAAGTAACGCAAGAGCTCTTGCAGTCCAACCAGGAACCATGGCCCCGATATGTATGTAACCCCCAGGTGATCAGGTTCAAAAGGGGCAGCAACAAAGACTGAAAAAAGAAGAATAGATGTGGTTAACACAATATGATTATTGAATGAAACCCGATACTTTCTTACATGACTCCAGGCAAGCCAACCCCAAAGCAGGCAGAATCCAACGATGTGATTTACATATATCCGTTTCATTCCATTGTCTGTTATGGAAAAAAGGAGATTATTTATTGGTTGGCCAATAAGCGGTAAGTCCAGCAAAATTGCTTCAGCTATCATTCCTGCAGAAAAACCGGTAGAGTCACCACGCAGTATATAACCGGTAAAAAGAATGAGTAATGTCACGGGAAGAGTAGCCATGAGCATAATCCACTGTTTCCTGGAGTAGTGCTGAGCCTGTTCAAAAGTAGCAATTACATGACATATACAAAAAAGAAAAAAGAATTGGCTGGAGTAGAAGTGAAGGGATCTGAAATACTCCCCAAAGGGAATCAGTAAATCTATTGTGGAGACTGAGTAAAGTGGAGTTGCCGGATCATATTGCCAGGCAACAACGACACCTGACAGTACAGAAATATAGAGAGCTAGAAGGGAGTAATTGCCCCATTTAAGTTCTAAAAATGTACTCCAGATACTCTTCATCTTATATATGTTGTACTTTCTAAATGGTAACAATATAGCCGCCACCATCTTTTAATTTTTCCACCTTATAACGGGCCAGTGCTTTCTCGGCCGGGCCATGAAGAACAAGACCTTTCGTTGAAAAACGACTCTGATGGCACGGGCATTCAAGGAGACCATCTTTTTCATGGTAATTTATGGTGCACCCAAGATGAGTACATTTTCTTGAGAGTGCCCATGCCTCGGTACCGTTATCAAAAAGAATATAGTCGGGGCCGGTATGGAACCCACCAGCGGTGAGTGTGTTACTCAGTTCTATCACCCTTGGTTTTTTGGGCATTGAGAATCCAAGAAAACGAAAGATGGGGTATAGAGCAGCAAATCCGGCACATAAAAAAAGAAACCTGCGTTTGCTTTGTATTGGCGGGGTATTTTTACAGGATTTCATGAAGAATCAGATAGAGAGAAAGGAACGTACACGAAGTAACTTTAACATCTTGCTTTGGAAAACTTTTTGAGAAGGCTCTGGTTTACGTGTTCTGGAACAAGTTCACAAACATCTCCTCCGTGTCGTGCAGCATCTTTAATAATGGAGGAACTGATATAGATCCACCTGAACCCAGGCATAAGAAAAATAGTGTCCACTTCCCGCTCAAGTTTTTTATTCATTAATGCCAACTGAAATTCATAATCAAAGTCGGATACCGCTCGCAATCCACGAATAATAGCCTTTGCACCTTTATCCGCAGCATATTGAACCAGCAATCCCGATACTGTGTCTACCTTGATACGTGAATAATCGTGTGGAAAACATTTTTTCACCATTTCCTCCCGTTCCTCCAGAGAAAAAAGAGGTGTTTTCCCTGGATTAATGGCTATGGCAATAATGACCGTATCAAAAATATTTAAGGCGCGATCAATGATATCGAGGTGGCCCATGGTTATGGGGTCAAATGTGCCGGGGTAGACGGCAAGTTTTTTCCGGTGTTGGGAAGTTGTTGTCATAGTAATAAGGAACGTACACGAAATAACTTGGAAATATTTCGTTGCCTTCCTCAATCAATTAAAGTTATAAAATTTTACCGTTCTCTTGCTTTGTAAAACCAGAATCCGGTGTCCCCATATCTTCGTTGATCAGCAAGCTTCAATCGTAGATAAGAATCAGGCAATGTGTTTGCGCTGCTTTCTTCAGCAATGATCAATGTTGACGCTGTGATAAAATTACTGGTATCCAAAAAGCTCAGACTTTTTTCAGCCAGGTTTTTATTGTAAGGCGGGTCAAGAAAAATAATATCAAAGCAGGGTGAGTCTGCAAACATGGGATGCTTGAAGTTTACTCCCCTGCAAAGATCATGTTGAATAACAATTAGCTCATCCCCTTGAATATCTTTTATACCCTTTGTGCACAGAGCACAATTGTGGTTGATGACATGAATTGCTTTGCTCTCTTTCTCAACAAAAACGACTTGCTTAGCGCCTCTGCTAAAAGCTTCCAGGCCAAGCGCTCCTGTCCCGGCAAAGAGATCCAGCACTCGAGCTGAGTGGATCATGCTGCCTATTATGCTGAACAGTGCCTCTCTTGCACGATCAGTAGTAGGACGAATGGAGTTGGATCTGCCCGGGGTCTTGAGTTTCCGTCCACGGGCAAGGCCGCCTATGATCCTCAATTTGTATAGTCGCTAATAAAGATTTCAGCAATTTGAACAGCATTCAGCGCAGCACCTTTTAAGATGTTGTCAGAAACAACCCAGAGGTTAATGCCATTATCTATGGATTCATCTTCACGAATTCGACCGACCAGTGTTTCAAACTTTCCTGCACAATCTGTGGCAAGGGGATATTTAAAGTTTTCAGGGTCATCAACAAGTTTCACTCCTGGTGCAATGGCTAGCAATTCTTTAACTTCAGCGACAGTGATTTTACGCTTTGTTTCTATGTTAACTGATTCCGAGTGTCCGTAGTAGACGGGAACCCGAACCGTTGTTGCGGTAATGCCAATGGAATCATCTTCAAAAATTTTTCTGGTTTCATTTACCATCTTCATCTCTTCTTTGGTATACCCATTCTCAAGAAATGAATCGATGTGAGGAAGACAGTTGAATGCGATCTGGTGAGGATAAACAGAAGCTTTCATTTCTTTAGCGTTTATATAGTCTTTCACCTGCTGATCAAGTTCCTCAATCGCTTTTGTCCCGGTACCCGATACAGCTTGGTATGTTGAGATAACCAGTCGTTTGATTCCAACTTTATCAAGAATGGGCTTTAAGGCAACCAGCATCTGAATTGTGGAGCAATTTGGGTTGGCAATAATACCGTGTTTTTTGTATTGGGCGATGGCATGAGGATTGACTTCCGGCACAACCAGGGGAATTTCAGGATCCATCCGATAGGCACTGGAGTTGTCAATAACAACGGCACCTGCCGCAGCTGCAGCTGGTGCAAAATCTAACGATCGTGTGGCGCCTGCTGAAAAAAGAGCAATGTCAATCCCTGCAAACGCATCGGAACTGAGAAGTTGTACTTCCAGCTCTTCATCTTTAAAAGAGATCTTTTTACCAACGGATCGTTCGGAGGCAAGCAGTCGTAGTTCATTGATGGGAAAGTCACGTCTTTTCAGGACATCGAGCATGGCTCCACCAACTGCACCGGTTGCCCCGACGATAGCCACATTATACTTCTTTTGATTTTCACTCATAATAAAACCTTTATATTTGTCAGTTAGAGAAACTAAGAACGATAAATAACAAATTTTTGATTCCTGAACAAGACACAATGGCCATGGCATACGGAATAAAAAAAGCGCCTCAGGTGTTTGTTACCTGAGGCGCTCAAAATTGACAATAAGTAACGCTCAGGGCTCCCGTTTTTTGGTTGGGATCGTTTTTTTCTTAACTGCTCGAAGCTTTGTCATGAGGCCAAAAACAGGTCCCGACACAAGATAGATTAAAAAAAGTGCAAAGAGCATTATTTGAGGTTCGGCAGCAACAAGAATGAAAAGGAGCAGGAGTCCAACAAGCATTTGGAACCGGTTCATTTTAAACTTGGGCAACTCTTTAAAACTATAGTATGTGTGGGTTGAGACCATAAGGTAAGAGAGAATATACACCAGTAAAAGCAGCGAGATATGTTTTACCTCACCGGTAACACCCAAAAAATGACTGAATAAAACTGCAGCAGATATCATGGCAGCAGCGGCAGGACAGGGGAGGCCAATAAAATTTTTGGAACTTGACGTACTGTCCTTGGTATTGAAACGGGCAAGGCGTAGAGATGTCATGGCAACATAGAGAAAAGCTGCCAGCCAGCCATACCTGCCATATGGATGCAGTGCCCAGAGATATGCGAGAATAGCTGGCGAAACACCAAAAGAAACCATATCACAAAGGGAATCAAGTTCAGCCCCAAACTGACTGGTAGTCTGAGTCATTCGAGCAACACGGCCATCGAGTGTATCAAAAATAGCAGCTACAAGTATTGCAATGGCGGCAGTTTTGAACTCGGTATTAATTGCTGCGACAATGGAGTAAAAGCCACAAAATAAACTTGCCAATGTAAACATGCATGGCAATGGATAAAAACGATTATCCATATTTGAGGAACTGTCAGTCATACAATATGCCCCTGAAGAAAGGATAATTATACTTTTATCATGATGCCCTGCGGGCGGAAGTTATCAGTTGTCAGCTCTATCGGAAAGCATTCCACGGGAAATTTACTTTTCCGATACATTAAAATATCAGGAAAATGATGCGATGGCAGTTTTTCCGGCACTGACTTTTTGTCCAATTTCCACAGAAATCTTACTTGTTACGGGCAGGTACAGATCAACACGTGAACCAAAACGAATAAGCCCGAAACGTTCACCTCGTTGAACCGAGTCTTGAGGCTCCAGCCAGTTAACAATTCGTCTGGCAATCAAGCCTGCAACCTGAACGAAAACCATGCGCTGCCCTGTTTTGGTTTGCAGGGTAACGCCGCAGCTTTCATTTAAAAGAGCGCCCTTGTTACTATCGGCGGAATAAAATTTTCCGGGTTTGTAATGAATTTTCTGCACGGTACCATCCACGGGAATCCGGTTAACATGAACATTAAAGACATTCATGAAGATGGAAATTTTTATGACCTGTTCCTGCAGGTAAGTGTCATCAAACTGTTCTTCAATAAGGATGACTTTCCCGTCTGCAGGGGAGATTAACTCTTCAGGTTTTGCATCGGTCATTCGTTCTGGATCCCTGAAGAATGCAACAACAAAGCCTGTAACAAACAGGGAAGGCCAGGCAAAGATTTCATATCCGAGAATGGCAGTAATAAGAGTAACAAAGGCTGCAAAAGCAATAAATGGGTAGCCTTCCTGTGCAAGTGGTATCCTGGGGTGGGTCATGGTAGTTTTTTGGTGATCTGTAAATGGGCTGATAGCAGGAAAAGCCGGTAACGACTCATGTCGTTAACCTGCTTTTACCGGAAACAATCGTGTAGTGCCTATAAGACTCGTCATACGGTCTTATTGTTTTGGCGTTCGTACCATGGCAATGGTTCCGGTACGAACAATCTCTTTAATCCCAATTGGACGGAGAATGTCAATAATGGCTTGAAGCTTAGTTGTGGTGCCAGTGACCTCGACAACATACGATTTTGGGCTGACATCAACGACTTTGCCACGGAAAATATCAATAACTCGCAACACTTCTGCGCGAGTGGTATTTTCGGCCTTAACCCGGATGAGTGCCATTTCTCTTTCAACATATTCACTTTCACTGATATCGGTCACTTTGATGACATCGATAAGCTTGTGAAGCTGCTTGGTTATCTGTTCAACAATTGCTTCATTGCCAGTGGTTACCAGAGTGAGACAGGAGAGGGAAGAATCAAGCGTTTCTGCCACGCTGAGACTCTCAATATTGAACCCGCGGCCACTGAACAGGCCAGTAACTCGGGAAAGGACTCCAGGTTTGTTTTGAAGAAGAACTGAAAGCGTATGTTTCATCTGTTTATCCTGTGAATAGAAAAATATATTTGTTCATAAGGTGCCTGAGTTTCAGGCACCTTTAACTTTGTGTTATGTGCGAAGCGCAGTATCAGACAAGAAGCATTTCCGTGGTAGCCTTTCCAGCAGGAACCATTGGAAAAACACCTTCTTCACGAGCAATACGGAAATCCAGGATAACAGTGGTTTTCTTAACTGCCTCCAGGGCCCGTTTAATAGTTGCTTCAACTTCACTGGTTTTGTCGCAACGATACCCTACAGCACCGTAGGCTTCAGCAAGAGCAACAAAGTCAGGTGTCACTTCCATAACAGTTGACGCATAGCGTTTATCGTAGAAGAGTTCCTGCCACTGACGAACCATCCCAAGATAGTTGTTATTTAAGATACAGACAATTACCGGGCAATCATACTGTTTGGATGTGGAAAGTTCCTGAATGTTCATCTGGATGGAACCGTCACCCGCCACATCAATAACAGTTGCATCAGGAAAGGCCATTTTAGCACCAATGGCAGCAGGAAGTCCAAAACCCATGGTTCCTAGACCACCGGAGGTGGCAAAACGTCTGGGTTTGTTAAATTTGTAAAATTGTGCGGTCCACATCTGGTGCTGGCCAACCTCTGTAGTGATGATGGCATCGCCGCCAGTCAGTTCGTCCAGTTTTTCAATGACAAACTGCGGTTTGATCGTTTCGCCTTCACTAAGGTAGGACATGGGGTGCTTCTTGGTCCAGGCATTAATAGTTTCAAGCCATGGTGAATGGGTGGCACCAATTTCTTCAAGATTTTCACCACATGATGCGAACCAGCTGTTCATAGCAACAAGTGCATGCTTGCAATCGGCAACAATTGGGATGTCAACCTCGACGTTTTTACTGATCGAAGTTGGATCAATGTCGATGTGGATAATTTTTGCGTGTGGTGCAAATGCATCAACTCTTCCTGTTACACGGTCGTCAAAGCGTGCACCCACGGCGATGAGAAGATCACTCTTGGCAACAGCCATATTGGAAGTATAACTTCCGTGCATACCAAGCATTCCCATGGAGAGTGGATCGTGGCCAGGGAATCCGCCAAGACCCATAAGAGTCATGGTAACCGGAATGTTCAGGCTTTTAGCAAGTGCTGTCAGCTCTTCATTGCAATTGGACAGGATTACTCCACCACCAACATATAATACAGGCTGTTTCGCTTTCAGGATCTCTTTACATGCCTTCTCAATCTGTCCCAAATGAGGCTCGTAGGTGGGTTGGTAATTCTGCATGCGGATGGGTTGCTTCTCGTGAAACTCTACCATGGATGCGACAATATCTTTTGGCAGATCAACAAGAACAGGGCCTGGACGACCGGTACGGGCAATATGAAATGCTTCGCGCAAAGTCGGAACCAGATCTTCTGCTTTATTTACCAGGTAATTATGTTTGGTGCATGGTCTCGTGATTCCAACAATATCAACTTCCTGGAAGGCATCGTTACCAATAAGGGGTGTGGGAACCTGTCCTGTGAGGATTACCATCGGAATGGAATCCATATAGGCAGTGGCAATGGCAGTAACACCATTTGTTGCACCGGGACCGGAAGTAAGAAGTGCAACTCCCACTTCTCCGGTTACACGGGCAAAACCATCTGCCGCATGAACAGCGCCCTGCTCGTGACGAACAAGCACATGATTTACCTGGGAATCCATTAGGGTGTCATAGAGGTCAATCACTGCACCTCCGGGAAAACCAAAGATTGTTTTAACCCCCTCTTCAAGGAGGCATTTTATAATGGCTTCAGAGCCTGTTATTTTTTCCATGAACCCTATTCCTTCATATATGTGTTGAGGTTTTTAGAGAAGGTAACCACTTACAGGGGGCAAATCGTAAAATATCCGGCGCTCTGTAAACAGTTACAACGTAAGAGTTTTTTTGAAACTATTTCGTTTCCCAGTGAGTAGTTACTGGAAAAGTTGTCAATTAGTACATGCAGTGTCTAAATACTATCAGGAGGTGAAATATATCTAGCAATGGCGTGGATGTCAATATCCAAGAAGAAACTGAAGGAAAAACACTGTAATTCACAGTTTTTTAAGGTTTGTTGCTATTCATTTCTTGACAAGCAACCCCGATGGTGATTACTTAAAAATAAATAAACAGTTACATTTACCGAGAGACTTTCATGTACGCACATAACAATCTATCAACTCTACTACTAACCCTGCTTAGGGAATTGACTGTGGTGGAATATGGAGAGTTCTGAAACGTACATAATCATAATTACGTAAAAAAGATTCCCAAAAGGCCGCAGCGTAAACTGCGGCCTTTTTTTTGTGGCCGGGTGAACGCAAAAGAAAAAGGCTGATATCGGGAAACAAAAGGAGGAAGAGCATGAAATCTGAAGCTGTTAAAAAATACAAACCCTTTCAAGGAATAGATCTTCCTGACCGTACCTGGCCTGGTAAAACGATCACGAAAACACCCGATTGGTGCAGTGTGGATCTTCGGGACGGGAATCAGGCACTTATCCAACCGATGGATCTCAAACAAAAACTTGAGCTGTTTCAGTTGCTGGTTGATGTTGGTTTTAAAGAAATTGAAGTTGGTTTCCCTTCGGCCTCTGAAGTTGAATTTGAATTTCCACGTACTCTTATTGTGAATAATCTTATTCCCGATGATGTGACAATTCAAGTGCTTACTCCTGCCCGCAAAAATCTTATTAAAAAGAGCTTTGAGGCTGTAAGGGGAGCAAAGAATGTGGTGATGCACCTCTACAATTCCACATCCACCCTACAGCGCCGTGCAGTTTTTAAGATGAGCCGTGACGAGATAACGGCACTTGGTGTGGAAGGTGCCCGTGTAATCAGGGAAGAAGTCGAAAATTATCCTGAAACAAATTTCCGTTTCGAATATTCTCCCGAGAGTTTTACCGGCACAGAACTTGATTTTGCTTTATCCATTTGCGAATCTGTAATGGATGTGTGGCATGCAACACCTGAAAATCCTGTTATTATCAACCTTCCCTCGACCGTTGAGATGGCAACTCCCAATGTGTATGCAGATCAGATTGAGTGGTTTTGCAAACACATGAAGAACCGGAAATCAGCAATTATCAGCCTGCATGCCCATAACGATCGCGGTTGTGCTGTTGCTGCAACGGAACTCGCCCTTATGGCGGGTGGAGACAGGGTGGAAGGAACTCTTTTTGGAAATGGTGAGCGTACCGGGAATGTGGATATTATTACTCTTGCACTCAACATGTTTACTCAAGGGCTCGATCCGGAACTCGATCTCCATGATATTAATCGTTTGATTTCTGTATCAGAACAGGTAACTTCGATTCCGGTTCACATAAGGCACCCCTATGCCGGAGAACTTGTTTATACTGCATTCTCAGGCTCTCATCAGGATGCCATCAATAAAGGAATGGAACTTTGTGAACGCGAAGGCACCGGGATATGGGCAGTACCCTATCTGCCCATCGACCCGACAGATGTGGGGAGAACCTATGAATCCATCATTCGTATTAACAGCCAGTCTGGAAAGGGGGGCGTTGCCTATATTATGGATCGGGAGTTTGGGTTGAAGATGCCTAAATCCATGCATCCGGAATTTGGTTCAATTATCCAGAAACTGACTGATGCAGCAGGGCGCGAACTGAAGAGTGCTGAGATATGGGATTCGTTTGAGAGCGAATATCTGCACAAGACTGCACCGTATTGTTTGAGCAGCTTCAATGTGGTGAAACGTCATATTGATAATGATGAGCAGGCATCTTTTGCCGAAATTGATGCTGTGATTACAGTAGATGGTAGAGAAAAGACCATAGCAGCTGAAGGAAACGGCCCTCTTGATGCCTTTTGTGCAGCTTTGAAAGCGGAGATTACAGGAAAATTCACCTTAAGCAGTTATCACGAACATGCTTTGAGTAAGAGTTCACGCTCAAAGGCGGTTGCGTATATCCAGGTGACAACACTTGATGGAACTAAAAAATGGGGTGTTGGTATTGATACCGATATTATTATTGCATCCATTAAAGCAGTACTCAGTGCTTTGAACAGGAAGGTTTAAGTTTCTCTTGTCCTTCATTCCCACGCTTCTGCGTGGGAATGAAGAGCAGTTCCACATGATAGGCTACTTCGGGACTTTATCTGCTTAATAAATAAAAACCGATTCCACCGGCAGCCAACCAGATATTGGTAATATTTGAGATCGTAATATTCAGTATAGCAGCCAATGGCTTTCTGCGACCCAGCAAGGCCATGCACGATTTGAATTCCGGCCAGGATGTGAGAGATGCCAAAACCAGAAAGCCGATGACTCCTTTCGGGGCTTTGGAGTGTTCTGCAGCAAAAGAAACCACGGGATCAAGAAAATATCCGGTTCCCAGCAGGATCAGTATTGCCGGTATCAGCCAGCGTCTGGCTCCTTCATGGTTCATTGCATCACTTTCTTCCTCGCCTTCGTCGGGGCGCAGAAAAAATAGCGGAACAGTCAGTATGGCAGCAATGGCCAGCCAGTAAATATAGAATGATTCTGGAATAAGAAAGAAACTAACAGCAAGACTTGCTGTGCTGACTATGGTGACCATGGAGTAAAGTGGTTTGGTCTTAAAAGTCATTAAAGTCATTTTGCAAAGTATTGTCGCAGTTATCAGCAGGATGGGGTTCATAAAGTTTGAACCAAGCGGGGTGGATGCTGCAAATAAAACATCTCCCACAATAAGTCCAACAACCAGACAAAGTGCCTCAGGGCCATTGGTGATAAAAGCGGTTACTGTTCCTATTCCCTTTATATGCTTGATTGACTCGATGATTATCTCAATGGATAAGCCAATGAGCATCATGACAACAATAATGCCGGATGCTCCCATAAATGAGAGTTGAAGGTCTCCCTGGAAGAGCAGGCTGCTTCCGCAAAAAAATGTCAGCACCAGAACCCATGCCACGATATCAAGCTGCGTGACGGAACTTAAAATCAGTTTTTTCACTACTTCCGTACCTTCTCCAGGAATGCTTTTATTTTTTTCCGGCTAAGCAGTATCCCACTTAAGCGTTCATCACCGGATTGAAGAGTTGGGATAAACTTCACTCCATCTTGAAGGGTTCGAAGAGGATTAGTCAGTATTTCAACTTCTTCAAGTTGTACGTTGTCCATATCAATTAAGAGCTCATCCAGAGCTTTTTTGGCCATACGACTACGGGGTCAAAGGCTTGAGTGATAGAAAGTGATTTTCATAATAGTTATGTTTTTGGATGATCCTTGTAGTTGCTTAATTGCAGTTGAACGTATAGGATAAAAGAATCTGTGCATACGATACACTGAAAACAGTTCGCTGTTCAATGAGAATTTTGTATCAGAAATTATGAAATTACCTGCTCCCTTGATAATCATAGAAGATCAACGTTTTCTCCAGCATGACTCTGGAGGTTATGACCACCCTGAGTGTCCTGCCAGGCTTCAGGTTATACGACAAGTCCTTCAGAAAAGCTGCTGTTTTCCCTCCCTTACATTTTTAGCCCCTCAAACTGCCAAAAGAAAATATCTTACATCGGCCCACAGCGAGAACTGGCTCTTTCGTTTTGAGGAAGCAGTGCTTTCGGGGCGGACCTCAATTGATCACTCAGATAATCAGGTTTGCTACGATTCGTATGATGTCGCTTGCCTTGCTGCGGGTGCCGGTATCACTGCCATTGATTTTATTGAAGAGGGAAAAGGCGAAAACATATTTTGTCTGGTTCGGCCACCAGGCCACCATGCAGAGCGTTCCACCCCCTTTGGATTCTGTTTTTTTAATAATTGTGTGGTCGCTGCCAGGTATTGGCAGCAAAAATATAAGAAAAAACGATTGCTTATTTTTGACTTTGATGCACATCATGGTAATGGCATTCAATCCGCTTTTGAAGAAGAAGCCGGCACATATTATATTTCCATTCATGAACACCCAAGTTTCAGTTACCCCGGTACCGGCTACGGAGATGAGCATGGAATGGGAGAAGGAAAGGGAAGTATGGTAAATCTTCCTCTTCAACCAGGCGATAATGATAACCAGGTGATGAATCTTCTCAAAAATGTTATTCCAGAAAAACTGGCAGACTGGCAGCCAGATACCATTATAATAGCAGCAGGTTTTGATGCTCATATCGCAGATAATATGTCAGGACTTCATTATTCCACAAACATATATTATACTTTAGGCAGAGAAGTGAAGTCATGGGCTGATCAGTACACCGACGGGAAATTGCTGTCGATTCTTGAAGGTGGTTATGAGCTTTCTGTACTTGGCGAATCAGTGGACGCATACATTAGAGGCATGCTGGGGAAGTAACCCGGTTTTTATAAACTCAACGTTTTTTTTAGAGGCATATATGTACATTTTACGACATATGACACCAGATCCCATCACAGTCTCTCCAGCCACGCTTCTTCCAGAGGCAAGGGCTCTACTTAATGAGTATCGTTTTCGCCATCTTCCTGTAGTTGATGAATATGGCAAGCTGGCAGGAATCATTACTGATCGCGATTTACGTTCTGCCTATCCTTCTTCAGTGATCAGCGACAGCGAACAAAGGCTTGTATATGAGCGGGTTCAGAAGACTGCCGTATCTGAAATTATGTCAATGGAATGCGTTACCTTAGAGAGCGACGCGACTCTTGATGATGCTCTGTTTCTGTTTGATAGAGAGCAGGTCGGTGCATTACCGGTCCTGGATGGAGAGCGGGTGGTCGGGATTTTTTCAATCAGAGATCTTAATGCTGCCTATAGAGTTTTATTTGGAGTTGGTGAGAAGGGAGCGATACTGATAAGTATACATGATGATGGTAGTCCAACCATTATGACTAAGCTTGTAACCCTTCTTGAGAGGGAAAGGATTCCATTTAGCAGAGTACTTCGTATTTATGATAAAATAGGTGGCGATACCATTTACGTGAGGATTAACACCTTTAAGATTGCAGCTGTTCTTGTGTTATTTGAAGAGAATGGATTTGCTGTCAAAAAAGGTTGAAGGGATTTGACTTTTTTTACTTACTTCATACGATTGTAGCGGCAATAATAATACCCCATGCAGTATTTACGAGGTCTGATTTATGAGTATTGACAAGCTGTTTACCCCCGAAAATATAGCTGTCGTAGGTGCTTCCCGCACTGTGGGTAAAATTGGTAACATTATCCTGAATAATTTGATACGAGGTGGCTTTAAAGGGGATATCATACCAGTAAATCCAGCTGTTAGCGAACTACTCGGGTTACCCTGTTTTCCATCGCTTGCTGATTATGGAAAGGATATCGATCTTGTTGTCATTGCTATCCCCAGTACACAGGTTAAAGATTTAATAGATGAATGTGCAAAAGTGAATGTAAAAGCAGTGATCGTTACAGCTTCTGGATACTGCGAAAGCGGCCCCGAAGGAGCTGTGCTGGAACAGGAACTCGCCGATCTTTGTCAGCGCAGGGATATCAGGTTGCTAGGGCCAAATTGTCTTGGTTTTATGAATACTGAAAAGAGTATCAATGCGTCTTTTGCCGGGGACATGCCTGAGGTTGGTGGCATTTCAGTGTTTTCACAGTCGGGTGCCCTTTGCAGCGTTATGCTGGATCTGGCTATTGATAAGCACCTGGGAGTAGCAAAACTGATAAGTGTCGGCAATAAGGCTAATATTTCAGGAATTGATATCCTGTCCTATCTTGCCAGGGATAAGCAGACCACGGTTATTGTTGGCTACCTGGAAAATATCATATCAGGTGAAAACTTTATAAAAGCTGCTGAAGATGCTGCCAATAAGAAGCCTGTAATAATCTTAAAATCAGGAACAACACAGGCAGGGCTAAAAGCAACAGTCTCTCATACTGGTGTTCTTGCAAGTGCTGATACCGCTTACGGAGCAGCTTTTAAGCGCTCAGGGGTAATCAGGGCAGACACCTTTGAGTCATTGTTTGATTATGCATCAGCACTTTCCATGCAGCCTCTGCCTAAAGGAAATAATGTTTTCATCATAACCAATGCCGGCGGGCCGGGTATCATGGCTGCCGATGCTGTTGAAAGTGCCGGGATGAATGTGGTTGAGTGCGGAGCCCAAAGTGGAAGTCTTAGTGATCCTCAACTCTCGTTAACGGGTGGCAGCCTTATAAAGGTATTAGGCGATATTGATCCCGCCGGATATGCCAATGCAGTTAAAATGGCTCTGGGAGATCCCGGGGTTGATTCAATTCTTGTTGTTCTCACTCCCCGTGCCACGACTAAACCTGCTGAAACGGCAAAGGCAATTGCTGCAAGTATTGACGGTGTCAAACCCATTCTGGCTGTTTTTATGGGTTGTTGTAATGTAACGGTTTCAATAGAGCAGCTTGTAAGGGCGGGTCTGCCTTGTTACGAATCGCCCGAAAGGGCAGTTACAGCTCTGAAAGGCATGGGAGAATATGCAGCCTGGAAACAAAGACCACCACGAACAGTCACTCGTTTTAAAGTGAATCGTAGAAGGGTTGAGCGAATTCTCTCCCGTCGTCAGCGAACAGGTATGCTCCAGCTTGGTGAAGTAAAGGGCAAAGATGTTCTGGGTGCCTATGGCTTTCATGTTCCTGAAGGTGCTCTTGCATCCAACGCCGAAGAAGCTGTAGAAATTGCAGAACGTATTGGATTTCCGGTTGCCATGAAAATTGTTTCTCCTGATATTATCCATAAAAGCGATCTGGGAGGCGTTTTTTTGAATGTTGCCAACTCTGAGGCCACAGAAGACACCTATGATTTAATGACCCTGAAAATCAGTAAAAAAGTACCAGAAGCCAGGATTCACGGGGTGTATGTGGAAAAAATGGCTGAAAAGGGACTTGAAGTTATTATCGGTATGACCCGGGATCCACATTTTGGTCCCATGTTGATGTTTGGTCTTGGTGGTATTTTTGTGGAAGTGATGAAGGACGTGACCTTTCATCTTGCACCAATCACCGAACAGGAAGCAATTCAGATGCTTAAATCCACTAAATCCTACGCTATGCTCCAAGGGCGTAGGGGGCAGGATGGGGTGGATATTGCAGCCATTGCCTCAGGTTTGCAAAGAATCAGTCAGCTAACAACGGATTTCCCACAGATTTTAGAGCTTGATATTAACCCTTTTATAGTTGGTGATTTCGGCTCCGAACCAGTGGTGGCAGATACACGAATGACACTGGCGCCATTGCCGGAACAGAAGTAGGAGAGCAACATGGAATACGACTCTAATTGGAAAGAAACCTACAAGGATATGATAAAGACGCCGAAACGGGCTTTATCACAGTTACAATCAGGATATCGTGTGTTTCTTGGTACAGGGTGTGGTGAACCAACAGTCCTTGTTGAGGCGATGACTAAAATTGCAGGGAAGCTTGCTGATGTGGAAATTGTGTTACTTCTTACCAAGGGAAATGCACCGTATGCCGAAAAAAAGTTCGCCAGTTGTTTTAAAATAAATTCATTTTTTATCGGTCATAATGTACGCGCAGTAATTCAAGAGGGGCGTGGTGATTACACACCGGTTCTGATGTCTGATATTCCAAGGCTTTTTGACTCGGGACAACTGCCACTGGATGTGGCACTTATCCAGGTAACACCACCGGACTCACGTGGGAAAATGAGTCTTGGAGTATCCGTTGATATTGTAAAGAGTGCCGCTGAAAATGCCTCCCTTGTGATCGCCCAGGTGAATCCTCAGATGCCATGGACGCGAGGAGATAGTCTGATTGATGTGTATGACCTGGACATCCTTGTTCCCGCCGATGTACCTCTTCTGGAGCGTGAATCAAAACCTCCCCATGAGGTCAGTGTCAAGATCGCACAGTTTGTAGCAGGCCTTGTGTCCAATGGATCTACTCTGGAATTTGGATTTGGGAGAATTCCAGGTGTGGGAAGAATCCCCCAGGCTGTAATTCTGGCATTAAAGGATAAACATGATCTTGGTATTCACACAGAACTTATAACCGACGATATTCTTGAGTTGATTAAAAGCGGTGCCGTTAGTGGGAATCGAAAAGCCACCGACCGCGGCAAGGTTGTGGCCAGTTTTTGTATGGGAACGAAGGAACTCTACGACTATATAGATGATAATCCATTGTTTTCGTTTCGTCCAACGGAGTATGTCAATGATTCCAATGTGATAGGAAAACAGAATCGCATGGTGTCCATTAATATGGCACTGGAAATTGATCTCACCGGACAGGTATGTTCCGACTCTGAAGATGGTTTTTTCTACTCAGGGGTTGGTGGGCAGGTGGATTTTAACAGGGGAGCTGCACGTTCTGAAGGTGGAAAGGCGATTATCACCCTTCCCTCAACCACAATGGACGGGCGGTCACGAATCAGTGCTCATTTGAGCCTTGGTGCAGGAGTTGTTGTAAGCCGTGCCACAGTTCATTATGTGGTGACTGAATATGGAGTTGCCTATCTTCATGGGAAGTCGGTTCAGGATAGGACTCTGGCACTCATCTCCATTGCCCATCCTGATCACCGTGAACAACTCTTAAAAGATGCCATTGCAGTAAAGTATATTCGTCAGGATTTTGTTGAGGTTGAAGGGAAATTTGTGGTCGCTCCCCAGGATATGATGAAAGCAACGTATCTACTGGATACTGGCACTGAAATCTATTTCAGGCCTATCCACCCGACCGATGCACCTTTGATGCGTGACCTCCTGTATGATCTTTCGCAGGAAACACTCTACTATAGATTTATGAGTCACAATCAGCACTTCGGACAACGTGAAATACAAAATTTTGTCTATGTTGATCATCGTAAAGATGTAGCCATTGTTGGAACTCTGCCCGAGGCTCATGGTGATGATATTGTTGCAGTGGGAAGATACTATCTTGATGAACGGACTAATCTGGCTGAAGTTGCCTTCGTTATTCGCGATGAATGGCAAAATAAAGGTCTTGGAACCTTTGTGTTCAGACATCTTATAACTCTTGCCAAGGCCAGTGGTATTGCCGGATTTACAGCGGAAGTTCTGCGCGATAATAAACGAATGCAGGCGATATTTAATAGTTCCGGGTATAAGGTAAAGAGTTCTGTTGAAGAAGGTGTTTATAGTTTTCGCATTGAATTTTAAGGAGTTGTGAACAAAAAAATAATTGGGCTGCCAAAGGATCAATACTCAATAACCTTTCATATGCAGAGAAGGGATTTGGCTGTACGTTTACCGGTTGGAACACATTGTTAAGACGAATGGTCGGTTGTCAGGGAGGAGATGAAACGCCTCAACTTACGAAAGTCAGAACAGGCATGTATTGTTTTTCGAATGTGTGAACTGCCAGGAAAATTAGAAAAATAGCGTCCGGTATGGTTTCTTATATAAGCAAGTTGCCTATCTGTATCGAGATAGTTCTCCATTAAATCCAGATGGCGAATAACTGCAGGAAGGATATTTTGCATATTGCCGGGTCTTCCTTCCTGTTGAAACACCCAGGGATTCCCAAGAGCTGCACGGCCTATCATGATACCGTCACAACCACTTTCTTTCATGCGTACAAGCCCTTGGCGGTGGCTTGTTACATCCCCATTTCCTATGACCGGGATTGAGACACTCTTTTTAACTTCCGATACGATGCTCCAGTCCGCCGTTCCTGAGAAACCTTGAGACCATGTACGTCCGTGGATGGTGATGGCTGCAGCGCCACAATTCTCACTCATCTTTGCAAAATCTATGGCCGTTGTGTTTTTTTTATCGATTCCTGCCCTGGTTTTTACGGTTACCGGGACATTTGTTTGAGAGATAACGGCTAAAAGAATTTGCTCAGCAAGTTTGATATCTTTCATTAAAGCTGATCCGGCTCCTTTTTTAGTAACTTTTCGAGCAGGACAGCCCATGTTGATATCAATACAATCGGGGGAGTAATTATTTAAAACGGCTGTAGCTTTAGCCATGCTTTCGGGATCTGCACCAAATAACTGAAAGGAAACTGGTTGTTCTGAAGGGTTTGATGCGAGCATATGGATGGTTTTTTGTTGACCATATATCAGGCCATGGCAGCTAATCATCTCAGACACAACTAATGCGGCACCATATTCGCGGCAAAGCAGCCTGAAGGGGAGATCTGAGTAGCCGGCCAGAGGGGCTAAAATAAAAGGTGAATCGATATTTATTTTTCCAATACGTAACATATTTTTTACTGCTGTTTTTTTTTTGTAAACGAGTTAGATTGAGGAGTTTTTTTTATGAGTTATTTTGAGGTATCGGAAAAGTAACAATTCTGTGGAAATTATTCCTACAGAAATTGTTAGTTATCGAATGCCAAATAGCAAATAGCAAATAGCAAATAGCAAATACCGAATACCGAATACCTTCTGCCCGCAGGGCATCATGTTTCTTATTCTATAAAAGACGCTTTTTAAAAACCTGTCTATTCTTTTGACAGACTACCATTATTACATGGAGACCCAAATGACTTTGCAACTTACTATGCAATCCAATGAATTGTCCAGTGAGGAATTACTCACATTGCAGGATATGCGTGTGCGATGTACCAAAAACATTCTTCTTTCCACCAGCCTGGCAGGATCAGGACATCCCGGTGGATCCCTTTCAACCCTGGATAATCTCCTCGTGACTTATGGGTGTATTCGTCACGATCCGAAGAATCCTGCCATGGAAGAACGTGACAGGGTCGTTATGAGTATTGGTCATATTTCTCCCGGTGTGTATTCTACACTTGCAGAATATGGTTACTTTACAGAAGATGATTTTCTTACTGGTTTTCGTCGTACCGGTTCCGGTTTTCCCGGACATGTTGAACGTATTGTTCCCGGTGTTGAGTGGGATACCGGGAATCTTGGCCAGGGACTCTCTACAGCCGTTGGACTTGCCCATGGATTTAAAATTCAGGATAAGCCCAACCAGGTAATCGTGTTCATGGGGGATGGCGAGCAGCAAAAGGGGCAGATTGTTGAGGCCATTCGTTATGCTGCAAAATATAAACTTGATAATCTTATCGTTATTGTAGATAGAAACCATCTGCAAATATGTGGTACAACTGAAGAAGTAATGCCCCAGTCTATTCGTTCACTCTATTCCATGAATAACTGGGATGTGAGATACCTTGAAGATGGGCATGATCGCAATGCATATTTCCAGACATTTTCCAACGCTTACCAGAAAGATGATGGTGTGCCCACAGTTATCATTTCCCGAACCACTATGGGGAAGGGCATTTCATTTATGGAAAACATTGCCAAGTATCATGGTTCTACTCTTGACCCTGATTCTTTGTCCAGGGCTATGCAGGAACTTGGTGTTGATAATGAGTTTGAGAAATGGAATACTCTTCGTCAAAATCCAGTTAGTACAAATACTATTCAGCCATACGTTACACCTGATGTGAAAATAAATGGTGGTGACCCCATAGTTTATGAGGCAGGAACCACGCTTGATAATCGTTCGGCCTATGGAAACGCATTACTTGGACTTGCTGAAGCGAATAATATTGATGGTCAGATAAAAATTGCAGGTATCTCCTGTGATCTTGAAGGCTCGGTAAAAATGGGTGGATTTCATAAGCACTCTCCCAAGGCTTACATGGAAGCAGGAATCCAGGAACATCACGCCGCAACCATGGCAGGTGGTCTTTCAAGTCTTGGTCTTGTTACATATTTCAGTACCTTTGGAGTCTTTGCAGTATCCGAAGTATACAACCAGACTCGACTGAATGACTTCAATCATGCCGGTGTAAAAGTTGTTGCGACCCATATAGGTCTTGATGTCGGGGAAGACGGACCTACTCATCAGTGCATTGATTATCTCGGATTATTTAGAAACTATTACAGATCATCGGTCTTTATCCCTGCAGATCCTAATCAGACGGATCGAATTGTCAGATATGTTGCAACAAAACCTGGAAATGTTTTTGTTGGAATGGGACGTTCAAAAATGTTTATGGTTACCAGAGAAGATGGAACAGTTTTCTTTGATGCTGACTATACTTTCCAGCCCGGTAAGGGGGATTGGCTGCGTAAGGGCAGTGACGCCTCTATTATTACATATGGTTCCGTGGTGCCAGCCGTAATGGAAGCGTGGGAATTGTTAAAAAAGGATGGATATTCCGTAACAGTTCTTAATATGGCCTCTCTTATCCCACTGGATAAGGACGCAGTTTTAAAGGCTGCTGAATGCGGTGTGATTTTAACTGTGGAAGATCACCATGTTGAGACTGGACTTGGAAGTATGGTGGGAACTGTACTTGCTGAAGCAGCCAAGGCAATTTCTTTCCAGCGTGCAGGGGTTTCCAGGTATGGTGGTTCTGGAAAACCATCTGAACTGTATGCCAGTCAGGGGCTTGATGCTCAATCTATTGCTGCTAAGGTGAAAGCAATGCTTGGCTGATTTATTTACATCTCCCAAGACCTAAAAAATCCCGTTCCTTTTGGAACGGGATTTTTTTTTATTTAAATGATTTTATGTAACTGCTTACAGGATTCTGGATATTTTTTGCAGTCCGGCTTACTGCTCATCAGTGTTAGCTGTTCTGCTTGGAAAGTATATTTAAACTGTTAATATAGATTTTCTCTGAAAGATCATCAATGATTTCTTTAAGTGCCTCTTTTTCATTGTCCGAACTTGCAGCTGAACTGCTTCCCACCTTATACTCCTCACTCCATACTTCATTACCGACTTCCATAAGTACCTTCCCACTCTCTATATCTTTCAAGATATAACGAACAGTGAGCAGGACTTTAACCTCAGTTGCATCATTTCCTGCACCGTAAGAGAGGCTCGGTAGATCAATGGAAATAATCTCACCTGCAAGGATGAGATGTGCGCCTTCTTTTTTCCTGATGACTTTAATGGATCCGGACTTTTGATACCAGCGAACCAGAGATTGATATATTTTAGCATCAAGCAGCAGTTCATTGGTTCGGTTATGCCATGTGGTTATATACAAGTCACGATCAGGCCCCTTATAAACATAAGGGTTACGATAGCCACAGGATGCAAGAAGAAAAACGACGAGAAGTATGGAAGGGAGTATGAGTTTTCTTATTTTCAATTGGCTGCTCCGCAATGGCTAAGTTGAGTAATATGTTATAGAATGTGCATTTGTCTATTGGCTGCTAACTATTATGTATCGATAATGCTATCTTCAAATCACAATATTAACAAGTTTCTTCTTAACGACAATAACTTTCTTAATAGGTTGATTAGCAATGAATTTCAGTGCATTCTCATCTTTCAATGCCATTTCCTCAAGAGCAGCATCGTCAATATCAGCAGGAACCTGGAGCCTTGAGCGAACTTTACCTCGTACCTGAATAACAATTGTTAATTCATCTTCTTTGGCTGCTTCCTCATCCCAGGCGGGCCATGGAATATTCTCAATTGAATCGTACCCTTCATGGCTTGTTGCCCAAAGCTCAGAACAAAAATGGGGAACCATGGGACTTAAGAGAACAAGAATAGAGTCAACTGCTTCGCTTATAACAGGGCTTGAAATGTCTTCCTTTTTGTTCTTTCCACTAAGACTTGATAAGGTATTAAAAAGTTCCATTACAGCGCTGATGGCAGTATTGAAATGAAAATTGTGCTCGATATTATTGGTGACCTTTTTAATTGTCTGATGGGTTTTTCGATGTAGCTCACGTTCAGATTGATTTAAACTGGTAGAGTCTATCTTTCCGCCTTCTGAAATACTGGATTTATGAGCTTGTACAAAGCGAAAAATCCGGTTTAGAAATCTGTGGCAGCCTTCAACACCCTTAGGGTTCCATTCAAGATCTTTCTCGGGAGGTGCAGCAAAAAGGGAAAAGAGTCTTATGGTATCCGCACCATATTCACGGATCAAGTCACTGGGATCGACAACATTTCCCTTGGATTTAGACATTTTTGAACCATCTTTGATAACCATTCCCTGGGTAAGAAGATTGGTGAAGGGTTCATCAATGTCAAGGTAGCCGAGATCACGAAGGACTTTTGTAAAAAAACGTGAGTAAAGAAGATGGAGAATGGCATGTTCAACTCCTCCGATATATTGGTCGACGGGCAGCCAGTGAGATGCTTCTTCTCTGTTTAGCGGAGAGTCTGTGAAACGCGGGCTTGCATAACGTGCAAAATACCATGATGATTCAACAAAAGTGTCCATGGTATCGGTTTCTCTTTTAGCCGTTCCGCCACATTTCGGACAGCTGGTCTCAAAGAAAGAGTTTCGCTGGTGAAGAGGAGCGCAATCATTCTGCTGAGATGCCCGATCTTCAGGAAGAGTAACAGGTAATTGTTCTACGGGGACGGGTTGTACTCCGCAGCTATCACATTGAACCATTGGAATTGGTGCACCCCAATAGCGCTGCCTGGATATTCCCCAGTCTCGTAGACGATAAGTGATCTGAGCATCACCAAAACCTTCGGATTTAGCAAAGTCAATGATTGCCTGTTGAGCCTTATCCGATTCCATCCCTGTAAAATTACCGGAATTTTCCAGGAGTCCCTGGGATGTGGAGGCTTCCTCCATGGTGTTGCCATCTAACTCGCTATCCATGGGGATAACAACAGCCTTAATAGGAAGCTTATATTTTTTTGCAAACTCAAAATCTCGCTGGTCATGGGCAGGAACCGCCATGACTGCGCCGGTTCCATAGTCCATAAGGACAAAATTAGCGACATAAATAGGAATCTTATCACCATTAAAAGGGTTGATGCAGCAGCATCCAGTATCAATACCCTCTTTTTCAGTGAGATCCTGATTGGATTGCTGTTGTTTTTCTGTGATAATTCGTGCAGTAAATTCTCTTATTTCACTTTCTCTGGGATTCTTCCTTAAGAGCACCTCAAGCAAAGGGTGTTCAGGCGCAATGGACATAAAGGTAACACCAAAGATGGTGTCTGGTCTGGTGGTGAAGATTGAGAGTTTTTCCCGGGTCCCTTCAATCTCAAAATCAGTTTGCAGACCAGTGGATTTGCCAATCCAATTGCGCTGCATAGTAACAACTTTTCCGGGCCATCCAGTTAGTTTGTCAAGATCATCGAGAAGTTCTTCAGCATAATCTGTGATTTTGAAAAACCAGCCATTCATTTTTCTGGCTTCAACGGGGGCATCGCAACGCCAGCAGGCACCTTCAATCACCTGTTCATTGGCAAGGACGGTATGGCAGGATTCGCACCAGTTTACCGTTGTGGTTTTTTGATACACCAGACCTTTTTCATACATTTCAAGAAAAATCTGTTGTTCCCATCGGTAATATTCAGGGTTGCAGGTGGCTACTTCTCTATCCCAATCATAGGAAAGGCCAAGTTGCCGCAACTGGTCTCGCATATAATCTATATTTTCATAGGTCCAACGGGCAGGGTGGGTATTGTTTTTAATAGCTGCATTCTCGGCGGGTAAACCAAAAGAATCCCAACCCATGGGATGTAAAACATTAAAGCCACGAAAACGTTTATACCGGGCTATCACATCACCGATGGAATAATTCCGCACATGGCCCATATGAATCCGGCCGGATGGATAGGGAAACATTTCGAGTACATAATATTTCTCTTTTTCATTGTCCGTGCTTACCCTGTAGGTTGCCTCACTCAGCCACCGGTTCTGCCATTTTTCTTCAATGGTCTTGAAATCGTAGAATATTTCCTGTGTCTCTTGTGCACACATAAGGGTTGGCCTCTTTCTTCTTGTCGAATTTGTGGGAATAGTGCTGATGCCCTGCGGGCAGAAGTTATAAGATATTAGTTACTGAGCACTGATAACGTATATTAAAGTTCCAGTAGATTTTTTAATTATCCGGTTCATGAATAGTATTATTCTGACGGCAAACCAGCGGGTTCATCATAACTGCTGAGGTTTTCAAACATAGTGAATTCTTTAATGAATGTCAATTTGACTGTACCCGTGGGGCCATTTCTCTGCTTGCCTATGATGATCTCAGCAATACCGATATTGGGATTGTCTTCAGCCTTATTATACACTTCATCCCGATAGATAAAACAGATTACATCAGCATCCTGTTCAATAGCTCCAGATTCGCGAAGATCGGACATCATTGGTCGTTTGTCAGTTCTGCTCTCTAAACTTCTGTTAAGCTGCGAGAGCGCAATTACAGGAACTTTAAGTTCCTTGGCCATTGCTTTTAATGATCTTGAAATCTCACTGATTTCCTGGGTTCTGTTTTCTGTCGAATTTCTACCGCGCATAAGCTGCAGATAATCGACAATAATCATTCCAAGTGGGTGCTGGGCCGCCAGACGACGAACCTTGGCACGCATTTCAAGCACAGAAATGGCAGGGGTGTCATCAATATACATGGGAGCTTCGGCTAGCATACCAACTGCACGGGTAAGTTTTGGCCAATCGTCGGTGTGCAGTTTTCCTGTACGAACTCTCTGGGAATCTATGTGACCTGCTGAACAGAGTAGCCGCATGGCCAGCTGTTCTTTTGACATCTCAAGACTGAATATGGCAACTCCAGTCTTGTCAATAAGTGCAGCATTCTGTGCGATATTCATGGCAAAAGCCGTTTTACCCATGGATGGGCGGCCTGCAAGAATGATAAGATCTGAGGGTTGAAGACCGGCAGTCATTTTGTCGAGCTCAGTGAATCCGGTAGGGACTCCGGTGATCATCTCTTTTCGTTTATAGAGTTGTTCGACGGTCTCAAAGGCTTCGGGGATAATGCTTTTTAATGGAGTAAAGCTTTGATTGGATTTACTCCGTGCTATTTCAAAAATGGCCTGTTCTGCTTCGTCAACCAGGATGTCAATATCTCCCTGTTCCTCATAACAGCGGCTGGCAATTTCGGTATTTACAGATATGAGATTTCGCAGAACTGCTTTCTGACGGATAATTTTGGCATAATAAGTGAGATTGGATGTTACTGGAACGATGGAGGTAAGGGTTGCAAGGTATCCGACTCCTCCAGCTGCGTCGAGACAGTTTTCATTCTTTAAATGATTTGAAACTGTAATGATGTCCTGTGGTTCGTTTTTTTCAAAAAGTACAATCATAGCTTCAAAAATAAGCTTGTGATTATCTTTGTAAAAATCATCACTTATAAGCAACTCAAGGACTGACGAGAGCGAGTGGTCAGCAAGGAGTATGGTACCAAGAACAGATTGTTCAGCTTCAACATTCTGGGGTGGTATCCTTCCGGCAACGGCTGCAACCGGTGGTGAATCTGGTGAGGGTAAATTCATTACTGAGTCGTGTAAAATGATGCCCTGCGGGCAGAAGGATTTAGAAATGAGAGTACAAATGACAACACACTGTGCAGGGTGTGAGCCCCCTGACAGTGTGCTGGCGTTTTACTAATAGAGTAGTTAATTAGCAAAAATAAGAAAACTATTCAAACAGTTGCTACCTAGGCTTCTTCTGTTTCAACAAGGGCAACAACTGCTATAGTGATGTCCACAGTAGTTTGAAAGCCTACTTTAATTGTTACACTGTTTTCTCCAAGCTCTTTAATGGGTTCCTGGAGGAGAATGTTTTTCTTATCTATTTCAACGCTTGTGTCTTCAGCGAGTTTAGTGGCTATATCACTGGAAGTAACAGAACCAAAAAGTCTGTCTTCACCTCCTGTGAGCATGGCAATGCTGAGAGTAGTTCCTGCCAGCTTTTTGGCAAGAGCTTCAGCTGCTTTGGTATCTTTCTCAATGCGAGCTTGAATCTCAGCCTGATTTTTCTCAAAAACAGCTATATTGGCAGGATTTGCAGCAACAGCCTTTTGCTGCGGAAGAAGATAATTACGACCGTATCCGGCTTTTACCTTAACGATATCACCTTCTCTTCCGAGAGTGTCAATTGTTTCTTTTAATATAACTTCCATTGTAATCTCCTTAACTTCATTCGTATAGCAACCTATGCAATTGCAGAGGATGTAATTTATCTAAAACAATAAGTACCCTATGAATCAGTTTCCTGATCAGTTTTGTTTAACCGTCTAATGTCTGTCCAGACATCTGCTACTCCAAGAGTTGCAAGAAGAATCACTCCAAAAGTCTGGAAGAAGAGAAGAACGTAAATCAAGGTACGCAAAAATAAAGGCACACGCCATTTCGAAAAGTAGAAAAGCATGATTGCAACGCCTTGAAAGCAATATAAGAGACCGCTTATCATCAGAACATTTATTCCGATGGTTCTTCCTGGCTCAATAGGCAGTACGACAAAAATTGCAGAAATAATTAAAACCCAGACTAATTTATCCGGTAAGATCCAGTACCTGTATTCTGGCCAGGGGCCTGATCCGGTATTTTTGTGAAGCATTCGATTCCCGATTGCCATTGTAAACCAGGTAATCAAAAGGGTAATACAGGCTAATATGCCTGGCATTATCCTGGGAATCCAAGTCTTCATTTGAACAAAAGTCTGTTCGAGAAAAAACAGTGTCTCAGCTGGTACAGAATTGTTTAGCTTATAATATTTGATCGCCTCATCCATTCCCTGATTAAGCGAACTTATTAAAAGGGTATATGGATGATGCTCAAGTCCAAAAGTGAGAACAGATGTGATAAGTATCCACGATCCTGCAAGTGCAAATGTTCCTTTTATCCCGGCCACGGTTGTAGAATCGCCGTTTTCGACGGAATCTGCAAGTATAAAGCCCATGGGTATCAAGGTTAGCGCAAGCAGCAACTGCCCAAGCATCTGAAACACAATACCGGCGGCGCATGCAAGCACACATCCAAACAGGATGTATTTTTTTCCTTTGGTTTTTCCGTATCGTCTAAGATAATAAAAAATCAAAAGAGGAAGGAGCCCGTGTACCCATCCAAAAATGGCTCCTAGTAAACCGGGAAGAAGAATAACCACAGTGACAAGTAAGATATGCTGAACAAATTTTGTATCTGCAGCATTTTCCTTATCACTGTTCACTGGTTTTCCGCCTTGGTACAATTAATGAAACTGTTCACCTTTGGGTGGAACCTGAGTAAGGGAGCAGTGCGATCTGCCGAGCGCGCTTAATAGCTTCACACAGTTGTCTCTGATGAGAAGCACAGGTTCCATAAATACGGCGTGGAATGATTTTACCGCGTTCAGTCACAAAGTTACGAAGTGTTTTGGGGTCCTTATAGTCGACACTCATTTCTTTGTCTGTACAAAAACGGCAAACTCTTTTTCTTTGGAATACTCTTTTATTAGGGGGCATGATTATCTCCTGAGTGGAATGTAATATCAGTCACTTTTGGTTTCGGTTGCTTCACTGGCTTCGGTTGTCTCAGTTGCTACTTCAGTAGCGACTTCAGCTTTAGGAGCTTCGGCATCTTTTGTGACTTCCGGTTTGGAATCACTCTGCTCTGCTTCCTGTTTAGCAGCTTCAGCCTCAGCAACAGCAGCAACTGCGGCTTCATATTCACCACGTGCAGCAGTAATACCGTCAGCATCAATTGAATCAGAAGTTTTAATTGTCATGTATTTCATGACTGATTCATCGATTCTGAATCTACGTTCCATTTCAGTAACATTCCCAGGTTCGGTAGCGTAATCACAGAATACGTAATATCCTTGGGTTTCTTTTTGAATAAGATAGGCCAAGGTGCGAACTCCCCATTTGTCGAGGGAGATTATTTGCCCGTCATCATTGTTCAAAATCGTGTTCGTGTTCTCAATTGTTGCATTGACCTCATCTTCACTCATTGTGGGGCGAAGAATGTAGATCGTTTCATACCTGCGCATAAGTTCCTCCTCGTGGACTCATGATGTGGAGAAAAATTCTCCGGTGGTTGGCCCTTACACTGGTTGTAAGAGCGAAGAGGTTCTGTTCTACTCAATGTAAAACAGAAATACATTATCAATGTATCTCTAGTAAAAAACATTAAAAAATACCTTGTGTGAAAGCTTGTGTCAATTTATTTTTTTTGCTTTTTCTTCAGATTTTATTTTTTTCCATTGTTTTTTAAGAAATTCTTCATCACCGCTTGGGCTTCCGGCAAACACATGAGGATGTCTTCTGATCATTTTGTCATTAATTTCATTGATAACATCGTTGATTGTGAAATTGTTGTGCTCGGAATGAATTTCAGATAAAAGAACAAGCAGGAAAAAAACATCACCAATTTCCTCACAAATGTTTGAAGGATCGTTTTTGTCTATTGCACATAAAAGTTCTTCACATTCCTCGTTAATATATTTTTTGAGACTTTCAGCATCCTGTTTTCTGTCCCAGGGGCAACCGTCAACTGATCGTAATTTCTTGATTGTCTGACAAAGTGCAGGGAAAGGGTTTTTTTCTAATTCCATGGTTGTCTACTGGTAATTGTGGGGAAACTACAGCGTTATTTTGATCTGTAATCGTTCAGTGCGCCTGTAAATGTCAGCTGCTATAATTATGAATATATGCAATACTGAACCGAATACCGATATTTGTCACTGCTTTTTTTTTGTTGGTTAATCTCTTAAAAGTGTTGACATTTAGACTGAGAAAGGGTTTGTTGGTACGTTTCTCTTGTTAGTAAATTAGACATTAATTGTAGTAGTACATATTACGAGGACCCACGAATGTATGCAATAGTAAGAACCGGTGGAAAACAGTATCAGGTTGCCAGTGGCGATCAGCTTCGAGTTGAAAAGCTTCAAGGTAGTGTTGGTGATACCGTAGAGTTGACCGATGTATTGATGGTAGTAGATGGCGAGAATGTTCAGGTAGGCAGTCCAGTTGTAGAAAATGCAAAAGTAGTTGCCACAATTGCTGAACAGGGAAAAGCCAAGAAAGTTATTATTTTTAAGAAAAAACGTCGCAAGGGCTATAGATTAAGAAAAGGACATCGTCAGATGTATACTGCTCTCAAGATTCAGGAAATCAACGCCTGATTAAATAGGATCTCATACAGATTTCATACACATCGATTCTTTATTTTTGGATTGATGACAAGGAGTTTAAGATGGCACATAAGAAAGCGGGCGGTAGCTCAAGAAATGGCCGCGATAGTAAAGGTCAAAGGCGTGGAGTAAAGCGTTATGGCGGTGAAAATATCACAGCTGGAACCATTATTGTAAGGCAACTGGGAACAAAAATATTTCCTGGAACAAATGTTGGTTGTGGAAGAGATTATACACTCTTTGCCAAAGTAGACGGAGTTGTAAAATTTGAAGATTTTGGACAAAAGAAAAAAAGAGTTAGTGTATATCCTCCAGCCTGATTTGTCGGGCTGTTTGATCTTTTTTTGTATTCTACTTAAAGCCTTTGTGCATTAAGCCGGAAGTTTCAGCTCGACCTCAAGCAGTTTTTGAAGGTCGAGCTTTTTTTTTGCTAAAATTAACTCTAATTTAAATATCATGGCTTTTATCGATCAAGCAAGATTTAACGTTAAAGCAGGTGATGGCGGAAACGGTTGTATCAGTTTTCGACGGGAGAAGTATGTTCCACGCGGCGGGCCAAACGGTGGGGATGGTGGCAGGGGTGGTAACGTAATCATAGAATGTTCCACCAGGTTACATTCTTTGATTGATTTCCGGCATCGTTCTCATTTTAAGGCTGAACGTGGAGTCCATGGCAAAGGGAAAGATATGCATGGACGCAAGGGGAAGGACTGTTATATGACTGTACCCGTTGGGTCCATCATAAAAGATAGTGAGACAGGTGAAGTTCTGGCAGATCTTCGTAATGAGGGTGAGCGATACATTGCTGCTCGTGGAGGAAAGGGGGGACTTGGAAATCCTCATTTTGCTTCCGGTACCAACAGAACTCCACGCGTGGCAACAAAAGGTGAAGAAGGCGAGGAAATCTGGCTTAACATAGAGTTGAAATTGATTGCCGACATTGGGCTTGTTGGTTTGCCAAATGCTGGAAAGTCAACGCTGCTGTCTCAATTGTCTGCAGCGAATCCCAAGGTGGCAAGTTACCCATTTACGACCCTTGAACCTCAACTCGGAGTGCTTCATCTTGATCACATGGAATCATGTATAATCGCAGACATACCTGGGTTAATCGAAGGAGCACATGAGGGTGTTGGGCTTGGTTTTACTTTCCTGCGTCATATAGAAAGAACCAGAATTCTTCTTCATGTCCTTGATGCTTCCAGTGAACAGGCCGTCGAAGATTTCATGGTGGTTGAAAAAGAACTGAAGGCGTACAAAGAAGAACTGCTGGAGAGAAAAACCTTAGTTGTTCTTAACAAAGTAGATATTGCTGAAGCCGAAGAACTCAATGCACTTACTAACACTTTGCAGGGAAAAGGCTTTCGGGTGGCAGCTATTTCCGGCCTTACGGGCGAGGGAATTGAGCAATTAAAAGGAACCATCGCAGATATTCTTGATGAATTGAACAATCCAATCACCATGGCTTCAGAAAGTGACGTGAATGATAAAGATAAGACTGTATTGTAACGGAACGAATGGGCTATACGAACCAAAAAATCAGTCGTGAAGATGGCCTTTATCTGAGGCAAAGCTATTTTGACAAGGCAAAACGAATTGTTGTTAAAGTCGGATCGGCTGTGCTTACCGATGAGAACGGGATTGATGAGAGTGTTATTCAAAACATTGCCAGGGAACTTACTTTTTTAAAAAGAAGTGGCAGGGAGGTAATCCTTGTAAGCTCTGGAGCCGTGGCTGCCGGCAAACGAAAAATCACAATTAACGACGATATAAAAATAGGACTTGTTGAAAAGCAGGCCCTTGCTGCCATTGGTCAGCCAAGTCTTATGCAGTATTATGTCACTGCTTTTGAAGAAAGTGGACAGGCAGTGGCTCAGGTTTTGTTGACTCATTCAGACCTTGCTGACAGAAAAAGGTATTTGCGTGTCAGAAATACTATTCTTGCCCTTTTTCGTTTCAATGCAATCCCAATTTTAAACGAAAACGACACCGTTGCGGTGGATGAACTTCGTTTTGGTGACAACGATACTCTTGCAGCCTTAATTGCCAATCTTATTGAAGCGGATATGTTTATTTGCCTCACCGATGTTGCTGGTTTGTTTACAGGCAATCCTCAGACTGATCCCACTGCAAAACCAGTTTATACCGTATCGGCTGTTACAAGAGAAATTGAAGCAATGGCCGGGAATGTGAAAAGTGCATTGGGAACTGGTGGCATGCAGTCAAAGATTCGTGCCGCTAAAATGGTTTCAAATGGCGGTGGCTCTGCCTTTATAGGGCCTGGTCGTGAAGAGACAATTCTGCAGCAGCTTTTCAGCGGTGAAATGATAGGCACTTTCTTTCTTCCAGCACCTGAAAAAATCAAACCACGAAAACAATGGATTGCCAACGTACTGCAACCAAAAGGGGTTCTGGTACTTGATGATGGTGCAAGTAAAGCCGTATCTAACAGAGGATGTAGCCTTCTTCCCTCTGGGATCGTTGAAGTGCGCGGTGATTTTGACATAGGGGACGCTGTCCACTGTATTGATAGTGATGGCAATATCATTGCTGCCGGTTTGGTTAATTACAGTTCCAAAGATGTTAACACCATAAAACAGCACCATTCACAAGATATTGCTGATCTGATAGGAACGAAAGATTATGATGAAATTATCCATAGGGATAATTTAGTTTTGTTATAGAACAACGAGGATGCAAATGAGCAATCTGGAAAAAGATATTAAGGACATGGCTGTTCGGGCAAAGAAAGCTGCAAGGTCACTTGTAAGCCTTTCAACTAAAGCAAAAAATAATGTCCTTCTTCGCATGGCCGCAGGGATCGATGCCAAAAGAGAATATATCCAAGCTGAAAATGCAAAGGATCTTGCAGCTGGTAGAGAAAAAGGACTTTCTCCTGCCATGCTTGAACGTCTTGAGCTTTCAGACAAAGTCATCGCATCCATGATGACAGGACTTGCAGAGGTTGCTGCACTTCCAGATCCTGTTGGAGAAATTGAAAAAATGCTTAAGCGGCCAAATGGCTTGATGGTTGGTCGCATGCGTATTCCTTTAGGTGTTATCGGGATGATTTATGAGTCACGTCCTAATGTAACCGTTGATGCTGCAGCACTGTGTTTAAAGGCAGGGAATGCAATTATTTTGCGTGGTGGGTCTGAAGCCATTGATTCAAACCGGGCTTTGGCCTCTGTTCTGCAAGAGGTTCTTGAAAGTGAGGGGATCGCAGCTGATGCCATTCAGGTCATTCCTGTGACTGATCGTGCTGCTGTAAATATCATGCTCAGTCAGGAAGAATATATTGATCTTATTATTCCACGTGGAGGAGAAGGGCTTATTCGTTTTGTCTCTGAAACCTCAAGAATCCCAGTTTTAAAACATTACAAAGGGGTTTGTCATATTTATGTGGATAGTGGTGCTGACCTTAGTCTTGCTACTCCTGTAATTGTTAACTCAAAGGCACAGAGACCCGGTGTCTGTAATGCTCTTGAAGGGCTTCTGATTCACAAAGATATTGCAGACGAGTATCTTCCTGAACTTGCAGAAGAATTAAAACGCCATGGCGTGAAGATGCTTGGATGTGCAAAATCCATAAGTATTGTACCTGATATCACTCCCGCTATGGACAGTGACTGGGGAACAGAATTCCTTGATCTTATTCTCTGTGTCAAGGTCGTCGAGGATATGAATGAAGCCTGCTCATATATAGATAAATATGGATCTCAGCACACAGAAATAATAATCTCAGAAAATTACACTAACGTTCAGCGGTTTTTAAATGAAGTGGATGCGTCTGCTGTGATGGTGAACACTTCAACCAGATTTAATGATGGTGGTGAACTGGGCCTTGGAACGGAAATAGGGATTAGCACCACAAAGCTTCACGCCTACGGGCCAATGGGGCTTGAAGAACTGACCACCAGGAAATTTATTGTTTACGGACAGGGACAGGTCAGGACTTGATTCGTAAAATCGGCCTTCTAGGTGGTACTTTTGACCCTGTTCATTGCGGTCATCTCGAACTGGCTGAGGCTGCAGGGAAACTTTGCTGTCTCTCCGAGGTTGTACTGATCCCTGCAGCTGTTCCACCCCATAAGCAACATAAAGTAATAACGCCATTTTCTCACAGATTTGCCATGCTGACCGCAGCCGTCGGGGACTATCCTGCCCTCCACGTATCCAGTATCGAACAATCCCTGCCAAAGCCTTCTTATACAATTGATACCCTTGAGTATTTACAATTACATTCTGCGGGAGAAGTTGAGTTTTATTTTATTGTCGGAGCGGATACATTTATGGATATCCAATCTTGGAAACAATATAGAGATGTTCTTAAAACCTGTCATTTCATCGTGTTTACCAGAAGCGGAAATAAAAACAAAAAGCTCCACGAACTTTTTAAGCAGCTTGAATATACTAAAAATGATACAGCTTGGCATAACAACAAATATAATAAATTTATTTATACCCCGGTTCATTCGCTTCCTGCGGTTTCCTCATCAAATATTCGTAAACTCATTGCCAGGAATAAAGCTGTCAATAAGCTGATTCCAGAAAAAGTGAGAGAATATATTGCCAGGCACGAACTATACAGAAAATAATCTTTTTTTGTCCGGGAAATGTTGACTTTGGCTCGGTGTTTGGTGCTATAATAATAGAATGTTTTTTTCTGTTCTTATTCACCATTCAAACGTAAATTTTAAACAGTTTTTAAGATATATGAGACAAGGTATCCAGGATGAATCACCCATAAAACTGCTTATTGTTGATGATTCGTGGGTGTTACGCAAAGTATTGCGAGGCACGCTTTCTCAAAGAGAGGACATCGAAATCATAGGTGAAGCAACGAATGGCATCCAGGCTTTAGAAATGATTTTAAAGAATAGGCCAGATGTGATTTTGCTTGATATGGAAATGCCCACCATGGATGGGATGACCACTTTGCAACATCTGATGATTCATATGCCCACGCCAACTATTATGCTTTCCTCGTTAAGCAAACGAGGAACAGCGCGATGTTTCGATGCATTAAAATATGGTGCAGTAGCTTTTATTTCAAAAAACAGTTTCTTCAGAGGAATGGATGGGGCAGCGCACAGTAAACTGGTGTTAAAAACAATCTATAATGCTTCGAAAATTATAGTTAAATCAATTAATCCAATGCAGCAGGGAGCTGAAACAGGAGCACTCCAGAATAAGTATGAAGAAGTACTTTTTTGTGAAGAATGTGGAACGCGACAGGTAGTTGAGAATTTGTCTCTTGGAAATGATGTTGTAACGTGCAGAAATTGTGGTGATGAGATTTTTTTGTATAAGCACAAACGATACAGGCGAATAAATTATATAACTGTTATCGGTACAGGGGACTCAGGGTACTCGAATCTCCTGAAAATTATTCCTGAGCTGAATCCGGAAATGGGTGGCGCACTGTGCATTGTGATTCTTGATAGACCCAAATATGTTCAGTCATTTGTAAAGTATCTTGATGCTATCTGTGACATTGAAGTTATATTTGGCCAAAACGGAACAATCCTTGAGGGTGGTTGCTGTTATCTGTTTTCTGGAGACGAACATGTGCAGGTATCACCATATTCAGGGCATTATACCTTGCAGATGGACGATAAAGAGGCAGAGAAAAAAAAAGATATAGATGTAATAGATACACTTATGATATCGGTGGCATCACTTATGAAAACCAGAGCGACTGGAATTCTTCTTTCGGGTTCAGCTGCCGATGGTAATAAGGGTATGGAGCGTATTTTGCGAGAAAAAGGAACCTGTTTTATTTTAAATCCGAGTCATTGCCTCCAAAAAGCCATGGTTGCTGGCCATTTTGAACGACACAGGCCCCCGGCTAATCTTGATGAAACTGGTCTTGCCATCGAAATTAAGAAATGCCATTTTGCAAATAAAGGGAAAGTGACTACCGCCTGATTTGCAAAGGCTTTAAATGGATTTGTTTTTCAGCAGACTGGAAAGACAAAAAGGTATCTTATCTCCAAGTTCTGTCGCTGTATATCCAAAACCATTTTGCTCATAGAGTTTGTCACCTGCCATTCCATGGAGATATACTCCGGCTGCAGATGCCCCTTCAGGGCTTAAGTCTTGACAAAGTAACGCTCCGATAATACCAGCGAGGACATCTCCCATACCGCCCGTTGCCATACCTGGGTTACCACTGGTGTTGATATAGGTAATTCCTCCTGATGAGGTAACTATCGTTCCTGCGCCTTTTAGGATCATAATACAGTCTTTACGATCTCTACTGAAAAAATTACAGGCTGTCTCGGTGCCTTGGATCCGACTGTCCTGAAGTTCTTCGACACTGCATCCCAGGAGACGTGACATCTCTCCGGGGTGAGGAGTGAAAATCCGCGGGCCTGCTGCAGATGGCAGACTGTAGCGATTTTCCGCTATGATATTTAGTGCGTCTGCATCTATAACCATTGGAATTTTTACGGTTTCATATAGCCTCAATACCAGTTCTGAAGTGGCCGGGTCTGAACCTATTCCAGGGCCTATAATAAGAGCCTTTTTTCCTTTCAGGTTTTCTTCTATAAATGCTAAATCATTATTATTAAAGAAAGACACGGATGAAGGAAGGGGAATGGTCATTGCCTCTATCAACAGACTTTCGTATATTGCATTGAGGTTATTTGGAGCGAAGAGACTGACAAGTCCTGCTCCGGTCCTTAAGGCAGCCTTTACTGCAAGGATTGCTGCTCCGGTTTTTCCTATGGAGCCGGCAAGAATAGCCAGGTGTCCATGAGTGCCCTTGTGAACATTATCGACACGGTTTAATGGTGCAGTGATGGTGCTTGCTGTTTCCTTGTCGAGCAGTACAGTATTAATTTGAGCATGATCCAAAACCTCAGGAGGGATACCAATATCTATGATATGGATTTTTCCGCAAAACTCGGGACCATTGTGGAGGATATGCCCGGGTTTTTGACAAGCATAAGTGGCTGTATGATCGGCTCGAACGCTGTTCCCAAGGATTTTACCATTGTCTGAATTCAATCCAGATGGGATGTCAACAGCAATTACAGGGACACTGTGAACAGAATCTGAGCAGTTAATAAACTGTATACTTTCTGCAAAATGTTCTGTTACAGGCCTGTGAAGCCCTGTACCGAAAATGGCATCAACAATTGCATAACATGGTCCTTGATTGATAAACTGCCTATACAGAACTGGTAATGTATGTACACGATTGCTTGAATCTATGATGTGGTAGGGGAGCTTTAATTTACGGACAATGACCATATTGGCCGCAGCATCGGAAGTAAGCTTATCGGGATCAACAAGAAAAATGAATATTGGCCTGCAGCCTCTTTGATGGAGGTGTCTGCCAATGACCAGCCCATCACCTCCATTGTTACCAGGCCCTATAAAGATGAGAGCAAAGGAGTTTCCGGGATTGCCGAGTTCCTGCTCCATCATTCGAACAGTTCCCAGACCGGCATTTTCCATAAGAATAATTCCTGGAATATGGTATTCTTCGATTGCACTTTTGTCGAGTCTGCGCATTTCCGCAGCGTTAGGTAACTTCATGGGGATTCCCAGGGCAAAATAAATCAGGAAAGTACTATTTTAAAAAAGGAATTAGCGTACCTTCCTGAGTATGTTAAGGTGTTCCGGCGGACAAACTCTGACTCTATGTAAGAAATGCTGGATAAGTACGATAGCCAGTATAAACAAATTCTAATTGTATTTGATAGTATGTCGAATGTTTTTTGTTATGCATAATAACTAATTATGGGGAAACAGGCAATGGAGATACTTGTATTTCAACAACAGGGATCTGGAGAACAGAAAATTGAAGGAGTGCAACAGCATGGATCCCCAATAAGGATCACTGAAATAGTATCGATTGATGATGTTCTTCCAGATTTTATAGATGACCCTGAAGAATTTATTGATGATGATTTTACAGCAGATCTGGTATTAAATTACTTAAAGCATCCAGATCTTTCACACTATCTGATAACTATTTGTGAACAAAAGGGAATCCCTGTCGTTTCTCCAGGAAAAAAAGGTGGAGGATTTACACCATTCACATGTTGCGGGCTCGGGAAGAGTGATAAGCTTGGTATTTATGGAGAGAAGTTTGGACTTCCTGAATATAAAGTAACACTTGAGCGGAATCGAATTCTGGATATTTCTGTAGTACGAGGCGCCCCTTGCGGCGCTACGCAGGATGCTTTACAGGAATATATCGGTTGTGAGGTTGAGGATGTTCTGACGAGGCTTCCCAGGCAGGTACAGTATTTTTGTTCTGCGGATCCCAGTGGTTTTGACCCTGTGAGCGGAAAAAGTCCTGTCCATTTTGCCGGTTATGTGCATATTGCCGCTTTGAAGAAGGCTATTGAGGAAGCAAGGGAAGAAAGTATTTAGATATTATGGTTGTGAGTTAATAAAAGACCTGCCATCCTTGCAACGTGGATTAAAATGAAATTGCGGCAAAATGCAGGCCCGCTTCCATAACATGATGGCGTTGTTCTTTTCTCGATCTGGGGTCAATGGATCTTTTTTTTTTGAAGGGAAAAGGCATTGCCAAATCCTTCTTCCCGGTCGGCATGATGCAAGGGTTTGACCTTCGCCACTTGTTGCCCTTCCCAAGTACGTGAATATGTTTACGATCAAAATCAATATCCTTGATTCGCAGTCTGACACACTCCATAAGGTGTTCTAAATTTAAAGATAGGAGTTATCCATGAATCAGCGGTTCCCGAACCATCCTGAATCGCAGCAATAGCAGCAATTCCTAATTTCGGTTTCGTAAACTTTCGTGAATTTTAACAACATTTGCAACCCATGTTAGTAATGGGTTGCAAGTGTGTAACTGGCTGAATTTATAATATAAAAAATATTTTAAAAGTAAAGTTTTAACTTGACACAGCATCCGAAAAATGGCGATTTTTTCTGTAGGAATACTAACCACTTACAGGGAGCGCCACATGTCGTATATCAAATCACTTATGAAGCAAGCAAAGAAAGCACTTGATCACGCTAACAAGATCAAATTACGTAAGCATCTTAATGCTGATGCCCTCTTCGGCACCTTACGGAAAGGATTTGACAAAATCGATGATCACCGTAAAGGAAAAGTAGAAATCTCCCTGACAGATGCGTTAATGTCTGGCTTTGCAGTTTTTTCATTAAAAGATCCTTCCCTGTTAGCCTTTGATGAGAGACGGCGCAAGGGGCCTCAAAATCTCATGAGTATTTACGGTATCAGTAAAATACCATGTGACACCTCCATGCGTGACATTCTTGATGATGTCGACCCAAATGATCTCAGACCTCTTTTTAAAGACGCTTTTCGCCAATTACAACGAGGGAAAGTTTTTGAGAAAATGATCTTTATGGAAGACTGCTACCTTTTAAATCTCGATGGAACAGGGTATTTTTCATCCAAGACACGACACAACAAATCTTGCATGGAAAAGGTTCGACGTGCCACAGGAGAGGTCACTTATCACCTTCAGATGCTTGGCGCAGCCATTGTTCATCCTGATTATAAGGAAGTTTTTCCTCTTTGTCCTGAGATGATTATGCAACAGGATGGCGACAACAAAAATGATTGTGAGCGTAATGCTGCAAAACGTTTTCTTTCTCATTTGCGCAGAGAGCATCCTCATTTACCATTGATTGTCAACGAGGATGCGCTGAGTTCAAATGCCCCCCATATTGACGATCTCAAGGAACACAAGATTCATTATATTCTTGGAGTCAAGCCCAAAGGACATAAATACCTTTTCCAACATGTAGCAACAGCATCTGAAGCTGGAGAGACGACAGAGTTTGTGATTGCAGATAAAGACAATCCAGACATCCATCATTGTTTTTGCATAATGAATGATGTCCCGTTAAACAACTCTAATCAGAACACACGAGTCAATTATATCGACTACAGAGAAGAAAATTCAGTCACCGGTAAAACAAAAAGGTTCAGTTGGGTTACTGATTTTACCGTCACCAAAGAAAATGCCATGAAAATAATGCGTGGAGGTCGTGCACGTTGGAAAATCGAGAATGAAACCTTTAATACGCTCAAGAACCAGGGGTATAGCTTTGGCCATAATTACGGATTAGGGAAAAAGAATCTAAGCGTAGTCTTTGTTCTGCTCATGATGCTGGCCTTTTTGGTTGACCAAATTCAACAGCGATGCTGTCCCTTATTCAACGCATTATGGAAAGAATGGAAAACAAAGAAGTCTCTCTGGGAGAAGATCCGTTTTTGGTTCCACGGCTTTATCTTCGAAAACATGGCGCACCTGTACCGGATTCTTCTGGGCTGGGTGCCAATCGATCTACGAGAGTGATCTTTCAATTTTCAAAGAACAATGGCTCCCTTTCTGAAAAAACAGGAAGGGACGAATGGAGCATTACGCTCAAAAAATGTAATTTGGAGCCTTTTTCATTGTCCAGAATCGACAACTTGATCGAATTCTGTTGAAAACAGTATATTGCTGAATCACATGGCCTATATACACTTTTTTAATCTACAATGAGGCTTGCTTCGGGAATTGCTGATTCACTGTTAAAATTGAAACATCATCCAGGATAATATCGTTAAAACTACTATAGCTGCGAAATGACAAATGTAGTGCCAAGCTCCAAATCAGACATGAGGTAATCACTTGTAATTATAGGAAATGTTAATTCAAAGTTTCAAGGTTGGGTTAACACATGTAAGCAGTTACAGCATCAGCGGTTCTTGAAACGATATTTCATCCTTCTCAAACCTGGAGAAATCCATTTATCAATAATCGATGTGAAAATATTTTTTATCAGATCAGGAATGATAGAATGTTCGTTGGCAGTTTGCCTGATGAAGTAAATAGTGATAATAAAAAATATTCCGTTTGGTAACCACATAGCAAGGCCAACAGGATAGCCATTATCCACTGCAAAGTTTTTACCCATTGTGAAAAGGATGTAGTACAGAATAAAAAAGGCGAGTCCGAGTGGCACCCCGGCTGCCCTTCTCCCTGGCCCTGCCTGCAAACCGAGAGGTAACCCAAGGAGGCTTAAAATAAAGCATCCCACAGGAAGGACAATGCGTTTATGGTATTGCACCAGCATTTCCCGTCCTTTACTGGTATCAGGTCCGACATCTTTTATGGATTCCTGCAATTGTGCCATGGTGAGTGAAGAAACATCCAAACGGGTTACATCTTCACCATCAAGTACTGTTGGAGGCTGTAGTGGAATATTAATCGTATATTTTTTAAAACTGATTATTTGTGATCTGAAATCATCTGGTCGGTGAAGGCTGCCATTTTCAAGGGTTATGGTGACCAGCATATTGTCTATCTGCGCCTCCATTGTGCCAAACTGAGCCATTGTTATGATTGGGTTTGTCTGGCCGCGCATGTCGGAGACCCATACATTGGTCCATTTCCCACTCTCTTTATCTATGGCTTCAACATAGACCACAAGATCTCCCAGCGCTTCTGTGAATTGATGTTCCTTAATACCCTTGTCAATTTTTTCTTTGGCCACTTGAAACATGAGTTGTTTCATTGCTATTTCAGACTTTGGAATTAAGGTGGCTGAAAAATATCCTGCAAGGATTGCTATGACAGCAGAAACGATGATAACCGGAGGAAGCATTTGATAGAGACTGATTCCACTGGCTTTTAGGGCTGAAATTTCAGTATCTGCAGAAAGCCTGGTGAATGAAATGATGACCCCCATCATTGCCGCCATGGGGATAGAGTAGAGGAGCAAGTTAGGAAACAGATACAGAAAGAGACGAACAAAATCTACAAAACTTATTTCAAGATCAAGTACAACATTGAGGAAAGGGATGAGTTTTACCAGAAAAAAAACACTGTTCATAACAAGAAAACTGGCAAAGAAGGGTGCCAGCATTTCTGTTGCCAGGTAGCTATATAACAGTTTTGGTAATCTGGTGGGTTTTGACATTATCTATGATGGATATCTGTATGTGTGGGCTGAAGAGTAGTATCAACTTTTTTTGGCCAGAGTTTACAAAATAATATAAAAGGCCACAAGAAAGAACTTACTTTTCCACCGCAAAGCTTGTGAAAAAGAGATAGGTAAGGTATTCAAGATTTACATTATGAACGCGATGCCCTGTGGGCTGAAGGTGTTCAGCTTTCGGCATTAGGTATTTGGTGTCAGCAACTGATGACTTACATAGGGGAAATTCCCACAGAAAATTTTGAATTTCCGATCCATGAAAATATAACTATTTGTATAGAGGAGATAAGAGTATGCATCTATTTGAGACAGAAGACGGTGATATCTGGGTTTGTATAACCTGTGGACGTGAACGTGAGGAAGAAATAAGAGCAAAAAACTGGGAATATATTTTTGACAAAGATGATCCCGTACTGCGCTGTAAACTTTGTGGGGGGCCAGATTATGAGATGGACGATTAGAGCCGATACCAGTGTTAGACACTGTATAAAAATGCTTTTTTACAGTGTCTATCACTGGTGCTCGTAAGTAATCCACTAAAAATCCCCGCAGATCAGAACTTCGCATCAGCCATTGGCCCGTCAATGGTCACATCTATCCAGTGTTGATCCCACCATTCCTTAGGATCTACAAAAATTCCGTTAACCAGCATGGAAAAATGCAGGTGATCGCCTCCCGCCATTCCGCTGGTACCGGAATTACCCAGAACGTCTCCTTTCTTGAGCATATCATCCAGGGAAACATTAATCTGGCTTAAGTGCGAGTAGAGGCTGAAGACTCCCTGACCATGATCCAGCATCACCATATTTCCATAAATCCCGAGATAATCGCTGAAAACAACTTTTCCTGTACCGGCAGCTTTGACTTCCGCATGCCTGGTTGAGGCAATGTCCATCCCTAAATGCACCTGTTTGTCGATGGCTTTCCCTTTGTAAAAATAGGTGCGATGATCGGCAAAACCGGATTTTCCGCTTCCTGCCATACGAACAAAACGTCCCTCCCAGAGTTGTTTCTGCTCAGGGCTCAGACAATGATCGTGTATTGTCTGATTGTTCGATTTCCGAATAACACGGTTTGAGTAGAGGTATTTCTGGAGCATATCGCCTTCCATTTCGGGATAGTATTCTTCAAATTCAGGAATTTTTTTTGAGAGAAAGCCATCTCCTACATAAATTGTATCTTTTTTATGTTTGGGATTATTTAATATGGGAGCGAAGGGCTTAATGGTTTGGTTTCCTGAAATATCTTTTGCAAATACATGTGCCTGTGAGATTTTTTCGGCAGAGTAGGGTAGGGCAATGTAAGCAATATATTTTGAATCAGATCCGTCGGTCAACGGAAAACCGGGATGGTATTTATTATTCAACATAATACCATGTTTTACAGTGTCATCTACACTGTAAATAACAATTCCTGCTCCACCCGGTTTAATATATCGTTCACTGTGAATTATGGAAACTTTAGGTGGCTTGGTATCTATAGTGACCTTATGGAATAATTCAGTGCTATTTCCTTTCATGAAACCACGCAATGAATAATCAGTAGCTACTACATGGATTACAGCTTCACCTTCTTTTAATTTCAGGGCTTTAGTGTCTATGTCAAGTGAAATCTCATCCTTGGCAGTTCCGCCTGAACCATCTTTTTGTTTTCTTGGGAAATCTTTTGTGAGAAGATTTTTTTCTTTTCCGTTCTGGATAATTGCAATTTGCGTTGAACGGAGACCACTCCTGGCATCACTTATGGTGAGTGTTACATTGGTCTTTTTTCCAATATAAGCAGGAAGATCATTTCCAACAATTAATGGCTTTTCACCTTCAAAAAAGGTTAAAAAAACATAGCCGCCAGCTCCTGCAAGAAGGAGAACGATTATAAGATAAAAAGGAAACGATGCACCTTTCTTTTTACGTCTGCTATTGAATCGTGTCATAGTATTTCACTGAGTATTGTAATAAGGACGAACACGAAATAAATTGAATATCTTATTCCGTTCCCGTTCCTAAAAGGAATTATTCGTCCCAGTTAATCTGGTATTTTTCGATATGCAACTTGTTGCTGACAACAATGCTTAACCGTTTTCCGATATCATTTTCCAGTTCATTGGTGGCTGGTCCTTCTTCTTTAAGAAGCATGTCACCAATACGTGGATGAACGGTTAGGGTAATATTTGTACTATTATGGCGCTTTGCTCTGCGTGAAATTTTGCGGAATATCTCATAACATATGGTTCGGCGAGATTTGAGAACACCTTCACCTGCACAATAATGACAAGGCTCACACATCATCTGACTTAAATTTTCACAGCTGCGTTTCCGCGTCATCTGGACAAGACCAAACTCAGAGAGTTTAAGGATGTTTATTCGGCTCTTATCCTTTTTAACTGCTTCTTTAAAAGATGTGAAAAGTTCTTCCCGGTGTTCTTCTTCTTCCATATCAATAAAATCAATAATGATGATACCACCAATATTTCGTAATCTTAACTGATAGGCGATTTCTTTGACTGCTTCCATGTTGGTCTTGAAAATTGTTTCCTCAAGATCATTTTTTCCCACATATCGGCCAGTATTTACGTCGACAACAGATAAGGCCTCAGTGGTTTCAATGATGATGTATCCGCCAGAGCGTAGCCACACTTTTTTTTCCAGGGCTCTGCTTATTTCGACATCAATACCGTGGGTCACAAAAAGAGGGGACTCTCCCTGGTAATATGAAATACGTTGTTGAAGTTTCGGTGCAAATGTGTGAACAAATTTGAGTAGTTGCTCGTAGGTTTCCTGGTCGTCAAGGACAAGGTGGCGAACGTCTTCAGTGAAGTAATCGCGGACTGATCGAAATGTGATGTCAAGATCTTCATGGAGCAGCCTAGGAGCGGTGGGTGTTTTGTTGGAAATGTCCAGAATTTTATCCCACAGCAGGAGGAGGAATTCCATATCTGCTTTAAGTTCTTCCACTGTTGCATTTTCTGCAACAGTGCGGACAATAAATCCCGCTCCCGCAGGACGTAGGGCTTCAATGCGTTCTTTTAGGGCCTTTCGTGTCTCTTCGCCCTGGATTTTCCTCGATATACCAATGTGTTCAGTGAACGGCATAAAAACAAGATTCCTGCAAGGCAAGGTGATATGACAAGTTAGTCTCGCACCTTTTGTCCCAATGGTATCCTTAGCAACTTGTATCGTTATGGCCTGACCTTCATAGAGAATATTCTCTATGCTCATACCGGGTGAGCGATTAATGTCTGTATCTGGAAGAGAAGATGGGAAATCGAATTTTCCGTTGGGGTGTTGCCGTTTCAGCATCCTTGCATCAAGATCAGCATTGGAGATATAGACATCGTCAACATAGAGAAAACCAGTTCGTTCAAGGCCAATATCGACAAATGCAGCCTGCATGCCAGGGAGAACTCTTACCACCCGTCCACGGTAAATATTTCCCACCAAGGCTTTTTCTGTTGGGCGTTGGAGGTGAAATTCTGCAAGTTGTCCGTTTTCAACAAGTGCTATTCGTGTTTCATAACTTGTCGTATTTATAAGTATTTCTCTGGTCATGATGAATGTTTATAGAAGAGGCGCCACTGGGTTGATGAGTGGCTGATGTCATATTTGCAATATTTATAATATACAGTAGTTTGATTTATAAATCTTCTTCTAATTATAAAAATAACAAGCGAAAAATCTAAGATGCCAGGAATTTCTGTTATCATTCCGACCTATAATCGAGTAGCTTTTCTTTTGCGTTCACTAAACTCTGTTGCACATCAAACGAAAAGCTGTGATGAAATTATTGTGGTTGATGACGGCTCAGAAGACAATACTCGTAAATGCGTACAGAGCTTCGCAGAAGAAAGCAGGATTCCTGTTAAATATCTATATCAGAAAAATAAAGGACCTGCTGCTGCAAGAAATTATGGTATTTCCGAGGCTCAATATACCTATCTTGCTTTTCTCGACTCAGATGACCACTGGCAAAAGAAAAAACTGGAACTTCAATACCAGTCTCTAAGTTCCAGGCCCGAGTACATGATCTCCCATACAAAAGAACGCTGGTTACGTCGTGGTCAGCACTTGAATCAGAAAAAGATTCACCAACCAGGTGATGGCGATATCTTCAAACATTGTCTACGGCTCTGTGCTGTTGGTATGTCTACAGTCATGGTTAATCGTCAACTTTTTGATGAAATAGGACTTTTTAATGAAGAGTTACGTTGTTGTGAGGACTATGACTTATGGTTGAGAGCAAGTAGTCGTTTTCCATTTTTGTTAATTAAAAATCCACTTACTGTCAAAGAGGGCGGTCGTGAAGATCAGGTTTCTTTTCAGTTTAGAATCGGTATGGACAAGTTACGAATTTCTGCTATTCTGGATCTTTTGCAAAAGGTACGACTTTCTAAAGAACAGGCAAGATGGACTCTTGAAGAATTACATAAAAAATGTCTTGTTTATGGAACTGGCTGCCTGAAATATGATAAGATTCTTGTCGGCCGCTCCTATCTTGAGATTGCTCTGTGGGCAGAAAATTCTCTACACAATGATTTGCAACGCCCTTTGACTAGCGTCCCTGAGAGTCCTGAACCAGTTTCTTGAGAATTATGTTAACAGGCAGACCAATGACACCACAAAAATCATGGAAAGATCCTTCTCTTTACGTAAATGAAATCCATGTTGAAGAATCATGTGTGGATTTTGATTATACCAGGGAGATACTTAAAAGAGCTAATCTTCCATATACCGTGATTCCAGATAGATCCGATCCATTGGGCATACCTGGTGAATATCCTCGGAATCTTGTTCAGGGAAAACATCATCTTTTGTTGTGTAAAAACCGTGGACATTTCTTTAAACCCTGCCCGGGAACAAAAGAATATCGATGCTGTGATTATCAGGTACTTAATATTGGTATGGGCTGCCCTATGGATTGCGTATATTGTATCCTCCAAGCCTATTTAAACAAAGCATGGCTTACTTTCTTTGTAAATACCGATGACTTGCTAAGTGAAATGAGGGCAGCTTTTACAGCTGAACCTGAAAGGTTTTTTCGCATAGGGACAGGTGAATTCACAGATTCAATGGCCTTGGATAAATTTACCTGCCTCAGCCCTGTACTTGTTGAGTTCATGGCTGAACAAAAACAGGCAGTGCTCGAATTAAAAACTAAAAGTGGTGTGATTGAGAATCTTAGAGATCTTAAACATAATGGAAGAACTGTACTGGCCTGGTCATTAAACAGTACTTCAATAATGGAAAAAGAGGAAATTCGTACAGCAACCTTAGATGAACGATTACAGGCTGCAGCGCAATGTGCTAAATGGGGCTATAAGTTGGCCTTCCATTTTGATCCAATTATTGACCATCCTGGCTGGGAAGAGGGGTATAAGGAAACCATCGTTAAACTTTACCAGACTGTGCCTGCCGAACAGATTGTCTGGATATCCCTTGGTGCACTGCGTTATCTGCCATCATTAAAAACAATTGGGACAGAAAGGTTTCCCCGATCGCGAATTTTTTACCAGGAATTTATTGAAGGCCTGGATAATAAAAAACGTTATTTTCGTCCAAGAAGAGTAACTCTTTATCAGTACATCTATTCCCTGTTGAAACAGCGTGCAGCCCCGCAAACATGTATTTATTTCTGCATGGAAAGTGATGAGATCTGGCAGGATGTTATGGGGTATATTCCTGAAGAAAAAGGTGGTATTCCTGCCATGCTCGACAGGACAGTAAATATCTGATAAAGGCACATGCGTGGAGGATGTTTTTCTTCTTAAATAAATTGAAATATGGTATTAAAAAAAACCTAATGAAGCAACAATATAGTAAATTACCGGAGACAAACAGATGATTAATAAAGTGATTTTGGTTGGAAATCTTGGACAGGACCCTGAATTAAAATATACTCAGTCAGGAATTGCTGTTGCGACTTTAAGCGTTGCTACAAGCCGTTCATGGAAAGATAAAGAGGATAATTGGCAGGATGAAACTGAGTGGCATCGTGTTATTGTTTGGGCACAGTCTGCAGAAAATTGTGCCAATAATTATTCAAAAGGAAATAAGGTGTACGTTGAAGGGCGATTGCAAACACGTAAATGGCAGGACCAGAACGGAAATGACCGTTACACAACAGAAATTGTAGCAAATGTAATACGTAACCTTACACCTAAAGCTGGAGATGGTTTAAGTACAGGTTTTGGTGGAGAGCCGCCATTACCAGATGAATCAAGCATGGGATCGGCTGGTAATGGTCAGGGAACAGGTGACGATGTGCCGTTTTGAAACAGCTTTTGTTTGTATTGAAGAGATTGTCAGGAATGGTTTTTCTAAAGAACAATTTGTTATTTGTAATTCTCATTGCTTTAGTTTAATAGCTCTCCCTTGACTGCAGCTGTTGCTGTTCCTATTGTTCGTGTATTGGAGAATTGAATTTTCTGTGGGAATGCTTTCCTGCATCAGTGGTCAGAAGTTGGCAGTCACTGATAACTTCTGACCGCAGGGCATTATGTTTAAAATAAATAAATACAATTCGGTATAAAGTCTCATTCATTTGGGAATTGACAATATTACACGAAGAAAATGCATGTAGGATGTGAAGGAAGAGGGATATAGATGGAATATTACGAACTTCTGGGGGTGGCGAAAGGAGCCTCAACCAGGGACATAAAAAAGGCATACCGTAAGCTTGCTTTAAAATATCACCCTGATACAAATAAAGGGGATAAAGTTGCTGAGGAAAAGTTTAAAAAAATCAGTGAAGCATATGCTGTTCTCTCTGATTCTGTGAAAAAACAGCAGTATGATTCATATGGCTCTGCCGACTTTGGTAAACGATATTCACAGGAAGATATTTTTAGAAATTTCAACATGGATGATATTTTTAGTCAATTCGGCTTTGGAGGAAACGGCTCTACCGGAAGATTTCAATCAAGTATGGGGGGAGGTGACAGGAATTCCTTCAGTTCCGTTTTTGGTCATGCTGCTGGTGGTGGGTGTAATGGGGGCGGGTGTCAACAACCTGTTAAGGGACAGGATAGAACCTATCAGTTGTCCGTAACCTTGGAGGAGGTATTAAACGGTTCTGAAAAAAGTATTGCTCTTAAGAACGGTGGAAGCCAACAAAATGTGACTGTTCGAATTCCTAAAGGGATTGAGGCTGGTAAGAAATTACGCTTAAAAGGGAAGGGGGGGCAGGCTCCTCCTGGAGGATTGCCAGGTGATCTTTTTTTAAAAGTTGACATAACTCCACACAAAAATTACACAAGAGATGGGGCTGATCTTATTTTTGAGCAAAAAATCCCCTTTAGTAAAGCATGTCTCGGTGCCAAGGTTGATGTTGAGACTTTGGATGGAAAGAAATTCAAGGTTAATGTTCCTGCTGGCATCCAAGGTGAGGCTAAATTAAGACTTAAGGGGCATGGTCTGCCGAGTGGTTCTCATAATGGCCGAGGAGATCTGTTTGTTAAGGTTGCTGTAGATATCCCTAAAGACCTTAGTGATGAACAACAGGAAATGATAGAAAAGCTACAGGAGATCGGCTTGTAGTGCATTAATGAGACAAGATTATCATAAAAGATAAAAGAGCCATGATGTGAAACCATCATGGCTCTTTTATCTTTTATTTTGATTGTTTTTTTTCTCTCTCAAGGGGGTGCTGAAAAGAATACCAGTTTATGGAGTTCAACAACATCATCGGTGTTAGTATTTAGCTTCAGCATAAGCCAGCCACCCGCCAGCACTCACAAGACTCTTATCGTAAGCATTAAGGGAAAAAGAGCATTCCAGATCCCCTTGTTCTTTGTCGCTTGAGATTACAGTAACCTTTTCATTTTCCATATCAACAGCAAGAGTGATGTCACCGGACATTGAAAAAATAGTATTAATATCTTCTTCACTTAGCTCCATGGCAAGGATTCCGCAATTGAACATGTTTTGCCTGAAAATTCGTGCAAAACTGCTTGCTACAACAACATTAATGTCATTTACTTCAAATGCCCAGACAGCGTGTTCTCGTGAGGATCCGCAACCAAAGTTTGCTCTTGAGATCACAACCTTAGCCTCTTCCATATATTGAGAATGACTGTCAAATGGCTTGCCGTCGAGCAGGAGATCCTCAAGTAAATGAGGTTTTAAAGCTATTTTAGTGATTTCAGTAAGATACTTTGCAGGGATTATCTCATCGGTGTTTATATCACTTCTATCAAGCAGGACCGCAGGTCCTCCAAAAGTTTTCATGTAGTCTACCTCTTGATTAAACGAGAAATTTTCTAGGGTCACTGATGGTGCCGGTAATAGCTGCAGCAGCAGCAGAAGCCGGGCTCATAAGATGCACCATGCCGCCTTTTCCCATTCTTCCATTAAAATTTCTATTTGTAGTTGATGCACACACTTCATTTTCTGCAAGCACCCCCGAGCTCATTCCAAGACATGCTCCACAGGTTGGATTTAATACACAAAAGCCTGCATCCATAAATATTTTAATGATTCCTTCATCCAGGGCTTGAGAGTAAATACCTGGAGTTGCTGGAGTGACAATACCGCGAACACCGGAAGCAAGTTTTTTCCCTTTAAGAATATTGGCAGATTCGCGCAAGTCTTCGATACGACCATTTGTGCAGGAGCCGATATATATCTGATCAACAGGTGTACCTTCCATCTCAGGTATATCTTTAACATGATCTGGTTTATAGCCATAGGTAACCTGAGGGGGCAGATCAGAAACATCAAACTCGATTACTTCAACATACTCTGCATCAGAGTCTGAATGCCATTTTTTAAAATCTTCAACAGCTGCGTCGATAGTTGTATATTCATCTTTTATAAATGGCCAGAGGTATTCTGCTGTCACCCGATCGGGAAGACACAAACCACTTGTAGCACCAGCTTCAACAGCCATGTTGCAAAGTGTCATGCGGGAAGACATATTCATGGAATCAACAAGGGGGCCTACAAATTCAATGATTCTGTCAGTGGCACCGTTCACGGTAAGGTTTTTAATAATTGCAAGGATAACGTCCTTCGCTGAAACACCGGTTTGTAATGAACCTTTAATCTCAATTTTCATTGAAACAGGGGCTCGAAATGTGCAGACACCTTTTAAAATTCCAACTTCGAGGTCGGTGGTTCCAACACCAGCTGCAAAAGCACCAAAAGCTCCATGGGTACACGTGTGAGAGTCTCCCATGATGACAGTGTAACCGGGACGAATAAAGCCTTTCTCAGGGAAAAGAGCATGGCAGACCCCATTACTTCCAACATCAAAAAAATCGTTGATGTTGTTTCGTTTGGCCCAGTCACGCATGATTTTTCCCTGCGCTGCTGTTTTTGAGTCCTTGGCTGGGGTAACATGGTCGATAACAGCTTTAATTTTACTGGGATCAAAGACCCGATCCATTCCTTTTTCCACCAAATCCATGATGGCAATAGGAGTTGTGATTTCATGACAGAGCACAACATCAAGGTCAAGCACCATGTTATCAGGGGTTGGGGTGTCCCTCAGGTGACTGTTGAATATTTTTTGGGTAATGCTTAGTCCCATAATCGTAACTCCTTTGTAAAAAAATATAATTATGTCCGAATTAAATAAATTTGGCAGGAAAATATGACATATTACCTTAAAAATGATACTCTTGCCAGAAATAATCTGTGTGAAGATACCCTTGGTAGTATCTTTATTCATACCTTCACATAATTAGCTGTTGGAGAATGATTACATGAGATCCTGCATTTTGTTATTAATAAGCATCTGTTGTTTTATGGGATATCCATCCTGGCTATGGGCGGCCCACGGTATTTCCATCGATGGGAATCTTAAATATAAAGCAGACTTTAAACAGTTTGAGTATGTATCGGATCAAGCTAAAAAAGGCGGAAAACTGGTACTCCATGAAAATGGAAGTTTTGATAAGATGAATCCCTTCACTTTAAAGGGGACAGCACCATTTGGGATTGAGATGTTTGTTTTTGAGCCATTGGCAGTTGGCAGTCTCGATGAACCTTTTGCTGTGTATGGATTGATTGCAAGTGATATAGAGCTTGCTTCTGATAAGCTCTCCATGACTTTTACCATCAATGAAAAAGCCAGGTTTTCCGATGGCAGTCCTGTTACCCCAGAAGACGTAGAATTCTCTTTAAACATCTTTAAAAGTGATAAGGTTCATCCTTTTTATCCTTTTTATTATCAGGATATTAAAGAGGCGAAAGTCCTGGATACGCATCGGATTCAGTTTAAATTCAGTCGTGCAAACAGGGAATTGCACATGATTGCAACTCAAATTCCTGTCCTCTCAATGAATTTTTACAAAGAGCATTCATTTACAGAAAATGGAAATAAAATGATTACACCCATCGGCTCCGGGCCATATATTGTGAGTGCGATTAATCAGGGGAAATCCATTTTCTACACCAGAAACCCTGAATATTGGGCTAAAGATCATCCAGTTCGCAAGGGCATGTATAACTTTGATTCAATAGGGGTCAATTATTACAAGGATCAAATAGTGGCTGTTGAAGCTTTTAAAGCTGGTGAATTTGATTTTATGATGGTGAACATTGCTAAACAGTGGGCAAGAGACATGGCGGGGAAGCGCTTTGAGGATGGATCACTTATTAAAAAACAATATCCTCATAAAAATAATGCAGGAATGCAGGGCTTTCTAATGAATACTCGGAGGTCAATTTTTCAGGATTTGCGTGTTCGTAAAGCACTGGGTCTGGCATTTGATTTTCAGTGGGTGAATAAATCGCTTTTTTATAATCAATACACCAGAAGCAGTTCCTATTTTAATAATTCATATCTTGCAGCCACCGGTACTCCCGAAGGACTTGAACTTTCTTACCTCGAACCTTTCCGTAACAGGCTTCCAAGTGAAATATTTACTACTCCTCTTGCTCCTCCCGACTCCAGCGGTAAGGGAGGTGTGAGGGCAAACCTTCGACAGGCACGAAAACTTCTTCAGGAGGCGGGCTGGACAATCAAAAATGGTGTTCTCCAGAACAGTGAAGGGAAACTTTTTCAATTTGAAATCTTACTTGTGTCACCATCCTTTGAACGTGTTATGGCTCCCTATGTCAGCAACTTAAAAAAGCTTGGGATAAAAGTTGATTATCGCACAATTGATCCGGCACTCTACACCGATAGAGTGCAAAATTTTGATTACGATATGATTGTTCACAGCTATGGCCAATCCCTTTCGCCTGGTAATGAACAGAAAAACTATTGGCATTCTGAGTCTGCCGACCGAAAAGGATCCAGAAACCTTGCCGGCATAAAAGACCCGGTTGTTGATGCAATGGTTGAAAAGATTATTTATGCAAAAACTCAAGAGGAACTCACGGCGGCATGCAAGGCACTTGATCGTATTCTCTGGTACGGATATTATGTCGTACCCAATTGGTATTTAAATGTTCATCGCCTGGCATTCCATAATAAATTCAATCAACCAGAAACTCTGCCACTGTATTATAATCACTATCAGTATCTTATGACATGGTGGAGTAAAGACACAGCCACTCCTGCAAATTAGGAATGGGAACGAATATGAAGCCATTTAAAATATTATTTGTTGATGATGAAGAAATAAATATTCTTAATTTCAGGATGATTTTTGAGGATAAATATGAAGTTCTCACTGCTCTGTCGGGTGAAGAAGGCCTGGAATGTTTTAAGGAAACAGACGATATAGGTCTTGTTATTTCAGATCAGCGAATGCCGGGTATCAGCGGAATAGAGATGCTGAGTAAAATCTATGATATTGACCCCGATCCCATCAGGGTGTTGCTGACTGCTCACAGCCAGGTCGAATATATTATGGATGCCATTAACCTTGGCAGGATTTATCAATATATTCTTAAGCCATGGAGTACCAGAGAATTAAGCCGCGTAATAGACCGGGCAAGAGATCATTATCAATTAAAAAAGGAAAATGTTGCTCTTACTGAAGAACTGGCAGAAAAAAATCGTAATCTTGAACGTATAAATCAAAAACTCTGGAGTGTTAATGAAGAGTTGGAGCAAGATGTTCAACGGAGAAAAAAACTTGAAGCATCGCTGAGAGAAAGTGAAGAGCGTTTCAGGAAATTTACACAAGCTTCTCAGGATATTATTATTCTTTTTGATGCTGCAGGAAATAACCTTTACGCAAACCCTGCAGTGGAAAGCCTACTGGGATACAATGATCATGAATTAAAAGATAAACCTCTTGTTGTCATGCTTCATCCAACTCATCGCGCCATAATCAAAAAAGAAATTACAGAACTTCTTTCGAGCAATAATCCGATACCGACCAGAGAAGTAAAGATACGAAAAAAGAATCAGGAATATCTTGATATGGAGATGAATCTTTTTTGTATCGATCTCACCAGTGGAAAACGAATAGTCGGCTCAGTTATCCGTGACATAAGCCAACGAAAAAAAGATGAGGAACAGCTTCGGCTTTCAGAAGAGCGACTCAGTGATCTTTCTGCCATGCTTATCACTGCACAAGATGACGAGCGCCGTCGCATAGCCATGGAACTTCACGACGAGTTTAACCAATCTCTTGCCGCATTGAAATTGCAATTACACGCAATGGAGAACAAACTGTACGGTGGTGAAGAAATTCAAAAAGAAGAAATTGCTGAAGGACTTCGGGAGCTTCGCCAATACGTAAATATGCTGATTGAATTTGTGCGGAATCTCTCCAGGGAACTTTGGCCAATGGCTGTTGATGATTTAGGGGTAGATGCAGCATTTCAAAACCTTATATCCGGGTTTCTCGGACACACTGATATTGACCTGGATATTAATATGGAACCTATTGGACATTTCTTTGCGGTTGAAGAACAGAGGCATCTTTATCGTCTGCTCCAGGAATCTCTAAACAATGTAATAAAACATGCGGATGCTAAAGATGTCCAGGTACGAGCCAGGGAAACCGGGCGTGATGTTGTCCTTGCCGTTCATGATAATGGCAAGGGCTTTGATGTGGATGCTGTCTCAAGATCCACGGGTAAAACAAGAGGGATTGGGCTACAGGCAATTGCCGAACGTGTGAAACTCCTTCATGGAAAGATGGAAATAAACTCGAGACCAGGAATGGGAACTTCTATAATTTTTACTCTTTCACAGGATCGGGATCGTTGAAAACAGCCGCCACCATAATACTTGAAAATCTGGAAGAAACCAGTTCATTTGGCCGCTATCTTGCATACCTTGCTCTGCCGGGAGATGTGATCTGTTTGAGTGGGGATCTTGGCGCAGGCAAGACTACATTGACTCAGGAGGTAGCCAAAGGCCTGGAAGTTCCTGATTCCTGCTATGTAACCAGTCCAACTTTTTCAATCCTGCAGGAATATCCAGGAAGAATGCCTTTGTATCATATGGATTTTTATCGTTTGTCTGATGAAACGGAGGTTGAAGATCTTGGTTTTGAGGAATTCTTTTATCTTTCCGGGCTAACGGTAATCGAATGGTCTGAAAGGGCGGGTTCTCTTATCCCTGATTTTCGTTTGTTGTTGAAACTGACCATTGAAAATGATTTAGCAAGAAAGATTGAATTTGATTTCGGCCAGGGATCCTGGGAGGAACGTTTGTCTTCTTACTTAAAAGCTTAATCTGTTCCCTGGTTCCTGTCTTTGCAAAAGCCATTCAATCTCTGTATAGTGTGCATCCTTGGAGATTTTTATTGGAGCCATTCTTTATGTTATGTATCTGAAAATAAAATCGTATGTGGAAATTGTTCCTCTGTCGGTTCCCGAATGCCGAATACCTTCTGCCCGCAAGGCGTCATGTTCTACGCACACACACATTAATACAATAAAACAGGCTATATTTGATGAAAAAGAGAACGATTCGTCTTCAGGACTGTATGAAGACATATACAACAGATCAGGACAAAGCCATAAGTCCCGATGAAACAGTGGCCAGATTTAAAGAAAAAATTGAAAATCTGGATCTTGATATTTTAAAAGAAGTGAAACGTATTGATAACGGGCGCCTTGGTATCCCTGTTTATTTTTCTGTTTGCGGCGAAGATGCAAAAGCCATGACGGGAACCAAAAAACAGATGGGCAAGGGGGCCTCTGCCATACAGGCACAGGCTTCAGCCTGTATGGAGCTTGGAGAACGTTTTTCTTTTTTTACCTTTAAAAACAACCCAGATAATTTTCTGGTTGGTGATTACCTGGAGATGCGCGATCAGGGCTATCCGGTACTTGATCAAAAATATCTTTTACAATCAGTTCACGATGAAAATCATGATATCGAATTTATAGAAGATGTTTTACGCGGCATTCCCATGCAATGGACATGGGCCACCAGGCTTACCGATAATAAAGATGTTCTGATGCCTTTTTCCTGGTTTTTTGCCATTAATGAATTTAATGGCCCATCTGCCGGTAACTCCTATGAAGAAGCCGCATTACAGGGTATTTGCGAGATTGTTGAGCGTCATGTCTGCGCACTTGTTAGTCATGATAAAATGAAAACACCACTTATCGACCATTCCAGTGTCAGTGATCCGGTTTCCAGAAAACTCCTCTCAATATTTAAAGAGAATGGGATTGATCTTTATTTGAATGATTTTAGTCTTGATACTGGTATTTGTACCATAGCAGCACTGGCCATTGATCGTTCAACTTTTCCAGAGAAAAGTGAAATTGTATATACCGCAGGAACCACTCCTGATCCGGAAAAAGCATTAATACGTGCTGTAACAGAAGTTGCTCAGCTGGCAGGGGATTTCAACAGTGGCTCTAATTATGTAGCCTCCGGGCTTCCTAAACCTTTATTGATGGATGAGGTTGACCATGTTGTTGAAAGTGGTCTCAGCATAAAGATGCAGGATATAGAAAATATTGGCGATGCTAATATTCGTGTGGAAGTTGAAAACTGCGTAGAGGCTCTTAAAGAGCGTGGAATGGATACTTTTATGCTGGATGTTACGCATCCTGAATTACAAATCCCGGCAATCTATACAATAGTTCCAGGAGCGCATTTTCGTGAACGGTCAATGATTCATGATGTGGGGTTGTTTGCTTCTAAACTTCTGGTCGAAAGAGAAAAGGATCCGTCACTTCTTGAAGAAAAGCTTGCAAGACTTGAAGGGTTGATACCAGATGCTTATTATCTCGCTTTCTATCGTGGGCGTAATTTATATAACCTGGGATATGCCAACCGGGCACTTATCCATTTTGAACAAGCCCTGCAGCTCAACCCTGAGCAGGAAGATCTGCCATATATATATTCCTACATGGGAAATAGTTACAAAGATCTTGAGCAGTACGATGATGCCCTGTTAGTCCTTGAAAAAGGTTTGCAGGCAGATGAAGAACGTCCGGATATTTATAATATGAAGGGAGTATGTTTTTTTAAGAAGGGTGAGTATGCCAAGGCTGTTCAGTGCTTTGAACGTGCAGTAGAGCTTAATCCCTCGTCTGCAATGGATTATGCCAATCTTGGTGTTAATCATCGCAGACTTGGTAATGACGAGGAGGCTGTACACTTTTTTTCTCTGGCTCTTTCTCTTGACCCGGAAATAAAGTTTGCTCAGCAGCAACTGGACGAACTCGTTGCTGAATAATGAAGGCATCCTGCCTATAGCTGTAGAGGGTTGTTTGCTATGTCTCCCAAGACTATAAAAGAGTTGAATCCCAAAAAAATTCTGGTTCGTGCGACTAATTGGATTGGTGATGCAGTTATGACCACTCCTGCAGTACACACTATCAGAAAGAACTTTCCCGAAGCCGAAATAACCATGCTTGCAGTACCATGGGTTGCTGATATTTTTAGTCTTAGCCCCGATGTGGATAAAATTTTTGTTTATGACAAAAAAACGCTTTACCAGGGAAAAGTGAAAGGCCCGATAAATCTTGCCAAAGCATTAAAGAAAGAAAAATTTGATGCTGCAATTCTTCTGCAAAATGCTATTGAAGCAGCTATTATTGCGAAGATGGCGGCTATTCCCATACGAGCAGGATATAAACGTGATGGCAGGGGGGTACTGCTTAGTCATGGCGTAAATATCAGTGATGAGACAAGAAAAAAACATCAGGTTCACTATTATCAGGACATGTTGAGAGGCCTTGGCCTCACTCCAGGTCCTGATCATCTTCGCTTGCCTCTTCCAGAAGATCTTTTGCTGTGGGCACAAGGGGTTGTGAAAGGTTTTAAATTTCAAAGTCCATTCTCGAATGAAGATCTGCAGCAGGGTAAGGAACTGCCATCCCTTGCAAAATTGAAAACATTGGAAACAGCTGATGCTTCAATTCCTGTGATTGGTTTTAATCCAGGCGCTGCTTTTGGTCCCGCCAAACGGTGGCCTGTAGAAAAATTTGCACAGCTGGCAGCTATTATCTCCAATAATTATGGAGAGACAGGTTGTGCCATTATGGTATTTGGAACCGATGCCGATACTGAAACTGCTCAGGCGATTAAAGAATTTTCTGTTCGAACCCCCTATCATGTTCAGGATATGACAGGGAAAACTGATTTACAACAGGCCATGGCCCTTATTAAATGTTGTGATGCCTTTGTCACAAATGATTCAGGACTTATGCATGTCGCAGCAGGCCTTAATGTTCCAAGTATAGCGATTTTTGGTTCAACCGACCATATTGCAACCGGGCCTTATTTCCAGAAAGCAGAAATTATAAGACGTGAAATGGAATGCAGCCCATGCATGCAAACGCACTGTCCAAAGGGACATTTAAAGTGTCTTGAAACAATCACTTCCATGGATGTTTATGAGAAACTTGTCAAAATGCTACCAACAAATCCAATTGGAAATTCCTAAATAAAATTATGAGCGATATAAAACAGGATAGCAACAGTGGTGAGCCGGCAGTGTTTCTTGATCGTGACGGGACCATCAATGAGCAGATGGGCTATATTAATCACACTTGTCGGTTTCAGCTCCTTCCCGGGGCAGCGGAAGCTATAAAAAAATTGAATGATGCCGATATCCCTGTTGTAGTTATAAGTAATCAGTCCGGTCTTGCAAGAGGGTATTTCCCCGAAGAACTTCTGACAGCTGTTCATGAAAAGATGAATAGGCAGCTTGCCGAAGCGGGGGCTCATGTGGATGGAATTTATTACTGTCCACATCACCCGGAAGCCAAGGAAGAACATTTCCGTGCTGTGTGTAACTGCCGTAAACCTAAACCCGGTCTCGTGCTGAAAGCATCAGAGGAGATGGGGCTTGACCCAAAACGTTCCTATATGATTGGAGACAGGTGGTCAGATATTAAGACAGCTGCGAATTGTGGAGCAAGATCGATTCTTGTCAGAACGGGCTATGGAAGAGGAGATGAACAATATATTGGCCCACAGCAGACGATTCAGCCGGATTTCAAAGCTGAAGATCTCTTAGAAGCTGTGACTCTGATTCTTGGCCAACAGGAATTCTGTAAAGGTTGAACGGGCCAGGTATGACTTCCATTGTTATGTCAAAGGGTCTCGAACTTTTTATTATTGGAATAGCAACAGCTAAAATCATTCGTAATGTTTGTAAAGTGAGGATTGCTCTACACCTTTAATCTTCAAAGTATCTTGAGCCGGTAGGGGAAAAGCTCCAAAATGCCGCGCAAAACCAAACGATGTCGCTTTCGTGTTTCCGGGGCATAGCGGTACTGATCTCTGTTTGAAAAGCATCCAAAAACTCCATCTCATGCAATTCCCTGCCTATCTGCTGCGCAGAATCAAAAAAAGATGCAATACCCTTTTGCTGTCTGCCCAGCAATAACACTGTCTCCGGTACCAACTCCGGCACAGCAAAAAATCGAATCCCGTAGTTGCTGCATTTACTTGCCAGTAGAGTTCGACAGACAACCTTCAATGGTTGTAAACTATTAACAGTCATGATCTCTTACGATGGGTGGGTGTATAAGCAGAGCATTAAGAGTACAGTGTAACAAAAGAAAATTACAGGAGATATAAGAAATGAAAACGTATGATTATGTCCATGTAGAACAAGTTACCAAAGGGATTAATGAATTTCTAGGGAAGGGCTATAAAGGGTATCAGAACTATGCTGATCCAGATAGTTGTACTTTTGCTCTGTTCGATTTGAACGGTGAACAATTTGTCGATATTCAATCCGCACCGAAGTGGGAAGGTCGTTTTTCTAGTGGTGAAAACAAAACAGAATTTTTCGAAGAGTTTTTTGCTAAAGCTTCAGTCTCTGGTGTATACGATGGTTTTTCTGGTGAGATCACCTCAACATTCAGTAAATCGATATTGACCAATCGTGCACATAGTTTTGCTACAGCAAATATTGCACAAACCTACTATCGCCTTACCGTTCTTGATGATGCGCCATTAAAAAAAGAAGTGGCACAGGATCTAATGGCATTGGAGCCTAATGTTTTATTTGATAAATACGGCACGCATTATCTTAAATCAATTTATATTGGTGGCCGGATAGGGTTCAGTAGTTTTGCCGATCGTTCCAAGGTTACAGAAACATTCAATTTGCAGGCGACTGTGGATGCCTCTTATCTTGAAATCGTCAAAGGTTCAGCATCGGCGGGAACGGTAGCTGAAGATGACGTTGAGATAGTCAGTAGAAATAAACGGATTATTGTAAAAGGTGGCGATCCCGCCAAAGCCGCCAATGTTCAAGATGGTACTGGGGAACCTGCGGCAAGCTACAGTGCATGGGCAGCAAGTGTGCCTGATTTTATGTCGATTTCAGATATTGCAGACAAAGGCATGGTGCCACTCTATGAGTTGGTTGATGATGCTGATAGACGAGCAGTGTTAACAACTGCTTGGGAAGTTTATATGAAAGAACATACCGATGATGTTCTAAAAGAGGGTGAACCCAAGGGTATTGCAAAAACAGGAACGTTCCGACTTAAAGCTGAAGATGGACGCTATTTTGGAAAAGCACCTCATGTCTGGAATGAGAGTTATTATTATCCGACTATTGCCAGTATTGGACAGACGCTTCAATTAGATAGCGGTAAAGAATCGCTTGAAACGGGGCACAATGTAAAGATTAAAACAGTCGAAAAATTTGGTGGTTCATGGGCTGATTATGTGTACCTAGGCGCCTTTGGCAATAAGCATGAACTGTATTATTGGATAACAAAAGGGTATGAAGCGAAGACTAATTGGATAATTAAACGGGTGGTGCCAGCATCTGGTCCGCAGATTCGATATGGTGATGTGGTGCAAATTATCAATGAGGCTTATGGGCAATATCTTGCGCCGACACCAGAAGGATATTTAACAACCACTGATGCGCTCTATACTTGGACGATATTGGCGAAGTAACAGCAATTCCCGAGCTTCGTCAGCCAACGCTCACAAGTTGAATTTTTATCCAAATATATAGTGGATTAGGTAGGATTTAACAACAGGCACTACAGATTCATGGATAAATATCGTAATTTGGACCATAAACCGGTACTGCATGGCGAGTCAATACCCATCCTGACAAACAGAAGTAGTGCCTGTGCACGGCGTACTGACTTTGGCTCGAAAAACAACAGCTGGAATAATATGAATTAAATACAAAGAAAAGTGAGAAGTAAATCCAGATAAAAACAATCAGGAGGGGAAGTATAAGGTGAGAACTCACAGCATAATTTAACTTGCAACATAAGGAAAACAAGCAACGCAGTTGCCAGGCCAAGTTTTCAGTTAAATTAGAACCATTATATTCGTTTCATATGGGGCGGTAATTTCGCTTGTTTCCTGTAGTACGGGATATTGGGCTCCTTAACCATCTAGGTATTTTGAGGGTGAAATTATGAAAGTTTTAGTTTCTGGTGCATCAGGCTTAATTGGTCAGGAAGTTGAAAAATCAATATCAAAACAAGGACATCAGGTTGTCCCTCTAAAAAGAGGAGTAAAACCTGGGAAAACAGCATGTTGGGATATTGAAAATGGAATAATTGATTTAGGCGAACATCAAGAAATTGATGTTGTGATCCATTTTGCCGGAGAGAGCATAGCTGAAGGTCGATGGAGCCAACAAAAAAAAGAACGAATAAAAAACAGCAGAGTTAACGGTACAAAATTATTATCAGAACATTTTTCAAATACATCCTATAAACCTAAACTTTTTTTGTCCAGCTCTGCGATAGGGTTTTATGGTAATCGGGGAAACGAAGAATTATCTGAAAATAGTAACAAAGGTACGGGGTTTCTCAGTGATGTTTGTGCTCAATGGGAAAACGCAACATCTAAATTACCACAGGCAGGAATCAGAGTTGCCAATATCAGGCTTGGAATGGTTCTAAGCTCTAAGGGTGGTGCATTGCAGAAAATGTTATTTCCCTTCAAAATTGGTTTTGGTGGTATCATAGGAGATGGGAAACAATATATCAGTTGGGTCACTATTGACGATGTTGTTGGAGCAGTAAACCATATCATAAAAACTGACACACTGTCTGGAGCAATCAATGTGGTTGCACCAACCCCTGTAACTAATTATGTCTTCACTAAAACGTTGGGAAAAGCATTGAATCGGCCAATAATTTTTCCTTTACCGGCTTTTGTCGCAAACATAATTTTCGGTGAAATGGCTAAAGAACTTTTACTAACCAGCATAAGAGCTTTTCCCAAGAAATTACAAAAACATGGTTACGATTTTAAATACACCTCATTGGAAAACGCATTGACAGACATCATAGCACGATAAGAATCTGATGATCTGTTAAAGTTGATCGTTCCTTGCGCCCCCAGTTTCCCTTCTGTCTTGACTTGTAGTTTTGGTAAACGTATAGTGCGTGCACAGTAACACAGCCCCTATCGCGTCGACACTATTAGATTATTTTTAAGCAGGAAATTCAATGTCCGCATCAACTCATCAACGAAAATCTTGCATTATTGTCTTCTTTGTCCTGATCACTTCTTCTATTCACCCGCCAATAAGTACAGCCGCCGATTTTGATTTCAGTACTGCCTGGCAAACTGTGTTGGAAAAGAGCAATGTTCTGCTGGCTGAACAGGAAAATATTCACCATGCGGAATTTCAACAACAAGCCTATGGAGATTTGTATTTTCCTCAGATAAATCTTAATGGCGGCTTTCTCTATCTGGACGATGCTATTCAACTCAGTCCCCAGGATATTCTTGGAAGTATGCCGGCAGGTGATTTGATTGGTGCACAGCTGGGATTTCTTATGCAAAATATCGGGTTTTCAGCAGAAGCCATCGAACATGGTCTTACATCAACTCTCAGCGACCGGGAAATCAAGAGCAGCTCGCTAAGTCTTCTGTGGCCGCTTTATACAGGTGGCAGAATAACAGCTGCTCAGGATATTGCCGAGGCATCCCTTGCAGAAGCCAGACAACAACGAGCATTAAAAGTATATGAACAGTTTGAAACCCTGTGTGCCCGCTATTTTGCGGTTGTGCTGGTTCAACAGCTCCTTGATACACGAACAGAAGTAGTGGAGAGTTTAACAATCCACCTGAAACATGCACAACTGCTGGTCGACAACGGGCAGATTGCCGAAGTAGAACGACTTCAAGCAGAAGCATCCTATGATAAGGCTCTTGTTGAGCGTGAAAAAGCAGAAAATGATCTTCTTATCACCCGGGCAGCTCTAAACAGTTTACTTCAAGAGACGCTACCGGTTACCCCGATCAGTCCTCTCTTTGTCAATCCGCAGCTCCCTCCACTTGAAGGTTTTGTACAAAAAACCCTTGCCGGATACCCGGGACTTGTAATACTTGATGCAAAAGAGGATATCGCAACCGGGATCGTCAATGCAGAAACAGGAAAATACTATCCGGAGCTTGCATTGCTCGGAAATTACAGCCTCTACGAGGAAGATAATCTGGCATCTGAACTGAAACCTGACTGGTTTGTCGGGCTTGCGATAAGCGTCCCGCTGGTTGATCGCTCCGGGAGAAGTGGAAAACGCCAGGCAGCCAAAAGCCTTGTCAGCAAGGTTAAAGCTCTGCGCAATCAGGCACGGCAGGATTTGTCTCTTCTTGTTGAAAAGAATTATCGCCAGGCGATACAGGCAATAGCAGAATATAACGGCCTGGCCTCAAGTCTCAGACTAGCTGAAAAAACACTTGAGTTAAGAAGAAAGGCCTTTGATCAAGGCCTGGCAACTTCGCTGGACGTAGTGGATGCAAGGCTTTACGTTGCAGCCGTCGAAACTCAGCGTTCCCATGCTGCCTATACATATGTTACCAAATTAGCAGGTATCCTTGCTATCAGTGGTGAACTCAATACATTTGCATCATATCAACAGATGAGCTCAATAACACAATAATTGTTCCAAATTTACAAAGGATTTGCCCATGCGTGCAATCAAAACAGTGCTTCTCATACTCTTTGCAACAGTTGGAGTCGCCTGGCTCTGCTACAATTTCTGGCTGGCCTACCAGCCGGTTCCACCTGTTATTCAGGGTCAGATTGAAGCCCAGCAATACAATATCTCTTCAAAAGTTCCCGGTAGAATTGATACAATCATGGTTGCAAAAGGCGATTTTGTAGAAAAAGGGCAACTGGTTTTCACCATCTACAGCCCGGAGATTGAGGCTAAACTTGAACAGGCCAAAGCCGGACAGTATGCAGCTGATGCCATGTCTGAGCAGGTTCAGAAAGGTGCCAGAACCCAGGAAATTGCAGTTGCCCGGGATCAGTGGCAGCGTGCAAAAGCAGCTACTGAACTCCTCGATAAAACCTTTAAGCGCATTCAGAATCTGTATGAAGGAGGCGTGGTGGCTGAGCAGAAGATGGATGAAACAAAAACCCAATTAACGGCTGCTCAATTTGCTGAAAATGCAGCCCTCCAGCTCTATCAAATGGCCAGGGAGGGTGCAAGAGAAGGTACCAAAAAAGCTGCTGCCGGAAAAGCACGTATGGCAGCAGGTGCAGTGGCTGAAGTGGAAGCCTATGTCGCAGATACCCGGATTAAAAGCTGGCATAACGGTGAAGTTGCTCAAATCCTGCTGCAGAGTGGTGAACTTGCTCCACAGGGATTTCCGGTGGTTAGTATTCTCGATATGGCTGACAGTTGGGCAGTATTTCATATTCGGGAAGATATGCTGAGTAAATACAATAAAGATACAGAATTCAAAGTTACCATTCCAGCACTTGGGAAATCTGTTTATACGTTTAAAGTAAGCCATGTTGCAGTCATGGGTGACTTTGCCACATGGCGAGCCACAAATACCAGTAAGGGCTTTGACATGCGTACCTTTGAAATCGAAGCTCGTCCACTTCAAAAAATAGAAGATCTTCGTGTCGGTATGAGTGTTATCATTGCGAAATAGAGCTGAAATGTCTTCTAAAGCACGACCTGTAAAATATCTTTCAGAGTGGCAGCGCATCTATAGTGATCCCTGGCTGCTATCACTGGTCAGCTGGTTACCACCTCTTTGTTTTCTGATTGTGTACCTGATTTTTTCTCAAGGACTGGCAAGAGAACTGCCAATTGGAATTGTGGATCTTGACCAGAGCAGCCTTTCACGCAATATGACCAGGAATTACGATGCCAGCCCGACCCTCCTTGTTACAAATATTTTCCTCTCACCCCGGGAAGGTATCAGCGCCCTGCGTGGAGGTGGAATATACGGCCTTGTGCTTTTTCCTGAAAATATGGAAAAGGAGGCAATACTGGGTCAAACTCCCAAAGTGGATGCATTTTTCAACAATCAGTTCCTTCTGATTGGTAAACTGGTTAAGTCCGCCATACTTTCTGTACACGCAACAACTGTAGCCCAGGTGGATACCCGCAAAAACCTCAGTACCAGCACCCCGGTTATTGGACAGGCTATGGGGGCAGCGATTCCCATAGGCAGCCAGATGACACCATTGTTCAACCTGAACACTAATTATGCCCAGTTTCTGGTCTCTGCTATTATTCCTGCCACATGGCAAATTTTCATCGTTATGACCACGGTACTTTGTATAGCAGCAGAACTGAGACGTGATGGACTTTCCGTGTGGCTTGGTTCTCATCCTGTCCAGACACTTTTTCTGAAACTTGCTCCCTATACCCTGCTTTTCTGGCTACATGGTATTAGCTTTCTGCTTGGTATGTTTGTTTTTCTCGGCTGGCCCATGCATGGTAACCTTGGCTACCTTATCTTTTGTCAATTACTCACAGTTTGTGCCTGCCAGGCAGCAGGAGCACTTATTTTTTTTGTCAGTAAAGACCCGGCACGCAGCCTTGGACTCGCTGCAGCATACGCTGCCCCTGGCCTGGCCTTTATGGGCGTGACCTTCCCGGCAACTGACATGACACTCCCTGCTAGAATATGGCGTAGTCTACTACCGGTAAGCCATTATATTGATGTGCAGATAGCCCAATCCAATTACGGTGCCCCCCTGATGCTATCTCAACCACAATTGTACAACCTGGCGCTCTTTATTCTTCCCGGACTTATAGTTCTTATACTTGCTGTCAGAATTACAAAAACACAGACGCAGCTTAGCAGATGAAGCTTCAGCAACTGATTAGAAATGAATTACTGGCTGTGTTTACAAACCACGCCCTGCTTCTTGCCGTTTTTGGTGGAGTACTTTTGTACAGTTTCCTTTACCCGCTCCCATATTCTAAACAATTGCCGCAGGAACAAACGGTGGTCGTGGTAAATCTTGATGGCAGCCAGCTCAGCCGACGCCTGATTCGTATGGTTAATGCCACTCCGCAGGTTGATATTGTCGGTCAATCCTTCTCTCTTGCTCAGGCAAAAGAACAAATGATTCAAGATAAACTGGCAGGAATCCTTGTGATCCCCGCCCATTTTTATCGGGATCTTCTTCAGGGGAAAAGCCCCACTTTAGCATACGCAGGAGATGCCAGTTATTTTCTGGTTTATGGAACGGTACTGGAAGGTATGATGATGGCCGGAAAAACTCTGGCAGCTGAAGTATCCGTCACACGTCTGTTGATGTCCGGTCAGGCAATGGAACTTGCGGAAAAGCAGTATACCGCAATCACAATTGGTCTGCACGGACTGTTTAACGAGGCTGGAGGGTATGTTAATTATGTTATCCCAGCAGTCTTTGTACTTATTCTCCATCAAACGCTTATCATGGGTACCGGTATTCTTGGCGGTACCGAGAACGAACAGTTGCTTCGTGGAGAACAACACTACTCACAGAACACATCCGCCTTCAATTTACTGCTGATAAGGACTGCGCTGTTTTTTAGTATTTATGTACTTCTTTTACTGTACTATTTCGGAACTGCTTTCAAGTTCTATGATATTGCCAGATTGGCAAGCATTGGGAATCTGGTACTTATAAGCATCCCTTTTCTTCTTTCTACAACTTTTCTTGGAATTGCCCTTGGCGCACTTTTCCCAAGACGAGAAATCGCCACTCTGATAGTTCTGCTTAGTTCCATACCAATAATCTTCTCTTCAGGAGTTATCTGGCCCACAAGTGCTATTCCATCATTAATCCTTGCAGCAGCAAAGCTGGTTCCTGCAATACCCGCAATACAAGCCTTTGTTCTTCTCAATCAGATGGGTGCAGAATTAAACCAGATTGTACATTTAATCACACACCTGATCCTTCTCAGCCTGCTCTATGGGGTAATGGCCTATCTCCTGCTGAAACGGAAACTTCACCGGTACAAGCAACCAGCAAGCATTTACACTTTCTGTAAAAAAAATTCCTGATGCATGTTCATTCTTGCAGAAAGTCATCTGAGCAGTGATGTGAAAATATCAGGGTAATCCCATCTTATGTTGTTATGGTGTGCTGAAGATGAGATTACGTTCTGTCGTTAGCTCTAATCGTTTGATAGTTATGCTCAAATCTGTTTCTTACACAATCATGTCAAGGCCCGTTTCTCATCCAGCCATTTGCTGTGAAAACCCTGAGCAGTTCACGTTTTCTGTTATAACTGGTCGATAATTTTCCTGTTTGCCAACGACTCAATGTAACTGAATGTAAAGATTTGATTACGCCGGAATCAGAGACAAGCTTTGTAACAAGTTTTTCCTATCATACTCATACACTTAAATACTTAAACATATATTGAGAATTCTCCGAGTACATAGAGTTTATCCGCTTAATATACACGGATTTGGGACATATGTGATAAGTAAAGTCAATGATTTTAGGTTTCATTCAGTTGATGAGCATCTGTGAAAAAATGCTTTTCACCTTGAATTTAGGTAATAAAATATTTTTTTAAAGAGTTGCGTTTTGGTGAATGTGTTGGTAATGATATTTAATGTTGACCCAATTGACTGCTAGGGGCTGTGGGCTTTTAAAAATATCCTTTAAAAGGAGATCAGAATGAACGTTTGTAAATTTAAATTGTTATGCGTGGGAGCTATCGTTTCAGTTATGGCGGCCTCCAGTTGTTCTGCGAATAGCGGAAGTTCTATTCAGGCCATGGGGTCTTGGTGGGATGCTGGTGACTCTGGTTCAACATATGGTTTTGGATTACGGGGTACTGTGGGTATCACCCAGGAAATCGGCATAGATTTAGGATGGACGTATTTTGGCGCAGGGGATGATGTTGATATTGATATTCCTGGGTTCGATGACAACATAACACTTGGCGGTATAGATGCTCATGCCTTCGATATCGGTGCCCGCTATACTTTACCCGCAGAATTATATTTAGGCGGTGGTCTTAGCTATTTCGCACTGGATCATGATACTTCTTCAATTGATGGTGAATGGGGTGTGTATGGCTTGGTTGGCTGGTCATTTGGTGGAGAGCATGTACGAGGTTTTGTTGAAGGCATGTATCGTTATACAGAGGGAACTATTGAGTATGATGATGGTTTTAAGGGAACTCTCGATAAAGATGTTGACTATGATGGTTTTGCTGCAAATGTTGGTATAATGTATAGATTCTGATTCGTATTGAATTGCTGTATAGCTTTGCATGATCTGTTCAGTGCCGAGATGGCAAGAGAGTTTAAAGGGGCATTTTCTTTTCAAGTGAATGGCGGTCTTTTGGGAGAGGATACACTCGGCAGTGAACATTTAGCGTTTTAGGTACTGTTTTTCAGATGACAACCAGTGCGTTGACTGTCTCTTTCCACTGGTTGTTTACTGACAATCTGGATACCGAAGGTGTAAAAGGCTTGCGCAGAGGTTGTGGATTGGACAGATTCTGTAGCACAATGATAGCAAATGAGGTTGGAGGTATTGATAAGGCATTTACAATTATGTGGAATTCAAATTTTAAAATCGACATCATCATGGTTTAGGCCGTTTTTATGATTCTCAAGAAAATTGTGAACCATTTCATCAGTAACATGGCCGGAGCTAAAAGTAGCGTATCCAATACTCCCTAAATGCTTCACCCAGTACACTTCTTTTCAAGTTGAGGTTCAGGCGGCCTCCGTGAAGATTGTTGAGTTAGAGCCTCCACTTGATGCCGTCACCAAAGAACAGATTGCGGAGCAATTGGAAGTTGCAGGAATAGAGTTAGCTCGTTACTTTTTGGGGATGATAAAATGAAAAAAAATATGGTTAAACATGTTCGAATTGTTTCCGTAATACTTATGGTGCTTGGGGGTGCGTATCTCCTGGCAGCCGTATTTATAGGGATTTTTGGTCTTATGGCTACAAAAAACCAGGCTCAATCAATAGATATTGCTCTATTGCCAACAATACTCACTGGTGGAACAATTTTACTTCCTCTTTTTTTGATTGGAGTTGTACATATTATTACAGCAAAGGCTTTTCGTGCAGGAAAGGGATGGTCAAGAATCGCAATGTGGATTCTGGCCGTTTTAAATCTTGGTAATGTTCCTTTGGGAACAGGTCTTGGTGTTTATGCTATCTGGATATTAATAAATACACGTGAAGAGGCCTTGAAAATTCAGGAGTAGTGTTTTTTTGTTGTGAGGTAAAAGGGTATTAGCAAAAAGGTAGATGGAAACATCTACCTTTTATATTTATCTGAAAAATGTTTCAAACGGGATAATGATGAAAAATCAGATGAGATGCAATTAGTTCCAGGTTTTTTAATCGGGACATCTGTTGTGCTCCAAGTGGTTTTATTTTCCACTGTACAAGCACAGGGGGCAAGGCTACCCGATAATCTTATTTCACCAGAAGAAGGTGTTGTTTGTAATGGACAGGCAAAAGTATGTTATGATACATTTGGTGTAACTATTGGAATTACAAACGATATTATGGGACAAGAGGCTGCTGACAAATTAGCTCAGGAACTCTCTGCTGTGGATGAGAAATATTTTGATCGAAGCAATTTTAACCCGGCACAAGGGATCTCATGCCATACTCTGGAAAGACGCTGTTATGAAGATAATACAGTAAACGATCTGCTTTCTACTGCACTTTTTGGGGACGATGCGGGAACATATGGCCCTGAAGTATTAATTGATGTCCCTTGGGCCTGGGGTGGTTCACGGTACAATAACAATACTGAGGTGTTGGCAAAAGATGGTCGAACGTACAGCTTACGTTTTATTCAGGATGGATTGCTGCAGATTAAAGCGGATTGCAATATGGTTCGCGGCAGCTATCATGTTGAAGGGAGATCTCTTTCTATTAAGCTTGGAGCTAGCACCAAGATGGCTTGCGGACCCGATATTCAGGACCAGCAGTTTTTGAAAGATCTGGAGGGGGTAGCCGTATGGTTCCTTAAAAAAGGGAAACTCTATCTTGATACTAAAGTTGATACCGGTACAATGGATTTTTACAGAGGCACAACTTTTTGATTAAAAAAAAAATTTGCTTTTCCTTTTTAGTTTTAGGGACACTTCTTTTTCCTACCATGGGTTTAGGGGAAGATTTTGGACATACTAAAGACCAACAGGTTCAATTCTCAACTGAAATTGAACAGAAAACAAATACAAAAGCTCTTCTTTCAACTTTGAATCTTGAAGTAAGCATTAAAAATCGTATTAAACTTCGGGAAGCACAACTGGATAAAGAAGAATTAGAGACTGAGCAGACAAGAATACAAGATGAAATCGATAACCTTGAAAAGCATTTTTCAGAGGCAACTGCAGACTTTGAAAGACTGGCCACGGGTGTAGATTCTGCGAGATTTGCTGAAAAAAGAAGCGATACCTTTTCCTGGCAGGAGGAATTGGTCTCCCTTCTCAAACCTGCTCTTAGAGAACTGAAGACTCTTACTATTAATGCCAGGGAAAAAACTTCTCTGCATGCAGAGATTGCACACCACGTAGACCAGCAGCCAATCGCTAAAAATGCTCTTAAACAGCTACAGTATCAAATCGCTGAGACAGATAACCCGGATCTGAAACACAAATTAGAGAGCCTGCTTCCTGAATGGCGTAACATCAATGAGCAGCTTGATTCCAAGCTTGAAGTGCTTCGCTTTGAACTCAACAACATTGAACAGAGGGACAAGCCATTCATTGACAATCTGCAAGATTCTACAGGTCATTTTTTTAGGAACAGGGGCCTGTATCTGGCTTGTGCCATAACTGCTTTTCTCCTGACTCTTTTCTGTTTCTCTACTGCCCGAAAGTTATTCCAGAAACATGTAACCGCTTTTCACCCTAAAAACCGCTCACTTTTCGCCAGACTCTCTGATATCCTCTTCAAACTCTCGGGACTGATTGTCGCTTCACTTTCACTGTTTGTCGTTTTTTATATGGTGGGAGACTGGACACTTCTTAGTTTGCTCGTTATTTTCACTATTGCCATTCTTTGGTCATTCAGGATGATGATTCCTAAATTCTGGATGCAGGGAGAAATTCTGCTGAATATTGGGTCTGTCAGGGAGGGGGAGAGGTTAATGTTTCATGGAGTTCCCTGGCTCGTTCGAAGAATCAATATGTATACAAGCCTTGAAAATCCTGACTTGGATATCCAACTCCGTTTACCCATTGAAAAGCTGATAGGTCACTACTCACGCGAATGGACTTCTGATGAACCATGGTTTCCTTGCAGAAAAAATGACTGGCTCATCCTCTCTGATGGAAGTTTCGGTAAAGCGATAAGTCTCTCCCATGAATTTGTCACCCTGCTGGAAAGAGGAGGATCCCGAAAGACGTATCAGACATCAGACTTTCTAAATCTTGCCCCACGAAACCTTTCCACGAACTTCAGGGTTAAAGCGGTTTTTGGGATCAGCTACAAACACCAGCAACAGATCACCGAACAGCTGCCTCAGGTTTTATTAAGTTATTTACAGGAACAATTTACAGTAGCAGGCCATGCAGATCAACTTCTCGATCTGCAGGTCAGCTTTCTACAGGCCGGAGCCTCATCCCTGGATTTAATTGTTATTGCTGATTTTAAGGGGACAGCTGCTCCGTTTTACAAAAGCATGCATAGTGATATCCAACGTTACTGTGTAGAGGCTTGCACTAAAAACAACTGGGAAATCCCTTTTCCCCAACTGACTATACACAAAAGCGAGGTTAACTGAGTCTTCAGTGCCCCCTGATGTCGATAATTGTGTCAAGCCAAGGTTTTATGTAAATTTTATAATAATTATGCAATACCCGTTGAAAAATGCCTTGAATACTAATAGCACCTTTTTATCCGTTATCCTCCTGCCTGCCATTTTGCTGTCTGGCTGCGCTGAACCAAATTCAGTGCCCTTGATGCCTGCACCAGTTATTTATCATAATGCGACAGTGGATCCCTATTCCCATCTCAGCCAAGAGGACAAAACAACTTCTGTACCAGTGTTCTATGCCACCAACCGCATGCCACAGCCTTCTTCTGATAAGATCCCCTATGGCAACAGGATGAGTGATACATTACATCTGGGAGAGGTACAAGTTCGTTTTGGTGATCATTTGACAACCTGGGAGGATCTTTACCAGGCATCAACTCGGCCCGATCATCCCAATCCGATACACATAACCCTTGAAGAAACCAGCGAAATAGCAATGGTTCAAATGGATGCGCTTTACTCGGGGAAGTTGCCCTTCTCTGGATCTCTCCAAAAGTTTGCTGAAAAAATCAACAGAAAACTCGAAAATGTAATAGATAAGGAAATTATCATTTATGTTCATGGGGCTAAAGGAAGTTTTCTGAAGTCCGTTGCTTTGACTGCAGAGCTTTATCACTTTTCCGGTCGGGATTTTATCGGTATTGCTTTTGCCTGGCCATCGCATCAGGATATCTTCAGTTATATTGTCGGGGACGATAGCCAACGAGCTCTGCATTCAACCGCCTCTCTGCAAATGCTGATTGAGTTTCTGGCAAAACACACCAAAGTTAAAAGCATTAATGTGATCTGCTACAGTGCTGGTGGAAAACTTGTTTCTAAGGCCATATACGAAATGCGCCAGNATCATCCACTGTTACGTCCCCAGGAATTAAAAAACACGTTTAAAATAGGTACAATCCTTTTTACTGCGGCTGATGTCTCGGTTGATCAATTTCTGGTAAGACTACCAGCAATTAGTGAAATGGCTCAACAGATCGTGGTGACGGTTTCAGATGCTGATAATGTGTTGTATTATGCTAATATGATCATGGGGGGAAGTGATCGAATCGGTACAAGAAAAGCAGAGACAAGGGAAGAAAATTTTATTTTGAATAACAAGATCCACAATCTTGAAATAATTGATTTTTCATTTAATCAGGAAGCAAGGGGTTTTGATATCACAGGACACCATTATTGGCATAGGCACCCTTGGGCAAGTAGTGATATTATTTTTCTCCTACGTACTGATCTTCCGGCCAAATATCGCGGNTTGCAACGCTCTGGTACTGAAGATATATGGTATCTTTCTCCGAAGTATCCCAGTCAAGTAAGAAATGCAGTCAAAAGAGTACTCGTGGGCCAGTGGTGAANTACTAGTACTCGTCTTTTTAAAATAGTGCTATTACCTGCAGATTTGTCTGAAGAGGCACCTTCATTAACTAGATAGATCAGTTAATGAACGCTTAAATCATATATACATCATACCTGCTGTTTTTCATTTTGATAACATGAGCAGGGGAGTCACCTGTTAGAAGCGGAGCACCTTTCGGCCGTTTTACAACAACTCTTTTCTGTGCGTAACCTAAGGCAGCCATAAAAAGTTTATCAGCATCCGTATCATCTCCAACAAATTTTCTGATAATGCGCATTTGCAGTTTGTTCAGAGCAGATTTCCTGCTGTGAGGGTACATGGGGTCAAGNTAGATAGTGTCCGGTTTTTTGTTNTTTGTGTCACNGGTCATAAAGGNAACAGAATCACCTTGGATCAAAGTNAGGTTTTTTGTAATGATANTCCCGATCTCATGAGATGCTGCAGCNCGCTCCAAGCCATCATGTAAAAGGGCGGTAAGTATNGGTGANCNTTCAAACATGGTGACTCTGCAGCCAAGAGAGGCAAGAAGAAAGCTGTCTTTACCCAGGCCTGCTGTTGCATCCAGAATTGTAGGTCTAATTCCCGGTTTTATTCCAACTGCTCTGGCAAGAGCCTGCTTTATTCCTCCTCCATACCGTCTGCGGTAATTGAGAGATTCTGAGAGNAAATCCACATGNAGTGTNNCAGGTTTCTTAGTTTTGTTGTCGTGTTTCAGTTGAATTTGNAGNCCATTTTCCGTATATACTANTANCGTGTTAAACTCTNCCTGTTTAGCAGGTGGAACATGGANCANATGCATATTTNTTGCAAGCGCTTCAGCTTTGAGTACAAGGTCTGTACTNCCTTTCTGATGTGATATTGCAATGGAATGTTTTGAGAGCATATTGGAAGGAGTACCTGGTTCCATTATTCGAAGGAGTCGTTAAAAAATATATATTTCAATTATCCACATACAAATACAAAAGAAAGCAAGAGATGGAAACAGAAAAACATCAGAAAGTTGAAGTTGTGGCGATTATACCGGCTCGTTACCATTCAAACAGATTTGAAGGAAAGCCGCTGGCGCTTATCAATGGAAAGTCGATGATTCAACATGTCGTGGAACGGGCACAATCAGTAGCTCTGTTGAGTCGGGTTGTTGTGGCAACGGATGACCAACGTATAGCTGATTGCGTGGCAGCTTTTGGCGGGGAATATGTGATTACCCGTGACGACCATGTTTCCGGATCGGACAGGCTTGCAGAAGCAGCAGAACTTCTCGACATTTCAGAACATGATGTTGTTGTTAATATTCAGGGGGATCAGCCTCTATTTAATGCTGAAGTCATAGAACAGGTAGCAAGGCCGTTATTGGATGACCCGTCACTTCCCATGTCCACACTCATCTATAAAATAATAAGGCCTGAAGAAATTGATGATCCAAATCATGTGAAAACCGTGTTTGACCACGAACATAATGCTCTCTATTTTTCCAGGGCACCTGTGCCCTTCCAACGTAATCCCGAAGAAGGAACTGCCCCAACCTACTACAAACATCTCGGTTTTTATGCGTATCGTAAAGGCTTTCTCCTTACCTTTGTTGCTCTCCCGGAAGGAGAATGGGAACGATTTGAAAAACTTGAACAGTTACGGGCTCTAGAGTACGGCTATAGAATTAAAGTAATACTGACAACCCACGATTCCATTGAAGTGGATACACTCGAAGATTTAAAACGAGTCGAAGAATGTATAAATTTGCAAAATTAAACGTTAACTTAACGAAAAGGAAAGAGCATGAGAAAAAAAATAACAATCATTGGGGCCGGTAATGTTGGGGCTACTGCCGCTCACTGGGCTGCTGCAAAAAATCTTGGCGATATTGTGCTGCTTGATGTTGCGATAGGGATTCCACAGGGTAAAGCTCTTGATCTTTCCCAGTCGGGCCCTGTTGAAGGATTTCATTATAATATAAAGGGCAGCAACGATTATGCTGATACGGCAAACTCTGATGTTGTAATTATCTCGGCCGGGCTTGCAAGAAAACCTGGAATGTCCAGGGATGACCTTCTTACTAAAAATGTTGCAATTGTTAAATCATGTGCAGAGGAAGCTGTCAAACATTCTCCTGATTGTATACTTATTGTTGTTACCAACCCCATTGATGCCATGGTGCATACAGCATTTAAAGTCACCGGTCATCCAAAAGAAAAAGTGATTGGTATGGCTGGCGTTCTTGATTCTGCCCGTTATCGTACATTTCTTGCTGAAGCGCTTGGAGTTGCGCCTAAAGATGTTAACGCTCTTGTGCTGGGAATTCACGGTGATAATATGATGCCAATGGTACGTCTTGCCAATGTTGCAGGTGTGCCAATTACAGATCTTCTTTCAACTGAAGAGATTGATGCTATTGTTCATCGTACCCAGACAGGGGGCCTTGAGATTGTAAATCATTTAAAAACCGGTTCTGCTTTTTACACACCGGGACTTGCCGCAATAGAAATGGCAGAGGCAGTGCTTACTGATTCCAAACGTGTTCTGCCATGTGCTGCTTACCTGGAAGGTGAATTTGGTGTCTCAGGATATTTTCTTGGAGTACCCGTTGTAATAGGTGAGAAGGGTGTTGAAAAAATTCTGGAGTTTGAACTCACCGGTGAAGAAAAAGAAGCACTGCAGCTTTCAGTAAAAGCTGTTGCAAAACAGATGGAAGCAACAGGACTGTAGAACGAATATGGTGGAAGGAGAGTTCAGAGAACGTGTAGGGAACAGCTTGAAGCAGGTAGAAGGGGAATCTCTGTCTCCGTTGGATCTCCTTCCACATGAGGATCTTCGTGAAAAACTGGTTGAACTGGTTCTTCGCGGAGTGCCTGATGGAATTCCACCAGAAACCGCCTCAAGTTTATTCCAGGTTCTGGAAGCATTACGAAAAGGGGATGTCCGTGATCTAAATGTTGTGGTTTTTGGTGGCGGCACCGGGCTTTCCACTATTGTCGGTGGTGATAGTCGAGCCAAATCCTGGATTCGGGATCCATTTTCCGGCCTGAAAGAGTTATTTCCAAAGACGCGATCCATTGTCTGTGTAACGGATGATGGTGGATCAACCGGAGAGTTGCTGAAAGATCTGCCACTCATAGCACTTGGTGATATTCGTCATGTTCTGCTCTCCTCAATACAACTCGCTAAATTACAGGATTTTTTCGGTCTGAATGAATTAGAGGCTTCTGCATGTGTGGAGACTCTCGCTGCAGTTTTTAATTATCGATTTTCCACCAAACCTGAAAACAGTAAACAGTTACTGAAGGATTGTGGATTAGGTTCGCAGTCACATGACATTCTTCCCATGCTCATTCAAGATGTTCTTGAGAGAATAATAGAGAATCTTTTTATTGATTCACGACTCTCCATTACTCTTGAAAGGCCCCATTGTTTAGGCAATCTCATCCTTGCTTCATCAATCTATGAGCAAATTCCTGCACAGTATACAAATGAAAATTTAGCTGCACAACCGGATCTTGTTCGGCAGAATCTGCATCGTGGAATAGCTTCTCTCTGTGTTATTTTAGGAGCAGATGAAAAGGCGGTTATGCCTTGTACCCATGTTCCTGCTGAACTCAGTATGCGTTATACCAATGGTGTACATGTTACCGGAGAACATAAATCAGGATATGCCAGACGGGGCTATCCTGTGGACAGTGTTTGTATTAATTTCTGTAATGCTCCTGAGGTGAGTAACGAACTCCTAAGCCTTATTGATGATGCCGATATTATGATCATGGCTCCAGGTAGTTTATACAGCTCGCTTATTCCTGTTTTTCAGGTACCTGGTATTGCCGATGCTGTTAAGCAAAACGACCATGCTCTGAAAATTCTGGTTTCAAACCTCTGGGTGCAGACTGGTGAAACTGATCTCAGTATCGCAGAACCCGATAGGAAGTTTCATCTGTCTGACTTGTTATATGCCTATGAACATAATATTCCCGGGGGAACAGAAGGGCTTTTTGATGCAGTTCTGTGTCTATCCCTGAAAGATGTTCCGGCAACGGTAATACAGAGCTATGCCGTTGAAGGGAAAATCCCAATTTATCTTGATCGTGAGAAGGTAAGAGAACAGGGGATAGCACCCCTTGAGTGTGGTATTTATTCTTTATCTGCACTGCGTGAGCACGGAGTTATCAGGCATGATCCCCACCAGTTTGCCTTGGTTATTCGTACTTTGTGGGCCACGTCTTTAATCTCGAAAAAGAATACATGTGAGAAGAATACAGTTAAAACGCCATCCGGAAAGCAAAAGTATCTGGCAACGATGCAAACTCCCTGTGTTCGACACAGTGCGATTAAGAAGTATTTGTCTGGTATATCCATAGAATTAAAGGGTAAAGCTGAAGGAGAACATCAAATTTTTCGAGAGCTGCTGCAGCAGCTATTGTGGAACCATAAAGATATACCGCTCAGCCATCTGCAGTTTGTTAAGGGGGTTCAGTGCATTCCCGACAAGGATTGGAAGCGAAACCAGAACTGGGACAAGGTTTTCTCCTTTTTTGATCCGACTGACAGCTTTGTCAAAATTCGTGAAGACCAGTTTGCATCCAATGCTGATCTTGAAGTGGCTTTTCTTGTCGCCCTTGGACAAGGGCTTCTGGGAAACTATGCCAAAGATAAAGAAATTCGAGATGCTGTTCCGGGAAATTGTTCAATGGGAAAGGTGTATCATCTCAGACTTAATAATGATTCTGAAAGAAATTGTTACTTCGGCAAAGAGGATCTTACAGCATATCTGACTCTTGCCAGAATGATACAAGATCCGGAAGACCCAAATCATTTCACCCGACTTGTAAATGGTAACGAAGGTTTTACTCCACCGGGCCTTCTTATGGGGCTAGTCTACGCCTGGTACCTTGATAACCGTTTTGCGTCCCATATCGAGTATAAGATGGCTGTGATACGAATTGATCACTCAGATCTTATTCCAGAACAGGTACGAATGAAAAGCCGGAGAGAAAAACTGACTGTTTTTTTTCGGGAAGTGGTCTTCAGTCATTGAGCGTGGTAGATAAATAAAGACATGGATAATTGTTCTTTTAGTTGGTGTACGTTCCTTAAACACCAGGGCAGAGTGATTGTACCTGTTGCCACTGAAGTTTGAGCTTCTTAGCTGAGACCTGCATGCCACCTTTTACTTCCGGTGCAAAAAGGGTGACACGGAAATCATTTACCATGCTTACATAAAGATTTACAGCTTCCCTGCAATCAAACGGTAACATGCTGTAATCCTCTGGAATGTTTTTCATTCTGTCAAGATAAGGACTTAATTGATCTGCCTTTGCTGTATCTTTTGCAGGGTTTGCATGTGCCCGCTCTATGCGAATCGTTAGAGCCTGGAAGTACCTGGAACAACCAGTCAGATCATTCACAGATTTTGTGCTTAAAAAATCCGTTGAAAGGATATCCTCCAACAAGCTTTCATATTCTTTGTATAGTGTCTGATTGTAGGTGCGACTTTTTTGTGCAAGTGCACCATAGCGTGCTATATGATCGGATACATTTTTTCGCATGCGCAGCATTCTAAAAAGCTCATCACAAATTTCCTGTCCTTTTCGATACAGTCCCTGCTGCTGGATTATTTGTATCTCAGCGTCAAAGACATCTTTCGTGGGAATAGTATCAAGATCCTTACTGACGAGTGAACGCATAATAAAGTCTGTAAGAGCATCCGTGGTCTTTGTTCTGTTGCCAAACGTATGAATTAACCACTGCGCCGACGGACTGCTTAGTGTGGTGTTACAATATTTTTTAAGACTTTTGAATTGATCCTTGAAGTGGAGTTGATAAAGAAAGAGACTTCCCTGCACGTTTAACTGCGAAGCCATTTTGAGGTCTGTCTCAAAGGTGATGCTTACTCCCCCCCTGTTCTTTTCCACATGCAAGGCGGGGTAGAGATATCCGGCAACTTCTTTTGAGGCAGTAAAGAGTGGTGTTCGCCGTTCAAGTGTCTCAAAATCCCATTCTGTGAAAATTTTATTTTGCCAACGATCAAGCGATTGGGTGATTTTGCTGCTCGGCGATATCTTTTCCCCGGGTCCTGCAAGTACTTTCTGGCTGAGTTTGTGCAGGACTCTGCCGGTAGCCACAGTCCTTCCTGCGGGGTCAAAGAGAAGATAGCGCATTGTCAAGTGAGGAGGGAGCTTTTCTGGCCAGTCCGAACGCGTTATTTTTACGCAAAACATTTTAAAAATACCACGTTCCAGGGCATGATATAAAGATCCTTCATAATGGTTACAGCCATCAAGCAGCAGATCCACTGTATTATTAATCGGGATCAGATGTTTCCTGATTCGTTTTGGCAGGCCTTTCAATAAAAAGCTAACTTTTTCCCTTAAGAGACCGGGAACAAGCCATTCAAAAGCTGTTTCGGAAAAACCGTCTACACCATCCAATGGAATACGTACCGTAACTCCGTCATCTTCTTCGCCGGGTGCCAGGTTGTATGTAAGGCGCAACTTGCTGGAACCTATGCGCAGCTGTTTGGGAAAATCCTGCAACTCACTTTCTTCAGGCCGGCGGGTGAGGATATCATCTTCTCCCATTTCAAGAAAGCAGGCATCTTTTTTCTTATTTAGGAAACGGTTCAAAGTAAAGCGGTCATAGACACCGGTGGGAAGTCGTGTATCGTAAAAGAGATAGAGGCTGTTGTCATCAACCAGAAGATTTCTTTTACGTAATCGTTCTTCTGTATCCTGCCATTTTTTAAGGAGCTCGATATTCTTTTGCAGAAAAGGATACTTTCCGGAAAGAGCATTTTCAAGCAGGCCATGCTGGATAAAAATCTGTCTGGCTTCTTCTCTGTTTTTTCGGGCTGTTCTGCCATAATTAACAATTCTGTCAGCAGATAAGATCAGGCCAAAGAGTGTGATTTTCTCATCGGCCACAACCTGTCCACTTTTTTTCTGCCAGCGGGGATTAGACCAGGATCTGCGGCTGAGATGCCTGGAGGATTCTATCAGCCAGTCTAGCTCAACATTGGCTACGGTGAGTGCATAGAGGCGGTTTGTTTCAAGAAATGCAGCCCCTATAATCCATTTTCCAGAACTGTGGAACTGATGAGAACCGGGAAAAATCATAAATTCTTTGCCGCCTACTCCCTGATAAAGTTTTTTCTCTTTTTGTTTTTGTTTTTCTTTTTCTTTTTTATTCCCGATATTTCGCAAGAACCCGGTGCAAAGGCTTTTATGGATAGATTCATAGGATGCAGGTTTGCTCGTATCGCTGAAGCCTTTTTCCCGGTCAAGAATCCTGCTTAACTGGTCGTGAAGATCGATCCACTCACGCATTCGCTGGAAAGACAGGTAATTACTTTTACAGAACTTCTTCAGTCTCCCCCATGACAAAGCTTTTTCTTTAGCATCGTGGAAGAGATCCCATATGGCAAGGAGACTCAGGAAATCAGAATGGCGGTGTGCAATTTTTTTATGTGCAGCATCGGCAAGTGTTTCTTTGCCGGAAGGACGCACCCTGGGGTCCTGGATGGCAAGAGCAGGAGCAATAACTTTTAGCTCCCTGACACAGTTGTTTTCCCGTGCAGCAATTAAGATACGTGAAATTGGGGGATCTATGGGGAGTCTTGCCATCAATTTTCCGATTTCGTTGAGCCTGTTGTCTTTATGCAGGGCGCCAAGTTCTTTAAGCAGGTTATACCCGTCTCGAATGGCTCCGGGGTGGGGGGGCTCGATAAATGGAAAATCAAAGGGAGAACCAAGATCCATACTGATCATCTGCAGGATAACATCGGCAAGATTAGAGCGTTTGATCTCAGGGAGCATATATTGATCCCGGTCAAGGTAATCTTCTTCTGAATACAGCCTGATACAGATACCTGCACCTACACGACCACAGCGTCCTTTTCTCTGGTCTGCACTGGCTCTTGCGATGCGCGTAACAGGTAAGCTTGTGGTTCCTGCGCGTACATTATATCGGGAAATCCTTGCAAGACCGGAATCGATGACATAGCGGATTCCAGGTACTGTGATGGATGTCTCAGCAACATTAGTGGCAACAATAATTTTTGTTAGATGAGATGGCTTGAAAATCTTTTTTTGATCCGCGGCAGCCAATCTTCCAAACATTGGCAGGATGAGACAATCTGGTACTTTTCCTTCAAGCAGAGAGCAGCATTCCCGGATATCTTTTTCAGTGGGAAGAAAAATCAGAGTGTCTTCAGGCGGCTTAGCGTAATATAATTCAATCATTGTTTGAACACATTGATCCACATAGGAGATGTCTTCTTTCTCATCGCCATTTGTTGTATCACGATATTGAACTTCAACCGGATAGCTGCGTCCTTCAACAGCCATAACAGGCGCGTTGTCAAAATGTTTTGAAAATATTTCCGTATCAATGGTGGCTGAAGTGATGATAAGTTTTAATTCAGGTCGATCAGGGAGGAGATTCTTAAGATAACCCAGCAAAAAATCGATGTTCAGGCTTCGTTCATGGGCCTCATCGATTATAATGACGCCATATTTTTGCAAAAGGGGATCTTTTCGGGTTTCCGCAAGGAGTACGCCATCGGTCATAAATTTTATTCGAGTAGCCCTGTTTGTCCTATCATGAAAACGAATTTTATATGCCACCAGATCACTCAGAGCTTCAAGTTCCGTAGCAACTCTTGAGGAAACAGAGGTGGCAGCAACTCTTCGCGGCTGGGTACAGCCAATAAGGAAAGTCTCATCCGGAAAAAATTCCAGACAGAACTTAGGTAGCTGAGTTGTTTTGCCGGAGCCGGTTTCGCCGGAAACAATAATTACCTGATGGTTTTGTAACAGATCGAGAAATGTTTCCCGATAGGATACAATGGGAAGTTCTGTTGGATATTTCAGCTGCATGGTAGACGATGCTCTCAGGGAAGAAGTATGGTATAAAAAACAAAAAATTCTGCTGGTTTTTTTTACACAGGAAATATAAATCTGTCATTGAAAAAGAGGAAGACAGAACATGAGTAGAATTGAGGTGGCTGTTGCTGCCCCATTGTTCCAGACCTTGTCCTATTCGTTTGATCCTGAGGAGAATGGCGATCCTGTCGGGAGAAGGGTACTTGTGCGCCTGGGAAGGCAGAAGGTCACAGGCTATGTTCTGGGGCTACTTCCTGAAGAAGATGTAAGTTATAAAATCCTGCCGGTTATACGATTTCTTGATAAAAGACCACTTTTTCCTGAAAATCTTGTCTCATTTTACAGGTGGATCGCTTCTTATTACCACCATCCAATTGGTGAGGTGATAAAAACTGCTCTTCCCGGTGGGATGACCTTGCGAAGCCGGAAAGTTTTATCTCTTAGCGAGGGTGGCGTAAAAGCACTTGTCGCATGGCCTGTTGCTGATATGGCCAAGCCTGACTGGTTTGAAGTTTTAATCCAAAAGAAAGAACTTAGTCCGTCTCTATCAAAAAAAGTGTTGTCAGATGCAGGCTTTAGTAAACTCGTTACTGTTTGGATGGACAAACAGCTGGTTGTAATTAAAGAGGTTCTTGATAAGCAGAAAACTTCTGAAAAACTGGAACTCTGTTTTTCCAAAAATACCACCTTGGAATTACCTGACTTTGTTGAAGGGAATGGCGGAAATGAGGAGTATAAACAGGCGGCAAAACAGTTGGTGGATGGGGAAAAACTCACAATTCCATTGATACGCACGCTTGTTTATCTGACACATCTTTCCATGGAGCAGGGACAAAAGAAAGTGGCTGCCCGTGATATTCGCAAGCTCTACGCTGGTGCATCAAAGGCCTTGAAAGAACTTGAAGAACGAGGCTTGGTTCGTGCCCATAAACGACGGGTTTATAGAAATCCATTTGGTGAAACTCTTGCCCATTTCCCCAAGCCCGATACGTTAAGTGCTGAACAAATTGGAGTGCTTGATACAATTAATCCTGCCATAGAGAAACAAACCTATATCCCTTTTTTGCTTCATGGTGTTACGGGGTGTGGAAAAACCGAGGTATATCTGAGAGCTGCTGAGACGACACTGGCACAGGGACGTGATGTACTCGTACTGGTTCCGGAGATAGCTCTTGCCACTCAACTTGAGGCCCATTTTGTTTCACGTTTTGGTGACCAGGTAGTACTTCTCCATTCCGGCCTGAGTCCCGGAGAGCGTTTTGATCAGTGGAGTATTGCTGCAAGTGGTAAAGGAAAAGTGGTGATTGGTGCAAGATCCGCTGTTTTTGCACCACTTGCTAATCCCGGTCTCATCGTCGTTGATGAGGAACACGACAATGCCTACAAGCAGGATGATGGGCTGCGTTACAATGGACGCGATCTTGCGATCCTTCGTGGTCGTTACAATGATGCAGTTGTAATTTTAGGTTCTGGAACACCAACGATCACAAGTTTTGCCAATGCTCAATCAGGCAGATTTCAACTTCTCACCATGGCGAAAAGAGTCGAGAACAGGCCATTACCAACGGTCAGTATTGTTGATCTTCGTAAAAAAGAAGAGAAAGTGTACGGTGAAGCCATTGGTATTAAATTACGCCATGAACTTGAAGTGAATCTTGCACAAAAAAAGCAATCTATCCTCCTTTTAAACCGACGTGGGTTCTCCACAATCTATCTGTGTAAAGATTGCGGTGAACCTGTCCAATGTCTCCATTGCCATGTATCTTTAACCTATCATAAGAAAAGAGCAAAGCTTGTCTGCCATTATTGCGGCTATACGTTAAGGGAAAATATCATTTGCGGAGCCTGTAAATCAACGGAACTTGTGCCCGTTGGTTTTGGTACAGAGCGCATTGAAATGGAGCTGCAGGAGAATTTTCCTGCTGCGCGTATTGCTCGTATTGATTCTGATTCTGCCGCAGACAGACGAAAGTTTATGCAGCTTTTGAAAAAGATGCATGCTCTTGAAATTGATATCTTAATTGGGACGCAAATGATTGCCAAAGGGCATGATTTCCCCAATGTAACACTGGTTGGGGTGATTTGGGCAGATGGCGGGCTTAATATGCCCGATTATCGTGGAGCTGAGCGTACCTACCAGTTATTGTCACAGGTGACTGGAAGAGCCGGAAGGGGAGAAAGTCCTGGAAGGGTAATTATTCAGACATTGCGCCCTGAACATTATGCAATTAAACTTGCCCAATCGCATGCTTATGAAAAGCTGTACGAAAAAGAGATGCTTATTCGTGAAAACCCGATGTTTCCACCGTATTTACGGATGATTAATGTTAAAATCTCTGGAAGTAGTGAAGGGCAGGTGCAGGCAGCGGCTACTCAGGTAGCTCATCTGTGTCGTACTGCAAAAGCATCCGGTGTTGAAATACTTGGGCCTGCTCCTGCGCCTATTGATAGAATCCGTGATCGTTATCGCTGGCAGGTGTTATTAAAAGGTACGGAGTCAGTTAATCTGCACCGGGTCTGTTCGGAAATTATCGATAAGCGTACTGTGATGGCTAAGGGAGATGTACGAATAGCAGTGGATGTTGACCCGGAGAGTATGATATAAGGAACGTACACGAAATGACTTGATTCATCTCGGTTCCTAAGCCCGTCATTTGTTCCTCAGTGGACTTTTTGACGAGTCACTATAATTTCATGTCATACAGTGAAGAATTCTTTCAGGTGTAGAGTTATTGAATGACGAAGATAAAAAATAATATGACAACTTGTGAGCGAAACAGAAAGGGATTGCTGGCTGTTCAAGTGGGACTTGCCGCCAATACCATACTTGCTGTGTTGAAGTGCAGTATTGGAATTGTTGGAAATAGCCCGGCCTTACTTGCTGATGGCATTAATTCTACTTCGGATGTCGCCTATGGTGTAGTAATGGCGATATTTATGAAGCTTTCAGGGAGGCCTGCAGATCGTGAACACCCCTATGGACATGAACAGTTGGAGAGTGTCGCAGCAGTGGTGGTTGGAGCCTTTGTCGTAAGTACTGCCATCGCCATTTTCTGGAACTCGATAAATGGCATCTATGAGATTGTTACGGAGGAGTCGATCTTTACCGGGGCCTCCATGCTTGCGCTCTGGGTATGCTTAGGAACAGCGGTGTTCAAGGTTTGGCTGAGTTTCTGGACTGGAAAGATAGGCAAAGAAACCAAAAACACTGCGGTGGAGGCTTTGGCTCATGACCATCGGAACGATATATTTGCTGCCTTGGCTGCTGCAATTGGTGTCTTTTTTGGGCGCAGTGGTGTTCCTTGGGTGGATCCCCTGGCGGGCGCCATAGTATCGTTGGTTATTCTCTATACCGGGGTAGACATCCTACGCTCTGCTACTGCAGATCTCATGAATACTTTGCCAGGAAAACGACTGCGTGTGAAAATCCATGACGTATTAGCATCTGTGGACGGCGTTCAGGCCGTGGAAGAGATTTATGCCCACCGCTTTGGCCCCTACTTGATGGTCAATCTTACCATTGGAGTTGATGGTCTCATCACCGTGGCTCAGGGTGATGAGATAGCCACCTGCGTCGAGAAGGTTTTACTGGAGGAAATTGAATTTATGCGACGAGTCTATGTTCATTACCATCCGGTGGCAACCTGCAATGTTGCTTCACAGTGCAAAAAAAATCAGGAAAACAGACGTTTTAAAGAGTCCAGGTCTTCGTCCACCTCCATGACTAAAATCTGAGCAAGTGCATTCAATGTGACAATGGCATTTTTATCAGCATCCATTTCAGATGTTATGTTAATCCTCTTTAAAAGACCCTCATTTACCTCCTGCACTTCACCGTATTGTTCCTGGATGCGGTGCATGAAGAAATCACAGTTATCACCATCCTGGTGGGAAAAGTACTGTCGCAAAAGGTATGCAGACACCGAGCGATACATGGACTCTTCAACCGTTGCAAAGGGGAGATGGAAGCAAGCCATGGGTTTTAAGATGGACATGGATGGACAACCGCTTGTGGCCATGATAATTCCCATGATTGAAGCCAGCCCTTCCTGAACAGTAGTGTTTTTACTACAGGTTCTTGCGGTGGATATGCATGAAACCTGGCAGGCTTTATGGGATGCGGTACCTCTAAAAGCGTACACAAGATCCGCAATATTTGCAGCTATAGGACAGTAATCATGTGTTGCGAGATTGAGCTGGCAGCATGTGCATCGGGCAACTCCAAGGAGTGCCCAGTCCGGAGGTGTATTGTTTGAGGATACATACTTTATGGTTTCAGCATCCAGTTTGATTAAAAAACGTTTTTTACTGTTGTCTGGGAAATCAAAAAGGTAATTAAAGGTGGTTTCTGTCATGGATGTATACTTTTCGCAGAATTTTTTTATCGGTGATACATTAGCTACATCCTTCCAATCTAATACATATTAAAATTTATACCATTTTTTCTTTTCAGAATAAAGTGCGACTCTGTTTCTGCCATCCTCTTTTGCTTTATATAATGCGGCATCAGATTCACTGATAAGATTGCTTTTTGAAAAAATGTCGTCGGTTACCGGTCTTGCTGTGGCAACCCCAAAGCTTGCGGTTACATGGTAGTCGGTCTGTGAATCTTCAAAAACATATTCATCAACAACGGTTCGCAATTTTTCTGCAACGTTTAAGGCTTCTGTACTTGATGTGTCAGGTAATATAACCGTGAATTCCTCACCTCCATAGCGAGCTAATGTGTCGTATTTGCGAATCTCCTGTTTGAGGATTTTACTGAATTCCTTCAGTATAAAGTCACCCGTCTGATGGCCATAGGTGTCATTAAATTTTTTGAAAAAATCGATGTCAATTAACAGAAGTGATATTTCTGTTTCGTTGCGCATTGCACGGCTTATTTCTTTGTCCAGGCTATTTTGAAAATAACGGTGATTGTAAATCTCAGTCAGACCATCTATGTTTGCAAGGTCACCGAGGAGTTTGTTTTTTCTCTTGAGTTCTCTCGTTAAATTTTCAAGTTCAATCTTTGTCTTTATAAGTTCTTGATTCATCTGCTCAAAATCAAGGTTGATCAGGCTCAGACGAATGTTGGCTTCCTGGAGGATTTCCTGGATTGATTTGGTGTTTTTGATTCGCATTCCAAAGTATTCTCCAGCCTGGTCCACCTGCTTGTGAACCTCATTTAAAATATGGTCCAAATCCGTATTGGTTAATCCAAGAAGGTCTTTTGCCTCTTTGCGGAAACGTTTATGAAATTCCTGCGGTCTATCAGAATAAAGAATAGAAATAAGAAGGTTTGAAAGATGGGACGCTTTGCAGGTTGCAGCAATTTTTTCGTTGCTTCCTTTATAGGAAAGTGGGTCGTGATGATATAAAATGGGCAGGAGCAGTACCTCTGGAAGTCCCCAGCTTTTCGCAACTTCATATCCAATTATCGAATGTGTTGTGCCGAAGGCAGCTTCCTGAACATTTAAGGCGTCGTACTGGTGCTCGTTAATCTCGACCAGGATTTCATCATATTTCTCAGGAAATGTTCTGGCTAAGATCAGTTCTCCCAGGTTTTGCAGGAGGCCGCAGACGAAAATTTCTTCTGTGTCAGCGCCCTTTACTCTTTCAAGAATGAGTTTTGCGGCAACAGCTTCAGCTAAAGAGTTTTTCCAGAATTGTTCAAAATCAAATTGAACCTTTTTTTTCTTTCCGGCTCTCATGCTGAGAAAAGAAAAGGAGAGAACAAGGCTTCGAACTGCATTGATTCCCAGGATAGATACAGCTTGATTGATAGAGCTGATCTGTTGTGCAAAACTGTAGAAGGCAGAATTAGATACTTTGAGGATTTTAACAGATAATGCAGTGTCGGTGGAGATCAGAGTTGCAATATCAGAAAGAGTGGTATCTTCACGTGCAGTGAGAGTGATTAATTGAGACGCAACAGTGGGGAGAGTTGGGAGCTCATCTGAACTGAGTACTGCAGCGAGAGTTTCTTCTTTATTCATGCCGACTCCTTATTTTAGGTGATTTCAAACATATATGAAATAAGTATATTTTTTCTGTTTATGAATATCAAGAGAAGGTGGAAAAATAAACAAGCAGCGGTGGAGAGATGCCCAAATTCAGCTGCAATTTTTTTCTGAGGGTGTTTTTGCTAGTGTAAAACCGTAGATTTGACACTTCATACTGGATAAAATCGTTCTCAGTGGATACGTAAGTAATCAATTGCAAGAAGCACTATTTTTCACACGGAAGTAGAAAACGGAAAACTGTTAACCCATCAGGAGCATTTTCAGCCCATATAGTGCCGCCATGGGCATTTAATATCTGTTTGGAAATAGCAAGGCCGAGACCAGTGCCACCCGCGCCGGTGTTGGTTGCTGTGGATTGAGTAAATTTCTCAAAAATAGTGGATAGTTCATCTTCTGGAATTTGGATACCAAAATTGTGTACACTTACTAATAATTGTTGTTTTCCGCTATTTCCGTTGTCCTCTTTGCAGGTTATCTTTATCTGGTTGTTCTCGTGACTGAACTTAATTGCATTGAATAATAGATTACGAAGCACCTGCATGATTTTTCCAACATCACAATATGCCACCGCATCTTCCAGGGTATGATGTACGTCGAAGTAGAGGCCTTTTTCGGCGGCAATGGGTGCGAGCTCGGTGGTTACTTCCTGGATCATTGGCAACAGGTTGTTTTTTTGAAATTCATAACGCATTTTCCCAACTTCCAGTTTGGAAAAATCAAGAACGTTGTTGAGTAATTCCATAAGTCGTTTTCCTGAATCACTGATAAGTTGGAAGTATTCCTCCAACTTATCCCTGGGTACTGTGTTTGAACGTTTCAAACCAAGGCGGGCATATCCGAGAATTCCGTGCATGGGTGTGCGCAGTTCATGGGACATGTTGGCAAGAAATTCAGTTTTTTCTTTATTGGCAGCAGTTGTCGCTTCCATGGCAGCAACCTGCTGAGAGATGTCACGAACCGTTGCTATAATCACAGAATTCTCACCCCATAAAGATTTTTTGAGGTTTACCTGGACAGTTGATATCTTGTCAGTATCGATACTTGTTGTCAACCAGGTAAATTCCTGATCATTTCCATTAACGGCCCCTTTCCAGATACTTTTTAAATCAACGTTTCTATTTCTTGTCGACTGAAAGCTTACATTCACATCAAATTTCAGAGCTTTCTGCCGCCCAACATTAAACATTTTTAACATGGTGTCATTGATGGCAATGGCTTTTCCGTCAAGCCCAAAAATAAAAATACCATCATGGGCCGAATTATAGATATCCTGAAGCTTTTTCTGGCTAATAACTATATTTTGGGAAGTTTGTTTATGGCCTGCGATTTCATCGGAAAGCTTGATGTTGAGGGCTTCCATTTCCAGTGAATTCTTTTCCATCTTAAAGGTGTTTATCAGTGACTGCCAGTAATGTTTGTTCAGTATTTTTGTCTGTACCAGATTAAATACAAGGAAAAAGGTAAACGCTACACCAATGGGAATGGTGATATGATTTCCAATGTAAAATTCAGCTATTGTTGGAACACCCAATATGATGAGAAGGTATGCATAGGAAAGAACTTTCCATATACAGTAGCTTGCCATGGAGCCGCTACTGATGCCAGCAAGAAGGGTTATAATCAGGGTGATAGAGAGTGTGTTGTGGTAAAAAAGTATCGCAGTACTGGTAAAAGTTGCCCAGACAATACCAACAATAATATTTGACCAGAAAAATACGGGAAGCCATATATGTTTTTTGGTGATAACTTTTTTAGAAAGAGCAATAATGGAAAGAACTCTCACAGCAAGTGTATTTAGAAGTATGAATCCTAAAAATGCATAAAGAAGTGATTGCTCTACGGCATAGTCAGTGGCGAATCCACCAACAATATAGGCAAGGGGGACAATGAACACACCAGCGATATTTCTGTTTTTAAGATCACCAATTGCACTATCCATTATTGCAGTAATTTCTTCGGAAGAAAAATCACTTGTGAGGTCTTTTCTATGGCGTTTTAAGTCGTATTCAAAAAACATAAACGGTTCTCAAATCAATCGATATTGGTGGAACAGAAAATAGATTTCTTAAAAAATTCTCAAACGCTCTGCGAATAGTTACGGGTAGGGAGTTTAATTTTTGTGAGCCAATGCAAGGGGAAGTGTAAAAATGAAATTTGCTCCCTCACCGGGATTGCTTTCGACACGTATCTGGCCCTGGTGAAGGGTCATTATTTCCTTGGCAATGGCAAGGCTCAGGGCTGTGCCTTTAGTGTGGTTCTCAATGTGATGTGAATAGAATTCATCAAATATTTTTTCTTTAATTTCGGTGCTGATACCGGGACCTTTGTCGACCACTTTAAACGTGAGGTTTTTGTCATCAAGAATGGCTGCAATTTCAACCAATTCCCCCGGAGGAGAATATTTAACACCATTTTCCACCACAGCCCGGAAAGCTTCATGGAACAGTTTCCAATCCACATCAAGGTCAAAGTCAACAGGACAGTTTATGCGTACTTCGCAGCTGTTTTCAATACTGCTGTTTATATGCTTGGCAACACTTTGTAAATATGAGAGTACAGGTCGGCGATCAATGGTTAATGATACGTTGTTACGAAGACTTGAGAGTAGAAGGATTTTACGAACCAGGTCATGAATTCGTTCTCCGGAAATTTTTATAAGTTTTGCGTACTCTGCAACTTTTGTGGACACTGAAGGAGAATCAAGAATGAGTTGACTCCCAAGGAGAATTCCATTTAACGGGGTTTTAGTCTCATGTGAAAAGAGCTGAAGAATGGTTGTTTTCAGTTCATCGATTTCTTCTGTCTTTTTCAATTTTGAGAAAACTTTCAGCTTAGCGAGTAACTCATCGTCAACAAAGGGCTTGGTTATATAATCATCAGCGCCGGCTTCATATCCTTCAAGGCGTTCTTCTATCATGGCCTTACCACTAACCATAATAATCTTGGCAAGCTTATGTCTTTTATCTTTTTTTATTGCTCTACAGACTTCATAGCCGCTCATTCCCGGCATCATAATATCAAGTATTATGATATCAGGATTGTACTCATCAAGAATGGCAAGTGCGTGCAAACCATTAATAACTGACCTGTACTGAAAATCATTTGTATATTCAAGGATTTCCTCAATCAATTTGACATTAATGGGCTCATCATCAACGATAAGAACTTTGATTGTCATACATGAACCTCAAAAGTTTATAAAAAAACGGGTTGCATTTGTGTCTGAGGAGTTCAATAGTGTAAAAATCTTTTGTTATCTTATCAGCAATTTACTGTAATGTAAAATTATTTATACGTTTACAAAGTGATTACCCCTGGAACAGGCACAACTTGCATTCGTTCATTTCATGTGCTATTTTCAGCAACCTTTGAACTGGCAGGTATTTAAACTAGCCTGCCTCGGAGTACCATTAGACACCACGAACGCCATGAAAACTGCGATTATAGCAATTACTGAAGGTGGGAAAAACCTTGCTGAGAATATTAATGCTCAGTTACCTGATAGTTTTGTCGATAAAAGAGACCAGACTGTCTTTGCAAAAATTATTGATTGCTGGGAGCAGGGAGTTGATGCTATTATTTGTATAATGGCCACCGGGATTGTGGTCAGGGCTCTTGCCACACTCTGTTTCGATAAAACAAAAGATCCCTGCGTGCTTGTACTTGATGAAAAAGGACAGTTTGTGATCAGTCTTCTCTCGGGGCATTTGGGGGGAGGGAATAGGCTTGCAAAAGAGCTCGCTACTCTTCTTGGTGCGCAGCCGGTTATTACCACCGCCTCCGATGTCACCGGCCATACTGCTCTTGATCTCTTTGCAGCAAAGAATTCTTTAGTCGTTGAAGATTCAAAAAAACTCACTGAGAAATCAGCTAAACTTATAAATACTGGTAATCTTAGTGTGTATTCAGATTGTGAATTTGATGTTCTGCCTGCTGATTTCACGCTTGCACATATTGCAGATCTGGCCGATGTTATAATCTCAGATCGTATTCTATCAGATAATCAATCGTTGATTCTTCGCCCTTGTGCATTGACGGTGGGGATTGGATGTAACCGGGGGACAGAGAGTAAAGATTTTGTTAGCGCTGTCAGTGAGATTTTTGCTGATAACAGCCTTAATCTTCAATCAATCTCGTCCTTTGCATCAATTGATTTAAAACAGGATGAACAGGGGATGCTTGATTTTGCAGCCGCTGAAAAACGAAAAATTACATTTTATACTAAAGACCAGCTAAACAGTGTTGAAGGAGTTTCTTTCTCTGCTGTGGTTTTTAAGGCAACTGGAGCTAAAGGGGTTGCAGAACCTGCCGCCATTTTAGCAGCAGAAACACCACTTGGTTCTGGTACACTCATAGTAAGGAAGAGAAAATGGAAGGACGTAACAGTTGCAGTCGCCACGAAACAGATCCGTCTTGTGGCCTGATTTCTGTAGTAGGAACAGGGATTGGCAGTGTCGAAAACATGACTCCACGGGCAGTAAATGCACTTGCTGCTGCAGATGTGATTGTTGGCTATTCCACCTACCTTGAACTTATCCCTGAGCTTCTCGTCGGGAAAGAAGTTGTCACATCAGCAATGATGCAGGAGGTTGATCGTTGCAATAATTCTTTTGAACTGGCTGAAAGTGGTAAACATGTTGCGATGGTATCAGGAGGAGATCCCGGTATTTATGCCATGGCAGGGCTTATTCTTGAGATCGCTGCAAAACGTGATAGCAGGGTTAAAATTGAGGTGATTCCTGGAATTGCTGCAATAAATGGCTGTGCTGCACGTTTGGGGGCTCCTCTGATGCACGATTTTGCCGCAATTAGTCTTTCGGATTTACTTACTCCGTGGGATGTTATCAGAAAACGACTGGATGCTGCTGCAAGTGCTGATTTTGTTATCGCTCTCTACAACCCTAAATCAAAAAAACGAACCGGACATATTGTTGAAGCTCGAAAAATAATACTCTCCCATCGTGATAAAGAAACACCAGTTGGTATTGTAACTGCAGCAAGTAGAGAGAATGAACTCATACGATTAAGTAATCTTGATAGAATGCTCGATGAAGAAATTAATATGCAGTCAACTGTGATCATAGGAAACTCCACAACATTTTCGTGGAATGGCTACATGATAACCCCTAGAGGGTATAAGGATAAGTATACACTGAGTAAGGCTGTATGGCCAGGAAACTGACCCTTTTGCGGCATGGCAAAACCGGTTTTTCAGGAAAGTATGTGGGATCACAGGATGTGGTGCTATCCGCGGGCGGCGTGTCGCAAATGGAGAGCCTGAAAAATTCGTTTGAGAAGTATCCTGTTGAAAAGCTTATCTCCAGCCCCATGATTCGCTGCAGGCAATGTTGTAAAATTCTCTTTCCTCATCAACCTGTATTCTATGATGAGGATTTGCGTGAGATTGATTTTGGGCGATGGGAAAAGATGAATTTCCAGGAAATAGTTAAAAAAGATCCTGAACTTGTTGATTCATGGAGCAAGTGGTCTCTGGATTTTTGTTTTCCGGAAGGGGAGCGCATTGGGCATTTTGTTAAAAGAGTACAGAGAGCAGGGGAAAGGATAAGAAGATCACCTGAAACACATATAATGATTGTTGCCCATGGGGGAGTTATCAGGAACCTGATCTGTTATTTTTTAAATCTTAATCCTTCATCCTATCTTTTGTTTAACGTTCGGAAGGGATGTTATACCACTCTGGATCTTTTCGATGCTGGTGCTGTACTCACAGGTTTGAATCACGGAGCAGCAAGAGGATGAGTTCACGGTTTATTTTAGTTACAGGTGGTGCCAGAAGTGGAAAAAGTGATTATGCACAGGCACGCGCTGAGTCAATACCCGGCCATCACTGTTTCCTTGCCACCTGTCCTGTAATAGATTCTGAGATGGATGCAAGAATTTCTCGCCATAAGGCAGATCGCGCGGAAAATATCTGGCAAACCATAGAAGAGGAACTCGATGTTGCAGCTGTTATACAATCACTCAAGCCTGACACCGTATGCCTTCTCGATTGTTTAACCTTATGGGTGAATAATCTGATGTATAATGCTGAAAAAACGAACGTAACCTTTGGTGAGAATGAGATAAGAGCTAAGGCCATAGAGCTTTGCAAAAAGGCAAAAGAATTTTCCGGAACCTTGATCTGTGTAAGTAATGAAGTCGGAATGGGAATTGTTCCAGACAATGCAACTGCCAGACGTTATCGTGACCTGGTTGGAAGAAGTAATCGAATAATTGCTGCCGCAGCCGATGAAGTAATACTTGTGAGTTGTGGTTTACCTCTGTTTCTAAAAAAATAATCAGGATTAATACAATCCACTATCTGTTAGAGAGCCAATATGAGCCTGCTTCAAAGAACCATAAAGAAAATATACCCACAGGATAGTGACTTTCGCGATCTTGCTAAAGAACGTCTTGATACATTAGCACTGCCGCATTGGTCTCTGGGTGAGCTGATGGATTTAAGCATGGATCTGGCTGGCATGACCCGCTCAATGAAACCGCCTGTTGCCAAAAAAGCCATTGTCACCATGGCTGGAGATCACGGAGTTGTTGCTGAAGGGGTGAGTAAACTCCCCCAGGAAGTGACATCCCAAATGGTCTATAATTTTGTAAATGGCGGGGCGGGAATCAATGCACTTGCCAGACAGGCAGGTGCTGAAGTTGTTGTTGTTGACATGGGTGTTGCCGCTGACCTTGGTGATTTAGCTGATCAAGGGAAAATAATTAACAAAAAGGTTGGCTTAGGTACTGATAATATAGCAAAAGGCCCTGCCATGAGTCTTGCCATGGCAACACGTTCCGTTGAGTCTGGGATAGATATTGCTTACGCACTGGGAGAACGAATCGATGTCTTCGGAACAGGAGATATGGGTATAGGAAATACCACGCCTTCAACTGCAATAGCAGCTATTATCACAGGAAAACCAATTGAAGAACTTACAGGACGTGGAACAGGCCTTGATGATGAACAGTTTGCACACAAGCAGGAAGTCATTAAGGAGATCCTGAATCGCAATAAGCCCGACCCTAAAAATGGCCTTGATATACTTGCAAAAGTTGGAGGTTTTGAGATAGGAGGTATTGCAGGATTAATCATAGGAGCTGCGGCACAAAGAAAACCAGTGCTTGTTGACGGTTTTATTTCCTCGGCCGGTGCTCTTATTGCCTGTGTGATCGAACCTTTTGTCAGAGATTACATTATCTGTGCCCATCGTTCCGTGGAGCCGGGCCATCGTGCCATGCAGGAAAAACTTGGTTGCCGGCGACCACTCCTTGACCTTAATCTTCGCTTAGGGGAGGGGACAGGTGCTGCCCTGGCCATGAATCTGCTTGAAGCAGCCGTTGCTGTTCTTACTGAAGTTGCGACATTTGAAGAAGCAGCAGTTGCCGGTGCTGATAAATAATATGGCCGAAGGTTCAGCCAAAAAGACAGACCTGGCCAGTAGTGGATTGAATAGAGCTTTTCGTAATCCCATTGCCTCCTTTCTGGCAGGCTTTCGTTTTCTTACGATTATTCCAATTTCCTGGAATAGTTCAAAGGATGGAGAATTCTTTTCTTCCAGCTTAATCTGGTTCCCCTTTATTGGCCTGTTAATTGGATCTGTAACAGTTTCGATTGTTTCTTTGCTTATGGGAATCCTCCCCGTTTCACTTTTAACGGTTCTTGCAATGTTTCTGCTTGCCGGTTTCTCAGGATTTCTTCATCTCGATGGGCTGGCTGACAGTGGCGATGGACTTCTAAGCAGTAGACCGCGTAAGCGTGCTCTTGAAATTATGCGGGACAGTCACACCGGTGCCATGGGGGTGATAGTGCTTGTATTTGTGATCCTTGGTAAATATGCTGCCCTGTCCTCTCTTAGCGGCACCTTTTTTATAACAGCACTCTTTTTCATTCCCCTGGCAGGAAGAACAGCAATAGTACTTAGTATGGCCATACTTCCTTATGCCCGATCAGGAGATGGTCTCGGGCGACTGTTTTATTCAACAGATAGTCGAAAGGTCGCTGTGCTTGGCCTTCTTTTTTGCATGATAATCGCAGCGTTACTTTCTCTCAAGTATCTCTTGTTTGTTATTCCAGCAATTCTGCTTACGGTTGCTATCTTCTCCCTCTGGTGCTTTAAAAAACTTGGAGGTGCCACAGGGGACACACTTGGAGCTGTTTGTGAACTCACTGAGTTTGCAGTCGCTGTGGGTGTCGTTCTTGTATCCAGGATTCAATAGCTTATGACAGTATCATCTCCATACGAACATGGTGGCAATATCTATGCTGCAGCAAAGTCAGGCTCAGTCAAAACTGAGCTGCTTCTTGATTTTAGCGCCAATATTAACCCCCTAGGGCCACCAGAATGGCTTCGCTCCTGTGTTAGCCGTGAGCTTGATACTATTCTTCATTATCCTGACCCCGTTGCCTCATCATTAAAAGAGTGTATCGCTCAAAAATATACTCTTTCTGTGCAAAACATTCTGGTTGCCAACGGCACAACTGAACTGCTCTATCTGTTACCGCTTGTTCTTGATTGCAAAAGGGCTGTTATTCCTGTCCCCTGTTATATAGATTACCTGAAAGTAATGGATATGGCAGGTATTGAAATGAAAACAGTAGAGCTGAGGGAAGAGCGGAGCTTTGCAGTGGATCTTTCGCAGTTGGATCTTCTCTTAACTCCAGGTGATTTACTGATTCTTGGAAATCCCAATAATCCTACAGGAAGATGTATTGATAGTGCAGAGCTGCAAAATCTTGCGCAAAAACATCCAGAGGTCATGTTCCTTATTGATGAAGCATTTCTTGAGTTTGTGGATGGGAAGAAGAGTCTTGCCGGTACAGAAAACAATATTATGACCCTCCATTCCCTGACTAAGTTTTATGCGATTCCCGGTCTTCGTCTCGGTTATGGAGTGTTCCCGGAATCCATAGCTGCAAAATTTCAGAAAATTCTGCCTCCCTGGTCGGTGAACAGTCTGGCCCAGAAAGTTGGAGAGCGTGCAATTGTAGATGGAGAGTATCAAAAACAGACCCGAACAGCCTGTCTGGAAAATAAAAAATCGTTCAGGAAGGCTTTGAGTGATTATAAAGATCTCAAAATTTTCCAGACTGAAGCAAACTTTTTTCTCATACGGCTTATGGGAAGTTGTACCGTCGCAGAGTTGAAACAGCACTTAACCGTAAAAAATATCCTGATTAGAGACTGTGCCAACTACCTGGGGCTGGGAAAGGATTTTTTTCGGATAGCCATACGCAGCAAAAAGGAAAACCAGCTGTTTTGTGAGGCTTTATCCACAATTCTTCCTGTAAAAAGAAAACAAAAAGCTCTTAAAAAAACACCGGCCCTCATGTTTCAGGGTACTTCATCCAATGCAGGGAAATCTGTTCTTACTGCTGCACTTTGTCGAATTCTCCTGCAGGATGGGGTTCGGGTTGCACCGTTTAAAGCACAGAATATGTCTTTAAACTCTTTTGTAACCATGGATGGGTTGGAAATGGGAAGGGCGCAGGTTGTTCAGGCTCAAGCAGCACGTCTTGAACCGGATGTGTTGATGAACCCCATACTTTTAAAACCAAATTCAGACACAGGCAGCCAGGTGATAGTTCGTGGAAAACCACTCGGAAATATGTCTGTTATGGATTACGTCGCATATAAAAAACAGGCCATGACTATTGTCTCTGATTGTTATGATGAGCTTGCATCGCAATATCAGGCAGTGATTCTTGAAGGAGCGGGGTCTCCCGGTGAGGTGAATTTAAAAAGTCATGACATCGTTAATATGCGTATGGCACGTCATGCAGATTCTCCTGTTATTCTGGTGGGAGATATCGACAGAGGAGGAGTATATGCCTCATTTGTTGGACATATGGAGGTTTTAAATCAATGGGAGCGCCGTCTTGTGGCAGGGTTTCTGGTGAACCGCTTTCGTGGAAAGAAAGAACTTTTGCAGGATGCCCATGATTACGTGAAAAATCACACCGGAAAGGATGTTCTTGGCGTTATACCCTATCTTTTTAACCATGGCATACCTGAAGAAGATTCTGTTTCTTTTAAAGATGGTCTCTTCGAAGGGACACAACCGGATCAGGATCATGTTGAAATTGCAGTTATCAGTTTTCCTCACATCTCAAATTTTACTGATCTTGAACCTTTTACTAATGAGCCGGATGTTTATCTGCGTATCGTTTCGCATCCGGATAAACTTGGAACCCCCGATGTAATTATTCTGCCCGGCTCTAAAAATGTGATTGCTGATCTTGCGTTTATGCAATCCACAGGGATGGCTGCAGCAATTCAAAGATTTGCGGAATACGGCGGTGAAGTTATCGGGATATGCGGGGGCTACCAAATGCTTGGTAGATCCATCAAGGATCCATATGGTATTGAATCAAAACAAAAATCAATAAGCGCTTTGTCATTGATTGATATGCAGACTGTGCTGGAAGTTGACAAAACGCTGACCAGAAAAAATGGAACACATATCCTGTCCGGGCAGCCAGTAAGCGGCTATGAAATTCACCATGGTTTAACGAAATGCAGTGGCGATCCACTCTTCTTCTATGATGACAAATCATCCTGTGGAACAGTTTCGGATGGCAAAAAAATCTGGGGAAGTTACCTGCATGGTTTATTTGATTCAGATCTCTTTCGTCGCTGGTTTATTGATACCATGCGAAAGCAAAAAGGCTATACCAGTTATGATGGCCCAATGTACACCTATAACCTTGAACCGGCATTTGACCGTTTAGCGGATACTGTAAGGCAGGGAATGGATATGGACAGAGTATACAAACTTCTTGGACTTTAGTTTAGGCATGTTTCTTTTTGAGTTACAAATCGGTTTTGCAGTGGTCTTAGATCTTCTTTTTGGAGATCCGCGTTGTTTGCCTCATCCTGTGAGAATGATAGGTTTTTTCTGCAAGTTCAGTGAAAAAATATTTCGAAGACTCATCTCTTCAGAAGCCATAGCGGGTACATTTTCCTTTGTAACAGTACTTTTATTGACAATTGGCTTTACTGCATTGCCAATCTATATCATTCATTTGTATTCGCCTTTGCTTGCACAGCTTGCGGCAATATTTTTACTATACACAAGTATTGCCGCGCGAGACCTTGTTGTCCACAGCCGCTCAGTTTATTCTGCATTGCAAAAGAGCGAAAATCTGGAAGCTGCACGAAAAGAAGTAGCCCGAATTGTTGGCCGTGACACAGCTGCACTTGATCGAAAAGGGATCATTCGAGCCTGTATTGAAACAGTTGCGGAGAATATGGTGGATGGTGTAACGGCACCTCTTTTCTATGCTGTTTTTTTCTCACTCTTTTCCTCTGTTACAGGAATTGACCCAGTTTTTCTTGCAGTAACGGGTGCCATGGGATACAAGGCTGTAAATACCATGGATTCGATGTTTGGGTATAAAAATGAACAATATCTTCATTTTGGTAAGGTCGCTGCCAAATTTGATGATTTTGTTAATTTAATTCCTGCACGAATAAGTGGTGTGCTGATTGTTCCGGCCTCTTTTTTTCTTGGTTTAAAGTGGCAGAATTCTTTTAAGATCTTTAAACGTGACAGGCTTGCACATGCAAGTCCCAACGCTGCTCATCCTGAAGCAGCAGTTGCCGGAGCACTGAATATTGAACTAGGCGGAACGTCGTACTATTTTGGCAAAAAAATAAAAAAACCACGAATTGGTGATGATAATCGTCCGGTAACAGATGTGGACATACTCCTTAGCAATCATTTAATGTTACTTGGCTCATTGTTCTTTTTAATGCTGCTGCTACTGAGCAGGCTCAGCGTGTTACAATTACTCACATGAAATCCTTTTCAGCATTTCTCATAGGCGGTACTTCTTCAGGGGCTGGTAAAACGACACTCACCCTTGGGATTATGGCAGCATTGAAAGCACGGGGGCTGAACATTCAACCCTTTAAATGCGGGCCTGATTTTATAGATCCCAGCCTGCATAAAATGGTAACCGGTCAAACCTCACCAAACCTTGATCTCCGGATGTGTGGTCGGAAGTTTTGCCATAGCAGCTTTACAAATAGGAATTCCGGGAAGGATGTTGCAGTTGTAGAAGGAGTGATGGGACTCTTTGATGGCGGTGTTGCCAGTTCAGCAGCCCTGGCCATTGAATTGAAACTGCCTGTTATTCTGGTTGTAGATGCGCGCTCTGCTGCAGAGAGTGTTGCGGCTGTGGTTAAAGGATTTGAAGTATATTCAGATAAAGTCGAGATTGCAGGTGTTATTTTTAATCGGGTAGGAAGTACACGGCATCGTGAATTAATTGAAGGTGCAATGCCTGGTGTCTGTAAAAGTGAAATATTAGGATTTTTTCCTCGAGATATTCGTTTTGAGATCCCTGATCGCCATCTTGGACTGCATATGGGAGAAGAAAATCCTCTTGATGACGAACAACTCCGTCAGCTTGCAAGTGCTATTGAAACACATCTGGATCTTGATACGTTATTAACTATTTCATCACGGTCTTCCTGGCAATTAGAAGCTGTGGCTGCTGATATAGTGCCCCAAAGTGAAAAAGTACGCCTGGCAGTTGCAAGAGATAAGGCATTCTGTTTTTATTATGATGATAATTTGAAGATTCTTGAACAGTCCGGTGCCGAACTTGTTTTCTTCAGTCCATTATCTGATACTGGTTTGCCGGAAGATTGTAAGGGTATTTATCTGGGTGGTGGGTATCCTGAATTGTATGCAGAACAACTTAGCGCAAATAAAACAATGCTTGCGGCAATACATGGTTTTGGGGAATCAGGTGGTATCATATATGGAGAGTGCGGTGGGTTTATGTATCTTTGTAAACAAATTCTCAACCTCAGTAAGCAATCATATGCAATGAGTGGATTATTGCCATTTACTGTAAAGATGAAACCACGTTTGTCTCGCTTGGGATACCGGAACCCAAAACTCATCAGTTCCTGTTTCTTTGGTGAAGCAGGTCAGGATCTCCATGGACATGAGTTCCATTATTCAGAGCTTGTGGATTCCGAAGATACTATTCCTGCCATCTACCAGTTAGAAAATAATACCCGTGAGGGCTATATCTACAAAAACGTGTTAGGAGGATATTTGCACCTTCACTTTGCAAGAAGCGCAGCCAACATTAATACATTTGTTAATAATCTGAAAAAATCTTCCGTAATTACATAAAAAAATGCATAGAATAACAAAAATAGAACCACTTAAAATAGAAGAAGAGAGCTTTCGTATTATCGAAAGAGAATTTGAGGAGAGTACTGGATTAAAGGTGGATGAAATGGATCCACACGAATTTGCTGTTATACGGCGTGTTATCCATACAACAGGTGATTTTTCATTTGCAAAACGTATCCACTTTCACCCAGATGCTATTCAAGCAGGTCTTGATTCAATTCGGTCAGGTAAAAACATTCTCACCGATGTGAATATGGCAGCAGCAGGAATTAGTCGTAAGCTGTTAGCAGCTCATGGCGGAAAAGTGATCTGCAGGGTTGCAGATCCTGAGGTCGCAAAAATTGCCTTGGAAAGAGGACTTACCCGCTCACAGACTGCCATTGAAGTAGGAATGCGTGATAATGTAGGTATTGTTGCCATTGGTAATGCACCCACCGCATTAATAACTGTGATGAATCTTATTGCAGATGGAACAATCAATCCTGATTTGATTGTCGGAGTTCCCGTTGGCTTTGTAAATGCCAAGGAGTCAAAAGAGATCCTTCTTGAACAATCATATCCCCACATTGCCTGTGCTGGAAGAAAGGGGGGAACCACTGTTTCTGTTGCCATTGTCAATGCAATACTTAGGTTAGTCTAATGGCTTTGCATAGCACCCGATTTTTAGCAGTCCGACTTGGCTTGCGTATGGTTAACACCGGTGATGAACAGTAAGCAAGATGTTCACGGCATTTGCTTCTCGTTCCCAATCCGGCAATAACCTATTTTTCTAAATCCTCTTCTGTTGAAATCACCTCACAAAAAACGGTACCTTTGTACAGACGTATTTCAACCATGTCCTCCTGTGTCAGCTGTCTGCTTTCCCGAATAACAGTTTTCTTTCCATTTACAGGATTAATTTTACTGGTAATGGAATACCCTCTGTTCATTGTTCGCAAGGGACTTACAGTATCCAGCAAAGCAGCCTGTTGTCCCAATAGGACCTCTTTGTCGGTGAAAGATTTTTGGAACAGATATCTCAATTTTTCTGTTGCAAACTTGAGTCGTTGTTCCTGCATCTGAACTTTTGCTACGGGAGAATGACTGTGCAGGCGTGCAGACAATTCATTGCAGCTAGTGGTGCTGTTTGTGATGCGTTTTTCCATCACAGAATATAACTTTAGGGTGACATGATCCAAACGTAGAGAGCTGTTGGTGAACAGGAAATTCATATCGCCAAGCAATCTGCGATTTTGATCAACCCGATACTGATTCGAATCAATTGTATTGTAAATGGCGTTGGTGAGTGCTGTTTGTAGTCGACTGATCTGTCTTTTTATCTCATGTCCGTCAGGGAAGATGATCTCAGCAGCAGCAGTCGGAGTAGGTGCTCTCAGATCTGCACAAAAATCACTGATACTGAAATCAACATCGTGACCGATCGCAGAAACTATCGGGATGGTGGATCGTCCAATGGCTCTGGCAACAATTTCTTCATTAAAGGCCCACAGATCTTCAAGGGAACCACCACCTCGACAGAGTACAATAATATCGGTCTCAGGGAGTATTCGACGCGTTGTGGCTATGGCTTCGGCAATTTCTGTTGCAGCACTGTCTCCTTGAACGCGCACGGGCAGAATGGTAATATGAGCCGGAAACGAACGTTTACGCCATATATTTAGAAAGTCATGGACTGCGGCACCGCTGGGTGATGTAATCAACACAATTTCTTTGGGAAAACTGTTGATCTCCTGCTTGCGCCCCTGATCAAACAAACCTTCAGCTTCCAGTTGTTTTTTTAGTTTCAGAAAGCGCTGCTGCAAGAGACCGGTTCCCTGAAAGTCTACACTGTCGACAATGATTTGATAGTCTCCACGAGGTTCGTATATTGAAATACGACCATGGCAAATCACATGTTGTCCATCTTTTATTGATTTTTCAAGGTATCTGGACTGTCCTTTAAAAAGAACACCTTTAAGTTGCGCACCATCATCTTTAAGGGTGAAATAGGCATGTCCTGAAAAAGGAATCTTGAGATTGGATATTTCTCCCTGAACTCGAATAAAACGATATTTTCCTTCAACCAGATTTTTCAACTCTCTTGTTAAGGAAGTTACTGAATAGACGGCAGCTTCTTGACCGGGAATCATGGCGTAAAACCTGCTGGTTGAGAATATGTGGAAAAAGCCTTTAAAGATGGTTTGAGAATAGACATGATTAATTGGATAGGGTAGATTAGTAGGGTTGTACGATTTGTTGAGTGAAGAATAACAATCCACATTAAGTATTATGTGATATTGGTATAGTGTTTTTGAAAAAAGTAAAGAAAAAAAGCAGGGAGATCAGATGAGCGAAAAGAGTGCCTTTAATCCGAATCAGCTTGAAGAAAAATTATATGTTGAACCCAAAGGGGTATTGGATCAACTCAATCTTCCGGCTGGTGTTGTAAAGTTTATTCGAAAGAACAAAACCATCCTGCAGATTACCACCATTGTTGTGGTGACTGCTGTTGTCACAGGTTCACTGTATGACTCTTACCGGGTTAAGCGCATGGAAGACTCAGCAAGCAGCTTTGCTATCTCCATGGAGGCTACGGGTGAAAACAAAGTTAAAGCTCTACAACAGGTAGTTGCCGATTATTCAGGCACAAGCTCTGCTTTGTGGGCAAGCACAGAGCTTGCTCATATGGCCATGAAGGATGGAAAGTATAAAGAAGCCGGGAGTTACTACACGGAAGTACGAGATAAGATTTCTCAAGCCAATCCAATGTTTGGACTGTTGACTTTTGGTATAGCCCAGTCAGAAGAGGCGGATAAAAATTATTCCAGTGCCTTTGTAACCTATTCGACCTTGAAGGGAATTGAAGGATATGAGGATGAAGGGTACCTGGGAATGGCGCGAGTACTTGAAGCACAGGGAGAAAATCAGAAGGCACTTGCAATTTACGAAGAATATATGGGAAGTTTTCTTGGTGAAGAAAAAAATGAACGTTTAACCAGAATGATTCAGGAAAAAATCACACGACTTCGCGTTGAAAAATGAAAGTTGTTTCCTCCGCAGTCGGAGTACAGGAAATTTCCCGGAGGTATCGGGGAAATGGCCTGAAGATTGGACTGGTACCAACCATGGGCTGGTTTCATGAAGGACACTTGGCGTTAATGAAAGAGGCCAGGAACCATGCCGACAAGGTGATTGTCAGTTTGTTTGTGAATCCCATACAGTTTGGGCCCAGTGAAGATTTTGACAGCTATCCCCATGATCTTGAACGGGATTGTAAGCTCGCTGAAGAAGTTGGCGTGGATGTCCTGTATGCTCCCAATAAAGAGCTCATGTACCCTGATGGCTTTTCCACCACTGTTCATATTGAAGGACTCGCATCCGGCTTGTGTGGTGGTGACAGACCCGGTCATTTTGATGGTGTTACGACAGTTGTCAGTAAGTTATTTAACCAGACATTGCCTCACGTTGCTGTCTTTGGGGAAAAGGATTTTCAGCAATTAGCTGTTATCAGACAACTTGTGCGCGACCTCGATTTTCCAATCGAGATCATTGGACATCCCATAGTGCGTGAAAAAAGTGGCCTTGCAATGAGTTCCCGCAACAGCTATCTCAAAAAAGATGAGATGACTGCTGCCCATTCATTGTCTAAGGGTATTGCAAGTGGCAGAAAGCTAGCGCTTGAGAAAAAGGAAGTATCGGTTCGGGAAATAAAAAAAACGGTTGCTGGTGTGATTTTAACACATCCTGAATGTGATATCGATTACATCGAGGTGGTGGATCAAGTCACTCTTCAGAACTGTAAATATGTAACTTCTGACTCAATGCTGGTGCTTGCGGTTACAATAAACAAACGAATACGATTAATAGACAATTCTAAAATCAGGAACGGGAGATAAATAATTTTTTTAAGTTATTTATCGTATGTTCCATAGAGGTAGTTGATATGCAGCGTCAAATGCTCAGAGCAAAATTACATAAGGCAACGATAACAGAGGCCGATCTCAATTATGAGGGAAGTCTCAGTATAGATAAAGAATTACTGGATGCAGTGGGAATTCTCCCGTTTGAACGGGTAAAAGTTTACAATATTAACAATGGTGAACGGTTTGATACATATGCTATTGAAGGGACACCAGGCTCCGGTATTATAGGATTAAACGGTGCTGCTGCAAGAAAGGGAATGGTTGGTGATCTTATAATCATCGTGACCTTTGGGTTCTATGCACCCGATGATCTTGAAAAATATCATCCCAATATTGCTCTGCTTGATGAGAATAATAAAATTAAAAAAATGCTCACAAAATAATTCTGAAAGGAGTTTCAATATGCCCGGTTTTGAAGTTTTTGGTGATGAAGAAAAAAAAGAGATTAATGAAGTCCTTGAAACAGGTGTTCTGTTCAGGTATGAATTTGGCGACCAACGAAATAATATTTACAAGGTCCGGGAATTTGAAAAGAACTTCGCCAGCTACTGTGGTGCAAAATGTGCTCAGGCCGTAACTTCCGGTACTGCAGCTTTAAAAGTCGCACTCGCTGCTTTAGGTATAGGTCCCGGTGATGAAGTAATTACTCAAGGATTTACATTTGTTGCTACCTGGGAAGCCATACTGGACATTGGAGCTATTCCTGTTTTCACAGAAATTGATGAAACCTTAAATATGGATCCGGCTGATTTAAAGACCAGGATAACCGACAAAACGCGTTGTATTATTCCTGTCCATATGCTTGGTGCCATGGCTCGCATTGAAGAAATTGTCGCCATCGCCGCAGAGCACAATATCCCGGTGATTGAAGATACCGCTCAGGCTGCAGGAGGACGAATCAAAGGACAGCACCTTGGGACATTTGGTAATTGCGGGACATTCTCCTTTGATCCAGTAAAAACCATGACCACCGGTGAAGGTGGCATGATTATCACCAATGATGAAAAAATGTGGCGTAATATGTCTGAGTACCATGATCATGGACATGACCACGCAGTTAACCCTGGTGGACGAGGCGGAGAAGGGCGCAGCTTTATCGGTTTCAACTATCGGATGATGGAACTTCAAGGTGCCATTGGTATTGCACAGCTTGCCAAACTCGATTCGATGATATCAGCTCAAAGATCACACAAGAAACGGCTTCGCGAAGCAGCATCGACCATACCGGGTGTTCAATTCAGAACCCTGGTGGACGAAGCAGGAGACACTGCAACCTTTTTTGCCTTTATAATGGAAAGCAGTGAACATTGCAGACAGGTCAATACTGTCTTAGCTGAGGAGGGTGTTGGTGCAATTAATTTTAGTGAAAACAGCTGGCATTTTTATCCTGGTTGGGAACATCTCCTTAAGGGTTCCACTTTAACCTCATCCGGATATCCGTTTGCTGAGCCAGGTGGCAAGCGCAGAGTTGTTTATGATCCAGAAGCGTTACCACAATCTGCTGACATTCTGTCCAGGACACTGGTGTATCCTGTTCCTATAAAAATGAGCGAGGAACAGCTGTCGAAAATCTGTAAGGCTTTACAGAAAGCTGCTCAGATGTAATCTTTCCAGAGAAGAATAAAAAAGGTGATGGAGTGTAACCCCATCACCTTTTTTGGGCGAATTGTCTGTGGATTTAAGGTGTTTGCTTCAGTCTATTGCTTGTAGAATTTATGACTGCCATACTGGTCTACAAATGTGTACTCAGAGGCCCAGTATGGATCGATATTGTCCAAATGATAGTAGGTTGCGCCTGCTGTGAAATCTGCAGAATTCAAAGCGATATAGACGGATTTCATGCATGAAAAGAAGGCTCGCGGGTCTTCAGGGATATACGATTTTTTTTGCTGAATCCAGCTGAATTGATATGGCTGGTTAACAACATTTTTGATACTGAGTTCTCTCTTGGCTGCTCGATTCAAAGTAACGTGGGCTATTGCCACCTGGCCAATCTCAGGTTCCGAGCGTCCTTCATGATAAACATTCAGTGTCAACCAGAGTAGTCCTTCAAGAAATGTCATACTGTTCCTCCTTCTTCCAGTTCTTTCTGCCTTTTTCAGGTAACAAAGGCTGGTAAGAAATGTATATAAGCAAGATACATTTTTAAAATGCTTTGTTTGAAGTAATTCTTTTTTGACATAATACCTATTACTAGTCAAGCAAAAAACATAAGGACTGTTTTGTCGGACACCACTCTTTGAGGGGTAAGTATTTGTTATAAAAGGGTTAGTTTTTGTGTCGTCTTCTGGCCTCATCCAATCAATTAGTTATATTAACTATGGTTAAACATTGCACACATTCTGAAAGCATTCAAGGTATTGTCGAGCGAGTAACCTTCCATAACGAAACCAATGGCTGGAGTGTACTCCGGGTGAAATGCTATAATGATTTGGAGCCCTCTACGGTAATTGTGCATCAGACCAGGGTTTTTTCAGGAGCCACCATGAAATTTGTTGGCAATTGGAATAATCACCCCAAATTTGGACGACAATTTACTGCATCAAGGGCTGAAGAACAAAAACCTGCTACCAGTGCAGCTCTTGAAAAGTACCTTGGTTCAGGTCTTATTAAGGGGGTGGGGCCCAAAACTGCGAAACGTATCGTTGCCTATTTTGGTAAAAATACCCTCACAGTTTTCGAACAATCCATTGATGATCTTCTAAATGTTCCAGGTATTGCCCATAAAAAACTTACTGTAATCAGAAATGCCTGGGAAGAACATAAATCCATACGGGATATTATGATCTTCCTGCAGGGACATGGGATATCAACACTTTTTGCTGTTCGTATTTTTAAAGAATATGGTCAGGATTGTATAGCATTGATCACTGAAAATCCGTACCGGCTAGCCAATGATTTTTATGGAATTGGGTTCTTCTCTGCGGACAAGGTTGCTCTTTCACTTGGCATTAAAGAAAATGCTTCTGTACGGATAACAGCAGCCATCAGACATATTCTTGCAGCATCAAGGGAGCAGGGACACTGTTATCTTCGCATTGAGCAGATATTAACTGGAATCAATGAACTCCTTGGACTTGAATTGTCAGATTTTATTGACCATTATCTGCGCGTTATGGAAATGGAAAACCTCCTCAAAAAACGTCTTCTTTCAGGTCAGGATCAAGAACAGAGTATTTGTTATTACTCAAAAAGCCTCTACTATGCTGAACAAGCGACGGCTGAGATTGTGTTCTCTCTTTGCAGGAAGGTATCTGTAGATTCGAAACGGATTTCACAATGGGTAGATGGCTACACCAGCAAACAATCATTTAGACTCAGTTCTGAACAGGAGAACGCTGTAAAAGGTATTGCTGGAGATGGTTGCTCTATTCTCACAGGAGGTCCCGGATGCGGGAAAACAACAGCCACGAAAACTCTGGTTAAGCTTTTTATTGCCATGGGTAAAGAGGTACTCCTTGCTGCTCCAACCGGTCGTGCTGCTCAACGAATGGAGGAGGTCATTGCCCTTGAGGCCAAAACCATCCATCGTCTCCTTGAGTTTCAAAACGGCAGTTTTAAACGGAATAAACAAAATCCCCTGGAGTGTGACGTTCTTATTGTTGATGAATGTTCCATGCTTGATATCAGTTTAAGCGCAGCCCTGCTTGCTGCTGTCCCGAAAAACGCTCAACTTGTGCTGATTGGTGATGCTGATCAGCTTCCATCAGTTGGTGCCGGAAATGTTCTTGGGGATTTGTTGCTATCTAATGTGGTTCCAACGTATGGGCTGAAAACTGTATTCCGCCAGGCTGAAGAATCCCGCATTGTAAGTTATGCCCATGGTGTTAATAATGGAAATATTCCCCCTATTCCATCGCCATTTAAGCGCCCACAGTTGTGGGAGGAAAAATGTGACTGTTTGTTTATTGATTCAAATGAGGCGACCCAGGAACAGTTACGAACCATACGTCGGGTAAAAGAACATATTCAGCTTGAAGCAAGAGAGAAGGGGATGGATGAAGACCAGCTCTACGGCCTTGCAAAAGATGATAGCATAGAAGTTGCGAATGATTCCAATAAGTGGATTGACGATGCCAAATATGATCATATTAATTTTGGGCTTTTGCAAGTAGCTGAAAACAATGCCGATGAACTAAGATCAGTGCTCAGAAAAACACACCCATGGTCTTCCTTGTATTATGGTCTCACTGCCGGACAGGTTATCCTGCGACTCTATTCCGAATGGATTCCAAAATATTTTGGTGATGATGTTGAAATCCAGATTCTTTCTCCCATGACCAGGGGAAGTCTTGGTACAGCTAAATTGAATCAATCTCTACAAAAGAGTGTGAACCCCGAGAATAAGACCAGGGGAGAGATAAGTCTTGGTGAAAGAATCTACCGTGTTGGAGATCGGGTGATTCATAGAAAAAACAATTATGACTTAGGTGTATACAACGGAGATATTGGGTTAATTGTTCAAATAAATTCCCTGGAACTCACATGTACTGTTCAATTTTTATCAGATAACAGGGAAGTTGAATATCAGAGAGATCAATTAAGTGAGCTTGATCTTGCCTATGCTATAACGATTCACAAATCACAGGGCAGTGAGTTTGATTGTGTAATTATTCCTCTTGTCTCCCAACACTTTAAAATGTTATTCCGTAATCTTATTTACACAGGGCTGACACGGGCAAAGAAGCTTGCTGTTTTTGTAGGAACCAGGCAGGCATTGGCTATGGCTATTCACAATAAGGATACTGCTAAGCGACAAACAGCTTTAGCAATGCTTCTGCAGGAATTTCAACACAATTCAATTTAACAGGCAGACCGTGATGGGAAGAGGGTGCTTTCTGCGCTTAACCCCAATTTTAGGACCACCCTCTTAAGTGGAATTTGCATTCCAAAACTGGTATTAAAAGAGGATGCAAATGAAAGGAAAAAGAAGGGCACATTCGGACAAGTTTAAAGCCAAGATCGCAATTGAGGCCAACAAGGCAGCCAAGGCGTCGATAATATGCAGAACATTGTTAAAGCATTCCGTATCTGGTGCTGATCGTAAATACGGCAATGTGCAGTTATATCAGTCGCTATTATGTGGGGAATATCACCAGAAAGGCCATCAACTCACTGCAATTCGGACGTGCCATGTCCTTATTGGTGAAGGCCTTTCTCCTGTATGTGGTTTATCTGATGATTTTTAGGTTGAGCACACCCGACAATATCTGGAAGCTGGCCAGTCATTTTGAGTCAAGGGCAGAGAAAATATACTATGGGTACTTTGAAATAAAACCATACCTGATGCCTGTGGCCACGAAAAGTGCAATTCTCATGGTGGTGGCTGCTGTGTTGCCATACGGATCAGCTTTTTCCCTTGATTATTGGCACCGGTATAAGAGTTGTTGTTTTCACTCTCGAATAATACCTTTATTCTGCTTCAATGTGCGTCACCTGCAGTGTCTTTCCTCTGGTAACCCGGGATTTTGTGGAACCACACTCCGGGCAGTCAAAGCGAAAGTCTTTAACAGGGAAGAGTTTCCTGCAATCCTGACACTCGGCCTCTGTTTCTTCAATTTCCACGACCATTTCAGCATGCTCACAAACTGTTTCTTCACGAAAGAACCGGTATGAGGTCTCCAGGAAGTGCGGATCAACTCCGGACATCCTGCCAACAGTTATATAAATTTTCACAATCTTTTTTACGTCATGCTCACGGGCAACCCGGCCGCAGGTCGCAATTAAAGACTGGATAATACTGTATTCATGCATCCTGTGTGCCTCATCCGGAGAGAGAAAAGTGTCGCGTTGCTACTCTTTTGATGGATTAGCAGCCCGGTATTCTTCCCAGGAGACAATGGAGAGGGCTTTGAATTTGCATCCTGCAATACATGCCTGGGTTTCTTTGTCGTAACAAAGATCGCACTTGAGAGCAATCGGTTGACTCCGGCCTGTTTCCGGGTCTTGAACATCATGGACATTAATAGCTCCCACCGGGCAGACCATGGCACATGTGCCGCATCCTATACAATCTTCCTCATTGACCCTGACTATACCGTTTTCCACATGAATAACACCAAGAGGACAGGCGCGTACACAGGCAGCATCCTCACACTGCATACACATTAAAGAGGCGCTTTTTTTGGGATCCTTGACTTTAATCACTTTGTTTCTGGAAAAAAGTTTTATCCCTGCTGCTTTTGCTTCCTTAGCGGTGAGGCCATAATGGCTGAAAGCACATTTTCTTTCACACATTGTGCAGCCGATACAAAGTTCCGTGTCGCAAAGGACGAATCTATTTTCTGTCGTTCCCATAATTATCCTCTACCGCTCCGTGCATGAAATGCACGGGTCAATGCTGTTAAAAATAACGGAAATATCGGCAATTTTATTTCCCGGCATCATTAGCTTTAACGCTTCCCAGTTCAAATAAGTCGGTACCCTCCATTTCATTCGTTCCGGCTTAGTGGAGCCATTGGATTTGACATAAAAGAATAATTCACCACGCGGGGCTTCTGTTCTGGCCACACCTTCACCTTTGGGAATGCGCGGGAATCCTTTTGTGGTGACCGGCCCGTCGGGAAGAGATTTTAAACATTGTTCAGCAAGGTCAATGGCCTGGAAAACCTCTCTTAATCTCACAAGTGCCCTTGCTCTCACATCACAACCATCTTCAAGCACCACATCCCAGTTGAGTTTGTCATACGCAGCATAGGGAGAGACAACGCGTATATCGTTGTTCACACCGCTTCCACGGGCGGTGGGCCCCACAACTCCCAAGCGTATGGTGTCCTCTTTCGACAACACACCGACACCTTCCGTTCTGGCTCGAACAATCTTATTATCTCTGTATATTGCAGTGAGTTCACGGATTGGTTTCTTTATCAATTTCAGCTGCCTGATCAGATAGCGAATCTGTTCCTTATCAAGGTCGTATTTCACCCCTCCGATGGTGTTGGCGCCAAGATCCATTCGGTTTCCCCAGATGGATTCCTTGACATCCTGTAAAACCTCCCTGGTTTCCATGGTCTGGGTCATGAGCGAATGAAAACCCACCAGATGGGCAAGCATACTCACATTAAAGAGATGGGAAGCAGCCCTTTTCACTTCATCGGCGATAACTCTCAGATACTCGGCCCTTGGTGGAATTCTGACACCGGCGATCTTCTCCACGGCCATAATATAGGTAAAGGGGTGGTTGTTTGAACAGAGTGAGCAGGTTCGTTCCGTGATAATCATGTTTTGCAGAAAATTCCGGCGAAGGACCAGAGCCTCCATGCCCCTGTGTACAAAACCACTTAAAATGTCCACATTTTCAATTGTTTCCCCATGAACATGAACCTTAAAATAGACAGGTTCTTCAAGGGCAATATGGATGGGGCCAACAGGTACTTTATATATTTCACCCATTTTGCTCTCCTTTGGCTTCATTGATCTTTTCCCAGAGAGTGTTGGTGGCAGCACCGGTCATGGCATCTGAGAGAGTCATATATTCTTTAAAAATTCCTGGGGCCATTTTTTCATCGAGTATCAGACGATCAGGGTTCGGGTGGCCAATAAGTTTAATGTTGAACAGATCCTGCATTTCCCGTTCTGTCCAGTCCGCACTTTTCAGGTTCGGAGTTATTGAATCAATTATTCCGTCTTTTGTGAGGAGCGTCACCGTGAGCACTATGCCGTACACATCAAAATGGTAGGCAATTTCAAATCCTTCATCGACAATATACGGGGTGATGGTAACAACACGGCCGCTGTGTTTTTTTAACAGGGTGGCCACAGCATTTATGTCCCCCTTGTCGTGCAGGCTGAGATATAAGTCTTCGTTGCCAAGGTGATCCATATGGGAGAAACGATGTTCAAACCCTGATTTTATATACACCTGGAACTCTGCAAGAAGAAGAGCTGCCATTTCTTTTTTATCTGTTTTCATAATTACATCCTTTCAAATTGTTCAAGTCTTCTACAAGCCGGGCAGAGAGATGTCTGGTGCCGAACCTCTTCGGTTATTTCATCGTAGGCGCGGATAAGCAGTGCTTCCACAGGTGGTTTCATTTTTTGCTCACATCGTGAACACTGAACGAAGGAGATTCCATCATCTATGGTTGCTAAATATTTTTCACTCTGGTGCCGCGCTGTGTGGAAATCGTTTGAATTAAATACTGCATCAGTGGGGCAATAATAACCACAGTTACCGCAGTGTGAGCAGGTGTTGAGCCAGAACGAAAAACTGATGCCGGATCCATCCTCTTTTTCAACAACCTTGATGGCACCACTGGGACAAACATACTCACAAGTGGAGCAACCGATGCAGAGATCCGGGCTATAAGCAATTATTCCCCTGTATTTTTTGGGGGTAAAGGTTTCACCAAACGGGTAGGGGTCTGTGGTGGGGCCTTTTATAAAATTTCTGATTGCGATTTTAAAGAATCCAGCCATGTTTTATGCCTCGTGAAACTGTTTAATTTTATCTTTCCAGATAACAATTGCCTGGGCAACACCATCAAGAATGGACTGGGGCCGAATAGGACAGCCGGAGACGTTCACATCAACCTCTACATACTTATCCAGAGGGCCGCGGATGGAATAGGAGTCTCTGTAAATCCCGCCGCTTATGGGACAGATACCAATGGCAACCACAACCTTTGGCTCGGGAATTTCATCAAGCATACGGATCAAATAATCCTCGGATCTTACTGTGATAGGGCCGGTGACCAGGACAATATCAGCATGCTTTGGAGAACCGGTATACTTGCAGCCCAGACGCTCCACATCAAAACGGGGAATGAGGGCAGTGGTGGCAAGCTCCACATCACAGCCGTTACAGGATCCGGTATTGATCCTGAAAAGCCAGGGGGATTTTGTAGCAAATTTTGAAAACATCACACACTCCTATAAAAACAGAACCATGCCAAGACTCATAAGTGAAAGCAGTATTGGTACGATCATGAGAAATTTAAACGCCTGGTCAACCCTGAAACTTGGCATGGAAGCGTGGATAAATGCAATACAGACCACAACAGATGCTGATTTTCCAATAAACCACAGGAGGTTGACGATGATGCCAGCTCCGGCAATTCCCGGCATAAAGAATACCTGAAGAACAGTGATAAGTACGACCAGTTTTAAGGCATGGGTGATTTCAAAGAGAGCCAGCGGCATTCCACTGTATTCCATGAGGTATCCCTTCATTACATCGCCGTCATTTTCTGCGATATGAAATGGCGGAACCTCCAGAGTGGCAAGCATGAAGATGACAAAGGCAAGGAAAGCCGGAATCATCTTAATATCAGTAATAAAAGATCCATGGATCACCTGGTAATCAACAATACCCTTCAGGGAGAACAGAGCCCCTTCACCGGCACCTGCTGCCAGGGCCACGGTAAAAAGAACTATGATAAAGCTGATCTCATAAGCAAACATAAGAATAACTTCACGGGAAACCGAAATGGCTGCATAGGTGGATCCTGAAGCACTGCCTCCAAGGATATGGGAGACAGCAGGTAATGCCATGAGATAAATAAGAACGATAAGGTCACTGCTGGCACCTGTACCGCCATAGACTCCACTGACGGGCAGAATAAAAATAGCAGTCATCATGCCGACAAAACCAAAAACCGGGGCAATGCAGAACATCAGTTTATTGGTTACATCTTCCGGGATGAGCACCTCTTTAATCCTGAGCTTGATAATATCAAAAATATTCTGATAAATGGGCGGTCCTACTCTCCCCTGAAACCGGGCAACGGTTATCCGTTCCATGCTGAGGAGGAGCAGTCCAAAAAGAACCGCAAAAAGACCGCCTGGAAAAAGCAGGTATGCAAAAACAGAACTAACGCTCAATGTAATCACCTTTTAAACCTATTATTTTTTTGGTTATTCTGACAGAACCCTTGATGATTGCCTTCGCATCTTCATAAAAATTGACGGAAGAGACATAGGACTCTTTGGCGGTTAGATCTCCAACTCCGCAGACAAAAACATGGGTTTTCCTGGTTTTTGTCTTTGTCAGAAGATAGACAAGTGCAGCAAGAGCCATACCAAGCAGGAGAATTGAGGCAATAAACAACATGTTAATGCTGTCAGCACCATGTGATACAGAGGAAAGCGTAATATCCAGAGGGAGCAAATTAAATTCTGCAAGCATACTGTTAACCGGTGTCAGGGCGAGCCCTGGAAACACACCGAGGAGGACACTTAGTCCGGCAAGTATGGACATGGGGAGCAGCATATACCATGATGCCTCTTTTGCATTTTTGACACTGTCCTGCATCTGTCCGAGATAGGCGGAGTGCATGAACTTGATAAAAGATGCAAGGGTCAGCACACTGCCAAACAGTGCCAGGATTGCTATTCCTATATATCCTGATTCCATTACAGCATGGTAAATCATCCACTTGGAGACAAAGCCGCTGTAGAGGGGAACCCCGGCAATGGAGAGCACACCGATCATGAAACATATAAAGGTTATTGGCATTTTTCTGGCCAGACCGCCAAGTTTATCCATCTTGTCAGTGCCGGTGGCAATAAATACTGCTCCCGCACAGAGGAACAGCAGGTTCTTGAAAAACATATGGTTTACAAAATGCAGGAGACCACCTGCAAGCCCCATGGATGTCATCAATGAACATCCCACCACAACATAGCCCAGCTGACTGACTGTATGGAATATCAGCAGACGTTTCATACTGTTGGTGAGCATTGCAAAAGAGGCGGCAATTATTATGGTGACTGCCCCAATCCATCCACTGACATGCATGATGAGTTCAAGGGGAAAGAGTGTGGTCGCTGTGACCCCGGCTGTTGCAAGAAAGAAAATCTTCACCATCATAAACGGCCCGCTTTTTAAGACCGTTGATGAGATATAACCGCTTATGGGGGTGGGAGCCGGTTTGGGATGCATCTGGTAATCAATGCGAAAGGGAAGCTGGGCAGCCTTCATCAGAAATGAGAGCGTCAGCAACAGGACAGCAATGGCCGCAGGTTGTGTGTATTGAAAATTTGCAGCCATATCCGAATAATTCCAGTGGCCGGTTTCATTGTACATCACCGCAACTGCAACCAGCAGAAAAGCTGCACCCAGATAGTTGAAGGTGAAATATTTGGTTGCTTCCTGTACGGAAAAGCCGTCATCCTCATGGGCAAGCGCAAGATACATAATCCAACCGCTCATAATCTCCCAGAAAAAGAACATACTGAATATCTCCCCGGTCAGGCTGACCCCGAGAAGCCCTGCAATCATCAACAGAAAAAAGGTGTAAAATCTGTACTGTTTATGTGAATGTTCCATGTAACTCACGGAATAAATAAACTGCAGTGTTCCCATAAAGAGAATCAGGAAAGCAAAACTGATCCCGTATGTACCGGCATCACTGAAAAACAGTGTGGGCATTGCCAGCAGACACAGGAGTGATGAGAGTAATCCTGCGGTCTTGTTTGATTTTTGACCAACAAAATAGACCACTGCAGCCCCAATGGTGAGGAAGAGGGCCGACATGGGCCAGCTGATCCCCATGGGAGGGAGATCTGTTACCGGCGATCCCATGAGACCTGCAGCTGCAACAAAAGGTTGCACTGCAATTGTGGGCAACAGGCCTCCGATTGTAATGAAACAGAGGAGTATATAGGCAGGCTTCAAGTCTTTCAGTTTACGGTCAACAAGTGCTTCACCCCTGTATTTATCAAGAAAAACTATGCGGATCACCCTGATAAAAACCAGGAAGTAAAGAACTTCTCCTCCTGCAAGCAGGACTGAACTGATCACGTTACCCGAGTCAATAAAAGCTGCGATCATAAGATATTTACTGAAAAAAGCCGAGAAAGGCGGAAGTCCCATCATGGCAAAAAGCCCGGCTGCAAGAGGAATTGCTGTCCTGGGTATGGCTCTGCCAAGACCACGCATATCATCAAGTTTATCTGACCCGGCCTTTTCTCTCAGGAGCTTTGCCGTGATTAACATCATTCCGACAATGATCACGAAATTAAAAACATGAAAAAAGAAGGAGGCAAGTGCCAGAGAGGAATCCAGTGTCAGTAGTGAGCGAATATCAACAACCAGGCCAACCAGAGAATAGATTAAAACTTTCTTCAACTCCCTGTGGAACAGAGCCCTGACACCGCAATATACAAAAACGATGGTACAAATGATGTGAAGTGCCTCCGCGGAGTGCCCCTGAATTAATGCAGTGGCTTCATTCAATGCCGCTGTGTTCATATACTCTCCTTTGTTTGTAAGTTTGCATATTATGCTTGATGATAATTAAAATGTTTTTCAGTCATTAAGAATACACAGGCGTCCACGCTTTCAGTATGATAACGAACACCTTTGCCTGACTGTATTTCTTTCAGGCCAGACTCAACTCCAAGTGATGGTCGATACGGGCGATGCGATGACATGGCTTCAAAAACATCTGCCACTGTCAAAATTTTTGATTCCAAGAGGGTATCCTGGTCAACCAGGCCACGAGGATATCCCAGGCCATTCAGAAGTTCATGATGGGTGATAAGTAATCGCTTTTCAAGGGAGGGCCAGAGATAAAAAAAGTACCCTCAACACACTTCAAAAAGCACAAAACTCTTACCACATATCCTGCAAACAGGTGAATATTACAACTAAATTTATGCTTAACAAAAATGCACCCTTCGCATTTCCCTTAGAAAAAGTTACAGCACTATACAGAAAAAGCCCATGGAAAGTCAATATTACACTTCGTTAAGGAAAAAAAAGAATGACAAGAGGTTGCAAAATTCAGCGAAAAGACATACAAACACTGTTCTATGGAAAAGTGTCAATCAACAGAAAACACCGGCTCTTCATAGCCCGGCCACCCATCATCAAAAAGATCTTCCTGCTCTGTCACGGGCGGACATGGATTGTGTTGCGGCAGTGTAAACTTTTTTTCCGCTGGCGGACGAGGTTGTTTCGGGATGCGCCACAGATTCAGGTGTTCAAGTATCTGCTGAATAACATCCCGATCTTTGATGAAACTGATAATCTTCATTTCTCCCTGACTCTATCGTCCCAAGCACTTTTTTCAACAGACTAAAAGCACCCTCATCTGTGCCATTTCCTTTTGGATTACCTGGCCCTGCCGGTACAATCTCAATATTATGCTCGACGAGCCACTCTCTGACGTCCTCACTTAAATTTGCAGTGCCATGATCAAACACAACACCAAGCGGATTGCCATAAGCCCTTGTTTCCTGAAAGTATTTTTCTGACAGTTACGATTGAAATGGTTATTCCCTGACGACGAAGTTGATTACGAACCTGCCCAAGGCCATAACCGGGATTCTTTCCCCATCCATCAAGAATTTCCTTTTCCTGCTTTTCTGTGATATGTTTCACACCCCGTCCAGGCCGAGAAGGCTTATACGCCAAGTACGCATCCTTACCCATAGCTTCAAGACCACCGCGCCACCCGTAAACAGTCGTATAGTGAAGGTCAGCAATTTCTGCAGCTTTGTCTACGCCGATGTCCTTGGCACTCATCAAAATGGTGTACTTTTCTTCTTGGCTAAAATGTCTCTTCTTGGTCATGTCATTCTCCTTCATAATTGCAGGAGAAAGTGTTACCTTGTTTGTATGTGAAATCTACGGTTTTATACTAGCCGAAACAATTAAGGACTCAAGAATGGGAGGGTGCAAAGAAGAAAGGCCGAGTATGTTTCCACACCCAGTCTCCCATTCTCAAGTCACTCACTACGGCGCTCGGGTCGCTCCTCAGCGTTGCCCTATCCTCCGAGTGAGCAGAACGGCAGTAACATGACTCTATATTTGTATAAAGACGTGGCATGGAAAAAGTAGCGAACTGACTTGTTAGCCGCTGCAAAAAGGAACTGCAGATTCCACCTTAAATGTATCAACCGATGGTTTAAGAATGGGGGTAGGCGTATAATACTTTACGGAATAATTTCTTTACGGTATTAAAGGTGGTTGGGAATTTTAGAGGAAAGAATGAAAATATTTTTTAAAGGCATGAAAAATGACAGAATTAATCAGCAGATCTGAGATGAAGCGAATTTACAAGCAGGTTGGTGAACTGGCAAAAGAAGTGGCAGACCTCTCAGATAAAGAGCTGAGGCATTTCCCGGGCGGTACAGTTATTCATGAGGAAATCCTTGCGACTCGCGGACTGAAAGGCGGATCAAGAAGTCGTCAGATAAAATATCTGGCAAAAGTTTTGCGCCAGGGGCCGCTTGATGAAATATATTTGTTTGTTACCAACAGAAAAGGCTCAAAACTCCATGCAAAAAAACAATTTCATTCGGCTGAACGTCTTCGGGACTCCCTGATTAACGAGGCCATGGAGATTAAGCAGCAGTGTCAATCCATGCAGATTCCTTTTGAACCGACCTGGGAAAGTACTTTTATCCCTGAGATTATAGAAATGTTTCCAAATCTCAAGGAAAAAGAATTACGTTCAGTCATTCATCAGTATATCATGACCCACAATAAATTTCATTATCGTGAGTTGTTCCGGGTGATTAGGGCTGCTGTTGACAGTAAGGAACGAATGGAAAAGAGTCAACAGGAATGATGGGACGTAAGTTGATAGTCCCGGAAACACCACGATGGAAAAAAGCACTGCAAGTTGAATCAAACTAATCCAAGTGGTGAACGGGGAAGCCGGGACTCTTTTCAGTACCCCCTGAGTGGTGTAAGTGCCTTTTTGCTGAAACATTCAGCAAGCGAGCAGATGGTTGTGTAATGTTTTCTCCTTAGTGGGCTACTTTTGCATCATTTCAACCGCCTTGCCCAGACAATCGATCAGCTTCTTATGGGATACCCCGGATTTTTTCAAGCGCCTGGCCAGAAGTTTGGCAACTTCTGAACGTTCTGATATCACTTTGATCAAAACTGCAATCTGTTCGGCACATGCCTTATCACCATTGCCTTGGTCGATTGGATCCTCATCGGGCGCAAGGCGGCTGGGGTCATAAATTGAAGCAGTCAGGAGTTGTTCGCGTGTGAAACGACGACCTGTGAGCGTTTTGCCTTCCGCAAGTAACCTGCACTTAAATACGCCATGTGTCGCGGCCGTGAAATTCCCCTCAAACTGCCCGGGTGCGATTTCTTTAAGCTTCACACGACGCACACTGTGATTCGGCTGCGTCACAAAGGCAACTATTACGGCACGACGTTCTACTGCTAGCCCGTACTCTGTCAATACGGCTGAAAGCATTACTTTTGATCCAGGTCGCACATCCTTTTGATTCAGGTCTGCTTTGAGGTTTAGATTAGAAAGAGTCTGTACGTTAAGGCAGTAGCGTACACCATGTGCACGAGCCAGTTTCAGTTCGCGTGGGTCCTTATGCAGCATTTCAAGATATTGTTTAAATCCTTTATCATCAACTTCAAGGATCGCCTGCCATTTTCCACCATGTGCGCCGTGACCTGCCTTCGAGGGGAGTGGCAGACGGTAATAAGCAAAGCGCCTGTCTTCAACATAACTGCCACCCAGAGCAGCTGCGTCACTGGGTTCAATCACGTCGCCAGCGGGTGTAATAAGCGTGAAGCGCATTGCGTATGGAGCTGGTGTCAGCAAAACGACATCGACACTGTAGTCAACATCGTTGAGTGTAAATGGTATCGCCTGGCGTCCCCCTGGTGCGACAAAACCATCGGGGTCAAGTATAGTCTCGGCATTGGTCACACCGGCCAGTATTTGCAGGTAGTATTTTTGCAGTGTGAAATACTCGTTACTTGAAAGGGTGCCGGTCATTAACACATAGCCACCCGTACCGTTTGTTATAGCGGTTAAGGCAGCAGGGTCGATGTGGTCAGGTGTTCCCAGGCCAATGGCGTAAACACGGGAGTTGACCGAGCCTGATGCAGCTGCAATGGTCAAAGGTGCATTTTCACGTCCGTCGGTCAATATAACGGTTGCGCGTGTGGGGAAGTCAACAGGATCTGCCCCTGCTAAATGTACACCGGCCCTCACAAGTCCATCTCCAATGGAGGTGGTTCCCGAAGGATTTGGTGTGTGGTTACCAATTTCGTTAAGGGCTCCGATTTTACCACCAGCCAACGCATTGGTCAGGGGCATACGGTCATGGGCGTCATGGTCAAAGGCAACAACACCGATGGAATCATCATTGTGCAGAAGAGCTGGTAACACTGGTGCAGAATCACGCAAAACATCAATCCGGTCACGGCCATCGCCGGCATCAAAGTCCATACTGCCAGACTGGTCAAGTACCATCATGACCGCAGCTGAATTACGTTGAACTGTATTGGCAGTGATCGGAATAAGCCATGTCTCACCGGTTTGCGGACAACTGACAGACATGGTCCCGCTGGCAGTGTCACCAACATTAGTTCCCCTATAGATGATCCAAAGCTGTGCCGTTGTTGCGGCTGCTGGAGACGCGGGTACTGCCACAGACGTAGTTCCAAGGAAAACATCAAAGCTACTGCCTGTTGCACCCGAGGTCACCATGGGGCCCGCTGTGATTTGGAGATCAATGGAGTCACAGGTATGAACCGAGAATGAGGCTGCCCGAATGGCTGTTTCTCCTGCTGGCACAGCATTGAAGACCACTGATGCTGTTGTCAAACTCACATCTTCAACCGCACCACAGAGCGCTGCTTGTGCATTGATACGTCCGTAACCAACTTCTCCGTTCCAGGTTCCGTTTGCTTTACCGGCCGTATTCGCGTAGGTGTAGAGAGCCGGGCTTACTTTATCAGCCGTCGATTCTATCAGATCACGTACCTGTTGATTAGTGAGCGATGGATTTGCTGAGATAATTAAGCCAGCGAGACCAGCCACCAGAGGGGTAGCTGATGATGTGCCATTGAAAGCTGGCGTGTAGTCACCTCCAGCGGCACTGGTGACGTTGTTATACCCGGACATTCCTTGTTCATCCGTTGTCCAGATTTGGACACCGGGCGCAACCACATCGAGTTCAGGTCCATATTGACTTCCCCACCAGGTTTCACCGTCGGAACTGTTTGGGCGCTTTCGTTCATCATCCTGATTAGAGGCACCGACTGCAATTACATTAGCTTGATTGGCGGGATAGTTGATGGCAGGTGAGGCTGTGTTTCCGCCATTATTACCGGTTGCAGCACAAATGACCATACCCGCATTCCACGCATTGACAATGGCATTTGTTGTTGCAATGCTGACGGCAGTGCCAAGGGACAAACTGGCCACCGATGCGCCGTTATTGGCTGCCCAGTTAAGGCCAGCTGCAACGCGTGCCGTGCTGGGCACAGTGCCGAGCCGCACAGGCATAATCCGACAGCCACCGGCGATGCCGACAACCCCTCTATTATTGTTTATGGACGCTGCGGCGATACCGGCGCAGGCTGTGCCATGAAAAACCCCTGAGGAGCTTGCATCGTAAGGGGCTGGATCTCCAGCAATGAATTCAATGGCGTTAAAGTGGGTTGGGTTCGCCGCTGTATTTGGTGTGAAAACGAGATCCGGATGAGTGAGATCAAATCCTGAGTCGATTATTGCAATACTGACATTACTGGCACCAGTGTCTATATCCCACGCAACTTCAGCGGAAATAATCGGCATATTCCATTGATTTGCGTATTCTGTGTCATTTGGCACCATCAAATAGGTTTCCAATTTCAACCAGTCGAATTCTATTGCAGTAACGCCGTCCATGGCCAGGACTTGTTGAGTCAGACTTAGTGCTTCTTCCAGAGAAATCCCTTCGGGCAGCTTGAAATAGTGCAAGGGGGCCAGCAAGTCAGACATAGGTTTGTTATGCTTAAACCCAAGTGATGACAAAGCCAGCAGGATCGAATCAACATCGACACCATCTGCAAGCATCAAGGAAACAGTATCAAATAATGGCGTTGCGGCTGTTTCAGATCCACCGCCGGTTGTGTAATAAATCGGGCGTACATCCTCAACGTCATCACTGGCATCAAGAGTTCTTTTGGCGGAAGAAAAAGAGTCGTTCTTCTTTTTCATGGTCACCCAGCGAAAGCCGAGTGGATCAAGGGTGCGTCGTGCACGTTTTTTATGGTCTGGTTCTTTGTCTTTTTCATCCTGGAAAGAGCCTTTGCTAAGAAAAGATGTAAATTTCCTCTCATCAGTGTCTGGCTTGATTTTAACAAGTATCTCATCTGGAATAAGCTCATACTGTGTTTCCGACTCAGCATAGCCGACAGTTAATTTTTTTGGAAATTTGGCCATGACTATTCTCCTCTTTGAAAAATATTGACGAAATATCTCATGTAATTATGAGGTCGTTCCATACTCGCTTTCTCTCGTTAAGTTGTTGTTCCCTACTTGGTCAATATCGTAGATTCTCCACACTATGTTCCAGTGGCTTGCCGATTATACGTTGTATGGTCTGGTCGACCACCTTGATATCATTGTCAAAAGAGCCGTGAGCGGAGTTTTCTTTCGATATTTCCCGAACCAGCTCACCATTCATCCATTCTGCAACAGTTACTACCTGTTCATCATCCAATATCTCCAAACCCTGATTTCCCCAGAAGCTTTGCCAGCTCCTGAGATGGCTATGGGTGCTTTTGCTCCAGTTTTTCTTGTCATTGAAAGACTGGTCAAACACATTGACCATGCCAAGCAGAGGTGTTTTGTGCCAGTTCTCAAGTGCGCGGCTCACAAGGTAGAGTAGTGATTTTTTATAAGGTCCCACGGTGTCGTCTTTCTCACGTTGATCGCTGAGTAAATGCATGTGTAAATTTTTTTTCTTCAGAACATTTTTGCCAACGGCCCATGCGTAATGTTTATTGGCAAAATCAACAGAACATGCAGCAGCGTATAGGGTGCAGCTCGCAATCTTCAGGCTGTTGCGCGGGCAGTCCTTTAGAAGATGTCCCAGCAGGAGGGCACCTGCTGAATGACCTACCAGGTGAATTTTAAGAGTTGGATGTTCCTTTTTCAGGCGGGTCAGCGCTTTGACCGTGAGAAAGGAACCCCGGTCATTGTTGCCTTTCTGCGCCGATGCAGCCGCATTCTGCTTCATTTGAGACCAGATGGCTTTAACTCCAAGATTTTCAGAGGCAACCTCTATCGTACGGTCAAAAATATCTACTGCCATTTCTTTTGCCTTTGCAAACACATCGCCTAATCCTTCAGATCTTGGAACTAATCGACCGACAGAATCATCCATAATGGCGACAATGCTTTCCAACAGACCTGTTTTCCAGGTGAGAAACAGTGGATAAATACCGTTTTCAATGAAATAAGGGGCCAGAGTCTGGATTCTCCGGATAGAGTCTCCTTCACTGTTAAGCCCACCATGTGCAAAGATAACGATTTGTTTCTTTGCTTCTTCCTGTTGCGATAACCATAAGGATGGCCTTTCCACCATAATTTCATCTACCGTATCTAGCGGTCCTTCATTTTCCACCAGACGATTGATGACCCTGCCGTCATTGCCCATGACCAGACTGTGCTCATAGGCCTTACCTTCGTCCCACGGCTGAACAACTGGATTCTGATACTGATGCTCCTTTACCTGCCTGCGAAACAATTCAAAAGTGGTGGGGAAGGCGTCAAACAGTAACTGCTCCCGGGCAACCTGGGATAAAATAAAGTGTTTCTTGCTATTTGTTTCGGTGGGAGCTCCCATAACACAGACCCAGGCATCCTTTCCATTGGCACCCCAGTCATCATAGGCAAGAATGGCAAAACCTTTCAGGCCCCAACCGGGCCCCCATGAGTTTTGGACAATAAAACCGCGCCGGTTAAAGCCAACAAGGGCAAAAGCATGCCCTCCCTGCCGTTCCGTATCGGCCTTCCAGGCAATGCGCGGCAGAGATTTATGGTTTACTTTTTTTGCTGTACATTTTTTAAGATCCCATCCCTTGTGAACCTGGGCTGAAACAAAAATGGCGCCGACCTCCTGGATTGCAGCTCGCATATCAGTAATGGAGTTTTTATCTATCCGGTAATAGACACCGAGGGGGCGTTCGGCAGCATCTATTTCCCAGCCATCCATTGGTTTAACAAACGCTGCTTTGTTATTGTTGTCTCTATATGGCCACAGTTTCAAACTGCATACACCGTGCTTGTACCACGCCTTAACTGCGCCCCTGCAGCTAGATCCTTCATAATCTTCACCCGGCCATTCATCATAAAAACGGGCCAGATGATAGAGCATGCGTTGACTGACCTGAGCAGGCGGATTAAATTTTTTATTGGGCTGTTCCGCTTCATGTTTCATAAGGGCGCGCCACCATAACAGATAATTGATAGCACAAGCCAGCCCGAAACCAGTGCAAGCCCCTTCCTTACCCTGATCAAGTACAAGGATTTTGTACATTGAAAAATATTTCGTTACATAATGGGACTCAGGGAACTCATGGGCAAGCGATCTAAGCGGTGGCAAGTAAATACGGTCGCGAAGATCAATACGGTCAGGTCGTGCATCAAGCTGGTAATTGCCAATGTACTTTGTCATGGTTGCCTCAAGGAAAAGATTTTTGATGTCTCAAAGTATTTTCTCGTGTGCTTTTGAAAAAAAATTGGTGAAGGCACCTTCATCCCTTAAGTGTATAGCAATCAAGGGGGACTGAAAAAAGTACCTATTTACCGTTCATCATCCTTGCTAATTGCAATGAACATTGCAAATGTTGAGCCAGTATGAATCCTTGCATATCCTTGTGTAAATATCCTGCTAATACATGGAATTGAGACCAACCGGGTGTTTTTAGTGTTTGACGACAAAAGCTGACAACTGGTTTATAAGCACCAGCATGGTGGTGCTTATAAACCAACCGAGAAGGAGAGGAATTGAGGAACTTCAACGACTGCCAAGTTGCAAATAGTGTAACTTGTAGATGAGGTTGTCAAAAACCTCATATGTGAGGTGTGGAAATAAAAGAATAATTACAGCAACAACAGATGAAGAGTTTCTACAACTCCATCAAACTGAATTTCAATCTTCAGTTACAGTAAGGCAGTAGGGATGCAAAACATGTTTTGCATAATCGCCGTATTTTTTCTGAGCTGCTAAGCAGTACTCATCAATAAGAGGACAGGTAAAGTCGGAAGAAACATTCTTCATCCGCAATGTTACTTTTTCTTCAATAACCGGATCTTGATAGCTGTTACAGTTATTCCCTTCGTCCCAGGCTCCATCTACGTACTCCGACAAATCGAACCTGTTGTTATATTCCCAGGCCTTAACTAATTTTTTATTCCTGATGGAAGCAATAATTTGATTTTTGCACCTTATGTATGGCCTGTTAAAGAAATTAGCAATAGCTCCTTTTAAAGGATCGTTTTCGTTGAGAAGAATTTTATTCCAAAAACGCCAGCCATTAAAGTTAGCCACAAGATCGGAAAAGGAAAAAATGCCTGTGGTTGTATACCCGAAATTCCCCGATTCCTGCTCCTTTCCCCACTCCAGAGCTTGTCCACTACTATATTTTTCAAAATGGGTTAATTCAAAATATTTCCAGCCCTCAGCAAAAAAATGGCCCATTTTATCCAGTCCGACAAGGTGACCATTAATATTGACGACATCACTCAGCTCTTTAATATTCAGGAAAAAACCTTCTAAATAATTTATATCGCGATAAATAGAATCGTTTAGCGATAAAGAATAACTTTGCTCAGCCAGTAAAGTGCGTAATTGTTTGTCCAAAGCGTAACCCTTCAGTCCCAAGGATGCAGTAAAGGATTGAAAAATGGCCTTTCTAAGTTCTGTGTAAAGAACTTCCTCATCACAAAAAGCATCTCCTTTTTCGTTGGCTTTTTGGATTCCCTCTTGAATTCGCTGATTAAAAATTGTGTTTATAAGGGGCAGGCTATTTTCAAGTTGAAGTCTTCTTGGGGTTACACTGTCGATCTCTGCTGCAAAACCAGCTCGAGTTACAGAAACACTAAGTAATATCAATACGATAAGTGTTTTGTGGATGGTGACAAGAGCGTTTTCTTTGATGCGTATTATTTTCACCGTTATACGAGTATCTTACAGAAGATAGTTGCCGTCTGGATCTTTTTTTGGCCCGAGCACTTTAAGATTGTGAAAAACCTTTCGAGCGATGAGAAAGGAAAGCACCACGATCAAGAAGAGAACCAGTAGTTTTAAAGCAGCCACAAGCGTTGGAACCCCAGTGAGCAGGATACTTTCCAGTAGGTCGAACAAAAACCATAGGCCAATCAGACGATAAACCCCGCCATGAAAACGAAAGGTGAAGTAAAGAAAAATGAGTGGTAACAACGTCCTGATTAGAATGAAAATTGTGGGTTCATCTAGATTAATAGGCAGTTCAGCAAAAACAGTAAGCGCAGCGTATACAATAAGGAGAAGTGAAAGCAGGGCGTTTAAAGTCAGATATTGCTTTCGTAGTGCAGGTGTGGGAATACTTGCGATACAATACGCGTATTTTGCAGCTTCTGCCGGAGTTGCTCTGACCTGTTTATTGAAAATATCTTCACGGCTCAAGCCACTTTCCAGCTCTGCTGTTATTTTATTGCTGATGTCCAGTAATCCCATAATTATTCCTTTGTGTGTTTTTTTTGTACGTGACTAAAATACCATTTTTCTATTCTTTTGGGCTATTTTTTATTGTTGAATTATGTTTTTTCGCTTTAAATTAGTTATCTTATTGGTGCCCCCATAATTTATCTTTTTAAAAACACCGATTCTTCAACACTATAGTATTCAATAGCCAGTAGGTGTGTTATTATTACACGAAGACTAATCTCCCAAAAACAATTGACAGCTATCGTCGTCCTCTCTACAATGTGGTACAGGCAGGTTTGGCTTGTGATAAAACCAATTTTTTTCTATCTATACATAGATAAAAACAAAAAAACAAAAACAAAAAACACACACAATAGACATCAACTTCCATCATAAGGCATCTCCATGGAGTATGGGACACAAAGAAAGTCGGTTTATCTCAATCGACGAAAGTTCATGCAAATTATAGCTGTTGCAGGTGCGTCTGCAATCTGTTGGAAGTCAGGCATGTTCGGGACGGGAAAAACCCTGCAAGTGGCTCGCAGAAGTCAGTCAATTATGGGGACTGTATTAAACCTTACTGTATATGGCCCCGATCGGGACAGTTGTGAAGAGGCAATCAACAAGACCATTGATAAAATGTTGCTGCTTGAATCTCACCTCAGCAGACATATGAAAGGCAGTGAGTTGGCGAAGCTGAACGGGAGTGGAACCTTAACTAATCCAAGTGAATATCTTTTAGACGTCTTAACCTTGGCCGATGATATCAGCAGAAAAACATCGGGTGCCTTTGATGTAACGGTTCTACCTTTGTTGCAGATGCACGAGTCTATTCGTGGTGAAAATGATCATCCTGACCGGGAAGACCTTGCTGCTACAAAAAAGCTTGTTAACTATGAACACCTGAGCCTTGCAAAGGATAAGCTGCGATTTAGAAAACAAGGCATGGGCATTTCCCTGGACGGAATCGGTAAAGGATATATTGTTGATCAGGGTATTAGCACCTTAAGAAATCACGGGTTCAACAATGTCTATCTGGAAGCAGGTGGCGATTTGATGGTTTCCGGGATGAAAGACAAAAGCTCTCCCTGGCGGATAGGTCTTCGCTCTCCAAGATCCGGGAAAACTCAAAAACCAGTGATACTTGAAGTGAGTGACAAGGCCGTGGCCACTTCCGGTGACTATTTTCAACCATTTACCTCGGATCTCAAACATCATCACATCATTCACCCTGCAAGCGGATTCTCCCCACTGGAGCTTGCAAGCTGTACGATAACAGCGCCAAATGTTGCCCTGGCTGACAGCCTTGCCACCGCTGTCATGGTGCTTGGAAAAGCAGATGGCTTTGACCTTATCGAATCCATGGATGACTGTGAATGTTTTGTTGTCGACAAACATCTGGGAAAATCCAACACCACTGGTTTTTTTGCCTGATATGAAATCTATTCAAATAGATAAAGGTCTGGACATCCCCATCTCCGGGAATCCTGAACAAAAGGTTCGGCAAGGCAACACGGTCAGACATGTGGCCCTTATCGGCGATGATTATATCGATATGAAACCTACCATGCTGGTAAGTGTTGGCGATAGTGTCAAAACGGGCCAACTTCTTTTTAGCGATAAGAAGAATAGGGGGGTTAATTTCACCTCACCCGGCTGCGGCAGGATAGTGGCCATAAACAGGGGCGAAAAACGAAAATTTGAATCCCTTGTGATAGAGCTTTCAGAAGAGAACAATATTCGCTTTCTTGACCCGGCATGTCAGACGGTGGAAAATCTCGGTTCAACAGAGATTCGCAAGCTGCTGATTGATTCTGGAATGTGGATCGGTTTTCGTACCCGCCCATATGGGAAGATTCCACCTGTTGACGCAAGCCCCGCTTCACTTTTTATTACAGCAATTGACACCTCTCCTCTTTCACCAAACCCGCAGGTCATCATTGCCAAATCTCCAGAGGAGTATCAACTGGGGTTGAAAATGCTGCAAACCCTTTTCGATGTGCCAATCCATTACTGTACAGGGGCAGAGACGTTGCAAGCGGCTGAAGAACTCAGCGGGATTACATATTGGAATTTCCCGGGGCCTCACCCGGCTGGTTTGCCCTCCACGCATATCCATTTCATCGATCCGATACACGAAGACAAGACTGTATGGCATGTTGATTATCAAGATGTGATTGCTCTTGGCCACCTTTTTTCAACCGGTTATCTGCGTACTGAAAAAATAGTTTCTCTTGCAGGTGCTGCCGTAGACAAGCCAGCATTGATTACTACCCGGAACGGGGCCAGTCTATCTGAAATCTGTGATAGGGAAATATTTCAGGAGAGCGTGCGAATTCTTTCCGGTTCTGTCTTAAGCGGTCGGGAATCCAACGGGAATTATACTTTCCTCGGACGGTACCACAATCAGGTATCAGTACTCGAGGAGAGCAACGGCCGTTCTTTTTGCAATTGGCTCAGGCCCGGAGCCGATCGCTTTTCCATTAAACACATTTTTTTATCCTCTTTACAAAAGCATCTTCGTCTTCCCTTCAACACCGCTCTCTGGGGAGGAAAACGAGCCATCTATCCGCTGGGCACCTACGATCAGGTTATGCCGCTTGATATTATTGCGACCTCCCTGTTGAAGTCACTGGTGTGCGGGGACACGGAAAAATCAAAAGACCTTGGCTGTCTTGAGCTCATTGAAGAGGATCTGGCACTCTGCGGCTTTGTCTGTCCAGGTAAAAATGAATTTGGCAGAGCACTGCGTCAGGTGCTGACTGCCATCGAACGTGGCGATTAAGGCTATGCAGGAAAAATGAAAAAACCATTGCAAAAAATCTGTGAAGACGCTGGACGTTATTTCCAAAAAGGAAGCCGTTTACAGCGCTGGTACCCATTTTACGAGGCAGTAGACTCCTTCCTGTTTGGAAGCAGTAAGACCACCTCGGCTGCACCCCACGTGCGCGATTCCATGGATCTGAAGCGGATCATGATAACAGTGATCCTTGCTCTGTTGCCCTGCGTGTTGATGGCAATGTGGAACACCGGGTATCAGGTAAATTCCGCCCTGCAGGCCATGGGGCTTTCCGAACCGGACGGCTGGCGCGGGTTGATAATGTCTCAGATCGGCTGTAACCCGGAAAGTCTGCTGTCAAATTTTTCCCATGGCGCACTCTACTTCTTGCCGGTATACATCGTTACCCTGTCTGTCGGTTCCATCTGGGAGGCTGTGTTTAATATTATCCGGGGGCATGAATTTTCCGAGGCATTTCTTGTTACCAGTCTGCTTTTTGCGTTGACCCTNCCACCATCCATACCGCTCTGGCAGGTTGCTGCCGGTATCAGCTTTGGAGTCATCTTTGCTAAAGAGGTTTTTGGTGGCGTGGGTCGTAATTTCATGAATCCGGCCTTGGTCGCCAGAGCTTTTATCTTTTTTGCGTATCCTGCCCAGATGACAGGCGATACAATATGGACAGGTTTGGATGGTCTAACAAGTGCTACACCACTCAGTCAATTTGCAACTGCCTCTCCCGGGGCGGCTATGGATTCCCTGTCTGTTACCTGGCTCCAATCTTTTCTTGGCTCTGTTCCCGGTTCCATGGGTGAGACATCGGCACTCGCCTGCCTCTTCGGCGCTTTTATTCTCCTGGTAACAGGTATTGCTTCATGGCGGATAATGGTATCCATGTTACTGGGCGGGCTTATCTGCAGCAGCTTTTTCTGGTTTCTGGGAAGCGATGTGAATCCCATGCATGCTATCCCTCCTCATTGGCATCTGGTTTTGGGAGGATTTGCCTTTGGTTTGGTTTTTATGGCCACAGATCCGGTTTCAGCTGCCCATACTCCAGTTGGACAATGGCTATTCGGTCTTTCGATTGGGGGGATTGCCATTCTGATTCGAGTTGCCAACCCCGCCTTTCCCGAAGGTGTCATGCTGGCAATTCTTCTGGGTAATGTCTTTGCTCCCCTGTTTGACTACTTCGTTATTCAGGCCAATATAAAGAGGAGGAGGTTGCGTCGTGGCTAAAGAATCTGTCTTCAGATCCTACTATACAGTCCTTATCCTCGCCTTTGTCTGCTCGGCGCTGATTGGCCTTACTGCTGTGGGGCTGCGTCCAAAACAGGAAGCCAATCGCCTGCAGGATCAGAGAAAAAACATCCTCTATGCNNCTGGTCTNTANGAAGAAGNCAAAAGTATTGANGANCTTTTTNNTCCCATTGAGACACGGTTNNTAGAACTTGCTACGGGNCTATANCTNCCCGAGGATCAGATGGNTNTNNAACNTAAGTCTAANGGGCGTATCCTTNNGAGCNATGAAGATNTTGCCGGATTACNTNNCNTTGAGCNATANTCTCCTGTCTATCTGGTCAAAAANAANGGACAACTTTCTCAAATTATTCTGCCTGTGCGAGGTAAAGGGCTCTGGTCAACCATGTACGCCTATGTGGCAATTGATAGTGATTTGACCACCATAAACGGAGTATCTTTTTACGAACATGGTGAAACACCGGGACTCGGTGGTGAAATAGAAAACCGAAATTGGCAACATAGCTGGCAAGGGAAAAAGCTCTATAAACCAACTGGTGAGATGGCTTTAAAACTTGTTAAGGGAACCGCAGGCCAAAACCCATACCAGATTGATGGTCTTTCCGGCGCAACCCTTACAGCCGATGGAGTAAACAATTTGTTGGAATTCTGGTTTGGCGAACATGGTTTTAAGCCATATCTTTTTCAATTGCAAAAGAAGGATAAGTCCAATGGCTGATAGTAAAAAAGAGCTGTTTTTATGGCCGATATTCAAACGAAACCCCATCGCTTTGCTGGTTCTTGGGGTCTGTTCTGCACTCGCCGTAACCGGTCAGATGCTCACCGCCTTTGTCATGTCCCTCTGTGTGACACTGGTTGTTGCCTTTTCCAGCCTGACAATCTCACTCGTTCGCTCCCACATACCGGACAGTGTTCGCATAGGTATCCAGATAACTGTTATCGCAACCATGGTTATTATGGTTGACCAGATTCTCAAGGCCTACTCTTTTGAATTGTCCAAACAGCTGTCCATATACGTTGGCCTCATTATCACCAACTGTATCGTTATGGGCCGTGCTGAAGGCTATGCCATGAACAATTCACCCGTTGCCAGTTTTATTGATGGGATCGGTAATGGCATCGGCTATGGCCTTATTCTCATGTCGGTGGCTTTTGTCAGAGAACTTCTGGGGTCAGGAACCTTGTTTGGTTTTGAAATCCTAGCCCTTACAAGTAACGGTGGCTGGTATGTACGAAACGGTCTGCTGGTTTTACCGGCCAGTGCTTTCTTCCTTATTGCGCTACTCATCTGGATTATGCGAACCCTTGATCCAGAGCAACAGGAGAAGAACTGATGGGTCATTATCTCGAGATTATTGTACGATCCATATTTCTGGAAAATCTTCCCTTGAGCTTTTTCCTGGGGATGTGCACCTTTCTGGCTATCTCTAAAAAAGTTAAAACTGCCATCGGATTGGGGGCAGCAGTGCTTTTTCTCATGGTCATCACTGTTCCCATCAACAATCTTATCCTTACTTATGTTCTCAAACCTGGTGCCCTTGCCTGGGCAGGAAAACCAGAGCTTGATCTCAACTTTCTTGGCCTGCTCACCTACATTGCCGTAATTGCAGCAGTTGTGCAAATACTTGAAATGTTACTCGACCGTTTTGTGCCTGCTCTGTACAATACTTTGGGAATTTTTCTGCCGCTGCTCACTGTAAATTGTGCAATTTTTGGCGGCAGCCTTTTTATGGTGGAACGAAATTACACCTTTGCTGAAAGTATTGCCTATGGTTTTGGTGCCGGAGCAGGTTTTTTCCTGGCTGTTGTCTGTCTGGCCGGAATCAGAGAGCGGCTTGAATATGCCAATCCCCCGGCAGGCCTGCGTGGGCTCGGCCTCACCTTTATAACCACAGGACTTATCGCTATTGCATTCATGGGCCTGGCCGGAATGGAATTATCGTTTTGATGGAAACATGGTGTACTTCAAAGGATAAAAGCAAATGAATGAAATCTACTATGGGGTAACTTGCTTTTTAGGTATTCAGTTTATCCTGGTTACCCTCATTGTTATTACCCGAAAAACACTGTTGCCTGGCGGAGAGATTAGTATTGAAATAAACAATACAAAGCGGTTTACCGCATCCCCTGGAGGAAAACTCCTGACTACGCTTTCCGCACATGGTGTTATTCTTTCCTCAGCCTGCGGAGGTGGCGGAAGCTGTGGTCAGTGCCGCTGCATTGTGAAGAAGGGTGGCGGCAGCATTCTCCCCACTGAAAGATCACAAATTAACCGCCGGGAAGCAAAAATGGGCATGCGCCTTTCCTGTCAGGTGCCGGTAAAGCAGGACATGGAAATTGAAGTCCCTCAGGAAATGCTGGAGGCAAAAAAGTGGCATTGTACGGTCTACTCAAATAAAAATGTGGCTACCTTTCTCAAGGAACTTGTCATTACTCTGCCTGAAGGTGAGGAAGTAAACTTCAGATCCGGTGGCTATATCCAGATTGAAGTACCTCCCCATACTATTCAATATTCGGATTTTGATATAGATGAGCGTTTTCTTGCCGACTGGGATAAATTCAAGATGTTTCAATACAAATCTCATGTCGACATTCCTGTCACCAGAGCCTATTCCATGGTCAACTATCCTGGAGAAAAGGGAATAATAAAGTTAAATGTCCGCCTTGCCAGCCCTCCTCCGGATTGTAAGACATGTATACCTCCGGGCCAGGCATCTTCATATATCTTTAATCTCCAGCCCGGTGACAAAATCACCATAGCCGGCCCTTTTGGTGATTTCTTTATGGATGACAGTGATTCCGAAGTAATGCTCATTGGAGGAGGTGCCGGTATGGCCCCCCTGCGTAGTCATATTTTTGATCTTTTTAAGGACAAACACACCAAACGAAAAGTATCATTCTGGTATGGCGGTAGAAGTTTACAGGAGGTTTTTTATGATGACGAGTTTAAAGAACTGGAAAGAGAACATGAAAACTTTTCTTTCCACCTTGCACTCTCCCAGCCACAGCCGGAAGACAACTGGACAGGCCTTACCGGTTATATCCATCTTGTGGTTCTTGAACACTACCTCAAGGATCATCCTTCCCCTGAGGATATCAACTACTATCTCTGCGGGCCGCCGATGATGACTGCAGCCGCATGTGATATGCTTGAAAACCTGGGTGTTGAAAAAGAAAATATCCACGCTGATAACTTTGGCTGAAAGCTTATGGTATAACTATGATAGATTTGATACTAACAGTAAGCATTAGCTTTCTCCTCATACTCTTTACTGCCATCCTTATCAGCTACTGCAAGCGAAGGCAGAGCAGAACGCGTCACGGACTCACAGGTATATGTCACCAGAGTGGCGGCACAATGTGCAATAATTGCAGTTCACAATTGCAGCAAAATCCCCCCGATAAAGATGATAAAGTTGACCAGTGAAACAATTTCAATGGCTGTTAGCTGGTTAAAGTCAAGCTCAAAGAGTTTGTTCGTTCAGTTTCCTGATTAACTCCTTGCATCCTCCATCTGCATCCAAGACTTGCCCTAAATAATCCCAAGATGTGTTTTCCTTGAAAAAAGCACTTCGCCGACTCATAACTCCTGATGGCTCCAGCTTTAGGTACTTAAAGTCCTTAAACTTACGCCATTCCTGGCTGTTCTTAGTTGTATCTGGTCATCCCGAAGAACAGTAGGCCAGCACTCGTGTCTGCGTGTCTGCGTGCCTGTCAAGCGTCCCTGTCAATAAAGCATCTCCGCTAAAATTACCAATCGCAGGATTCAGGCCTTACAGGTTTTGCTGACGGAACATATGTTGCGAGAACGACTTTGTTGTTTGTTCTTGTTAGTTATGGTTCGTATACAGGGAATTCTGGTACTTATGTTGCGCCCCTGTTATTGCTCGGTGTCTTTGTTGTTCTGTCGCGTATGTGCGTGTCAGGGAGTATGCCGATTAAACATTTGAGGACCAAATTATGTTGCGAAAAACAATTGCTTGTGCACCAGCCCTTTTACTCTGTGTTTGTGGAGGGAGCCATATTGTTATGGCCGAAGAAGGTCAAGGTGTTGAAGATAGGATTTTTACCCTGGGGGAAATTGTTGTTGAGGATAACTCAGGAGTGCAGGATATTGCCATTTCCAACACCATAACAGCAGAGGAAATAAAGGCTGTTGGGGCGACAACTGCCGCAGAAGCTCTCCGCTATGTCCCCGGGATTAATATTGCAAGAACAACCAAGGGCGAGTTGAACATTAATCTTCAGGGGTTTTCTCAAAAAGATGTTCTGATTCTTATTGATGGCGTTCCGTATTATGAAACACAAAACGGACCTCTTGATCTGCAGCAGATACCTGCAGCTATTATCGGGAAAATTGAAGTAACCAAGGGAGCTTCCTCGGTGCTTTATGGCCCCAATGCTCTTGGCGGAGTGGTAAACATAATTACGCAAAAAGGAGTTGAGGGAGTTGCTGGTTCGGCAGGCCTTGAACTTGGTGACGGCGGCTACCATCGTGGTGTGGCAACGCTTAACTATGGTCATGAAGGTGGCTTCTCAATCCTTGGGACGATTGATTATACGTCTCGGGACAATTTGAGTTTTTCCGATGATTATGAGCCTCAGGCAACGAGCATAAGAGGAATGGGACGCTCTCTGTATATTGTCGATGCTGGGGGAGATAAGGATAATTCTGATCTGGAATCGCTGAATCTTTGGACACGACTGGGCTTTCAATTTACTGAAGATGCAGAACTCTATGCATCGTTGTACAGATTTGACATGGAGCGGGGCAGGCCGTTCAGTGATTCACACAATAAACGATTTTATGAGAGTGCAACAAGTGCAGCATTCACAACATTTGGGCGTTATGACAAGTATGAAGACACGGGGATCGACCTGGGAGGAAAAGTTCGTGTCAGCGACTGGATAACTTTCCGTGGACTGGCTTTTTACCATAAACACACAGATGAGTATGTTTCCTATGAAGACTGGACTATGACAACACCGCTTGCAGTCAGCACCTGGGATGATGATTCCCATGGTGCCTCATTTTTCACCGATATGGACCTTAATCGCTTCGGAACCCTCTCGCTCACTGCGCAATACAGAGAAGACAAGCACAGGCAAAGAGGAGACGAACATTTTCCCTGGAGTGACTCCGAGTCTGATATTTCGACGTTTGCTGCAGAAAATACCGTGACTTTTGGACAGATCACGGCTGTTGCCGGCATATCCTACAGCTATTTTGATGCGGAAAAAATCGATAATGCTTCGGGATATAATACAGAAACTTTGGACCCAATGATTGGTATCACCTGGGTTGGCGAGAGTGGTGTTGAGTTGTTTGGTTCCATAGCCAAAAAAACTCGCTTTCCAACCTTTAGCGATATGGAAACCGATGGTGTCATCTTTATTCTTGATCCAGAAAAGAATGTTAATTACACCATCGGAGCAAAATACCGCTTATTTGGGAAAAGTATGGTGTCACTTTCCGGGTTTTACAATGATGTGACCGATCGTATTGCAGAATCCCAGGATGCTGCCGGTAACGATATAATGACAAATCTGGATGAGGTTGAAATTTATGGTGTTGAGTTTACCAGCGGAACAGACATTACTGACAGATTGAGTACACGCCTGGATTATGTGTATACCCATGCGCGCAATGTTTCGGCAATAAGGGCGAATCAGTACATTGAGGATGTTCCGGAGCACCAGGGGATAGCAGATATCTCTTACAGGATTCCCGTTGTTGAGGCTGTCCTTAATGTTCGCGGTAACTTGAAACTCAACAATGTAGTCAATGATGAAGATGGTTATATGGAGGACAGTTTCGTGATTGACCTCTCTCTCATAAAAGAATTCGACAAAGGCTACAGTCTGAGTGCCTATGTTTATAACCTCTTTGACGAAGATTATTATGAGGGAACTGGAATGGCAAGCAATGGACTGAGCTTTAAGGTGTTGGCACAATATAATTTTTAATGGTGGTACTGGAAACAAACACGAAATTCCTGCCATTACTCGTTTGACTATTTTGACCCACCCAGGTTTTCCCGGGTGGGTTCTCTTCTCTATGGGAAAAAGGGAAATATGAAAAATTGTGTTGTGTGTTGCATTGTTGCTGTCTGTGTTTTGCTGACAGGAATCCCCACCCCTCTTTTGGCAGAAAGTGTTGTCGTTTATGACCAGGCTGGCCGGAGTGTTGTGATTCAACAGCCGGTTGAAAGGGTTGTGACTACTTTTATTCCAGCCACTCTTTTTGCCCTGTGCGCAGGGCTTAAGGATAGGATCGTTGGTGCTTCGACTAAAGATGGGACAAGCTCTATCTATGAAGCCCTTATAGATAAAAACAATCCTCCCACCCTTGTTGGGAATAGAAGTAATGGATTGAATCTGGAAACAATTGCTTCTCTTAAGCCGGATCTTGTCATCATGTATGGTCAGAAAGATGGGGTGCGTTTGGCCGACAGGTTGACTGCCCTTGGGATACCGGTAATTGTTATCATGCCGGAGGATTTCTCAAGTATGAAGACTGCTCTGGCCTTGATAGGGGAGGCAAGCGGGCGAAGGAAACACGTTGATACTGTTATTGCAGCAATGTCTGCAATAGAAAAAGGAGTCGCTTCTCGGGTGGAAGGACTTGCCGCTCCACGAGTATACTACGCGACCAGTAATCTCTTGCGTACGGTTTCTGGAGATATGCTGCAAAATGAGATGATTCGTCTTGCTGGTGGAAAAAATGTCAGTGAACACAGCAAGGGGTTTTTTGTAAATATCAGCCGCGAACAGCTTTTTACGTGGAATCCTGAAATAATACTCTGCAGTGACCGGCTGTCTTCTGCGGAACTGGAGCGGATCTATTCTCCCGAATTTTCTTCATTGGCGGCACTTCAAGACCCGGCCAATACAAAGGTTTTTCGTTTTCCTGCGGAAACATACTGGGATTTTCCCTCCCCCCTTGCCATGGCCGGGGTGTTGTGGATGAGTAAACAGATTCACCCTGAGGCGTATAATACAGTGGATTTTCAGAAGGAAATTGATTGGTTTTACGATAGTATTTTCGGACAGGGATTTGCTCAAAGCCATCCAGTGGTTGTTGGAAGGCAGCCATGAGTGTTTCGCACTGCACTGTTCTGTTGAATTATATTGCAGTGGCGAAAGAAGTATGAAAAAAGACGTAAAAATCGCAAACACTCCGTTAAAGATCTATCTGTTTTTTGCTGGAATGTTGCTTGTTACCGCTTTTTTTTCTTCATTTATTGGCCGCATGGATGTGGGGCCGGCTACAGTGTTGGAGACGTTTGTGAAACTTCCTGCTCTGCTTGTCTCTCTGTTTTATGGAAAGCATGAGCAGTTGACAAATGATGAGATGGTACTGCTGTTGATACGTTTTCCTCGTATCCTTCTTGCACTGGTGGTTGGCTGTGGTCTTTCTGTTTCAGGAGCTGTCTATCAGGGCTTGTTCAGAAATCCGCTTGTGTCGCCTGATATACTTGGGGTTGCAGCTGGTTGTACTTTCGGTGCGGCTCTGGGACTTTTACTGCCCGGGTCAGATTTTACGATAGTTCGTCTCTGTTCTTTTGTCGCAGGATTGATAGCCGTGGGGCTTGCGTTGGCAATGGCAAAAGCCATTAACAGCTCCAGGGCCCTGGTTCTGGTGTTGACAGGAATTGTCAGCGGTTCTCTGTTTCATTCCTTTTTTATGATACTGAAGACCGTTGCCGATCCATATGGCCAGTTACCAGCAATCGTCTTCTGGGTGATGGGTTCTCTTTCCGGGGCATCGTGGCTTGACACTTTGCAGCTCTGTCCTGTTATCTTCATTGGCTACAGTATATTCCATCTTTTCCGTTTTCGGCTCAACGTTCTCTCTTTGGGAGACCCGCAGGCAAAGGCGCTTGGAGTAAATCCGAATGGGCTGCGATTATTTTTGATCGTTGTAAGTTCTTTTATGATTGCAGTCTGTGTTGCCTCCTGCGGACAGATTGCCTGGGTTGGGCTTGTGATCCCTCACATAGTCCGAACGATCCTTGGTCCAAATCATCGTATGCTGATTCCATGCTCAGCAATGCTTGGGGCAACTTTTCTGCTGATTGCCGATGGTATTGCCAGAAGTGCGCTGAGTTCTGAGCTGCCTTTGGGGGTCGTGACCTCCCTTGTGGGTGCACCAATTTTTGCCTGGTTGCTCTATAAGAACAGGAACAGGGGATGGACGTGATGACCGGTAATTCTGAAGAATTACTGCTTTCCTGCGTGAATCTGAATTTTTCTCATCGGGAAAAGCATATTCTGGACAATGTTTCTCTGGAGTTTCGTAAGGGGGAGTTTGTCGCTCTTCTTGGGAAAAATGGTGCTGGGAAGTCCACGCTGCTCTCCTGTCTTCTTGGTATTCTTCCCTCACAATTTGACCACCTTGAGTTGTCCGGAATTGTTCCCACAAAGAGTATGCGTACAGAAATTGCCCGCAAGGTAAGTTTTGTGCCTCAGGAACATGACGATATGTTTCCATTTGCAGCACTTGATGTTGTTGTTATGGGGAGAACAGCTTTTCTGGGTGCCTTTGGGGCGCCAACTGCAGAAGATTATCAGCTTGCGCGGGATGTTCTGGAGGAATTATATGTGTCACACCTGGAATCTCGGGTCTACAACACGCTGTCAGGCGGAGAAAAACAACTGATTTTACTGGCCCGGGCGTTGGTTCAGACTCGAACAATGATTCTGCTTGATGAGCCGACAAATCATCTGGATTACAAAAACAGATATCACATTCTGGCCATATTGAAAAAGCAGTGTATTCAATATGATTCCTGCGTCGTTGCCTGTCTGCATGAGCCAAACCACGCGGCTCTCTTTGCCGATCGGGTCATACTTCTTGACGAAGGCCGAATCGTTGCAGATGGGGAAACCGCGGCGGTGATGACCAACGAACGGCTTAGTCGGCTTTATGGAATTGCGATTGGTCGTAATAAACAACTGGTTGAGCCCTGTTTTAGTCAGCCATCCTTTGCTGGTAAGGTTTTATTGCTTGTTGGAGCCAGTGGTGAAGGAAAAACGACCACCTTGCAAAGAATTATTGAGAATAACAGGGAGAAGCGTTTCAGCGGTCTTCTCTGTCCGGGAACCTGGAAAAATGGAAGACGCTACAGCTCCACTGCCCGATGCATTCGTACGGGAAAGTCAGCTCTTTTTGCCGTGAGACAAAATACGAATGGGAATGGCCCCTTTATCTTCTCTTCTGAAGGACAGGAACTTGCAGAGAAAGCTCTCGCCGCGGATAAGCAGCATTCTTCAGAATGTATCATCGTTGATGAAGTTGGGCCACTTGAATTACGCAATGCTGGTTATGCGCCGCATCTGGCACCTCTTCTGTCCCTGCAGAAACCCTTACATATCTGGGCAGTGCGACCAGATATTGTTGAGCATGTCTGTGCGAAGTGGATGCTGGTTGATCCGGTTATTGTCCCAGTAACAGCCGCTGATGCCTGTAGCCGAATTCAGCGTTTCCTGGACTCTCAGGCGGAGGTAAACAATACATAATGACGACTATGCTGACATTCTACTACATCCTGGCCTTTATGAATGTTTTTATGGCCGGTATGCTTGTGTTAAACAATACCTTCGCGACGAAGAAAGCAGTCTGGTATCTGCTTACAGTGCTCTGGATATTGCAGGTATTCTGCTATTTTTCCCATGTGGGATATTATCCCCTTTCTGGTATTGCGCCCACCTGTACAATAGCTGCGCTTACTCTTTGCCTCTGTCAGTCTCTTTCCCTTACACGGGATGTTGGTTCAAAACGTCCGTTTTTCAGTGGGATGGGATTGCTTGTTCTTGCTGTGGTGAGCCTTGTGCCTGAAAATGTGCCGCATAATTCCTTCATGATGAGCTATCTTTTTGCCATTCTGTTTTTTCTCAGTCGCCCTTTCAGTCTGGGGCTTACACTCTATGCGCTTGCAGGGATGGGGCATCTGTTCCGGGAAGGGGCGGATAACAGGATTTACAGAACCAGTAAAGATGCAGCGTTTCTTGCGTCCATTATTTTTCTTGGAGGAGAGATTGTCGGTTGCTACTGGGGTTTTATGGGATGGGGGACAACATGGCGATGGAGCGGTAACTTTCAATTCTCCGCCATGCTTTTTGTGCTGTATATGGTGTCCCTTCATGTTCCCGCGACTCTTTTCCGCAGCAGGAAGGGATATAATATGGCGTTTTCAGCGCCCCTTGTGTGTGTTGTGTTCTGTATGCTTATCAGTAAGGTGATATCATGAGGAGTAAGATTCAATCATTCTTTTTTTCACTGCAAACGGCCTATTTCTTTTTTATTCTCCTTGCGGCAATCTTTGGTGCGGGAAGTTATCTGGCCGGATTTGAGGAAACAGGTCGGCTGTTTGATCAGATAACTTCGGAATGTATCTGGAAATACATTGATGATATTGTTGCCAATCACCTGTTGCTTACCTGGTTTCTTCTGCTTGTTGTGTGTGCAGCTGTTGTGTTCATCAATACCCTGTGTTGTACAAGCCAGCTATTGAAGCAATGTTTTATTAACAAGATTGGAAAAACAAAACAATTCCGCCTGCGGCTTATGACATTTATTCATATCATCGCCCTTGCGGTGATCGTCTGTCACGCTCTTGAGATAATGCTTGTAACACGGCATAGCCCCGTTAAAATTCTTGTTTCCGGAATGGCTACACTGGCTCCCTATCAAGTGAAGGTTAAAAATATTTCCTATATTACAGATCGTAGCTTTATCCAGGAGGATGTGGATGGAAAACGACTTCCAGGCTTTAAAATCCCCCTGGAAAAATTTTCCATAGAGGGAAACAAGGCAGAGTTGGCCGTGTATAGGGATGGAGTACTTGTAAAAGAAGGGGAGATTCGTCTCTTTGAGCCGTTACGGGTGGGGAATTCCTTTTTTATAATGGATGGTTTCTTTATTCCCCATCATAAAAGCGACACCATCGGTATATTGATTCATCACACCTACAACCCATTGGTTGTCCCATTTTTCGTCATATATGCAGTATTGTTTACCACCCTGTTGGTTCAGTACATCAGGAATCGTTGTCAAGTTTCGGTGCAAAACAATTCATTTTATCGGGAATAAACGAAGCATGAGAAGAAAACTGTCATCACTGTTTTTAGGGTCCCTTGTGCTGGTGGCGCTGGGGAACACTGGAGTATGGGCAGAGGAGCCTGAACAACTATTACAGAGGGTGGAGAGCTCTGTGAAAAAAGCATCCCTTGTCGGAAAACGTACCGTAGCATGGCAGGGTGAGCGCCAACAGCTCATTGAGGACATTCAAAATCTTGAGTTAAAACTGGCATGGGCTGAATTTCAGTTGGAAAAAACGGAAAAGTGGCTTGTGACAGAGAACAATAACATAGCAATACTACAGAAAAATTTATCAAGAGCTGCTGCAACACGAGAGAATATTGCCCCTTTGCTTGAGGTATTATACGAAGAGCTTGAAAAACATGTTGAATCTGATCTGCCCTTTCAGCAGGAAGAACGGATGCGGCGGCTTGCTCATGTTCGTTCAACCCTGGATGATCCCGGTTCCCAGCTTTCGGACAAACTGGGGCGTCTTCTGGATGCGATGCAGGTGGAGCTCGATTATGGCTATTCAGTGGAAGCAACAGAGGAATTAGTGGAAGATACCAATGGAACACGCATGCAGGCGACTGTTTTCAGGTTGGGGCGTCTTGCACTTTTTCGGCTTTTGGGCGATGGCTCGCGCCTTGAACGATATAATAGTGCTACAGAAGAGTGGCAGGAACTTCCTGCACGTTCTGTTTTTGAGGTGAAAAAGGCTGTGGAGATTGCCAGAAAGAAACGAGTCAGTTCATTGCTTTTTCTTCCCGTAGGCCCTCTTGGGGAATTGTCCCATGCAAGTGCGGAGGACAAATAATGTCTCGTCTATTTAACGCATCGTTTTCATTAAGTGTATTGGTGGTGGGTGTGCTGCTGTTTTTGTATGTTACACCCCTTCGGGCACAATCAGAAGAATGGAGTACAAAGGCGCAACGTGTTCTTCAGCTTGCGGAAGAAATTGATCAGAGAACCGCCTCGTCGTCTCGTTATGAAAAAAAAGATAGAGAGGCTCTTGTGGCGCAGCTTGAGCGTTTACAAAAACGGTTGGAAAGCACCGAAAAATTACTGAAGCAGACCCGAAAGGATGTAACTGAAACGTCAAAGATCAGAGCAGAGATGGCAGATCAGTATCAGCAGCAAATGGCTGATATGAAGACGGTGGAGGGAATTTTTCGAACTGCACTGCAACAGACAATCAGCCGTTTCAATACCAGTCCTGTTTCCGTTCTGCATCCTGAAAAGTTGTCTCTCCTTAACACAATGGCAGCCGGAGAGCTGTTGCTGGAGATTAAGGACATGCAGCAATATGCTGCCATGGTCTTTGACGATATGGAGAAAACGGCAACAATGGAAACAGCGGAGGCGCCAGTTATTGTCCTTGATGGACACAGTGAAAAACGGTTGCTCCATCGGGCTGGTGGCTTTTTCCTGGGATATATGGATGGCAAAAAAGCTGTTTTTGCCTTGCCCCAGGGAAACTTGCCGGCCAGCTCCATTCTTGCCCACGGAGGAGCTGGAAAATATATGATCTCATGGTTTCGTGGAGAGTCTGAGATAGTACCAGTTGATATTACTGGAGGCACAGCCTTTAAAGCCATTGAGCAAAAGCAGGGGCTTCGGGAGTGGATTGAAGATGGAGGTGTATTATTGTACCCTATTTTACTGGCGGGGCTGGTAGGAGTCGTGATCACGTTGTTGAAAACGATTCATCTGCTCGGGCAAAGAAAGCTTACAACAAAACATCGGGAAAGAGTTTTTAGACTGATTGAGAAGAATGGAGATGCTGAGACCTTTCTTGGAAAAATACGCTTCTGTCCTGCCGCGCAAGTGCTTCTTGCCTGTGTATCGTTTAAGGATAAAGGGCTTGATGCCATTGATAGTAGTGTGGAAGAAAGTATAACTAGTGAGCAGTTAAAACTTGAGCGTTTTCTGTCCGCAATAGGAGTGTTGGCCTCCATATGTCCGTTACTTGGTCTTTTGGGCACAGTAACCGGAATGATAGGAACTTTTCAGGCAATCACCATATATGGTACCGGTGATCCTCGTATGATGTCCACCGGTATCAGTGAGGCACTTGTGACAACCCAGGCAGGTCTGGCAGTTGCTATTCCGCTGCTCCTTGCACATCATTTCTTAAAGAGGCGGGTGGCAGTGCTGGTGGCCGATATGGAAAGGGCTGGCAGCGGCATCACTGCACTGCTTTCATCGCGATAACACAAGATCGGCAATGTTACTATGGATGAACTGTACTTCCATTTTCTGAATTATCTGCAAACAGGCGGTATCACAATGTATCCGCTGGTGTTGTGTTGTTTGTGGATGTGGGTGCTTATTTTTTTTCATCTTCCGTTGTGGCGCTGCTCACAGGATGGTATTCGACGACTGCTCCAGGAGCAGTTCCTGCGAGAGAAGCGGAACAATGCTCGACATAACAGACAACTTTACAGTTATCTGCTCAGCAGGGCATATCAGGAATCTGTTCAAGGTTTGTCTTCCATAAAACTGCTGGCCTCCATTGCCCCCTTCCTTGGACTTTTTGGTACGGTAACCGGTATGATCAATACTTTTCAGTCAGTTGCTTCTTTTGGTCTTGGGAATCCCAGGGCTCTTGCTGCGGGGATATCGGAAGCGATGATAACGACACAGTTTGGTTTGCTTATTGCCCTTCCCGGTATTCTGGCTGCCTTCTTCCTGCAACGTCGGGCGTGTCGTGATCAGAAAAAATTACAACAAATGACCGCAGAGTTGGTTAGGAGAAGTGGAGAATGAAACGCCGTAGATATGCAGAGGAAACACCCGAAATAGATATGACACCCCTTGTTGATATGGTGTTTATTTTGCTCATTTTCTTTATTGTTACCACAAGCTTTGTCCGGGAGTCAGGGGTGGAAGTCGAGCGACCGCAGGCAGCATCGGCGACTGCCAGGGAAAAGGTTTCAATGCTTATCGGGGTAACAAGCAGTGGCCGGGTTTTTATCGAAGGCCATGAGGTGGATATCCAGAACATTAAAGGTCGTATGGAGAGTTTTCTCGCAGAGGTGCCCAATGGCTCTGTTGTTATCACCGCAGACAAGTCATGTCCAACCGGAATCACGCTTAAGGTTTTGGATTTATGTCGACTGGCAGGTGTGAATAATATCAGCGTAGCTGCAAAAGTTGGAGAGTGACATGGGAAGAGTCCATATTTTGCGCATTGTGGTGTCTCTTTTTTCCGCAATCGTAATGACTCTTGCTCTCTGTCTTGTTGCCCCGCTTATCAGTCGGGAAAAACCTGTTGTGTTCAGTGAGGCAGTAAGCCCGGTTCGAGTTGTTCCTCTTCCACCCTTGAAGCCACAAAAGAATGTGCAGAAGATTCAAGAGCGTGAAATCATGCCTCTGCCCAGGGTTCCTCCTTCACCGAAAAGAAATGAGCAACTTCTGGAAAAGATGGATTTGTCCATGATGCCTCTGCAGCTTGAACTGCCTCCTTTGCAGGCAGCATCAACACCCGCTGCCCCCTCACAGGACTTCAATAAAAAAGAAAGTGGCCTGGCTGGTACCGGGGTGTATGAGCTTGGTATGGTGGATTCTTCTCCCAAGCTAAGACGGTATATCCCTCCGCTCTATCCCCCCAGAGCAAGGGGAAAAAGAATAGAAGGCAAGGTACTTGTCCGCTGTGTTGTTACTGCGGATGGTCGAGTAAAAGATGGTTTTGTTGTATCGGCAACACCCTCTGGATATTTTGAAGAAGCAGCTCTTGCTGCAATCGCGAAGTGGACATTTATTCCTGCCAGGTATCTGGGCGAAAAGGTTCCTGTTTATGTGGATATCCCCCTTTCTTTTACGTTGAAATGAAGATGCGAACAGGTATTTTATTCTCTTTGGTGCTGCTTTTTCTTTTGTCATCCGGGTCTGTGGCAGTGGCAGAACTTGTAAGCCGACATACCTATTCCATATTGCAGAAAGCGTACACGCTTATGCAGGAGGAAAAATATACAGAGAGTCTTGCAGCGTTACAGCTCCTTTTAGGTGGAAAAAATAAAAATACTAAAAAGAAACCATCTTCCTATGCTCTTTCCTATGCGGCACTGTGTTATGGGTATCTGGATAAAGGAGAAGAGGCTCTCAAAATTCTGCAAAGAGCAGTTGTACTTTACCCGGAAAAGCAGAATTTTTGGTACAATCTTGGTATTTTTCAAATGCAGGCCGGAGATTATCAGGGTGCTGTGGAAACCTATCGGAACCTTATTATGTACAGTGCAGAGCAAGATGTGCAGGATGTGGTGCATTATAACCTGGCGTTTGCCCTCTACAATCTGGCTCAATATGGTGAAGCGATTGAGGTGTTGGATACAATACCCGCAAAAGTACACTCCTCCAGGCAGTGGCTTGAGTTAAAACTTTATTGCCATATCGGGCTTGAACATTGGCAGGCAGCAGAGCAGGTAGGGCTTGAGATATTGGCCTTTGCACCAGATGCTGCAAATATCTGGACCTTACTGGGGCAGATTTGTGCCAATCAACAGAAGGTGAGTAGGGCTACGGCCTATCTTGAAATATCCTCAATCCTTGCTCCTGATAAATCCCGGGAGGATTTTCTGGACAGGCTTTATGGGGTGCAGTCTGCCTGGAACGAGCTTGTTCGACACCAGAGAGCCGCCGGGGAATCCGGTTATATGCTGGCACGATGGCTTGCATATTCCTGTCAGTATCAGCAGGCCATAGATGAGCTGGGGGGCAATGTTCCTAGACAGGATATGGAGTCTGCCCTGTTTCGAGGACAAATGTTGTTTGTACTTGGCATGAAAAAACAGGCCATTGCGGAACTTTCGAGGGTGGAGGGGCTTCCTCTTCTGTTTAAGGAACATTCGGGAATGAGCGGTGAGGACAAAAAAGCAAAGCGTCAATATCGTGATCGTTTATCGGCACGTGCGCTTTTGCTTAGTGGACAGATTCTCTGGCTTGAACAGAGATGGGAAGAGGCGAGGGATATCTTTAAAAAACTCGAACTCCTGCCAGGACAGGAAGAATTCGGGAAAAGTCTTGCCCGTTGTATGCAAAGCCTGTTGTTAGAAAAGCAGAGCGTGGTACAGTTACCCGGAATCCTCGATCCGCCTTTGATTTTAAATGGTTTGTGATTTTGTACTTACCGACATAATGACATGAAAAGTTGTAGCATCGAAAGATTAAGGGGAAAGCATTGTGAAATTTATTGAAAAGGTGGCCAAAGAAGCAAGCAGAATTGGAGGAACAGAAAGGGTAAAGTCAGTGTATATTGGCCTTTCCTACTGTTTAGCCGTTTTGGAAAATGGCAATGCCGGACTTGCTTTTGTGTTTAAGGATGAGCTGCTCGCGGGGTGTAATATCCACTTGCCAAAACGGCCACTGGCTGGATCACGAGTTGATGAATTACTGACATTGGCAGGTTCGGGATCTCTTGCAAATTCCATTGCGCTTTCCGTTGCCAATGCAGTTTTTGTACCGCACGCGGAGTCGGATAGCCATGGCGATTTTATGGATCATTGCCAGATCCAAGCTGGAACCAGGGTTGGTATGGTTGGCCATTTCGTTCCTTTGGAGCCACTTATTCTTGAGCGGGGGGCAGAGCTTTTTATCTTTGACCTTCACCCCGAGCCCTTGTCAAAGGTTATGCCTTCAGGGAAAATAGCAGATATTCTTCCCACATGCGATGTTGCTATTTTGACAGCCACATCCATTATAAACGAAACTGCAGATGAGTTACTGGCCCATGCGGATCAATGTCAATCTGTTGTCATGTTAGGCCCTTCAACGCCGCTGCTTGCTACCTGTTATGCCGGTACTCCTATCTCCTGTGCCAGTGGCGTGCTTATTCGCAAAAGAGAGGCAATGGTTCAGGCGATTGTAGAAGCTGGCGGAATGCGGGTTTTTAGTCCATTTATTGATAAAGTCAGCATCGTAATCTGAATCCTGTGCAGTCATACCCCTGAAAGTAACATTGGGCCAAAATATTAGCTCCTTTGGTGGCAGTGTCATTTTGGAGATGAGTGCAGATCCGGAGGCATCATACTTAATTATTGACTCCAGCCCGAGAAGTAGTATCCTGTGCAGTTTGCAACGAACAGTAAGAGCAGCAGCATCGGGAATCCCGCATCATATCACCCAGCACGGCAACCGTTCTCACTTCCCGGTCGGTTAGAAAAAAGAAACTGGGCCCGAAAAAAGATAAACAGGAAAAGTGTTCTCTGAATTTTCCTGAACTCCCCTAGATAGAATATTGATGTTTTCACAACGGACTTCAAGCAGTACGGAAGGTGAATTGATTGTCAGGAATTTGCAGCGCTCGCTCCTTTTTCAGGGTGTCGGTGAAGTAGAACTGGCCTCCTATGCAACGTATGCCGGAGTGCAGAATTTTTCTCAGGGGCAGTATGTGTACAGGGAAGGTGATCCTGGTGATGTTTTTTATGTTATTGCCACTGGAGAAGTGGAACTCGTTGTGACACGGGATGATGGTGTGAATTGTGTTGTTGGACGAATTGAGGCAGGTGGCCATTTTGGAGAAACCACCATTCTGAGTTCCAAACCACACTCGGTTGGGGCACGTGCGGTTTGTGAGCTCGTTGTTATCTGTTTTGATAAACATTTTTTCAATACCACTATTCTATCCAATAAAAAGATCCACAATCGTCTCGATGCTCTTCTGGCAGAGCGACTAAGAGTTGCATTTCATGACTATGCCCATCCTGCTGGTGTGCGGCAGCCGGATAGGGAGGCGTTAAAAGCGGATGAATTAATTCTCTTTAAGGAGAAAGCCTTCGCAGATCCGCTGTCCGGGTTGATTAAAAGCAAAAACAATACTATTCGACCTTCCAGAACGGCTCAGAAACTCCAGGCTGCAATAGAGAGGTTTGTTGTGGAGAGTGATCCGTATATGATCACTGGAGAAGTGGGCACTGGTAAGGCAATGATGGCCAGGCAGGTCCACTCTCAGGCTGATTGGACAGATGGCCCCTATCAGGAGATCGACCTGAGAGAATACGAACCGGAATGGCTTGAAAGAATACTTTTTGGAACAGAGCAAAGTGTCCATCCCTTTGCGCAGATGCGACAGACAGGAGCTCTCCGGGTCTCCGGTGGAACACTGGTGTTCACCCATGTTCATCGCATGGGTGAAAGGTTGCAGAAGCGCCTGCTCCAGGCAATACAGTGGAAGACCTTTACCCCGGCAGACAGCAACCGTCGGCTGTCAGTCCGATCCCGAATTGTTTTCATTTCCACATTCTCCCTTCACCAACTTAGAAAGTCGAAAAAGATTCTACCGGAATTGCTTGATTTTTTTGAGAAGCACCATTTTGATGTGCTCCCTTTGCGCAAGCACAAAAAAGATATTCCGCTGCTTATTTCATACTATCTCGATCGTTACAGCAGGGAATACGAAAAAAAAATCTACAGAGTGTCTTCAGAAACTCTCGGCATCCTGATGCATTATGACTGGCCTGGTAATCTGACGGAGTTGGCCAGTGTTATGCGTCGAGCTGTGATGCTTGCCCAGAATGATGAAATACTCCCGGAGGAGATCCTTCTCGGCTTGCCAAAGAGTGAAGGAAAATGGGAATACAATATCTTACGGATCCCCTGGATAAGAAAATTTCTGAGCAGTTCGATTTTTCCACTTGGCCCCCGGATAGTTGTCGGGTTCTTCTTGCTTATCACGATTATCGCTCTTTTTTTCGGGCCACAAAATGGTGTTTCAAATGCGGGAATAACAATGGGTTGGTATATTGGCTGGCCTTTGATGTTTTTCTCTTTTTTCTTTCTGGCCCGAACCTGGTGCAGTGTCTGTACGCTTGCTGTTCCGGGAAGAATACTTCAGAACCTGGTTAAACCACGAAAGAAGACGCCATCCTCTATAAAGAACAATTCCGGTTGGATAATGGCCATTTTGTGTATTCTTGTCTTCTGGCTAGAAGTTGTCTGGGAGGCGCACAGTACTCCCTATCTCACTGGAGGCATTATCCTTGCCGTAACAACCGGGTCAATCATTTTCAGTGTCCTGTATTCGAGAAGATCCTGGTGCCGTTATCTCTGCCCGCTTGGTGCAGTAAATGCGATTTTTTCCATGCCTGCTATTATCGAATTACGCTCAAATCGGCATGTCTGTCTGAATCGTTGTCAGGAACGTGCCTGCTTCGTGGGAGGCGCCACTGGTCTGGGGTGTCCAATGTTCAGGAACCCGTACCTGGTTGATAATAATCGAGACTGTATCATGTGCGCAAACTGCATAAAAAACTGTAATAACAGTTCGATTCAGTTAAATATCAGGATAGCCCCGAATGAATTATGGACGCTGAAAAACCCGAGAAAGGCAGACAGTTTCCTTGTGATTTCCATGGGGGCAATACTTTTTCCTTTTGCGCTGCCGGAAAAGTTTTCACAGCTGGTTGACCGGTTGGTGGCTGCTTTTGCCGAAAGTGGGGTGGTGATACCAGATTTTCTCGCAGGAAGTTTGATTTTTTTTACACTTATCCTTGTGTTCCAGCTTGGTTACTACGTGATGGTTATGGCCCAGTGTTTCTATGTCAGAACAGAAAGAGAGCGCCTTCTCCCACTTTTGGGGTATGGTTTTATCCCATTGATCCTTGGTGGGTATATGGCATTTCATCTGGAAGCGTTTGTCAGCGGGGCAGGGCGGATTGTCCCTAATATTCAAGAATGGCTGGGCCTGCAATACTCATACGAGAACATCCGATTGATAAGCTCAGACAGTACTTATGTGTTGAAAGCACTGACTGTTGCAGGTGGATTACTGGCATCGCTGTATGCCACGTACAGGTTGACTGAGCGTAGTATTGCCGGAAGTGTACTCAATATTAAGCCTCTGATGATCCCATTCAGTTTTCTTTTCGCTTTGGCAGGGCTTTTTCTCTTCATGGTATAAGCTGGTTTTCAATGTGAAAAGAGGTATTCCGGATGTTTTACGGAGTGTACAGTAAACCGGTAACTACTCCATTTATATTCTGATGGAGAATTAACCATACCCGCAGCGACAGGATTGAGAACGATATAACGGCACAATTCCAATAGGTGAGACTTCTTTTCCACCAAGATTGAT
>JAESPV010000024.1 GCA_016765495.1 Desulfocapsa sp. | reverse complement strand
CGGTATCCCCTTCCTGAAGCGTAACCGCTACCCCAGCAGTCTGCTGCCACTCATAGGTTAGAATGTCGCCATCTATATCGCTACTCGCCGTACCGTCCAAAGAAACCAGATCTCCTTCAAGCACGATCTGGTCTTTTCCCGCTGATGCAACGGGGGAATGGTTTGCTGTTGGGTCTGGCATTCCAAAAACCTCAATCTCAGCGAGTCCAATGTTGGTAGGTGTATTTGCTGTGCTTTCTACCATGAATGTCAAACTGGTAATGCTTTTTTGCGGAAAAACTAATTCACGGCCATAACCACTATTGTATAAAGATCCAATAGGTAGAGTTGAACCGTCATTAAAAAATATTGTTGCATCTGTTATATAGTCGTAGGAGTTAGGACGATCATAAATAATAATACGGTCAACTAGGTAGGCACTGGACCATTTTAATTCAAGCCAGGCACCTGCCCCTTCTTCAGTTGCCCACTCCCGGCTTGAATCTCCTGGAAAGCCATCTATTACACCATCGATGGCTTTTATAGCCAACTGGCTGGATCCTAAATTTTCAGACGATGCCAACACCGTGGCACCTAGGGCAATATTATCGTATATAGGAGAAGTTGCTTTGACGGCAACTTCGACAGTGTCACTAGAGGTATTCGATTGAGAGTCTGCTACAATGAGCTTAAAGGTTAATAGCTCATCTTTATTCAAACTCGTTGGAGAAACAAACGAAGGCATGGGCGTATCCCCATCCAGAATTGTTACTATTTCCCCTCCAACCTGCTCCCAGTTATAAATAAGAGTGTCACCATTAGGATCTGTGCTTTCAGATCCGTCCAGATAGACAATAGTCCCCTCACTATGGGTTATGTCATATCCTGCGTGGGCAACCGGGGAGTCAGGTGAAAAGAAATTAGACAGATTCGAAAACCATTGATGGGCCATTTTTTCAAACCCACGAGTATTGGGATGGAGGTTATCTTTCATGTCACCTAATGGTTCCAGGCGATAATCTACATTAGCGCCATCTTCCATGTCGACCATAATGATTTTATCAGGATTTACAGAAGAAGACGTTCTCCCTTGTATCATTGCCTCGACATTGTCGTTAAAGGATGTCGCAGTTAAATCATAAGTCGATTGGTTTAAGATTCTGGCAACAAAAACTATTATTTCTCTACCAAAGTCACTTTCATATTTGTCAATTTCGTCTAAGATATTCTCGACATCCGAAGGTTGTTCGTTCAAGGCGTTGCTGCCAATATGTAATAATATTACATCGGCAGGGGTATCAACCAGAAAGTTATAAATGTTACTAGCAATCTCATCATCTCTCCATCCTGAGTGTCCCTCGTGCTCACTATCAAAAAGTGGGTATGCATCTTTCCCGGAGTTCATCCCCCCTACGAAATCTATATCAAAACCTGCTTGTTGCAACATGAGATAAAGAGGTTGACGGTACCCCGTTATTACCTCACTGGGTCGGCTTTCAGAATCCCAGGTGCCAAAAGTTATTGAATCTCCAACTGGCATAATTGAAATCTGTCCAAGAGCAACATCAACATTAAACAAACAAAGGAATAGCAGGGAGATAAGTAGTTTGCTCTTCATATTGGGGGCCGTTAAATAAAAAAGGTTTTTATCATGAATCCTGTTTAGGGTTACCTTGCCTGGACTCTGTGTTTTACATTTCCTTTTGTTAGCTATCGGTATTTTACTAAAGAAAACCGATAGCCACTGGATCATCTTTTTCATTTTATTGTACATAGTGCATATCCTTTTTTAGTGTTATAATACCGCTGCCATCGAAGTTATGTTATTAACACAATAACCACGCGACAAAAAACAACTAGCAACACATGCTAAAAGTACAACAATACCTTTTATTTTTCAATAGGCATACTAACTAGATAGCTGTTATATATCCCACACCCCTATAGGTATTTCTACCTATAGATGTGGTAGTTGTAACTGAAATTACGGCAGATTTATTCTTATTTTTTTTAAAAAAAACACACACAGCGTAATTATAAAATTGAACTCCACATCTACCTATAGAGAGGAGGACGAATTAACCGAACAGCCAAGCTGTTCGACTATAAAAAGCCTATGGGGAAGGTTATTTAAAAAAACGATTTTGTTCTTCACGTAACTTGTCGCATAGTCGATTTTCGGGTAACACAATATCATCATAGGTAATGGGGCTGTCCATCTGAACAGACCGCTTTACCGTACACCCCTCATTCAAGCCCATGGGAAGAAGGTTTTCCAGTTGACAAATTTCTGATTTTTCAAGTTCACCATAGCAGGTAAAACCTCCAATACCGTCTAATGTATCACCGACCTGAAGATCTTTTTTGGCTACAGTAATAACATCACAAACAGGCCCGGCCAGGGGTGCAACAGACGGATCATCAAACAAAACTGCCCGTGCAGCGGTCAACGGTGCTTCAAGATGGCAGAGGTGGTATGGGGTATAAAAAGTATACAGCGGGCCATTACCCATCTTATAATACTCCAGATACTGTTGCTGGATTTTATTTTCATTATACCCGAGCACAAAGACACCGCCTCCCGGTTCTGCGCCAAGGACATAATCCACAAGCCCGGTCTCCATCATCTGCTCCATGGGAAACAGGTTGACGGCATCATTCACATGAGAACATTCTGGTCCGTACATCCCCCGTTTACCGACAGTGAAACCTGTGGCGTTGGCAATGACCGCCATCTCCATTGAGATTTTCGTTCCATCAGCAAAGGATGTCACCATTTGCGGTTTTTGATGATATTGTTCTGCATAGGCTTTTTGTGTTTCAGGAGTTCTGCGTACATCCTGAAGACCTTTCATATTTCCTGCCAGGACCGGCCTGCAGCCAATGGATTGAACATAGCGGAAAAGATTCATAATCACGCCGGGCTGATCGCCATCGGCATTAGTATAGATCACCCCTTCTTTGTCAGCATAATGCTTGAGGAGAGGGCCAACTGTCGCATCAAGCTCTGCATTCATCAACACAACGTGTTTTTTATGTCGTATTGCTTCAAGAACCACTCCTGCGCTATACTCGACATGCCCGGTTGACTCAATAATAACATCAATATTTTCTGCCTTATACAGTGTGGACGCATCTGTAGAAACGGCATAACGATTGTTTGCGATACAATCCTCCAGCTGGGCAGCGCTGTTTACACTTGAAATTGAGTCCTCAACACCTGCTTGCCTGTATGCTCGTTCTGCTTCAGAAAGTGTGCGGTTAGCCACACCGGCGAGACGCATTCCCGGAACTGAGCACAGGATTTGTAAGGCTATACCACGCCCCATAAAACCAGCTCCAATCAGGCCTACCTGAATCGGCCTGTTTTCTTCCTTTCTTTTGTTCAATGCGGTATCGATAATTATCATAACAAGCCCCTGTAATGGTGTGATTAAAAAAATTAATTCCTAACAATATCCTGACGCTGGTTCAAATAGGCTAAGATAGGTTCAAACAAAGATAAGTCGCCCTTCTTTTGATAGGTATTTATTCTTGCTAACTCTGCATGGATTAATTCACTTGGTATTGCCTTGAGCGTCCCCTGCGAGTGTACGATTTCTTCCTGCCAGGGCATGGCAACGGCGGGATAGCTATAAATCCGCAACTGGGGGTACTCCCTGAGGGCCACCGTTACAGCGGTCATAAAAGCTCTTAATTGCTGGAATGGCGGAGCCACAACAACTATTGCACGATACTTTCGTTTTAATGCGAATCTGACCAGTGCTTCTGACTCAATGAGAGTATTGATGGATTCTGTTTCACCACTCTCCACTCCTTCAATTTGCTCCTGATTGATTCCAGTTTTCTGCAGCTGCTCACTCCATTTATCAAAGCCGGGATACCCACTCTTCGCATCAATATGGAGAATGAGTGCCTTTGCAGCATATGATTTATCAAGAAGAAACTTAGCTGTTTGAAAAACGCCCCCCTGACTACTCGTGGTTTGACAATTGAGGTATACCCCATCAACGGGCATAACGGGCCGTGAGTCACAAAGCACTCTGGTAAGAAGTTCTACGACGACATGCTTATTATCCATTCCAGCTATTCATCTTTTTCATAATCAGGCCAGCTGCTGTCTTTTTCTGAAACCACTAAATTCTCTCGTATTGGCCAGGCTATCTGGAAGAAAGGATCATCCCAGCGAATACCGCCTTCAACTCCCGGAGTATAAAATTCAGAAACCTGGTAAAAAACTTCTACATCATCTACCAGGGTCACATAGCCATGGGCAAACCCTCGCGGAACATACAACATGGTTCTATTTTCTGCGCTCAATTCAATAGTTAACCACTGACTAAAGGTGGAAGATTCTGGTCTGATATCAATTATAACATCGACAATTGCCCCCGCCGTGCAGCGTACCAGCTTCGTCTCTTCGTGCGGTTTTTTCTGGTAATGCATGCCACGTAACGTACCTTGGCTTTTATTGTATGAGATATTACATTGTGCCAGATTACTCACCAAACCATGTTTTTCAAACTCCTTCTGGCACCATGCCCTGGCAAAAAATCCACGATCATCTTCCAGTCGTTCTGGACGTATTATATAGGCATCGTTTAACTTTGTTTTTTCAAATATCATATTTTCAATAAACTCTCATACTTGTTAATGTCATCCCTGGTCACCTGCAACATGTCCTCTCCTTTATCATAGGCCTGATACCATTGAACAACCCACTGCAATGCCGTGGACAGATTTAACGAAGGGGTCCAGCCAAGCAGGTTCTTGGATTTAGAGCAATCAAGTTTTAAATAGGTTGCCTCATGCGGATGCGACCCCGAGCTGATCTCCCACTGTAATCGCCCGTCACATAAACTGGTTAACTGTTCAACAATCCAGGAGACTGGACGAGCATCGGTATCATCGGCACCAAAATTCCACCCCCCTTCAAAAACAGCACCTTGTTCCCACAGCCTTTCTGCCAACATCAAATATCCTGCCAGAGGTTCGAGAACATGCTGCCACGGCCTGATTGCGTTGGGATAACGGATAACGACCTTTCGTTTTTCAAGAAAAGCCCGCATAAGATCGGGTACCAATCGATCTTTTGCCCAATCCCCCCCGCAAATCACATTACCGGCTCTTACAGTGGCCAAATAAATGGGATGTTTTTTACCTTCATCAGAAGAACTCGAAAAAAAAGAACGTCGATAGGCAGCGGCAACCAGTTCAGAACATCCTTTACTGCTTGAGTACGGATCATGCCCACCCATTGCTTCATTTTCCCGATACCCCCAATGCCACTCACGATTCTCATAACATTTATCGGATGTAATAGAGACGATCACACGAACACTATCCACATGACGAGCAGCCTCCAGTACCTTTACTGTTCCCATTACGTTGGTATCATAGGTCTCAACAGGGGTAGAATATGACTCACGAACCAGAGCCTGGGCAGCCATATGTATTATTATTTCTGGCTGATGTTCCTCATACACTCGTTGCAAATTCGATAGATCACGAATATCCCCCTCAATTGAGATAATACCTCTGCCAATACCGGTGACTTCAAACATACTTGGTTTTGAAGGGGGAGAAAGTGCGTAGCCAATAACATGCGCCCCCATACTTTGGAGCCAGATAGAAAGCCAACTCCCCTTAATACCTGTATGACCAGTGATAAGGACTCGTTTATCTTTCCAAAAATCTCTATTCATTCCCAAACCTTCCATGGTGGATTTTTTGACTCCCACAGTTTCTCCAAATACATCTTATCTCGCAGAGTATCCATAGGCTGCCAAAAACCATCGTGTCGGTAAGCAGCCAATTGCTGCTCTGAGGCTATTGTCTCCAGAGGAGCTTGCTCCCAACTGATATCGTCACCTTCAACATAATCAATCACAGACGGTTCGAGGACAAAGAAACCACCATTAATCCAGGCCCCATCGCCTTTTTCTTTTTCTTTAAAACGTTCAATAATATTTTGTTTTTCATGGAGAACGATTGCCCCAAAACGGCCTGGTGGTTGCACCGCCGTCAATGTTGCCAACACTTTATTTTTTTTATGAAAGTCAACGAGATTTTTAATATTTATGTCACTGACCCCATCGCCATAGGTCAAGCAGAAGGTTTCGTCACCAATATAGTCCTTGACTCGTTTCAGTCGCCCACCAGTCATGGTGCCCTGTCCAGTGTCCACCAGAGTGACCTTCCATGGTTCCGCCTTACAATTGTGAATATCCATTTTATTATTCTGCATATCAAATGTAACATCAGATTTATTCAAATAATAATTCGAAAAATATTCCTTTATCATCTCTCCCTTATAGCCACAACAGATGATAAAATCATTGATACCGTATGCTGAATAAATTTTCATGATATGCCATAAAATCGGATATGTTCCGATTTGAACAAGTGGTTTTGGCCTTACCTGACTTTCTTCACTGATGCGGGTACCGTATCCCCCCGCAAGGATGACTGCCTTCATATCGCTCTCTCCCTTATTGTAGTTATTCTTTGCAAGACATACATTACACAAAAATGTTCTATAAAATCTTCTCTAAAATCGGAAACAAATCAGCGAGAAAGCTTTCCAGCAATTGATGCGCCTCTTCAACATCCTCACTCATATCGGTTGAAATCCGTACAAGCGATCCACTTGAATCGTGTGAAGAGAGCTTGTTGGCTGCAACCTTAAGCCGCATTTTAATATAATTCTGTCCACTAAAGCCACCTGTCTTGTAAAAATAATAGGCAAGGTTCCTTCGGCCACCATTTCGGGCCACTATTTCTGCAAGCTCAAGCAGGATCTTTTGGCCCTTTACCTCTATGGTCACATTCTTCACACTTTTGGTTGTTCGATCCCCCCTGCCGCCAAGACACGCTTCCGGGGCATGAAAGTCTACCTTGGTGTCATTATAATGAACGATAGAAAGAAAGACCTGGGCACCATTATCGGCAATATAGTTCCGATGTACAATCGCCCTGGTTTCCAAAATTTCATAAACATCTTCCTTCAGAGGTATGTCATACCCTTTCCAGGAACCAACCTGCAGAGGGATTGACCGTACCGCCTGTAACCCGGCCTCATTATCCTGACTGGGAGCATGTTGGAGGGTATTGACAATAATCCCTGTAACAAGAATTAAAATAATCACCACGATGTAACGCATGTTCAATTTCGCCATTCCAGCACCTTTGCAGAAGCTAACAGTAGAGATATCCCCAAAACAAAAACAAGTAACCCCGAGGCAGTATGCACCCAAGTATCTGGAGCTGCAGCTTCAAGACCGTACAAATGGGAAACAATGATCAAAAGAGGAACCCGTATTAAATTTGAAATAACAGCGATGGGCAAGGAACAGAAAAATAAAATCGATTTCTTCACGGGAGAAAGTGCTGCCATATACGCCATCACTCCGCCAAGTGCAAGAAACGCTATCAACGAACGTAAACCGCTGCAGGGATTACCTACCAGAAGATTCCCTGCCGGTATTGTAATAATGAACCCTTCACCAATCACAGGGATACCCAAAAGAGCCACAATCCACACTCCAGCCTTAGCCACCAATATCTTGAGCGGAAAAGAGACAAGACTGATTAACGCCATGGGAACAGGGAACATAAACAGCAAAAACAACAATGGGAACCAGAGACATTTTGTTATCTCCTTTCCAAACAAAAAAAGTGTCAGTCCAACAATGAGAAAGAATAACGAGAATCCTGAGATGGAAAAGATATACAGGACAGTACCCAAGAGGTGCAGACCAAGTGCTACAAGTATAAGCACCAATCCAGCCCAGCTTCCCGTCACTTGCATGCCACGTAACTCATCTTTGAGCTGCCAGACAAAATACAGGCTGATAAAGGGAACCAGAAAACCGTGTGAATAGTATGAATCAGCCCCCATGTACCGTTCAACCATCCACAAAATGGTTGCCTGATAAACAAAAGCAATCAGTACCCCAATGGCCGCTATCCACAAAACAGTAACAACCGTCTTATTTTGCATATGTTTTTTCATATTCCCAGAAGCATATTATTGATCTTACTCCTGTCTCCTTTCTTTACGTACTCATGCACCGGTAAGGTCATGAGGCACTTAGCTGTTTTTTTTGCGTTGGGGAACCGTTGTCCGGTAAACTCCTCGGCAATTTGAGGGATCTCATTTATTGCTGTTGGATATGTCGGCATAATACCACAACCTGCCTGCTCACTCTTTAAACAAAAGGCATTTCGCACCTCAACCGATTCTGTCAGCACCGGAAGCCTGATCAGGCTGATCTCTTTTTGTCTTAAACAAACCATGGCAAGATTGTGCGGCATTCGTCCATGCCAGAACTTTATGTTAGCCCTTCTTACCTTTTGATGCATTTGCAATCTTTTCTGCCAGTTAGCCGCCAATCCTTTTTGAAAAGACGACATTTTTTGCATTGGAAAGTCACAATCATAGAGGGTTTCACCAAGTCTTAAAAATGGTAACGCTTTAGGTAGCCAAAACAAAAGAGGATGCTGCAACAATGTTGTAAGAATCGTTTTTACTACTAACTTTACTGTATCAAAAACAGTATATATTTCCAGTTCTTTTAATAGATCGCATAATATATCACCCAGATCTCTTCGATTCGTGATTATCACTCCCCCTTCCATTGTGGATAAAGCCTTGCCCCGTCCCAGGCTGAAGAAAGCGATATCTCCCAACGTTCCCATTTTATTTTTTTCAATCTCTCCCCCCATAGCCTGGGCAGCATCTTCGACAATAGGGATCCTGTCTCCGACAATTTCTTTGATACCGTAGAAATCAGCAGGACATCCAAAAAGGTGAGTAACGAGTACACAAAGGATTTTATTTTCTTTTTTATTTGTCTCAATAATTTTTCTGAGTTGCTTCTTGTCAAGATCAAGAGAACGAACTCCTGTATCACAGAGCTTAACTTTCAAACCAGCTTTTTTTATTGCAGCCGGTACTGAATAGCAGGTAAAGGCAGGTATGAGCACCTCGTCCCGTCCGGGATAAAGCTTTTGCAAAGCCCTGAGAATCAATACCAAAGCAGCTTTACCAGATGACACGAGCAGACAGTAACGCTGCTTGAATTCCTTTCTAATTTCTTCCTCGAAACAAAATCCATCAGTATCGTCACTTAAACATGATGGCAGTGCGTGCAGTATATCATTTAATGGTATTGGAGCTGCTGCAGGGGGTAGGGTTCTGCCTATTCGTATTGTCATTATTTAATTTTTGACATTCTTTTTTCTTTTTCTGACAGGATTTACGCTAAAGGTTTATATATTTTCGCAACCGCGGACCAATGAAATTAGCCATTGGCACAGGTATTTTTTTCCATATAGCTGACACCTTATCTCGCCCTGTCGATTTAGTTTGTTCTTTCTTCACCGCGTTCTGGTAATCGCTCAAAGAGGAATACCACGGTAGAGGTGCTGATTTTGCGCCCCATTGTCTTTTAAAGCGGAATGTCCCCTCGTTTTCTGTAGAACGACCAAAATCAAATACTTTTTTCCCATTATCTGCCGAGAATTTCAAACAATTCCAATAAAGCAGCATATTAGGGGCAAGACGATTATATTGTCGAAGTGTTGAGGCCCAGGGAATCGATGTTTGATTTTTTGTAGACAATATCAACCCCGCACCTATACATTTTCCCTCAAATTCTGCCAATCCTATGCGGGCATTTTCTCCATATTTTCCCATAATCGCATAAAACAATGATTTTGAATGAACAGGCGAGCCAAGATCCCGCATATTATTACAGAAGACAGAATAAAAAGAATCTACACCATCTGTTCCTGTCCAACGAAAGACAACGCCGTTCCTTTCTGACTTTCGTACCTGGCTGCGCAATTTTGACTTAAAACTTGTAAGCATCACTTCTGATGAATCGGGAAGATCGAGCAGCATTCTTATTTTATCGCTCTCAATTATAGTAAAAGAGGTATCCGGGACATGCTCACTCTGCAATTGACCACGCAGTTGAATATTTTTTATATTCAACTGCTCCCCACATTTCACTGCCTCAGCCAATAATTCACTTTCCACACTTCTATTTACAGCCAAACAACTGCCAACATCGCAAAATGGAAGAGCAACGAGTTCATTTAACAACAATGGCAGTTTTAAATGCACCATTGGTAAGATACCCACAACTTCATTATCCTGCCTGGCAAGCAAATAAAGCAAGTCATGACCATAAGCCTGTCTAATTGCCTGCCCCCAGGCAAACAGGTGGTATGGTGAAGCACTGGGATAGGAATGAACAAAAGAATCCCAGTCCTGTTGGTCTGTATTGGTTGCAGTTGTTATTTTAATTGTTGCAGACAAATTATCTCGCCTATTTCTTTTCAAGGGATTTTTGACAGGATTTACTGGATTGTCAAAATTGTTTTGTTCTTGACTAACCTGTGAGCCTCACTTATTAATCGATTTTTCAACTTTGATGGCGTCGTAAAAACACAAAATTCTACGTATTCCATCGCTCCCGGAACTTGGATTGTCAGGCATCGAGAATGGAATCAATCTTTTACCCAATACCACTCTAGCCATTGGGTAAACACCCCCTGCTTTCATTAAACGTCGGATGCCTGGCAAAAAAACCTAGGCTACATTGACATTTCTGACGGCAAGTTCAAGGTATCCCCCAACTTACAACGCCTTGATATGACACAAAAAAAAGATCACTCCCTTCCAGACGTTTCCTTGTAGCTACTTCTTTTATCAAAGTTGCTCCATAAAATCAGATCACCTGTTTTTTGTAATGAACTCCCCGCAAGTCTGAAAAGTATGTTCTTTATTAGCTGCAACCAACTTCGCTAGCTTTTTTTTCGTGCTATGCAGATTCACATAGTGCCGAAAGCGAAAAAAAGCTTTTGCCTCCTGAACCCGTGGTTGGCCTGGGTCAATTTCCCACGGATGCATATAAAAAGTATAACATTTGTTCTGTTTGAGAATCTGTTTTACCCCTACCCGATGCAGAAACGATGGTAACAGCCTAAAATAACCACCTCCGCCCCAGGGGATGATTTTTTTACCAATTCTCAGATTACTTACAGGGATTTCATAAAAAGTTGAAGACAATGCATACAAGGGTAAATCCTCTTTTTGTGTCTTTGGCAATGTCAACGACCCATAACGACCATGAGCACCGTATGAATTATAACTTGAATCATACAGGTAACCGACCTCTTGAACAATCCTGATAGCCTCATCAGTAATGGAGAAACTTGGTGCTCGATAGCCTAAGACTTCCACCCCAATCAGATCTTCCAGGAGTTCTTTGCTTTTACTTAAGTCCTGTCGTAATTCTTCCGGAGTTTGATTATAGCAAAGATGATGCTCACAGCCATGGGATGCAACTTCGTGCCCACGTTGCTGTATTTCCCGTACCAAATCAGGATAACGCTCTGCGACCCAGCCCAAGACAAAAAATGTAGCTTGTACTTGTGTTGGGGCACTATCCAACAAATCCAACAAATCAATTGTGTTCTTTTTTACACGTAACTCTCTAGAGTCCCAGGAGGAATAAGGAATATACTCCTTAAAATTTTCTACCTGAAACCAATCTTCCACATCAAAAGTAAGAAGGATTGTTTTCCTTTCATCAGAGGGTGACTTCATCAAAGCATTCCAAGCTCCTTTTCGGAATAAATATCCACGTCAGTATCTTCAGGAGGTTCGCTTTTTCTATTCCCTCCTCTCTTGTTAATACACCGGTATGGACCATATTGGCAACTTCCTACACTTAGGGGGAATAAAAATAAGAAGAACCATACTTCTCTGTTCCTGTTCAGATAACCGCACTTACATTCTACCAAGACCATGATATTCAAAGCCAGCGTCAATCACCTGCTTTGGGGCATATACATTCCTAAGATCTACAAACACGGAACCCTTCATCTTCGATTTCATTTCAGCAAGATCCAGTGCCCGATACTGATTCCATTCAGTGAACAGAACAACAATATCAGCCCCCTCACAAGCTTCGTATGGACTATCAACATAAGTAAAATCGGGATACTGCTTCTTACACTCCTCCATTGCCTGTGGATCGTGGACACGTACTTTTGCACCTTTTTCCACAAGTGGAGGAAGAATGGCAAGGGGAGGAGATTCGCGCAGATCATCGGTTTCAGGCTTAAATGCAAGCCCTAGAGCAGCAATGGTTTTACCCGCTTCATTTCTACCCAGTGCGTCTCTTATTTTCTTCACCATCCTGGCTTTTTGAGCAGCGTTAATTTCTACTGCCGCTTCAACTGATCTTACACTTACTCCGTTTTCCTGGGCAATTCGCAAAAGTGCCAGAGTATCTTTTGGAAAACATGACCCACCGTATCCAGGTCCAGGATGGAGAAATTTAGAGCCGATTCTACCGTCTAGCCCGATACCTTTTGCAAGATCAACAACATCAGCGCCAACTTCCTCACACAGGGTAGCCATTTCATTGATAAATGAAATCTTCATGGCCAGAAAGGCATTTGCTGCATACTTTATCAGCTCAGCAGACTCAAGACCGGTAAAAACAAAGGGAGTAGAAATCAAAAAGAGAGGATCGTAAACTTTCTTCATCACCTCCTGCGCTTTTTCGGAATCCGTCCCGACAACTACACGATCAGGGCGCATGAAATCACTTATTGCAGCACCTTCACGGAGGAATTCAGGATTGGAAACCACATCAAAATCAGCATCAGGATTTGCCTCGCTAATAACCCTGCGTACCTGCCTGGCCGTCCCCACAGGAACCGTGCTTTTATCAACGACCACGGTATAATCAGTTAAATGTACCGCAATATCTTTGGCTGCTGCATAAATATAAGTCAGATCAGCATAGCCACCACCACGCCTTGAGGAGGGTGTGCCAACGGCTATAAAAACTGCCTGTGCCCCTGGTACGCAGTCAGCCATGTCAGTTGAAAACTGTAACCTGCCGTCTTTTACGTTTTTAGCCACCAGCACATCAAGGCCAGGTTCGTAAATTGGGATTCCTCCATTTTTTAGACTCTCGATCTTCTCAACATCCAGATCCATACAGGTTACGCGATGCCCGAATTCGGCAAGACATGCTCCTGTCACCAAGCCTACATAACCTGTTCCTATCATTGTTATATTCATTTTAAAAACCTGTTTTGGGTTTACGGGTATAAAATATCGTCATTCTTTTCAGTACCTCGTGAGGAGCGCACGGCCTTCACCACATCTGCTGTGTTTTTATCGTACCATATCACCAGCTGTGACCAAAGTAGTTTCTGGGGCAACTCAAATTCAATTCCCAATGATTACAATCATACCGACTAGACGAGAGATATTGTAAAAGCAAAAAAGGCAAACACATGATGCCCGCTGGTAAAAGGTATTCGGTGTTCGACGACCGATGCAGAAAGAGTTCCCACTGAGAGCACACTTCTTTTCCCGATACAGAACAATATCAACATGTGATTTTTTATTACGGAGAAGAATAGAAACGCTAAATGGAAGGCAGGGGGACGGAAAAAAGAAAAAGCCAAACACTTTATAAGTGTTTGGCTTCTATACTGAAAAATGGTCGGGGCGGTAGGATTCGAACCTACGGCCTCCTGCTCCCAAGGCAGGCGCGCTAACCAGGCTGCGCTACGCCCCGACTCATAAGAAAAGGAAAAAAGCCCGACCATTAACGATCGGGCTTGGTATTTTTGGCTCCTCGAGCAAGACTCGAACTTGCGACAAGGTGGTTAACAGCCACCTGCTCTACCAACTGAGCTATCGAGGATCATAAAACACAGGCATTAGCGATAGCGACTGCCTGTAGGGGCACGAATATAAACGACCGTGACGGGGCTGTCAATATCTTTTTCCGCATCTAATAGAGGAAAATGCTCTTATACTTCCTTCTTTCCGGAAGAACGAAAAAGCTGCCCTCTTTTTCCGACAAAAATCTGCAACGCGACAGCGCAGGCTCAGAGCCGTAACCACCTTGAATTCCATCAAATGTTAACAAAGGAAACGTTCAAAGGATAGCCGATGCCTGAAATACTTTCCAACGTACTGTCGAATAAAATTCTTTACGCAGTCGGGTCAGTTTTTTGCCCCCTTATCACGCGTGCTCAGCCATCCTACCGCCAACAAAACAATTGCAGCAGAAATTGTCTCGGTGAACGATTACTGCAGTCTTATCCTATTGCATCACTGCAGGAAAATCTTTCATAATTATTCTGATGGCGTCATTAATGTTTTGGGTTACAGTTTCCGGATCGTTGTTTGAACCGATCCGGTCTTTACCGGTGCTGCGCCAGATCAATTTGCGTTGTTTATGATCAAGGATATCGACAACCAGAGTTCCCTCTTCATACTCTCTGGCAGTGGTTGTTCGCATGCCACCGCCCCAGTAGGGATCATGATAAAGAGGGCCATACCCGTAAGGGCTGTAAAAATGGTCGATTGTCTCTATTTGTAATTTTTTATTAATTGCCCCAAGCCAGCTCACCATAAAATCAGCGGATGCAGCTTCAGTCTTCGCATATCCCTTGGCAGTAAGCTCTCTCTCCACAGCTTTTCGAACCCTTTCAACAATGAGATCATTATTAATTCGTGCATCATTGCTTGGTACCGAGCCATCATCAAGCCAGGCATAGGTCTTTAGGTTTGTAAAATCATAGGCAGGATTAAAATCCGTACTCACACTAAGCGTGGAACAGGCAGCACATACAACCAGCAAAACAGCAACAGAGCTAAAATGGATTAAGCGTTTCATAGGATTCCAGGCTCCTTTCTAAAGAATTTTTTTGAATAATTACCCCTATACATTCTTTCGAATGTCTACACTTGTCTCGTTTTTTCTGAAAAGAGTGCCGGCTTACTATTCATCACCGGATAGTTTTAAGACAAAACCAGTCGCTACTGTTGAGGCTGATTGCCAAACATTCCTTTCAACATTTCCATGGCCTGCTGCATCTGCTCCCGTTCTTCCGGGGTCATCTGCTGTTCCCGCCCCTGCATCATCGGCATACCACCCTGATTTTTAATACTTTCAGGATCTTTCAACCCGGCAATGGTCCGCTTGGCCATTTCACGGGCAATGGCATCGGACTGTGGATCATAGCGTGCTTCAATTCCTTTCGGAAACTCAAAATAACTGGCATCTACCTTTCCTTCATCCACGGAAGTAGCCTCAATTTTCATCGTCATCCCCATCATATTACTTTCTAAAAGAAGAGGAATACCCGACCCATGAAGGCTATGGACCACTGTTCCCATTATCTCTGCCCGATCACAACTATAGCCAAGGATTTTGGTCGCATTTTGCTGAACATTTCCACCGAATCCTTCGGCCATGGAAACACCCATCTTTTCTCCGTTTTTCTCAACCAGCTTCTTATCAGCTTTAGAAAGCTTATTGTACTCTTCAATCATATATTTCCTTGGATTAACACTTTTTGTACCCGTTTTTTCGGTCAGATCAAAACTGTAAACCCAATCCTGATTTTCAATCTCCACGGTCTCATTTACCATGGTCATGCCCATCATATTCATTTCAGTGGTATGATAAGTAGCCACCTCCCGGCCATAATCCCGAACATACACGACCTCGCTTCCCTTCTCCATACCACTGATGGTGTAATGGATAGTGGCGCTCTCAAATGGCAGCTTCACCTCCCATGGACTCGTCCCTTCTGCAGAGACACTTACAGGCAGCAACGTCAACAACAGCCACATAAACACAAAAAATCTTTTTTTACTCATCAGCCTTCCTCCTGGTATATAGCGTTCGCTATTTTCTTCCTATTTCCTTACAGCCACAACATTTAAACATTCTGCAGCCCTTTTCATATCTTCATCATCAAGGTAAAAATGGGGCGCTATCCGGATATATCCTGAAGACTGTGTAACCACAATTCCTTGGTTACCAAGCTTTTCAACCAGTTCTCCAGGGTTGCACTGTGGAAGAATAGCAAGAATTCCGGATCTGTTACTCTCAGGAAAAAGCAAGGGCCGAAACAAATCAGGATCAAGAAATTGAAGAAAAAGATCCTGCAGTCTCAATACTTCTGTTAGAACATCATCCATGGAATAGCGAAGAAATACAGTATCCAGCAAAGCATTAAGTGCGGCAATATGTTCCCAGGATAAGGTTGAATATTCAAATTTTCGACCATCCCCATGAGGATTCCAGGTATGATCGAGATACTCGATCCCCTGCTGCATGCTGGACGGACCGACCATGGTGAGTTCAATTTTGTCCCTGAAAGATTCACTTGCATACAAAATCCCGGAGCCAAACGGTCCCATGAGCCATTTCCAACACGAGACAGCCACAGCAGACACATTATATTCTTCAGGATAAAGAGGCAGGCAGCCTACGCTCTGAGCACCATCAACAACAAGGTCAATATTTCGTTCTTTGCAAAATGCGCCCAACTGTTTCAAATCAGCCGCGTATCCAGTGCTGAACTGAACATGACTAAGAGCTATCAGGCGTGTTCGGGGGCTCACCTTACGTTCGAGTTCCTCCATGGACCAGCCACGGGGGGATTGAACATCTGCAAAAGTTCCCGTGGGATCACTATCACCCAGCAGAACAAGCTTCACACCTCGTTTTCCCTGAAGACGCCATGGATAGTAGTTACTTGGAAACTCATGAACATAACTGATTATTTCATCACCCGGCTGAAAAGGATAGCCATTGGCAATAAGGCACATTCCTTCTGCCGTGTTATGGACACTGGAGATATTTCCTGCATCAGTCTTAAACAAGCTGGCACACTTCTGATGAAACTTTGGCAGGAGCTTGTAAAAGGCCGGAAGTCGACTGATCCCACCTTCTGTCATGGCATCTAAAAACTCCTGAGCTGCCTCTTTTGCATGGCGCTGCATGGGAGAGATGGCACAATGCGCAAGAAACACATTATTCCTCTTTGCCGGGAAGGCTTTTTCACTCTTATCAAACATAACAACAGCTCCATTCATTGCGATCAGTCGGGTTCCGGAAAACTATGATGTTTCAAAACTAAATCCGCACAACTATTGTTAATATGTGCGTAGTCAAAAATCAAATCTTCTCTTCGTTGTCCCTGGTCATCAACTAAATATTCATAAATATCAATAAAGGGAATTTGAAATTCACGGCAATAGCTTCCATATGCAGCATTTAACTGTTCTGTATAGCTGCTGCGTTCCTCAAAAGTAGCTGTAAACGGATACGTTAATCCCCGTTTCCATTTTTCAGCATCCTCTCCACGGAAATCACCAGTGGGAACTACATTAAAGATATGGATTCGATGACCTGCTTTTCGCAGTTCATGAACATAAGAGGTATAACGCCAGGCTGTTTTATCGATGAGTTGTTGAACAGGTGTACCCAACTGCAGATGTTTATATTTGATATGAAGACGGACATCAACTTCACCAAAACAGAACACTAACTCCTTATCATGCAGTGGGTTAAGAATCCGCAACAACTTTTTTTCATGGTGTTCCAGGTTATAAGCTGTTTTTCCATCAAGCTTATTGTAGCCCACCAGAACCCTGGAATCAGCAATCTGATCATGCCCCTCAAAACAGCGTCTGGAGTGACTATCACCAACGGCAAAAATTTTTCTATGCATACACTTTCAAATAAAACTACTCCATTCCGGATTCTGATCCTTCATCTTGCAAATATGGAATCAAGGATTCTCCAGTGGCTGTTTTCAACGATTGACGATTAGTGTAAAGACTAATCAGTGACAAAGCCAAACGAGACCGGGTGCGTACCAGATCCCGCTGCACCTCATTAAGACGGGCCAGTGATTCCTGTCCGGCTTTATATCCATCTTCCACAAGATTTCTACTCTGCTCAACAAGTTTTACCGAGGCACGCTGAAGCAAAAGCTGCGCTCTTGCCTGTTCAAGTCTTGTGATCGCCTGCCTCACTTCACTTTGCACCTTATTTTTCTGCTGCTCAAGTGTTCGTACAACTTCTCGTTTATAGGCCTTTGCTTCAGCAATCCGTGCACGATCACCACCGCCCCGAAAAAGATTATAGGAGAGGTTCAGTGAAACAGTGGAACCAAAATCATCACTAATAAAATTTGCATTATCAAACCTGTCCCCATCAACGACTCCATTCAGGGAAAATTGAGGATAGTAGCTCGCCTTATTGGCCCCAATGGTAGATTCTGCACGTTGGACACTGAGTTCCTGTAGCAGAAGATCCGGTCGATTTCTTTCAGCTGCCTGCAATAAAGCACTTGTTGACAATTCATAAAACTCATTTTCTTCAACCATGACCATTTTGCTGAGCTTCAGTCCCTCAGGCATCTGTCCACTTTCACGGCCAAGCAGAAGAGCAAGGCCAAATAAAGCAATATCATAATTTCGTTCAGCCAGTAAGACGTCTGTGGAAGCATTGTTCATCTGCACCTGGAAATTCAGCACCGCAGAAAGTGAACCAGCCCCTGCATCCAGACTTGCCCTTGCCTCTTTCGCCTGAGTTGAATTAAAGGAAAAATCAGCCTCGGCAATGGCTTTATTGTACAGGGCCAACTGTGCACCGTAAAAACTTTCAGCAACAGCTTGTAAAAGAAGGCGCATCCCGTCCCGTCTTGCCTGCTCACTTTCCTGTTGCCCGTATTCAGCGACTAAATGTAAAAACTTCCTGGAAAACCCATCAAACAGCAGCCAGGAAGCACCAAGGGAGAGTCGATAATTTTCACTATTCCGGTCAATATCTGTACCACCAAAAAGGAAGGATTGAGCAGCATCTGCAGTCGATATTCTCCCGGATGCTGCAGTGCCACCAGCATCAATACTTGGATAATACAGAGCTCTGGCCTGTTTTATCCGCTGGCCTGCCTGCTTCACCCGCTCAGCAGCAGCAGCAAGAGAAGGATTATCAGCAAGTGCAATCTGCTGGGCAGTTGCCAGATCGAGTACCTGCACTTCATCGAGAGTTTTAGCACCTGCCGCAGGTGCAGCAGCCAAACCCATCACTGTCAGGAACAAGAAAGATATTTTCCAATTCACTGCTTGTTTCCTCTTACCCATGATTAATTGCTCTTGGTTCAACTTCTTCACGCGTTGGCCACTTCCCAGTCACACCTTTTACCACAATCCTTCTAAAATCATTCAAAATTACCAGCAAACTTGGGATTAAAAGAAGAGTAAGTACAGTGGCAAAGGCCACACCACCTGCAACAGACAAGGCCATGGGAATAAGAAACCTGGCCTGCATATCCGTTTCCATAATGAGTGGCGCCAAGCCGCCAATAGTACTGATTGAGGTAAGAAAAATCGCTCGGAATCGTCTTGCACCACCCTGAATAATGGCATCAAAAAGTTTCATGCCGCAAGCAAGATTATTATTCACCCGCTCTATCAGCACAATGGCATCATTAATAACCACTCCAGATAAGGCAACCATTCCAAAAATAGACATCATGGAAATATTATAGTCAAAAAACAAATGGCCGATGATGGCACCAATAATACCAAAAGGAATGGTAAAAATGATAATAAACGGCTGGATATAAGAACGAAAAACTGTGGCTATAATGACAAATATTCCAAGCATGGCAATGGGAAAGCCAATTTTAAGTGATGCAAAAGATTCCCGCGTATTTTTCTTCGCCCCCTGCATAACCAGATGAATGCCAGGATATTGAGCTTTTAGCTCACGAAATGTTGTCTTTCCAAGCTCGTCAAAAATTTCACCAGAATTAGCCAGGCGGTTATTCACTTCAGCTGTCACCTTAATCCGACGTAAACCATCTGTACGCGTAATAGTGGAAAAACCGGGTGCAAAACTGATATCAGCAACAGAGAGCAGGGGTACTTCTCTGCCATCTGCCGTACGGATATGCACTTTCTCGAAATCCGAAAGACTGCTCCGTTCAAGGGCTGTATACCGCACCTTTACCCGAATGTCATCACTGCCGCGTTGCAAGCGATACGCCTCTCTGCCATAAAAACCTGCATTTATCTGCCTGGCAAGATCCTCTACAGAAAAACCAAGTGTGGTTGCTTCAGGTTTCAGGCTCAGTTGTAATTCATTCTTGCCCCGGGCATAATCGCTACGTATCTGATACACTCCCTGAAATTCTGTAAGTGCCTCCTGTAGATCATCGGCAGCCAGGAGCAGATTATCTATCTCACGTCCCTGAAGCCAAACCTCAATCTCAGCACCTTGCGGCCCTGCTGCCATTCCCTCAAACGAGAGGCTTTTTACCCCGGGAATCCCCCCCACTTCCTTCTCCCAGGCAATGAGCAGATCATTGGAATGCACACCACGTTCTTCTGATGGCAGAAGAATAATCTGGATGGATCCCATATGGGGGCCGGTGGCGCCCATATCGCCGGACAAGACTTGTCCAACAAGCACCAGCCGCTGACGAACGAGGGGTTCACCACTTATGGTCGTGGTTTTCTCAGCCAGGCGATCAAATGCTGCCTCTATCTGTGTCAACGCTTCACTGGTGACATTGGGTGGAGTCCCTTCCGGAAACTCAACCGTGGATGTTATGACAAAACCATCAAGTTTGGGAAAAACCTGAAATTTTACCAGTCCCCCTTTTACCAGCCCCACGCTGAACATTAGTACAGCAATGGCAATGGCTAAAGAGACATAACGCCAGTTCAAAACCATTGAGACAAAAGGCACGTAACGTTTCTCTATGAATGTTTCGAGCCCGGTGCTCACCGATGCACGACCACGCTCAATAAGATCAAAAGGACCCCACATTTTTTTGGGTTTATTCAAATCCGGTAAATGACTTAGATGTGCAGGCAACAACAGGAGTGACTCAACAAGTGAAATCAAAAGACAGGAGATAACAACCACTGGCAAGATAGCCACAAACTTCCCCATGGTTCCGCCAACATAAGACAAAGGGATAAAGGCAACTATGGTTGTAGTAACAGCTGCCAGAACTGGCATGGCAACCTCCGACACGCCATTCACAGCGGCATCAAACGGGGATTCGCCCCGTTTTCGATGCACATAAATGGCTTCACCCACCACAATCGCATCATCAACAACAATCCCAAGCACCATAATCAAACCAAAAAGTGAGATCATATTAATGGTGGCATCAATTGACCAGAGAATGAACATGGCCCCGGCAATGGATATGGGAATACCCAAACCTGCCCAGAACGACAAACGCATATCAAGAAAAAGCCAGAGCATAAAGAAGACAAGGCTGAGTCCAATGATGCCGTTACGGGTGAGAAGACTTATGCGGGCACGGAGGGAATCGGTGGTATCATAAAAAATAGAAATTTGAACGCCAGGCGGTAAAATCTTTTCTTTTTCCGCAACAAAAGCCTGTATCGCATTGGAAATTTTAATGGCATCTTCTTCTTCGGTTTTGGCAATCTGGACAAACATGGCCGGTTGACCATCAATTGTTGCAAAAACAGGATCTTCAGTAAAGCCATCGCGAATGTCTGCAATACGATCAAGGGTGATGATTTCACCTCCCGGACGTGCCAGCACCACAATATCCGCAAGCTCTTCTCCTGTGTATTTACGTCCAACTGTCCGTATTCTGATTTCCTCACCCGCCGTTCGTAAAGTGCCACCGGCAAGATTGAGGCTGGACTTGCGCACCACTGAAGCAACCTGATCAAAGGTGAGTCCATACCTTCTGAGTTTCTCTTCCGAGATTTCAATACCAATCTCATATTCTCTGGTACCATAAGCCTCCACCTGAGAAACGAGTGGTATCATCTTCACTTCGTCTTTTATGCGTTCCCCCCACTGTTTGAGCTGCTTTTCGTTCAAATCTCCGGACAGAGCAAGAAGCATGACAACCTGTTTTTTTACAATCTCACGGATAATCGGCTTTTCCGCATCGACAGGCAGGGTAGAGATGGCGTTGATATGGGATCGTACTAAATCCAGAACTTCTGCGGTGTCGTACCCATCTTTTACATCAATAAGCACAGAAGCAGAATTTTCCATGGACTTGGTAGTGTACTGATCGATCCCCTGAATGGATTCCAGGGCTTCCTCGATCTTCTGATTGATGCCCTCTTCCACTTCTTCAGGATCTGCACCTGGATAGGGCACCGATATATGGATTTTATCAATGGAAAACTCCGGGAAACTTTCCCGTACCATCATCTTTGTAGCAATAAAGCCCGCAAAAAAGATAAGCAGAAGAAGGATGTTTGCAAAAACCGTATTGCGGGCAAAGGAGGCTAACAGGTTATGCATTACTTACTTCACCTTACTTACTGGATTTGCTGTTTTTATCACCTGCACTAAACTCCGCTCAAGAGGGTTGACAAGACGAGTGGTGATCACCATATCGCCCGGTTTAAGTCCTTTACTGATATACGCTTTGTTATTCTGAACTCTTACCACCTGCACTGCAACGGTTTCCAGGCGACCGTCACGGATGATATACACATTATCTTCAAAACTGACTGCCCAGCGTGGAAGCTCCACCACTTGTTTCATGGATTCACCAGGAATTGCCACCCGGCAAAACATTCCCGACACAAGAGGCATGGGTCTGTTTTGTTTTGCAAACTGTTTGGAATCTACCTGCAAAACCACTTTTACCGTTCGGGTCTTTTCGTCAAATGAGCTGATTCTGTTCAAAATACCAATAGCCTTGTTCTTTGGGTTTTCAGTCCAGGCCACTTCACAGTGTACAGGTTTCACGCTGGCAAACCATGCGCCTGTTGCTGCAGGTTTGTCACGCTTACTCTTTACAAACTGCAGCCACTGAAATGCATCACGGCTATCCAAGGGAACTTCAAGTTCAAGCACGGAATCATCTGCAAGGCCAAGGACAATCTTGCCGGGTGCCACATACTGCCCTTTCTCAATTTTTTTGGAGGTGATCCGACAGGTAAAAGGAGCAAACACCTTACAACGCTCAAGCTTTATATCTGCTCGGGTCATCGCGTGCTGAACCTGAGCCAGTCTGTCAGCAGAGCTGTTCGCTTCCCTCTCAGCTTTTTCTACTCCAGCCTCGGTTCCCACTTTGTTTTTTTCAAAAAGAGTTCGAACACGCTCAAATTCTTTTGTACTAATCTCTTTATCCCGTTGCAAAATAGCAAGACGTATCTTGTTCGACTCATATTCACTGTGGTAATCCCGGTCATCAATGGCAAAAAGCAGTTCTCCTTCAGCAATCACCTCACCAGTTTGGAGTCTTGGGTGTACTTCAACAATACTGCCTGCCACTTCTGCAGCAATTTCCACCATACGGATAGAACGTAACTCGCCATGAGCCTCGATCTGCACAGCAACGTCTTTAAAAGTTGCAGCCACTGCCTCCACCCGAAGAACACTCTCCACCTGTTTTTCCTGAACCGGAGCCTTTTTTTTGCCTTTTAAAAAGGTAAAACCACCAAATCCTATCAGCAGAATTATAAGGCAGGCAATAACTCGAATAATTATGGTTGCCCCCCTGCCCTGTTTGCCCTGTTTGCCCTGTTTGTCCTGTTGCTCACTCATAATCATACCCTGTTCCTTAACACGATTAGCGGCGGTGCTTTCACATAGACAACTAACCACTCCTGCTTTATTTCAAACTGTTCTTTTTTTTGCTGACTCGCCACAGGTAGAAAAAAAATACGTCAATGCCAGCAGTTAAGAACATCATGTATCTAGCTGAGAATTCGGTATATGTATACCACTCTCTTCATAAGAATGAAAATAAAAAATCCACCTTATTCACAAGGAATAAGGTGGATCAGGAAAACAGACAGGGCTGGTTATTGCTTACTTACTCAACTGCACACCCAGGCCGGGAACACAGACTAACCATTTGCCTGGCATCGAGAATAGTGATTCTACCATCACCATCTATATCACAATTCGGGTAGTTTTCAGCTGCCTGGCGCATGTGTTTTCGCACAATCGCAATATCGTTACGATCCGTATCGCCGTCACCATCGACATCTGATACCGAACGATTAAGCTGAGTTACATCATCGTAGATTCTCCTTTCAAAAAGCGGGTTACCAGAGATATCATACTGAATGCCACCATTTTCATCCATCAGCGGGAATACATACACTGGTGTCAACTCTGCCTCCCATACACCATCTGTTTTTCTGATATTCACTTCAAGGTGACCGTAGTGCTTGCCGCCATCGACAAGTTGATTTCCTTCCCATGTTTCAGGTGCATCAAGGTGAGCAAGGAAAATCTGGTTTGGGTTGTTGCCTGGATAGTCGTACTTCCCATCTTCACCCATGTACGGGCCACGGAGCCCATCGCCACCAATGCCCACATCAAAGAAATGAATACCATCCACCAGTGAGTGTTCATACATCTCGTCATGACCACCGAAAACAGCATCAACACCGTACTGATTAAACAGGGGCGTCAATACTCTCATGGGCACGCCGGATTGAGTATCCTCCCCATTGCTCAGCCCAGCGGCTCCCGGATTAAATCCATGGGGCCCGACAGAATACGGACTGTGATGAAACTGAACAAAGGTAAAACGGCTTTTTTTCTGTGCATCGGCAAGCTGTTCCTCCAGCCACTGATACTGCTTGGAACCTGGGTTAAAATCTGGAGCTTCCCCTTCACCCCAATCAGGATTATCTGCTGATGTCTCTCCTTCACCGTGCAGATACCAGTTGGTATCCTGATCACTCTTATTGGGATTACCATTGCTTCCGTCAATGGTAATATAGGTGACAGGGCCAAAATCAATGCGGTAATATCTGTCCTGGTGTTCCGGTTTGCCTGATTCGTTATCGGGAGTTTCAAAATAAGTGCGGTATCTTGCCACTGCATCTTTTGCCAGAGGAGCGGTGTAAAATCCACCACCACCATCGCTGCCGGCGTGGTTCTCGTGATTGCCAACGGCAGGAAAAATAGGAACACTTCCACCGATATTGTTGTAACGTCCAGCGTTGTGCTGCCAGAATTCATCCCAGTCACGCTGTTCATTACCTGCTTCTACAAGATCACCGACAATACCGATAAAATCAGGTTTTCTTGTTGCCATAGCTTGAATATTGATGGCATAGCCTTCAGTCTGATCAAGCCAGTATTGACGATCGAAGTCCCCGTATGGGGCTGAACAGCGCCTGGTTTTACCTGTGGATTCCGGTTCAGTTTCAGAATCAGCATACACAATAAAGCGGATATCGACCCCTCTTTCAGGAGCCGTTTTCAACGTCCCGATATAGGAGGAACTGCCCTGGTGCACTGTATAATCATAGCTTGTACCAGCAGTAAGTCCTTCAATGCGTACCCGGTGCAGATATGGTGCTCCCGGATCATTCTCGTTAAAATACTTTTCAATTTCAGTTGGATGATAGGCCAAGTCAGCTGCAAGCACCGGTTCACTGGAAAAACGTCCAATCCCTGCGATTTCAACTGCCCCTTCCTCTGATGTTTCAGACATCCAGAGTATGGTCATACCGTCCTTAGTCGGATTTTGCAGGTATGGAGTGACCCGGAAATCATGACCTGAAACATAGCTTTTAATACAATGTTCTTCCTGCGGCAGGGGACGTAACAGCGAACCTTGATCGGTAAGACTTTGCATCATGTTAACAAAAGACATGGCATAATCAAGATAGGTGTCAGTTCCTGAACCACGCAGATCCTGGACAGTTTTAAAGGTTCTGTATCCATCCTTCCCTGAAGCTATGTAGCTGTTGGTCACAATCACATAAAGTTTATCAGGATCTATTATTGACCAGTCACCGATTTCCCGATTTTTGATTTCCAGGTTCATAATCCTTTTATTAATAGGATTGGCCATATTGATGTCATACTTCAATGCATATGCATAGGGAAAGGAGCCACTGGAACCACCATAATCATAATAATTACTGATGGCATCTTCGAGAACCTGTTTGATTTCACTGCCCTTCATTTCAATTTCAAACAAGGTGTTTGAAAAAGGCAGCAAAGTGTAGGCGGTATCGATGCTTACGTCGCCTGACGCTACATTTGTGCGCACTCCACCAGCATTTTGAATACAGGCATCAGCACGCAGGCTCAAATTGTAAAAACTTTTTGCAACCAATGGCGCAATTTCACTGCCAAGTGGAAAATTGTTACCATTGTTTCCAAGGTAATCCGACCCGGGAATGCGAATATGGCTCAAATCTTCAGCCGCCTGCCCGACAACTTCATTTTTCAATTCATCAACCTGATCCTGATACACTTGTAATGCAGAAACAGCCGCAGCGTCTTCACTTACAATTGCAACATTATCAAGTTCATCGACAACTGCATCAATTGCAGCTCGTTCAGCAGGACTTACTTCTACTTGTTGACCATTTTCGTTTTTGCGTTTAAAGGAATCACCAAGAAGAAGTATGGAATTTCCGCTGCAACTGGAAACCACACCGTTATCATCAAAATTGACATCAAGACTGCCAACCATTTTTGCATAGTCCCAGGCCTGAGCAATACAGACTGGTTCACCGGAGAGGGATGTTTCGTTTATGGGATACGGATGTGATGAACTTAACCCCAAGTCAGAAAGGTCCCCAAGAAGAGAGTGGGAGTCGCCGCCTATGATGACGTCGATACCGTCTACCTGGCGAGCCAGATCGATATCATTGGACAAACCGTAATGACTGAGCAGTATTATTTTATCAACTCCTTCATCGTTACGTAAAATATCTGCGTAGTGCTGGGCAGTGGTAACTTCATCCAGAAAGGTGATTTCATCACTTGGCTGTGAGGATTCCCGGGTTTTCTGCTTAACATCGATTCCAATGATGCCAACACGTTCTCCGCCAATTTCTTTAATAATATATGGCGACCACTTTCCTTCAAGAACGTTACCGGAAGCGGGCACAACATTTGCTGCAACTATCGCAGCATTAAGTTTATCGAGATAGTTGGCAAGATGCGCATCGCCATCATCAAACTCATGGTTACCGAGCACAATGGCATCCCAGTTTATCTGGTTCATCATGGTAGCAGTGGCATCGCCCTTGAACAGGGAATAAAAAAGCGTTCCCTGGAAGGTGTCTCCTGCGTTTAAAATAAGATGATTCGTTTTCTCTGAGGCGAGGATGTTCACCATGGTTGTCGCTCGGGGCATTCCCCCCATTTCCACATAGGTTTTTTCGCCATTGAGGTACAGACTGCTGTTTTTCGATGCAAGATGTGAATGGATATCGTTCATATGAATGAGGCGTAGATCCAGAGCACCGGCTTGGCAAATTGCTGACCCACCAAACAATATTGCCGCAGTAACTGCTGCCGATTGGATATATTTTCCTGATTTGAACTTCATGATTCTCTCCTGGTGCCTGATTTATCAAAAATTCATTAACCAGAAAAGCCCTTGTCATATCGACAAGGGCTTTTCTGTATTAGACTTACCAAATCAATGCAAAATCACACTATTCGTTGCTATTATTTTTCCGGTTACGACGCATTGCGATTAAACCGAGCAGGCCTGTTCCGAATAATACCATTGTCGCTGGTTCAGGGACCGGTGCAGCAGATACGGTCGCGGGTCCACCGAATACGGGAGAAGCAATAGGATCACCCCAGGAATCACTCAGATCGATATAAGTAAAGTCAAGGGAAGATTGACCAATCTCCAGAGCGGTGAAGGAAAGTGTTGCCAGGACGAAGTTATCGGATTGAAAAGAAAAATCATAGAGATAAGACAACTCGGCCAAGTTAACGGTTCCATGGCCATCATGACCGTAACTCCAATCATCAGCATCACCAGCACTAAGCGATCCAAGATTATCTGTCAGGCTGTAACTGTTGAAACTAAGCATACCTGTATCAAAGGTGACATCAATGTCAAAAGCTGCCAGATCTTGAGCCCCGTATCCAGCATCGAAGAAGTTATAGCGTACGTCTACTTCAAACATTTCGCCCACAGTTACCTCATTGAGCGTAGGGTCAAACTGTAGAAAAGCTGCGGCTTCACTATTTGTTGCAGCAAAGCCACCGATTACGAAACCTACAGCGCAGAGTGCCAGTGTTTTATTTATTGTTTTTTGCATTTTCTTATTCTCCATTTTGGGATTAATGATACTTCTTATAATTTAACGGGGTTGCCTATTTTGCTCTGTTGCACATCTTGGTCTGGTACACATGGTCACTGCCTTACGCGCATCGCGAATGGTGATTTGACCATCATTATCAAGGTCATAACCAGGAAAGTCTTCTGCCGATTGCCCGATGCGACCTCTGAGGCGCCTCAGGTCATGTCGATCCACATCACCATCATTATCCAGGTCTCCCTGAAGTCCCTGTGGCTCCACTGAAAGATCCAGCCAGACCAGACGATGATCGGAGCTGATATCATTCTTCACCAAATGATAATTAACATCGGTACGGGTGGGCCAGAACACCTGCCCCTGCTGCGGAACCAATCCATCTACGGACGGCAGAACATAGTCAGCACGAAGCCCCCAGGATGCCGTATCGTCAGTATCACCGGTTGCAGCCAGGCTCCCCTCACTTTCCGGAACTATCATCGTGTTGATTCTGGTATGCTCGAGCAGCTGCAGGATTGCATTTCCTGTGGAATCACCCTCATCAGGATCTGCGTTCTGATCTCCCATGATAACAAAAGAAGATTCTGCGCTCAGTCCACCCCGAATCCCTTGATCGTCGTAGATGTAGTTGCCGTCTGCAGAACTGACATAATCGGCCCAGAAGCGGATTTCATCATGGTTTCGGCGACCGTTTCGATCCTCCGGCCCATCAAAAACAGGCGGGGTTGGATGACTGCCCAGGATATGTACCAGGCGACCATTTACTTCCACGGGGACATCCCAATGACTTTTTGAGGAAAGCCGAAACACATTCTGAGCCTCTTCACTGTAATAGGTTAGAGGTAACAGATTGTTTGGCATATCCTTCCAGAGGAATTTCTGGAAAGTACGAACTGACTCTTCCGCAATGGGGTACTTTGAGAGCACAACCATGCCATACGCGCCGGGATACCAGCCATAGCCGAAGGCATCCTCAGGGTCTGTGGTGTCACCATCGCCATTAAAGTCAACGCCGGATGGAATACCTGTATTTGACGGGGCAACAAAGGTGTATGGATAACGCACCGTTGCAGCACCATTTTGACTTACACCGAGATAGTTTTCCTGAAAATTGGCAAGAGCTGCACCCTCTGCATCATAATCAAATTCGTTCAACAGAATTACATCGGGATTAACCTGCTGAATGATCTCAGCAACCTTTTGTGCTTGGTTCCAATCAGGGGTGGCCAGGTTTGCTATCAATCGTCCTTGAGCGTGTTCGCCCCAGGCCATAAGTATATTAAATGTAGCCACACGCAAATCACCGATTTTTTCAGGAACCGGGTTTTCAGTTGCTTCAACTATACTTACATCGAACGTTTTCTCTTTGTACTCACCGCTTGCGTCCTCAACAATGAGAGTTACAGCATAATCCCCTGCTGCAGGATACATATATACTGGTTCAGCATCCGAAGAAGAGTCGCCATTACCGAAATCCCATAAATAGCTGTAGGGAGCGTCTCCGCCACTAATGTTCGAGAGAAAAGAAATTGCTTCAGCGGTGGTAAAGAACTCCTCATTAGGGGTGATATTGATCCCTATGGCAAGAGGTTGTGGAGGCATCAAGCTGACACCGATATTATCCACCCCCCATCGCCTGCCATCACCTGGACCGGTTCCGGTTGACAGGTAGCGAAAAGCAATGTGTACGGAACTGCCGCTAAAGGGTGAAATGTCGTACCCTGCAATATTTTCCCATGTATCATTAATAGCTGCGTTCAGTGGTACGGCTAACGGCTGCCAGGTAACATTATCTGCCAGAGGATCACCAACACCTGAGTAATCGGGGGAGATATACACTTCCAGCATAGGGCCGCCGTATCTTCCATAGTAGTCGAAGTGGAGCATGGCAGAATCGCCATCGGCAATGGAGAAGGCAGGAGAAATGAGCCAGTCATCGCTTGCTGCATCTGCGCCGTAACCACTATTGAAAGCTCCCTGTTGATCCCCTCTGGTCTCATTATGCCAGTCGGCGGTGGAACTTCGGCTGTAGCTTGACCAGGAGCCAAGTGCACCGTCAAAAGTCTCTATCTCAAGGAGCCGGACAGGGGTACCGCGAAGGATGATATTATCGACTATCCAGATTCGCCCATCGCCTCCTCCAGTGCCGGTTGACACATACCGTACTCCAAAATAGGTCTGATCGGAGCTGTAAGGGCTAAGATCAATATCACCGGATCCGACGGAGGTGTAGCTGCCAGTCTGAGGTAACTGAAAATCAATACCTGACTGCAGTTGTGTCCATAAGCCAACGCCACTGTCAGGATCATAGTCAGTAGATACATATATCTCTAACTCTGGACCATTATAATTATATGATGAATCAAAGGAGATGGATGTATCAGTAAAATAAGAAAGCGGAAGAGCCGGAGTGATCAGCCAGTCGTCAGAGGCTTCATCTGCTCCATAGCCGTTCATCCTGGCAAAGTGCTGTCCCTGGTACTCTGAGACCTGCCAGTTGTGATCACTGCTTATATTGACAGTGGAGAGAGAACCAAAGTTGTTGTCCTCAAAATCCCAGCTATACCCTGCAATGGCTGAAACAGGGTTGAAGAGGGTGCTAACTGCCACCTCGTTGGAATACGCTGACCTGCCGGAAGCATTATACGCACGAACTCTATAGGAATACTCCTCCCCCTCTACAAGAAGGTTGTTCGTATAGTGGTCACTATCAGCAGCAAGTTGTGTTTCCAGAATTTGCCATATACCCCCGCCGATTTTTCTCTGTAATTCATACTTGGTTTCATTTGTTGCGTTGTCATCCCAGGCAAGCTCAATATCGTTTGCTCCAAGTGGAGTTGCAACAAGGTTGGAAGGTGCTGCAGGGGTTGCTCCGGAAACCAGTGACTGAGTCGCGCTGAGATCAAGATCAAAGCTTACGTCAGAACTGGTAGGACCGGCTTGATGGACTTCAACTGCGATCACATTGTTTCCGGCCACCAGAAGATCCGGGTCAATTCCAATTGCATTATACTTATCTTCCGCTGATCCGCCTATGGCTGCATGGGCAGGGGTGGAAGAACCAATGGCTCCTTCGGGCATATTAGAACGGCTCGCCTCTACACCGTTAATGTAGATAACGGCACCATCATCACGCAGAAGTCTTAGAGTGAGTCGGATCACAGAGTCGGGATCCGTAACTGTGAAATCTTTACGGAAGTAGGAAGTGATATGCTTATCGTTTTCATCGCTGCCAAAAGAAATAACGGTGGTTTCATCACCATCTCCGTAACCAAGCTGTCCATTACCACTTTGCCAGCTGGAATCGTCAAAAGAAGCTGTTTTCCAAGCAGCCGCTGGTTCCTGGCCGTTGTCAAGATAATTCCAACTTGCATTCGTTGATATCAGCCGAACATTTTCCACTTCGGCACCGGTGAACGGCAGAGTGAATACTTCTCCTGCCAGGGGCTGCCAGAGATCAAGTCCTGTTGGCATGGCAAAAGCGTTGGCATCCTGTTGTGCCTGCGTTAACTCGGGAACTCCAGAAGAGTTATAAGGTGCATCGGAAGAGCCAAATTTCACCTTACGAACATGGATGTTGCTGCTGTCAACCTGAATGAGATTAAATTGCCAGAAAGAATCAGAAGCAAGGGTCCAGGGTTTGTCATCGTCATTTTTACGATGAGGCGCTCCCCATGATCCCTCACCAATGTAGGCAGTGCCATTTGTATCATCTCGAATAAATCCCTCAAAACTGCCAGGACCACTACTCGGTCGAACAGGATAGGTGTATTTGGCAAGATGTGAATCACACTCAATTGCAAGATCAAACCGGTACTGGTCAAAAAGAGGTGTCCATTCACTGTAGCGGTCAATCCCCTCAGCTTTACCACTCTGATGTGGTCGCAGAGGACGATGATAACTGGCAGCTACCCAGGTACTGCTGGCTGCATTTATGCTAAGGTCTGTGGCCAGCCAGTTGGTTTGCTCGTTCCAGGCGCTATCATCCTGTCCACTAAAAGCACTGTATCCCACACCGGGTTCAATTTCTGTGTTCAGTGTGTATAGACGGAACAAATCTCCACCAATGGAGAATGCGCTATAGGCATACATGTTGGGTGTGTTAAAAATAAGAGAAACCATGTTGATGACATCATTTTCATGGTTTCCATGGGCAGGAATAACAGGATACATACGACCGTCAGAACTGCGGGTCAACTGCCATTCATCCAGCCACTGTACCCACTCGTCATAGGTTCCATCGTCCAGATAATCACCTCCATGGGCAATAAAGAGCGGTCTGAGCTTTGAGACCAGAATATTTCCTTCACGACGGGGCACTTCGTTGGTGCGTGAATCGCCACCGGCAATAAAAGTAAAGGGTTGCGGGGTGTCCGGGGCGGTTTTGAACCAACTCGAATCTCCACACGCGCCTCCTTCCTCGCAGACCTGGAAATAATAGGCAGTACCAGGAGTCAATCCTTCAAGATCTACAAAGTAACTGGTTAGAATACTGGAAGAACCACGTACATCATTGGTGTAATCTGTAACAGTGCCGACATCGGCTTTTACCCACGTTGCTGGAACTTCCGTTTCTCCGTAACGAAGATAATGGGTGTTGGTACTGCTTTGGCTCCAACCAATAGTCATGGTGGTTGCCGGATCGTGATTCCAGACAAGGCGATACTTGTCCGCCTCCGCCAGAGCACTCTGTGTACCGCCGGTGAGAAAAAAACCGGCAGCAGTCAGAAAAATGGCTTTCCTGACAAAATTTTGCTTGTTCTTCATGTCTCTTCTCCTGTAGGGCTCTTTTGTGTGAACCTCTTCAATGATTCCTGGTCCCCTCTGCCTTCACGAAAAAAAAAGCCGGGTTGCAAGTTTGCAACCCGGCTATCCTCTCACAAGGATCCGTGGCTTTCCGTCCCCACCTTACGATGAGTTTGGCATTTCCCAGAAATAGTTAACGATGTTCTATTTAGCGTAAATTAATTCAGGAGAAGTTAGAGAGATATTAAAAGTTGCTATGCGCTTTATTAAACAATGGTTAGGAAAACATTATTGGACAATGTGATGCAATTCAGATCACATTCGCTTGAAAAGGGAATTTTCGAAAAAAGGAACATAAAAACATTTAAAATGCAGCAAAGAGCCTCAAGCCTACCCTCAAAAACACTATTAAAACCAAAAACAAACCTCACACTAATATTTTTCATTTTTAATACATCGCTAATGTCAAGCTATGACAGTACTCGCTTTATACGAAAAAAGATGGATACTGATGAAAACAATTCATCAGCGTAAAAAACCTCCACTTAACAAACCCTTACAAGAGAAATACCATGAAAAAGAAATATGTTGTTGCGAGCGTTTTGACCCTGCTCGTTGCTGTTTCTACGACATCAGCCAATGCAGTTATACCTGCAGCATTAGCGGATACTCGTTTTGGCATGTTCTATGACGAGAGCCTTCAACCATTTTACCACGGCGTTGCTTCGGGAGACCCATTATCCGACCGTGTTATAATCTGGACCAGGGTAACACCACAAAGCCAGGATCCGGTTGAGGTCAACTGGAAAGTGTCCACTGATCCCTACCTTATTAACATTGTTCAGTCCGGCAGTTACGTAACTGATTCCGATAAGGACTACACTGTGAAGATTGATGTGGATGGCCTGGAGCCGGGCACCATTTATTATTACGGTTTTTCATCCTCAGGGGCAAATTCACTTACCGGCCGAACAAAAACAACACCTGTTGGAGAGACCGACAGGGTGAGGCTCGGAGTGGTCACCGGCTCCAACTATCAATGGGGCAGGTTTAACAGCTACGCGAACCTTGCCAAACGCAATGATCTTGATGCCTTTATTCACACCGGTGATTATTTCTATGAATATGAATCCGGCCACTATGCTCATCCTGATTTGCAAGGACGCGATCATTTCCCTGACAAAGAACTTCTTGAGCTTGATGATTATCGACAGCGATTTTCCCAATATCGACTTGACAGTGACCTGAGGAGACTGCATCAGCAGCTGCCGGTGATTGCCCAATGGGATGACCATGAACATGCCAATGACAGTTGGGTGAACGGTGCTGAAAATCACACCCCTGAAACCGAGGGTGATTGGGACGAACGGCTTGCGGCATCCGTACAGGCATACAGCGAATGGATGCCAGTCCGAATGGATAGCCCTGAGGACAGAAATATTTATCGCAGCCTTTCTTATGGGAATCTCCTTGATCTGTTTATGACCGAATCCCGTATTGTCGGTCGTGATGAGCAGCTTCGGGGCAAAGGTGCAACCGGAGAGATTGATGAAGCTGAACTCTATGATCCCAGTAGATCCCTTCTGGGAGAGGAACAGTTCAATTGGTTGGTGAGTGGCCTTACGAACTCTACGGCCAAATGGAAGATTGTCGGCTCAAGTGTTATGATGAGCCAGCTTTTTATGACAGACCAATACGGGAATATGGATTCCTGGGATGGCTATCCTGTGGAACGAGAGACTCTGTTTGCCACAATCGCACAATCAGGAATCAGTAATTTTGGCTCAATTTCCGGTGATTACCATACCGCTTTTGCCTCGAATCTCGTTCCGCTGAACAGTTATCAGCAATACGGTGAAACCGGGATGGGTGCCGTGGGCTTTGAATTCACCACTCCCAGTGTTACCACGGCAAACTTTAATGAACAGGAGGAATTCACTCTTCCGGACGGAACAGTCATTAATCCTCTGGCCATGAATCTTCCGGAACGTCATCCCATCACTCTCCAACTGGAACAGGCCGCCGGACAGTACAATCCTCACATGAAATATATGAATATTGACCAGCATGGCTATATGCTGGTGGATTTCAGCCAGCATAAAATTCAAGCGGAATACTACTACACCGATACACTTCTTGAGCAATCTTCCGTTGAAAATTTTGGTGCTGCCTGGTTTGTAGCAGATGGTTCCACTGATTTGCAGCAGACAGAAACTGCCTCACCCCCTAAAGAGGCCGCCTTACCCGCTCCTCTCACACCGCCCTATGCCTCCATTGCTCTTAGTCATCTTTCCACCTATTCCACCAATATTTTTGATGGAGGAGCTGCAGAAATCGTTGCCCATGATCCAGTGACCCAACAGCTCTTTGTCGTGAACGGGAACGATAACAGCATCGATGTTCTTGACATGAGTGATCCTGAAAATATTTTTATCATTTCAAGCATTGATCTCGCAAGCTACGGTGCTGCACCCAACAGTGTGGCAGTAAAAGACAGTGTGGTGGCTGTAGCGGTGGAAGCTGACAACAAACAATCTCCAGGGACTGTGGTTTTCTTTTCCACTGATGGGTCTTATCTCAATGATGTTGAAGTAGGATCATTGCCTGATATGCTTGTATTCACACCGGACGGTCGTAAAGTACTGGTTGCCAATGAGGGTGAGCCTAATGATGACTACACTGTGGATCCCGAGGGTTCTGTTTCTATTATTGATATCAGTAGAGGAGTGGAGAGAGCCAGGGTTCGTACTGCCGATTTCACTCATTTCAATCCTGAGATCCTGCGGCTTCAAGAGGAAGGGGTGCGCATCTTTGGCCCTGGAGCCACAGTAGCCATGGATCTTGAGCCAGAATACATAACTGTTTCGCCCGACTCAAAAACAGCCTGGATCAGTTTACAGGAAAACAACGCTGTTGCCAGACTGGATCTGAAAAGCAATCAAATTACCGAAATAATGCCTCTTGGATACAAGGATCACGGCGCTGAAGGAAATGGCCTTGATGCATCTGACGAAGATAAGGAAATCCATTTCAGCACCTGGGACAATCTTTACGGCATGTACCAGCCTGACTCATTGACAAGCTTTGTTGTCGACGGAGAACACTACATTATTACAGCTAACGAAGGTGATGCCAGGGACTATGACGGTTTTGAAGAGGAAAAGCGGGTTTCCAAATTACATCTTGATCCCCTGGCCTTTCCTGATGCTGATGCTATTCAGGATAAAAAGCAACTTGGACGCCTGCAGGTAACAACAACCATGGGTGATCCCGATGGAGATGGCCTCTACAACAAATTGTTCAGCTTTGGTGGGCGTTCATTTTCCATCTACCGGCAAAATGCACATGGCCTGGAACAGGTATATGACAGCGGGGATCTTCTCGGAAAAATTACTGCAGCTGTTTATCCTGAAGATTTCAACAGTAAGGATGATGACAATGATTCAATGGATACACGTAGCGACAACAAAGGTGCGGAACCGGAAGGTATTGCCCATGCTATCATCCATGGTCGTCATTTTGCCTTTATCGGACTTGAACGTATCGGTGGAGTTATGGTATTTGATGTAAGTAATCCGATGGAACCTGCTTTTGTTCAGTATATAAATAATCGTGATTTCAGCGGAGATACAGAAGCTGGGACGGCAGGCGATCTGGGACCTGAAGGCCTGACTGTTATTTCGTCACTGGATAGCCCCACCGGTGAGCCTTTGCTGGCCGTCGCCAATGAGGTCAGCGGCACCACGAGTCTTTTTTCAATCGATACCAGTAATCTTTCCGAACTTGCACCGGGAGACCTCAACAATGACGGAATTGTTGATCGGATGGATCTGGCGGTTATCAGACTTTATCTTCGACAATCGGCTTCTGTCTTTCCCGAATGCGACCTTGATGGTGATGGTTGGATTAGTATCCGGGATGCCAGAAAAATTGTCCGTCTCTTCACAGCAGGCCGTTAGCAGTAAGACTTTTTAATTCCCTGTATCCTCTGAACCGGCTTGCACATATCGGTTCAGAGGACTCTGGTGTTTACCTGCTTACTTCTTTCTGTTCTTTCCCCAAAGAGGATCCTGCCCAAACCTGTCCATCCACCAGTCCTCTGGATCAAGTACTTCACCATCCGGTGGTACAAGAGGAATCTTAAACTGATTGGAGTGTTTTAGAAGCACATCATAGGCTCTGGTCAGCTTACGCATCAAATCTCCTTTTGCCCTGTCATCTCCCACAATATCAGGATGATTGGCCTTGCATTTATTGCGGTAGCTGCGTTTTATTTCACCTAAAGTGGCACGTTCCCCCAGGCCCAACAGCTCCTTGGCCTCAAAAACATCCTCCCAATCTGCTTTAGTCATGCCGAGTCCTTTGTCTTCCAGCTCGTCTCTTCGCCTCTTCGTAATCTGCCAATATTAGAGCTGTGCTTTACCCAGATCATGATTGCAATCACAGCACTACAAAGAAAGATTGAAGCACTGCCACCGAGCAGCAGAATAAAGAAGGGAATCAGACCGGCAGCCGCCAGCGACCCGGCAGATACAAAACCGGAGGCACCAACCACTGCCACAAAAACCACCAGGGCAATGGCAACAGACCAGGGGGAAAAAAAGAGAAACACGCCAAGGGCTGTGGCAACGCCCTTCCCCCCCTTAAAACCAAGATAAATTGAAAACATATGACCAAGCACGGCTGCAAGCCCACACAACCCTACGAAAAGCGCCCAGTGTTCTCCAACAGGAAGTACGATGGAAGCCACAAAAACAGGAAGAAACCCCTTGACCACATCACAAAACAGAGTGAGAATACCAAGTTTTTTACCAAGCACCCGATTCACATTAGTAGCCCCGATATTCCCACTCCCTTCTTTACGCACATCTTTACCAGCCATGCGGCTGAAAAGAAGACCAAAGGGGATAGAACCTGTCAGATAACTAAGGGAAAGTGCTGCAATCAGCGTAATGGTCATGTTTTTTATATCTCACAGAGTGTTGTTTTAAGCGTAGACATTGACTGATACGACCTTAGCGCATATCTTATGGAAACACAACTTTGATGCAGAAAAGCCACCACTATGGTATGTTTTCTTCATCTTTTTATTATTATTGATTTCAATTGATCCCAAAAACATACGTATTCTCATGAGCCTGCGAACTATCTTAAAATTTCCCGACCCTATTCTCCGTCAAAAAGCCAGAAAACTTTCAACTTTTGACAAGTCCCTGCAAAATCTCGTCAATGATATGATCGAGACCATGTACGATGCCCCGGGTGTAGGTCTGGCTGCGCCTCAAATTGGAGAATCCGTCCAACTGATCGTTGTCAATGCATCCCCGGACGCGGAGGGGAAGGATACCATGGTTATGATCAATCCAGAAATTACGGCAAAAGAGGGCTGTCAGGTTGACGAAGAAGGCTGTCTTTCAGTTCTTGATCTCACTGCTACTGTTAAAAGAAGTCAGAAGGTTACGGTTTCCTACCAGGACGAAATGGGAGAGAGATGTGAGGTAACAGTTGAGGACAGATTTGCCGTTGTGTTACAGCATGAGATTGACCACCTCAATGGTATTCTGTTTATAGACCATCTCAGCACACTCAAACGTACACTCTACAAGAAAAAGATAAAAAAGATGCTGGCTGCATAGTAACAAAGGGAATATTTATGATGGATACGCAAAAAACCTTTCGTATTATCTTTATGGGCACTCCGGATTTTTCCGTACCGACCTTACAGGGGCTAATTGACAGCCGGGATCAGGTGGTAGCTGTTGTTACTCAACCGGATCGCCCCAAGGGTCGCGGTAAAAAATTGACCCCGCCGCCCGTGAAGATTTTGGCAGAATCAGCGGGAATTCCGGTTCTTCAGCCGACAAAGATCAGGACTGTGGAGTTTGCAGAAACATTAGGTTCTTTTCGTCCTGACCTAATCATTCTTGTGGCATACGGTCGAATTCTCCCTTCAAATATCCTTGATCTTCCACCACTTGGCTGTATCAATGTCCACGGCTCACTCCTCCCGCGCCATCGAGGTGCTGCTCCCATTCAGCAGGCAGTTCTTGCAGGTGACACCGTCGCAGGAGTGACCATTATGCAAATGGATACAGGTATGGATACTGGTGCCATACTGCTACAAACCTCCATTCCCATAGCCGAATATGACACAGCCGGGAGCCTCTTCAGTAAACTCTCAAACCTTGGCGGAAAAACTCTTTTAGAAGCCCTTGACCTCTTACGGGCAAACAAGCTTCCTCCCGCTGAACAAGATCATAGCATTGCAACCGAGGCGCCTCCGCTGAAAAAAGAGCACGGTTCCATTGACTGGGAAAAATCAGCCTCTGAGCTTCATTGTTTTATTCGTGGGATGGATCCCTGGCCCACGGCCTATAGTTTTCTGGATGGAAAGCGATTTCGATTTTTCGTACCTGATCTCAGCGATATCTCTTCTGACCAGCCCCCTGGGACAATTATACAAGCTGATAAAAATGGGCTTCTTATTGCCACAGGAGGTGGTGTACTCAGCGTCCGTGAAATCCAGCCTGAAGGCAAAAAACGTATGACAGTTACGGCCTACCTCTGTGGGCAAACCCTTGAGTCCGGTCAACAATTCATCCCGGAACAATAAGATATCCATGGCCGGCTTCCCTTCCACCATTGCCTATTTAGATTGTTTTTCAGGAATCAGTGGTGATATGCTTCTTGCTGCACTATTGCACGCAGGCCTGGAAAAAGAGCTTCTTCAGAATGAACTTACAAAGATTAAAGGAATTGATTTTCAGCTTAACGTGGAAGATCAACTCCGCTCGGGGATAGGATGCAAAAAGGTCTCCATCCATTCACCATCCAAACAACAACTCCGACGTCTCAAAAATATCCTTGAGCTTTTAGAAGAATCAACTCTGGATCCGCAAATCATTACAGAAGCATCTCAGCTCTTTACCCGCCTTGCTGAAGCCGAGGCCAAAGTACATCAAACCACACCAGACAAAATTCACTTCCATGAAGTAGGAGCCATTGACACCATTGTTGATATTGTTGGGGCAATGGTTGGCCTTAAGCATATGGGAGTTGACAAAGTAATCTGTTCTCCCATCCCCATTGGACGAGGATTTGTTCAATGTGCCCACGGAACGCTTCCCCTACCCGCTCCTGCTGTCTGTGAGTTACTGAACGGTGTTCCCATATACGGCGTTGAGCAAAACAAAGAACTAGTCACCCCCACAGGTGCTGTTTTGGCGGTGGGGCTCGCCGATGAGTTTGGCAGCATGCCTGCCATGACTGTAAGAAAGATTGGATACGGAGCAGGAAGCCATACACTGAACAATGAGCAACCGAACCTGCTCAGGCTTATCATCGGGGAGGCCCACGCTGTAGAGGAAAATGTAACGGTTGAGGTTATTGAAACAAACCTTGATGACTGGAACAGTGAAGGTTTTCCATATCTCTGCGATCTTCTCTTCAAACAGGGAGCACTTGATGTATCACTAAGCCCTTTAATCATGAAAAAAGGACGACCCGGCCTATTATTACGAGTGATTGCAAATTCATCCTGTGCGTTTGAATTAAAGCAGACTATCCTCTCCGAAACAACGGCAATTGGCCTGCGGTTTAGAAAAGAAGAACGAATGACCCTTAAACGCAAGAAAATTACGGTATCCACACCCTGGGGAGAGATCGTGGCAAAACAGGTGCAAACTCCAAAAGGCACGGTTATTTATCCGGAATATGACGCCTGCAGGCAAGTTGCTGAAGAACAGAAAATTCCACTTGCGCGAGTCTATCGTGCCGTTTCGAACACAGAAAAGTAGCAGAATACAAACGCTCTTTCTGGCACAAAGATACCCCGTGATATGTCTTTGGTGGCATGCCCTTAATACAGATTACCTACAAGATCGGCAAGCTGGATTAATCAAATACGAGAAAAAAATGGACAAAATAATCATGTTTTTTGCCACAGGTTTTTACAGTGGTAACCTTCCAAAATGCCCGGGAACCTGGGGTTCCTTAGCAGCCCTTGTTCCCTGGTTTTTTATGCGTAATCTACCATTGTCGTCCTATCTTGGAATGATGGGGTTAGTTTTTATCGTGGGCTGTATTCTCTCAGGCTCTGCAGAAAAAATCCTTGATCAGGCCGATGCAGGGCCAATTGTTATTGACGAATTTCTAGGCATGTTCGTCACCCTCACCGCCGCCCCGCATCACCCTGCAGCATGGATTCTTGGATTTCTTCTCTTTAGACTCTTTGATATCCTGAAACCCTTTCCGTGTTCATGGTTTGACCAGCATATCCATGGCGGATTTGGTATTATGATGGATGATGTTATTGCAGGGATCTACGCATTGACCTGCCTCCAGGTTCTCTGGATACTTGGAAGCAAGATCAGTGGATAATCCTGTACTCTTTTTAGTACCCCCCTGGGTATAAATACCTTCATCAAATTTTTTCTTCTTTCTTTTGCCTTCTTTCTTATCATACCGATACACTCGGCAGCCGGACTGAGTAAATGTGAATGTGTATTTGCAATAGGACACCGAACAAAATCGAGGTAAAAATAGTATTGGGATAGTGTTTCGCACTATGAGAAGGCATCGCATACTTCCGCTGTATCAGTTACTTTATTACTCAATCGTCTCAAAGAGTATAATCCTGTAAATTCCAGAAACATCTTCAGCAGGTATCCCCCCCTTGTCTTGCCTCTATTTTATTTAAAACAGTAACGTGTCCCCGGATTTTTTCCCCGGATTTTCTCTCTGGTTGATTTTCAGGTTGCCTTACTGAACCATACATGTTGCCGGAAAAAAAGATGGGGTTGAATGAGCGCTTACATTTCTCCGGGGCTGTCGTTTTGAAAACTTGCTGCAATGGATAATCATCCCTGCTTTTCAGATCTGTCTCTTCCCTTTTCTTTTGCGAGATACATAAGCTTGTCAACCCTTAAAATCAAATCGTCTTGTTCTTCCAAAGGATTGTATTGGGTAACGCCAAGGCTTATTGTTGAAAAAATTTCTCTATCCTGATAAGTAATTGGGGATTTTTTTACTGTTTTCCGAATTTTTTCTGACATTTTATAAGCTTCATCAAGCCCGCATTCTTTTAGAAGGATTACAAATTCTTCCCCTCCCCATCTGCACACAATATCCGAGTCTCTTAGAAGATTCATGACAATTGTAGCAATATTTTTAATCTGAGCGTCTCCAGCAAGATGGCCGAATTCGTCATTAATTTTTTTAAAAAAATCAATGTCAAACATTATGATTGACAGATCATATTTTTTTCTTTGGATATCCTTTAAAGTCTGACTGATTACAATATCAAAAGCCTGGCGGTTGTATGTACCCGTTAATTTATCTGTTTTTGCCATTTTTTCAAGTCTGCGCTGGTAATATAATATCGTAATATTTACTAAGATAATAACTATGAGTGTAATTATTGTGCACCATGCCAGATTTATTAACAGTGCATTAAAAATTGATCTTGTAGCTTTTTCTTCTGTTTTTTCAACCAGTAAATACCACTTGAATTCCGGTATATATCTTGTGTTTAAATGAAAAATCTGTCCATTTCTTTTGTAGATGAAATGACCATTTGAAGTTGATAAGATTTTATCTGCAATGGCTGATAGGCCTTTAATCTCGGCAATATTTTTTACTTTTTCAAAAATATTGGATCCATAGAGTTTTATCCTGCCCTGCTTATCAATGAAAACAATTTCTCTGTCATAATCCTTCTGGTATTTTTTAATAAGGCCTTTAACTGCACCTACCGTAAGCCCTACACCGGTTACCCCGATAAATTTATGGTTATAATCAAATACCCGGTAGTTAATGAAAATGGTCATTGAATCATTGTTGGCCATATCAGGATCAACATTAATTTCATAATCGGACTTCATGGAGCGTACTCTGAAATACCATTTATCACGCTCATTTCCCTGGCTGATTTTTTTTAATATTCCATTTGTCTGGTAGTATATCCTGGTTTGCTCAGAGACAAAGAAACTTGTGACAGTATTATATTTTTCCTGAATTTCCGCGAGATAGTGGATGATCTTGCTTTTATCTTTTTCTCCAGTTATTACCCAGTCCCTAAGAAAAGTATTTGTGACCATAGTTGAAGAAATAAAAACAGGGCGAAGAATGTCTTTTTGAATGTTTGAATAAATATTGTCACTGGTAAGGGGGAGTTCGCTATTTATAATTTCTTCTCTTAAGGATGATCTTGAGATATAATAACTTGTCAGGCTTGTTGTTACAAAACCTGTTATTAGAACCAAGCTTACAATTAAAAGGAGTTTTTTTCTTTGTTCCATATAAACTCTGGACTCTTTCTATATTAAAATCAATTTAACCGACATTATGTCAAAATAAAATGGTTGAGTATGTAAAAAATTACCCAAAATGATTGGTCTGGTCATAAGGCTTTCCAACGCCGCTAATCAGCCGCGCATCTTTTTGCGTCGGCTGTATTAAGCCTTGTTAGCCTGTTGGGTCTCACTTATTAGAAACCGGTATTGCTTCAAGTCAGCAGATATATGATAGTCGGACAGAGAAATAGCAATCCCATGCCTACACCAAGTAGGTTACCCTTTCTTAGATCGAAGTCCTCTACGATCTTAATCCATTTGAAACGGAATACGTACCTTCCAAAGTAAATATCCAAGCATAGCATTAAGAGCATCCAGATTAGACCAATTAAGAAACAGTCTTGCAAGTTTGAGGGATTGACTAATGGTAGCGTGAACCAGCATATCGTGTAGATTATTGTGATCCCGGTGAAGAAACTAATTTTCTTGGCACGGTTTATTCCATATCTTCTATGCAGGAATCTGACGCGGAAATTTCCATTTATTATTTCTCCTGCTGCAATTAATATCCAAATTGCTATAGCTTTTGCAACCAAACCATTCATATTAGTTTTCGTTTGAATATATAGCTAACGTCGATTTAGCCATCGGCTGCCTTTCAATGCGGAATCACTTCCACTACAGCACCTTGTCTTTTCAACATATTATTACGTTTCTGCCAGACGATCAGGACTGCAACAACGATCAACAGGTATGTGTCATAGGGCTGGGCATCAGGAAATATCGGGTTCATGAGCGATTAGATACCAAAAGTTCTTTATGAATTGACTTATAATTGGAGAAAAGTCCATTTTATATTCTCATTTCTCACACATAACGTTTAAAATCACCGGCTGGCCATGGATTAATATACCAACTTTGTGCGTAGCAATATGCTGGAATNACATCCGAGAATCGCGCGTGTGAGCCAGTCAGGTGCATTTTTTTGTTAGCCTGTTTCTTTTATTCATATACTCTTGGGTTTATGAATATTGTTCCAAGGGTTATGCAAAATTGCGCCACTAACTTCCATATCTTTTGTATTTCTTGTTACAACAGTAAGATCATAAGAAATGCCAGTGGCAACAATCTGACCACCTATTACAGGCATAGCTTTTCCTGATAATTCTGAGCGAGCTTGTATTTGTCCCCAAACGGTTGCTGTTTTAAGATCAAAGCCAATTATTCGATTCCTGAATCTTTCTTTGAGATCATAATTTACCCATTGGTGTAATTTGTCTTTCTTTTTGCTTTCAGGTAGTTTCTCAATACCTTTGTGGATCTCCCCGATAGTTAGAACACTAAGAAACAGATTGTTTTCATCAATTTTTGAAACCCATTTAATGACTTTGGGACTGGGGTTTTTCTTGATTAATTCAGAAAGAACACAGGTATCTAATAAGTATTTCATAGCTCAATGTCTCTTGGCAGTTCCTTGTTTCTATTTAAATCTAACGTAGTATTTGCGAGAGGAGAGTTTTGAAAAAAAGTTACCAAGTTCTTCTTGGGTTTTATTAATTTCCTGTATTCTTCAACTGAAAGCACAACAGCTACATCTTTTCCATGCTTGGTAACAACTTGAGGGCCTTCATGTTGCACTTTCTCAACTAAACGACTGAATTTATTTTTTGCTTCTTGAAGCTGCCAATGGTTTTCTATCATGGTGACACCCTTTGAATGATTGGATACGGCTAGTCTGTCTAGAGTATACATTTTCGGATTATTGATGTCAACGGAGTATTATTTAACCAAGAGCGTTTTATCATTCGTCCCGCCCCAGAAAAACTTCGAATTAAAATTCTACACCAGAGTTTCATGTTACCGTGATTTTCTGAAGCAACCGCGGGATGATTGATAAAATGTTGTTGAACTGAGCNGCAGCCCCCAGAGGAACCGCGTCACTGGGACTCTATGGGGTTTGCTTGTAACCTGTTGAAACACTAAAGGTATTCTTTTGCAAACTCTTTTTAGGATGACCCGGATGGAATGAGTTGCAGCAGATTGGATGAGGAGAATAGGATATGTGCATTTTCGGTTCGCGTTAGCTTGGTTGAATTGAGTTAAAGTAGCCTTTTGGGTATCAAAAAGGGCTGTTTAAGAGCAGAAACAGACTCTTTTTAGATCTCATATATTGTTAATTCAGTCAGTTAGCTTGGTCCGACCCCATTTTGAACATTTTGATTCATTTTGATTTTGTAATTATTTTATCGTGGTCTGTCCCCTATTATTTCTTTGTTAATTCAGCCAGTTAGATTGGTCCGACCCCATTCTCCTTGCCGTAGGTTATCCCGATTTGTTACTTATTTGAACGATCTATAGTAATTGTCTGTAAAAACATTGTCCAAGGAAATGAGCTTTGATTTGTAGGCTGAAACCTATGCAAAATTGTACCATAGCTCCTACTGCAAATATACCGTTACTGCTATTTCCCCAAACACTACTTAAAAAATTAGTAGTTCCCGAAGTATCCTCAAACCAGATATCACCGTTGTAATGAAATATACGACCACCGTGTCCTACTGCCCAAACATCATCAGCCCCACCTCCCCATAATCCATATACTCCACTGCATAACCCTAAACTTGTTTCTGTCCACGAGGTACCATTATAATGTTGGATAGTTCCACAATAGCCACCTGCAAAAACATTGTTTCCGCTACTGCCCCAAACAGCAAACATAAAATCCGTTGAGGGTGTTGATATTACTGTCCAAGTATTACCGTTATAACGGTAGATACCACCTAACCCAACAGCAAAAACATTACTACTACTGTCACCCCATACACCGTCCAGTGCAATTATCCCATACCCAGTCTCCATCTTTGACCACTCGTTACCATCATAACGAAGAACGAGGCCACTAGTCGACTCTGCACCTACAATAAATATATCATTTCCACTATTAACACCCCAAATTTTAGATAAAGATCCGTTAATGGTTAATGGCATGGGGGACCACTCGTTACCATCATAATGAAGAGTGATTCCTGGTGTCAGAAAACTACCACCACCAACAGCAAAAATATTATTACAATTATTGCCCCAAATACCAGTTAAAGAAATAGTGGTATTAGAACTCATTGAACTCCAAGACGTTCCATTATAATGTAGAATACTACCATGTTCGCCAACAACAAAAACATTGTTTGAATCGCACCCCCATATATCATTCAGAGTATCTGTGGTTCCAGAAACCATTGAGCACCATTTTTCTGGTTGACAATCCTCAGCATTACTAGTTGCAGGTAGGACTACTGCAAAAAGTAAGACAAGGAAAAATAACTTATAAAGAGTGCTAACTCTAGATTGTTCTACCATATTTGTTGCATCAAAACTTTTTCTATTGAGCTTACGTGTAGTTTGCATTTTCATCAACAATCTCCCTTGTTGTTATTCGTGATGTGGTCATTTAGTAGCCGAACGGTCACAATCAGGGGCAAGCGGGATTTGTAGCAACCAATTATGATTAAACTGTGAATTTGGCAGCAAGATTGAATTTCGAAAAACTGCG